>CANLEE010000001.1 GCA_947489585.1 uncultured Psychroserpens sp.
TCTAAACAAATTTGGTAGGTTACTGTATAAGTTCCTGCTGTACTTCCTGCTGGAATATCAATTGTTCCATCGGTATTAATCGAAACACCTGTTAAGCCACCATCATTAGTGATGCTGATATTATCTGAAATATTACCATCAGTTGCTGCTACACCATCGGCTGTATCTGTGCCGTTACCATTATCATTAAACACACTCGCTGTTGTGCCACCTGCTGCTGAATCAATTGTCGCTGCACTAAAATCATCATCCTGCGCATCAATACTTGGGTCAACTACGATAGTCACATCGGCTGTATCACATATTGTTGGGTCTACATCTAAACAAATTTGGTAGGTTACTGTATAAGTTCCTGCTGTACTTCCTGCTGGAATATCAATTGTTCCATCGGTATTAATCGAAACACCTGTTAAGCCACCATCATTAGTAATGCTAATATTATCTGAAATATTACCATCGGTTGCTGCTACACCATCGGCTGTATCTGTGCCGTTACCATTATCATTAAACACACTCGCCGTTGTGCCACCTGCTGCTGAATCTATTGTCGCTGCACTGAAATCATCATCCTGCGCATCAATACTTGGGTCAACTACGATAGTCACATCAGCTGTATCACATATTGTTGGGTCTACATCTAAACAAATTTGGTAGGTTACTGTATAAGTTCCTGCTGTACTTCCTGCTGGAATACCAATTGTTCCATCTGTATTGATTGAAACACCTGTTAAGCCACCATCATTAGTGATGCTGATATTATCTGAAATATTACCATCGGTTGCTGCTACACCATCGGCTGTATCTGTGCCGTTACCATTATCGTTAAATACACTCGCCGTTGTTCCTCCTGCTGCTGAATCTATTGTCGCTGCACTGAAATCATCATCCTGTGCATCGATACTTGGGTCAACTACGATAGTCACATCGGCTGTATCACATATTGTTGGGTCTACATCTAAACAAATTTGGTAGGTTACTGTATAAGTTCCTGCTGTACTTCCTGCTGGAATATCAATTGTTCCATCGGTATTGATTGAAACACCTGTTAAGCCACCATCATTAGTGATGCTGATATTATCTGAAATATTACCATCAGTTGCTGCTACACCATCGGCTGTATCTGTGCCGTTACCATTATCATTAAACACACTCGCCGTTGTGCCACCTGCTGCTGAATCTATTGTCGCTGCACTGAAATCATCATCCTGCGCATCAATACTTGGGTCAACTACGATAGTCACATCAGCTGTATCACATATTGTTGGGTCTACATCTAAACAAATTTGGTAGGTTACTGTATAAGTTCCACCTGTACTTCCTGCTGGAATATCAATTGTTCCATCGGTATTGATTGAAACACCTGTTAAGCCACCATCATTAGTGATGCTGATATTATCTGAAATATTACCATCAGTTGCTGCTACACCATCGGCTGTATCTGTGCCGTTACCATTATCATTAAACACACTCGCCGTTGTGCCACCTGCTGCTGAATCTATTGTCGCTGCACTAAAATCATCATCCTGCGCATCAATACTTGGGTCAACTACGATAGTCACATCGGCTGTATCACATATTGTTGGGTCTACATCTAAACAAATTTGGTAGGTTACTGTATAAGTTCCTGCTGTACTTCCTGCTGGAATATCAATTGTTCCATCGGTATTAATCGAAACACCTGTTAAGCCACCATCATTAGTGATGCTGATATTATCTGAAATATTACCATCGGTTGCTGCTACACCATCGGCTGTATCTGTGCCGTTACCATTATCGTTAAATACACTTGCTGTTGTGCCACCTGCTGCTGAATCTATTGTCGCTGCACTAAAATCATCATCCTGCGCATCAATACTTGGGTCAACTACGATAGTCACATCAGCTGTATCACATATTGTTGGGTCTACATCTAAACAAATTTGGTAGGTTACTGTATAAGTTCCACCTGTACTTCCTGCTGGAATATCGATTGTTCCATCGGTATTGATTGAAACACCTGTTAAGCCACCATCATTAGTGATGCTGATATTATCTGAAATGTTACCATCGGTTGCTGCTACAAAATCAGCATCATCAGCTCCATTTCCGTTATCATCAAACACACTTGCTGTTGTGCCACCAGTTAATCCATTAATTGGTGTTCCACTGAAATCGTCATCTTCAGCAATAATTCTATCACATGCTGAAGCATCACTAGCATCTAAAACAGCTGCAGTACTCGCTTGTGCTAATGAGGTTCCGCCAATATCAGTAGGAACTCCTACACCATTGACCTGACCTTCATCAATATCTGCTAAATTATCACTTGTTGTTAAATCTAAAGGTGTAAACCCTCCAGCTGCTTCTACAGTATCTGGACAACCATCATTATCACTGTCTGTATCAAAATGATTAGGAATACCGTCACCATCAAAATCATATACATCTGGAACACCATCATTATTGGCATCTATATAACTAGTTGTACTACCATCTCCGCCAATATTATCATCAAAAACATCTTTCCAGTTTGGTATGTTATCACCATCTTCGTCTCCATCAGGATCATTACCGCCAGCTTCATTGACATCTAAAATACCATCATTATCATCATCTAAATCAACATCGTCAAATATCCCGTCATCATCTTCATCTGGTTGCTCAATAGCGTCTAAGGTTATAGATATTTGTACTGATTCCCACATTGTAGCATCAAAAGGCACTCCAGGAGCATTATTACCTGGTTGAAATGTAAAATCTTCGGATGCTGATGAGGCGTAAAATCTAAACCTAGTGGTCTCCCAAGAATTTTGTGTCACGCTTGGCTTAAACTGACTAGGGTTTGTTCCTACCTGATACCTAAAAGCATCAATATGAAGTTGAGAGTATCCACTTGACAACCAACTTCCTGAATATACAGTAACTTCGTAGAGTCTCCCAGGTATTAAACCTGTCATTGTTGTTCGTACAGTTTCTTCAAAACCTGCTGGTCCTAAATCTCTTAAAGACAACCAAGACGTATGACCATTAGGTGGTAATGGAATCGGTTGAGCATCCCAACTTCCTACAATAGCTGCATTAACAGAATCTGAAACATCAGGAGTTCCACCTCCATCTACCCAACCAGCTGGCGCGCAATTAAAACAATTTTGACTTCCAGTTGGGTCCGTGGTATTGCCTGTTTGTGCTATCGATTGTCCAACAATAGATTGGGACAACAAGAACACAATTAAAAAAGCAATGGATTTTAAAAACGAGAATCGAGTAAAGATTTTCATATATAGTTAGTGTAAATTATTTATCATCAATTTTAATTATAGATAGATTATTTAACACCCATACAAACCTTACATATTGAAACAAAAAAAAGCCCTTCACATACACATTCGTATGTAAAAAAGGCAACATCTTATTTTTTGTAGGCTCAAAATAGTGCTATTAATCTATTTATTTATGGTAAAACCATATAGAGGGACATTTATATTTTCAAAAGTACTCATTCTATCTTATGAGCAATTTCTTTTCGCTGATGTTTTTAAAATACTCGATGAAATGCGAAATTTCATACTTTTTGATGATTAAAATGTCTTATTTGTAAGATACAAAATAATTAGATGCTCTGTTTTTATCATAAATAATTTAATAACATATATATTTGCAACCACTAAAAATAAGCATGAGTTTTATTAAAGAAATCAATAGAAGACGCACCTTTGGGATCATCTCACATCCAGATGCAGGGAAGACTACATTAACCGAAAAGTTATTATTATTTGGAGGAGCCATCCAAGAAGCTGGTGCTGTCAAAAGTAATAAGATAAAAAAAGGTGCCACAAGTGACTTTATGGAAATTGAACGTCAACGTGGTATATCTGTAGCGACATCTGTATTAGCATTTGAATATGATGGTATCAAAATAAACATTCTTGATACACCTGGTCACAAGGATTTTGCTGAGGACACTTTTAGAACACTTACAGCTGTTGATAGCGTTATTGTCGTTATTGATGTTGCCAAAGGTGTTGAGGAGCAAACTGAAAAGCTTGTTGAAGTATGTCGAATGCGAAACATACCGATGATTGTCTTTATTAATAAAATGGACCGTGAGGGTAAAGATGCATTCGATTTATTAGATGAAATAGAACAGAAGCTTGGTTTAAAGGTTGTTCCCCTTAGTTTTCCAATAGGAATGGGTTATGATTTTAAAGGGATTTACAATATTTGGGAAAAAAATGTCAATTTATTTAGCGGTGACAGTAGAAAAGACATCGAAGAGACTATTGAGATTAGTGATCTAACTTCTTCAGAATTAGATTCTCTTATTGGAGAAAAAGCGGCTCAAACCCTTAGAGAAGAAATAGAATTGGTTGATGGTATCTATCCTCAATTTGATAAAGAAGCTTATTTAGATGGTCAATTACAGCCTGTCTTTTTTGGGTCAGCTTTAAATAATTTTGGAGTTCGTGAACTTTTAGATTGTTTTGTTGACATTGCACCTAAGCCAAGGCCAAAACATAGTGAAGAACGCCTAGTAAAGCCAGATGAAAACAAGTTTACTGGTTTTGTATTTAAGATTCATGCTAATATGGATCCAAACCATAGAAACCGTTTAGCGTTTATAAAAATTGTATCAGGCGAATTCAAACGAAATACACCTTACCTCCATGTAAGGCATAATAAGAAACTGAAATTTTCTAGTCCGAATGCTTTTTTTGCTGAAAAGAAAGAGATTGTAGACATCTCCTTCCCAGGAGATATTGTAGGATTACAAGACACAGGGAACTTTAAAATTGGCGATACATTAACTGAAGGTGAAGTCCTTAATTATAAAGGTGTTCCAAGCTTTTCTCCAGAACATTTTAGATATATTAATAATGCTGACCCATTAAAATCTAAACAACTTAATAAAGGTATTGACCAACTTATGGATGAGGGTGTTGCGCAATTGTTCACCTTAGAACTTAACGGAAGAAAGGTCATTGGTACGGTAGGTGCGCTTCAATATGAAGTTATTCAATATCGTTTAGAGCATGAATATGGTGCCAAGTGTACCTATGAAAACCTTAATGTACATAAGGCGTGTTGGATTGAAGCTGATGATGTAAAAAGTGATGAGTATAAAGAATTTTTAAGAGTAAAACAACGTTTTTTGGCTAAGGATAAGCAAGGACAACTAGTATTTTTGGCAGATTCAGCGTTTTCTTTACAGATGACTCAGCAGAAATATTCTAGCATTAAATTCCATTTTACTTCAGAATTTCAATAAAAATTTGATGTCATTCATCTAAAATTTTCGAATAAATTTGTTTTTTATCGATGATTTCATACTTTTAAACGGTAATTAAGTTACGATAACGTTTTAGTTATATAAATTTAATACTAGATTCAAACCCCAAAATTGATCTACAATGAAAACAATTCCTAACGTTTTCAGTAATAGCGATATTACTGTAACCTACAATCCGTGTAAATGTATTAACGCTGAGCGTTGTGCAAAAGAACTTTCCAATGTATTTAGACAATCTGTTATTCCTTGGATAGATCTTGATGGTGCTTCCACAAAAAAAATTATTAAACAAGTTAAGAAGTGCCCTTCTGGTGCTTTGCAATTTTATGTCAATCAAGAAGTGGCGTAATGATTTTTGTCTTGTTGAAGTTGTTATATAATTTTCTTAAAAGAAAATATATACAAAGAGTGAAGCTAGCTAAAGTAGCTGTAGATATCCTATAGATTCGAATTAGTTAATTTCGAAGTCTAATACCTTAACTTTTTATAAACCTCACTGACCTAATAACAAAATTTCAATAAAAGAGCCTTTGAATAATTCAAAGGCTTTTTTTTATGCTTGACCAGTTGGGCCAAAATTCAATGGTATTGGTGGTTGCTCGTAAAAACATTTCAAGCACCACCATAAATGCTAAAACAAATTCATAATTTGCCTATAATCTTAAGCTTGACCAGTTGGACCAAAATTCAATGGCATTGGTGGTTGCTCGTAATCTTTAATTTCACCATGTGCCTTTTCAAATCGTTTTATATTACCATCTAAGGCTTTTAATAAACGCTTGGCGTGTTGTGGTGTTAATATAATTCTGGATTTCACTTTACTCTTTGGTGTTCCAGGCATAACGCTTACAAAGTCAATAACGAATTCGGAAACCGAATGATTAATAATCGCTAAGTTAGAATACGTGCCTTCAGCAGTTTTCTCATCCAATTCAATATTTATTCCTGGTTTTTTTGGTTTATTATCTTCTGCCATTGCAAACTTGTTTATGCTTTCGTATAAACGAAAGACTTATTAGTATACTTATTATTTATTATTAAAAAAGCCTTCATACAAATTAATGCGTGAAGGCTTTTTTTTATGATTTGCTACGCTAAATCATCAACTTCCTGCCTTCGCAGGAATGACAACTCTTAGTTGTAGTTCATCTCTTCTTTTGCTTTCATCATCTCATTAAACTCTTCCTTAGAACCTACAATGATGTTATCAAATTTTCTAACACCAGTTCCAGCCGGAATTCTATGACCAACAATTACATTTTCTTTTAATCCTTCAAGATCATCAATCTTACCATTTACTGCAGCTTCGTTAAGAACTTTAGTTGTTTCCTGGAACGATGCAGCTGAGATAAATGATTTGGTCTGTAATGACGCTCTTGTAATACCTTGCAAGATTGGAGTTGCAGTTGCTGGCTGAGCTTCACGAGCAGTAGCCAATGCTTTATCCTCTCTACGTAGTATTGAGTTTTCATCTCTTAATTCTCTTGATGTTAAAACTTGACCTGGCTTTAAATTTTCAGAGTCTCCAGCATCTTCAACCACTTTCAATCCGAAAATTTTATCATTTTCTTCAATGAAATCTGACTTATGAACTAACTGATCTTCTAAGAAAATCGTATCACCAGAATCAATGATTCTCACTTTACGCATCATCTGTCTTACAACAACTTCAAAGTGTTTGTCATTAATCTTCACACCTTGTAAACGATATACTTCTTGCACCTCGTTTACTAAGTATTGCTGAACAGCAGCAGGGCCTTTAATATTTAAAATATCATTAGGCGTTATAGAACCATCAGATAAAGGCATACCAGCTTTTACATAATCATTTTCTTGTACAAGAATCTGATTAGATAATTTTACTAAGTACTTCTTCACTTCACCAAGCTTAGATTCAATGATAATCTCACGGTTACCTCTTTTAATTTTTCCGAAGGAAACAACACCATCAATCGCACTTACAACAGCAGGATTAGAAGGGTTACGCGCTTCGAATAATTCAGTTACACGAGGTAAACCACCAGTAATATCACCTGCTTTTGCAGATTTACGAGGAATCTTAACTAAGATTTTACCAACTTTAATTTTCTCTCCATCATCAATCATAAGGTGTGCTCCAACTGGTAAGTTATATGAACGAATTGTTTCACCTTTAGAATCTTCAATATGAAGTGTAGGAATCAATTTCTTATTTCTAGATTCAGAAATTACCTTCTCTTGGAATCCAGTTTGTTCATCAATTTCTACTTGATATGTTATACCTTGTTCGATGTTTTCGTACTTGACTTTACCAGCAAATTCAGAAATAATTACACCGTTATATGGATCCCATTGACAAATCACATCGCCTGTTTTCACTTTACTTCCTGGTTTAACATAGATGAAAGATCCGTAAGGAATATTATTGGTACTTAATGTGATACCTGTTTTAGCATCTGTTAACTTTAATTCAGAAGTACGAGAAATAACAACATCAACTGTTTTACCATCATTATCAGTACTCTTAACAGTTTTAAGGTCTTCAATTTCAGCTATACCATCAAACTTAACTGCCAATTTGTTTTCTTCGGAAATGTTACCTGCAATACCACCAACGTGGAATGTACGAAGTGTAAGCTGAGTACCAGGTTCTCCAATTGATTGAGCGGCAACTACACCAACAGCTTCACCTCTTTGTACCATCTTACCTGTCGCTAAATTACGACCATAACACTTAGAGCAAATACCTTTCTTAGCCTCACAAGTTAATGCCGAACGTACTTCTACTGCATCTAATGCAGATGCCTGAATACGTTTTGCAACAGCATCATCAATGTGACCTCCAGCTTCAACTAATAGCTCTTCGGTAATTGGGTCAAATACATCATTTAAAGATGTACGACCTACAATTCTAGCCTCAAGCGTTTCAATAATTTCTTCGTTTTTCTTTAAGGGTTGAACTTCAATACCTCTTAATGTTCCACAATCTTCAGTGTAGATAATTACATCTTGAGATACATCAACCAAACGACGTGTTAAATAACCAGCATCGGCAGTTTTAAGTGCTGTATCGGCAAGACCTTTACGTGCACCGTGAGTAGAGATAAAGTATTCTAAAATTGAAAGTCCTTCCTTAAAGTTAGAAAGAATCGGGTTTTCAATAATTTCCCCACCACCTGCATTAGATTTCTTAGGTTTTGCCATTAATCCACGCATACCTGTTAACTGACGAATCTGTTCTTTAGATCCACGAGCTCCAGAATCAAGCATCATAAACACCGAGTTGAATCCTTGTTGATCTTCACGAATACGCTTCATAGACAACTCAGTTAATTCAGCATTTGTAGATGTCCAGATATCAATAACTTGGTTATAACGTTCGTTGTTTGTTATTAATCCCATGTTATAGTTACCCATAATACCATCAACTAAGCCATTAGCCTTGTCAATCATACCTTGCTTTTCAGCTGGAATAATAATATCACCTAAACTAAAAGATAAACCACCTTGAAAGGCAAATTTATATCCTTGTGTTTTTATTTCATCTAAGAAAGACGCTGTTTCTGGCACGCTTGTTTTTTTAAGAATACCATGAATAATATCTCTTAAAGATTTCTTAGTTAATACTTCATTTATATATCCTGCAGCAGCTGGTACCTTTTCGTTGAAAAGTACACGACCAACTGTTGTTTCAATAATTTGTGTAGTTAACTCGCCTTCTTCATTGAAATCTTGAGTTCTAACTTTAATACCTGCATTTAATTCTACTTTTTTCTCGTTATAAGCAATTGTTACTTCTTCTGGAGAGTAGAATGTTAAACCTTCACCAATTACAGGAACTTCTTTTGTAGATTTTCTGTGCTTAGTCATATAATAAAGACCAAGTACCATATCCTGAGAAGGAACTGTTACTGGAGAACCGTTTGCTGGATTTAAAATATTATGTGATGCTAACATCAATAATTGTGCTTCCAAAATCGCTTCTGGACCTAACGGTAAATGCACAGCCATTTGATCACCATCAAAATCGGCATTAAATGCAGTACACACTAATGGGTGTAACTGAATAGCTTTCCCTTCAATTAATTTTGGCTGGAATGCTTGAATACCAAGTCTGTGTAATGTTGGAGCACGGTTTAGTAATACAGGATGTCCCTTAAGAACATTCTCTAAGATATCCCAAACAACAGGCTCTTTTCTATCTATAATTTTCTTTGCAGATTTTACAGTTTTTACAATTCCTCTTTCAATCAATTTTCTGATAATAAAAGGTTTGTAAAGCTCTGCTGCCATATTTTTAGGCAATCCGCATTCAAATAATTTTAATTCTGGTCCAACAACAATTACCGAACGTGCAGAATAATCAACACGCTTACCAAGTAAGTTTTGACGGAAACGTCCTTGCTTACCTTTTAATGAATCGGATAATGATTTTAATGGTCTGTTAGAATCTGTTTTTACTGCTGAAGCTTTACGTGTGTTATCAAATAATGAATCCACAGATTCTTGTAACATACGCTTCTCATTACGAAGAATAACTTCTGGAGCTTTAATTTCAACCAAACGCTTTAAACGGTTGTTACGAATAATAACACGACGATAAAGATCATTTAAATCTGATGTTGCAAAACGTCCACCATCTAAAGGCACTAATGGTCTTAATTCTGGCGGAATGATTGGAATAGCCTTCATAATCATCCACTCTGGTCTATTCTCTCTATTTGCATTAGAATCTCTAAATGCTTCAACAACTTGTAAACGCTTTAAAGCTTCAGTTTTACGTTGTTTAGACGTTTCAGTATTTGCTTTATGACGTAATTCAAATGATAATTCGTTTAAATCGATTCTTGATAGTAATTCGATTAAACATTCTGCTCCCATTTTAGCGATAAATTTATTTGGGTCTGTATCATCTAAATGCCTATTTTCCTGAGGAAGAGCTTCCATGATGTTTAGGTACTCTTCTTCGGTTAAGAAATCCATTTTTTGTAATGGTTCTCCTTCTGCATTTTTAGCTTCACCTGCTTGAATTACAACATAACGTTCATAATAGATAATCATATCTAAACGTTTAGATGGTAAACCAAGTAAGTATCCAATTTTATTTGGTAACGAACGGAAGTACCATATGTGAGCTACAGGCACAACAAGGTTGATATGTCCTACGCGATCACGACGTACTTTCTTTTCTGTTACTTCAACACCACAACGGTCACAAACGATTCCCTTGTAGCGTATTCTTTTATATTTACCACAAGCACATTCAAAATCCTTTACAGGACCAAAAATACGCTCACAGAATAAACCATCACGTTCAGGTTTATGTGTTCGATAATTAATAGTTTCTGGTTTTAAAACTTCACCACGAGAAGCTGCTAAAACAGATTCTGGAGATGCTAGACCAATTGAGATTTTACTAAATCTCTGTATTGTATTCTTATCTTGTCTTCTTGCCATTTCTTTATAGTATTCAGTAATCAATATTCAGTTACCAGTTTTTAACTACTAACTGAATATTTCAAACTGTTTAATTATTCTTCTAATCTAATATCTAATCCTAATCCTTTCAATTCGTGCATAAGTACATTGAAAGATTCAGGTAGTCCTGGTTCTGGCATAGGCTCTCCTTTTACGATAGCTTCGTAAGTTTTAGCTCTACCGATAACATCATCCGATTTTACTGTTAAGATTTCACGTAATGTACTTGATGCGCCATAAGCTTCAAGTGCCCAAACTTCCATCTCACCAAAACGCTGTCCACCAAATTGTGCTTTACCACCTAATGGTTGTTGTGTAATTAATGAGTAAGGACCTATTGAACGTGCGTGCATCTTATCGTCAATCATATGACCTAATTTAATCATATAAATCACACCTACGGTTGCTGGTTGATCAAAACGATCTCCTGTTCCACCATCATATAAGTATGTATGACCAAATCTTGGTACACCAGCTTCATCTGTAAACGCGTTGATTTGTTCTAGAGTTGCTCCATCAAAAATTGGCGTAGCATAGGTACGTCCTAACTTTTGTCCAGCCCAACCTAAAACAGTTTCATAAATCTGTCCGATGTTCATACGAGATGGTACACCTAATGGATTTAATACGATATCAACAGGTGTTCCATCTTCTAAGAATGGCATATCCTCTTGACGAACGATACGAGCAACAATACCTTTGTTACCATGACGTCCTGCCATTTTATCACCAACTTTTAATTTACGTTTTTTAGCAACATAAACTTTAGCTAGCTTAATGATACCTGCTGGTAATTCATCACCTACAGAAATTGTGAATTTCTCACGACGTAAAGATCCTTGAAGATCATTTTCCTTAATCTTATAGTTGTGAATTAAATCTGCAACTAAGGTATTTAAGTGGTCGTCAGTAGTCCAAGTTCCTGATGTTAAATGCGTATAATCATCAACTGAGTTTAGCATTTTAAGTGTGTATTTCTTTCCTTTAGGAATGATTTCTTCACCTAAATCATTATAGATACCTTGAGCTGTTTTACCATTTACAAGAGCGAATAACTTTTCAACTAAAACTGCTTGTAAATCATCGAATTTCTGGTAATAGATATTCTCTAATGCTTCAATATCTTCTTTATCTTTTGCTCTCTTACGTTTGTCTTTGATTGCTCTTGAGAATAATTTTTTCTCAATAACAACACCATGTAATGATGGAGACGCTTTTAAAGAGGCATCTTTTACATCACCTGCTTTATCACCAAAGATGGCACGTAATAATTTTTCTTCTGGAGTTGGGTCAGATTCACCTTTTGGTGTAATCTTACCAATAAGAATATCACCTGGTTTAATCTCTGCACCAATTCTAATCATACCGTTTTCATCAAGGTCTTTAGTTGCCTCTTCAGAAACATTAGGAATATCATTAGTAAGTTCTTCGTTACCTAATTTAGTATCTCTTACTTCTAATGAATACTCATCAATATGAATAGATGTAAATATATCATCACGAACTACTTTTTCTGAAATTACAATGGCATCCTCAAAGTTATAACCTTTCCATGGCATAAATGCCACTTTCATGTTACGACCTAATGCTAATTCTCCATTTTCAGTAGCATAACCTTGACAAAGTACTTGTCCTTTCTTAACTTTATCACCTTTCTCAACGATAGGTTTTAAGTTAATAGAGGTGCCTTGGTTTGTCTTTCTAAATTTAACTAATGGATAGGTTTTGGTATCACTATCAAAACTTACCATTGCAGCTTCTTCAGAACGTTCATACTTTATTGTAACTTCATTAGCATCAACATATTCAACAGTTCCATTTCCTTCAGCATTAATTAATACTCTAGAATCTGAAGCGACTTGACGTTCAAGACCTGTTCCAACAATAGGTGCTTGCGGACGTAATAATGGTACAGCTTGACGCATCATGTTAGATCCCATCAATGCACGGTTGGCATCATCATGTTCTAAGAATGGAATTAAAGATGCTGAAATAGATGCAATCTGGTTTGGCGCAACATCTGTATAATTTACATTTGTTGGATCAATCACAGGGAAATCACCTTCTTGACGTGCAATGATCTTGTCTTCAAGAATTTTTCCGTTATCATCAACACGAATATTCGCTTGAGCGATTAACATATCTTCTTCTTCCTCAGCGCTTAAATAGACAGGTGTGTTTTTAATATCAACGACACCATTATCTGATTTTCTATATGGTGTTTCAATGAATCCCATTGAATTCACTTTCGCATATACAGACAATGAAGAAATTAATCCAATGTTTGGTCCTTCAGGAGTTTCAATTGGGCATAATCTTCCGTAGTGTGTATAGTGAACATCACGAACTTCGAAACCTGCTCTTTCTCTAGATAAACCTCCAGGTCCTAATGCTGATAGACGACGCTTGTGTGTAATCTCTGCTAGTGGATTAGTTTGATCCATAAACTGAGATAACTGGTTTGTTCCGAAGAAAGAATTAATTACAGACGATAAGGTCTTTGCATTAATTAAATCAATCGGTGTAAACACTTCATTGTCACGAACGTTCATACGCTCACGAATAGTACGAGCCATACGTGCTAAACCAACACCAAACTGAGAAGATAGTTGTTCTCCTACAGTACGTACACGACGGTTAGATAAGTGATCAATATCATCAATCTCAGCTTTAGAATTGATAAGTTCAATTAAATATTTTATAATAGTTATGATATCTTCTTTGGTAAGTACTTGCTTATCCATTCCGATATCTAACTGTAATTTCTTGTTCATTCTGTAACGTCCAACTTCACCTAAAGAGTAACGTTGGTCAGAGAAGAATAATTTATCAATAATACCACGTGCTGTTTCCTCATCTGGCGGCTCAGCATTACGTAATTGACGGTAGATGTGTTCAACAGCTTCTTTTTCAGAGTTTGTTGGATCTTTTTGTAATGTATTATGAATAATTGCGTAATCACCTTGTTGAGACGTTTCTTTATGTAAAAGAATCGTTTTCACACCAGCTTCAAGGATTTCTTCAATATTATCTTTATCAATAACTGTGTCACGATCTAATACAATTTCGTTACGTTCTATAGATACTACCTCTCCTGTATCTTCATCAACAAAATCTTCATGCCATGTATTTAATACACGAGCAGCAAGTTTACGATCGATAACTTTTTTAAGTCCAGATTTTGACACTTTAACTTCTTCAGCAAGGTCAAAAATCTCCAAAATATCTTTATCACGCTCAAATCCGATAGCACGGAAAAGAGTCGTAACAGGTAACTTTTTCTTTCTATCGATATAAGCGTACATCACTTGGTTGATATCGGTTGCGAATTCAATCCAAGATCCTTTAAAAGGAATTACTCTCGCAGAATATAATTTAGTTCCATTGGCGTGGAATGATTGACTAAAGAATACACCTGGAGATCTGTGTAATTGAGAAACAACAACACGCTCTGCACCATTGATACAAAATGTTCCACTAGGTGTCATATAAGGGATAGTTCCTAAATATACATCTTGAACAATTGTTTCAAAGTCTTCATGTTCTGGATCTGTACAATACAATTTTAAACGTGCTTTTAAAGGCACACTGTATGTAAGTCCTCTTTCGATACATTCTTCAATTGAATATCTAGGTGGATCAATAAAATAATCCAAGAATTCTAATACGAATTGGTTACGAGTATCTGTAATTGGAAAGTTTTCCATGAAGGTATTGTATAGGCCTTCATTTCCTCTTTCTTCTGATTTTGTCTCTAACTGGAAAAAATCCTGGAAGGATTTAATTTGAATATCCAAGAAATCTGGATATTCAGTTCTGTTTACTATGGAAGAGAAATTTAATCTTTCAGCTGTATTTGCTAACATCGATGAACGAGATTTTGATTAAAAAAAATTACTAGTTTATTTGTGTACCTTTTTATACACAAAAGGGTTTAGGTCATTCCGAGTATTTCGGAAGACCTAAACCATAATTTGTAGGTTTGTTAAGCTTACTTAAGCTCAACCTCTGCTCCTGCTTCTTCTAATTGAGTTTTAAGAGCTTCAGCTTCGTCTTTAGCAACGCCTTCTTTAATAGCACTTGGTGCTTCGTCTACTAAACCTTTTGCTTCTTTTAATCCTAAACCAGTTAATTCTTTAACTAATTTTACAACAGCTAATTTAGAACCACCTGCTGCTTTAAGGATTACGTCGAATTCTGATTTTTCTTCAGCAGCTTCTCCGCCACCTGATCCACCTGCTGCTACTGCTACTGCTGCTGCTGCTGGTTCGATACCATATTCGTCTTTTAATATTGTAGCTAATTCATTAACTTCTTTTACTGTTAAATTAACTAATTGTTCTGCGAAATCTTTTAAATCTGCCATTTTCTATCGTTTTAATAATTTTAATAAAATATAATTTGTTTAAGTGCGTACTTATTTGATTATCCTTCTTTTTCGGATAATGTTTTGATAATACCTGCTATTGTTCCACCACCTGATTTAAGTGCTGAAATAACATTCTTAGCTGGTGATTGTAATAATCCAATGATTTCTCCAATCAATTCTTCTTTAGACTTGATATCAACTAACATGTCTAATTGATCATCTCCAATGTAAACAGCTTCTTCTATAAAAGCCCCTTTAAGCAATGGCTTTTCAGATTTTTTACGGAAGTTCTTTATTACTTTAGCTGGAGCATTACCAGTTTCAGAATACATTACAGAAGTATTACCCTTTAAAACTGATGGAAGGTCTCCGAAATCTCTATCAGAAGCTTCCATCGCTTTAGTTAATAATGTATTTTTTACTACGTTTAATTGTACGTCTGCTTTGTAACAAGCGCGACGCAAATCTGAAGTGCTACCTGCATTTAATCCAGAGATATCTGCTAAATAGATATTTGCATTATCTGCTAATTGAGCAGTTAACTCTTCAATTACTTGTGATTTTTCTTCTCTTGTCATAATATTAAAGATTTAACTACTTAAAATTTAGGATCAATTGCGATACTAGGACTCATGGTACTAGACATAAAGATACTCTTCATGTACACTCCCTTAGAAGACGTTGGTTTTAATTTATTTAAAGTGGTTAACAATTCATGTGCATTACCAACCAATTTATCAGCACTAAATGATGCTTTTCCAATTGGAGCGTGAACAATTCCTGTTTTATCTACTTTAAAATCTATCTTACCAGCTTTAACTTCAGAAACTGCTTTAGCAACATCCATAGTAACTGTTCCTGTCTTTGGGTTTGGCATAAGACCTCTCGGTCCTAATACTCTACCTAAAGGACCTAGTTTACCCATGATAGCAGGCATTGTAACGATAACGTCAACATCTGTCCAACCACCTTTGATTTTTTCTAGGTACTCATCTAATCCTACGTAGTCTGCTCCTGCAGCTTTAGCTTCCTCTTCTTTGTCTGGAGTCACTAATGCAAGAACTTTCATGTCTTTACCTGTTCCGTGTGGAAGAGAAACAACTCCTCTTACCATTTGATTAGCTTTACGAGGATCAACTCCAAGTCTTACCGCTAAATCAACAGAGGCATCAAACTTTGTATACGTAATTTCTTTTAATAATGCTGAAGCTTCTTCAAGAGAATATAATTTATTCTTCTCTACCTTAGCTTGAGCTTCTTTTTTGTTTTTTGTAATTGCCATTTCAAAAATTTTTAGTTAGGTGCTTCACCACCTTTAACTGTGATTCCCATTGATCTTGCAGTACCTGCAACCATTTTCATAGCAGATTCGATTTTAAAGGCATTTAAATCTACCATTTTATCTTCTGCAATAGCTTTAACTTGATCCCAAGTTACTTTTGCTACTTTCTTTCTGTTCGGTTCACCAGATCCTTTTTTTACTTTGGCCGCTTCCAATAATTGTACCGCAGCTGGAGGAGTTTTAATAACAAAGTCGAAAGACTTGTCTTTGTAAACTGAAATTACAACTGGAAGAACTTTACCAGGCTTATCCTGAGTTCTAGCGTTGAATTGCTTACAAAATTCCATGATATTAACTCCAGCAGCTCCTAAAGCGGGTCCAACCGGTGGCGACGGATTCGCAGCACCTCCCCGAACTTGTAATTTAACTACTTTACCTAATTCTTTTGCCATTTTTAAATTTTTAGTGTTGTATCTCTTTTATTGTGGAAGCAAAAAAGATATACGATCTATATGTGTAACAATTATTATACTTTATCAACTTGCATATAACTTAATTCTAATGGTGTTTTTCTTCCGAAAATTTTAACCATTACTTCTAGTTTACGCTTTTCTTCATTTATTTTTTCGACAGTACCATCAAATCCATTAAATGGTCCATCAATAACTTTTACAGTTTCTCCAATAGTGAAAGGAATTGCTACATTAGAGTCTGCATCAACAGCTAACTCATCTACTTTACCTAACATTCTATTAACTTCAGATTGTCTTAATGGTACAGGATCTCCTCCTTTTGTCTCTCCTAAAAAGCCAATTACATTAGTAATTGATTTAATAATATGAGGAATCTCTCCACTTAAATTTGCCTGAATCATAATATAGCCTGGAAAATAAACTTTTTCTTTGTTTATTTTTTTGCCATTACGAATCTGGATAACCTTTTCTGTAGGAACAAGCACTTGATCAACATAATCTTCTAAACCTAATCTAGAAATTTCATTCTCGATATAAGCCTTGATTTTGTTTTCTTGACCACTTACAGCTCTAACAACGTACCACTTTTTATTTACATTAGTTTCAGACATTCTCTAGTTGTTTTTAGTTAAATCAATTCAAAATAAGCTTTAATCACTCTACTAAAAACAGTATCAACGCCCCAAATAGCTAATGAGAATATGATTGAAAATACAGCTACTAATATGGTTAAACTTTGAGCCTCAGCCCAAGCTGGCCATGAGACGTTATTTTTTAACTCACCAAAAGATTCTTTTATATAATTAACTATTCCTGCCATCTGATTTTGTATTTGCACGGGTTGAGAGACTCGAACTCCCGACACCTGGTTTTGGAGACCAGTGCTCTACCAACTGAGCTAAACCCGTAAATATAAATCAAGGCGTTCCGACAAATCGGAACACCTTAATTAATATTTATTTATTAAATATTTAGTCTATAATTTCAGTAACCTGACCTGCACCTACTGTTCTACCACCTTCACGGATTGCGAAACGTAAACCAACGTTCATTGCAATTGGTTGAATTAATCCAACTGTAATAGTAAGGTTATCTCCAGGCATTACCATTTCAACTCCATCAGGAAGCGCAATGTTTCCAGTTACGTCAGTTGTACGTACGTAGAACTGAGGACGGTAGTTATTATGAAATGGAGTATGACGTCCACCTTCTTCTTTTTTAAGGATATAAACCTCAGCTTTGAAGTTTTTGTGTGGTGTTACAGATCCTGGCTTAGTAATAACCATACCTCTAGAGATTTGAGTTTTCTCAATACCTCTTAATAAGATACCTGCGTTATCTCCAGCTTCACCTCTATCAAGGATTTGACGGAACATTTCAATACCAGTAATAGTAGATGTTAATTTCTCAGCACCCATACCAATGATCTCAACTGGATCACCTGTGTTAGCAACTCCTGTTTCGATACGACCTGTAGCAACAGTTCCACGACCAGTAATTGAGAATACATCTTCAATAGGCATTAAGAATGGCTTATCCATATCACGTACTGGCTCTTCAATCCAGCTATCAACAGCTGCCATTAATTCCATTACAGTATCAACCCATTTTTGCTCACCATTAAGTGCTCCTAAAGCAGATCCAGCAATTACAGGACCATTATCTCCATCATATTCGTAGAAAGATAATAAATCTCTGATTTCCATTTCTACTAATTCTAATAACTCATCATCATCAACCATATCCACTTTATTCATGAATACAACGATACGAGGAATTCCTACCTGACGTCCTAAAAGGATGTGCTCACGAGTTTGTGGCATTGGACCATCTGTAGCAGCTACTACTAAAATAGCACCATCCATTTGAGCAGCACCAGTAACCATGTTCTTTACGTAATCGGCGTGACCTGGACAGTCAACGTGAGCGTAGTGACGATTTTCTGTTGCATATTCAACGTGAGATGTATTAATTGTAATACCTCTTTCTTTTTCTTCAGGTGCATTATCAATTTGATCGAAATCTCTTGCTTCTGATAAACCTGCATCAGCTAATACTTTAGTAATAGCAGCAGTTAAAGTTGTTTTACCGTGATCTACGTGTCCAATAGTACCTATGTTAAGGTGCGGTTTTGAACGATCGAAAGTTGCCTTTGCCATGTTTAATTTATTTAATCTTATTTATATTAGTGTTCAATTTAATTTTCATCTAAAAAAAGAGCCAATGACGAGATTTGAACTCGTGACCTCTTCCTTACCAAGGAAACGCTCTACCCCTGAGCTACACCGGCGTAAAGAGTTTAATTCCTCATTGCAAAATGAGACTCCTGCCTTCACAGGAGTTTTAGAGCGAGAGACCGGGTTCGAACCGGCGACATTCAGCTTGGAAGGCTGACGCTCTACCAACTGAGCTACTCTCGCATTTGTAACTGTCTTACCAGTTAATGGTTTCATTATTTCAAAGGTTGGATTACTTTGCTTTGCTCAGTGATCCTGAATTGGCAACCCAATCCATAAAAATTCAAAACACAGTTTTACAAAAGCTCGCTTTTGATAACTTCGTGTTTAATTTTTTTTGTGGGGAGAGCAGGATTCGAACCTGCGAAGACGTAGTCAGCAGATTTACAGTCTGCCCTCGTTGGCCGCTTGAGTATCTCCCCAATTTTAAAGAACTTTTGCTAAAATAATGTCAATTATTTTTAGACTTTTTTAGAGCCGATGGAGGGACTCGAACCCACGACCTGCTGATTACAAATCAGCTGCTCTAGCCAGCTGAGCTACATCGGCTTTTCTATAACTTTTTTGCTATAAAAAAAGCCCGCTATTTCTAACGGACTGCAAATGTAAAGATTTATTTATTTATTCAAAACATTTTTTGAAAAATTTTATCACATATGTGCTCTTAATTTTTCTTTTCGACGTTTTAGTTGTCTTTCTAATGAAGAAACAGCCATATCTGTTCCCTCTTCAAATGTTTTGCATTGTTTTTTTACTATAAAACTATCTCCTGGTACTTTTACTCGTGCTTCAAAAATTTTATTTTCTTTATCACTTGTATTTTCAACTTTTAAATACACATCAGATTGTATGACCTTATCATAAAACATATCTAGTTTATCCATTCGTTTTTGAATAAAGTCAATTAGCTTTTTATCCGCGTTAAAATTTACAGATTGTGTGTTTACCTTCATAATCATTCTTTTATTGGTTAGACAATATTATTTTTTACTTCTTGGATGCGTATTTGAATACACTTTTTTTAATTCGGCTATACTATTATGTGTATAGACTTGAGTTGCAGCTAAACTTGAATGCCCAAGAAGTTCTTTAACAGCATTTAGGTTTGCACCTTGATTAAGTAAATGGGTCGCAAACGAGTGCCTAAGTATGTGCGGACTCCTTTTTACTTTCGTAGATACCTTACTAAAGTAATCATTTATAATTCTGTAAACAAGAGTTTCGTAAATTTTAACCCCTTTTTTGGTTAAAAATAAATGGGAATGATCTACTATAATTTCTAATTTATTTCTTTGAACTAAATATATATTAATAGTTTTAACTACAGAATCTAACAACGGTATATAGCGTTCCTTATTTCGCTTCCCTAAAACTTTTAACGTTTTATTAGCGACATCAACATCAGTAAGTTTAAGTTGTACTAATTCAATTCGCCTAATTCCTGTAGCATAGAACAATTCGATAATTAATCTATTACGTAGTCCTTCAAAATCTTTAGCAGCATTAAGCGCTTCAATAACTGCCTTCATTTCTGTTTCAGAAAATGGCACTTGTACTTTCTTACTAACCTTCAACGCTTTGTGTTTTACAAGTGGGTTAACAGTAATAGTCTTTGTTTTTAGCAGAAACTTGTAATACGTATTTAATGAAGATATTTTTCTATTTATAGTTCGATTAGAAATTCCACTTTCAACTAAACAAACGATCCAATTTCTTATTTGCTGATAGTTAACATTATTTATAGTGTTAATATCAAACTCTGAAGTGATAAAAGTTTTAAATGCTTCCAAGTCGGCAAGGTATGCCTTGAGTGTTAACTGAGAATAGTTTTTCTCTAATAACAAATACTCTGAAAATGCCTTAAAAGCCATATTTACGTTTTTATTAAAGCGTAAATTAAATGTACAACTTTTATTGATATTTCGAGTAGGTATAAAAAAAATCCCGCTTTATTAAGCGGGATATATTTTGAAAAGCAATACTTATACGGCTTCTTGATCTCTTAGACCTTGAACGTATTGTGCTTTTTGAACTTGTGCTCTACGTGCTACAGAAGGTTTTGTAAACTGCTTACGTTCTTGCAACTGGTTTTTAACGGTTGTCTTTACAAACTTACGTTTGTAACGTTTTAGCGCTCTATCTATATTTTCTCCTTCTTTTACTGGAATTATTAACATAGTTCTTAACCTCCTCTCTTTTAGAATTTTTAAGGCTGCAAATATAGAAACTAATTTAAAATGTCCAACTAATTTTTTTTAAAATTTTAATTAGTCTTTAAATAGAGACGCTTTCTGACTTAAATCTTGAATCAATTTTTCATCTTCTTCACTTTCTAAAAGGATATTGTAGTTTTTCCAGAATGCTTTATCATATGGTTTTGGAGAAAAGATATCCATATCCCATTCATTGGCAAGTTCGGCTTTAATCATGTCCTTATCTAAAATGACTTCTGAAAACAATATTTCTTGTACAGTATAGTAATAACGCTCTTCTTTATTGTAACGTTCTTTTTCTTCTTCACTTACTTTTTCATTAGCTTTAAAACCTACATTAACAAGTTTTGGTGTTTCATAATAAATGTAGTTTGGATACATTTTGTCTTCATACTCCATATAAGTCATAATCAACTTATGATTGACTTGTGTATCAAAGAGTCGCTTACTTCTTATTTTTTGTGCATCAGAAGCTGCCACAAGCTCATACTCAATTTTCTTAATAGCATAATTATCATAGTAAATATATAACCAACCATTAGCTTTATAGCCTTCATTGAAAATACCCTTAGTATCTAAGCCTACATGTTTTGTGCTTTCTGAAATTTTAATTTTATAGATTTTTCGATCGTTATCAACCAAGATTGTATCCAATTCAAACTGATGTTTATCAAGAATGTCTTCTCCAAATAATGCTTTGGCATCATTTGAATTACGAAGTAAGTTTAATTTTCCTTGAAATATATTCTGAAGACCATTAACTCGAGTATCATTCCATTTAATAGCCTTTATCAATTGAGATGTATTTAATTGCCGTCTATCTACATCTTTTGGTTTTAATCTGCTACGCTTCGCATTTTGATTGTTATAAGAGACATATGAAAAAATACTATCCACATCTCTTAAATCATAACTCTTTCTAACCTGATCAACATTAATTTTTAAGTAATCATCAGAACTGGATGCAAAACCAGAATCATAAACAGTGATTGCGCTTTCTATTAACCATTTAAATTCGACTTTGTTTCGTTCTTTATGTCGCAAAAAACCTTTTTGAATGTACGCCGAGTCTGGTAAGTTATTAGACAATTTTTCCATGGCTCTCAACACAATATCATTACCTGTTTCTGGGCGTGTCTCAGCAATAAGTAAAATTTCATCTAAGGATGCTATATCCTCTTCTAAGTAAACCTCTTCAGAGTTATCAAACTCTTCTACTGGTACTTTAAAACTTTTGTAACCAATTGAAGAAATGATTAAGGTATCTTTTGAAAATTCTTGAGGTATTTGAAGCGCAAACTTTCCATCTGAATTACTTACAGTACCAATTGTTGTATTCTTCACATAGATGCTTGCACTTTCAATTGGCATGAGTGTACCAAAATCAACAATTTTATTTTTGACCTCAGTTTGAGAAAATCCTACAAATGAAATCAGTAGAATTACTATTACTAGATATTGCTTAATGTTATGTTGTACCATACTATGTGTTCTATTATATTATTGGAACAGTTTGGCTATTGGCTTTCCAAATAAATTACGTTGCCGGTTTATAGTCTTTATCATCTATAACCATTTTAGCTATTATTTCTCTAAGTATCTCTGAGGTTCCACCACCAATTGGTCCTAATCTGCTATCACGCAATAATCTTGCCATTGGATATTCTTCCATATAACCATAACCTCCTAAAAATTGAAGACATTGATAGACCACCTCGTCTGCCATTTTGGTAGAACGCAGTTTAGAAACTGTAGCTTCTTTAACGACGTATTCTCCTTTGTCTAATCGTTCAGCAACTGTGTAATTAAACTCTTTACACATAAGCATGTCTGCATAACAGTCGGCAAACGCATGGCGCAAAGCTTGAAATTTATCTATAGATTTCCCAAAGGCTTGTCGCTCACTCATATACTGCTTTGCATAATCTAGAGCAAACTCTGCTCGTGCATGAGCATTGATTCCCATGATTAGACGTTCTAAAGCAAAATGTTGCATGATATATGGAAAGCCTTTGTTTTCTTCTCCCATTAAATTAGAAGCTGGAATGGTCACATTATCAAAAGCAATTTCTCCAGTATCTGAGGCACGCCATCCTAATTTATCTAGTTTGGTTGCAGAAATACCTGGTATATCACGATCCATTATGAATATACTAATTCCTTTATTACCAAGCTCTGGATTTGTTTTAGCTGCTACAACTAAGTAATCACTATAAACACCATTAGTAATAAATGTTTTTGAACCATTTATTACATAGGTCTCTCCTTTTTTAACCGCAGTAGTTCGCATTCCTGCAACATCGCTACCTCCAAAAGGTTCTGTTATACAAAGGCATCCAATTTTTTCTCCAGTAATACTTGGTGCTAAATATTTTTCTTTAATGGCATGATCACCTTCTTTATTGACATGTGTCATGGCCAAATAGGCATGTGCCCAAATCGCAGCGGAAAAACCAGCTGAATTTATTTTTTGCAGTTCTTCTAGTAAAATAACTGTATAAAATAAATCAAGGTTCATTCCACCATATTCCTCAGGATAGGCTAATCCGAAAAAGCCCATTTCGCCAAATTTTTCCCAAATAAAACGCTCTATATGTCCTGTTTCTTCCCACTTCTCTATATGTGGAACAACTTCTTTTTGTAAAAAATCTTTTAAACTTTGTCTGAATAATTCATGCTCTTCGGTGAAGTACCTACTGCTCATAATCTGCTCTTTTTTTTGATCATTAATCGAATGTCAAATATAACTTAATTATCTCACTTCTTTTAATAGGAAAACCTTTAACTTTTGTTAATTCGTCGAATGTTTTAAATCCTTCTCTAAGTGTACGTTGCTCAATAATATGATGCGCAATCTCATAATCAATATACTTTATAGTGACGAGTTCTTCAATAGTAGCAGTATTAATATTGATTTTTGCAATTGGTTTTGTAGTTTTTACAGTAAATTCTTTTAAAACACGCTCAATCACTTCTGGTGATAAACCGTAAACATCTTGAAGTTGTACATCAGCAATAAAGCCACCAGATTTCGCTCTATAATTTACAATACGTTCTGACAATTTTTCACCTATCCCATAAACACGTTTTAATTGTCCAACGGAAGCTGTATTTAAATCTTGCTTTTGTTCAAAAGTTTTAGGTTTTGAATTATCTGAATAGGTCGTTGTATATGTGATTTTTGGCTTAGGGTTAGTTATCCAATCTGGAAATTTAAAATAGGGTGAAATTTTGGCTAAAAGTGAATCAGAAATCTTAGTAACGTTTTGGAATTCTTTTGCAGAATTCACCCATTTATTCGTTTTTCTAAACGTATGCAATCTATCAATTTCTTCAGTAGACATACCAAGTGTGTACCCTTTATAATCAGTAATATAATTGGGATTAAATGGATATATTTTGGGCTGATTCTTTTTTAATTGAATGTATCTCAGTGAATCCACTTCTGCTCTAAACTCTGCAAGTAATTGTGAATCACTTTCGAGTTCTTCTGAAGAAAAATCAACAAAGAAATAAACACATTGTACAACTAAAATGAGAAACATCAATAAAAAAATCCCACTCCGTTGTTGTTTTGTAAACGTGAAGTGGGATTTAAATTTTGACATTTTCTAGTTATGATTTTCTAGCTTTTATAGCAGCCATATACTTATTTAATTCAGTTCTAACCTTAGGCGCCAAGATAACTAGTCCAACCATATTAGGAACCATCATAGCAAAAATCATAGCATCTGAGAACCCAATAACTGAACCTAAACTAGCAGCTGCACCAATAACAACAAATACACAGAATAATAGTTTATATGTGTACTCCATCTTTTTTGTTCTTCCGAACAAATACGCCCATCCTTGAAAACCATAGTATGACCATGAAATCATCGTACTAAATGCAAATAAAACTACAGCAATAGTTAATACATATGGGAACCATGAGATTGCAGATTCAAAAGCTCCTGACGTTAATAAGATGGCTTGTGCATCATTTAATCCTGCATTGGCAGAAGTTACATTTCCAGTAATAATTAACACTAAAGCAGTCATTGTACATACTACAACCGTATCAATAAATGGTTCTAATAAGGCTACCATACCTTCACTTGCTGCATATTTTGTTTTTACTGCAGAATGTGCAATAGATGCAGAACCTACACCAGCTTCGTTAGAGAATGCTGCTCTTCTAAATCCTTGAACTAATACACCAATGGCACCACCAGCAACACCTTCAGGGCTAAATGCTCCGTTAAATATTTGAGCAAAAGCATCACCTATCATATTATAGTTAGCGAATATTACAAATAATGAAGCTGCAACATAAATGACTACCATAAATGGTACAATTTTATCAGTAACCTTAGCAATTTTCTTAATACCTCCAATAATAACGATACCAACAAATACAGCCATTACTAATCCAAATAGCCATCCTTTACCGTGTAAAAATGATTCGTTTCCACCAGTAATACTTTCTACTAGCTGAAAGGCTTGGTTAACTTGGAACATGTTTCCTCCTCCAAATGATCCACCAATTACAAATATGGCAAATAAGACAGCGAGCACTTTTCCTAAGCCTGCAAGGCCTTTAGATTTAAGTCCTTTTGTTAAATAATACATTGGTCCTCCATAAACGGTTCCATCTTCAGCAATATCTCTATACTTAACACCAAGTGTACACTCTACAAATTTTGAAGCCATACCTAACAACCCTGCAACAATCATCCAGAATGTCGCTCCTGCTCCACCAATCGAAACCGCAATGGCAACACCAGCAATATTACCTAAACCTACAGTTGCAGATAAGGCAGCAGTTAAGGCTTGAAAATGTGATACTTCGCCATCATGTCCTTCTACTCTTATAGTATCAGGATTATCACCTTCTTCGGTTGTAGACACTGAATCAGAAACTTCAATAGCATCATCACCATGACCTTCTAAATCGTCATATTTACCTCTTACTATATTTATAGAAGTAAAAAATCCTCTAAAATTGATAAGTTTGAAATAGAATGTAAAGTAAAGGGCACCAATAATTAAAGGAAATAGAACCCAAAAGACTTTAACGCCTCCTCCAAAATCAATTTGATAAAAAATGAAACTTACAAACCATCCTGTAGCATCTCCAAATGCTTGATCAATTTTTTGATCTATGCCCATTTCTTGGGTCTCTTGAGCAAAGGTTAATAATGGTAATACGAGTGCAAAAAGTGAAAGAAGATATTTCTTCATACTTGAATTATTTAAGTTAGTTAGTTTTTTATTTAAGTCACAAGATGCTAAAAAAAATTGACTTTTTAAAGCGACACCTGTTAAAATGAAATTAGCTGTAATTGATATCGTAAATCGAGTTAAGCTTTTGAATTTGCTCTGGTCGTCCTAAAACTATAATTTTTGAATTGGGTTGCAATTGCATATCTGCTTCGGGGTTTACGATATAATCGCCTTGGTCATCCTTATAACCAATAACAGTACAGCCTGTTTTTTTTCTCAAATCTAGATGCCTCAAGGTTTCAATTTTTGAACTAGTGAATAGTTTTTCAACTGCAACTTCTTCTATATTTACATTAGCTTTACCTACAATTGATAAGTTATCAATAAATTCAATTAAATCTGGCACTACAACTAAAGATGCCATATGATCACCTCCTATTATATCTGGCAAAATCACATTGTTAGCACCTGCTAATTTAAGTTTTTGATACGATGTCTCTTGAGAAGCGCGGCTTATAATATTCATTTCACTATTAATTTGTCGTGCAGATAAAACAACAAACAAATTATCGGCATCATTAGGCAAGGCAGAAATTAAAGTTTTTGCTCTTTCAATTCCAGCTTGCAGTAGTATTTCATCTTCGTTAGCATTCCCTAAAACAAAAGGCACCATTTCACTTTGAAATTTATCTATAATGTCTTTGTTCTTTTCTATCACTACAAAAGGTTTTTTATGAGCGAGTAATTTTTTTGCTGCTTGCTTTCCATTTCTTCCATAGCCGCAAATAATAATATGGCCTTTGAAGCTATCAATTTTCTTTTGCATCTTTTTTTGTTTTAGTTCTTCATAATTGTTCTGACTCAAGATATATTCGGTAATCACTGTTATAGCATACCCGAGAATGACAACACTCGCTAAGATTAAAAATACTGTAAAAATTTTAGCGTTAGCATCAAGTGGTTGCACTTCTCCAAAACCAACAGTTGTTATAGTTATCACTGTCATGTACAAAGCATCTACCCATGAATAATTAGACATAATTCTAAATCCAACCACACCAATAATCAATATCAGTAACAACAGAAAAACTGCTGTATAAACTTTTGTTCTAAATAGTTTTATTAATGGATTCATAGTTTATAAATCAAATACAGATGATCGTTTTGTGTAGACAATATCTTTGATTTTCATCCAGAATGCGAAAAACAGGTATAAAGCAAAACCAAAGCCTAATGTGACAAACGTAAGGTACATAAATGATGTACGCACTACTTTTGCTCTAATTCCTAAACGGTCAGCAATACGTTGACACACATAGTAACCACGTTTTTGAAAATAGTAAAGTATTTGATAAAATAATTTCATGTGTTTGTACTTATTATTTCGAGCAAGTAATTTCACATTGCAATTTAAACTTTATTTGTTTAAAAGTGAATTTCCTACGGCACATTTTAAACACTGATGTTTATCACAATATTCTGTTTTTAATTGAATGAGTGCCTGAGATTGCATTGCCGATTTTGACACCCCTTTTAATTGATTAAAACCCGTTATGATGGTGTTCTTTTCTGAACCTATAGCAGTCATAAGTTTCAAAACATGTTCTTCAATAACTAAACCCTTTTGTTTTGCATAGCAGAATTTTAAAGGAATTATTGTATTAATGAGTACTAAATTAATAAAAGATGAATTCAATTTTTTAACTGAGTACTTTGACGTTTTCTCAAAGGTATAATGGGTTTCCCAGAATGGAGAAGTCGATACATCAAAAAGAGCATAAAAATCTAAAAGTTGTTCTGCGGAAATCACTTTTGAAAATAATTGCTGCTTGCTATGATATAGGTTAGCAAGTTGCGACAAACGGATGGTTGGGAAGTTAGGAGGTCGCAATCTAAAAAATTGAAACGGTAAAATACTTTGACGATTTAACTGAAATTTTTGCTTTAAAAATCGATACTCTTTTTGAAGCTCGGTATAATAAGAATCATTAATTTCTTTGTCTAGCAATCCAGACTGACCAAATAGCAAGGCTTCTAAATCAATCAACTTTGATTGTGATTTTCTTACAATAGAAAAATCAATAGAATTTGCCATACTAAAAAACGCATCAGCATTAATCTTAAGCCCGAAACTTTTAGCCAATAGTTTAAACAATACAGCTTCCCAATCATTTTTTGAAGCTGCCAATAAATCTTCTATGATTTTAGATTTGTATTCTAAACGTTCAAAATACAGACGTTCAAGCCAATTGTTAAGCGTGAATTTTGAAACCTCAGCAAAGTCTTTTTCACAATTAATCCATTTGTCTTTAGTAGAAAATAGTTTGCGGTAATTCTCTAATAGTGTATTATCTATATAGGATTTGAGTTCTAATGTTGGAATTACCGTATTATCGTTTCTAAAGATTTCTGTATCATGTTCATAAACCACATGCAAAATCACATTATCATAGGCAGAATCTTGTTCATGATTGTGAAGAAACCAATCGCTAGATTTCACATGGATTTCAATATTTCCAGCCCAAAACTGGCCTCCAATACGCAACTGACCGTTGAAAAAATCTGGACCGCTATTCAGATTCAATAATCCTACTGATATAATTTCCAACGGTTCATGTTGCGTAGTCTCTATAAGGAGAACATTAAATTTTTTATGTTGCCAAATATAATAGAGAAAATTTTCTCTCATAATCAAATGTAGTAAATTTTCTATATAAAACAAATAATTTTTAGAATCAAAAGAGAAGTATTATTTTTAAGTACTTCGAAAATGAAACAATTATGAATATATCACAGCAACTCGCCAAACATTTAAGAGCAGTATATACCGAAGAAAACTGGACGAGCATGAACCTAAAAGACCTCTTATCCGATGTGACATGGAAAGAGGCTAATACAAAAGTACAAGACCTTAATACCATACTTGCCCTCACCTATCATGTGGGGTATTATGTGGCTGGTGTATTAGAAGTTTTCAAGGAAAAGCCATTAACGATTAGAGACAAGTATAGTTATAATCATCCAGAAATTACCTCAGAAAATGATTGGCAAGATATGCAAAAGACTATTTTCAAAAATGTTATCGAATTAGCTAATCATATCGAAGCTTTACCAGATAATAAAATATGGGAGAACTTTGCCGACCCCAAGTATGGTAATTATTTTAGAAATATTAATGGAATCATTGAACATACATACTATCATTTGGGACAGGTTTCCTTATTGAAGAAACTCATTAGAACAAAAAATACTTAGAACTACGTATTGTTGGGATTCATTCAATCAAGTGTATTTCGTTTGACTTCAAAACTCTAAACACTTATACTCCATCAAAAAATCACTAACTTTAAACAACTATACCTAATTAGTCATACTGATGAGACCATATATACAAGCACATCATAAAGATACTATAACGAATCTCATCAAAGAATATGAGAATGACTCTAGGTTTCCTGGACTCATTATTGGAGGTTCTGTTGCGAAAGGTTGTGCTAGATTAGATTCTGATGTGGATTTTATGATCATCGCCACAGACGACGTTTACCAAGAACGCAATACGAAAGGTAATCTCTTTATTAATCGTACCGATTTGGCAACCTACGATGGTGGCTTCGTCGATGGTAAGATTATAAACATGGATTACCTGAACAAAGTTGCGCAATATGGTAATGAACCATCACGAGCAGCCTTTGATGGTGCATTCGTAGGCTATTCGAGATTGGATAACTTAAATACTCTGTTATCTAAAATCCCTGTCTATCCAGAAACCAATCATCACAAACGCATCCAATCCTTTTATGCGATGGCTTTTATTCAACATTGGTTGATGGGAGAAGCTGATCGCCATAGTAATATATATACGATTTCACGAGCAGCTTCACAATTGAGTTTATTTGCTGGTCGACTTATTCTTGCGCACAATCGTGTATTATTTCCTTACCATAAATGGTTTCTTCATTATATTGAAAAGTGTGCCAATAAGCCTAAAGGTTTTATTCAAAACATTACTACACTTATAGAAACACCAAGTTCTAAAACTGCTAATAGACTGTTTCAAAGCCTAAAAGACTTTAACGATTGGGGTGTTTCCGATCATGAGGCTTATATGTGGTTTATGGAAGATGTGGAATTGAGTTGGATGAATAACACCACACCATTAGAAGATTTATAATCAGATGAGATTATTAAAAAAACTCACGATATTGCATAACTCTAAAATCGAAAGTATTAAAACTTGGGTTTTTAGCTTTGAGTTGTTTATACAATGGAATTCTACTAATAGAAATATTAGCTGCTCCAGAGCTAGAAGTGAGAGATACGGTTTTTATAGTTCTTGAAGAAGTTTCGACTGCGCTCAACCTAACATTTTGGCTATCAACTTCTTGTACATTTCGACTACGCTCAGTGTGACAGTTAAGTTTTGGATTATCATTTAAAGTGAATTGATGAATTCGTGGTACTTCGTTAGAAACCAATTCTAATTTCAGCTTATATGATCTCAAGTGCTTTCGAAAGAAATATTCTGGTCCATTTTTACTGTTTCCGCCTGTGAACAATAAGGTCTCAATATTTGGATATTGTTTTAAATACCCAATAACATCTCTGAGTTTGATGTTTTGCATCCCTAAATCAGACGCATCAATTTTATCGCGTTCTGCAGAATCTACAATGTCACAAACACCAATGTTATGATTAATTAAAAAGGTTTTGCGTTGGTCAATGGCTTCTTGAGAATTATCATAGCGTAAATCGAGTCCATGAATTTTGTCTATATATAACCAAAGTGAGTTGTGATAACTTCCATAACAAAAATTAACATCGCGTTCATGCAAATCTCCTGTTGTAAATCGCGGAGGCGGTAAGGTGCCAACAATAAGTTTTGTTGTGTCTTGTTTTATAAAAGGTGCGTATGGATGTTTATGAAGAAACATTATCGCGTAAAGACCAATTCTGTGGCATTCGATAAGTCTTCTGAAAAACGATAGTTTTCATAATTAAAGCCCTTGATATCTTCAATTGTATTGGCATTGGTATCAATAACATAACGCGTCATATAACCTCTAGCTAATTTAGCAAAGGTCATAATGGTTTTGTACTCTCCGTTTTTAAAATCCTTAAAGTTTGCAGTAATAACCGGCACTTTTAAGGCTTTGGTATCTATAGCTTTAAAGTATTCATTACTGGCTAGATTAAGAAACAACTCACCATCTTCTAATTCATCATTTAAAGCTTGAGTGACTTGTTTTCTCCAGAATTCATATAGGTTTTTATTTTTTCCTACCGGAAATTTGGTCCCCATTTCTAATCGGTAAGGTTGTATTAAATCTAATGGTTTTAAAATTCCATACAATCCAGAAATGATACGTATTGAATCTTGAAGTTTATCTAATTTATTAGCTTCAATAGTATAAGCATCTAAGCCTCTATACACATCACCACTAAAAGCATAAACGGCTGGTCTTGCATTTTCTTTTGTAAATGGCAAAGCCCATTCTTGATTGCGTTGGTAATTTAACTGACCTAAATTATCAGAAATCTTCATCAGTTTGGATAAGCTTCTAGCTGATTTCTTTTTAAGTAATTTGTTTAAACGTTCAGATTGCTTTAAAAAACAGGCTTCAGTAGTTTTAGCTGTTGGCAGTTTAGTGTCGAAGTCTAAAGATTTTGCTGGAGATAATACAAGTTTCATGTGTTTCTATTTATTGTTTTTCAAAGGTCACATGCTGTTCGCTATTAATCATTCCCTTGGAAGATAACGCTATTTACATGTTCGTTTCATGTATCGGAAATTTTATTTCAAATTTACAATACTAAATGCGATTGGTCAACTCAATTGTTTTAAATGTTTCTATCGAACGATAATTAAAATTAATGAAGCAATGACTCTGCGTTAAGGATGGAGCACTTGTGGAGCTCCTCATAGAGAGCGACGTGTGAGAGCCTGACGTTTTAATGCCTCAAGCATTAAAAGGTAACGCCCAAGGTCTATTGCATATGCGTTGCATAATGACGCCATTTCTCAATACACTGTTGCATATCGTCTGGAATTGGCGAATCGAAACTCAAATGCTTACCAGTAATAGGATGAACAAACCCAAGCGTTTTAGCATGTAAGGCCTGTCTTGGTAATATTTTAAAACAGTTATCTACAAACTGCTTGTATTTAGAAAAAGTGGTTCCTTTTAAAATACGTTCACCTCCATAACGTTCGTCATTAAAAAGTGTATGACCAATATGTTTCATATGCACACGAATTTGGTGTGTACGTCCTGTCTCTAATTTACAAGATACCAAAGTCACATAACCTAGTCGTTCAATTACTTTATAATGCGTCACTGCTGGTTTTCCTTTGTCTTCATCATCACCTTCAAAAACCGTGTTTTGTAATCTATTTTTTGGATGACGTCCAATATGCCCTTCAATTGTGCCTTCGTCTTCGCTCATATTTCCCCAAACAATAGCCACATATTCACGCTCGCTAGTTTTATTAAAAAACTGTTTAGACAGATGCGTCATGGCTTGTTCGGTTTTAGCTACGACAAGTAATCCACTAGTATCTTTATCGATACGATGTACCAACCCTGGACGTTCACTTGAATTATTTGGTAAGTTTTCGAAATGAAATACTAAAGCATTAATCAAAGTTCCTGAATAGTTACCATGGCCAGGATGCACGACCATTCCTGCGGGTTTATTGAGTACTAAAAGCGCATCATCTTCATAAACAATATCTAATGGAATATCTTCAGGCGTTAACAAATACTCATAAGGTGGATGTTCAAATAACACTCGAATTTTATCAAAAGGTTTGACCTTATAGTTTTGCTTAACTTGAACGTCATTCACATAAATACTGCCTTCCTTTGCTGCCGTTTGTATTTTATTTCGTGTGGCATTCTCAATGCGATTCATTAAGTATTTATCAATACGAAGTGGTGTTTGGCCTTTATCTGCTATAAAAGAATGGTGCTCAAATAGATCGTCATCATTCTGTTCTGCTGCTGTATGTTCTGTAGTCATTGTCTTAGTTCGATCCTCGTTTTCCGTTTCCTAAAACAACATCGATTTTTGAAGTTAATGGAAGCATTCTTCCTGCTTTTATAGTTTCGCCTTTATATTGTATTGAAATGACTTCGTCTTTTCCTATATCATCTACATAGGTTACATTTCCAACTTCAAAACCTAAAGTTTCTAAGGTTGGTTTCGCTTGGCGGAAAGTTCGACGAACAATATTAGGAACAGCAACTTTACGATATCCTGACGGATTTAAAGTGAGATATATTTTTCGGTCTTCTTTCACTTGGCTACCTGCTTTAGGATATTGCTCAATGACTGAAAACTTTGGATATTTAGGATTGTAATTTGCTGAATCTTGAATTTCCATCACCAAATCATTATCGTCAAGTTCTATCTTAACGGTTTCAAGCGATTTTCCTTTTAATTCAGGAACTTTAATAAACTCGCCATGGTTAGTCGTCCAACTCAAATATTGCATACTTAGGAATATAATAACCAACAAAGCTACGATTGCTAATCCTATTTGCTTAAAAAATGTTTTACTCTTAAGAAACTGTACTAAACTCATGAATTTTATTACTTGACGACAAATATATAAAAACGAAAGCGTTTTTATTATGGGTTTATTTGGTATTTTAGCTTAACTGATTACGATCATTATTATTGCGTAAAAGTTTAACTAAAAAGTGACTCCTGCCTTTTCAGGACATATTATGAAAAAAAATATCGCCATTATCATGGGAGGATTTTCAAGTGAATATGAAATTTCTCTAAAAAGTGGACAGGTTGTCTACGATACTCTAGATAGCTCAAAGTACAATGCCTATCGCATTCATATTTTTAAGGACAAATGGGTGTTAGTAAGTGATATGAATGAAGAATTTCCTATTGATAAAAATGATTTTTCAGTAATGATCAACGAAACAAAAATCACATTTGACTGTGTCTTTAATGCCATTCATGGTTCTCCTGGTGAAGACGGTTTTATGCAAGGTTATTTTGAATTATTGAATATCCCACATACAAGTTGTGGCATGTATCAAGCTGCTTTAACCTTTAATAAACGGGATTGTTTAAGCGCATTAAAACCCTACGGAATTAAAACTGCCGAATCATATTTTGTAAACCTTGGTGATGCCATTGACGAAGATGCTATAATTAATAAAGTAGGTTTACCTTGCTTTGTAAAAGCTAATAGAGCTGGTAGTAGTTTTGGAATAACCAAAGTGTATAAAAAAGAGGAGCTTCAAAATGCTCTAGAAGTTGCCTTTAAAGAAGATGATGAAGTGATTATCGAAGCCTTTTTAGATGGCACTGAAGTCTCTGTTGGTGTCATTAAATATAAAGGGGAAATTATAGTCTTACCAATAACTGAAATTGTTTCTGAGAATGATTTCTTTGATTATAAAGCGAAATACCTTGGAGAATCTCAAGAAATTACGCCTGCTCGAATAGACGACGACAAAGCGCAAAAAGTAATCGCTATTGCCAAGAAAGTTTATGAAGTATTACGCTTAGAAGGGTTTAGTCGAAGTGAATATATTTTCAAAAATGGTGAACCTCATCTTTTAGAAGTCAATACAGTACCTGGTTTAACTGCTGCTAGTATTTTACCTCAACAAGCTGCAGAGGCTGGTATTAGCATGAGTGAATTGTTTGAAAATGCAATTGAATCAAGTTTAAATTCATAAACATGATTTTTTATTCACTTTTTAAATAAGAAAGGAGAAAACACACATTCATAATTATATTAGTGGGATTACACGATCTTTCGCAATAAACATTCATAGTTTTTGAAAAGTGCTAAGAGTAAGTTTTAGCCTTATTTATTGTAACCCTATTCCATACTTACATTACTCTTTATATAATTAAATTGCTTAAAAATATAAAGTGATAAGCTGTTTAATAATAGAAAATGATAAAAACACTGTTGAATTAATAAAAACAGTAGGCAATGATTTTTTAGAGATCTCTTTTAGTGAAATCAATGAGGATCAAGAAATTGCTTTAAATATTATTTTAAAAAACAAGCCAGAACTTATTATTATTAATATTGAATCTACTAGTATTAATTTTTTAGAGTTTCTCTTTGATGTAAATCAATTCAGTGAAATTAAACCAAACTTTATAGCGCTTTCAAACTCAAAGATTAAAGCTTTTGATTCTTATAAATATGGCTTTTCAGATTTTTTATTAAAACCATTAAGTGAGCTCTCTATAAGAAAGAGCTTTTTAAGAAATCAAAAAAAACATCATAATAAACAAATTGACACTATTTGCTTAAAATCTTATAAGGACTTTCAATATTTAAATGTAGATGACATTCTTTATTTAAAGGCAGATAATAACACTACAGATTTTTATATGTCTGATGGCAGGCTAATAGGAGCTTATAAAACCCTTAAAGTCTTTGAAAACTCATTGCCACAAACTTTCTTAAGAATTCACAAAAGTTACATCATTAATAGAAATCACATATCAAGAATTCATTATGGAAAATCTATCTGTATCATTAATAATGAACATAAAATACCTTTTACAAAAACATATGTATCTAATATTGATTTAATAAACAACGAATTATCAAAAAATACAATGATTACACTAAATTAACTTTACTACTTAAAAGTAGCATTTCACTCACAGACAAATGACATTCACTAAAACTAAACTTTTTTCATAGTAAGCTATAATAGACCTATCTATTTTAGCCAATGAATATTCTATCGTATCAAATATTACGCATTCAAATTGTGCACAATTTTAAAATAACAGAGCTGTATTTACGGCCTAGATAACCATTATTAAATTTTAAAACTTTGTAAAATGAAAACCTTAAAATTCTTATTCGCCTTATTAATCTTTTCAATATCTATATTTGCTTGCACACCACAAGCATTAGATGATGACCAAAGTAATATTATTGAAAATATTCAAGCAACAGGTGCTGAAGACAGCAATGAAGATGACGGAAGTAAAGATTAAAAAACAAAACTGGTCTCTAATACAAAAATTAGAGGCTTTTTTTTAGTTTTGCTCAAAACACATTTTTTTGAATCTTAAACGATTATACTATATCTTATTTTTAATACTAATTTTTAGCATACAATCCTGTGATGAAAACATCGAGAACACTCAAACCATATCATCAAATGCAATCAATGATAGTATTGCTTTTTGGGTAAAAGCATCAAAAGATAAATCATATAATATAGATGTTAGAAAACGCTTTTTAACTAAAGCATATTTAACTATTAAATCCTCTCAAATAGATAGTCTTAAATTAAGAAATTTAAGCTCAATTGCCTATCAAAATTTTAAACTTGGTGATACTGCATTGTTTAAAAAACAAAATAATGAAGTATTAGCTTTTGCTTTAAAAATAAAAGACACTTTTTCACTTGGAGATGCGCAATGGAATTATGCCAGTTATTACAATAAGAAACAAATTTATGATAGTGCTTACTATCACTTTAATATTGCACATACTTATTTTGATAGAGGTGATTATATTTTTGAATCTGCAAAAACACAATATGGGATGGCTTTTATCAAAGGCCGTTTTCGAGATTATTCGGGAAGTGAAGTTTTAACGTTTAAAGCCATAGAAAAATTCAAAAAAATTGAAAATTATAAATCCCTATATTCATGTTATAATCATCTAGGGCAATTACAAAAAGACATTAATGAATATGATAGAGCATTGTTTTATTATAATAAAGCTTTAGAGTATCTTAATAAAATAAAAAAAAGCAAGAGCTTGTCTGAAGTTAGCCTAAACAACATTGCTAATATATATGTTAAACAAAAAGAATATAATAAAGCTCTAAATTATTATAATAAAGTACTATCTAATGATAGCCTAAAATCACAAAATATAGATCGTTTTGCAAGAGCCCTAGATAATAAAGCCCATTGTAAATTTTTAAAGAAGGATACTGTTAATATTGTCAATGATTTAAAAGAAGCTTTGCACATTCGAAATCGTATAAATGACAAAGGAGGTATCGTAATTAGTAAAATTCATTTAGCGCATTTTTTCGCATATAAACAAGATACTAGTAAAGCAATTAGCTATGCTAAAGAAGCCAATAGTTTGGCAAAAGAAATTGAAAATAGCAGAGATTATTTAGAGAGTCTATCATTATTATCAAAAATAGATCATAAACATTCTTCAGAATATTTAGAAAAGCATATTCAATTTAGTGATAGTATACAAATAGTTGAACGTAAAATTCAAAATAAGTTTACAAGAATAGCTTATGAAACAGATGAACATATAGAAGAAAATAAGCGCTTATCTCAGCAAAGAATATGGATATTAGTGACCAGTTTTGGATTAATTTCAATATTAGGACTAGTGTATTTTTTAAAGATTCAAAAAACGAAGAACGAAAAATTATTATTAGAAAACGAGCAACAAAAAGCAAATGAACAAGTTTATTTAATAACCTTAAAACAACAAGAAAAATTAGAAAAAGAAAAAGTAAAAGAGCGTAATAGAATTGCTGAAGAATTACATGATGGTATTTTGGGTAAATTATTTGGAACTAGGGTTGGATTAGGGTTTTTAGACATTGAAGGAGATCAAAATATAAAGGAACAACATCAGTCATTTTTAGATGAATTACAAACTATAGAAAAGGAAATACGAGAAGTCTCTCATAGGTTAAGTAATAACTTTGATAAAACGCAAATTAGTTTCATCACAATTATACATCAACTCATGGAGAATAAATGTAAAATAGGAAATTTTAAATGCGAACTTGATTTTGATGAACACATCAGTTGGCAAAACATAAATGAAAAGATTAAAGTAAACCTATATAGAATAATACAAGAAGCTTTACAAAACATAATTAAACACGCATCTGCTAAAAATGTAAACATTACTTTTTTAGTTGATGGTAAAGATTTAGCACTTATAATAAAAGATGATGGCATAGGTTTTAATATAAGACAAAAGAAAAAAGGTATTGGTATAAAGAATATTACGTCTCGAGCAGAAAAGCTAAATGGCTTTTTCAATGTTTATTCTAAATACAATGAGGGCACAACAATTAAAATTCAAATTCCAATTTAAACAACCCAAAAATGGAAAACAAAACATATTCAGTTCTTATTATAGATGATCATCCGTTAATTACTGAGGCCTATAAAACAGCATTTAATTATTATAGTAAACACAATGAATCTGTTTTGTTTTCAATACAAACAGCTCAAGATTGTGATCACGCTTTAGAATTAATAAACGAATTTCATTCAAAAAATAAAAGTCTTGATATTGTTTTTTTAGATATTAAATTACCTCCATCTAAGGATGGAAAAATTCTATCTGGAGAAGACTTAGGACTGAAAATAAATAAATTATTACCGGGTACAAAAATTATTGTTTCTACAACATTTAATGATAACTATCGTGTACATAGTATATTCAAAAGTATAAATCCTGATGGGTTTCTAGTAAAAAATGATCTCACACCTGGAGAACTCATAGAAACAATTGATACGATATTAAATGATCCACCATATTATAGCAAGACTGTTATTAAATTGCTTCGCAAACAAGTTGCAAACGATTTTTTATTAGATAATATCGACAGAAAAATTCTTTATGAATTATCGATTGGTACAAGAATGAAAGAGCTACCAGATATTCTTCCACTTTCCATAGCAGGAATAGAAAAAAGAAAGCGACATCTTAAATTCGTATTTAATGTCGAAAGCACCGATGATAGAGAGCTTTTACTTATCGCTAAGAAAAAGGGCTTTATATAATCACAAATAACATCAGTACGAAAAAGAGTAAGGTTGAGCCTTACTTTTTTTATTGAAACGCTTCGCATTACAAATCAGCTATTTATCTAGTTTTATAACTAGTTAGAGAATAGTGAATATAATTCAAATCATTCCTTTTTTATACTAACTCTTACTAATATAAATGCGCATTAAACACATTTATATTAGACTAAGAAAAGAGTTCTATAGTATCAATACTTCTTTAACGTCTTTCGAAAGAGAAAGTCGGACAAACCGAAACAGCGACTTTAAATACTGAAAGTAGGTGATATTTTAAATACAAATATTATGAAAACAAAAGTTTTATTCTATGGCTTATTTGCGATGGCTTTCGCAGGATCTGCTTCAATGACAGAAATGGAAAGTACTAAACTTGCTGATGCAGTAACAGTAGCATCTACAGTAAATTCAGATGAACGTTCTCCTGCTGAGAAACGTGAAGAAGGATATGAATATATGGAAGCGAAAGCAGAATATGATCAGCCTTTAGTAAATAACTAGTAGTCAGTTCTTATTTAAACACAAGAGAAAATCATAAGTATTTAGAGGTGACAGCAATATTATGTTAATATTACAACTTCTGTGTAGTCATATTTCATAACTACATGTTCCTTAGTAAAAAGTTTTTTCTCTTTCTAAAAGAAAGTCGGACAAACCTAAACAGCGACTTTAAACAACTGAAAATAGGTAATATTTTAAATACAACTATTATGAAAACAAAAGTTTTATTTTATGGTTTATTTGCGATGGCTTTCGCAGGATCGGTTTCTCTAACAGAAATGGACAATACTAAACTTGCTGATGCTGTAACAGTATCATCTACAGACAGTTCAGACGAACGCTCTCCAGCTGAGAAACGTGAGGAAGGCTATGAGATGATGGAAGCAAAAGCTGAGTATGATTTACCAGACAACTAGTAGTTAGTTACACAGTAACGTGGGGATTAATAGCTTTAGGTTTTTCGAAACCTAAGGCTATTAATATAGTAATGTACTTAGCCTAATAACACCTTGCTATTTATTAATCTTTCATAAATGTCTAAGAAAAGACAAAGTCGGATAAGCCTAAACAACGACTTTAAACAGCTAAAACAGGCAACTTTTAAATACAACTATTATGAAAACAAAAATTTTATTTTATGGCTTACTTGCCATGATTTTCACAAGGTCTGTTTCTCTAACAGAATTCACAAATACTCAATTTGCTAATATTTTAACAGTAAACACTTCAAGTAGCAATTATGATGAACTAAAACCAAGAAGACCATGTGAAGGACCATGTGAAGAGGATCCTGAAATTGAACTAGAAGCCGAATGGATAATATATAATTGATTGTTATCAAATAGTTATGCGCCTTTCAGAATTTACAACTATTAAAAAAACAGATAATGGGATTATTTAAAATAACAGAAAAATACTTAATCTGTATTGTATTAATCATTATAGCATTAATTCAATTATACCACTCACAGTTTGACAGATTAACACCATGGAAAGGAGGAGGTTTTGGTATGTTTTCAACCAATAAAAGAGCAAATATCACTGCAGTTGGGTATACCTCTAGCGGCGACTCTTTAATTATTAATGTCATTGGAAGTAAATTTGATGTGCCTATCTCAAGAAATTTCCTAACATCTACTAAAAATTTCCCTAAAAAAGAAAAATTAGAAAAGCTAGGAACATTAATTGTTAACTCCTATCTCCATCCTCAAAAATTAGAAATTCCAAGCAATATTGATAGGACAAGTGCAGATTTGATAAAAAAAGACGAAAAATTTTATAGCACAGCATTTGTTCCCAAATACTATCAGAGTGATGTTATTGCTAGATCAGAAAAAGCAATCAAAATAGATAAAGTAAAAATCATTCTATATGAAACAAATTTTTTTGAAGATGGTCTATTGTATAAAAAACGATATGTAGACGAAATTTACATAACAAAAAAGGTCAATAAATTAAAATAATTATGACAAATCCTATTCTCTCCTTTATAAATAGATTTAATATCGCTCCAAAATCGTCAACTGAAGATTTAATTCTTAAGTTCACCTTAATACTATTGGTTTTAGACGGAAGCACAGGTTGGGGCTTAGATGTTTTTATGAGAATCATATGTGTATTGATGCTGGCTTTCAACCAATATACTGCTAACAAATTCCTCTGGTTATTAATCGCTGTTTTGCTTCTTTTTTTTAACAGCCTCCAGTTTTATAATATAGATAATCATAAAATATTGTTTGTGTATTGGGTTTTATTATTAACTGTTTACATGTGGACAAACAAAGACCTTCAATACATCAAATCAAACTCTAAATTATTAATAGGTTTAGTGATGTTGTTTGCTGTTTTTCAGAAAATCATCAATGAATTTGCCACCCCTGGCTTTTTACATGGTTGTTTTCTTTTTGACGGAAGATTCATGTTAATTACCCATTTTATTATAGATACACCATATCAAGAGCTAATTAACAACAGGAATTCTACTGCAATACTAAACTTAGTCCCTTTAAATAATAGTTCAGTAACGCTTACATCCTCAAGTTACATGGGAGTTATGCTTTATGCTTTTCAGATTTTTGGTTTAATCTTTGAAGGACTAGTCGCATTACTTTTTCTGTTCAGTAAAAAAGAAAGTACAATCAAGGATATAGCATTGATAATATTTTGCATTGGTACATATTTCATTTTCCCAGTTATTGGTTTTAGCTCTATACTATTAATATTAGGGATTGCTCAAACTAAAGCGACATTTAGAAAGTATTATATTTTCACATTCATACTCCTTCAGTTCATAATTGTTCCTTGGCAAGAATTAATATTCTATTTTCAAAACTCTTTATAAACCTACATTCATGCAAAATAAAATCAATTTTTCAATAGTAATTGCTTTAAGCAGCATTATCATATTATTTAGTTGTAACTCCGAAGTAGACCCGTGTGTTTTAACAAATGAAATGGCTATTAATGAAATAGATCACATTGAAAACCTTCTTAACGAGAAATCTCCCTATATGAATATCAATGATTCTAGGGTCTCTAGCTCATTAAATGAACTTATTATAGAGCTTAATGAAAATGATAGTATAAGTAAAAAAGAATTCTCTTTTAAACTAAAAACCGTTTTGTCCAAATTAGGAGATAGACATTCTGAATTGGAATACATTGGAAATTGCATCGAAAACAATAGATACTTTTTACCTTTTGCCTTGGCACCTTGGAAAGGCAATGAAGCTATAGCACTTGTTAAAGAACCCAAACTTAAATTTTCTTTTTACCTAGATGAATATCCTTTTTTAACACGTATAAATAACCAAAGCATTAAAGATTTTATTCACCAATATGATGTAAAAAATACATATGCTCCCAAATTTTCAAAACAAGCATTAGGGATAGAAAAACTAAATGAATTCTATAAAATAAAACCAGAATTAAATGTTGGTGATCAAATGAAATTTACATTCACCAGTAGGGATTTTAAATCTGATACCACCTTACTTTTAAGCTTAGTTGACTCAAAAAATAAATGGCGTGACATTGATAGTTACTTGTTTTTTGACAAAGACGATGATAGAATGAAGCAGTTATTATTTAGGCAATATGACAATGATATTGCGTATATAAAAATCCCAGAAATGTATAAGCTTTCGGAAAATGAAGATTACTTCCAATGGATGAAACAAACTATGGATGAAGTAAAATCAAGCAATGCTTTCATTATAGACCTTAGAAATAACCCAGGAGGTAATAGAGATCTGATACACTTTTTTTCCAATTATCTCGTCGCACCAAATACATTTCATGTAGCAAATTTAGCTCGATATAGAGGTGACATATCAGATGAAACAAAAAAAAGCTTAAATACTAGACGTCTCTATCCTTACAGTCACTTTAAAGACACAAATGCTCTACTAACAATAGATGGCTTTATGAAAAATTTTCATCCGTCTACCAAAATAAACGAAGTATTATATAGTGAATACTATTACATGTTAATTAACAGTGAAAGCAATACTGATTCATATTATTACAATAAGCCTATTTATATTTTAACAAATGAAATGACTTTTAGTGCAGCAAGTGTTTTTGCTTCCGCATTTAAAGGCATAGAAAACATCAAAATTGTTGGTATTTCTAGTGATGGTTCTAGTGGCATGCCCAAAACGTATGAATTAACAAATTCCGAAATACGGTTAAGTCTATCTCATATGCTTTCTTACCAGAAAAATGGAGCATTATTTGATGGAGTTGGTACGTCTCCTGATCTTGAAATTCACAGATCAATGAATCAAATACAAGGTCATGAAGACACCCAACTAATGACTTTACTAAAAACTATAAATGAAAATCATTCAATGAAAAACCTAAATGAAAAAGAATAAAACACAACATTTAATTTTGGTAATTCTTTTACTTATAGCAGGGAATTCTTTTTCGCAAACGCCATTATATCATATAAAAGGAACTATAGTTGACAAAAACAACGACACGCCTATTGAAGGTGCTTCTGTTTTAATTTTGGATTTGAAGAATAATTTAATTATCACCAGGATTCAAACAGGACAAGAGGGACAGTTTGAAATAAGCTTTGAAAAAGGAAAGTATCATATTTCTTTCTCATCTGAAAAATATGAAACTTTAATGAAGCCTATAAAGTATTCTGATTTTGAAGACAAACTCCATAGTATTGGAAATATACAACTGGAGCCTTTAGCATATACTGAGCTAGATGAAGTTATGATAACAGCTAAAGACTTTAGAATAGAAAATGGTAGAGGAAAAAAAACATATCATATTGGTAATAGTCTAAAGGATGTTGCTGGTTCCATGTCTAATTTATTAAGTTATATGCCATCAGTATCTGTAGATATTGATGGCAAAGTACAGCTTAGAGGTAAAGAGCCTATCATACAAATCAATGGTAGAAAATCTAATTTATCAAAATCTGATGCATTGCAAATGCTACCCAGTGATATGGTCAAGAAAATTGAAATTATAAGAAGTCCATCTGCTAGAGAAGGTGAAACTGAGCCAATAATTAATATCATAACAGATAAAAAAAGAAAAGGGTTGATTGGTGGTGTTAATTTAGCTATTGGAGCTCCTTCAACACAAAAAGGAGGATTACATCTTGCTCTAAATAAAAAGAAATTTAATGGTTATGCATTATATGGAATAAAAAATGAAAATGGCATAAAAAGCTTTACAAATGAGTTTTTAGAAACTACTAGTGGCATTGGTGGTTATTCTGAAACTGAGAATAGCACTAATAAAATAAATAGTTTCAACCATTTTGGTGAAATACAATATGAATATCTCCCAAATGAAAGAAGTGAATTAGTAGGTAGTTTATCTATTTACAAAGACGACAACGAATTATCATATACTGGTTCAAGATTAATTGAAGATAACTCAATTGTATTTGACGAAATTAATCAGCAAAGTGACAATCAAAAAGAAACGTTATCTATTTCTAAGGAAATTGAATATGAATTAAGATTTAATGAGGATAATGATTTATTCAAAGCCGAATTCGAATACGAATACGAAGAAAGAGATAAAAGCGAAAAGTTTTTTGAAAATTTGTCTAGCCAGACACAAACTACTAATACAAACTCTCTAGATAAATTTAAGGGTGATGAAATAAAATTAAAGTTACGTTATGATACGACACTTAAAAACGATGCCTATTTTACAGTAGGTTATCGGCTTGATCGAAATGTTATTAATCAAGATCAAACATTTGAAACTAACAACCTACAATCAGTACTTTTATCAAACAATGTGAAATTCACTCAATATGATAATACAGGTTTTATTGATTATTCAGACGAGTTTAAGGGCATTTATTACAGTTTAGGATTAAGATTAAAAAACACCAATCGAGTTCTGAAAGATTTTAGCACCAATGAGGAATCAACACGAAGCTTTTTGAATTTACTGCCTATTGTAAATTTAAGTTATGAATATGGGGATAGCAACGAAATTAGTTTTAATTATTATAGTTTATTGAGTCAGCCTCGATTAAACTTTTTGAATAGCTTTAACACTAGTGTTGATCAACAACGTATAAGAATTGGGAACCCTGATTTAGATCCGCAATTAACACATGCGTTTGAATTAGAATATTTTAAAGAATTTGAAAATTCTTCGCTTAGTACAACGCTGTATTCAAACTTTACTAAAGATATTATACAATATGTATCTGTTTTTAACGATGAAACCAACATAACCATATCGAGACCAGAAAATATTGGAAAAGCCAATACTTACGGTGTAGATTTTTCTTATAGTTTAAATTCCCCTAGATGGTTAAACACAATCATCAAATTAAATGGGAAATATGGAACAATATCAAACAACGAAACAGATTCAGATGAATTTTATGCCTTCAACACATCGTTAATCAATATTATCAGGTTGAAATCATACAAACTCGAATTAAGTTGGTTTTATAATGCTCCAAGGCGAATAAATTTTCAGATTGAAGAAGAATCAAATCAATATTTTAAATTGGGGTTAAGTCGACGAATACTCAAAAACAAGGGTAATTTAGTACTATCGGTAATTGATCCTTTTAATTCAGGAAGAAGAATCCAAAATATTAATGGTTCAAATTTCAACTATAGAAATGAATTTGATCCAAATCAAAGAAGAATTTTTCTAAGTTTATTTCTACGTTTTAGCTCTAAAAGTAAGTTCAGAAAAACAGAAAAACGAGTTAAAGAAAAAGGGATATTACAATAAGGTAAATTTCAAAACTAAAAAAGCTCAAACATTAGTATAAAATAGTAATATAAATCTTAAATAATTTATGAAATGGGTACATTAAAAGTTTATTATGATAATTGGTGTCCAAACTGTACTAAATTTATGAAATTCATAAAAAAAATGGATGTATTGAATTTAATTGTTTTCATAAAATTAAGAGAATATGATGGTTTTGATGGAATTAACTTAAAAGAAGCAGAAAAAAAAATGGCATCAACCATAGATCATAAATCTTGGAATTATGGGTATAAATCAATTTATGAGATATTTAAAAGAATTCCTTTCTTTTGGGTGTTTATCCCTGTTTTATTTTTATTAAAAATAGGTAAGCTTGGGGAATTTCTATACAACGAATTAGCCTTAAAAAGAAAGATAATACCAATGCATTGTAATGAACATTGCCAAATAAAATAAATGCTCATTTTAATAGGATATAATTAATTTAGTATCATTTTATAGAATCAGTGAATAGGTAATCACTTTTAACTGTCAATATAAAAACAGAATTGTATCTTTATACTATGAAACGAGCTATATTTCCTGGATCCTTTGATCCTATTACTTTGGGTCACTACGATATTATTAAACGTAGCGTTACACTTTTTGATGAAGTTATTGTCGCTATTGGCATCAATGCCGAAAAAAAGTACATGTTCTCGTTAGAAGAACGTCAACAATTCATTGAAGACGCATTTAAAGATGAGCCTAAGGTTACAGTAGTAACTTACAAGGGTTTAACTGTAGATTTTTGTAAAGAAAATAATGTTGAATTTATTTTAAGAGGTCTACGTAATCCAGCTGATTTTGAATTTGAAAAGGCTATTGCCCACACTAATAGAGACCTTGCACCTATAGAAACCGTGTTTTTATTAACAGCAGCAAGCACTTCATATATATCGTCATCTATTGTAAGAGATGTGATTAGAAATGATGGTGACTACACGAAATTAGTTCCTAAAAGTGTGCGTGTTAAATAAGATTATTTCGTTTTGCTTTCTGTACTGCTTCGAGCTTATTATGAACTTGTAATTTGCGGTATATGTTTTCGATATGTTTTCTAACAGTGCCTTTAGATAAAATTAAATTATCTGCAATTTGAATGTAATTAAGCCCTTTACTTAAATGCTCCAAAACTTCGGTTTCTCTGTTTGATAATTTTATATCCTCCTTGTCTTTTTCATTTTCTATACTTAACGGATTTCGAAGTAATTTTAAGGTCTTTAATGCAATTGAAGGATTCATTGCTGCGCCTCCATTTAAAGTTTCAACGATGCCATCATGAAGGTTTTTTGCATTAATTTCTTTAAGTAAATATCCATCAGCACCTGCTTTAATTGCATTAAAAATATGCTCATCATTATCAAAGGTTGTGAGCATAATAATTTTGATATGTGGATGCTTGTTCTTAACTATTTCAGTAGTTTCAATACCATTAAGAATAGGCATTTCAATATCCATCAAAACAAGATCAAGGTTATGGTTTTCTTCTAATTTAGTAAGAAACTCCGAACCGTTCATAGCTGTATATTTAACACTAAAATCGTCAAAAAAAGACAGCTTTTCTTTAACTGTATTTATCAAGAACGTATTGTCATCTACTATAGCAATTTTGATTGTCATATCTATTATTATTTGAACCCAAAAATTACGATATTGTCTACAAACAACATATACGTCATTTGTCGTATTTTATGCTGTTCTAGTGTTTAAAATAATTGTTGTTCCTTTTTCAACTTCAGAGACAATTTCAATATCAGCACCAATATCTTGCGCTCTCTTTTTCATATTATTAATTCCGTTTCCTAATGTGGCGTTTTCAATATCAAAACCTTTACCATCATCTGTGACCTTAAAAACAAGCGCTTTCATTTCTGCAGAAAAATCAACTACAATATGCTTTGCTTCTGCATATTTTAATGCATTATTGATACTTTCCTGAATGATTCGATAAATATTCATGCCTTCAACTGAAGTCAACTTAATGTATTTCACCTCAGAATTCATTGTATTAAATTTAAAATCAACATCATCTGAAGCTATATCTGCTTTGTCAATAAAATTTGAAATTCTAGACTGTAAATCCTCAAGTGTAATCTCACTTTTATTCATTGCCCATATGGTATCTCTTAATTCGTAAATAGTTGCGCTTGTAAATTCACTAATAGTTTGAAGTTTAGTATCTAATTTTTCTGGAAGTTTAAAACCATACTTCAAATTATCTAAAGAGGAAATAATAAAGGTAAGCTGCGCACCTATATTATCATGTAAATCACGACTAATCCTAAGGCGTTGATCTTGCAAGCGACTTTGGGTTTCAATTTTCACAAGTGCATCTTTAAGTTCATTTTCTTTCTGAAGCTGTTTGTTTTTTAGTTTCTGTTGGTTGTAAAAAAGATAACCCAGTAATGCCAAAACTAGCGCAAAAACACCTAGCCCAAGAAGCTGCGTATTCTTTTTATTGAGATCTAATTCTTTTTCTGCTAAATCTGCACGCTGAGAAAGAATTTCTTTTTCTTTTTTTTCGGTTTGGTATTGAATTTCAAGTTCTGCTATTTTACTTTTAGTATCGAAATTCATGATACTATCATGCAACTTATTATAATCTTTATAAAACTGAAGCGCTAGCTTGTTATTACCTTTTCGTTCATAATAATCTGTGTACGTTAGTAATGCAGATTCAATATCAAAAACCGTTTTTGATTTTTGAGCATAGTGATACGCACTGTCAATATATTGTTTGGCTTCATCTACTCTGCCATTCTCTACTAAAGTCTGCGCTATGTTATTATAACTTGAACCTGCTCCTGCAAAATTTCCAATAGACTTTTCAATCTCAACCGATTGATTAAAATAACTTAACGCAGTATCAATTTCTCCCATATAATAATACACTGCGCCAACGTTATTCACCGATTCAGCAATACCCTTTTTATCATTAAGAGCTTTTTCTATTTCTAAAGAATATTTAAAATAATTTAAGGCTTCATCTAATTGTCCATCATTAGCATAAATAATAGCAATATTATTATACACCTCAGAAATACCTTTCTTATTTCCTAATTTTTCAAATACATCTTTAGCCTTTAAATGGTATTCAATAGCTTTATCATTGATTCCATTATAACTGTATACTAAACCAATACTATTATGGGTAGTTGCTATCTCTTTCTCCATATGTTTAGCTTCATAAATACGCAATGATATTAGATAATTCTCCAAAGCCTCATTATACAATCCTAAGTTTCTATTAATTACACCAATGTTATTATGCGCAGACGCCAAAATCATAGAGTCCTTGGCATTTAAAGCTTCAAGCGAGAGCGCTTTAGCATCTTCAAATCTACCTAAATCGCGATATACTATTCCAATATTGTTTTTAGATTTAGCAATTAGATTATGGTCTTTCTTTACTTCGGAGATTTTAAGAGCTTTTTCTAAAATAGTTAATGCTTTATCTGGATTTGATTTATAAATCCCCATTGCTGAATCGTTCAGCTTTAAAGAAGATTCTTGAGCAGAAGAGACCTGAAAACAAAAAATAGAAATAAAAGTTAGAAGAATATAGTTCATCTAAAAAAGGATTAATAGCTGAATCAAGATAGTCTATTTTATAAAAACATGCAATTGTTAGACTTTTAAGATCACTTTAGTTCCTGTTCCGATGATTGATTCTAACTTTAATTCTCCACCAATATCACGTGCTCTTTTAGTCATATTATTAATCCCGTTTCCTTTTGGAGTTGTCTTAATATCAAATCCTATACCATCATCGGTAACTGTAGTTTGCAAATGGTTTTGGTCTAAATCAAAATCGACAGTAATGTGTTTTGCTTCAGAATATTTCAAAGCATTATTAATACTCTCTTGAATAATACGATAGATATTCATCCCTTCAACAGAAGACAATTTAAAACCTCCAATATCTAACGTGTTTGAGCTAAACTGAAATGTAACACCATTGGATACTGTATCTGCTTTTTCTATAAAGTTTGAGATTCTAGATTGAAGATCTTCTAGAGAAATTTCTGCTTTATTCATTGCCCAAATTGTATCTCTCAATTCATAAATGGTTGATGATGTAAATTGGCTAATAGCGTCTAATTTGTTGGTTAATTGCTCATCTTTTATCTCAAAACCATATTTCAGGTTGTCAATTGACGAAATGATAAAGGTAAGTTGCGCTCCAATATTATCGTGCAAATCGCGACTAATTCTTAAACGTTGCTCTTGCAAACGGTTTTGAGTTTCAATTTTTATAAGTGCATTTTTAAGTTCGTTTTCTTTTTGAAGTTGCTTGTTTTTAAGCTTTTGCTGGTTGTAGAACAAAAACCCAATAAACCCTAAAATTACAGCTAAACCAAGCAATCCATATACTTGATAATTTCGTTCTTGAATTGTTAAACTTTGTTCGGCAATCTCAGCTCTTTGTATTAAGATTTCGCGTTCTTTTTTTTCTGTTTCATATTTAATTTCCAAATCTGCTAGTGCTTTAGCATTCTTTTCAGAGAACACCGAATCTTTTAAAGTGATATAGTGTTGTCTATGCTGTCTTGCTTTAACATAGTCATTAAGCATATAATAACTTTCGGCCGTAGTTAAATGAAGATCTGCAGAAATCAATTCGGCTTCTGGATATTTCTCCACTAAGTCAAATCCTTTTGCAGCATAGACCATTGCCAGCTTAGGATTGCTTTTTTCATTATAAAGTGCAGCTATATTAGCTAGTGTTGCAATTTGGTCTTTCTCATTGGCTTCATAACCTTCAGGTCTATCCAGAGCTTTTAAATATGTTTTTAATGCTAAATCAAGAGCTCCATTTTCATTGTAAGCATTTGCTAGATTATCTAATAACTTATAATAATCTATACTATTATCTTTCTGTTTAGCAAGACTAATTCCTTTCTTATAAGTCGCAATAGCTTCATCAACTCTTCCTAAGTCTTTGAGATTAATTCCAATATTATTAAGCGATGCTATCTGATCATTTTCAAGATTATACTTTTCTCTAACTTCTAAAGCGCGTTGGTGATAGTTCAGTGCTTTTTCATTTAGGTTCATTTCTTGATATATGAGACCTATATTATTTAATGGAATAGAAGTCGATTTCTCATCGTCAATGGTTTCATTCATCTTTAAAGCTTGAAAAAAATACTCTAAAGCCTGATTATAATTACCTCTGTTCCAATTAAACATTCCAAGATTATTAACACACATAGATTCTATAATTTGTATGTTATGTATACGACTCATCTTAAGTGCTTTTTCAAAGTAGTATCCGGCAGAATCTGATTTACCAATAATATCCATGTATATACCATGCGTATTAGTAAGTTCGGTCAATCCAAAATTAAATTCAGCTTTTTCAGCTAATTGTTTTCCTTCTTTAATAACTTCAATTGCTTTATGAGTATCATTAAAGATATAACTGAATGCTATTTTGTTAAACATTCTAATTTTAGCAGAATCATTTTGAGTTTGTCTAGCAACAGTAAGTAAACTATCTAAGTTTTGAGAATAACTAATCGAAGAAATTAAACACAGGAGAATATATAATTGTCCTTTTTTCATTTTTAGGCATAAAAAAAGCATCAGATTTATGAGGCCTTTTGGGGCAACAAAATTGGCTGACGCTCTTTTAGTAAATTGATTAATAGCATGACGAATATAAAGCTTATTCATAGTTGTGTAAGATTTTTTCGATAAGAAGCAATTAAAAAAGATTAAGCGTAATTCTAAAAAAAATCACGCCTAATCATAATCTCAACAACAAGATTTAATTATTAAGATTGTAAGCGTAGATTGTTTTATCGTTGGCTTTATAATATAAATACCCACCAAATTCATCTACCTGATATTCTGGCTTCTTATCTTTTAAAATAATTTCTTTTTCAGTTGATCCCGTGTCCTTATTTAATTTCACAAGTCCGACCCCATCCTCTAACTTTGTTAAAACGAATTGAGAATTTTGTGTTGCAGAAGTCGCTTTAAAACGCTTTAACATTTCTGCTATAGATGCTCCCGCAGCTGCAGACATTCCTGCAGATAAGTCATTTAAACGCTCACCTCTAGATGTATATTGGCCAATTCTATTTCTTTCATACATATTCGCTTCATATGATGCAGATGCAGATGCTGTGGCAGCCGCAACAGCTGTTACTCCTGCTAGAATTGCTCCAAAAGCACTTTTTCCTGGAGCTCTTTTATATTCATGCCATGATTTTTCACCCTTCCAATCTAACATCATCATATTTTGATCTGATGCTAATAGAATTCCACCAGCTCGTACCTCAACAGATGTTGGGTCCTCTTTACCTTCAAAATCGGCTTCATTTAGCAATTCTGAAGTTCCTGACTTAGCATCAATACTATATGTTTTTTCGTCAGCTGTGATTAAATATCTATCATTTTTCTTATCATAATCAGAACTTACCACATCTGCTCTCTTAAACTTTAAAGGCTTGTTCCAAACTTGTTCTCCAGTATCTAGGTTTACAATATTGGCATCTTCTGAAGTAATATAAATTAACCCTTGAGGTGTCGTTGCCATTGTAAGGATGTTTTCTCCTGTCTTTAATGGCTTTTTAAACAACGTGGTACCATCATATGATACTTTATTAATACCACCTTCTCTAATACCGAAAAGAATACCATCATCCATGATATAAAAATGTTGAACATACCCTTTCGTTTTAGGTGCTTTATCCCAAAGGTCTTCACCATTAGTAGCACTTAACAATGTAATTTTAGATTCAGGTTTAGCAGCTGCAAGCTTTCCCAATCCTTTTTTACCAGAACTCGCAACATCGCTAACTACAGCAATCCCTTGAGGTAATATTTGAAAGTTAGATATGCTACCTTTTACCTTTCGTTCATCTGCCCATGTTGATGCACCATTAGCTCCAATTTTATAAATTTTTGTGTTCTTTTTGTTAGACGTCGATGCAAATGCATAAATATCCTTTTCGGTATCATTTGCAACCATCCATCCAATGTTTTTTAACTCGTTTTCCCAAAGGACTTGTCCAGTAGTCATATCAACTTTCATTAAACCTTTGGTTGTAGGTATAATTACGCCATCTGATAAGACTAATGGTGTCCCCATAGCTTGTCTAGAGCCTTTAAATGTGTAAAAACTCACTTGTTCTCCAGTATTTAAATCATAAATCGCAACAGCTTGAGCATACTTTTCTTTTGCTCTTCGTTGACCACTAACTATTAATTTGTTAGCAGGCATAAGTACTTGAGACATGCCTATAGCTTTCCATCCATTTTTTTCAGTACTGAACATAACTTTCCCAGACATATAATCGATAACAGCACTCTTGGTTTGCAATCCGCCAAAACCCGTTTGTCCTACAACGACATAAGGTGCCTTAGGTATGAAGTTTAATTCTTCTGGTTTTACACGTCCATAATCTGTGAAGTTAAATAATAAGCCATCATGCCCTGGTTTGATTCCTACCAAACCATCATTAGTAGCGACTACAACAGTTCCTCCTTCTGTAATGGTCATTTCGTTAATCTTAGCCCCTAAATCATAAGTTTGATTTGGTGCTTCTGCTTTCTGAGCATTTAGTGAAGTTACACTCAAAACGAGTGTAACTATCACCAAGTACTTCAGTTGAATTAATAGCTTTTTCATAATAAACACGTTTAGTTTACTACTTGTATTTCTAAGTTAAAAGACCCCTCTGTAATTGTTTTAACAGATTGATCACCATTTACATTTTTACAAGTAAAATCGAAGGTTCCTTTAAGTGTTGTCTCAGTCTGTTCAGACACTCTCAACTCTCCAACTTGAGTATCATCGTAAGGTGCTTGCCAAATTTCTGTAGTTGAGTTTTGTGGGTTGTTTAAGTCTACATCCGTTTCTGTATAAGACGCTCCATTGGCAATGTTAACGCCTCCTCCAATTGGATAAGTTCCAGTACCAGCATAACCAAAAACAGTAAACGAAAATGCCTTTCCATCGCTATTTGAGCCAATAATTACAAGATTTTGGCCATTGTTTGCAATTGTAGCTGTAGATGAAATTGACATCGATTGAAATGATGTACCATCAATTTTCGCTACTATTGTTCCTGAACCAGCACTACCTGATCCTCCGCCATCGTCATCACTTGAACATGATGTAAGTGTTAGTAATGATCCGATCATTACAAATAACATAAAGTGTTTAAAATTTCTCATTGTTGAATAATTTTGTGGTTAATAATGAGACAAATTTGCGATAAAGCGGAAGGCAAGACAATACGACAAATGCCGTATTTTTAGAATACGATATGCGGAAACCTAGATTTTACAAGGGTTTCTTTCGTTTTTAATTGTTGAAGAAATGCTTGATGTGCATCAGATTTCACATTGAACGGTCGATGCGCTAATCCTTTTTGGATCGTATCAACATCTTTCATAGTACTTTGAGACGCTTCTGAAATCCAAACCTCATAAAAGCGTTCCCAAATATAATTTACAGCTGTTATATTAGGATGTAGCATATCTTCATTATAAAATCTATAATCGCGAAGTTCATCCATCATAATTTCAAAAGAAGGAAAGTAATACTTATGGTTTCGCGGTTCTACAACTTGATGAATTGCTGAAATTAAATGTGACTTACTTTGAGTATTCTCAATAAATCCATCTTTAATATGTCGTACAGGAGAAACCGTAAAAATAAAAGAGACATCAGGATTTATGCTTTTAATCAAACTCATGATAGCCTCCAACGACTCTGCAATTTGTACCACAGAAAGGAGTTCTTTTAAAAACTTTTTTTGCGGAATTTTATGACAATTAGCAACATGTGTATCGGTTTCAATATAACGATAAGCCCAAGCAGTTCCTAAAGTAATAACAATATGAGATGCCTCTTTTAAAAAACGGTGTGTTACATTGATATTATGATTTAAATCAAGAAGTAATTGGTCTTTGGAAGCATTACTTAGTCTAGAATGCGCATCATAACAATGCCATTGCTCGTTATGAAAAAAAACATCCGTTTTAGCGTATACTTTTTCATTGATTGCATTGGTTATCAACCTTTCAACGGCTAAAGGGTGAAATAAAATTCCAAACGGGTTTTGAAGTTGTTGAAACTTAAAGTACTCAAACTTCTCACCTATATTTTCAGAAAAACAAGATCCCAATAACAAGACCTTTGAGTTATAATCGATTTGATTAAATTGTTGTGACTGAAACGGTATGTTCGTTTGAAGATTCATATAATGAGACCCTAAGTCAAGTTCAGAATGACAATATTATTTAATATAGCTTTTAGCAGCTTTTAAAGCATCCTCAATTCCTTGAGGGTTTTTCCCGCCAGCAGTGGCGAAAAACGGTTGCCCTCCTCCACCGCCTTGGATATGTTTACCAAGTTCTCTAACAATGGTTCCAGCATTTAAATCTTTACTTGCTACTAATTCTTTAGAAATGTAACATGATAAAATTGCTTTCCCATCATTTTCTGCTCCGAAAATTAAAAACAAGTTATCAAACTGACTTCCTAACTCGAAACATAAATCTTTAATTCCTGCAGCATCTAAGTCGAGCTTCTTTGCTAAGAATTGTATGCCATTAACTTCTGCCAATTCACCTTTAAGATCACCTTTTATAGATTTGGCTTTTTCTTTTAATAAGTTGTCTATTTGCTTTTTTAAACTTGCATTTTCCTCTTGTAAGCTCTGTAAAGCTTTAACGGGTTCTTTAGCATTATTAAGCAAGTCTCTCATTTCGAAAAATGCTCGGTTATTTTCAAAATAGAAATCTTTAACCGCATCACTAGTGATGGCTTCTATACGACGAATACCAGCAGCAACCGCACCTTCTGATACAATTTTAAAATGCCAGATATCACCAGTATTTTTGACATGTGTACCACCACATAGCTCTATAGATTGCCCAAAACGAACAGCACGAACAGTATCACCATACTTTTCGCCAAATAGTGCCATTGCACCATCATCAATAGCTTGTTGCATTGGTATATTGCGTTGCTCCTGCAATGGCAATTTTCCTTCAATACGTCTATTCACAAAGTTTTCTACTTCACGTAACTCATCTACAGTAAGCTTTGAAAAATGTGAAAAATCAAAACGCAAATATTTGGAGTGTACAGCAGACCCTTTCTGTTCAACATGTGTTCCTAAAACTTCTCGAAGTGCTTGATGTAATAAGTGTGTTGCTGTATGATTACATTCTGTTCGATAACGTTGTTTTTCATCTACCGAAGCTTTAAACGTTTCATTAATATGCTTAGGTAAATTCTTTGCAAAATGAATAGTTACATTATTTTCTCGTTTTGTATCAATAATATAAACTACATCACCATGCGTATCTTCTAAGTACCCTTTATCACCAACTTGTCCTCCACCTTCAGCATAAAACGGCGTCATATTAAATACCAATTGATATAACTCGCCATCTTTTTTTGAGGTAACCTTCCGATATTTTGTGATTTTCACTTGAGCTTCTAAGGTATCGTAACCTATGAACTCTTGCTCTTCATCCTCAATAAGAATAGTCCAATCATCAAATTGTATTGCTGTAGCATTTCTTCCGCCTCCTTTTTGGTCTTCTAAACGTTTTTTAAATTCGTCTTTATTGTACTCAAAGCCTTTTTCTCTAAGAATTAATTCGGTTAAATCTTCAGGAAAACCATAAGTATCCTTTAGCTCAAATACTTTTGCTCCAGAAATTTCTTTTGAGCTTGAATTTTCAATGATACGGTCTAGTAAGACCAAGCCTTGATCTAAGGTTCTTAAAAAAGAAGCTTCTTCTTCTTTAATGACATTTTCTATAAGTTGTCGTTGGGCTTTTAGTTCTGGAAAAGCTTGACTCATTCTTTTTACCAATACATCAACTAACCTATAAATGAATGGTTCTTTTGTATCTAAAAATGTAAAGCCGTAACGTACTGCACGACGCAAAATTCTACGAATCACATAACCTGCTCCAGTATTGCTTGGTAACTGGCCATCAGCAATAGAAAACGCCACAGCACGCACATGGTCTGAAATCACTCGAATAGCGATATCTACTTTTTCATTTTTTCCGTAGTCTTTATTAGTAATGGTTTCAATCTCACGAATGATTGGTGTAAATACATCTGTATCATAATTTGATTGTACACCTTGTAATACCATACACAAACGTTCAAACCCCATACCTGTATCGATATGTTTATCTGGTAAGTTCTCCAAAGACTTATTTGCTTTGCGGTTGTACTGCATAAATACGAGGTTCCATATTTCAACAACCTGAGGATGATCCATATTTACCAGTGACTTTCCATCAACCTTTGCTTTCTCTTCTTCTGAACGAATATCTACATGAATTTCACTACAAGGTCCACAAGGCCCTTGATCTCCCATTTCCCAAAAATTATCCTTTTTATTTCCCATAAGGATACGATCTTCGGAAATATAACTTTTCCAGATATCGTAAGCATCTTGATCCATTGGCAAATTATCGGCATCATCACTTCCTTCAAAAACAGTCACATAAAGCATGTCTTTATCAATTCCAAATTTTTCAGTGAGCAATTCCCAAGCCCAAGCAATGGCTTCTTTTTTAAAGTAATCTCCAAAACTCCAGTTGCCAAGCATTTCAAAAAGCGTATGGTGATAGGTATCATAACCTACTTCTTCCAAATCGTTATGCTTACCAGAAACACGCAAGCATTTTTGAGTATCTGCAAGACGATTGTTCTTAGGTTGAGCATTTCCGAGGAAAAACTCTTTAAAAGGTGCCATACCCGAATTGACAAACATTAAGGTTGGATCATCTTTTAAAACCATTGGTGCAGATTGCACTATGCTATGCTTTTTACCTTCAAAGAAGTTTAAAAATGTATTTCGAATGTCTTGAGACTTCATACTTTAGTATTAAAACCTGTTTCTATTAAATTCGATAAATAAGAAACAATTTATATATTTGTGTTACGTTCTATTAGTCTTGCAAAAATAGAATTTTTTAAGATATGTCTAAAGTAAAATATTATTACGATCCAGAAACACTTTCTTACCGCAAAATAGAGCGTAAGAAAGGCAAGACGATTACCTACGGATTTATATTTTTACTAGCTGCTGCACTTTTTGGATTTCTCTTTGTTTTTATTGCTAGTCAATTTGTAGAATCGCCTCGTGAGCGTGCTTTAAAACGAGAATTGGCAAATCTTGAATTGCAATATGAATTAATTAACAAACGTGTTTCTAATGCATTTGCTGCACTAGAAAGTGTTGAAGAGCGTGACAATTCTATTTACAGATTATATTTTGAGGCGAATCCAATTCCTGAAGAACAACGTCGTGCTGGTTTTGGAGGTATTAATCGTTATAACAAATATGAAGGTTATGACAATTCAAAACTAATTATTGAAAGTAATAAACGTATAGATCAATTACAAAAAGCTATTGTTGTGCAATCCCGTTCTTTGGACGAAATTGCTGTTTTAGCTGAAGATAAAGAGAAATTTCTATCTTCTATTCCTGCAATTCAACCTGTACGAAATAAAGATTTAAAACACATGGCCTCTGGCTATGGCTATAGGACTGACCCGTTTACTAAAGTGCGTAAATTTCATTTTGGTATGGATTTCACTGCACCTCGTGGCACACCTGTTTATGCGTCTGGTGATGGTGTTGTTAAACGTGCTGATGCCAATTCATCTGGATACGGAAAACATATAAGAATTGATCATGGTTATGGTTATGTATCATTGTATGCGCATTTGTACAAGTATAATGTTCGCGCTAATCAAAAAGTAAAACGTGGCGATTTAATTGGTTACGTTGGAAGCACAGGACGTTCTGAAGCACCTCATTTACATTATGAAGTCTTCAAAGACACTGAACGCATTAACCCGATAAATTTTTACTACGGAAATTTATCTGCGGAAGAATACGCGAGACTACTAGAAAAAGCATCATTAGAAAATCAATCTTTAGACTAAGACTATGCATATCGATCTTCCTGAAAAACGTTATTATGGTATTGGCGAAGTCGCTAAAGCTTTCAATGTAAACACTTCTTTAATTCGTTTTTGGGAAAAAGAATTTGACGTCTTAAAACCAAAAAAAAATGCTAAAGGTAATCGCAAATTCACACCAGATGATATTAAAAACCTAAAGTTTATATATCACTTGGTAAAAGAACGCGGATTTACATTAGAAGGTGCAAAAACCCATCTTAAAGAAGGAAAAAAGCAATCGCTTAATACCTTTGAAATTATCGACAAATTAGAAAGTGTAAAAGCACAACTTATCAAAATAAAAGCGCAACTTTAAAACTATATCATTATGAAAAAATGGATTGTACCTATACTAATCTTAGTTCTTATAGCAATTTGGGGATTTAGTGTTAACAACTCAGTCGTAGATTTAAACGAAGATGTTAAAGAAGCTTGGGGAAATGTTCAAAATTCCTATCAACGACGTAATGACCTCATCGGAAATTTGGTAAACACTGTTAAAGGCGCAGCAGATTTTGAAAAGAGTACATTAGAAGCTGTTGTAAAAGCGCGTGCTGAAGCTACTAAACCAGAAATCAACATTAATAATGCAGATGATTTAAGTCCTGAAAAACTAGAGCAACTTAACAAAGCTCAAAGTGGATTAAGTAGTGCTTTATCTCGATTATTATTAGTTGTGGAGCGTTATCCCGATTTAAAAACCAATCAAAATTTCTTAAAACTTCAAGACGAATTAACAAGCACTGAGAATACAATTCAAACTCAAAGAACGCGTTACAATGAGGCTGTAAAGCCTTATAACCAATATGTCAACAAAGCGCCTCAATCATTAATTTCGGGGCTAATTGGTTACCCCGAAAAACCATATTTTGATGCAGATGATGGAGCAGAAAAACCTGTTGAAGTCGATTTTTCAAAATAAACTCATATGTCCAAAGTTGAAGACTTTTTAACAGCTACAGAAGAGCAAGATATTATTAATGCTATTCGTGAAGCTGAGAAAAATACGTCTGGTGAAATACGCATTCATATTGAACGAGATTCAAATCTTGATGCGTTTGATCGCGCTATGGAGGTCTTTCATTATCTTAAAATGGATAACACTAAACTGCAAAATGGTGTTTTAATATATGTAGCAATTGATGCTAAAACTTTTGTTATTTATGGAGACAAGGGCATAAATGATGTTGTTCCATATGGATTTTGGGATAGTACCAAAGACATCATGCAATTACATTTTAAAGCCAATAAATTTAAGCAAGGGCTTATAGAAGGAGTTTTAAAAGCAGGCGAACAGTTAGAAAAACATTTCCCTTGGATTCATGGAGACTCTAACGAATTGCCAAACGAAATTTCAAAAGGATAGATGTCAAAACTAAAACACATTATTTTATTTCTGCTTATCACTTTTATAGGTAGTCTCGTATTTAAAGTTCATGCTCAGTTTGACATTCCTCCTATTCCAAAAGATCAAACTAGTGTTTATGACGATTATATAAAACTCTTATCTCCTAATGAAAAGAACAATCTAGAACAAAAACTCATTCGTTATTCTGATACAACATCTACTCAAATTGTTGTTGCTATTATTGCAACAACCAAAGGTGAAAACATAGGGCTTCTAGCACCAAAATGGGCTCATGAATGGGGAATTGGCCAAGCCAAAGAAGATAATGGTGTTTTTATCTTACTTGCACGAGATGATCGCAAGATTTGGATTTCTCCTGGCTATGGTGTTGAAGATAGACTTACAGCAGGAACCACTGGACAAATTATAAGAAACATAATCATACCAGAGTTCAAAAGAGGTGATTATTATCAAGGGTTAAACAAAGGAAGTGATGCTATTTTTGAAGTCTTAATAGGAAAATATCAATCAACACGTCAATCTGATAATTCTGGAGATGGGTTCGTATTCGTGTTCTTGCTATTAATGTTTATTGTATTTATCATCTTTATTATTGCCATTACGAAAAATCGACGTGGTGGTGGAAACAATGGCAAAGGAGGAAACCGTTCTAACGGTACAAGTATACTCGATGCTATTATTTTAAGTAATATGGGACGTGGAAGTTATGGTGGTGGCAGTTCTAGCGGAGGTATTTTTGGAAGTGGGAGTAGTTCTGGAGGTAGCTTCGGCAGTGGTGGTTTTGGTGGTGGTTTCGGCGGAGGCGGTTTCTCTGGCGGAGGCGCTGGAGGCAGTTGGTAATAGATTACAACATATCTACATCAGAAATATTTCTCTTAATTCGAATTACACTAAATAAATCTAACGCTTTAAAGTAAAATGACTTCTAAAAGTTCGTCCGTCTTCTAAGGTTGCTGAAAACCAATAATCGCTAGTAGGTAAAGGCTTGCCTTTAAATGTACCATCCCAAGCATCAAAAGGCGAATTTAATGTGTATAGCAATTTTCCGTAGCGATTAAAAATAAACACCTTGCTATTAGGCTGAAATTGGTCTGAAATTCCTTTGAGTTGCCAAGTTTCATTAACCCCATCGCCATTTGGTGTGAAAAATTTAGAATAACCAATTACTGAGACATCTTCTGAGACAATACCACAATCATTTTTGATATCTCTCACATAAACGGTGTAAATACCAGCACTCAAGTTTTGAAATGTATTAGAGGCTTGATAAGGCCCTTCTATTCCTACTATAGCGTATTCGTACTCGCCCTCACCTGAGACCAACACTGTAATGGCATTATTTGAGGACACATCTTCAACGACAATACTGTCTACTGTTGCAATATTTGAAGGAATCACATTAATCGTCTTCGTTTTTGAGCAACCATCTACAAATGACACTTCTACTGTGTAGGTCCCAATTTCATTAATTTCTATATCAATTGTTGTTTCTCCTGTAGACCAATTGTAATAATAATTATTAGGGATGTCATCTATTACACCACCACTTAAAGTAATCGTTTCTGGAAACGAATTTAGACAGTATAATACTGTTTCCTCAGAAAGAATATTTGGATTTAAATTTACAATTAAATGCACTTGACCTATACCGTAACATGCATTATTAATATCAACTCGAGAGTAAATGGTATAATTATAAGGGTCTGGATTAAAAAAGTTATTAGGTAATTCGTTGATTTCTAGAAGTGCATCTTGATACGTTTCATAGTATCTTACTTGTGTATTAATTAATGGGAGTCCTTCCAAAATGATATCATCAGCTTGAGATAAATCCCAAATCACACGCCCTGTTGGTTCAATGGTGTCACAAGCTTCAAGTGTCACAGTAGTAACTGCTTGTGTGTTGACTTGTAAGGTGATTTCAGACATATTAGTACAGCCAGAAATCGTATTTATGACTTGGGCATAAATAGTTTGCGGGTTAGATGTATTGGTATATGTATCACCAATAATTTCATTTATTAAATCTACATCTTCAAAAAATCGTACCTCACGATTTTGACTAACACCATTAGTGATATCTTCAATATAGACTCCAAAATTAAACACTGTAATTCCATCCAGCATTTCATCATCACATTGACTAATAGTAATATCAACAGCATCTGGGCTAGGTTGAAAATTAGCTGTAAACGGAATTCGGTCACCATTTGTACAACCATCAAATAAAGGTAAAACCCAAAACGTAGTTGTTTGTGTTAAAGACACATCGTAAGTTAAACCAGAGTTTATTGGTGTAGTTGCTGTTTGTGATTCAAACCACAACACTGTTGGAGTATTAGACGTAACGCTTAATGTAGAGATACTTTCCCCACAGGCGATATCAGATTCGAAAGTTAATTTAGGCGTTATAATTGTTGTACTCGCAGACAAATTTAAGTCTGGATCATTAGGCATGCCTCCAAATTCTACCAAATAACCTTTTGGGAAATATGGGCCGTCTTCTCCTGATGTAATATCACCTGTATTTGGAAGGTCATTCCAGGAGCCTAATATCCCAATGGTTGGGTCTGTAATATGCGCATAATCTTCGCCTCCAAAATCGTTAGGTTCGCCAACATTCCAAAATGAAAATTCATTATTTACTGGATTTCCGTTAACAGCTCCATTCCAAAATACTGTACTATTTTCAGGGCCTGTTACCCATTGCCATGTGCCTTCGGTTTGAGCATCACTAGCACCAATCCATCCAACGCCTGGGCTTTGTTCTCCGGCAAACAATGCCTCTTCGAGTGTTGTTAAAGTCGCTAAATAGCCTTGTAATCCAAAATAGTCAAGGCTTTCAGCTTCTGCTCTTGCGTTTGTCCATGTAATCCCTGGACTTGGCACATAAATATAATAGTGATCTGTTGACGGTAAGTAATTTGCGTCACCTAAATTCACTGAGAAAAATTTATCTTGAGTGAAATTTGCTTGAACAGTACTAAACAAGACATTGCTAATAGCATCTTCAAATTCAGTAAAAGTAGCTGGTCCATTAAGTGTTAATTTCCCTTCACTAATGGTCCATGTCGCTGTTATATTAGGATATGTTCCGTTTAATATTAAAACATCTTGACCAAAGGTATAGCCTTCAGATATTTGAATTTCTACTTTTACAAGCGTATCATCACCAACATCAGGATCACTTATATCGACGTTGGTCACGATATTCATTGGAGCACTTCCACAGAATTCTTGATTGCCCTCTACTGAAATTGATGGAGGTGTTTGCGTGTAACCATATTCAGCAAAACCGAATAAGAATACAAATACAAAAACACACTTCAATCTCATAGATTATTATCTTATTTTTTTCTCATATATACACTCACAGGTACACCATTAAAATTGAAATGCTCACGTAGATTATTCTCTAGAAAACGTTTATAAGGTTCTCTAACATACTGCGGTAGATTACAGAAAAACGCAAACTGTGGTTGTGGTGTTGGTAACTGCATGATGTATTTGATCTTTACAAATTTACCTTTATAAGCTGGTGGTGGATAGTTTTCTATAATTGGGAGTAATACTTCATTAAGTTTACTCGTTTTAATCTTCTTAGTTCGGTTTTGATAGACTTCGACAGCTGTCTCAATTGCTTTATAAATACGTTGTTTATTTAAAACTGAAATAAATACAATTGGCACATCAGTAAAGGGTTCAATTTCTTTTCTAATCACCTTTTCAAATTCTCTGGTTGTCTTAGTGTCTTTTTCAACTAAGTCCCATTTATTAACCAAGATAACTATGCCTTTACGGTTGCGTTCTGCTAACCAGAATATATTTTGTACTTGTCCGTCAAAACCTCTAGTTGCATCTAAAACTACTAAACAAACATCACAATGTTCAATAGCTCTAACACTTCGCATTACAGAATAAAATTCTAAATCTTCTTTGACTTTAGATTTACGTCTAATTCCTGCAGTATCGACTAGATTAAATTCGAATCCGAAACGGTTATATTTTGTATCAATAGAATCTCTAGTGGTTCCTGCAATATCAGTAACGATATAACGATCTTCACCAATAAGCGCATTGATAAAAGATGATTTTCCTGCATTAGGTCTTCCTACGACTGCAAATCTCGGTAACTGGTCTTCTTCGTCCTCTTCCTCTTCTTTTTCGGGAAGCGCATCTACCAAGGCGTCTAACAAATCACCTGTTCCACTACCATTAATACTAGCTATGGTATAGTATTCGCCTAAACCTAGTGAATAAAATTCTACGGCGTCTTCAGCGCGTTTACCGTTATCAACTTTATTAACTGTTAAAAATACTGGTTTATCTACTTTTCTGAGTAATCGTGCAACATCTTCATCCATTCCAGTGACTCCGCTTTCGACATCTACCATAAAAATGATGGCATCAGCTTCATCAATAGCCAATTCTACTTGTTTATCAATTTCCGCTTCAAAAACATCATCACTTCCTTTGACATAACCACCTGTATCGATTAAGGAAAACTCTTTACCATTCCAATCACTTTTACCGTAATGTCTATCACGTGTTACACCACTTACGGCATCAACGATAGCTTCTCGCCTCTGAATCAAGCGATTAAAAAAAGTAGACTTTCCTACATTTGGTCTTCCTACAATAGCAACTATATTACTCATAATTCAATATTTTATCTGCATTACATATCCTGTAAGCGGTTGCAAAGATACTAAATAAGTAATGATGCTGCTTAAATTTCACGTTAAACCTTGTCTATAGGTTCTCGTTTCAATAAAAAATAGTAATTTGAAGTACTATTTCAAAACTAAAATGTCTGCAAACACCAACGATATTGTTTTAAGACCTCGCTTTAAATTTCATGTAAAGCATGATCATGAAATGCTTTTAAAACTATTTGAAGAGACAAAAGGTATTCAATCAGATTTTATAGTATCTCGTGTTGATGATCATGTGTTTATAAAAATCCCAAAAGAGAAGCAGCATTTTTGGTCTCCACAACTCCATTTAGAAATCAATAAAAATGACACAAATAGTCATAGCATGATTTACGGACTATTTGGACCAAATCCAACCGTTTGGACGCTATTTATGTTTTTTCATTTTATAGTTGCTGGATTGTTTATTGGTTTTGCAATTTGGACTTATGTCAATTGGAGCCTAGGAAATGATTATGCTATACAATTATTTGTCACATTATTTACCATTGTTATATGGTTTGCGTTATATTTTGGTGGACGTTTAGGAAAGAGAACAGGGATGAATGAGATGCATCAACTCCATCATTTTATGAGGGACACTTTACGAAGCAAAGGGATACATGCCGAAATATAAATTAATTATTGTACCCAAAACGTTTTAGTTGCCGTTGATTACTTCTCCAATTTTTATTCACTTTTACATAAAGTTCTAAATGAACTTGCTTGCCGAAGAATTTTTCTAAATCCTTTCTAGCCTCAATACCAACACGCTTTAACGCGCTTCCTTTATGACCAATAATAATTCCTTTTTGAGTCTCACGCTCCACCATAATTACAGAACGCATTCTAATGATTGTATCTTCTTCAAAAAACTCCTCGGTATCGATTTCAACCGCATAAGGGATTTCCTTTTTGTAGTGCATTAATATTTTTTCACGAATAGTTTCGTTAACGAAAAAACGTTCAGGTTTATCGGTTAATTGGTCTTTTGGATAAAACGCAGGCGACATTGGAAGCAATTCTATAATTCGGCTAAAGACTTCTTTAACATTAAATCCTTCTAATGCGGAAATAGGAAATATTTCAGCATTTGGCACTTTTTCTGCCCATACTTGCACTTGAGATTCTAATTGTTCTTGATCGGATTTATCAATCTTATTTAACAGAAGTAATACTGGAATTTTAGAGTTGGTGATTTTTTTGAAAAAGGCTTCATCTTTAAGTTCTTTCTCGCCTATTTCAACCATATAAATAAGAACATCGGCATCTTCAAAAGCCGATTTCACAAAATCCATCATAGACTCTTGCAGTTCATAGGCTGGTTTGATAATTCCTGGCGTGTCACTTAATATCACCTGAAAATCGTCCCCATTAACAATGCCTAAAATACGATGTCTAGTCGTTTGTGCCTTAGATGTAATAATTGATAATTTTTCTCCTATAAAGGCATTCATCAAGGTAGATTTCCCAACGTTAGGATTACCAATAATGTTTACAAAACCTGCTTTATGACTCATTATAATCTCATTAAATAGGCTACAAAGTTACGACCTTTAATAATTAATCCATTATAAGACGATCATTAACCTTTAAAATAGAACAAATTAATGCAAGATTTGTCATACAGCTTCAATCTACATTTTTCTACATTTGGAGTATGGATCATAGAATACGCAAAACTTTAGATTATATAGAAAGTAATTTGTCATTAAAGCTAACACTGAATGATTTGGCTAAAGTAGCCTGCATGTCTCCAAGTTATTTCCATAGAGCTTTCAAAAAAGAAACAAGTAGAACTCCATTTGAATTCATTGAAGAAATAAAAATGAGCAAGGCTTATACCATGCTCATTTCTGGTACTCATAAAGTACATGAATTAACGGAAGCATTTGGTTATAATGATTATGAAACGTTTACACGTGCATTTAAAAAACATTATACACTAGCACCTGATGATTTAAAAGCTATCGCACAAAAAATAAAGTCGGAAATGAATGTTGGTCCTGAAGGTTTTATCATCAAAATCTTTGAGGTCGATAGTATTACTGAAGTTAGAGAAAAGCTAGATGCTATCATCCATGATTTGAAAACATACTTAAAAGAAAAAGGGTATTCTGAAAGCGATATAGAAAAGGCTAAAGTCATGTCTATAATGCCAAAGTTTGAAGACATTAGTCAACATCAAAATACCATAAAAAACAAATTTGTAATTACAGAAGAACAAAAAATCTGGAAAGCACTTTTAAACTTTGAGCAAAATGGAAAGTCTTGATTTATATACCGTAGCGGCACTAGTTGTTGGATTATTATTTCCAGTATATGCCATTTGGAGTGGTAAAAAAACGAAGCAAATACTTATCAAAAACCCAAGTGCTAAAACTCTTGTGTTTCGAGATACAGGTATCATTCTTATCATTTTGGCAGCAATATCTATTATTCCATTTTTATTAGACAATAAAAATATAGACGTCATTGGTTTAAATTTTTTAGACAAACCTTTATGGATTATTGGCTTATTCGCTATTTCTTTTTTGGTATTATACGTTTTAAATTCTGTAAAACTTAATGAAAGAGTTGCAAGAAAATTCTACCAAGCCAATAAACGTCTGCAATTTTTGATGCCTACTACTTTAGAAGAATTGAGAATAACTATTGTTGTTTCTTTTATTGCTGGCATTTGTGAAGAAATTGTTTATCGTGGTTTTCTTTTTTGGTATCTATCACAGTACATGCCAATGTTGTTAGCAATGGTACTAGCCAACCTTCCGTTTGCATTAGGGCATCTTACTACTACAGGAAAAAAGAATACATTTGGAGCTTTCATTCTAGCGTTTATTTTTTCTGGAGCTTATATGCTAACTAAATCCTTATGGTTAGCTATTTTATTACACATTGTTGTAGATCTATATGCGATGGTTTTTGCATATAAATCGTATCGATGGTTTTTGAATATAAAGCATGCAGATTACAAAATGTAATCTTAGTTAGAACTTAGTTCATTTTTATGAGCGTGCTTTAGGCAATTGTCTGTCATACATGACAATGCTTCCAGCCACAGACACATTTAGGCTTAACTCTGATTTAAATTTTATTAAAAAATGGCTTTTCTCTATAGCTTTATGGGATAGTCCGTGATCTTCGGCACCTAATAAATACACACATCGCCTTGGGTGTTTGAAGGTTTCTAAATCTTGAGCCTCTTCAGTGAGTTCTACACCAACTATTCGCGCACCTTTAGGTAAGTTTTTGTAAAATTCTTCAAATGTATCATAGTGGAAATAAGGCATAGACTTTACCGCGTTATGTGTATCGCTAGATTGTTTTGCATAACGATTTCCGATAGTAAAAATAAAGCTTGCACCAAGATTTTGAGCAGAACGCCAAAGTACACCTAAATTTTCTGGGGTTTTGCCATTTTGAATTCCTATGCCGAAGAATTCATTTTCGAAGTTATCTACCATACTGCAAAAATAAGTATTCTTCTCAGGCTACTAAAACATTATGATTTTTTACCACCTAGTACACTAGCAATTAAGGCAACAATACCTAATCCAACGGTAATATATGAATTGGTATTATCTTGTGCTTCAACATTTAAAAGAGCCAATACTTACTGCTGTTTCTGTAGCAACCTTGGTATAAATTCCGTAAGCTAATAGTACAATTCATGCGATCATTAAAATAGTTTTGACTGCTTTATTGATAATAATTGCTTTTAGTTAATAGTTCAATTTAATGAATTTAGAATTAATGATTTCTGGCTAGTAAATAAAAAGCCTTATAAAATAAGAAACTCTTTTGCAGCAGTAATTTGACCAACTTGCAAAAGCTCGTTGGACCAAAATGAAAAACTTGTACAAAAACCACTGAACGAGTACAGATATTTTACAAAAATGCAAAAACCAGTTACTTTCGCAACTGGTTTTTTTTAGCGTAAACTGGACTTGAACCAGTAATCTTATAGTTATGAGTTCTTAAATAAAAAATCCATAGCCTTAGTGAATGTATATAATCAACCATCAATCAATTAATCAATCAATTAAGAGCTATGGATAAAAAAGCTAATTAATCAAGAGGGTTTAATATAATTCTTAGTTTTAGATTCAATCAAATTAATCTCATTTTGTTAAGAAAATAGTTCTCCACATGATTTATCATAGTCTTAAACTTTAGTCAACATAATTGTCATTGGCACATCAGCTTGCCCACAGGTTCCAGAACCTCCTACAAAATCTAAAAGATTCAAAAAGATTATTGTATCACCACATGGTAAATCTGCTGCATCTCCTGTATCTAACAAGATTTCTGCTCCACAACCTACTCCAGTTGAAATTGGTCCTGAAATTAATGTACCTCCTGCACCAAATGTAAAATCAACATCTACAACTGGTAAGCCAGCTCCAATTCCTGGTAAGTAATCTGCTTGAAACACTCTAGTGTATTCTCCTCCAGAACCTTCAGTTAAAGTCACCACAATTCCATCCTCAAATTGAGCTCCAAATGGACCATCTCCTGTTGGTACACTAAGTATATAGTCTCCTAAAGCAAAACCATTTGTAGACTCTAATCCTGGACATATAGTAACTCTTTGAGTTATTGGCTTCTCATTATTAAAACCAACTTCTATTGCTGCATCACTAGTAGATATTAACACAATATCAAATACCATTGGCTCAGTTAATACAGGTAATTCTGTAAAGTCAAACTCAATATCTGCTAAGTATGTATACTCAATACCTGTACCATTGTCTAGCCCAGCATAACTTGATAATCCAGCTGGACTTACAATTGACCCACTATTAGAAAAAGCAGCATTTGGATCTAATCCAGAGACACTTACTAAGTTATAACCAATTGTTAAATCGTTTTCAACTCTAGGTACTTGAATATCTACTCCAATTCTTGTTCCAACGTCAAATGTCAAGTTATAATTGAATGATGCTGGGTTAGCTCCTGGAAATTGAATCCATCCTACATTTTCAGTAGGCTGAAATCCAAGGTCATTGTTATCCTCACATGCCGTAAAGCACATAACCAAACAAATCACACTACATAGTTTTATAATGTTTTTCATATTCTCAGTTTTTTATTGTTTAGTGAATTTATAAGTTGTTTGTACTGGAACATTACAGTTACTTTGCGTATCATCAGTAAACGTCAAGAAGAACTCTGTATCATCAGCAAGATCATAAGATTCTGCAACTGTTGGCTGAGTGAACCAATCTGTACCATCTCCACAAGCACAATTACTTCTTTGTGTTGGAACATTAATCTCATTACAAACTAAATTAAATGTAAACGGATTATTAGTTGTACAGTAATCTGGATAGTTAAACGTATCAAACGTTCTTGAAGAACCATCTGCAGTTATATTAGTAATCGTTCCAGTAGATAATGTTGGTCCATCTACTAATACAGATGTTTGTTCCATTAAATATGCTCCTGTTAAGAATGTTTCTGGTACAGGACATACTTGAAATATACTAATCACAAATGGTGTACTATTAATAGTTCCGCCTCCATCGATATCAGTAATCATTAATGTTAATGTTTCTGCTGCTGTACCAAGATTATCATCATCAATACCTGTCACTGTCATTGTTCCAACAAATGAATTTGCTGGAATAACAATTGACGCAGGTAACATATAGTTTGCTGGTAATGCAGTAGTAGCATCATCTTCAGTAACAACAGTAAAAGAAACATTTCTATCTGTTGAGGATGATGTAGATACTTCAACTGGAACATCTACACTTCCAGTATCATCAATTAATACTGACAAGCTTGTACCTACACCTGCAAATGATACTAATGTTTGTCCATTTATAGCATCAAAGGTTGTGTTGATATTATCATCTTGGTCACATCCAAAAAAGGCTGCTACTAGTAAGGATAATACTGTTATTTTTATTTTTTTCATAATCATCTATTTTTTTTATTAATACCCAGGGTTTTGTTCTGCAGCACTATTTGCTGTGGTCTCCGATAAAGGAATAGGTAATGTGAATCTGAAATCATCATTTCCTAATGTACATCCAGCTAATAAAGAACACTCTTTAGCATCTCTATCGATAGCTCTATTTCCTCTATTTCCTAAACGCTTTAAATCTACCCAACGGTGTCCTTCAAACAATAACTCTAAACGTCTCTCATCTAAGATCCCTCCAAAAGCTTCTGTCTGACTTGCATAAGCTGGTAATGGCTGAGGCGCTCCAAATCTTGCATCTCTAAGCTCCTTGATAAATCCTGCTGCTACGCCTAATTGATTTGCATCTGCTGCTGCTTCTGCTCTAATTAGTAACATCTCTGCTGATCTGAATATTTTTAAGTCATTCATTAATGGCTGTCCGTTAGATCCTGGATATTTCCAAACGATAAGCACATCATCATTCAAAAAATTAGGGTTACTAGCATATGTTGGATCAATTGAAGATTCAGCTAAATTAACTGCTCTTGGCAAACGAACATCAGATGTACCATTCATAATATTGAATGTTGAACGAGAGATTTCCATAAATGGTCCTCCACCTGCAGTAGCATCAATAAATGCCCATAAGCTTCCTGCATAACCTGTTCCTGAAGTACCTTGATCATCATAAGTATCACCAGTAGCTCGTTCTAAAGAAAAGATTACCTCTGTAAAATCTGCATCATCATACATGGAGAAGTATTGTGCTTGATCGGCTATTGGGTAATTAGCTAATAAACTTGCTGCAAATCCATCTGCTGCTGCATACTGTCCTCTATAGGCTGCCATTCTTGCTCTTAAAGCAGTAATGAAGTCTTGGCCCATAAATGTAACACCTGAAGTATCAGCATCCGTTCCATTAATCAAACTAGACGCCGTAGTTAAATCTGATGTAATTTGAGCATAAAACTCACCATTAGTTGACCTTGCAACACTCGCAAAGATATCTGATGTAGGCTCTGTTAATAAAATTCCTGCCAATGCTGCATCATTTGTGTAATCTGTTGAAAAGTACGTTAAGATCTGAAAATGTGAAAAGGCTCTAATTGCATAGGCTTGTCCTACTACATGATCATACAAATCTGGATCTTCTGCTCTATCAAGCGTTTCTGCTGCTGCAATGATTCTATTAGCCATTCCAATAGCACCATAGTTTCGTGTCCAAATATTAAAAACATAACCGTTGTTAGAGTTGATATTAAAGTTTTGCGTGTTAGAGTTTTGTCCTCCATTATCACGTCCTCTAAACGACTCATCTGTTACCGCTGAGGTATAGCCTATTTCACTGGTTGTGTCTAGGAAATCATATGCTCCTAACAAACCACTTTTTAAGTCAACAACGCTCTGGAAAGCGTTATCTGCACCTAATCGTCCTGGTTGATCAATCTCAATCGCATCGTTACACGATACCACTGTGAAGACCAAGCAAACACTTAATAATTTATATATATTTCTCATATTTATTTTATTTTTTTATTAAAATCCAAATTCTATTCCTACTGAATACGTCTTTGGAGTTGGGTATCTGTTTTGGGATGGATTTAATGCTTCTGCATCAAAGCCTCTCCACTTACTCCATGTTACTATGTTCTCACCACTTACAAATGCTCTAAATGATGTGAATCCTATCTTATCTAAGACTTTCTTAGGTACATTGTATCCAAATTGGATAAAACGTAATCTTAAGTAATCTGAATTTCTGATATTTCTATCTGATAAGAATTCATCACTCGTGTTCGTTGCATTTAATGATGGAATATCTGTAATATCACCTGGCTGTGTCCAAGCTCTTAAGATATCTCTAGAGTGTCTAAACTGTCCGATGGCTGATGGATCTAAGTAGCCTTGTAAATCGAAATCTGAGCGATATACGCCAATCGTATAGTTAAACTGTGCTGTGAAAAAGAAATTCTTGTAATCGGCATCTAACCCGAAACTACCTTGATAATCAGGGAAGATATTCTTTCCTGTTGCTCTTTGGTCGTTTGTAGTGATATCTTCAGTTAAGTTGCCATCGATATCTAAAAACAATAAGTTACCATTTGCTGGATTAACTCCCATATATGGTGCAACAAAAAGTTCTCCAATAACACCACCTACGCGTCTAGTTAACGGCTGATCACCTCCAGCTCCTAAACTTACAATCTCTTGTTTGTTATAGTTACCTACTACATTAAGCGTCACATTTAGTCCACCTTCTTCTTTTGACTTAAACAAATCATAGTGTAATTCTACATCAAATCCACTGTTTTGTAATTCACCTACATTGGCATTAATTCCAGTAACACCTCCATTTAATGATGGTGCAATTGGTGTACTTACAAATAAATCTTCAGTGTTTCTTTGATACACATCAAAACTACCTCTTAATCTATTACTCAAAAGTGCGAAGTCTAATCCAATATTACCTTGTATAATCGTTTCCCATTTCAGATCATTGTTTCCAATTTGTCCTACTGACAATCCATTAACACCACCATACTGTGCGCCTGTGTTAAAGAAGTTCTCTGTTAAATCTGGGCCTGCAAAATACGCAAACTGTCCTACTACATCTATAATTCTCTGGTTACCTGTAGTACCATAAGACGCTCTAAGTTTTAACTGATCAAAGATCGAATCTTCCATGAACGCTTCGTTTGAAATATTCCAACGTCCCGCTACAGACCAGAATGTACCCCAACGATTAGACGCTGAGAAACGGTAAGATGCATCACGACGTACTGTCGCTGAGAATCCATATTTTGAATCATAATCATAATCCACATATCCAAAGTATGAGAATAAACCTGCATCTCTTACTGATGCACGACCTGTATCAACATAGAAATCATCATTCGCATTATCATCTACAAAGGCTGCACCATCTCCAGGTGAGAAGGTCGCTGGATCAAAACCTAATTGTCTAAATCCGAAACTACGTCTGTGAGCTTTGAAATATTCTGTAAATAAAGACACCTCTAAGGAGTGCTTATCTGCAAATACTTTAGACCACGTTAGTGAGTTATTAAAGTTAAGTGCCACAGATCGTCTTGAATCCTGATCAGAGAATCCTGGTGTGTTATCTCCTGTAAGCGCAAATAAATTAGCATTAAAAGAATTAGGTGCTTCAACACGTAATAATTGCTCATCTGTGAAATCACCACCAAAAGAGGTTCTAAAGGTTAGGTTATCTGTAATCTTATAACTAGCATTTACGTTTGCGATGATTTTAATCTCATCCTCACGTCTTGTATAGGTATCTCTTCTATCTAATAAGAATAACGGTGTATTAGCAAATACTACTGGAATATTAGCGCCTTCTCCTGGAATATAAGATGCAGGTGAAATATAAGGTAATGATTGGTTTGCTCCTAATACGAAGTTTCTGTTAACAGTACCTGCAGCACCATCAATAGAATTAGGCTCATTTGATTCTGAGTAGTTAAACGTAAATGAGGTTCCATAATTGAACTTATCATTACTTGATTTTCCATTAATATTACTTCTGAAGTTAAAACGCTTAAGTGTACTTGCCTTCTTTAAAATACCTTCTTGGTCTGTATATCCAAATGATGTGAACGAGTTAATGTTCTCGCCACCTGATGATAAGTTTAAGGTATGACTCTGAGTGAGTCCTGTTCCGAAGAAGACATCTAACCAATCTGTATTGGTTTGTTGTGCTCTAATGGCTAATTCAGCATCTGAAAGCGTAGCTCCAAATCCTGATCCAAAATCCTTCTCTAACTGTAATTCCTCTCTAGAGTTCATTAAGTTATAATCGTGATTTTGTAATACTGAGAATGATGAAGTTCCAATGTAGTTGATTTTTAAACCTGAGTTATAAGACCCTCGCTTAGTTTTAATAAGGACAACACCATTGGCACCTCTGTTACCATAGATAGCAGTTGCTCCTGCATCCTTAAGTACTGACAATGACTCAATGTCATTCGGGTTTAAAGATCTAAAGTTATCCTCATCTACTGGTACACCATCGATAATAAATAATGGTTCTGTGTTACCTGATAATGATGATACACCACGTAAGTTAATCTGACTATCGCCACCTGGTTGACCATTACCTGTAGTAATGTTAAGTCCGGCAACCTGACCTTGAAGCGTCTGTGCAAAAGATGCATTTGGTCTTGCCTCAACCGTCTTCGCGGTAATTGTTGTGGAAGCAATATTAGATTTCTCTGCTGTTGAAGTCCTATAGGCTTCAATAACAACTTCTTCTAAAGATGCTACATCTTCTTGTAAGGCCACATTGATAGTAGATCTATTGCCTACTAATTCCTCTACTGTTTTGTTTCCTACATAACTAAATACTAAGGTTTCATTAGCACTAGCTTTAATGGAGTAATTCCCATCAAAATCTGTTTGGGCTCCACGTGTTGTTCCTTTTACGATAACACTAACACCAGGCAACGGTAATGCGTCTACTACTGATGTAACTGTACCTGTGATCGTTTTCTCCTGAGCTAACATTGTAGCTGTATTTAATAAGAAGAGCACCATCACTAAAACATAATTTTTTACTTTCATAAATTTTAATTTTAATTATTACGAGTTAGTTATAGTGCAATATGAAAAGGTAGGCAGTGGAATAATTTGTTTTTCGAAGACTAACCCAAAAAACCGTTTTACTTTTAGAATTAAAGTTAACATGGTATAATTATGTAAAAGTAAAGCATACACACACTGCCATACCTTTTGCAATTGCTGGGCCAAATATCTTGTTTTAGTCAATAATGATTTAACGATTTGTGTTTAAGCAACGATTTTACGTGCTCAATTAACAGAATTTCAAGCCGAACAAACAATTAACTTTTAAAACTCAAAATTATTTTAAATTTCTGATTAACAGCGATTTACAAATGACTTTTAAATTAGCAATATTTGAATTATGGAATTTCCATAATCAATTTAATTTGGGTTTTAAAAAAGATTAAAAATAGCTATGTATGTCTCAGGAAAATATTAAAGCATTGATTGTTGATGACAACTATTTTTGCGCCAAAAGGATAGAGAAATTATTAAAAAAATCACTTAAAGTTTCAAAAATTGACATTAGTAATGATATAGAAGATGCACTTGAAAAGATTACACTTTTAAAACCAAATATTGTTTTTCTTGATTATGAACTTAATGATTCTAATGGGTTTGAATTATTAAAAAGAATCCCTCAAAATAATAAATCAATATTTATAATGACAACTGGATTTGATAAATATGCATTGGAAGCATTTAATTATTCAATATTTGATTACCTATTAAAGCCTTTTAAAGACTCCCGTTTTTTTGCGTCTCTTGATAGAGCTATTAACTACATTGAAATTGACAAAGAAGAAAGTCAAATAAATTTAAACAGAATGCCTATAAAGCAGACTGGTAAAGTTCTATTCATTAATAGTCCTGATATAAAATATATAAAATCTTCAGGTGATTATGTAGAAATTCATATCAACAAGAAAAAATATGTAATTCGTCATTCAATATCAAATTTATATGAAGAGTTAAATAAAGATCATTTTTACAGAATTCATAGATCGACAATAATAAACCTTAATCTAATAGATGAAATACTATTTTCAGATTATGGTGAAATTGATGTAAAAATAAAAAATGAAGTCTTTAGAGTTAGCCGAACTTATAAAAGTGGTTTTTTAAATACAATGAAAATTAAATAAAGGGTAATATGATAGCTTTTTTGATTGTATTTTTAGCCTGTTATCATATAACTTGCTTATTTGTATATGTCTATTCATCTCAATTAATCAAAACTCTTTTTTTACTAAATATAATTAACCTAATAACTAGTCTCATATTACTGTTTACAATAGACAAGAATATATACAGTGATATTAACTCGTTAAAATTTGGTTTTATTTATACAGAAACACTACTCTTGGGTCTTCAAGTCTTTTACTTCAAAAAAAAACTTAACAATTTCATAGTGAAAAATGAAAACAAGATATTAAAAGATAAGATCTTGAAATATCAAGTACATCCTCATTTTTTTTATAACACGCTAGATTCTATTGTTAGCATGATAGATATTGATCATCATTCTGCAAAAAACATACTCATAGATTTTTCAGATTTATTAAGGCAAATAAACAACTTAAAAGAAGATCATCTAGTCAAGTTAAAAATTGAAAAAGAACTAATTTTCAAGTATTGTAGATTAATGGAAACAAAAAAAATGAATAGATTAAAATTCAATTTTTCTATTAGTGACGACAACGATATTTTAATACCAAGTATGATTTTATTACCTATAATAGAGAATAGTATAAAATATGGTTATTCTAAAGAGAGACAAAAACTCATAATAAACATTAAAATTGAAAAAAAAACCAATCATATTAATCTAATTGTCGAAAACAACGGAAAAGCAATAGATCAAAATTTAAAATATGGCAAAGGTATAAACAACACTATTGAACGCTTGAAAAATTTATATGCTGAGTTTAACTTTTCAATACAAAATAAAGCTGAAAAAGATGGCGTAATAACTTTAATAAAAATACCTGCATTAATTGAATGATTTAAGTAAGCATACTATTTTTAACCCATTAAAAAACACTAGCTTAAAAGTAAACATTTAGCTTATTCAAAAAGTCGTGAATTAATAATAATGGAAACCAATAAGGTTATAGTTCCAAAAGAATAAACTTGTAATCAATATACAAGTTGTAAGACACTTAGTGCAGTAAATGTTTTAGTAAGGGATGCTATTCGAAAACCAGTGTTCTCTGGATTCACTTTTGTATTTGTTTTCAAGTTTGAATACCCAAATTCTTTAGTGTATTCAAAAAGACTATCATTAATCACTGTCACTATTAGGCCAGGAATATTAAATTTATCCATTTCACTTGCCACAATTGAATCTATATGAGATTTCAAATCATGTATTTCTAAATCTGAATATAATTTGGTGTTTTGGCTATAAATAGTTTGATTATTTATAAGAAGTAACAATATAATCAAAAGCAGTTGCTTTATTAAAGCCTGTTTTACCATACTAAATTATTTAGATCTCATCGATAATTGCAGAATTCAACTTACTAATTACTTGAAATTTCTTGAATCCAATTATGAGTAATATCAATAATATCGCTATTAAAGTTTTCTTCAGCATTTTGCCATATCTCCTTATCATTGTGTAATTTGATATTAGTTTCCATGGTACCAACTTTTGCCAAATAATGATTTGTTTCTGGAATAATTTGATAGTATCCATTACCAGGAGCGACTTGATTAATTGCAGCTGCTATCAACTCTACAGATTTATCTCCACCAATAGTAGCTATATCACAACTTCCATATAGCGACAGCGTAGGTGTTTTAATATCTTGATGCTTTTGTAGGAGGTTTAGTTCATTTAAACTCTGTAAAAAAACTGGACTACGGCCGAGTATTGTTTTACCATTATATCCTAAAAGGCCAAACAACAAATCGGTATCTTCTTTAGGATATTTGGAAATAATTTCTTCTATACTCTCTTTATTATATAAAAAATCAAAAAGAGGTTTTCTAAATTTTTTAGTAACATCATACATTTCACCATAGGTGACATCTTCTTTCATCGGAAATTGAATTCTAAAAACATTTATAATATAATCATGCCATGCTCCTGCTCCATAACCATAACCAATTATACCTTTCACTCCAATACCATCAGCTATAAATGGGGCTTGAAACCCACCTAAAGAGTGGCCCCAGAGATAAATATTATCGCTATCTACAAATTTGTATTCCTTCAGCTTTTTTAAACCCTCACGAAACCCTTCAATTTCTTCATTAATATCTATTTCTTTACAGTTTTGATTATTAACAGAATCTCCCACTCCAATCTTTTCAACTCTATATACAATATACCCTTGTTTGACAAAACCTTCTAATAGTTGTTTTATTGAGCTGTTGCTAAATTTTGAAATTTGCTCAACAGAAGTACAAGAAAAACCCTGAACATAATAGATTACTGGTAATTTTGTTTTGGTACTGTTTTTTGGTTTCCAAATAATACTCCTCAACATTCCACCATCATAATCGACATGATCATAAACTATATCTGCAACAGGAGAGGTTTCTTTTAGTGAGCCTATTACTTTCCCATTCAACTTTATTGTATTACCATTTCTAAATACAGTTGCACTTATATTATCGCCTTCTCTATATTTTGATTTAATTCTATTATAATAACCTTGTCCAATTTCTTCTCCACCATAGTCAATAATAATATCATTAGTCATTATTTTTAAATTAGATGCTGTAGAATTTGGTGTCACTTTTTTTACATACATTTTGACATTACCAGAATACTCCAGTTCTTTTATTATCTCTGGAGTTAAAGGTTTTAATGACACTCCTAGATTTGGTCTTCTACCAAGTTCTTGTGAGAATGACAAACCACACAATAATAATGTAATTAGTATTATTAGTTTCTTCATAAGATTCAATTTATTTTCAGCATGTTAATGTTTGTGCAGTAATCGTGACTATGTTAAAATTCGGATAGAATCTTGACAATTTCAGCATAAGTTATAAATCATCTAACCTTCTAACGTTAGTGTTGGTAGACTAATTTTTTAATAAAACAACTTTATATTACTTGTATTGGTTCCTTTATATTCCTTTTTCATTTTTTTGTTTTTTTACAACTTCTATACTCACTGGCTTAACTCCTTTAGGTAATTTGTCTTTTTTAGATTTCTTTACTTCTTTTAAGTTTACTAGCTTAACATCTTTAGATTTACCATCTTTAGATTTCTTTACCAATTCTATCTTTACAGGCTTTACAGGCTTAGATTTATTTACTTCTTTTGAACTCACTAGTTTAACCTCAACTAGAGTATCAGTTTTCACTTTTGTTACTTTCTTATCTTGAGAAAAACCAGTAATGGTGATTAACATACTAATTACTAATAATAATGATTTCATAAACTTGATTTTTGATTATATAGCTGTAAATATGTAGGATTTTAAATTAAATGAGTGCATCAAATATTGCTATTTTATATTCTATTAAGAAACACTTAAAAAACGTTTCAGTTTTAAATTAAATAAGCAGATAAGCTAAGTAGCAAAAAATGAGAAATAAAAAAGGGTTATGCTAGAAACCATTCAGATGGTGAATGCCCAAAAGTTTTTTTGAAATTTCTACAGAGATTTTGACGATCTTTAAATCCTGACTTAAGAGCTATTTCTTCTAAGGTGAATTTTTCGTTAATTATGAGTTCTAAAGATTTATTTAACCTTGTTTTTATCAAAAAATTATAGGGCGTATCTCCAAAAACCTCTTTAAATGTTCTAATTAAATGAAATTTAGAAATATTGGCATTTAAACTAATATTCTCTATACTTAAATCCTCTTGATAATTGTCTATTATATAAGATTTAGCTTTATTTAATCTAATATGAAGTTCTTGCTTGGTAGAAAATTTAGTTATACTTAAACTATTCATCAACTTATTAACACCTATCTGATGTTTTAACATCTCAAAAACTAAATTAACATAATATTCTTCTAAGTTTGAATAATTCAAATCAATATATTGAGACTGTCTAATTATGGAGGAAAAACTATCATTTCCGAGAAAATATTTACCATTATATAAATTGAAGTTATTATTTAAACCTGACTCAATAAAATAATCTTTCTTCAGTATATCATGAAAAATTTGATTTACAAATTGCTGATCTAAATAAATACAATTCCCTTTCACGTCAATCTCAGAATCAATTATACATTTAAGAGGTTGATTATGATTGACTAGCAAAAACTCGCCTGGTCTTAGTTTATATTTATTAGATTCAATTATATAATTCTCCTCTCCACAAACTGGCATCTTAATAGAAAAAGCAGACTTTTCAACTGAAACTTCTATTTCATTCCCCGTTGATCGCAAAATGTGATTCCCACTTTCATTTGCTTCTTTAAAACGTAATTTATTATTTGTATTACTCATAATTAGAAACCATTTATATTAAAAAGACTAAAGGCAGAAGCAAATGTTACATTAAAAAGATTAAAGTTATGTTAATAGCTAAAATTAGCAATTTAAGAACTGTCTAAATGTTAAAAAAAAGTTTTTTTTAGAGTCTATATATAATATACTTATTTATGAGGTTTCTTTTTTTTATTTTATTCTGCAGTAAATGTTATACGACTATTGCCCAAGACAAAATAACATCATTTATACAAGTAGACAGTACTAATTTCAAGAAACTAAACCCTTATGCGTTAAGAGGAGAAATGGATGCTGTGTTCGAAATTTTAGAAGTGGCTGATGATAATAGTCTTACAGAAAAGCAACTAATTAAAAAGAAAAACTATTACAAACGATTTCTATATAGAGCTGAAAACTATAATTACAATACCAGTGACCCACAAATTATTGATATCCTTAATCGATTTCAAAACTACTGGAGATCAATAATCATTGAAAAAGTAGACCAAAAATTAGCAGATAGTTTATTTAGAGGTGAAATGAATTTCTTTCTAAAAAAACATTATAAACCTAAGTTTAGTTTAGATGAGATAGACCAAGATTATTATAGCCTTTTTAAAAGTTATTTTAAAGATAAAGGAATGCATGGATTTGCTATGGCAAAAACGGGCCATTTATATGATCTTTACCTCTGGAAAAATGAAGACGAAATAGTTTATGACATTGTTCTTCCAGAGGGGTCAACTGAAAAAGTACCTGTAGTTTTTATGAAAAATTTTATTAGCTACGGGTGGTCACATTATACAACTTTTGGGCAGAGTTTTAGTGGAGGATGGGTTACGCCAACAAAGTTGTTTTGTGTTGAAGAAACATACGACAAAAACTCAGAAAAATTCAAAATCAGTTATGTGTCACATGAAGGGCAGCATTTTTTAGATAAAAAAATATTCCCAAAACTAAAACAAACAGATTTAGAGTTTAGAGCTAAATTAGCTGAGCTTTCCTTAGCAAAAAAGACAATCAATAATTTAATTAAAAACTTCATTATATACTCAAAAAATGATACATCTGACGCTCATTCATTTGCAAATTATATGGTAATTAAACTATTGGCAAAAGAAGTATTTGATTCTGAATTCGAGTCTGATATCGAAAAATGGAAACAAATACCTCATGTGAGAATTAATGAAATTTCACTAAGACTTCTTAAAGAGCATTCTAGTAACCTTAAGGCATTAGGAGCAAAATCTATTGAAGAGTATATTACTAAATTCTAATTTTTATAGAAATCAAAAAAACACTACTTGTTTTCAATAACATGTTCATTCAAAAATGAAACAAGTACTGTAGTAAGAAATCAATAAATTGTATTAATGAGAAAGGTTAAATTTAAAATATTAGAAAATAAAGATGCTGAAAAATTATTTGAGCTTTTAAATAGAAATAAAGGAAGATTAACACGGTATTTCCCTATTACTATAAAGAGTAATAACAATATTAAATCTACCATTGAATATTTAAAAGACTTAAATGAAAAATTTAAAAAAAACGAATTTTATGTCTACGGAATTTATGATCAACAAATTTTGATTGGCATGATATTCATTAAAAATATAGATTGGAGGATTCCTAAATGTGAACTAGGATATTTCCTTGATAAAACATATGAAGGAAAAGGAATAATGTCAAAGGTACTTAAGAATATAGTCAATCACTGTTTTGAAAGCTTGAAAATGAAAAAAATATTTTTAAAAATTGGTTCCGAAAATATCGGTAGTAAGAGAGTCGCTAAAAAAAATGGGTTCGTCTTAGAAGGAATACTACGAAGAGAATTTAGAATTGAAACTAATGAAATAATAGATGTTGAATATTACGGTAAGTTAAATTTTAACACCCAATAAGTTTGAGCGCATAAAATAAAGACAATGAAATCTGAAATAATTAATTTAGATAAAATAAAAATGAATGTTATTCATACAGGTAGATATGGAATTGTAAATGAACATACCATATTTGAATTTACACAAAAAGGCAACTATGTTGAAGCTAAATATGCAGGTGGCAAGGTTGAAAGTGGATTTCTAGCTGGTTTAATTAAAGGAAATAAATTAGAATTCAATTTTTGCCAAGTAACAACTAACGGTATGTTAGACACTGGGAAATCAAGTTCAGAAATAACAATCTTGCGAAGCGGAAAAATTAGACTAATTGAGCACTTTGAATGGACTTCAAGGTCGGGAGAATCAGGGGTGAATATTTTTGAGGAAATTTAAATTACTAATTTTAAATCAGCTAATTCACCAAAACAATTGCTGCTCAATACCTCTTTAATTCATAAAAAGGAAATTCTAAATGATTATATAAACAATTTTAGTTACATCATACAAATAAAATCAAATACAATAATTCAAATGATCTTTTTAACTCTAAAAAAGATTATTATTTATAATTTAGTTTTATGAATTTTTGGGATATACTTTTAATTATTGGGTTAGGACAAGCATTATATTTAATCGCAAGCTTGTTAATATTTAATAAATCAAAGGTAATCCAAAATAAATACCTTAGTCTCTTAATATTTGCTGGATCTGCTCATATAGCTTTTGAATTATTAAACGAGATAGATAGTTATTTATATAGGATTATTTTAAGAATTATTTCAATCTCTTCTCCTTTATTAATTGGACCTAGTATCTACTTTTTTTTAAAGCACTCTTTAAAATTAGATTTCAAAAGCATTAAAACTCATTTTTATCATTTCATTCCTTTTTTCATATTAATAGGGTTTTTGATACTAGTGGAGTTAACTTCGAATTCGATTAGTAATAATAGTTCACCTCCTGTTTATGTGCCAATAATTGAGTTATTAAAGACAATTCATTTAACAACGTACATTCTACTTTCATATCAAATCATTAATAGCCTAAAAAAAACAAAGAAGACTATTATTTATAAAAGCAATACAAAACAAATTTTGTTATGGTTTAAAATGTTACTTTTTCTAATCATTATTGCAATGGTTTTATCAGTAATTTATTTTGTTTCAATTAAATACTTAGGTTTTAAACCCATAATTGGAAGTCCAAGGTTTATAGCTTTAATTTTAATAATACTTATATACTGTATAGCATTCATGGCAATTCGATTCCCAATAATTGTTATCCCAAAATCAAATTCATTAATTATTAAAAGAAGTGAAAAATACAAAACTTCATCTTTGGACAAAGAGAGAATAATTTCAATGCAGCAAATGTTAATAGGTTATATGCTAACGGAAAAACCTTTTCTTAATAGTGAATTAAAAATTGAATCTTTAGCCAAAGAAATCGACATTCCTAAACACCATTTATCACAAGCAATAAATCAAGGTTTTGAAAAATCCTTCCAAGATTTCATTAATGATTATCGAATACAAGAATTTAAAAAAAGAATTATCGACCCAAAGAATTCGAATGTTACAATTCTAGGTATTGCTTTTGATTCTGGATTCTCAAGCAAATCTTCATTTAATCGCATTTTTAAATCTCATACTGGTATAACCCCTTATGAGTTCAAAAAAATAAATTCTCCAAATGAGTCCCAAATTGGAAAATAGGTCGATTCGTCAATAAGAATGCTATTTGTTTGCATTGAATTTAAAATTTTTAGATAAAATGAAAACAATAAAAAAAGCAAAAAAAAAACAAACTGATGCCTTTAGATTTCAATCTATATTAAATCTTATAATAATATGTAGTTGGCTTATGATATCTTGTGCTACAAAAAGTAATCTTTCGAATCAAGACAGTATTATAGAGAAAAATCAGTCTATTAGAGTTGAAAATTGGAAAGAAGATCTTAATTTTTTAAAAGAAAAGTTTGAAAAAGAGCATTTTAATCTATTTAGATTAATGACAAAAAAAGAATGGGATAATGGCTTCGATCAATTGATTTCAAAACTTCCAGAATTAAAAGATCATGAGGTGATAACGGAAGCTATGAAAATCATTTCTAAAATAGGTGATGGCCATACTTCTATTTATGTCCCATTTCAAGGAAAGTATCAATTCCATCAAATACCTGTAGCATTTCAATATTTTGAAGATGGCATTTTTATTAAAGGTGCAGATTCTTCATATAAAGACATTGTAGGAAAAAAACTCATTTCTATTGGAGGAATTCCAATTAAGAAAGTAATGAAGCGCTTAGAACAGATAACACCCATCGACAATCCTCAATGGTTAAAAGTATTAGGCGTAGAAGTTTATATGACTATACCTGAGATATTATATTCTCTAGAACTAACTAACAATATTAGCAGTGTTACATTAGAACTAAAAGATGCAAACAATACTATTATCACAGAAAAAATTGATGCCACTTTATTCGATATCAATAGTACTAGATTTGTAGATGTTAGACCAGGCTGGACAACAGCTCATGACGGTTCAAAAAACTCTTTGCCATTGTACTTAAAAAACATAAATGATTTTCCAAAAGATTTTTACTGGTTTGAACATCTTAAAGAAAAATCTATGGTTTATTTTCAAATCAATGTCGTTGCAAATAACCCCCAAAAAAAACTTAAAACATTTTGTGAAGACATGTTTAAATATATAGATAACAACAATGTAGAAAAATTAGTCATAGACATTCGATTAAATTCGGGCGGAAATAACCAATTAAATAATGAAATCATCTCCAATATTCTAAAATCAAAAAAGATAAACAAGAAAGGAAATTTTTATGTGATTGTTGGTAGAAGAACTTTCTCTGCTGCTATGAATTTAGCAACAAATTTAGAGCAAAAAACTAAAGCAATTTTTGTAGGTGAATACACTGGATCTAGTCCAAACTTTGTGGGTGAGGACAATCGAATTGTATTACCAAACAGTAATATTTTTTCCAGTGCATCTAACAAATATTGGCAAGATTCAGATGAAAATGATAATAGAAAATGGATTAAGCCTACTTATTTTAATGTTCTAAGTTCTTCAGAATATAAAAATAACTTTGATCCCAATATGCAGGAAATATTTGATCTTATTAATCAATAAAAAAACAATTATGAATACTAAACAAAGAACAGTAATTGTATCAGGATGGCTCATTTTTATGCTTATAGTTAATAGTCTATCAGCTCTATTATATCTTTTTAAACAAGATTTAGTGTCTAGTGATTTCCCAAATGAATTACCTGTATATATGTTTTACATTTTAGCTATATTATGTGTTATGAACATTGTTTTTATTACGTTAATATATAAATGGAAAAAAAATGGTGTTTGGGGTTGGATTATAACTAGCATTATAGCAGTTTGTATAAATTTTTATAATGGATTAGGTATTGGGCAATCTCTATTAGGTTTACTTGGCATAGGGGTTTTACTTTTAGCTTTACAAGCGAAAAAGAATAATGTTTCTAATTGGAAGAGTTTAGAATAATTATAATCAACTTGAGACAGAAAACACTCAAACAAAAATGTTTGAGTGTTTTTTGTTTTTTGCAACATCACTTATATAAAGTCGTCTTTTATACAGAATGATTAATATGCATACAAACAACGCTCACATAAATAAAAAATACATCCTAGAGACTCCATTTCTGAAAGTTACCAGAACCCATTATAATCATGGTCTAATTATGAAGCCTCATTATCATAACGAAACGGCATTAAGTCTAGTACTTAAAGGAACAGTTCAGGAGCGAGTAAATAATATTACTGGATTTGGAGGTATTACCAATGTAATTATTAAACCAGCTGGCGTTATACATGACAACATGTTCTCTAATGATTGTACTATAATTTCTTTTTATTTAAAGGAAACAAATACTTTTAATAAAATTGATTCTGAAATTTTAAAAGAATGGTCATGGATTAATGGTGGTAATTGCCAAAATCTTTTTTTCAAATTAATGTATCAGAAATCTGAAAGCGAATATTATGAAACCTTAAAAGCATTAATACTTTATTTAAAAACACAAAAGATAAAAACTGCTAATATTATAATCCCAGAATGGTTACAAGATGTTAAGCGCATATTAGATTCTTCAAGTCACGAAGTTATTAGAAGTAAAGATTTAGCATCTTTTTGTGGGGTGCATCCAGTATATTTATCAAGAGCCTTTAAAAAATACTTTGGACAGTCCATAAAATCATATTTAAAGACAGTACGTGTTAACGCTTCGATGGCTGATATTATTAATCAAGAAGATATTTTGGCGCAAATAGCATTAAAAAATGGGTTTTCAGACCAAAGTCATTTTTGTAGAACATTTTCAGAAACCACAGGATTGACACCAAAAAAATTTAAAAATTTCATACAATAAGGTTTCATTTATTCAAGATTATTAAAGGAAATATTTATTTCTTGGCACTCTTAATACATTCGATACATATGAAATTTAAAAAAACACTTATCTTACTACTGTTGTTGTCATACATAACAACCAATTCACAAGTAAAATATACTGACAGTATAGAAGCCTTTATTTCAAATACACTTAAAAAGTTTCCTGAAATCCCAGGATTGGCTATTTCTATAGTAAAAGATGGTAAACCGTTTTATAGTAAAGCTTATGGCTATACAGACATCTCATCAAAAACCAAAGCAACTATACAATCTCCATATTATATAGCCTCAGCTACAAAATCATTTGTAGGGCTTCTTGCAACTCAATTGGAAGAGGAAGGCATCTTAGATTTAGATAGGTCCATTACAGAATATGCACCAATAAAAAATTTCAAGGATAATTCCATTTTCCAAAACGTAACTATAAAAGACTTACTATCCCATACAAGTGGAATTAAAAATGGACCATTGACTTGGCAATATGCAAGTATTGGGGAATATACTAAAGAAAGTATGATTAGTATTCTTGAGAAAAAAATAGAATCGCGTGGAAATAACAAGTCTTTTAAATATGATAATTTTGGATACAATGTATTAGATCTTATCTTGTTAGAAGAGTTTGGTATATACTGGAAAGATGCTTTACAGGAAAAAATATTTAGCCCTCTACAAATGAATCATACGTCTGCTTATTTATCTGATGGAGAAAAAAAACAGTGGAATGTGGCAAAGGCTTATACTGCAATTAACGATAAACGTCTACCTGAATTAGCAATTACTCTTAAAAATGACGCTACTTTTCAAGCTGCTGGTGGTATGATTGTATCTATTGAAGATGCTCAAAATTGGTTATTGGTTAATCTTAACAAAGGGGAGTTTGAAGAAAAACAGATTTTTTCAGAGAATATCATAAACAAAACACATACGCAAATAGCAGAAGGTCGTCTTTTAAAAGATATTTTTAATGACTATGGCTATGGAATAGGCTGGATAACAGCCAACTACAAGGATAGAAAAGCCACTTATCACTATGGTGGATTTGATGGTGCCTTTTCTCATATTTCTTTTTTACCTGAAGAAAAAATGGGGATAGCTATTTTTGCAAATGAATCACATTTTGGAGACAATGTCTCTAATTTAATAGCAGCTTTTGTTTATGATTTGTTATTAGGAGAAATAAAATCGGTTAATGAGTATTCTGAAAAAGTAGACATCGCAATAGACAAGGTAAATAACACACAAAATGCTTATAAAAAAGATAGACTGGCTAGAGCAAACAGAAAGTGGAAATTATCCTTGCCTCTTTCTGATTATCAAGGTGTGTATCAACATGAATACTTAGGTGAATTAAAAATTAATATAGATCAGGGCAAGCCTTTAATCTCTCATGGGATATCCAAAGCTATAGCTACACCCTCAGCCAATGATGATTCTTTTCGTGTAGAATTCAGAAGTGGTAGAGGTAATGATATTACATTTGTCATAGATAGGTCAAAAAAAATAGTAGCTGCCATATATCAAGGCAAGGTGTTTTTAAAGTGATATAACGTTGAAAAAACAATACAATACTATCCTAAAATATGTATGTTTACCTGTGCTAATGTTAGTTAATTAGGGTTTTTATCTTCAATGACATACCTTATTAGTTTGTCGTGTTTTAATAAAAAATCTTGCCCATAAATATTTCCCGGATAAGTTGATCTTATATAATAATCTTCTACAGTTGTATTAATTTTCACTTCAACATCATTATGTGAAAAATCATCTATAGTTGTAACATCTGAAAAGTCCAACATAGGTTCAACCCTAAAAATGGCTCCTGAGTTATTTAATTTTGTAAATAAAGGGTCTGTTTGAAGCCCTCCAACTACATCTGTAGTATTTCCTACTGAGATAAGTTTATCACTATTAATAGAAAAATTAGAAAAGTTACCTGCAGATGAGTATATATTTTCATCCTGAACAATATATATATTGCCTTTATGACGAATAGAATTCTTATGTGGCTCAATAGTTTTTAACTCTTGATCTTTATTCCAATATTTCACACCTCCAAGTAAAGCTATACTCTCTGGTAAAACTCTCTTTTTTTCTTTATTATAATAATTGAGTACTGGTTCTGTATACTTATATTTCGTATTTGTTGTGAAGTTTATTTTTGTTGGTATTAAATGAGCAATCACATTCCTCCAGCTGAAGTCAGAGCCTCCTCCGTTTCCTCTTATATCAATTATTATCTTTGAAAATCTGGGATTAAAAGCAAAAACGCTGTCAACTTTAGCGGTAATTGACTTAGCTTGATTTATATCCATAAGTGGCATGCCTATATATAATATATTATGCGCCTTAAAGTAAAGTACTTGTTCTTTGGGTTGTGATCCAAATGATATTGTTCTTTTTAATTTTTTTGGAAAAACAATTGAATCTTTTAGGTTAAAAAACACATTCTTTTTTTCATTCTTATATTCCAATTCCATTTGAAAATTTTCATCTCCATAAGTGTAAAAAGACGTTTCATAAGGGTTCTTATTTTGTTTATCCCATTTTATAGGCCAAATTTTATCGTAATTGCTTTTTATGTATGTCTTTATATCATCATTACTATAGTTTAACACTTTAGTTCCTTTAAAAATAGTATCGTTTTTATAAATCGCGTCTACGTAAAAATAATAACTTCCATCTTTATACAATAATGGTAATCTTAGATTTGTTGACCTAAAATATGTACAGTTTTCATCATAATATTTCATATCCTTATAAGCCTCATCATCCTTAAAATTTATTTTTTTTTGATATTTTCCCCATTGCTTTAAATAACTATAAGGCATTAAACTACAATGGCCATCTTGGACTAAGAATGTGACTTTCCATAAAATCTTCATAAAATCACAAACAGTAGTTTCTTCAGAAATTTGATTTCTTAATTTAGTGTATTCTTTTTCATGGTTAATCCCAAGCCTAAAAGCATTCAAATCTTTATGAACAGCAAAATCATTAATTGTACTCACTATTTGGTCAAAATCTTCTAACATTTCTGTTTTAGTTAATATTTTCTTTTGCGCATATATATTCATGCATATGAATAAAAAAAACAAAACTTTTGTGCCTTTCCTAATTGTAACTTTTCCCATTTTTATTGTGATTTAATATAAAGAATGCAATCAACTAAAAAATTATTATAAATACTTTTCAAATATTGCTAAAACAAAAAAACAGTATGTCATTTTTCTATAGCATACCTTTTGAAAATCATGATATAATAGTAAAGACGGAGTTCGAATTGTGTGTTACACTCAAGAGTTTTCAAAATTTGAGGTAGTCTATTCATAATAATATAAAACACAAGAGCACTAATTAAAATTAGCAATAATTGAACTGCATATTTTAATCAAATTGAATTTATTTGAACTATAAAATTCACTCACATTGAGAGTCTTACTTCAGATTTAATAAAAAAACACTGAATCTAGGGAAATTCGATTTTTAATTTTTCATTTATTCAACTATGGGCTATAACAAACAGCCCCATCTTCAAAACCAACAATTAAAACTAATTAATTATGAAAACAAAACATTTTATTCTACTCATGCTTGGTACTTTCTTAACTTTAAATGTTAAATCTCAAGAATATATAGTAGGATCATATTGGACTGGCTCAGAAGAGGTGTTAACTTCAATGGATTTATCTACAGGAAGTTTCTCAGATATTGGCACTTTGACAGGTGTATTAAATCTTAATTTTGGTCAAAGTTCTATAAATACAAATAATGGTAATTGGATTAGGATTACAAATTTAGGAATAATTATAGTAGATACACAAAATGCTGCCATTTTAAACACCTTTCCAAACACTTTAAATATTAAGCATGTCGCCTACGATCCAAATACTAATAAGCTATTTGGGTCTTATTGGAATGGCTCTAGTGAAGTGTTAACATCAATGGATATCACAACAGGTGTGTTTACAGATATCGGAACCTTAACAGGGGCAACATCATTTCCTTTTGGACAAAAAGCAACTATCGACTCTAGCAATGGTTATCTTATTATTAATTCCATTCAACTTGGAATAATGATTGTAGACATTCAGGATGCAAGCATTGTGAATTCTTTCCCAAACACTCCAAATATGAAAGAATTTGTTTATGATTCAGTAACGAACAGTTTAATTGGAGAATATTATACAGGTTCAGAATATGTATTAACCTCAATGAATATGTCAACAGGTGTTTTTACAGATATTGGAACGTTAGTCGGAATCGCGGCAGTATATAGTGGGACTAATGCTATTGACTCAGATAATGGAAAATATATTTTAAGCACAGATTTGGGAGTATCAATTATTGATATTTCAGATGCTAGTTATACCTCTTATGCTAACCCTTCAAATATTAAAGGATTTGAATATTTAAACACGAATACTCTAGGGCTAACAGAGCCAGAGGTTTCAACAAAATATCTTTCTGCATTTCCAAATCCATCTAGTAATTATCTCCAAATTTCTGGGTTAACAAAAACAGAAAAATATAAATTGTATGATTCTCAAGGAAGAAAAGTGAATGACGGAATCATCTTAGATGATGAAAAAATTGATATTATGAACTTAACTAAAGGTCTATATTTATTACAATTTGATAATGGAAATACAATTAAGTTTATAAAAGAATAATAAACAGACCTGCAAATATGGGTTATTGTATAAAGTTGCTATGATACGAAATGTCTTTTGCAACAAGTCAAATTTCACATCGTCTTTATACTGTTAAAAACAAAAAAATTATTAAAGTTAAGCCCTCAAAATGCTAATGCTATTAAGATGATTGATAAAATAACGAAACAATAGAATTGCTATAAGTAATTCTTGATAAAAACCCTTTGTTAGATATAAAACAGTGTTATTAAATCCAGACATTATCTATGAATAAATACCTGTTACCTCTATTAAAAGCCAAATTAATTCAATTAACCCTCGTCAATTCTATGAATCTCTTGACTATCACAACAAGAGAGTATTTCAAAATATCATATTTCCAGAAGGTTTTCGGTTTTCAATGAAAAACAAGGAATGTCGAACCAGCAAATTGAATCTTTTATTTGACTTAACTAATTCATTTTTAAAACAATACGGCAACAAAAAAGAAAAGACTCAAACGCTTAAAGCGCTTGAGTCTCATTTAGTAGCGGGAACTGGACTCGAACCAGTGACCTTCGGGTTATGAGCCCGACGAGCTACCTACTGCTCTATCCCGCGATTTAATCTCAAAAAATGACTGTCTTAGCTTTTAACTTTCGGTTCATAATGCCGACTCAACCACTTTAGGACTGCAAATATACAACCCTTTTTTATTTCTACAATAATTTATTTTAAAAAAAATAGCCCTCAACACATACATGCTGAGAGCTATTTTAACTAATTTAAAACTAAATGTTAATTATCGTCTTCTTCCTCATCTAAGGTCACAATCACACCTTCTGAATTCATATTCACAAAATCAAATTGTTCTAAGCCAGGAAGTTGTTCTTTTAAATGTACTAATTCGCCTTTGAAATCATTATTTCCTAAAAGCAATACTTTTAAGTTGGTTAGGTTAGCCATGCCGTTTGGAAGCTTTCCATAAAATGCATTATCTGATATTACTAACTCTTCAAGTTTTGTTAAACTGCAAATTGAACTTGGTAACATTCCAAAGAATTGGTTATCAAAAACACTTATTTTTTTGAGCCCTTTGGCTTTAGAAATACTAGATGGTAGTTTTCCAGAAAGCTGGTTACTACTTAACAACATTTCTTTCAAATTAACTAAATCACCAATAGTTGATGGCAATTCACCTGTTAATTGATTGTTATAAAGCTCTAATGATTTTAAGTTTGTAAGTTGTCCAATTGAAGATGGAATCTCTCCATTAATCGTATTCATAAATAACTTTAACTTTCTCAAAGATTTTAAATCCCCTATTTCATTTGGCAACGCCTCATTCAGCATATTAAATGAAATATTTAAGGTCTCTAAAGATGTTAAATTTGATATGGTTGAAGGAATTCCTCCTGTTATTTTATTTCTAAAAAAGTTAATATGTTTTAAATGAACTAAATCACCAATAGCCTCAGGTATTTGACCTCTAAGGTTATTAAATTCTAAGTTGAGTTCAATGACTTTATCGTCTTTAACAACAACACCGTACCAATCTTGTACAGGCTTGTTCATATCCCAAGTAGTCCTCCAAAGGGCACCATTGGTTGACGTATAGAGAGCTTCTAAAGCTTCTTTTTCTTTAGTGGAAACGTTACCAAAGGACAATAAGGTAACTAAGCACATTAATAGCGTAATTTTAGCGGTTTTCATAATAGTAGATTTTGTGAGGGAGCACATTTACTAAAACGAAAATAACCTAATATCGGATGAATGACAAGTATTTTCGATGAAATACGTTTTTCTTTAACACTTAAATTCTTAAACTACTGATTTACAATAATTTAAAAAAAAGCTATTGTTCAATACTTTGAGCCTCAAAACTAGTAATTTGCTGGTTTTCGGTCGTGATTTGAAGTTGAATTGGGTGACAACATACCTCACAATCTTCAATATAACCTTGCTGTGACTGAGAGATATCAATCAACATCGAAATGGATTCCCAACAATATGGACATTGAAAAAAGTGCTCTTGCATCATCGAAATTTAAGACAGCTCATCCAATTCATATTGAATCATTTCCCATTCGGTCATCATTTGCTTAAGTTTCTCTTTTTTAGATTGGTAACGATCAAAGAAAGTATTGTCTGCAACAGTTGCATCATAATTAGTCGCTAGCTCGACATCATCTGCTTTTATATCTTTCTCAAGCTGATTAATTTTAGATTCAATATTACTTAATTTATTATTTAAAGATTTTAATTTTTTTTGATCTTCATAAGATTGCTTATTAGTTGTTTTTGGTGTTTCTTTAATTACTGTACGCTTCTCTACTTCTCTTAAATTCTCAACGTTTCGTTGCTCTAAGTAGAAATCAATATCACCTAAATACTCCTTTATTTTCTCGTCTTTAAACTCATAAACTTTATTGGTTAAACCTTGTAAAAAATCTCTATCGTGTGACACTAAGACCAAAGTTCCTTCATACCTTTTTAGTGCCTCCTTTAAAACATTTTTAGATTTAATGTCTAAATGGTTTGTAGGCTCATCCATTATTAAAACATTAATGGGTTGTAACATAAGCTTTGCAAGAGCTAAACGGTTTCGTTCTCCTCCAGAAAGAACACGTACATATTTTTCTGCCTCATCGCCACGAAAAAGAAACGACCCTAAGATGTCTCTTACTTTGCTTCTATTACTTTCATTAGCAGCATCAATCATTGTATCTAAGACCGTTTTACTTCCGTCTAAATACTCAGCTTGATTTTGGGCAAAATAGCCTATTTGTACATTATGTCCTAATTTCAAATCACCTTGATGTTTGAGTTCACCAACAATAATTTTTGCCAATGTAGATTTACCTTGCCCATTTTGTCCGACAAAGGCTGTTTTACTGTCTCGTTCAATCATTAAGCTAATATTAGATAATACGTGATTATCATCATAGCTTTTAGAAATATTTTCGGCTTCTACAACAACTTTTCCTGGCGTAACAGATACTGGAAAATTCAAAGTCATAACACTATTATCATCCTGATCAACCTCAATCCGATCAATTTTATCAAGTTTTTTGATAAGCGATTGTGCCATTGTAGCTTTACTCGCTTTAGCTCTAAACTTTTCTATTAGCTTTTCGGTTTGTTCGATTTGTTTTTGCTGATTTTTTTGGGATGCTAGTTGTTGGGCTTTAATTTCATTACGCAAAATTAAAAACTTAGAATAGGGTTTTGGATAATCATAAATTCTTCCAAGAGAAATTTCAATCGTACGATTGGTAACATTATCTAAAAACATCTTATCGTGCGATACTATCACAACAGCTCCTGAATAATTTTTTAAAAAACTTTCCAACCAAATTATAGATTCTATATCTAAGTGATTGGTGGGCTCATCAAGTAATAATATATCGTTATCCTGAAGTAATAGTTTTGCAAGTTCTATTCGCATTCGCCATCCTCCAGAAAAAGTATCAGTAAGTTTGTTGAAATCTTCTCGTTTAAATCCTAAGCCCTGTAATATTTTTTCGGTTTCACCTTGATAGTTATAACCACCTATAATTTCATATTGGTGTTGGATATCATTAAGATCAATCATTAATTGATTGTAGCTTTCACTTTCATAATCTGTACGTTCTGCCAATTGTGTATTGACATACTCCATTTTAGCTTCGAGTTCTTTAATTGCTTTGAAAGCTTCATAAGATTCTTCAAGTACTGTTCTTCCAAATACAAAATCAATATCTTGTTTTAAAAACCCAAAACTTAAATTTTTATCGGCAGCAATTTGACCCGAATCTGGTTCAAGTTCCTTTGACAAGATCTTGAGCATTGTTGATTTACCTGCTCCATTTTTTCCAATTAACCCAATTCGGTCACCAGGGCTAAGTTTAAACGTAATATCTTCGAAGAGAAATTCGCCTTGAAATGAGATAGAAAGATTATGAATATTGAGCATAGTTTTTTCAAATATTACAATTGCAATAAACATTACAATTGTTGACAATTATACTAGCAAATAAACTAATTTTGTAGCTAGTAAAAGCAACAAAAGTAAACAAATTTAAGTCATGTTAAAAGGCACAAAAATTTATAGCATTTTTACAGGTGCTTGCCCAAAATGTCATCAAGAATCGATGTATCAAAACAAAAATCCTTATATCTTAAATGATGTCTTAAAAATTAACGATCATTGCTCGCACTGTGGCACACGTTATCGTTTAGAGCCTTCTTTTTTTTACGGATCAATGTATGTTAGCTATGGTGTTGGTATAGCCTTTGCTGTTATCGCTTTTCTCATTAGTTTTTTAGTTTTAAAAACAACTTTATTTACTGCCTTCATTGTAATTGTTGCTACCATGCTTCTTTTTGGTCCAATCATTATGAGGTTATCGAGAAATATATGGATTAACTTATTTATGAGTTATGATAAAAAAACATTAAATAAATAATCACTTATCAAATCGTTTTATATCCATTTCAGAATCTAAGTCATCTCCATTCTCTATATGGTTAAATAGTTGCTGAGCCGCAAATGGCGCTATCATCACGCCACGTGTGCCTAAGCCATTAAGAACAAATACGTTTTTATACTCTGAATGCGAGCCAACTAATGGTCGACGGTCTTTAGTTGTAGGGCGAATTCCTGCTACCTGGTTTACAACTTCAAAATCACAGTTGATAATTTGCTTTAGTTTGTCTACGAGTTCTTCTTTTGCAGCACCTGTAATTTTATATGTTTTGTCATCTCTCTCGTAAGTAGCTCCAATCCAAAACAAATCGTCTCCTAACGGGACAACGAACACTGAAGATTTCAGAATAAAATCTATTTTCAATTCTGGTGCTTTTATAGTTAACATTTCACCTTTTGTCCCATTTAATGGTAAGTCATTGAAGAATGGGTTTTTAGACAGTCCAAAACCTTCAGCAAAAACAATATACTTGGATGTTATATTTTTATACTGAATAGTGTTTGATGTCATGTCTAATGAAGCATGCTGAAATTCTTCAGAGATTAATCTACCAGTATTCTGAAGATACTCTGCATAAGATTTAACTAACAAAGCGGTGTTGATCCTTCCGGAATGCAATACTTCACCAAATCCAAATTTGGCGTCTATAGTTGTATTTGTATTCTTTATTAAATCTGTAGATAAGAAATCGCTCAAAACAGGTTTATCTGAAGCAATATACCACTCATTTTGTTCTTCTATTGAAGTGAATTTTCTATAAACAGGTAATTTATAATCTAACTTAATATCTAATAAACACTCAAGGATTTTATATTTTGGTAATGCCAATTCTAATTGATATTTAGCATTCCAAACTTTTGTAAAGCGTTTTAATATTACTGGATTATATAGACCCGCTGCAACACTTGACGATTGTTGTGAGTTATTATCAAATACAACAAAATCTTTTCCAGCTGTTCTTAATTGCTCGCTAAAAGCAATTCCTGCTAATCCACTTCCAACGATTATGTAATCTATAGTTTTCACATCAGCAAATTTACTATAAAAAGATTCCTGCTTATGCAGGAATGACAAATAAAAAACGCTCACTATATATAGTGAGCGTTTTTTATAAATTTATGTTTTACTTAGTAAGACCACATATCTTGTTCAAAGTTTCGAATCTTATCTTTAATACGATCAGATTCTAATAATTGCATCAATGCATTATCTGCGATGTATTCTTTTACTTCTCTATCGCCATATACATTTTCTTCTTTGTACATATAACCATTAAAACGTCTAGAGTTTAACAAATGATCAAAGGTTAAAGGCATTGCACTATTTTTATTGTTAAACGCTTTTCCTTCATGTAATGCTTGTCTAGCTTCAGGGAAGAATACCCAGAATAAAGCATTAGGTAATTTATTTGCTTCATCTTCAGAATCAATAAAGTTAATGTCTGGCGCAGCAGGTGCTATACCAAGAACTCTATACTTTAATTCTCCATGACGTTTATCAAAATACCAAAGCCCTTTAATTAGATAAGCACTAACATCAAATGCTTCAATATTTCTAGTTCTGATATATTCAGGATCAACATAACCATCAGCATTTAATTGGTCATAACCAATATCTAAAGTATCTGTTTTAGTTGTGATGTCTTTGATTTCCTTCATCGATCTTTTTTCAGTAAAATAAGAATCGTTATAAACATTCTTTATTCTCCCATCCTTTACCGCTGTTATTAACGTATGATACAACGAACGTCTTTCTTTACCAATGTTATTTGTATCCACTGGAAAATATAATGGAAAGTTCACACGTTCATCTAAAACCACTTTTTCCCAAGTCATTTTAGAAAACAGTATGTCTCTATCATCAACATAACCATATTCTAAAGGCTTGTCATTATCTAATGCTAACTGAGCTTCAGTTTTAACACCAATTTCTTCAGGTGCTTTGGCATTTAAAAGATTTGCCTGAGCACACACACTTGATGTGAATCCCACTGCGGCAATGATTGATAATAAAAATTTATAATTCATCTTTCTTAATTTTAATTTGGGTTAATCAATAAAATAAGTTGATTAGTTTGATAATTCAATAACAGCTGGCGTAGCAGGCTTAATAACTGGCCCATTACTTCTTGATTTGATATCAAAAACCTGAACTGTTGCACCACGCTTTGCTTTACGTAAAGCTGATTTTGCTGCTCCATTAAGTCTGTTACCAGAACATACTACAGAAGGTTGACCAGGTACTTTAAATTTAAAACTTGTTACAGTTAAAGGTAAATCAAAATCAAAGTCTTCTAACTCAGCAGAAACCTTTCCGATTTCAACATTATTTCTTGGTAATTTACCATCACTTTGTCCAACTATTTTTCCTGTTGGCTTTGGAATATCTTTAATTCTAAAGATAGCTTTGTCACTTACTTTAGAACCATCATCAAGTGTAGCTGTTACGTTGATTGTAACCTCTCTACCAGATGTAGGCACCATATTATATTTGCCCATACCAGAACCTCTAGTTAAACCAGCTCCGTTTGCTTGTACTTTATTATCTGGTACACCAGCAAAAGAAATAGTCATAGGGTTAGTTACACCACGATATACCACATTCATCTTATCTGCAGAAATCGTTGCAGAGTTAGGACGAGGTACAACTACATAGTTTCCTTTAATAGGAATCTCTAATGGTTTCCCATCTTCTAAGAACGTGAAACTTCCATCAATCTCATGCTCACCTACACCTCCAACATTGAAATCTAAACGTGCGGCACCAGTTGAATCAATTGCATTTTCTAAATCTACCGCAGAACCACCAACACTTAATCCTGTTGGAGTTACATTAGCATATTTACCTAATACCACTTTACCTTGGAATTTCTCACCTGCAAAGAATGCAGATTTGTCAGCAATTACAATAGCTGTATAGTTCTTTAAAGATACTGCTTCATCTAATGTGTTTCCTAAAAACACGTTAAACATATTAGCTTCAGTAACTTTCACATCGTTTTGCATAGCGGTTAACTTAGTAAAAGATGCAATAGCTGGAAAGCCTTTAAAATGATAATCTAACCAATCGATTTTCTTACCATCTTTATTTTCTTCTTGAGCAGTGCTAAATCTATTTTCAAAATTTTCAATAGCTTTAGTATACTTTACATCGTCGCCAATGATTCCTTTAACTTTGGTTTTATAGTCGTTAATTTTCGACATCACCTCTTGACCTTTTTGAGTCAATTTATCTCCAGTAAACCACGCTTCATCTAAAAGCGCTGTCTTGTCCATTGCTTCAAAAGGTAATTTACCAGTTTCAGGATCTACTGAATATTTTCCTCTTTTTAAAAGATCCGTTTTTAACGTTTCGATATACTTATAGAAATCATCAGAAGCTGCACTAATTTGCTTAGCTTTATTAGCAGCTGTTGCAAATTCAGCTGGTTTTTCTTCTGCTTTAGTTTCCAAGTTAGCTAGTAACTTTTCATTCATATCTGTAGTTACCACGTTTGCATCAGCAAACTTAGCTTCCATTAAACCGAAAGCCGATAATACTTCTTTCGACATGTTCATAGCCATCATCGCAATGAAGACTAAGTACATTAAGTTAATCATTTTCTGCCTTGCAGATAATTTTCCTCCTGCCATGTTAATTAGTTTTTAGTAGTTAATTAAATTAATTATAGTTAAAAAACTAATTAGTTTTTATTCATTGCAGTTAACATTCCGCCATAAACACCATTTAATGATGATAAGTTAGAAGCTAATGATTGCATTTGCTCTTTTAATTTCTCAGCGTTTAAAACAGATTCTTCATTAATTTGTGCTTGACGATTAGCACTTTCCATTTGTACTTTATAAAGGCTATTTAATGATTCCATTTGAGCAGCAGCTAAAGACATTTCTTCGCTGTATTTCTTTTGAGCGTTCATAGCATCAACTGTTGGGCTAATTGCAGTTGCAGCACCTTCAAAGTTTTTGATACTAGATCCTAAACTTGCCATTAATTCACCATCAATTTTTGCTTCTTTTAATAAGTTATCTAATTTTTTAGATAATAATCCCTCAGCGTCTTTTGGCTCTTCTTTTTTAGCTTTTTTAGCTGAACCCATTCCTCCAGCTAATTCTGGATATACTAAAGACCAATCTAATTCTGATTGTTGTCTTTCAAATGCTGAATATGTAAATACTAAGGCTTCTACAATCATACCAATAGTTAAGATTAACGAACCATAAGGCCAGTGCTGAATTTTAAATAAAGCTCCAACAATTACGATTGCTGCTCCTAGTCCGTAGACCATGTTTGTGATTGTCATGTTTCCTTTCTGTGCCATAATTTTGTTTTTTTTTAGTTTTAAGTCGATAGTTAACTTAAGTAGATTAATATTTATTTAGTTGAGTTAATTATTTAATAGTTTAGTTGGTAGCTGCATTTTTAGTTACTTCAGTTCCCATGTAATCTTGAACCGTTCTAAAACCAATGTAGCTTCTTGCAGAATCTGCATATTCGTAATCTCTAGAACTTACTTGTAAGAAGTATGCTACATCTTTCCAAGACCCTCCACGAACGACTTTACGTTCATTATCCTGATCGTTAACAGTAGGATTAAATGAAGCCATATATTCATATGAAGATGCTTCGTATGAGCCTTGAACCCATTCAGAAACATTACCAGCCATGTTGTAAAGGTTAAAATCATTTGGCTCATAAGCGTCAGCTTCTACAGTATATAGGGCTTGATCAGCGGCATAATCACCACGCAAAGGCTTAAAGTTTGCCATGAAACAACCTCTGTCATTTTTAGCATATGGTCCACCCCAAGGATATGTTGCACCTTGTAAACCACCTCTTGCAGCATATTCCCATTCTGCTTCAGAAGGTAATCTATAAGAGTTCACAAAATGATTTCCTTTAGATTTTCTATAACTATTGTGATATAATGTTCTCCATTGACAGAACGCATTGGCTTGTTTCCAAGACACCCCTACTACTGGATAATCACCATAAGCATCATGCCAGAAATAATCATTATGCATTGGCTCATTATATGAATAAGAAAAATCTCTAATCCATGCTGTCGTATCTGGATATACTTCCACCTCATCAGTAACAATAACGTCTTTACGTCTTAAGTTTCTGTCTTTAGCAGCTTTTTCGATATCCATATATGTATATTGGAATTTAAATTTCTTTACATCCCAAGTACGTTGACCATTATAAGATTCTTCAATAGGTAAATACATCGTATCCATTACTTCAGCATAGTACTCATCTGGGTAATCTGCAGTATCAAAAATTAAATCTACTTCTTTATTTAATTTCCTTCCTTCATAACCAGTTGGTCCTAAACCACTATAATTATTATACATGTACTTTTCGTAAACCGACATATTATCAGGATCTGCATCATTAAATGCAAATTCACCAATACCTCCATTTCCTGGAGTTTCACCAATCTCATCAGCAAGGATTGCTAGTTTTGTTCTAAGCGTAGAATCCCTTACCCATTCTACAAATTGACGATACTCACTATTAGTGATTTCTGTTTCGTCCATGTAAAAGGCTCTTACTGTGACAGTACGTGTTGGAGCATCTTGTACTCCAGCTAAATCGTCATCTGATTTACCCATTATAAATGCTCCGCCAGGAACAAGTACCATACCATAGGGTTTTTCAGGATGCCATTTCTTTCCTTTAACTCCTACAAGTTGTCCTCTGTCACCAGAGTTACATCCAACCATTAGGGCTAAAACAGCTGTTAATAAAGCAAACTTCTTAATATTCATAGAAACTCGAGGTTAAATTATTTAGTTGTATTTGTGTATTAATTAGCGTCTTGATTTTTTTCAAGGCAGTAAACATATATATATATTTAGTAAAAACCAATTTTTTTTACATCTTTTTTGCACTTAAACCCAAAAAGTTAACATTTCATCGATTAAAAAAGTGTTAAATGTTTTTAGCATATTTAGCTAAAAACTGTTCTTTCTGTAAGCTTTATACCATCTTTCAGGTATTTTACCTTTACTCGCCTGTACATAATCATCATGTGTGCAAGGTAATAACGTGTGCTTTTTTAATTTATTATTAACATTTGGCAAAAAAGGTATTTCTATCCACCAACGTCCAGTTTTAATGCTTTTATAGAATATGAGTTCTTCCTCTTCTATCAATACATTATATTTTTGGTAATGGTCTTCATTAGTAAAATCATCGTCATTGATTCTACAGTTAACACCTTCAATAAAATACCAAATAATTTGGGATATCAACATTGGTGTTGCATCCAATTCATTGGCTAATTTGTACTCATATATTCCAAATGAGGATACTTTATTACTTATACCAGCATACCTAGATATAGTACAAATCTCTTTTCCATTAAAACCATTAGGCGAATACTTTTGCTTAGCACCAACCTCAGCTGCTCTTACAGATTTCAAATCCATAGTCACAATATGCGCATCTCGCATCATCGGCTCTACCTTATTAATATTGTGCGTAACATCTCCTAAACGATAAGCTTCAAAATAAAGCTTTTCCATTAAATCAATTTCCTCTTGAGAATTAAAATAGGTTTGATAACCTATAGCTGAATAATTAAACAAGTTATAAGGCTGTTCTAAGATAATTTTCCCGAGAAAACTATTATTTTTCATTTCTACAGAAGCATCGCCTAAATCAAAATTACTATCTACATTTACAATATTAACCATAGGAGCCATTGTATCATAAGCACGATAGTTAGCATAAGTCAAATCTTGACTTCCTCCTATGATAATAGGTATGATTTTTTTTTCTATTAAAACTGAAATTATTGTTTGTAAGGCATAGTAAGTATCCTCTATAGATGAACCAGCAGGAAGATCACCTAAATCAGCAATTGATGTATGCCAATTTCCTGGAAATAGTGAATATAATGCTGTTCTTATAGAGTCAAAGCTCAAGGCTTCTCCCATATAGTTAACATCATTCCTATTTTCTTTAACACCAATGATAGCTAATTTGACATCATCTAATTCTGGAATACCAAGTTGTGCAGAGTGAATTTTTATTTTTTTGCCAAGCGCTTGCTGCGATAATAGTTCGTTATGAGCTAGAACTGCATCAGAGACTGGAGACAAAAAATTAAAATTCATTTAATATTATTTTTTAGTAGCTGTTTTCTTTTTAGACGCTTTCTTTTTAGCGGCTGTTTTTTTCTTTGGGGCTTTCTTTTCTATATGAGCTTTAGCCTCTTCTAAAGTCATTTCAGAAACATCAACAGTTTTTGGCAACTCAACTTTAGTTTTACCTTTTACAATGTTGTGTCTTCCCCAACGTGCCTTTTCAACTCGAATACCTTCATCTTCCCAATTGTGAATGACTTTATCAATTTCTTTCTGAATTTTTTCTTCAATTAATGTGACAATATCACTATCAGATAAATTATCCCAATCGTATTTTTTATTGACATTGATAAACATATTGTTCCATTTAATAAATGGCCCAAAACGTCCTTTTCCTTTTTGAACTGGCAAGTCTTGATGCATATAAATTGGCGCATCAGCTTTTTGCTTTTCTTTAATAAGCTCAATAGCTAAATCCATTTCTACATCCATAGGGTTTGTTCCAGCTGGAAGCGATACAAATTTCTTTCCGAATTTCACATAAGGACCAAAACGACCATTATTAACTTCAATCTGTTCTCCTTCGTAGACTCCTAATTGTTTAGGCAACTTAAAAAGCTCCATAGCTTCTTCATAGGTGATGCTCGTTAATTGTTGATCTGGTGATAAGCTTGCGAACTGAGGTTTTTCTTCATCATCTACAGTACCTATTTGCACCATTGGCCCAAATTTACCTAAACGTACACTTACTTGTTTTCCTGTTTTAGGGTCTTTGCCTAAAATGCGTTCACCAGATTCGCGTTCAGCATTGGCAGCAACATCTTCTACTTTTGGATGAAAACTCTTGTAGAACTCTTTCATCATTTTAGTCCAGTCTTCTTTACCTTCTGCGATTTCATCAAAATCGGCTTCTACTTTAGCGGTAAAATTGTAGTCTAGAATATTTCCAAAGTGATTCACTAAAAAATCAGTAACAATCATTCCAATATCTGTTGGCACTAACTTTCCTTTATCACTATTAACCTTTTCTGTTAAGCTTTTATCTTTAACAGTACCTTGCTGAAGTACTAATTGTACGTACTTACGCTCTACACCATCATTAGAACCTTTTTCAACATAATTTCTATTTTGAATGGTAGAAATTGTTGGTGCATAAGTAGATGGTCTACCAATACCTAATTCTTCTAATTGTTTTACCAAAGATGCTTCAGTAAATCGATATGGTGCACGCGAAAAGCGTTCGGTCGCAGTAATATAACTATTCAATAACGTCTCATTGACTTTCATTGCTGGCAACATACCTTCTTGCTCTGTATCTTCATCATCAGTACCTTCAAGATACACTTTTAAAAAGCCCTCAAAAGTAATCACTTCTCCATTTGCTGAGAATTTTTCACTATGTGTCGATGCGACAATTTTTACATTAGTACGTTCTAATTCGGCATCACTCATTTGAGAAGCAATAGCACGTTTCCAAATCAAATCATATAAACGTGATTGGTCTCTTTCTATATCTACAGAATGTCTTTTGAAATCTGTTGGTCGTATGGCTTCGTGAGCTTCTTGAGCTCCTTTAGATTTTCCTTTATAACTTCTAGGTTTACTAAATTTAGAACCATAAGCATCTTCAATTTCTGCCTGAGCGCCTTTTTTAGCTTCATCAGATAAATTAACGCTATCAGTTCTCATATATGTAATTAAACCTGCTTCATATAAACGTTGTGCATTACTCATCGTTCGACCTACAGAATACCCTAATTTTCTAGAAGCTTCTTGTTGTAAGGTTGATGTTGTAAATGGTGCAGCTGGTGATTTTTTCGCTGGTTTCTTTTCTAAATCTGAAACTTTAAAATCTGCATTTGCGTTAGACTCTAAAAATTTATAAGCTTCTTCTTTTGTAGTAAAACTTTTTGGAAGTTTTGCTTTGAATGTTTGTCCGTCTTCATTAGAAAACTCTGCATCGATTCTATAAGATGCTGTAGGAGAAAAATTAGTAATATCGCGTTCTCTTTCTACAATTAACCGAACCGAAACTGATTGTACTCGCCCAGCAGACAAACCTCCTTTTACTTTTCTCCATAATACAGGAGACAATTCGTAACCTACAATTCTATCTAATACACGACGTGCTTGTTGTGCATCTACTAAATCGTAATCAATACCTCTTGGGTTTTCTATTGCTTTCTTAATTGCGGACTTTGTAATTTCATGAAAAACGATGCGTTTGGTTTTCGCTTTATCTAATCCCAAAGTCTCAGCTAAATGCCATGCAATAGCTTCACCTTCTCGATCTTCATCACTTGCTAACCAAACCATTTCGGCTTTTTTAGCGAGTTCTTTCAATTTTTTAACAACGTCCTTTTTATCTTTTGAAACTTGATATTTCGGTTTAAAATCTCCATCTACATCAACTCCCAATTCTTTTGAAGGTAAGTCTGCAATATGACCAAAACTAGATTCTACTTTAAAATCTTTTCCAAGAAATTTTTCTATGGTTTTGGCTTTTGCAGGTGACTCTACAATGACTAAATTCTTCGGCATATATGATTTTTTGAGGCTACAAATGTATGTGAAAAAAAAGTTATCTTCCTAATTTAAGTTTATTTCGATTGTATTTTATCCAAAAAAAAGTGGTTTTCATCTGGTGATATTGAATAAAAAAAGCCTGAAAAATTTCAGGCTTAAGATTTACTAAGAATAACTATTATATTAATACGTATATGTTAAAGGTTCAGGAAAATCTTCAATATTCAAGATAATTTCATTACTACCAGTAACTTGCAAAGCAGATAAATCAAAGGTACGTTCTTGGGTAAAAACAGCTAAACAGACTTCAGGATTGGTGAACACAAATTTCAAATAACGCTGTTCTGGAGAAGATTCAGCTACAGCACCAGAATCTACTAAAACCATGCTCCACGAATTCCCATCACAACCACTAGCAGATATATTAATGTTTAAACAATTTTCAGTGATTTCTGCACTAATCAAATTATAGAATCCTGATTCTGCAGTATCATAAAACCCAGAATCAATAACTACAACTTGTCCACATGGATCTTGAACCTCATCATCGTCATCACATTGTGTATTCATAAAAAGCAACATGAAACAACATAAGCTTAAAATAAGTTTAGATATCTTCATAAAATTGTATTTTAGTATAGATGCAAAAACACACAAAAGGTTGCGTTAAATTTCTTGATTTTCTCCTATGACTCTCATTTCATTATTGTCTTCAAAACCAATTACGCTTTTATAAATGAAATAAACTGGGATTGCCGCAAAGGAAGCTGTAAAAAATATTCCAATACCGCACATGAGCATTCCAACTATTTGTGCTAAGAAACCTGCCACTAAAGTCAATCCAAAAGTGATTAGCCATTTTTTATTACCTAAGTCAAAACTTGCTTTAATTAAGTTAGAATCGGATAATTCAGGATTAAAAGCATACATAACTGGCAACAAACTCAAAGGAACCATCACATATATTAATGGTAAAAAACATAATAATGTAGCCAGCAAACTTATTCCAAAATATGCTAATGATAACTTAACCGTTTTACCGAAATAAGGTTTGCGAAGAAAAAAGAAATAATCATCGCTACCAATAACATTTAACTCCTTTTGACGCATTATTCTATAAAGCCCAGCTTTTAAACCAAAGCTAATAACGATCATAAAAAACAGAAATAACAAATATGCAATAACTGTAAAAATCAAAGCGATAGGTGCTAAACCATCAAAAGCACCTGGATCAGAAGCATCTGCAACACCAAAAAGAATTAAAGGCAAATACACTATTAGCATAAACGGTATCGTGAATGCAATCATGATAAGCAACATGATAAACCCTTGCAGCCAAACTTTTTTAAAGAGTTCAATACTCTCATTAAATAGTTGCCCGAAATCGAGCATTTTGGCTTGTTCAATTTTTTGTTGTATTTCAGAAAAAAGCATCATAGGTTGGTTTTATTTAATCTTCAAATTACGTGAAATTTAGCGCATAAACAAAACTAAATCCGTTATGACATTTTGTCATAATACTCAAAATTATATTATCTTTGCATGCTTATTGACAGCTAAAATTAAAATGATTTCTGTTTCCGCAGTATATGAATATGGAGAAAACGATAGACGAAAGCAAACAAGGTGAACACCTCGTTATAGAACAAAAAGAAGGAAATACACGTAAACTTTTTATAGAGAGTTATGGTTGTGCTATGAATTTTAGCGATAGTGAGATTGTAGCTTCAATCCTTTCTGAACAAGGGTTTAATACCACACAAAACCTTGAAGATGCCGATTTGGTATTAGTAAACACCTGCTCTATTCGTGACAAAGCAGAACAAACGGTTAGAAAACGTCTCGAAAAATATAATGCTGTAAAACGTATCAACCCTAAAATGAAAGTTGGTGTATTAGGCTGTATGGCTGAACGCTTAAAAACTAAATTTTTAGAAGAAGAAAAAATCGTAGACCTTGTTGTTGGTCCAGATGCTTATAAGGATTTACCAAACCTTTTAGCAGAAGTAGACGAAGGTAGAGATGCTATTAACGTTATCTTATCTAAAGAAGAAACTTACGGCGATATAGCACCTGTGCGCTTAAACACTAATGGTGTAACGGCTTTTGTATCCATAACACGTGGCTGTGATAATATGTGCACCTTTTGTGTTGTACCATTTACACGTGGTCGTGAACGTAGTCGTGATCCACAGAGTATCATTGGAGAAGTTAATGATTTATGGAATAAAGGGTATAAAGAAATCACCTTATTAGGTCAAAATGTAGATAGTTATTTATGGTATGGTGGCGGACTCAAAAAAGACTTTATCAAAGCAACCGAAATGCAAAAAGCGACTGCTGTTCATTTTGCACAGTTGTTAGAATTATGTGCCAAAGCGCAGCCTAAAATGCGAATTCGTTTCTCAACATCTAATCCTCAGGATTTAACACTTGATGTGATTGAAATGATGGCGAAATACGATAATATTTGTAAGCATATTCATTTGCCAGTTCAAAGTGGTAGCAATCGTATTTTGAAAGCAATGAATCGTTTGCATACACGAGAGGAGTATTTTGAACTCATTGATAATATTAAAAGAATCCTTCCAAACAGTGCGATTAGTCAAGATTTAATTGCAGGTTTTCCAACGGAAACAGAACAAGACCATCAAGACACGCTAAGCCTAATGGAATACGTGAAGTATAACTTTGGCTATATGTTTACCTATTCGGAACGACCAGGAACTATGGCTGAACGTAAAATGGAAGACGATGTTCCTGAAGATGTTAAAAAAAGACGTCTTGCTGAAATTGTACAATTGCAACGTGAGCATAGCGAAATTAAAACTAAAGCATATCTTAATACAACTGTTGAAGTTTTAATTGAACGCGAATCTAAAAAATCGAACGAACAATGGTCTGGACGTACCTCACAAAATATTGTGGCGGTATTTCCAAAAGAGCACTATAAGATTGGAGATTTGGTTAATGTGAAAGTAACAGATTGTACCAGCGCAACACTTATTGGTGAAGCAACTGGGTATTCAAAAGATAATTAAACAAAAACATGAATCAAGACATTGTCATTAAACCTAAGTTCGAGCATGAAGATTTAGTAAAAGTAAATCTGGGTCTATATTCTAAGATTCCCTTGATGTGGATTGCGCCATTAGTTTTGTGTTATTTGTTTTTTTTTAAACCCTATTTAGATCAAAATTCTCAGGGCTTCGTACCACAACCTAGTGATGAATTATTTCCTTATTTACAAATAGCTGTTGTCATTTTTATATTGTGTGTGTTTTATTTTTCCATACGTCGCTCAACAAAAAAAATGCTCAACAACAACCCAAGAATAAAAGAAGACATAAGCTATATGTGCAATGCTGAATCATTTACAGAAAAAGGAGATACTTTCGAAATCAAACATTTTTGGAAAGATTTACACAAAATAGAAGAAAAGAAAAAATGGTATCTTATTTATATACAAAAACGAAGAGCAATAATCGTTAGAAAAGAAGATTTCGACTCAGAAGAAAGCCATGCAAATTTTAGAACCTTAATTGATTCAATTAGTATAAATACAAAATTAAAAAAGTAAATTAGTGAAATTAACACAAACCGTAGAACTAAATTCAAAATAACATGAAACAGCTACTTTTCATTTTATCGCTTTCTTTTTTGGTAGTATCATGTGAAAATGAATCGCTTAATTCTAATGAAGAAATAGCTAATAATGATTTTGTTCTAGATGGTTATAATTACAATAAAAATGTTATTGGGACAGAATTATCATTTGAAAATCACCTTCTAAATCTGACATTTCTTTTCAATACTGAAAACCAAGTTGCATTAAATAACATACAAGTCGCTCCATTTTATGGAGAAGAAGAAAATATTGTGCAAACTATTGTTAGAAATAATGATGGTTTAATTACAGAATTAAATTCAACCGCAAACGGAGTATTAATTAGAAAAACCATCGTTTCATACTATCCTGACAATAAAATATCTCAAATTGAATATGAAGAATTTGAAGATATTAATTCCGATAGCAACTATATATTGAATTTCACTCATGATGGTAATATTACAACAAGGCATGACTTGTTATATGACCTAGAAGTAATAACAACATTCACTTTTGATTCCAATGGATTACTTTTAGAAAGAAGATTAGATGGATTCGACTTTCAAGGTGCCTACTTCATACGTACCTACAATTACGACAATAGTGGCAACTTATTAAATCTAACCGACAGAAGGTATGATGTAGAAGACACACTTACTAGTGAATTAATTTATTCATTTACTTATGATAGTACCATTAACCCTTTAAAACATGCTCTAGACGATGATTTTAACTTATCAATATTTCTTCGTGATTATTTTAGCACAAATCGTTTTGAAATTATTGACCATAAACAAGTTTTTCATAAAAGTCCGAACAACGTGACAAGTACCGCGTTGACATATACAAATTTCATATATGGCACTACAGTTTCTGATGGTCCAAGAAATTTAACTATTGAATATGATACTGAAGACCGAATTATTAGTAGATCAGGTAAATTAAGACGAGAATTTAGAACCAGTCTTGATTTTGCGGGTATTATAAACCTTGATGAAACATTTAGTTATTTAGATTAAACAACAATACATGGAATCAATACAAGCCATAAAACAACGTTTCGGAATCATAGGAAACGATCCAAAACTCAACCGAGCGATCGAAAAAGCGATTCAGGTTGCACCAACTGATATTTCGGTATTAGTTACAGGTGAAAGTGGTGTTGGTAAAGAAAGTATTCCGAAAATCATACATCAATTATCACACCGCAAACACGGTAAATACATCGCTGTTAACTGTGGCGCCATTCCTGAAGGGACTATAGACAGCGAACTGTTTGGTCACGAAAAAGGTGCCTTTACAGGAGCAACACAAACCCGAAATGGCTATTTTGAAGTAGCTGATGGTGGTACTATTTTTTTAGATGAAGTTGGAGAATTACCACTCACCACTCAAGTGCGATTATTACGTGTTTTAGAGAATGGTGAATTTATAAAAGTGGGTTCGAGTAAAGTGCAAAAAACCAACGTTAGAATTGTCGCAGCCACAAATGTGCAAATGTTTGAAGCAATTAAAAAAGAGAAGTTTCGTGAAGATTTATACTATCGATTAAGTACTGTCGACATTAACATTCCTCCGCTTCGTGAGCGTAAAGAAGACATTCATTTGTTATTCCGAAAATTTGCCAGTGATTTTGCCTTGAAATACAAAATGCCAACCATCAAACTTACTGATGATGCCATTAGTATTTTACAAAAACACCGTTGGAATGGAAATATTCGTCAGTTGCGAAATGCAGCCGAACAAATTTCAGTATTAGAACAAAATAGGACGATTAGTGCTTCCACACTTCGAGGCTATCTCCCTAGCAGAAGTAATAATCTTCCAGCTGTGATTAATACATCAAAAGCCGAAAGTGATTTCAGCAATGAACGTGAGATTTTATATAAAGTTCTTTTTGATATGAAAAGTGACTTAAATGATCTCAAAAAACTCACCATGGAATTGATGAAAAACGGCAATACTTCAGAAGTTGAAAAAGACAACGAAGGTTTGATTCAGAAAATATATGGCGAACCTCAAAAAGACAATCAAGCTCAAGAATTTGAAGATTTAGAAATACTCGCTATACCTGAGCAAGCCGAAGATACTTTTGATGCTGATGAAAGCAATCAAGATAAATACCATTTTGCCGAAGAGATTGAAGAAGAAGAAACATTATCTTTACATGACAAAGAGTTAGAATTAATTAAAAAATCATTGGAGCGTCACCAAGGAAAACGCAAGTTGGCTGCTGCCGAATTAGGCATTAGTGAACGCACACTATATAGAAAAATAAAACAATACGACCTTTAACAAAAGTTTATGCGAGCAGTAGAAATATTTATGATTAGAAAAACGTTTGCAAGAAATAGTTCTGAAGCAATTAGAAAAGAAGCTGAAGATTTAGTGAACGAAAAACATTATCAAGGCTATAGAGTCATTAATATCGATTTTGATGTTGCCGATAATGCAGGTTATATTTATGCCTTTATAACCATGAAACGTCCAAACACCTATTAATACATGAAATCATTTAGATATATCTTATTTCTCTTTTTATCTGGTATAATCTTAAGTTGTGGACCATATTCATTCACTGGCACTTCAATAGCAGATAATATAAAAACGTTTCAGGTGAATTATTTTCAAAATACTGCAGATTTGATCGAGCCTGGTTTTGATCGAGATTTCACATTAACCCTTCAGGATTTAATTCAAAATCAAACCAATTTAAACCTCACCAATTCTAATGGTGACTTGGTATACGAAGGTGAAATTGTTGAGTATCGTATCTCGCCTACAACGGCTCAAGCCAATAGTACAGCTGCACAAAACAGATTGACCGTTTCAGTGAATGTTCGATTTTTTGATAAAAATCTTCCTGAAGAAGAGTTTGAAAAACGATTTTCGTTTTTTTATGACTATGCAGGAAGTCAGTTACTCCAAGGTTCACAAAAAGATACAGCACACGAAGAAATTTTTGAACGTATCACACAAGATATATTTAATGAAACGCTAGCTAAATGGTAAATGAATAGCGCAGATTTCACATACTTACTTCAAAACCCTCAACATATTACTGAGGAACAAACCAGTGCGTTGTATGACCTCACGGCTAAACATCCGTATTTTCAGTCGGCTAGAGCTTTATATTTAAAAGGCCTTAAAAGCAAAGAAAGCTACAAGTACAATCAGGAACTTAAAACAACTGCAGCATACACAACAGATCGTAGCATATTGTTTGATTATATTACTTCGGAAGCTTTTAATCAAAATAAAATATCTCAGATTATAAAACAAAATTCTGAGCACCTTAAAACGATAACAGTCAATGATGCTGATGATATTTCAGTAAATCGAAGTGTGACTATAGATGATGCTTTAAAAGAACATATTAAAAACACTGAAGGTGTTCTAGATCCAGATTTGTTTGAACAAAAAGTAAAACCAGAAGACGTCGCTCATTTTCTATCACTTCGAGATCATACACCAGAGCAAGTGATTATTGACATTGATGCTAAGCATATTGAAGAAACACCTGAGAAAAAACTTCAAATTGGAAAACCTTTAGAGTTTAACAAAGAAGAAACACATTCGTTTTCTGAATGGCTAAAAATTACAAGCTTCAAGCCTATAGAACGATCTGAAAGTGAGACGATTTCCGAAAAGAAAGCTGAAGACACTAAGAAAAAAACAGTTGATAAAAGCAAGAAATTTGACATCATTGATAAGTTTCTAGAGAGCAACCCAAAGATTATACCGTCTAAAGACACGCCAAAAATCAATATTGAAACAGAAGACAAAGTGACTCACGATGGTTTAATGACTGAGACTTTAGCCAGAATTTATCTCGAGCAAAACAATTACGAAAAGGCAATTCAATCTTATAAAATTTTAAGTTTGAAATATCCAGAAAAAAGTGGTTTCTTTGCAGACCAAATTAAAGCAGTAAAAGAATTACAAGAAAATAATACACAGAACTAATGAATACGTTTACTATATTTTTAATCTTAATCATTCTAGTATCATTTTTACTAGTTGTAGTAGTTATGGTACAAAACCCTAAAGGTGGCGGATTATCATCATCATTTGGTGGTGGTGGCACACAACAATTAGGAGGTGTTAAGAAGACAACAGACTTTTTAGACAAAAGTACCTGGGCTTTAGCAACGTTATTATTGGCATTAATTTTAGCATCTAATTTTGCTATTCCTGGTGCTCGTGGTAACTCAGAATCTAAGGTGATTGATGGAGATGGAACAACAACGACAACTCCAGCGATTCCTTCAACAGATACATCAACTGATGATATTGCAACTCCTGCAGATTCATTAAACTAGTTATCTATTTACTTATCATATAAAAAATGCCAACTGATTAGTTGGCATTTTTTATTCCTGAAACTTTGTCAGTTAACCGCTATTGGCACATTTTTAGCATAACGCTTAAGCGTTAATCATTAATAAATAATAAAACATATATAGCAATGAGCTTAAACATTAAACCAATCGCTGGTACAAGCAATAGAATTATTGTACAACCAGTTGAAGCAGAAACGACAACGGCTTCAGGAATTATTATTCCAGACAATGCTAAAGAGAAACCTCAACAAGGAAAAGTGGTATCTGTTGGAGATGACGTTAAAGATGAAACTCCTGTTGTTAAAGAAGGAGATATAGTTCTTTACGGAAAATACTCAGGTACAGAATTAAAATGGGAAGGAAAAGATTACTTAATAATGAAAGAAAACGAAGTTTTCGGAATAATAAACTAAAATAAAATGGCAAAAGATATAAAATTTGATATTGAAGCACGTGACGGATTAAAGCGTGGTGTAGATGCATTAGCAAATGCAGTTAAAGTAACCTTAGGACCAAAAGGACGTAATGTGATTATTAGTAGATCATTTGGAGCCCCGCAGGTCACTAAAGATGGTGTTTCAGTTGCAAAAGAAATTGAATTAGACAATGAGCTTGAAAATATGGGAGCTCAAATGGTAAAAGAAGTCGCTTCAAAAACTAACGATTTAGCTGGTGATGGAACAACTACCGCAACAGTTTTAGCACAAGCTATCGTAAAAGAAGGTTTAAAAAATGTTGCTGCTGGTGCCAATCCAATGGATTTAAAACGTGGGATTGACAAAGCTGTACAAACTATTGTAAAAGATCTTGAAAAGCAATCTAAAAAAGTAGGCAATTCTTCAGAAATGATTAAGCAAGTTGCTGCAATTTCAGCAAATAATGATGATACTATTGGTGAATTAATAGCCACAGCTTTTGATAAAGTTGGAAAAGAAGGTGTCATTACTGTTGAGGAAGCTAAAGGTATGGAAACATATGTTGACGTTGTAGAAGGCATGCAGTTTGACAGAGGTTATTTATCGCCATATTTTGTGACCGATTCTGATAAAATGATTGCCGATTTAGAAAACCCTTACATTTTATTATTTGATAAGAAGATTTCCAACTTACAGGAAATTCTTCCAATATTAGAACCTGTAGCACAATCTGGTCGCCCGCTATTGATTATTGCTGAAGATGTAGAAGGTCAAGCCTTAGCAACTTTAGTAGTCAATAAATTACGTGGTGGATTAAAAATTGCTGCAGTAAAAGCACCTGGATTTGGAGATCGTCGTAAAGCTATGCTTGAAGATATCGCCATATTAACTGGAGGAACTGTGATTTCTGAAGAACGTGGGTTCTCTCTTGAAAATGCTGATCTAAGCATGTTAGGTACTGCTGAATCTGTAATGATTGATAAAGACAACACAACTATTGTTAATGGTTCTGGAAAATCTTCTAATATCAAGGCAAGAGTCAACCAAATCAAAGCTCAGATAGAAACGACAACAAGTGATTACGATAAAGAAAAACTTCAAGAGCGATTAGCTAAATTAGCTGGTGGTGTTGCTGTATTATATGTTGGCGCAGCTTCTGAAGTAGAAATGAAAGAGAAAAAAGATAGAGTTGATGATGCGTTACACGCTACAAGAGCTGCTGTTGAAGAAGGTATTGTTGCTGGTGGAGGCGTTGCTTTAGTAAGAGCAAAATCTGTACTAGAAAAAATCACAACCGATAACTTAGATGAAACAACTGGTGTACAAATTGTAGCTAGAGCAATCGAATCTCCATTACGTACTATTGTTGAAAATGCTGGTGGTGAAGGCTCTGTAGTTATCAATAAAGTTTTAGAAGGTAAAAAAGATTTTGGTTTTGATGCCAAAACTGAAACCTACGTAGATATGCTTAAAGCAGGAATTATCGATCCTAAAAAAGTTACACGTATTGCTTTAGAGAATGCAGCATCTGTTGCTGGAATGATTTTAACAACTGAATGTGCATTAGTAGACATTAAAGAAGAGGCTCCTGCTGGTGGAATGCCACCAATGGGAGGCGGAATGCCAGGCATGATGTAGTCGAGAGCCTCGACACGCAGATAACTCACTTGCACGTGAAAACTTTATTCGCAAAGTGATTGCTTGATAGGCAAATACTGAGTTAATTCAGTTATAAATAAAAAGCCCTTGATAATATCAAGGGCTTTTCTTTTGAATTTATTTTCATAGTTTTAAAAAAACGAATCCATCATGAAAAAAGAAATACGTTATGCCTTTGGAGAAATACTAATCGTTATCATTGGAATTTCCATAGCGTTTAGTATGGATAAATGTGCTGATAACTCTAAAAACGAAACTCAAAAACAACAATATATAAGTAACCTAAGACAAGACATAGAAGCTGATAAAATACAATTAGAAGCTAATCTCATAAAGATTAATGAAAAAGTTGAAATTTGCACTAGCCTCATTCCTATTCTAGGATCTAATGATCCTCAAAAACATGAGAAACTAAAAGGTGTTTATGCTATTGCAAATTTGACAAACTTCACTCCTGAAGATTACACACATCAAACTTTAGTAAATTCTGGTGATTTAAAACTCATGAATGATTTTGAACTAAAATCTGATATTTTAAAACATTATTCTATTTATAAAGAGATTCAAAAGGCATACCAGCGTCAGGAAATTATCAATAAAGATTATCTAGGTAATTACTTTATTTACCAAACCGATTACGATTTAATACCTGAAGGCAAGTCACCATTTAAAGATGAAAAACTGTTAAAAAACATCATACAAAGCATACGTGGCTCATTCATGATAAAGAAAGATGCAACACAACGTGGTATCAATAGTTGTGATAGTATTTTGAAAGTATTAGAATAAAAAAAAGCCTGAATCAAATTCAGGCTTTTTTTCACTATTTAGTTACCATCTTCGTGGTCTTTTTTGACTTCATCATCGCGATACTTACAACATGGATGAACCGAATTATAAGCTTCATCCGTAGCTTTTAATTTTTTTGTATCATGGCCAACTGCTACAATTTTTTTGCTAATCGTTTCAAGGTTTGTTTTACGTTCATCAAAAATTAATTTGAGTTCGTGGGTTTCTACATTCCATATAGCAGATTTTACACCTTTAGTTCTAATGGCAGCTTTCTCAATACGTTCTTTACACATTAAGCACACACCATCGACCTCTAATGAAGCTTTGGCATTCTTGTTTTGTGCAAACGTTACAGTTGTTACTAATAACGCTAATACTATAATTACTTTTTTCATTTTATTTTATTTTAAATCGCAATCCTGCGTAATACATACTTCCAAAAATTGGGCCATACACAAAGGTAGTATCAAAATTTGAACCAAAAGGATCATCTGCTCCTAAAATAGGGTTACTTTGTCTTACGTTTGTGATATTTTCACCACCTAAATATACTTCAAATTTAGGAGAAAACACTTTAGTCACCTGAGCATTCAATGTTCCCACAGTTGGAGATTCGCTTGGTAATCTATATTCAATTGAATTAGATGCTGTTGACGCAAAACGTTGCTCACTTAACCAGTTATAAGTCAAATCAAACTTCCAAAATGATGTTTCTACTTCTTCTGTATGGGTTTCGTACGATGCATTTGCAAAAAAACGATGTTTCGGAATTAAAGGTTTAGATTGTCTACCAGATATATAATCGGTTTGTACATCATAATATTTATAAGCGGTCCTAAAATCGAAATGCTCAAATACATTATAATTTAATTCAATCTGAAAACTATTGGCAAAACTATCACCTTCTAGGTTATAGAAATTAACTTGCTGTGGGTTTTCCCAATCTACAACAACTTGATTTTTAAAATCTGTTCTATAGAAATCTAAAGTGACATCGGCTTTTCTTCCGAAGAGATTAAATCCTTGCAAATAAGAAACACCGTAATTCCAAGCAATTTCAGGATCTAATCCGTAGATATTTCCGTTGGTATTCAAAATATTAATTGCTCTAGATGTTGCAAACATATTTTGATTTTCAGCAAAAATATTAGCACTACGTTTTCCTCTTCCAATGGATGCCCTCAAAGCCGACTTTTCCCAAGGTGTATATCTTGCATGCAAACGAGGCGTAATAAATTCTCCTAATAAATTATGTGTATCAAAACGTAATCCAGCTGTTAGCGTTAACTTATCTAAGTCATCGTATGCATATTCAAAAAACGCTCCTGCTGAACGTTCACTACGCTCAAAAGTTGTTCCTAAAGCTAACTCATCATAATGATCATAAGTAAAACCCAAACCTGTTTTTATCTTATGCCTAGAATCACTAATAATTGAATTATAAATCACATTAGAGTACACACTATTATGATTGATATCGTAAGTATTCAAACCAAAATACGAATTTTGGTTATGGTTGCTATACGCAAACTGAACTCCTAAACTTTGCCAAGGCACATCTGGATTAACATATCCGAATTTTGCTGAAATTTCGAAACGCTCTGTATCAATCTCACTTCCCCAAGCATTAGTGGTTAAACGATCGGTATCTGGATTAAAATCTAACTGCCCAGCTTGATTTTCATCATTTAAATAACGAACATTAATAAAACTCACCAAACCTTTTTCTGGATTGGTATATTGCCAACGATTCATCACATTAACTTGCTTCTTTAGTGGGACATCTAAAAACGTATCGTCATTTTTATCAAACTTTTTATCTCTTATATTTCCATGTAAATACAAGCCTGTACTCCACCTATCGCTCACTTTTGTATTAAGATGTGTATTAAGTTCTAATCGGCCATTAACTGAACCATACATGTTTACAAAAAGACGATCATCTGTAGAAGGTTTTTGAAGCTCGGCATTGATTTGTCCTGCGATGCTTTCAAAACCATTTACCACGCTTCCTGCGCCTTTTGTAATTTGAATACTCTCTACCCAAGTGCCCGGAATAAAACTTAGCCCATAAGCTTGTGAAGCACCTCTTATCGATGGAATATTTTCAGTAGTAATTAAAATATACTTACTGGTTAATCCCAACATTTTAATTTGGCGTGTACCAGTAACCGCATCTGAGAAATTAACATCAATAGATGGGTTGGTTTCAAAACTTTCAGATAGATTACAACAGGCTGCTTTTAATAATTCGGCACTGCTAATCGTGCTCACATTTTGAGCATTTAAATACGATTTTGCCGTTGTTTGCTTTCTTCCAGTTAAAGTAATCTCATCCAACTCACTTGTTGGATTCAGGTAATGTCTGATATATTTTGGTGATGTAATCGTTAAGGTATCGGTTTTGAAACCAACATAACTAATCACTAATTTTTTATAACTCGTTTGGTATGGCAGACTAAACTTCCCATCTAAGTCTGTCACAACACCAATCGAAGTATTGAGCCAAAACACATTAGCGCCTGCTAATGGAATGGTTTCATTCTTTGTATTTGCTTCAATAATAACACCTTCAATTTTATCTTGGGAAAGCACTAACATTGGAAACAAAAACAGTAAAAAAACTAAGTTTTTCATTGTTTATTTTTTGATATGATTATTTGACTGAAGATTATCAGCCTTTAAAAAGATTTGGAAAAAAGAATAAAATCAAATCAAAAATACTTGATCGAGCACTTGTATGTCTGCAATCAAGTTTGGAGGAGAATAATGCTTATGCGGAATATTATGTTTTGGTAAAACCTCATAAATCGCATTGCACGAATATATAAAAGCCGTTAAAAATAGTTGTTGCTCTAGTTCTAAATCGTCAAAAGATTTAACTGTTAATTGATTTTGGCCTTCAACAACATCAAGTACATCCTTACAACAGGATTTTTTTGTGATTTTTTCTTGCTCTACTTCAAAAGCTTCCATCTTGCATTTTTCAACATCACCTAATACCGATACGTCTATTAAAACATCTCCACAAAAGTGCTTCTCTACAGTAAAAGATACCGTAGATAATAGCAATAATATTGCCATAATTATAGACGCAGCTTTATGTAAAACCTGTTTTAGCATGATGCAAAGTTATGAAAAAATAAATAGCTCATATGTAGTTTATAAATTGCTTAACAATTTTTATTGTTTGAGTTTATAATAATAAAACGCAGGAATAAGGAGTAATAATAATATAGGTTGAATCAAAAAACGTCTAAAGTTGAAAAATAAATAATAATCTTCTTGACGTGGATGAATTACAAAATACAGAAAGAATGCCAACAAGATAACGTAAGCGATTATATATACTAATGCCGAAAACTTGACAATTGATTTATCTTTAAAAAACAGATAAATAATCCCTAATGACATTAGTGTATTTAATACAAACCGTAATGAAGTATAAAGCGTTAATTTTAGAATTTCACGACGCGGAAAATCCATATGCAAATAATCACTTTTAAAAAACATCAAGTAAGGATCATAAAATAATTCATTTTCGAAAACGCGAATTAACACAAGTAACCCAAATAGTACCAAAAGCAATATGTATCTGATTGGACTACGCACGTTGTCTTTTTTTATGTTTAGAAAATCGATTTACCCAAAACATCCATAGTAAAAACACCATTCCGTAGATAATCATAGGAAAAATTACAGTATGCAAAATATCACGTCGCCAAGGATAATTATACAAGCCAATTGATAAGATGGCAATACGTAATAGGTTTACAGAATAAATCAACACACTACCAGCTAGAATATATAGAAACGTTGACTTAAATCGACCTGCAAAAGCAACAATAAATGAAATAAATAAAATAATAACACTAACCGAATTACAGCCCTCCACTACTCTAGCTACAAATTTATTCTCGACAATTAACTTCATGGATGGCTCATTAGGATGCGGCATAACTTTACTGTCATATCCAAATGTATTTAAGAGCAACTCGCTTTGATTAGCGACCAAATTAGTAACATAATCGGGATAGTATTTCGAACCATCTGAAAAATCAAGATAAAATTTATAAGTTAATGTCAATACAAAATAAACCGATAGAAAGGTCAAGATGAATTTTACTACTGACTTATATTTAACGAGAAGTGCTTTCATTTCGAGTTAAAATTATATAAAATGAATCTAGAAATGGCACTTTTTAAATACTTTTACAAAAAAATTCGAAACCGATGACCTTAGAAGCCCTAAAACCTAAAGTTGAGTTAATCATCTCAAATAATAAAACTGTAGATGATCGTTTACTATCTATTTGCCAACTTCTTGAAAACCATGTTGAATATTACAATTGGGTAGGATTCTATTTTAAAAATGGTGATAAGAACGAATTAAAACTCGGCCCTTATGTTGGAGAACCAACCGATCATATAATCATTCCCTTCGGAAAAGGAATTTGCGGACAAGTAGCCGTTTCTAATGAAAATTTTGTCGTTCCTGATGTTTCTGCACAAGACAACTATATTGCATGTAGTATAACAGTTAAAGCTGAAATTGTAATCCCAATTTTTGTAAATGGCGAAAATATTGGTCAGATTGATATCGATTCTAACACACCTGATCCATTTACCTTGGAAGATGAGCACTTTCTAGAGTTCGTTTGCAAAAAAGTTGCTGAAATGTTATAGACTTATGTCTTAACTTGTTTTGTAGATTTACTTGTAATTGCAAGAACTATAAAAAGGAAAAATATAAAAATCTTAAAATAGCCTACAACTACATAATTTATACCATAGAAACTATCCCAAAGAAATATTAAGAGTAATCCTATCAAGAAAAGTTTTGAAAGCATTTTGCTTGTTTTCCTTTTAAAAATTAATAGAATCATAAGCACAATTAGATAAATAGCTAAGGTGTAATATGTAATAATGAAATCTATTGATAACAAAATCCATCTCCATCCAATTGTTCTATTAATACCATGAGTAACTACTGGAATACCCCACATCACTAAATATAGTGTTAACAATGCTAAGTATAAATAAAATAATCGGTTTTCAAGAAACCACCTCAATGTTCTTTTCGGTTTAACACCCATGATTTACATCCCTGTTCTAATCGCCTCAACAGGATCTAATTTAGATGCAGAGATTGCAGGTATGACTCCAGATATCAACCCAATAAAAGTGGATAATGAGAATCCTAAGAAAATATTATAGAATGATAAAATAAACTCAAAATCACCTGCTAAAGAGGATGCAATTATGGAGACTATCCATACCAAGATGATTCCTATTATACCTCCTAAAAGTGATAAAATCACAGCTTCAAATAAAAACTGAAATAAGATAAATTTATTTTTTGCGCCTAATGATTTTTGTATTCCGATAAGGTTGGTACGTTCTCGTACACTAACAAACATAATATTTGCAATTCCAAAACCACCAACAAGCAGTGAAAAACCACTAATAATCCAGCCAATAAGGTTTAATGTAGAAATAATTCCATCTATAAATTGTGTAAAACCTGATATTTTATTCACAAAGAAATTATCTGGCTCATCAGCTTTTAAACCTCTGTAAGCGCGATATTTTTGTTTTAAAACAGCTTCAAAAGCGCCAACATCTACATCTTTTTCGGGTTTGATAATTATCGCTCCTGGAAGCCCATTTGCACCACCATTTTTAAATCGTCTAACAAAATTTGCTGGCACATATGCATTCTCATCTGGAGAATCTCCTAAACCTGTTCCCATTTTTTTAAGAACACCAATAACCGTTAATTTTCTACCGTAAACACGAATTGTTTTACCTATTGGATTAAGGTTTTCAAATAAATTAGTAGCTGTAGCGCTTCCTAAAACAATAACCGGAGCACCAGAATTAGATTCTGATTCAGTGTAAAAACGTCCTTGTTCTACCTTAAAATTTTCAATATCATAAATCCCATTAGACACAGGAGTGACATTAACTCCAGAAACCGTATTTCCTTCATACTTTATATTTTCAGAACCTCCAAAAATAACATAAGCCATAGCATTTATATCTGGCACATTTCTTTGTACAAAATCAAAATCATCATGTTCGGTCTGAGGATAGTTCTCGCGTTGCCATCTTGGCACATCAGTTGGTCCAAAAGAATACTTAGTCAAGTACATCGTGTTTTTATCAATACCGCTCAATTGGTCTTTGATACTTTTATCAAGAGAATCAACAGCCGCTAGCACAGCAATAATTGAAAAAATACCAATTGTAATTCCTAATAAGGATAAAAAAGTACGTAATTTATTATTTCGCAAGGCGTTGATCGCAAACGAAAAACTCTCTTTAAACAGTCTTAAATAAACTAGCATGAAGATTGGTTTATAGTTATAATCTTTAAAGGTAAGACGCTAATAGAAGCATTATGTTACATAAAATAGCATCTCAAGTATTAGAATCTCTATAATTTTAGAAAAAAAAGGAAACTACATTCCGGTTCTTATTGCTTCGACAGGATCTAACTTAGATGCTGAAATTGCTGGTATAACTCCAGAAACCAAACCAATTAGTGATGACAATCCAAATCCTAGAAAGACATTAGAAAATGATAGAATAAATGTAAAATCTTCTACTGTTGCATTGGCAATTAATGACACGATCCATACCATAATAACGCCAATCAATCCGCCTAAAAAAGATAAAATTATCGCCTCAAACAAAAACTGAAATAAAATAAATTTATTCTTAGCACCTAACGATTTTTGTATCCCTATAAGATTGGTTCGTTCGCGAACACTAACAAACATAATATTTGCAATACCAAAACCTCCAACCAACAATGAAAAGCCACTAATAATCCAACCAATAAGATTTAATGTAGAGATAATACCATCAATCGCAGTTTGTAAACCCGAAATCACACTAATAAAAAACTCATCTATATCATCAGGTTTTAAACCACGTTTGCCTCTTATTTTTTGAATAACATCTGCTTTAAGCTCATCAACATCTGCACTAGATTTTGGTTTAATGATGACAATATGATTCATGTTCTTGTTATTATCTCCAAAACGGTTTCTAACATAATTTGCTGGCAAAAAAATTGAAATATCATTACTATCACCAAATAGACCAGAACCTTGCTTCTTTACAACACCAATAACCGTGAACTTTTGTCCATAGAGTCTAACTTTTTTTCCTAATGGTTCCAACTCACCAAATAATGAATTTGCAATTTCATCTCCAATAACGACGACAGCCTTTCCAGTATTAGATTCAGATTCACTATAAAAGCGTCCTTTAGAAAATTGTAATACTTGTATATCTTCAAACTCATGACTTACAACAACAGTATTAACGCTACTTACCGATTCTGATTCATATCGAATTGTTTCTCGTCTTGCAAAAATTTGATAAGCGACATGCTCTGCATCAGATAATGATGATTTCAAGTATTTATATTCATTATAGGATACTTCAGGAAATTGAAGTCGTTTCCAACGAGGTACTGTTGTTGGTCCAAACGAGAATTTAGCCAAATACATAGTATTACTATCTAAACCACTTAATTGTTCCTTAATATCTCTATCTAAAGAATCAACAGCAGCCAGCACAGCAATAATTGAAAAAATACCAATTGTAATCCCTAAAAGGGATAAAAATGTTCGAAGTTTATTTGTTCGCAACGCATTGATTGCAAAAGAAAAACTCTCTTTAAATAATCTTAAATATACAAACATAAAATGGGTTTGGCCTTTAGAAACTGTAAGATAATAGGTTTTCAACAATTTATTGTTACAAAAAACTTAAATAAACTACGTTTTTGACTTATTATAACTCTTGATATTGTGTATTTTTGGGCTTTAATTTTCACAACTTTTTTCTTTATAGGAAATTCAACGACAACAACACAACAATGAGTAACAACAAAACCATTAAATCTGCATTAATTTCAGTATTTAGTAAAGACGGTCTAGAACCTATTGTCAAACAACTTAACGCCCAAAATGTCACTATCTATTCTACAGGTGGTACAGAAAAATTTATAAAAGATTTAGGTATAGACGTAGTACCTGTTGAAGATGTCACATCGTATCCATCTATTCTTGGTGGACGTGTAAAGACATTACATCCAAAGGTTTTTGGAGGTATTTTAAATCGCCAAAATAACGATAGTGATGTTGCTGAATTGGTTGATTTTGATATTCCACAAATTGATTTAGTCATTGTAGATTTATATCCTTTTGAAAAAACAGTAGCATCAGGTGCTTCAAACCAAGATATTATAGAAAAAATAGATATTGGTGGCATTTCACTCATTAGAGCTGCGGCTAAAAATTATGCCGATGTGATTTGCGTATCTTCAGTTGAAGATTATTCTGAGTTTTTAAACCTGCTAACTTCTAAAAACGGAGAGACTTCAGTAGAAGACAGAAAACACTTTGCAGCTAAGTCTTTTAATGTATCTTCTCATTATGACTCTGCAATTTTCAACTATTTTAATGCAAATCATGATATTGCATCCCTTAAAATAAGTGAGACAAACGGTAAAGTACTGCGTTATGGTGAAAATCCACATCAACGCGGTTTTTTCTTCGGAAATTTTGACGATATCTTTACTAAACTCCACGGAAAAGAATTAAGCTACAACAATCTTCTAGATGTTGATGCAGCCGTAAATTTAATGAACGAATTTAAAGGCGAAGCACCAACATTTGCAATTTTAAAGCACAACAATGCTTGCGGGTTTGCGCAACGTGATTCTATTCATCAAGCCTATACTGATGCACTTGCAGGAGATCCTGTCTCAGCATTTGGAGGTATTTTAATCGCTAATACTGAAATTGACAAAGCTACTGCTGAAAAGATCCATACTTTGTTTTGTGAAGTGGTTATTGCACCTTCATTTTCAGAAGAAGCATTAGAGGTTTTAAAAGGAAAGAAGAATCGAATTTTATTAATTTTACATGATATTGATTTTCCTCAAACCACAGTAAGAACTTGTCTTAATGGTGTTTTGGTTCAAGATAGAGATCACAAAACAGATAATGTTGCAGATTTAACATATGCGACCAACAATAAACCAAACCAAAATGAGTTAGAAGATTTAATATTTGCCTCAAAAATTTGTAAGCATACCAAATCTAACACAATTGTTTTAGTAAAAAACAAACAATTGTGTGCCAGCGGAACAGGACAAACAAGTCGTGTTGATGCTCTTAATCAAGCTATACATAAAGCGCAGTCATTCAATTTTGATTTGAAAGGTGCAGTTATGGCAAGTGATGCATTCTTTCCGTTTCCAGATTGTGTAGAAATTGCAGATAATGCAGGAATCACTGCTGTGATACAACCTGGAGGCTCAATTAAAGATCAATTGACGGTTGATTATTGTAATGAAAATAATTTAGCAATGGTAATGACTGGAACACGTCATTTTAAGCATTAATTTTACTACATTTACAACACGCCAAAAAATTAGTATAACAACACCCTCATAATATTAGAATAGCGAATGGGATTTTTTGATTTCTTAACCGAGGAAATAGCCATAGATTTAGGAACCGCAAACACACTAATTATCCACAACGACAAGGTTGTTGTTGATAGTCCATCGATAGTTGCAAGAGATAGAATTTCAGGTAAAATTATTGCAGTTGGAAAAGAAGCCAACATGATGCAAGGAAAAACACATGAAAATATAAAAACAATTAGACCATTGAAAGATGGTGTAATTGCCGATTTTGATGCATCTGAACAAATGATAAGCATGTTTATTAAAAACATTCCTGCTTTAAAAAAGAAATTATTTACACCTGCACTACGAATGGTTGTTTGTATTCCTTCTGGAATTACTGAAGTAGAAATGCGAGCGGTAAAAGAATCTTGTGAGCGTGTAAACGGTAAAGAAGTATATCTTATTCATGAACCTATGGCAGCAGCTATCGGTATTGGTATTGATATTATGCAGCCTAAAGGAAACATGATTGTTGATATTGGTGGTGGTACTACAGAAATTGCTGTTATCGCATTAGGTGGTATTGTTTGTGACAAATCTGTAAAGGTTGCAGGTGATGTATTTACCAACGATATTATTTATTATATGCGCACTCAACATAACTTATATGTTGGTGATCGTACTGCTGAAAAGATAAAAATTCAAATTGGTGCTGCTACTGAAGATTTAGATTTACCACCTGAAGAAATGAGTGTTCAAGGTCGTGACTTATTGACTGGAAAACCTAAACAAGTACAAATTTCCTATCGAGAAATAGCCAAAGCACTTGATAAATCGATTTTAAGAATCGAAGACTCTGTGATGGAAACCTTATCACAGACACCTCCAGAATTAGCTGCTGATATCTACAATACTGGTATTTATTTAGCAGGTGGAGGATCGATGTTGAGAGGTCTAGACAAACGTTTGTCTCAAAAAACAGACTTACCAGTTTATATTGCTGAAGACCCTTTAAGAGCCGTTGTTCGTGGTACAGGAATTACACTTAAAAACTTACCAAAATTTAAAAGTGTATTGATCAAATAACAGAGAATAACAAGGTAGCATGCAACAAATCATCAATTTTGTCATTAGAAACAAGACATCCCTTTTGTTTCTGCTGTTGTTTGTCATTTCCTTAGCGTTAACCATTCAGTCGCATTCCTATCACAAAAGTAAGTTTATAAACTCTGCTAATTTTTTAACTGGTGGCATTTATGAAAGCGCAAGTGGAATCTCAGATTATTTCGGTTTAAAAAAACAAAATGACATTCTTGTCGAAGAAAACAATAGGTTACGTTCCCAAATTTTTAATGGTTCAGATTCTATAGGCACATCTTTTATTGATAGTACCTCATTCGGTGGTCGATACAAAATGCAATCGGCAAGAATTATCAATAACAATTATGCTGCATCAAAAAACTACCTAACAATTAACAAAGGAGAAAAAAATAATATAAAGGAAGACTTAGGTGTCATTACATCTAAAGGAATTATAGGCATAATAGACAATACATCTAATGGTTATGCACGAGTACTCTCGATATTAAATACTAAGAGTAAAATAAATGCGCAATTAAAAGCCTCTGATCAATTTGGATCTTTGGAATGGGATGGTAAATCTTCAGAAATTGTGCAGCTTACTGATATTTCAAAGTTTGCCCCTGTTCGAGAAGGTGATACTATTGTCACAGGAGGAAAATCATCTATATTCCCCAAGGGTATTCCTATTGGAACTGTCTATGGTTTTGAATTAGATATAAGCGGCGATACTTACACAGTAGATGTCAAACTATTTAATGATATGACAAACTTATCTCATGTTTATATTATTGAAAATTTAGATATCGAAGAAATAAAACTACTTGAAAACCCAATTGATGAATAGCCTCACATTACATAGCATCTTTAGGTTTTTTCTGTTAATATTGGTGCAGGTTTTGATATGCAATAATATCAATTTTATGAGTTCTGTAAATCCATATCCTTACATACTTTTTATATTATTATATCCAGTAAACAACAATAGAACACTTTTTATTTTTTTAAGCTTTATGCTAGGTTTATTTGTAGATATATTTTCAGATTCTGGAGGTGTTCACGCCGCAGCTTGTGTAACGATTGCTTTTATAAGGCCTGCAGTATTGAAGTTTGCCTTCGGAATGATTTATGAACACCAAAGCATTAAATTTAATAATACCGATTTTGGCAACAGAATCATCTATTTCTCTATACTTATAGTTATTCATCATTTCATTATGTTCATCATGGAAATTTTTAACATTTCGAACATAATTTTAATCCTTCAGAATACGTTATTTTCAAGTATTTTTACTATACTACTTTGTGTATTAATTTCGATACTTTTTAGTAACAAACAACGATGAGAAAACTTCTACTTTTATTAACAGTCATTATAGTAGGTCTCTTATTTATTGCACGACTGTTTTATCTACAAGTCTACAATAAAGAAGCCTATAGCCTTTTTGAAGACAGTGCCATAAGCACGGTATATGACTACCCAAAACGCGGTTATGTTTTTGATCGAAACGGAAAGTTATTAGTAGCAAATCAGCCCTCTTACGATGTCATGGTGATTCCTAGAGAAGTTGAACCTTTAGATACTTTAGAATTTTGTGCCTTATTAAAAATCACAAAAGACGATTTTAAAAGAAAATACACTAGAGCTAGAAATTATTCGCCCCGAATTCCTTCTGTTTTCTTGCCGCAACTTTCAAAGAAAGATTATGCAGTACTTCAAGAGAAGATGCGAAAATTTGATGGTTTTTACATTCAAAAACGATCACTTAGAGATTACCAAACTACAATTGGCGCTAATGTTTTAGGTGATATTGGTGAAGTAAACCAACGTATTATAAAAAAACAGCCTTATTATAAAATGGGTGATCTCATTGGTAAACAAGGTGTAGAACTATCTTATGAAGCTATTTTACGAGGCGTTAAAGGGATTAAATTTATACAAAAGGATAGGTTTAATAAAGACATTGGGCCTTATAAAGAAGGTAAATTTGACACTTTACCACAACCAGGAAAAGACATAACAATTACCATAGATTCTGAATTACAGCAATATGGAGAATTGTTGATGACTAATAAGCGTGGTGGAATTGTTGCCATCGACCCAAGTAATGGAGAGATTTTAGCATTGGTGTCTGGACCTAATTATAATCCAAATATGTTAGTTGGTCGTAATCGCTCTAAAAATTTCTCAAAACTATATAGAGATAGTATTGCAAAACCCTTATTTGATAGAGGTTTACAAGCTCAGTATCCTCCTGGTTCTCCATTTAAAGTGATTAATGCACTTATAGGTCTTCAAGAAGGTGTAATAACTCCAGGAGATAAAGTGACATGTAGGATGGGTTACTATTATGGAAGTAGACGATTAACAGGCTGTCACCACCATAAAAGTCCGGTGGCAATGAATGACGGAATTGCCCAATCTTGTAATGCATATTTTGTTACTGCTTATAGAAAAATAATTGACAAATATAATGATGCTGGAAGTGCCATGAACACGTGGGCGAATCATGCTAAAAGCTTTGGTTTAGGTAATTATTTGGGTTACGATTTACCTGTTGGTCAAAAAGGCCGAATTCCTGATGGTGATTATTATGATAGAGCCTATGGTGATAACCGTTGGGGCTCCACTTATATTGTATCAAATGCTATTGGTCAAGGTGAGGTTGAAGCTACACCAATTCAATTAGCAAATATGGCAGCAGCAATTGGAAATCGTGGTTATTACTTTACACCTCATATCATAAAAGCCATAGAAGGTGACACCATACCAAGTAAATATACAACACCAAATCACACCACAATTGACAAACGTCATTTTGGGCCTGTAATTCAAGGCATGTTTGATGTGTACAATAAAGGAACTGCAGCTACACTTCGAATTCCTGGAATTGATATCTGTGGAAAAACAGGGACTGCAGAAAATTTCGTCAAAATTGATAGTGTTAAAACCCAACTTACCGATCATTCCATTTTTGTGGCTTTTGCACCTAAAGACAACCCAAAAATTGCTATTGCTGTTTTTGTAGAAAACGGCTATTGGGGAAGTCGATTTGCTGGTCGTATGGCAAGCTTAATGATTGAAAAATATATAAAAGGCGAAATTACTAGAACAGATATGGAACATTGGATTTTAACGCATAGTCTAGAAAATGAATATGCCAAACCTTACTCTGGTGAGCCTTTTAAAATAAATGGTGAAACTACTTTACAGGTTGTCGATAAAGTTAAACCTCCTGAAAACAATGACCTCAACAATTCTATTCCAATACAATCTAATCAACAATAATGCATAGAGAAAATCATAGAGGTTTTGGGTTTGATTGGATTACAATTATTCTTTTTCTACTTTTAGTTGGATTTGGATGGTTAAATATCATGTCGGCTTCACATGTTGGTGAAATAGGCAGCTATTTTGATATGAGCCAATTGTATGGGAAACAACTGGTTTTTTTAGGTTTGACCTTTGTTTTAATTATACTAATTCTTTCTGTTGAAGCTAAGTTTTATGAGCGGTTTGCTAGTATTATCTACATTATTGCCATGCTGTCTCTTGTGGGATTGTTTATTTTCGGTAAAGATGTCAATGGTGCTCGATCTTGGTATGGCATAGGGAGTATGACCCTTCAACCAAGTGAATTTGCAAAGTTTGCTACCGCATTAGCTGTTGCAAAATATATGAGTGATTTGCAAACCAATATGAATACTATTAAAGATCAATTACGGGCTGTTGGTATCATCATTGTTCCTGCAGCTTTAATTCTATTGCAAAATGATGCAGGCAGTACTTTAGTCTATGCGTCTTTCTTCTTTGTGTTTTATCGTGAAGGTTTGCAACAAATCTATCTAGCTATTGCATTATCCACTATAATTTTAGCAGTATTAGCTTTAAAATTCGGAATCGTAGTTACTGGAATTATAGCAGCAGTTGTCATATTTGGGATCTATTTTTTCCGAAGAAAAAAACGCGCCTCTATCATTCAATCTGTTGTCATTTTATTGATTTGTATTTCATTTTCGGCTGGTGTTAAATTATTCTATAATCATGTTTTAAAACCGCATCAACAAAATAGAATTAGTTTATGGTTACGACTGGAAAAGGATCCAACCAAACTAGAACAAATGAAAAAAGAAGAGGCCTATAACCTTATTCAATCGGAGCAAGCTATTAGCTCTGGTGGATGGACTGGCAAGGGGTTTCTACAAGGGACTAGAACTACTGGAAAGTTTGTGCCAGAACAAGAAACAGATTATATTTTTAGTACCGTTGGCGAAGAATGGGGGTTTTTAGGAAGTAGCTTAGTCGTTGTTTTATTTATGGCCCTAATTATACGCGTTTTATATTTAGCAGAGTCTCAGAAATCACAATTTAGTCGTGTCTATGGTTATGGTGTTGCCTCAATTTTCTTTGTGCATTTCACAATTAACACAGGTATGGTTATGGGTTTAATTCCAACTGTAGGCATCCCTCTACCCTTTTTCAGTTATGGTGGCTCCGGACTTTGGGGCTTTACAATATTGCTATTTATTTTTATAAAATTGGATAGCAATAAAATTAATGAGTGGTAATAAAAAAAGCCGTCATTTATAGACAGCTTTCTTAGTGAAATTATATTTGATAGTTTATTGTAAACTAGCCAAGCTTGATTTTAAGGTCTCAATTTTTGCCAAAGCATCAGCTTCTTTTTTCTTTTCTGAAGCAACAACTTGCTCTGGAGCTCCAGCTACAAAACGCTCGTTAGATAATTTCTTTTGTACCGATTTCAAAAATCCTTCTGTATAACTCAACTCTTCAGTGAGTTTTTTAACTTCAGCCTCTACATCAATACTCCCTTCCATAGGAATGAAATACTCGTTAGATTTTACACGATATGTTAAAGCGCCTTCAACTGGTTCTTTTACATAATTAAAGCTTTCTAAATTACCTAATTTAGAAATCACACCATCAAACGTAGGTGCTACATTCTCATTATTTACAATCGAAAATCCTATAGCATCTTTAAACGCGATATTCTTTTGTTTTCTAATATTTCTAACTCCAGAAATCACTTCAGATGCAAAATCAAATTCAGAAATCAAAACCTCATTAATTGGCTGAGCCTCTGGCCATCTTGAAATAATTAAGGCTTCTTCTGGTGAACGCTCTTTAATATAATGCCAGATTTCTTCAGTTAGAAATGGCATAAATGGATGTAAAATCTTTAAAATATCCTCAAAAATAGTATTTATGCTTTCTAAAGTTTTTGTATCAATTGGCTGTTGATATGCAGGCTTAACAATTTCTAATAACCATGATGCAAAATCATCCCAAATTAACTTATAAGTTGCCATAAGCGCATCACTAAGTCTATATTTACTAAAGTGATCTTCAATCTCAGCTATTGTTTTTTGGAACTTAGATTCAAACCATTCAACGGCAATTTTACTTGAATTTGGTTGATTGATTGCAATATCAACTTCCCAGCCTTGAACTAATCTAAAAGCATTCCATATTTTATTAGCAAATTGTTTTCCTTGCTGACATAGATCTTCATCAAACATAAGGTCATTTCCAGCTGCAGAACTTAATAAAAGTCCTACACGAACACCATCTGCACCATAATCATCAATTAGTTTTAATGCATCAGGTGAATTTCCTAAAGACTTAGACATTTTTCGACGCTGCTTGTCTCTTACCAATCCTGTGAGATACACATTCTCAAAAGGTTTTTCATCTTTATATTCATAACCTGCTACTATCATTCGCGCTACCCAGAAAAATAAAATATCTGGCCCAGTAACCAAATCATTTGTTGGGTAATAATATTTGATTTCTTCATTTTCAGGATTACGAATACCATCAAAAACGCTCATTGGCCATAACCATGAACTAAACCAAGTATCTAAAGCATCAGAATCTTGTGTTAAATCTGCAGCTGTTAAACTTGAATTACCTGTTTTATCTTTAGCGAGCCTTAAAGCATCGTCTCTATTTTCGGCAACCACAAAATCTTCTTTTCCGTCACCATAGAAGTACGCAGGAATCTGTTGTCCCCAAAGCAATTGGCGTGAAATATTCCAATCACGAATATTTTCCATCCAATGTCTATAGGTGTTTTCAAACTTCTTTGGAAATAGCTTTACATCACCATTTGTTAAAACAGCATCTAATGCAGGTTTAGCTAAATCTTCCATTTTTAAGAACCATTGGTCACTTAAACGTGGTTCAATAACTGCTTTAGTTCGCTCAGACGTTCCTACTTTATTGATATAATTTTCAGTTTTTGCTATTAATCCAGCAGCCTCCAATTCTTTAGTTATAGCTTTTCTTACCACAAAGCGGTCTTGACCTTCGTAATGCATCCCAAAGCTATTTAGCGAAGCATCTTCATTAAAGATGTCTATAACTTCAAGATTGTGCTTATCACCTAACACTTTGTCATTTTCATCATGAGCAGGTGTTACTTTTAGGCAACCTGTTCCAAATTCAATATCAACATACTCATCTTCAATAATAGGAATAACCCTTCCACAGATAGGAACAATAGCATTCTTTCCTTTTAAATGCCTAAAACGCTCATCTGTTGGGTTGATGCAAATAGCCGTATCACCAAAAATAGTTTCAGGACGAGTCGTTGCTATAGTTAACTTTTCGTCACTACCTTCAATTTGATATTCTAAATAGTAAAGTAGACCTTGTTTTTCAATATGAATGACTTCTTCATCAGATAATGTTGTTTTAGCTTCAGGATCCCAATTCACCATTCGAAAACCTCTATAAATTAAACCTTTGTTATATAAGTCAACAAACACTTTAATTACAGCTTCGCTCATATCATCATCCATCGTAAACTTAGTACGATCCCAATCACAAGAACAACCTAATTTTTTCAACTGTTCAAGAATGACACCTCCATATTCTTCAGTCCATTCCCAAGCATGCTTCAAGAACTCTTCACGGGTTAAATCATTTTTATTGATGCCTTGTGCTTTAAGTTTAGCGACAACTTTAGCTTCGGTAGCAATAGATGCATGATCTGTACCAGGTACCCAACAGGCATTTTTTCCTAGTAATCGTGCACGACGAATTAGGACATCTTGAATCGTATTATTCAACATATGCCCCATATGCAATACTCCCGTTACGTTTGGAGGTGGAATTACAATGGTATATGGTTCTCTCTCATCTGGAGTAGAGTGAAAATAATTATGCGTCATCCAGTAATCGTACCATTTACTTTCTACAGCTTGTGCTGAATATTTTGATGGGATTTCCATGCTTTGGTATTGTTTTTGCTTTATGACTGACAAAAGTACTTATATTTCTTTTTTTGCGAAATGATTAAAAGAAATAATGACCAACTAAATCGTAATTAATGTTAATTAAGTGGTCATACAGCTAATTTATTTTGCAGAACCGTAAAAAGTAAGTAGTTTTGATAGTATCAATTTAAAATTAAAATGATGAAAAATTTAGTGATAATTTTATGTGTAGCATTCTTAAGTATAGGAGTTTATGCTCAAGAAAAAGTAGCGAAAATTGAATTTAAAACAGATGTAATTGATTACGGAACCATTGAAAAAGGTGCTGATGGCGTAAGAGTATTTGAATTTACAAATACGGGTAATGCACCACTTATTATATCTAAAGTTAAGTCAACTTGTGGATGTACTGTTCCCAAAAAACCAAAAGGACCTATTTTACCTGGTGAAACTGGAGTTATAGAAGTAAAGTATGATACTAATCGAGTTAATCCTATTAGAAAGACTATTACAGTAACATCTAATGCAGATACGCCTACAGTAGCGCTTAAAATTAAAGGGTTAGTTATTGACCCAAGTAAAACAAGTGTTTTAGAAAAGAAAGATAAAAGTGTAATGGAGCAATAAAACGACATTACTTACTTAAACTAATAAAGAACTCTCTATTTAGGGAGTTCTTTTTGTTTAAAGACATCTTCTAACCTAAACTCAAAGAGTATAACTTCTTCATTTCTCTCAACCCTCAATCGTATGAGTTTACCAATATCATTTTTAAAGTATTCCATTATTCTTTGAAGGCTCAGTTCGTGTGTTTTCTTACCATTAACAGAAATGATTTCATCCCCAATCATTAACCCTGATTTTTCTGCAGGTGATCCTTTTCTTAATTCAACAATAGAATATGAAGGCTTCAATATAAATTTATAATGCGTGCTTAACTCAACTTTTGTTTCTCTTCCACCACTGTTACCATAACCTATTTGGCCTCTATCTTCTTTTTCCTTAACGACTCGAGTACCCGTTTGCTCTATAACAATTCCACTTCTATTATAATAAAATGGGGTTTTAAAATTTCCATTTCTCTTTAAAGTTATTTTAGCATTACTATAGTCGACAATAAGATTAAATCGCTTTAATATCTCTCCTGAAACACTACCATTTCTATTCTTAATTCTTCTAGCGGTACTAATCGACGATGAATCAGGGAAAGCGACATTTACATCTTTTAATTCGAAACTTTTCAGCTTAAATGTTTTCACTTTAGATCGCTTACCATAAACATTTCCGCTTAAACCTTTTCCTATGAAATCATCAAAATACATATTATTAAAAGGCTGAAGACCTAATGACTCATCTTCAAACAACCAAAGCGCATCACTACTACCTGTATCTATCAAAAGTTTAATTGGTATCAAACTAGAATCGACTTTCACCTCAGTTTGCATATAAGGCTTGTTATTGTATAGTGAAAGATTAAACACTTCACATTTTCTGCAATTTTTGTAAACATATTTTTCTGGTTTGTGAAGCTTAATATACTTAGATATGTAGTTAATCTCTACAATGAAATTTTTAAAAAGATCATATCCAATAATACCATGTACATTCACACCAAGCCTATTGGTGAAATTTATTGAATTATCAAAAACCACATAAATATCCTGATTAATGTTGATTGCATTTCCAATTTTAAAAAAGTTATTTCTTGATTTCAATGCCTCAATAGGCTTTCCTCCTTCTCCTAAACCTCTTAGATAAATAGTCTCCACATTTTTAATTTGAAGAGAGTCTGTATTGGTAATATTAAATAAAATGGGTTTACTCACTCCTGTATCAAGAATAAATGACAACTCAACCCCATTGAGCTCTATAGGAACAACTATAAGATTATTAATAAGTCGAAATCTTATTTTATCACTATCTTTTCGAGGCAGATTAAAATCACCTTGACCAAATAATGGAAATAGACACGCCACAGTAAGTAGGCATGTAATCAGTATTTTTTTAGATCTAATCATAAGTATTAGTAACAAGTTACAAATCTTTGTCACATGTAAAGTTTTTAACACTATTTTTTAAATAAAATTTAAGATAATTTTCAGAACTTTACAATCTAAACATTCAAACATGCCAACAATTTCTAAGAAAGGAGTTTCAATGCCAGAATCTCCAATTCGTAAATTAGTTCCCTATGCTGAAAAAGCGGAGAAAGCTGGAAAAAGTATCTACTATTTAAATATTGGTCAGCCAGATATTAAAACACCAAAAGTAGCTTTACAAGCTATAAAAGATAACGATATTGAGGTATTATCGTATTCAAGATCTGAAGGATCTGAGCCTTACAGGCAAAAAATAGCTAAGTATTATGCAACAAATGACATACATGTTAATCATGATGATATTATTGTAACCACAGGAGGAAGTGAGGCTTTGTTATTTGCCTTCGGAAGTATTATGGATACTGATGATGAAGTCATTATCCCTGAACCATTTTATGCTAATTACAATGGGTTTTCAACGGCTTCTGGTGTTAAAGTTGTTCCAGTAATTTCTAAAATTGAAAATAATTTTGCATTACCTCCAATTGAAGAGTTTGAGAAATTAATCACACCAAAAACCAAAGCCATACTTATTTGCAACCCTGGAAATCCAACAGGTTATCTTTATTCAAAAGAAGAAATCAAAAAACTTGCAGCAATTGTAAAAAAGCATGATTTATTTTTAATTGCAGATGAAGTATACCGAGAGTTTGCCTACGATGGAGCAACACATTATTCCATTCTTCAAGAAGAAGGTTTAGAGGATTATGCTATCGTTATTGATTCGGTATCTAAGCGCTATAGTATGTGTGGCGCACGAATTGGTTGCTTGGTATCACAAAATAAAGCCGTTATAAAAACAGCTTTAAAGTTTGCCCAAGCACGCTTAAGTCCGCCAACTTTAGCGCAAATAGCAAGTGAAGCTGCCTTAGATACACCACAACGTTATTTTGATGACGTAATTGAAGAATATGTTGAACGCAGAAATGTTTTGATAAAAGAACTCAACACCATTGAAGGCGTACAGGTTGCCAATCCTAAAGGCGCATTTTATTGTATTGCTCAGCTTCCTATTAAAAATTCTGATGCTTTTGCGCAATGGTTACTTGAATCTTTTGACATAGATGGTGAAACGGTTATGGTCGCTCCTGCAGCAGGTTTTTATAGTACTCCAGGTGTGGGTTTAAACCAAATTCGTATTGCTTACGTTCTAAATACTGAAAGCCTTATAAAAGCTGTACATATTTTAAAAGAAGCATTAAAAATATATAAAGACTAGTGCAAATTCAAAACAACATATCTTTAAAACCCTTCAATACTTTCGGAATTGATATCAAGGCAAAACACTTTATATCGATCACTTCAGTTGATGAATTAAAAGCTGTTTTTTCTTCGGAAGACTTCCCAAAAAAATTCATCTTAGGCGGTGGAAGTAATATGTTGCTAACAAAAGATATTGATGCTTTGGTTATTCATTTGAATATAAAAGGGAAACAAATTCTTTCAAAAACAGATACTGAGGTTATAATTGAAAGTCAAGCAGGAGAAAATTGGCATGAATTTGTACTTTGGACACTAGAAAATGATTTTGGAGGCTTAGAAAATTTATCGCTTATTCCAGGAAATGTTGGCACAAGTCCTATCCAAAATATTGGCGCCTATGGTGTGGAATTAAAAGACACGTTTCTCTCATGTAAAGCATTGAATCTTGAAACCTTAGACATAGAAACGTTTACCAACTCAGAATGTGAGTTTGATTATCGAAATTCTATATTTAAACAACGCGCTAAAGGCAAATATATTATTACGAGTGTTGTCTTTAAATTAAGTATCAATGACCATAAATTACATACTAATTATGGTGCCATTACTTCAGAACTAGAACACATGAAGATTGAGCACCCTACAATTCAAGATGTATCAAAAGCAGTAATTGCTATTCGTGAAAGTAAGCTTCCAAATCCTAAAGAAATTGGAAATTCAGGAAGTTTTTTTAAAAACCCTATTATATCAAAAGATGCTTTTTTAAAACTACAAGACAACTTTCCAGATGCGCCACATTATACAATTTCAGAAACCGAAATAAAAGTTCCTGCTGGTTGGCTTATAGAACATGCTGGTTTTAAAGGCAAAAGTTTTGGTAATTATGGTGTACATAAAAAACAAGCTTTAGTATTGGTAAACTATGGAGGAGCAAAAGGGAGTGATATTCTAGCCCTTTCTCAACTTATTCAAAAAACCGTTGCTCGCATTTTTGATATCAAGATAGAAGCCGAAGTCAATATTATATAAATAAAAAAGCCTCAAATTAATGAGGCTAATATTTACTACAGAATAGTTTTTGAAAATGCTATTAATCAATTTTCTTTTAGGAAGAAAAAATTCTATTCCACAGAAATTATATGATAATGGATTAAATTCCGTTTTAGTATTAATTTACTAATTTTACTGTCTTAATCTTATATACGAATGAAATGTGTTTTTTGGACGTCTTAAAATTCATTTTTTTATATAAAATTCTAATTTTAATTTTTTGAGCACTTCTTTAGAACAACAAATAGTCGAATTACTCGCAAAAGGCGACCAAAAAGCATTAGATCTTCTCTATGAAAATTATGCTGACAGCCTCTATGGAGTTATATTAAAAGTGACTATCAATGAAGAGTTAGCTCAAGATGCTTTACAAGAGACCTTTGTAAAGGTTTGGAAAAATGCAAAAAAATACGATTCCAAAAAGGCAAAATTGTTTACATGGTTGTTTAGAATTGCAAAAAATACAGCCATTGATAAACTAAGAAGTTTTAACAATAGATTCGAAAAAGAAGTCCAAATCGATAAATCTAACGTATATATCTTACCAACAGCGAGTTTAAATCAAGATGTTATAGATTTAAAAACGCATGTTGCAAGGTTGGATGAGAAGTACCAAATAGTCTTGAAAGCTTTGTTTTTTGAGGGCATGACCCAACAAGAAGCCAGTGATGAACTAGAGATTCCGTTAGGTACGATTAAGTCCCGATTAAAAATTGGATTACGAGAACTTAGAAAGGTCTATAATCCAGAAATAAATTAAACAAATGGAAAAAAAATTACATACTTTTTTTCAATCTGGTTTACTTGATAAGTATATACTGGATGAAACTTCTGCTTCAGAAAGCCTGAAAGTAGAGCATTATATTGAGACCTATCCAGAAGTGGAAAGCGAATATTTAAGGTTACAAGATAACCTTCACATATTGGCCAAAGCTGATGCTGTTGAAGCTCCTAAATTTATTTTAGATCATATCAAAGATGAATTAAAAGAAGAAGCAGTTCCTGTGATTACCTTAGACAGACCTAAGCGTAGAACACCATGGTATAGCATTGCCGCAAGTATCGCTGCACTTGTTTTTGCCGGTGGATACTACATGAAAAATGAGCAAAACAAAGCTTTACTTCAAGAGAACCAAGTAGTCGTTGAAGAAATTTTCGATCTTAGAAGTGATATTGAAGACAACAACAATAAACTTGACAATTTAATGCGTCAATTTATGAAACTCAATAATCCTGAAACAGAAAAATATGTTTTAAGAGGTAATGAGCGAGCTAAAGAATTGAAAACTGTAGCTTATATCAATGCTGTTGAAAAAACATCTATGATTGATGTAGTCTCTTTACCACAGTTATCTGAAGACCAATTTGTGCACGTTTGGGCAGAAATGGAAGACCATTTTGTTAGTCTTGGTATTATTGATCCTTCTGAAAAAAACATGCAATCTTTACCTTATATGGAAGATGCATTAGGTATCAGCCTTACAATTGGGCCAAAAGAAGATACTAAAAACGCAGACAATGCTGTAGCTGAAATTGCTTTAAAAGGTAAAAATAATTAATAGTAACATACTTAAATATAAAAGCCGCTTTTGAAAATTTTCAAAAGCGGCTTTTATATTTATAAGAAAAATTAAAATCTATCTATTCTTTATCAAAAAATGCTTTGTGAATAAATCCTGCTACAATGGCACCCGCAATTGGAGCAAGCCAAAATAACCATAATTGAGCTGTAAATTCTCCTCCAGCAAAAAGCGCCTGACTAGTAGAACGTGCAGGGTTTACTGATGTGTTTGAAATTGGAATACTAATTAAGTGTATTAGTGTTAATCCAAGACCAATCGCAATTGGAGCAAATCCTTTTGGAGCTCTAGCATTTGTACTTCCTAAAATAATCAATAAGAAAAACATCGTCAATAAGAACTCTGCGACTAAAACAGACATCATGCTATAACCATCAGGCGAATGTTCTCCATAGCCATTAGATGCAAAGCCTCCAATATCAATAAAATCAGATTTTCCAGTTAAAATCAAATATAATGCTCCTGCAGCAACACAAGCACCAATGACTTGCACAACTATATAGCCAATTAAATCTTTAGCTGGAAATTTCCCTGCTGCCCACAATCCTAATGATACTGCAGGATTAAAGTGGCCACCCGAGATATGCCCAACTGCATAAGCCATAGTTAATACGGTTAAACCGAATGCTAATGCAACACCGGCAAATCCAATTCCTAATTCCGGAAAAGCAGCAGCAAAAACCGCACTACCACAACCTCCAAATACAAGCCAAAATGTTCCGAAGAACTCTGCTAATAATTTTTTCATAATAATTAATATTAGTTAGTTAAAAATTTAATTTATTAACTTTTAGACACTTAAACAAATCATTAAGTCACAAATATTAAAGCATATCAAATATTACAATAGAGATTAGTAATAAAAAACATTCAAAATCTTTATCTTTGCATAAAATTCATCTTAATGAAACTAGTACTTATAACATTATTGCTTTTAGGTCTTGGCGTTGCAGGAATTGCCATAAAAATATGGGCTAAAAAAGACGGCAAATTCGCGGGTACTTGCGCTAGTCAAAATCCTATGCTTAATAAAGATGGTGATGCATGTGGTTTCTGTGGAAAAACGCCCGATCAATTCGAAAATTGCAACGAACCTGAACACTCTTAATCGTTGATGCTAATTTTTGAAATTCTTTTCTACACTTTTATAGTAATTATTGGCATTCAACTTATTTATTACGGAATTATTTTCGGAAAGTTTGCTGCTTACAAGCTTAAAAAAGCTACACCGAAAAACATCGGCATTTCTATAATTATTTGTGCAAAAAATGAAGCTAGCAACTTAGCTCAAAATATTCCACTCATCTTAGAGCAAAATTATAAAACGTTTGAATTGGTGTTAATCAACGATAATTCTTCAGACGAGACTCTAGAAGTTATAGAAGGGTTTAAAAAACAGCATCACAATATCAAAATTGTTGATGTCAAACCTGTAGAGAAGTTTTGGGGAAACAAAAAATACGCACTTACACTAGGTATTAAAGTCGCTACATATGACTTCCTCTTATTTACAGATGCCGATTGTAAACCGCTTTCTAAACAGTGGATTTCTGAAATGAGTAGTCATTTTACAAACCAAAAATCTATTGTTATTGGCTATGGTGCTTACAAAAAAGTTAAAGGCTCTCTTTTAAACCTACTCATTAGGTTTGAAACTTTTATGACTGCCCTTCAGTATTTGTCTTATGCAAAAATAGGATTACCATATATGGCAGTTGGTAGAAATCTTGCTTACAAAAAAGCACAATTTTTTGAAGCCAATGGCTTTATGAATCATATGGATATCATGTCTGGTGATGATGATCTTTTTATAAATCAAGTAGCAACTAAAACTAATGTCTCTCTGTGTGTTTCTAAAGAAAGTTTCACAGAATCTATTCCAAAGACAACATTCAAATCTTGGATACTTCAAAAACGACGACATATAAGTTCTGCAAATCACTATAAGCCAAAACATAAATTTTTATTAGCACTTTTTTATGTGTCACAAATCTTATTTTGGGTTTTAGCAATCACATTATTGGTTGTCTTATATCAGTGGGAAATTGTTGTTGCATTGATTGCTGTTCGATTTATTATTCAATATACAAACCTATATTTTGCATCAAAAAAACTTAATGAAACTGGGCTCTTATTTTTTCTTCCGTTTTTAGAAATCCTTTTAATTACTTTACAATTCTTTATATTTATAAAAAATCTCATATCAAAACCACAATATTGGAAGTAAAAGACGCGATCGAAAAAGCAAAACAAAATGATCAAATTGCTTTTAATTTTCTATTAGATACCTTTTGGAATAACGTATACGGGTTCCAATTAAAGCGTACTGAAAATGAAAACGATGCTGAGGATATAACCATACAAACTTTTTCAAAAGCGTTTGATAAAATACATACTTATAAAGATACTTATGAATTTAAAACGTGGTTGATTACCATTTCTAAAAATATTCACATTGACTTGATAAGAAAACAAAAATCGACCATTTCTAGTCGATCAAATAGTGAAGAAGATGATAACTACTATACAATTATTGACGAATCACCATCACCAGAAGACAAGTTAATTACAGAACAAAACTTAGCAAAATTACTTCGCGACATAAAAAAACTAAAACCTCATTATCAGGAAGTTATAAACCTAAGATACTTTCAAGAGTTGAGTTATAAAGAAATTTCTAAGCATTTAAATGAGCCTATGAATAATATTAAGGTGAAACTTTTAAGAGCAAAAAAGCTACTAGCAGAGATTATTAAAAAAGAATAATGGGTTTTAATCTCAAAAAAATAGGTCCAGGATTATTGTTTGCAGGCGCTGCAATTGGTGTGTCACATTTAGTGCAATCCACTAGAGCCGGAGCCGATTTTGGTTTCGGGTTAATTTGGGCATTACTTCTTGTAAACATCTTCAAATATCCTTTTTTTCAGTTCGGTCCTCGTTATGCAATGGCAACAGGAGAAACGCTTCTTGATGGCTATAAAAAGCTAGGCAAAAGTGTTTTAATTGCCTATTTCGCATTGACTTTTGCTACAATGTTTACCATTCAAACCGCGGTGACCATTGTAACTGCTGGATTGGCAAAATCAATTTTTGGAGATTTCATTTCTACTGAAATATGGACAGTCATTATCCTAAGTATTTGTTTTATAATTCTAATTATTGGTAAATACAGTTTTTTAGATAAACTGATGAAGTTTATTATTATCACTTTGACCATAAGTACTATTGTTGCTGTATATTTTGCATTTCAAAACACATCTCAGCAAATATCTATAACTCAAGTATTCCCAAATGCTATGGAATTTGGCTTCTTAATAGCTTTTATGGGTTGGATGCCTGCGCCTTTAGACATTTCTATATGGCATTCGCTTTGGGCTATAGAAAAGAAAAAATCAGATACAGAATTTACAGTAAAATCATCACTTTTCGATTTTAACGTAGGGTATTTTGCTACTATTATTTTAGGTCTAGGCTTTTTAACTTTAGGAGCATTAGTAATGTTTCAAAGTGGAGAAGATTTTAGCGGGAAAGCAGGTGAATTTTCCAATCAACTTATATCAATGTATACTAAAAGCTTAGGAGATTGGTCATATATTATTATTGGTATTGCTGCTTTTACAACCATGTTTAGTACTACATTAACAACATTAGATGCCTCACCAAGAGCTATGGCAAAAACGACAACACTTTTATTTGGTGATATTCTAAAACGCTCCTATCTCATGTGGATTTTAATCTTAATAACGGGTACCATTCTAATTTTCTTTTTCTTAAAGTCTGAAATGGGATTACTCATTAAAATCGCAACTATATTATCGTTTTTAACAGCACCTTTTTATGCCATTATTAATTATAGATTAATCAGCAGTAATCACACTCCTAAAGCATGGCGACCATCGATGAAACTTCATGTTTTAAGTTGGATGGGCATCCTATTTTTAATTGGTTTTAGCATCTGGTATCTTACCATTTTATAACATCTCATTTATAATTTACTTTGTATCTTTGCAATCCACAAATACAATACATGGATTCAAAAATTGCATCTTCTCCTATCATAAGTCGAGAGCCTAAACCAAAATGGCTTCGTGTAAAACTACCCACAGGTAAAAAATACACCGAATTAAGAGGTCTTGTCGACAAGTATAAATTAAATACCATTTGTACATCAGGAAGCTGCCCTAATATGGGTGAATGTTGGGGAGAAGGAACTGCCACTTTTATGATTTTAGGAAATGTATGTACGCGTTCATGCGGATTTTGTGGTGTAAAAACTGGCAGACCAGAAACTGTAGATTGGGATGAGCCTGAAAAAGTAGCCCGCTCAATCAAAATCATGCAAATTAAACATGCCGTTTTAACAAGTGTTGATCGAGACGATCTCAAAGATATGGGAAGCATTATGTGGAGTGAAACTGTAAAAGCAGTTAGACGCATGAATCCTGAAACAACACTTGAAACACTTATTCCTGATTTTCAAGGTATAGAAAAACACATTGATAGAATTATAGATGTTGCCCCTGAAGTAGTCTCTCATAATATTGAAACTGTTAGACGTCTAACACGTGAGGTTCGAATTCAAGCTAAATATGATCGGAGCATGCAGGTTTTAAAATATTTAAAACAGCAAGGACAACGTAGAACTAAATCTGGTATCATGCTTGGTTTAGGTGAAACTCGTGAAGAAGTAATTGAAACGCTTCATGATTTAAGAACTAATGATGTAGATGTAGTTACTATTGGACAATATTTACAACCAAGTAAAAAGCATTTACCTGTAAAACAGTTTATCAATCCAGATCAATTTGATGAATACAAACAAATAGGTCTTGATTTAGGATTTCGTCATGTTGAAAGTAGTGCTCTAGTTAGATCTTCCTACAAAGCTCAAAAACATATCAATTAATGATTCGTGTAGCTATTAACGGGTTTGGCCGTATTGGACGTCGAGTTTTTAGGCTTATTCAAGACAGGGATGATATTCAAGTTATTGCCATCAATGACCTTGCTGATGCAAGAACATTAAGCCATTTATTGAAATACGATAGTATTCATGGCGTATCTAAGCATGACATTTCTTGTACTGAAAACACTATCATTTTAAACGGAAGACACATAAAATTATTCAATTTTAATCATCCAAAATTGATAGATTGGTCGTCTTTAAATCTAGATTTTGTTATCGAAGCTACCGGAAAATTTAAAACTTCCGAAGATTTAAAACATCATATTAACAATGGTGCTAAACGTGTGATTTTATCAGTTCCTCCTATTGAAGATGATATAAAAACTGTAGTACTAGGTGTGAATGACCATGAAATTTCTGGTGATGAATTCATTTTGTCTAATGCTTCATGCACAACTAATAATGCTGCACCAATGATTGCTGTAATTAATAAGCTTTGTGGTGTTAAACAAGCCTATATTACAACTGTGCATTCATATACAACAGACCAAAGTTTACATGACCAGCCACATAAAGATTTACGTCGTGCTAGAGCTGCAGGGCAATCTATAGTGCCTACTACAACAGGTGCAGCAAAAGCACTCACAAAAATTTTTCCAGAACTTTCAAATGTTATTGGAGGTTGTGGTATTCGAGTTCCAGTAGCTAATGGATCATTGACAGACATCACATTCAATGTTGAAAAAACTGTAACAATAGATGACATTAACCTTGCTTTCAAAAAAGCTGCTGACACACATCTAAAAACGATTTTACAATATACTGAAGATCCAATTGTATCTATTGATATCGTCGGAAATACCCATTCTTGCATATTTGATGCTCAAATGACTTCTGTAATTGGAAATATGATAAAAATTGTAGGTTGGTACGATAATGAAACTGGTTATTCGAGTAGAATTTTAGATTTAATTTGCAATTTATCGATGAAATAGTGTCTTTTATCGAATAAATATTTATATTTGTCCAAATGAAAGTGGCCAAATATGTCCCAAACTAAATACTACATAGTTGCTTTTTTAATTAGCTTTTCGTGTGCTATATCTGCTCAGACCAATGAAACTGAAGACATAGACGTGCTGAAAATGCGTATTCAAAACACCATCATCAAATCAGATCTTGATAGTGAACGAGGTGATTATTTTAACGCAAAAGACAATCTCGAAACAGCATTAGATTTAGCTATAAGCATAGATGACAAAAAAAGTCAAGGAATTATACACACTAAAATTGGAAAACTTCAATTCACTGTTAGCGAATATGACAAGGCATTAGTATCACTTACTAAAGCCGCAGGCATACAAAGAGAATTAAACGATGATGTCAATCTCGCTATTACATATAGTATTAAAGGTGTACTTCATTCTAGTAAAAAAGAATATAAGGATGCATTAGGCTATTTAAAATCTGCAAAAACACTCTTTGAAGAAGAAGGTTTAGAAAGTAATATTACCGAAGTCACATTTAACCAAGCTAAAATACATTTCAATTTAAAAGATTATAAAACAGCTAAGGCACTTCTAGAAAATACAATTGTTTCTGCTAAAAAGAACAATCAAAATAGTATTCTCTCAAATGCATTAATTTATAGCGGTAAGACTTTAGATAAGTTAGGCAATAACCAACAAGGCATAGATTTGGCTAATGAAGGGTTGGAAATTGCCCAAACTAACGAACTTATAGAAAATGTTAATGAGGGCTATCTAACACTAAGTACTATTTATGAAAATGATAGAAACTTTGAATTAGCACACGAGTACCTTCAAAAACACCTAATACTATCTGATTCTATCTTAAATATTCAACGTGCAAACCTATCACCAGAACGGAGAGCAGAATATTTAAAAACATATAACGCTGCCGAGTTAGAAAAATTGAAAACAAAAGTCGAAGAGCAAGAATCAGACAGTAATCTCGCAAAAATTACGACTATACTTAGTATCGCATTAATTACGATTTTATCATTACTAACACTATCACTTTATAAAAACAATAATATTAGATTAAAATCTAATAATATGCTTCAGGAGAAAAATGACGATTTGATTGAAGCAATGAAACGCGCCGAATTAGCCTCAAAAACTAAAGCCAATTTCTTATCAACTGTAACTCACGAGTTAAGAACTCCATTGTATGCCGTTACTGGCTTAACAAATATGTTATTGGAAGAAAAGCCTAATCCTGAGCAAATTCCGCATTTAAAATCGTTAAAATTTTCAGGAGATTATCTATTAACATTTATTAATGACATCCTTCAAATCAATAAAATTGAAGCTAATAAAGTAGAATTAGACCCCGTATTGTTCAATCTTAAAACTAAGGTTGAAAATGTATGCTCTGCACTTAATAATTCAGCATTAGATAATAACGTCCAAATGCATTATGAATATCAAAAAGGGCTGCCAGAAACTTTTATTGGTGACAATCTTAAAATTTCTCAAATCCTAATAAACCTTATCGGTAACTCTATCAAATTTACTAAAGATGGTGATATCTGGGTTCGAGTAAATAGTATTTCGAAGAAGAATAATGACCATGTCTTACGTTTTGAAATTGAAGATAATGGTATCGGTATCTCTAAAGAAAAACAAGATAATATGTTTGAGAGCTTCTCCCAAGGCTCGATACAAATCAATAGGAAATATGGTGGAACAGGTCTTGGTCTATCTATTGTAAAAGGTCTTATTGAAATATTAAAAGGAAAAATCTACCTTAAAAGTGAACTCGGAAAAGGAACATCATTCTTCTTCGAAATCCCATTAACCTACGCTCCAGAAACTGTTAAAATCGAAAAAGAAGATTATTCTAAAAACATTAGCAAATTGGACATTAGCAACATTAAAATCTTAATTGTCGAGGACAATAAGATTAACCAAATGATTACAAAAAAGATTCTAAACAAAATGAATCTTGAATGTGATATCGTAGACAATGGTGAAGCCGCAGTAGAAAAAGTCAAAGAAACTGAGTACAAAATCGTTTTAATGGACATTCATATGCCAGGAATTAGTGGTCTAGAAGCCACTAAAATTATTAGAACTTTTGATAAAGACTTAACCATCTTTGCACTTACAGCTGTTACACTCGAAGATAAAATGCATGAGTTTGAAGAAGCTGGATTTGATGATATTATTTCAAAACCATTTAAACAAGAAGATTTTGAAAAGAAATTATACGAAGTCTTAGCTGAAAATCAAAACTCAACAGCATCATTTTAATTTGAAACAAACACACTCACTTGCTTATCAAAAGCCTCATGATTATCTATTTGAAACGAAATAGGTAAATAATATAATTGAGAAGGGTGATTTATAAACGTATCCTTCAACCTCATATAATCTTTTTCAGTAGTCAATACAACTTCCTTTTGTTTTAGAGTTTCAATTTCCGAAGCTGAAAACACGTGATGATCTTTATAATTTAAATGTTCAAAATCTATAGATTTAGATTTTAAATAGCTTACTAGTGGTTTTGGATTTGCAATACCTGTAACTAAAGTCACTTGCTTTTCTTTCAATACATCCAAAGCATAATGACCACTTCCATTATGTATATCTTCCGAATATGAAATCGAACTAAAGTATACCGATTGGTGTTTAAATGGTTTCAACTGTCTTATAATTTGTTCTTTTTCAGAAGCTGATAAAGTCAATGGACATTTAGTCACTACAATGATGTTTGCCCGCTTTGCTCCTGATCTCGATTCTCTTAAATTTCCTGTTGGCAACACAAAATCATCACAATACAAATTATCATAAGCAGTCAATAGTATAGCAAAACCTGCTTTCACTTTTCTATGCTGAAAAGCATCATCCAAGAGAATTACATCTGGTTGCTTTTGTTTTACAAGTTGGGAAATTCCATGTTGACGATTAGCATCAACACTCACAATAATATCATTAAATTTTTGATAAAATTGAAACGGTTCGTCTCCTATAGTCTTAGCAGTAGCATGCTCATCTGCGATAATAAAACCTGATGATTCGCGTTTATATCCACGACTCAAAGTTGCTACTTTATGAGTGTTTTTTAATAACCTAATCAAATACTCAATAGTTGGTGTTTTACCTGTACCTCCTGTACTCAAATTCCCAACACATATCACTGGAAACTCATATGACTTTGAAGATTTCCATCCTAAATCATAGAATTTGTTTCGCAACCAAGTCACTAAATAATAAATGGGAACGAAAGGAAAGAGTATTTTTCTGAGTAGCTTCATTAGAACGAAGTTAATATTTTATATTTGTTTTTAAACTAACACCATAAATAATATGATTGTTCAAGATGTTATTAACCACTTAGAAGCATTAGCACCTATAGCTTATGCTGAAGACTTTGACAATGTCGGACTACTAATTGGTGATAAAAATGCAAAAATTTCGGGGGTTTTAGTCACTTTAGATACTTTAGAAACCGTTGTAGATGAAGCCATTGAAAAAGATTGCAACCTTATCGTGAGCTTCCATCCTATAATATTTAAAGGCTTAAAGTCGCTTACAGGAAAAAATTATGTGGAGCGAACGGTTTTAAAAGCCATTAAAAACGATATTGCTATCTATGCAATTCATACGGCTTTAGATAATGCCCTCAAAGGCGTTAATGATATTATATGCAATACACTAGGTTTGGTGAATAAGAGTATTTTAATTCCTCAAAAAGGGACTATTAAAAAGTTAACTACTTATGTTCCCGTCGGAAATGCGAACACTCTAAGAACTCAACTGTTTAAAGTAGGTGCTGGAAATATTGGAAATTATGACAACTGTAGTTTTAATGCTGAAGGTACTGGAACATATAGAGGTAATGAAGGCTCTAATCCAACATTAGGAAAAAAAGGTGAATTACATGAAGAGCAAGAAGTTCAAATTTCTGTGACATTCAACAAACATATAGAGTCAAAACTATTAAGCACTTTATTTGAGCACCATCCTTATGAAGAAGTTGCTTTTGAAGTAACAACTCTAGATAATTATAATCAAAATATCGGGATGGGCATGGTTGGTGAACTCAAAAATGAACAATCAACAACATTATTTTTTGAATTTTTAAAAGAAAAAATGAATGTATCGTGTATAAGACATTCAGAAATTTCAAAAGCATCTGTTAAGAAAATTGCTGTTTTAGGAGGTTCTGGAAGTTTTGCAATTTCAGCAGCCAAGCGAGTTGGCGCAGATGTTTTGATTACTGCCGACTTAAAATACCATGATTTCTTTTCCGCAGAAAACGATATCATTTTAGCAGATATTGGACATTATGAAAGCGAACAGTTCACAAAAAACTTTTTAGTAGACTATCTCTCGAAAAAAATTACTAATTTTGCAGTCGTTTTATCAACGACGAATACAAATCCAGTAAAGTATTTATAATTATGGCAAAAAAAGCTGAAGCAACTGTAGAAGATCGATTAAGAGCATTGTATGATTTACAATTAATCGACTCTAGAGTAGATGAAATTAGAAACGTGAGAGGAGAATTACCTCTCGAGGTTCAAGATTTAGAAGATGAAGTTGAAGGTTTAAATACAAGGCTTGAAAAGTTAGCAACTAATCTAGATTTAATTGACGATCAAATTAAATCAAAAAAGAACTTAATTGAAGAAGCCAAAGCGCTTATCAAGAAGTACACAGAGCAACAAAAGAATGTTAGAAATAACAGAGAATATAATTCTTTAACTAAAGAAGTTGAATTTCAAGAATTAGAAATCCAATTAGCTGAAAAGCACATTAAAGAATTTAAAGTTCAAATCGATCAGAAAAAAGAAGTGATTGATGAGACTAAAGATCGTCTTAAAGATCGTAAAACACACTTAAAGCATAAGCGTAGTGAGTTAGATGCTATTTTAGCTGAAACTCAAAAAGAAGAAGAAGCACTACTTAAAAAATCTGAAGATTTCCAAAAGAAATTAGATGAGCGTTTAGTTAATGCCTACCTACGCATTAGAAACAATGTTAAGAATGGATTAGCTGTTGTGGCAATTGAAAGAGGCGCTTCTGGAGGATCATTCTTTACAATTCCGCCACAAATTCAAGTGGAAATTGCATCTCGTAAAAAAGTAATTACTGATGAACATAGTGGAAGAATCTTAGTTGATGCTGCATTAGCACAAGAGGAAAAAGAGAAAATGGAGAAAATGTTTTCTAAACTATAATCCATTAAGCACTTATATTTTAAAGCCTTTATCAAAATTGATAAGGGCTTTTTTCATTTTAATAAAACTTTTACAAACTTCATATTAAGGTTTCATATCTTTATTCGACCTATTGAAAAAGAAAAGCACACATGAAAAAATTACTATCAACATTAGTCCTAATTGTATTATTTAGTTGTCAAAATAATGCTCAGGTAAACAAAAAGCAACAAGCCGTTATAGACGCAGAACCCATTGAAGCCCCTTTAGAAAACGGGAAAGCCAGAGCCTACTTTGCTAGCGGCTGTTTTTGGTGTGTAGAGGCCATTTATGAAAGTGTAAAAGGTGTTGAAGAATCAATTAGCGGTTATTCAGGTGGATATACAGAAAACCCAACTTATAAATTAAGCAATACAGGAGCTACAGGACATGCTGAAGCTGTTGAAATTATTTACGATCCAAAAATTGTTAGTTTCGCAACATTAGTAGATGTATATTTTGCGTCTCAAAACCCAATACAAGTCAATGGTCAAGGTCCAGATAAAGGGTCTCAATATCGCTCTATTATCTTTTTTCAAAATGAGACTCAAAAGAAAATCATTGAGGAGAAAAAAGCAGCTTTAGCAAAGCAATTAAATGCAAAAATCGCTGCCGAAGTTTATCCATTTCAGAAATTCTGGGTTGGTGAGGACTACCACCAAAATTATGAAAGACTACATCCTAATCAAGGCTACATAAGAAGTGTATCAATCCCTAGATTAAATCGATTTAAAGCTAAAATGCCTGAGGTTTTGAAGGAAAAACACTAATAAAATTTACAGTTCATCGATAAAATTTGGTTTTTTATCGACAAAAAATGTATTTTAGCAATTCAGCAATGATAGATTACCCAAATCTAAAATACATTTATGATGAAAAAAATTACTTACCTACTATGTTTTGCTATGCTTTCTAGTATAGCTTATGCTCAAACTCCAGGTGTTTCTGAGTATTCTAATTCTAATCAATATATAGAATACATTCCTGGAAACTTACCGATAATCATTTCTGCACCACATGGTGGTGTACTACAATCTGGTGAAACCATAGGTGGTGTTTCATATCCTGATGATGATTCTAATTTACCTGATAGAACTTGTGGTACTAATGAGAGAGATGACAATACAGAAATCTTAGTAAGACGAATTCAAGACGAGATATTTGCTAAAACTGGAGGCTATGCACATGTAATTATCAACAATTTACATCGTTCTAAAATGGATCCAAATCGTATGGTTAGTGAAGGATCTTGTGGTAACAGTCATGCGGCATCGTATTGGAGTGATTTTCATAATTATATCAATGATGCTAGCCAATCTGTTGAAACAAATTGGGGAAAAGGTTTATATATTGATTTACACGGTCAAAGTCATACAATTCCAAGAATTGAAATTGGATACAATATTTCAGCTGCAGAATTAAACGGTTCAGATTTAAATAGTACTCCAATTATAGACAAGTCTACAATAATGAACCTTGTGTCTACTAATTTAAATGGTTATACACATGAAGAGTTGGTAAGAGGTGTAAGTAGTCTTGGACAATTATTTCAAGATGCACCGGGTGTATTTTATAATTCAATTGACCCATCAGGTTCTGCAACAAGCTATCCTGGATGTGGTGTATCTTCTGGCTATAGAGCTGTTCCAAGTAATTCGGATTATGGAAATACCAGTTGTGATGATACAACACCGCATAGTAATTCGTATTTTGATGGAAATTTTTATAACAACAGAAGACATGGATCTGGAGATGGTACTGGCGGACCTGCAAGCATTGGAGGTAGTGGACATATCGACGGAATAATGACCGAAGTCAATAGACGTGTTAGAGATTTAGGGTCACCATATGATTCTAGACCTAATACTTTAGAACCTTTTGCAATTGATTATGCAAATGTAGTTTTAGACTATTTAAGCATCCATTATGATGATTACGCATCGTTTGAGTATGCAGCTTCTAGCTATGATATAACTGATACAGATCCAGCACCAGCATTAACTAATGGTGGTATTACTGGAGGTATATATTTAAGTTCTCCTTCAGGACTTGTCATTGACCAAAATACAGGTATAATTGATGTGTCAGCGTCTACTGTTGGAAACTATACAGTAACCTATTCTGTTGGACCAAATTCTGCAGCTACAGCACCTAACAATTATTATAGTACATCAGTAAGCATAAATATAATAAATGACAGTTTGAGTGTATCAGATGAAACGGCGTTGTCGGTAAAATTATATCCAAATCCAACAACAGGTCTTATAAATTTTGAATCTAATACTCAAATTTCTGAAGTAAAAATACATAGCATTCTCGGACAGCGTGTAATGACAAAAAGTATTAACAACAATCAATCTACTATTGATATTTCTCAGTTTAGAACAGGCTCATATCTTATGACATTCTATATTGATGAAGAATCGGTAGGCTCAAAATTGATAGTCAAAAACTAATAGTCAAAGCTTAGTTGCTTTAATTTCGAAAATAAGAGGATATAACATATCCTTTGTCACAAAATTGCCAGATTTGGTTTCAACTAGATCTGGCAATACGTTATATGGGCTTTCGTCATGCTCATTCAAATAGTCTATTTGCAATCCGGCTTTTATAAGCGCATTAATGACTTCACTTAAACCATGATTCCATCCATATTCTTTGCTTATCATCTTTGAGTCCTGATCTGCATAAGTACCATCGTACTCTTCATATATCACCTCATCTTGCATATAACCGTAACGCATCACTGGTTTTTCATCAACATAATCAAACATCCAAACTATAGGGTGAAACTCAGCCATATAAAAAGTACCTCCAGGTTTTAAACGCTGCGCAATCATTTCTCCCCAAGGTTTTAAATCGGGGAGCCAACCAATCACACCATATGATGTAAATACAATATCAAAAGCGTCCTTGACATATTTAGAAGTATCCAAAACATTACAGCACACAAATTTTGCATCTAATTGTAATTCTTCATTTAAAGCGGTTGCCAATGCAATACCTTCATCACTAATATCTACACCTACGCACTTTGCTCCTAGCCTGCTCCAACTCATGGTATCTTGACCAAAATGGCATTGCAAATGCAATAATGACTTTCCCTTCACATCTCCAAGTGCTGCTAATTCATAAGACATCAATGATGACTTTCCGTTTTTGAAAGCTTCCAAATCATACATTTCACTTTTAGAATGAACTTTTACCTTTTCATTCCAAGTTTGTTTATTGACTTCAAAATGATCTTTACTCATAATATGCCGTTTAGAGCTCTAAAATAATAATAACTTCGGAACTATAAAGATTGTCATACCTTTGCAAAAAAAAGAAATGACACGACTACTTACGCTCTTATGCTTGTTTACTGTTCTAATAGCTTGCAAAACAGAAACAAAAGAACAAACCACAAATTCTGAGACGGTTTCAGAAGAAAAAAAAGAATTGACAATAGCCGAAAAGATTGCGCAAGCTCATGGCTTAGACTATTGGAAAAGTGTTAATGAAATTCAATTTACTTTTAATGTCGATAGAGGTGAAAATCATTTTGAACGCTCTTGGACTTGGAATCCTAAAACAGATGATGTAAGATTAGCTTCAGAAAAAGACACTATTAATTTTAACAGAAAATCTATAGATAGTCTATCTCTAAATACTGACAAAGGTTTTATTAATGATAAATACTGGTTATTAGTTCCTTTTCAATTGGTTTGGGATCAAGGCACGACTATTTCTGAGCCTATAAAAGAACTTGCTCCTATTTCAAAAATTGAAATGAATAAAATCACATTATTATACGGAAATGAGGGCGGTTATACGCCTGGTGATGCCTATGACATTTATTACGATACGAACTTTATGATTAAAGAATGGGTGTTTAGAGAAGGTAATAGTGAAGCACCGTCAATGACAACAACTTTTGAAAACTATCAAGATTTCAATGGTCTTAAAATTGCAAAAGATCATAAAATGACTGATGGTAATTTTAACCTTTATTTTTCAAATATTAAAGTGAAATAATATTGCTATCACTATAAATCTTAAAAAAATATTAAAGTTGGATTTTTCTGTAATAAAAACATCCAATCTCCGACTTAAGGACGTATATAAAGTATATAATATTCCGCATTTTGCGTCCATATATATTCAAAGCGCTTCAATTATTTAGTTGAAGCGCTTTTTACTTATCCTTTAAATCCATCTTTTACATGTGCACCATCACAATAAGGCTTGTTATGTGATGCACCACATCTACAAAAAGCTGTCGTTTTATTCTTTATTTCTTGGTGTCCATCTTTATGAGTGACCTTTAAAGTCCCATAAACTAAGAGTGGTCCATTTTCTAATACCTCAACCTTGGTTTCTAAAACTTGAGCCTCTTCATTGTCTTCACCATTCATATAATACCCCAAAGCTCCAGACGGACATGCTTTAACTTGTGTAACCAAAGCCTCTGTAGAAGCCGCATCAATCTTAATCCATGGACGCTCTTTAGGTTGAAACACATCACCTAATCCTTTAACACAAATTGCAGAATGTATACATTTTTCAGCTTCCCAAGTTATGGTAACCTCTCCATTAGTGTATTCTTTTATCTTTCCCATACGTTTATCATTTCTTTAAAGATACTAAAAAAAGTGTTTTATTTTTCTTCAGAAAAATGCCACTTTCAACAGTTTCGTCCTACCATAATTATTCTTATTTTTGTTAGACACCATAAAATCAACAATCTTGTCCAACTTTAAATTAGGTCTTGAATATGCGAAGCAACAAGATCAAAGCGATGAATTTTCAACATATAGAACTCAATTTCATATTCCAAAAGACAGCAATGGAAATGAGCTCATCTACATGACAGGAAACTCATTAGGGCTTCAACCCAAGATCACAAAAGACTATATCAATCAAGAACTTGACGATTGGGCAAAATTAGGTGTTGAAGGGCATACCGAAGGTAAACACCCATGGTTACATTATCATGAATTTTTAACGCAAACCATGGCAGATATTGTTGGCGCTAAACCTTTAGAAGTTGTGGTAATGAATTCTCTCACTGCAAACCTTCATTTTATGATGGTAAGTTTTTATCAACCAACCCCTAAACGCTACAAAATTTTAATCGAAGCTGATGCTTTTCCTAGTGATAAATATGCTGTTGAATCACAACTACGTCATCATGGTTATGATGATAAAGACGGTTTAATTCTATGGAAAGCTCGTGATGGTGAAGAATTGGCAAATTATGACGATTTAGAGACAATTCTAAATGAACAAGGTGATGACATTGCTTTGGTTATGATTGGTGGAGTTAATTATTACACAGGTCAGTTTTTTGATCTGAAACGCATTGCTACTCTAGGCCATAAACATGGCTGTGTTGTAGGTTTTGATTGTGCTCATGGCGCAGGAAATGTAAAACTTAATCTTCACGATTCTGGTGCTGACTTTGCAGTATGGTGTAGCTATAAATATTTAAACTCTGGTCCAGGAAGTTTATCTGGAGCCTTTGTGCATGAAAAGCACGCACAAAGAAAAGACCTTAACCGATTTACTGGTTGGTGGTCTCATAACAAGCAAACACGTTTTAGAATGCGTGATGACTTTGACCAATTACCAGGAGCCGAAGGTTGGCAACTCAGTAACCCTCCAATTTTATCCATGGCTGCAATTCGAGCGTCATTGGATGTATTCAAGAATGCAGACTTTGATAAACTTTGTATAAAATCAAGAAAACTCACAGCTTATTTTGAGTTCTTATTAAATGAACTTAATAATTCAGACATCAAAATTATAACACCTAGCAATCCAAATGAACGTGGTTGTCAACTTTCTATTCAAGTGAAAAATGCAGATAGAAGTTTGCATGATAAACTTACCGAAGCAGGTATAATAACCGATTGGAGAGAACCAGATGTTATTAGATGTGCTCCTGTCCCTCTCTATAATTCATATGTGGATGTTTATGGATTTGTAGAGCGATTGAAAACAATTTTGAATTAACATGAAACAACAAAATATACTAATTATTGGTGCAGGACTCTGCGGAAGCTTACTAGCACTTCGACTCGGGCAACGTGGCTATAACGTTACCGTTTATGAAATGCGTCCAGATTTACGTAAAACTGATATTTCAGCAGGACGTTCTATTAACTTAGCCTTTTCAGATCGTGGCAATAAAGCCATGAAATTGGTTGGCATTGAAGATAAAGTGAAAGCGCTTTGTATCCCAATGAATGGTCGTATGCTTCATGATAGAGATGGCAACACCTTTTTATCAAATTACAGTGGTCGTGACCATGAATACATTAACTCTATTTCAAGAGGAGAACTTAATGGTTTATTATTAACCGAAGCTGAAAAACATGACAATGTCACGATTCATTTTAATAAAAAATGTAAATCTGTAGATTTTGAAAACACAACTGCACGCTTTCAAGATTATGAGACTAAAGATGAATTTATTGAAGATGCTGATGCCATTATTGCTACAGATGGTGCAGGTTCTGCTTTGCGTAAAAGTTATTATTTAGAAAAGAAATTTTTGTTTAGTTTTTCTCAAGATTACTTAACGCATGGCTACAAAGAATTATCTATTCTTCCTACGGAAACTGGCGATTACAAAACCTACAAAAATGCATTACACATTTGGCCAAGAGGTGACTTTATGCTTATTGCTTTACCTAATTTAGATGGTAGTTTTACGGTAACATTATTCTTGAGTTATGATGGAGGCGAGTATAATTTCAATAACTTAACAACTCCAGAAATAGTCACCGAATTTTTCCAAAAAGAATTTCCTGATGCTTTAGAATTGATGCCTAATCTGATAGAAGATTTCTTCGAAAACCCAACAGCGCCTTTAGGCACTGTAAAATGCTCGCCATGGCATTATAAAGGCAACACCTTACTTATGGGAGACTCTGCACATGCTATTGTTCCGTTTTACGGGCAAGGCATGAATGCATCCTTTGAAGATGTCGTAGAATTTGATGCCGTTTTAGACCATCATAATGAAAATTGGGAAACCATTTTTACTGAATATGAAAAAATTAGAAAGAAAGATACCGATGCCATTGCCGATTTAGCTATTGATAATTTTCATGAAATGAAAGACCATGTTGGTCAAGCCATATTTCAAGAGAAGCGAAAAATTGAAATGGCTTTAGAAAAGGAATATCCTAGCGAGTATTCTTCAAAGTATAGTTTAGTAACCTTTAACGAACATATTGGTTATCGAGAAGCGATGCTTAGAGGACGTGCGCAAGACAAGGCCATTTTAAATATGTTATCTGATGGAACAATTACAGCTTCAGATGATATCAAAACGATTTTAGATAAAGTAAAAACTGAAACCGAAGCGATTTTAGAAGATGATAGAGTCGCAGGATTACATTAAGAACTTATGAGCGAAAATATAGTAACACCAAGAGGAGCCTATCCACATGTTAAGCAAGTTGGCGATTTCATTTTCGTCTCAGGAACTAGCTCTAGACGACCAGACAATACCATTGCTGGTGTAGATATTATTGATGAGATGGGAACCAAACGTTTGAATATTGAAACACAAACTCGTGAGGTTTTAAAAAACATAGATACCAATTTAAAAAAAGTTGGTGCTAGCTTAAAAGATGTGGTTGATGTCACCTCATTTCTAGTCAATATGAATGACTTTGCTGGTTATAATAAAGCCTATGGTGAATTCTTCGACAAGGCTACAGGACCAACACGAACCACAGTAGCTGTACACCAATTACCACATCCTGATTTGGTCGTAGAAATTAAGGTGATGGCTTATAAGAAATCAAAATGAACATCCAAAACTACATCAACGGTAACTTTCACAATCCAATTCAAAATAATTGGATAGACAACTATAATCCTTCAAATGGAGAAGTTTATGGGCGAATTCCAAACTCATCTAAAGAAGATGTTGAGAACGCTTACATCGCAGCAAAATCAGCATTTCCTAGTTGGTCGCAAACTACTCTAGAAGAACGCAGTCGCATTTTGATTAAAATTTCCGAATTATTAGAAGCCAACTTGCAACGTTTTGCAGAAGCCGAATCTAAAGACAACGGAAAGCCAATTTTATTAGCTAAAAGTGTTGATATCCCAAGAGCAGCGAGTAACTTTCGTTTCTTCGGAAATGCGATTACTCAATTTGCCAGCGAAAGCCATGAAAGTGTTGGTCAGCAAGCCATCAATTACACCTTACGTCAACCGATTGGTGTTGTCGGTTGTATTTCACCTTGGAACCTTCCACTCTACTTATTCACCTGGAAAATAGCTCCAGCATTAGCGACTGGAAATTGCGTGGTTGCAAAGCCCAGTGAAGTGACGCCAATGACAGCTTACCTTCTTGGTGAGATTTGTAATGAAGCAGGCTTACCCAAAGGCGTATTAAATATTGTACATGGTCTTGGAGGCTCGACAGGACAAGCCATAATTGAACATCCAGATATTAAAGCCATCTCTTTTACAGGAGGCACGGCTACAGGTGCTCATATTGCTAAAGTGGCTGCACCAATGTTTAAAAAACTGTCGCTTGAATTGGGTGGTAAAAACCCAAATATCATTTTTGCCGATTGTGATTATGATGATATGCTCAATACAACAGTTCGTTCGTCATTTGCAAATCAAGGACAGATTTGTCTCTGCGGAAGTCGGATTTTTGTAGAAGCATCCATCTATGAAAAATTCAAAACAGACTTTGTTACCAAAGTCAAACAACTTAAAGTTGGTCATCCCTCTGAAGCTGGCACCAATATTGGGGCTTTGGTATCTAAACCGCATTTAGAAAAAGTAAAGGACTATATTCAAATTGCTAAAAATGAAAACGGCACTGTTTTATGTGGTGGTAATAATGTGACTGTTAAAGGCCATGAAAACGGATATTATCTAGAGCCAACTGTCATCGAGGTGCCAAATGATGAATGCCGTGTGAATCAAGAAGAAATTTTTGGACCTGTTGTGACGATTATGCCATTTCATAGTGAAGACGATGTTTTACAAATGGCAAACAAAGTAAAATATGGTTTATCGGCCACACTTTGGACGAACGACTTAAAACGTACTATGCGTATGAGCAATCAATTACAAGCTGGGATTGTATGGGTTAACACATGGATGATGCGTGATTTAAGAACGCCCTTTGGCGGTCTAAAAGCCTCAGGTGTAGGTCGTGAAGGTGGTTTTGAAGCCTTACGCTTTTTTACCGAAGCTAAAAATGTATGTATAAAATATTAAATCAAAAGATAACATGAAATTACGATTAACAACACTTGCCCTAGTATTTATGAGCAACATAGTATTTGCTCAAGATGAATGGAAAACATTAGAAAAAGAGAATTATAGCATTAGTTATCCAACTACTTGGGAGCATAGTGATAAAAAACCTCAGCCCTCTACGCAATTTGTTTTATTTTCAGAAGTCGCATCTCAAGAGAAGGATTCGTTTCGAGAAAACATCAACTTATCTACCGAAAATTTAAATGGTCAAAATCCAAGCCTATCTGATTACACAAGAGTATCATTAGACCAGGTTAAAGCCCAGGTTCCAACGGCTAAAATAGTAGCTAGTTCAACGACTAAGGTCAATGGTATTGATGTTTCAGATATAACTTGGTCTGCTACATTTGGAGCGATAGATTTAAAATTTAGACAGTTTCTTTTTATTAAAAATGGGACTGCTTATATACTAACCTATACAGGATCTAGTTCAGAATTTGACAATTACAGTAAAGTTGTCAATACTACTTTTAACAGTTTTAAATTCACTAAATAAATGAACCTACAACTCAATAATAAATATGCATTGGTTTGCGGAAGCACGGCTGGAATTGGAAAAGCAACAGCTTTAGCCCTTGCTGAAGAAGGGGCAATTGTCACGCTTGTTGCCAGAAATGAGGACAAACTAAAAGCAACACTTGCTGAATTACCTCAACATAGAAACCACGATTACATCGTAGCCGATTTTTCTAATCCAAAAGCATTAAAAGCTAAGGTGAGTGATTACATTTTGAATCATCATGGGTTTCATATTTTAGTGAATAATACAGGAGGTCCAAAAGGCGGCCCTGTATTTTCTGCTGAAGTTGATGAATTTGAAAACGCCTTCACTCAGCATTTAAAATGTAACCACGTACTCGCTCAAGCTGTTGTTCCGTTTATGAAAACTGAAGGCTATGGCAGAATTATTAATGTGATATCCACATCTGTCAAACAACCTTTAGATGGTTTAGGTGTGAGCAATACCATTCGTGGTGCTGTAGCAAATTGGAGTAAAACTTTAGCAAACGAATTAGGACAATTTGGAGTAACAGTCAATAATGTGCTTCCTGGAGCAACAGGTACCGAACGCTTATCTGAAATTATAAAAAACAAATCGGCTAAAACAGGAAAGACAGAAGACGAAGCTGCCAATGCCATGAAAAATGCTGTGCCTGCAAAACGTTTTGCTAAACCAGAAGAACTGGCAGCTGCCATTACATTTTTGGCAAGTGGCTGTGCTTCTTATATTAACGGAATCAATCTTCCGGTTGATGGTGGGCGAACAAAATCTTTATAAGTCTAAAAAATCGTTTTTTATTACTAATTTTATTGAATTGATGAATTTGCGTTAAGGATTGAAGTATTGTCGGAGCTCCTCGAAGAGAGCGACTACTGAAAGCCTGACCCTCTGTAACTTTAGTGAAAGAGGTTAACGCCCAAAATATAAAAATCATGAGTACATTATTTCCGCCTATAAATTTTAAAGCATGGATAGAAGAAAACAGGCATCTTCTTAAACCACCTGTAGGTAATAAAGTTGTTTGGAAAAATGGTGATTTTATTGTCATGGTTGTTGGTGGACCTAATAGTCGAAAAGATTATCACTATAATGAAACTCCTGAGTTTTTCTATCAAGTAGAAGGTGATATCGTTTTAAAAGTGATTGATAAAGGCACTCCAAAAGATATACATATTAAAGAAGGTGACATCTTTTTATTACCTCCTAAAGTACCACATTCACCGCAACGTGGCGCAAATACAGTTGGGCTGGTCATAGAATACCCTAGAGAAAAAGGTGTTCAGGATGCCTTATTATGGTTTTGTGAAAACTGTACGACTAAATTATACGAAGAAGATTTTACGCTCGACAATATTGAAACAGATATGCCTAAAATATTTGATGAATACTATGGCGATAAAGATAAACGTAGTTGCCCAAACTGTGGCGAAGTGATGCAACCTCCTAAAAAAGTACAAATTGATGAGTAAACGTAAACTAAGAATAAACGGCCACTCACATTTGCTTCCTTATCCGGAGGAAATTCCTCAGTTTATGCAAGACAAAGGGATTTTTTGGGTAGATAAAGACCGGAAATTCATGCTTCAAAAAGATTGGAATCGTCCGATTACGGATTCAAGTTTCTTTTTAAACGAAAAGTTAGCATGGATGGAAAATTTCAAAATTGACCATGCTGTTGTTCTCAACTTATCTCAGCTATACGGAAATGGTTTACGTGTAGAAGAAATGAAACAAGCCTTACGTTTTCAAAATGATTTTAATGCTAAAGTGCAGCACGAAAACCCGAGTAAATTCACCTGTGGTTTTGTTGTTCATCCAGGTTTTGTTCGTGGTGCCTGCTGGGAAATTGAACGTTGCGTTGAAGACTTAGGTATGCAACTCTTATGTTTACCTACGCATTATATGGATACTATTGGCACATGGCGTTGTATTTTTGATGAAGAGAATGAGCCCATATTTGAATTAGCAAATAAATATAATTTAGCTGTTGAAATTCACCCTTATGATGGTGAGAAATTTATCAAATTAGAAAACACATCTTGGCGTTTTCATTTAATCTGGATGCTTGCGCAATGTGCTGATGCGTATCACTTTTTGACCCTAAATGGTTATCAGGATAAATACCCAAATATGCGAACGTGTTTTGCGCATGGCGGACAATTAGCACAAATTAATTTAGGGCGAAGAATTCAGGGCTTTGATGGTCGACCAGATTTATTTGAAGGCAAAAGCCATCCACGAAAAGCTGTTGGACATCCTAATATCTTTTTTGATACGCTTGTGCATGATACAGGTGGTTTAGAACTACTCATAAGAAATCAAGGTTCCAAACAAGTTTTAATGGGACTCGATGATCCGTATCCTTTAGGTGAAATGGAAAGTGAAAAGCAATCGTCATATCCAGGAAAAATTTTAGATCTAGCTATAGAGCGTGATATCATTAGTGAAACTCAACGTGATTCAATTTGGGAAGATAATGTTATACAATGGCTTTGTGGTGATAACCAAAAGGCGAAAGATGATTTAGTTAATAGAATTTTAGACAATTAACTATGATGACTGATGTCTCAGAATTTTATATTCTTTCACATATATTCATTTCTTTAGTAGGTGCCATATTATTATTAGCCATTTGGTCTAATATCAGGCAACGGTTTTCTCAATTACTTGAAGAAAATGACACTCAAAAACGTGTTGACAAAGGCTTATTATATCTAAGCTTGGCTATGTTTATTTGGGTAGTTTCTGGCTGTTGGTCATATGCTGGTCATTATTTCTCTTTTGAAAACACTACTGGTTTTCAGTTTGGTATTCATTTGTTATCGATAGTTAATAATATGTTTTTATTATTGGCACTATTTTACTTTTATTATGCGCCTCGATTTATTTATAACAACAAAAAGAACATCAATATTATATTAATCGTTATAGTCATTACTGCTATAATAACGGTCTTACTTTCAAATTTCACTCAAGAAAGAAGCACTATGAATGATATTAACATCAGCGCTATTCCTGACTTAATTTTATCAGCATTTTTATGTTCTTTGCTTGGTATTTCACTCTTTAGAACGTTTGCAAATAGAGGCTTGAAAATTGTAGGTGTGATTTCAGTGCTTATCATGCTATTGGTCTTTTCATCTCAACTTTCTGAAGTCTTTATCAACTACGGAAATGACTTTAGTAATAATTTGATCAAAATTATTGCTAAAACATCATTAATCTCCATATTCTTGGTATTAGCAACAACTTGGGTTATTCGTTTAGCTAATATGCCCAAACCGAATGAGATGACAATTAGTTTTTTGGATTGGAGTTTGGTGAAAATCAGCATTCCAACCAAAGATGTGTTTGATCAAACAATCGATTTTGGATCTAAAACAACGCAATACAAAAACCTCTTGAAATTTGCAATTAGACGAAAATATGGCGAAGGTGACTTACAAAGTTTAATGGTAAGCTTGGGTGGTGAAATTAAAAACCAAACCTACCTTACTCGCATCATAGAAAACATTAATTCTATTCTTGAATTAGATACTATTCAACGTCTTGAAAGAAGAGATTTATTCACATTTATTGGTGAAGGTCGCTATAGGTTAAGAATGATTCCAAATCATATTTCAATAGATTCCACACTACTAGAAGAGTTCCTAAAAACTCCTGAAAATAAGGAATACAATGCTCTTGTTCATTCCTAATAACTCCAGTTACAATTAAGCACAATTGATTATTTTTTGATATAATTAGTTACAAGATTCAGTAATAAAGATAAGGCGAAATACATTGCCTCCAAATCAAAAAACTGAACAGATGGCTACCACAAATTCCAATGATGTCTTTGGACACCCAAAAGGTTTAATCTACTTATTTTTTGCCGAATTATGGGAACGTTTTTCTTTTTATGGCATGCGAGCACTTCTCGTACTTTATATGACAAAACAATTGCTATTCACTGATGACATGGCTTTTGGTGTTTATGCGGCATATATGTCATTGGTTTATGTGACGCCTATGATTGGAGGAATTTTAGCCGATAAAATTTTAGGCTTTAGAAAATCCATTTTGCTTGGTGGTGTACTCATGGCATTAGGGCATTTTTTTTTAACTTTTGAAACACCTTTCTTTTTTTATGGATCGTTAGGTTTAATCATTGTTGGAAATGGTTTTTTTAAACCAAATATATCGTCTTTTGTTGGTGATTTATATCAGCAAGGAGATGCTAGACGTGACTCAGGTTTCACTATTTTTTACTTAGGTATTAATCTAGGTGCAGCAATTGCTCCTTTAGCTTGTGCTTGGTTTGCTGAAACTTATGGTTGGCATTATGGATTTGTTCTTGCAGGTATAGGTATGATTGCTGGTTTACTAGTCTTTAATAACGGATTAAAACGAAATGTGTTTGGAGATAAGGGTTTAGTTCCTAATAAAGTAACTTATGATACAACTACTTTTGGGTTAAACAAAGGACGGATTATCACCATAGCTGCGTTTTTATCTGTCCCAGTATTTGCATTGATTGTAAAGTTTCATGAATTTGAACATTATTTAGTTTGGGTGATTTCTGGGTTTTTAATCTTTTATATCATCTACATCTTAAAGTCAGTTACAGCCAAAGAAAAAAAACGTTTGATTGTTGCCGTTTATTTTACAATTTTATACACCTTATTCTCAGCTATATTTGAGCAAGCTGGAAGCTCCTTAACTTTATTCGCTGATAGAAATGTAAATCTTGTTGGTATGGATGCCGCAGGAACGAATAGCATTAATGCTGGGTTTATAATCTTATTGGCTATTCCGTTTTCTATGCTTTGGACCTTTTTAAGCAAACGCAAAATTAACCCCAACTCTGCGATAAAGTTTGGTTTAGGGCTAGTCTTTCTTGGCTTAGGTTTTATTGTGTTTGCATTATCTGCTCACAGTATTGATGTGTTTGCACGAACATCAATGATGTATCTCGTTTTTGGCTACTTAGTGCTCACAATTGGAGAACTATTTTTATCACCAATTGGTCTCTCAAAAATGACCGAATTATCACCTCTTAAATATGTAGCCTTTATTATGGGGGTTTGGTTTTCGGCAAATTTTTATGGTCATTTTTTTGCTGGAAAAATCGCAAAACTTACCACAGTCACAGAAGGTGAAACGAATGTGTTTACAAAAGGTGTTTTTGGTGATATCGTAGAATTCATAACAGGAATCACACCAGAGATTGCTATGCAAAACAGTGATAGCTATCAACAACTATACTCTTATCTTTCAGTATATGCAAGCTTTGGTGTTATTAGTGTGATTGTTGGTATATTTGCAATACTAATTTCGCCAATCATCAAAAAAATGATGTCTGGTGTACATTAACAATTATGCATTTTTTACCTGAAAAATTAGATGATTATGTTGTTGCACATTCTGAAGAAGAACCAGAATTATTACAACAACTTACTAGAGAAACCTATCAAAAAATATTGCGCCCTATCATGCTTAGTGGACCATATCAAGGTCGTGTTTTAAGTATGATTTCAAAATTGATTCGCCCTAAAACTATTTTAGAACTTGGTACTTTTACGGGTTATGCAACCTTGTGTTTAGCTGAAGGCTTGCAAAGTGATGGTGAAGTTCATACTATTGATGTGAATGAGGAGTTGGTTGATTTTCAGCGAAACTATTTTAACAAATCTGATTATGGGCAATACATTCATCAGCATTTAGGAAGCGCTATTGATATTATTCCAACACTAGACCTCACATTTGATTTGGTATTCATAGATGCCGACAAGCCCAACTACGTTAATTATTTTCATCTCATAATTGATAAGTTGAATCCAGGAGGCATTATTCTTTCTGATAATGTATTATGGCATGGCAAAGTTGTAGAACCTGTTGATGAGAAAGATAGCTCAACCAAAGCTGTTTTAGAGTTTAATTCCTTATTAAAAAACGATACTAGAATAGAAACGGTAGTCTTACCAATTAGAGATGGCTTAACCATTAGCCGAAAAAAATAAATTTACGATACTTTCTCTAATGTAAAATCTATTTGATCTTCAATAGATTTTACACGTTCAATATGCTCAGAAATGGTTTGAAAAAACTCGTAGTTATCAAATGGTTTAGTGATAATTCCATCAAAACCAATTAGCTTATAATCTGCTTTAACCTGTTCTATATCAGCCGCAGTTAAGGCTAAAATTGGTGTTTTGGCATCAAACTTTCGAATTGCCTTGGTAGATTTATTACCATTCATGACTGGCATATTAATATCCATTAAAATTAAATCAAAACCTGTCTCTTTATGAGCATCTAAAGCTTCTAAGCCATTTTTTGCAATCACACATTCATAGTTTTCACGCTGTAATAAGTTTTGAGTTACAATCTGATTGATCTTATTATCTTCGGCAACCAAAATTTTGTACTTCTTTGTTAATGCTATGGTATCACCTTTAGCTTTTTTAGTTGTTGCGGTTTCTAATTTAGCCTCTCTATCAATTTCAAAAGTAAGTTTAAAACTAAAAGTTGTTCCTAAATCTAATTCACTTTCTATTTCTAGAGTGCTTCCAAATAATTCAATAATATTCTTAGTAATTGGCAACCCTAATCCTGTACCTTGGTAATTTGTATTACTATTTTTATCTAATTGAGAGAAATTCTCGAAAATCATTTTTTGTTTTTCCTTCGGAATTCCTGGACCATCATCTTCTACTTCAAAACATAAACTCACACGATCTCCATCTATATTTAAGAGCTTGATTCTGATATTAATTTTTCCATTTTCAGTAAACTTAATACTATTACCAATGAGGTTTATTAGTACTTGAGATAACCTTACATTATCGCATTTTATAAATTCTGGTATATTTTTATCAACTGAAACCTGTATTTGGTTATTTGTTTCTTCTAATCTATAATCAAAAGAGTTGACTAAGTTTTCCAACAGTATTCTAATGTTTACTGTTACATTTTTAAGTTCAATTTTTTGAGATTCGATTTTTCCTATTTGCAAAATATCATTCACAAGGTTCAACAAATAATCACCTGAGTATTTTAAGGATTTTAAAAACTTAGTGTCTTTTGCACTCAGATCGTTATTTTTAAGGAGTAATGATGTTAAACCTACCACTCCATATAAAGGTGTTCTTAACTCATGGGTCACGTTAGAAATAAAGTTACTTTTTAATTCTGAAGATTTTTCAGCTTGGTTTTTAGCACGTTCCAGTTCATCATTTCTTCCCTTTAAAATATCACTCAACTTTCGCTTAGACATATAACTTTTGTACATCGTAAGCAATGAAATAATTAGCAAGAATACTGTAATAGAAATAATAATATTCACATTTTTAATTTTGTTGCTTTGAGCTAATTGCTCTATTCTTTCAGTATTTGCTAAATGAGCTACATTTTTATAGTTCTCAATTAAAAACTTAGATTTAACAACAATGTCTTGTCTTGTTTTATCTTCATTTATAAACTCATCTCTGTAGTTATTGTGTATTAATAATGCTTGATAGGCCTCACTATCTTTTTCAAGTTCAGCATAGGTAGAAGATAATGCTTTATAGATATCACTTAAGAGTATATTTTCATCTTTTACAGTTACTGAATTTTGGTTTTCGAGCAAGCCAGCAGCTTCGGTATACCTAATAATAGCATTGTTATAAAATTCTTTTTTGAAATAATACTGCCCTTGAACAAAATTTAATTGTGCTGCAGCATAATTATTATCTTTAATTTGCTCCAAATTTTCTTGAGCTCGTGATAAATAAACAAGTGTTTTACTAGAGTTATTTGTCTCTAGATATAGTTTAGATAAATTTAGCCTTGTATTGAATAACAGTGATGCTTTCCTATCAGTATTATTTTGATCCCTAACATTATCTTGTTTTGCATAAAACAATGCCTTTTCAAAATAAGAAATAGAATTAGTAGATGGTTTTTTGTGCATGAACAATTTTCCTAAATGCAAATACGAACTCGCTAGCAAAAAATTCTCCTTTGTTTTTTTAGAAGCACGTATTACTTGAGCAAAACTAGCTTCGGCTTTATCGTATTCATGCATGAAATTATAAATCTTACCTATGGTAAAATTAGCTTCAGCGTTTCCGTAGTTATCATGTATAGAGTCTGATAACTTAATAACCTCATTAAATAAATTGAAGGATTCAACAATATTATTATTGTTGTAATGACTTAATGCCACAGCGTTTATACTATCTATCTTATTGATAAGATCTCTTTCAGTTTGACTAAAAGATAAAAACGAACATAACAGAAAACAGCATAGCAGTTTTGCTTTCATAGTAGGCTTGGGTTTGTTTGGGAAGGTTAAAGTATCTCTAACTGAACTACATATACCAATATAATCGATGAATGCACTTTTTTTTCGGACGAACTTCATATTTCTAAACCTGAAATCGACGAACGACATGTTGAATTTCAAATGTTTAGACAAAAAAACCTTCCGAAAATAGGGAAGGTTTTTTTATCACTATGTTTTTTAAGTAATTATCATTAATTCCTAAAGGATTTAATAATCAAGGATTTCGCTTAATAGAACCTGTAAAATCATCAAGATCATCTTTTACTTTATTGATTTCTTCAGTGATGTCTTTGGTAACATCTACATCAACACCTTGATTTTCTGCAGTTTTAGTGATTTCAGATTTAATATCACTAGAGGCATCTCTCAACATACGCATTCCTTTGCCCATACCACGAGCAATGTCTGGTATTTTATCTGCACCAAAAACCATTACTACAACAAGGAGAATAAGCATAACTTCTGGCGCACCAATAAATAAAAATGTAGCTAATTGAGTCACGATGCAAATATACTGAGATGTTTTGACATTAATTATAGATTTAACGATATAAAAAATCGATAGTTTTAATTTATAAACTTAGATATAACTCTATTTTTTAGGCCAAGTATTATTTGAGGTATTTATATCTGCTGTTTTACCTTTAGGATCTATTGTTATCGTTACAATTTCTTTTTCTGAAGTAATCACTTTGGTTACTTCTTGATCATTAAACCTCCATATTTGAGCAGGATATATTTCAGTTTTTGAAGTACCATCACTATAGGTGAGTTCTAAAATAATTGGCATGACTAATCCACCAGGTTTTTCAAAAGTGATATTATAAAAATATTTAGGTTGCTTCATGTTTTTGCGCTCTTCCTTTGTAAAATTACTTATCAAATAGTCTTTTAACGTAGACGAATTGTCTGAAGTATTGCCTTCATGTATTTTTTTATTAAATGCCTCACTATTGTCTTGTTCAAGATATACCCAGTTTAAATTCTCCACATCAATATTTCTACTATGGGCATAATTCTTTGCGTATTGGTTAGGTTCGGATGAAACATAATATTTCTTTACGTCTTTAAGTCCGATATCTACCCAATCAGTCGTATAAAACCAACCTCTCCAGAACCAATCTAAGTCAACTGCTGACGCATCTTCCATTGTACGAAAAAAGTCTTCAGGAGTTGGATGTTTAAACATCCATCGTTTTGCATATTCTTTAAATGCATAATCAAATAACTCAGGTCCCATTACAACATCTCTTAAAATATTTAATGCTGAAGCCGTTTTCACATAAGCATTACTTCCAGCTTGGGGCAGGTTTAAACCATTAGTCATAAGCGGTGCTATTCTGTTTTGATTTCCACTCATATATCCTAAAACTTTTTTTGCTGGACCTCGTCTATGAGGAAAAGCATCATCACCATCAGATAAAGCTTCTGGATGCCATTTTATAAAATCTTGTTCTGCTAAATATTGTATAAACGCATTGACGCCTTCATCCATCCATTTCCATTGGCGCTCATCACTATTTACAATCATTGGAAAAAAGTTATGGCCTACTTCATGAATAATAACACCAATCATGCGATATTTTGTAAAGTCATTATAATCTCCATTTTTATCAGGTCTACCATGATTCCAACAAATCATTGGGTATTCCATACCTTGACCTTTAGCATGCACAGAAATGGCTTTGTGATATGGGTAATCAAACGTTCTGCTTGAATAGGACTTTAATGTGCTAGCTACAGCCTTTGTTGACCACTCTTCCCATAATGGATTTCCTTCTTTAGGGTATAAGGACACAGCCATCACATCTTTGTTTCCAATTGTTACTGCCATCATATCCAATATATATTTCCTTGAACTTGTAAAAGCAAAATCTCTTACATTTTCAGCATAGAACATCCAAGTTTTCTTTTTATTTGATTGGCTCTTTTCTCTAATTTCTGCTTCCTCTTGAGTAGCAATTACCACAGGCTTTTTATACGATTTTTTAGCTTTCTGATAACGTTTCATCATTGCATCAGAAAACACATCCTCTCTGTTTAACAAACGCCCTGTCCCATCTAATAAATGATCTGCTGGAACAGTAATATTAACTTCAAAATTTCCAAATGATAAAGCAAACTCATCACTTCCCCAAAATTGCAAGTTTTGCCACCCTTCAACATCATTATAAGCAGCCATTCTTGGATAAAACTGAGCAATAATATAGCTTTTGTTTCCGTCAGGAAATAATTCATAACCCGATCGTCCACCATGTTTAACATGATTATTAATTTGATACCACCATTTGATATTAAAAGAAAACTTATCTCCTGTTAGCATAGGTTTCGGCAACTCAACTCGCATCATTGTTTGGTTAATTGTATACGAGAGATCATCGCCATTTATAGCGGTCACTTTCTCTATGTTGAAACCACCATTAAATTGCTCTAACATGTATGTTGATGTGAAATTTGATGGTGATATAGCTGGGATTATCCTATTTGTTGTAATCGCATTAGTTGGCTTCTCTTTTTTTCTAATATTTTGATCTAATTGAACCCATAGATATGATAATTCATCAGGCGAGTTATTTGTGTATGTTATCGTTTCATAACCATTTAAAACGGCTGCCTCATCATCAATCTCAACACTTATTTTATAATCTGCTTGCTGTTGATAATAATTTGGCCCTGGTGCTCCTGAAGCTGTTCTATAACCATTTGGCGTAGCAAATTCATCATAGAGTTGCCTGAATTTACTTTGGTTTGTATGACCAGATTTTGATGTTTCCTCTTGAGCTTGAGTCATCGTCGTTAATGACATAAGTGCGATTGATAAACAAAGATATTTTAGAAATTTCATAACCATAAGTAAATTGTAAAAGTAGCGGTTTTACGAGTCCTTAGAATCTAAAAAAATGTTAATTATAGTTTTATACTTTAAAGTCTTCAATCTTTTGAATTGGTATCTTCTTCATTATATTGATATAGTTTTTGAAGCAAAAATTCATAGGTTTTAAGACTGTTATCTGCTTTACATAATTCTAAAGCCACTGGATCTTCAACAACATAATAAAAGAAGTCTGCTTTTAAATGCGGTTCTATTTCATAGCTCTCAAATAATACTTTTGAAAACTCAGCAGACATTTTTTTAATGCACAGGTCTTGATTTTCCAGTAATACAGCCCGTTTTAATTTTTTAGTTCTACCAGAAATTTTGTTTAGAATTTTATGAATATTGATCCCTACAAACAAAGGTGCAATCACAATTGACTTACCTGCATCTGCTTCATAAAGTCGTCTTTCTTTTTGAGTTTTAGGTTTTCCTGTATAACCTGGGATTCCAACATCATAAAAATTAATATCACGTTTGGCATCACTATTTTCAACATCTAATAACAAATCACCTGTAAGCACTTTTCCAACAACAACCTCGTCCAATTCATTAACTCTATCGGTAAGCGTGATTGTAATGACTTTCATATCAATATTAGTTTTACTAATGATGATACTTTGAGGTGTATATTGAATGCTGGAAATTAAAATAGTATCATTGAGTTTTGCAGGAATTTCAAATGCTCCTTTGTTATTCGTAATCGTATTTTTTTGTGCTGAAATGTTAAGAACATGGATATTTCCTAGCTCAGAACTTGCTATTATTTTTCCTTTTAAACTGATGGTTTGAGCATTACAAATCATACAACTAAAAGTTGCGAGTAATAGATATACTATGTGCTCAATCTTCTTCAATTCGTAGTTTAAAAGCTTTGAGTTTTTCTTTTAAAAACTCGAGCATTTTTAGTTCATTTTTAGTTTTACTTAATGGCAAAAACTTAGAATCGTCAGCGCTAAAGTAAAAAAACTCTTTTCGCTTAGAGATTTCTAATTCTTCTGTTTCAAAAAGCAAATCTGCATATTTTGCATATGCTTCATCCATTGCTTTGTCATTCTCTTCTTGTTTAATTTGCTCATTTAAGCGTTTCGTTCGTCCAGAAATCCAATTAATAAAAGGATTTAAAGGTACTAATCCAGCTCCGCTTTTCGCTTCATATAATCGCCTTTCGCTTTGCGTCTTTTTTGGTCCTGTATAACCAGGAATACCTAAATCATAAAAATTAATTTCACGCTTGGAATCACTATTTTCTATATCAGACATTAAATCACCCGTCAATATTTTACCAACTGTAACTTGATCAAGAATATTCACATTATCTTCAAGATTTATAGTCACCTCTTTAGTTTGCATAATAATATCAGTAATTACAAATTCTTTAGATACATACTTAATTCCAGACACCATAATGGTATCATTTAATTTTGCAGGAATCTCAAATATGCCTTCGTCATTGGTAATTGTATACTTACTTGCTGTTTTATTGATGATGTGAATCCCATCTACATCACCACTAGCTTTAATTTCACCTGTGATATGATGTGTTTGAGACGCAATTTCCGAAGAACAACAAACGACAAAAAGGAAGAATAAAAGCTTAATCTTTATCACTCTTCGTTTTTAAAAAGACGCTACTCTTTTTGTTAAGTAATTCTAGAAACTCTAATTCCTTACCATAATTTAAGAGCGTAAAATCGAAGGTGTCATCCTCTTCAACAAATTGTATAAATTCTTCGACACGATGCTCTGGAATGTTAAAATTATCAACTATAAATTCTGAACCAAAATAATACTTAACAGAACTTACAGGGACATCTGGAATACCTTTAGCCGCTTTATCTTTGACCTTACTTCTAAATAGTGGAATCAACAACTGATCTACAACATTTACAATATTTAAACCGTTAACCATTGTCTGTGACTGCTGATGCATGGCTTCATTTTCAACTTCAGAACGAAGGTCATCTGAGAACTCATATTCGTCAAGTTTTTTAATTCCAAAGTAAAGTGCATCTAGTTTTGGGTTAAACGTTTTTACGGAAGACACATCCGTTTTTAGTTCCCCAGTTAGTCCTTTAGTCAAAACCAAAATTTCATCAAGTTTATTTATCTCTTCTATTAAAAAGATACGCATACGTTTAGAATCTATAATGGCTTGACTGACCTGTAAATCAAAATTTCGATATTGTAATGCTCTAATTTCGATAAAATCATTGAGCGCTACTTCAAGTGTAAACTCACCATTCTCATTTGTTACAACGCCTATATTGGATGAGGTGTTAAATACGGTAATTCCCTCTACATCATTACCTTCGACAATAATTTTGCCATCAACTTCTATACGCTGAAACCTTTGAGCTGTTAGAGTTATTGACATCAATGTTAGTATAACGAGTAGAACTTTTTTCATAGTTGGAGGTTTAGTTACGTAAAGTAAATATTTGAAAACTTAATTTTATAATAAAGACTGGCTAAACTTTTGTTAAATTAGAGCCTTAGCTTTATTTTGCTTTTACCTAAATTTACAATAAATTATTTCGAATGAAAAATATTATTATAGCGAGTACTTCAACAGTACATGGCGGGCAACCTTTAGATTATTTATTAGAAGAATTACGTGTATTTTTCAAAGACACTTCTGAGATTTTATTTATTCCCTATGCAAGACCTGGCGGAATTACACATGACGTGTATACTGAAAATGTAAATAAAGTATTTCAAAAAATAGATAAAAAAGCAGTTGGTATACATGAATTTAATGACCCTAAAGAAGCTATAACCCAAGCCAAAGGTATTTTTACTGGTGGTGGAAATACCTTTGTTTTAGTCAATCTGCTTTATAAAAATGATCTTATCGATACTATTAAAACTGTAGTAAAAAACGGAATCCCATATCTAGGAACAAGTGCAGGAAGTAATATTTGCGGACTTACTGTTAATACAACTAATGACATGCCTATCGTTTACCCTCCAAGTTTCAAAACATTTGGCTTTGTTCCTTTTAATATTAATCCGCATTATCTAGATCCAGATCCAACTAGCAAACATATGGGTGAGACTAGAGAAACTAGAATTAAAGAGTTTCATAAATTTAACACCCAACCTGTTGTAGGTATTCGAGAAGGGAGTTGGTTGGCAGTTATTGGCAATTCTATAACATTGAAAGGTCCATTAGATGCAAGAATTTTTGAGTATAACAAAGCTCCATATGAAGTTAAAACTGGTACTGAACTCAGTCATTTAAAATAAAAAGCCTCATCAATTGGACAAGGCTTTAGAGCGAGAGACCGGGTTCGAACCGGCGACATTCAGCTTGGAAGGCTGACGCTCTACCAACTGAGCTACTCTCGCATTTCGGGCGCAAATATAAAATAACTTTCCATTTACCGCATTAAAAAAGCTTAGAACTTTTTTAAAAAGTGATAACCTAATATTTCAAAGTCTTCATTGTAATAAAATTTATGTGATGGATAATTTTGAACATAAGTATTAAGCTCAACTGTATTGCAGCCTTTAGTCTTTACATACTCATAAATCCAATTTAAAAACTGCTTACCTAGGCCTTTATTTCGATAACCATCATCAATGTAAACATGGTCAATCTCAACTGTTTTGCCTGCATAATGCCTAGTACAAAACCACATACCAGTCACACCAATCATTGTATCTTGATCATAAATAACAGCACACTCATAATTTTGAGATACCATTTCTGTGAATCGTTCTTTAAGCAATTCATCAGACGTTTTATAATTTGTTAACTTCTGAATCAATGGAATTACACTATGAATCTCTGAATTTTCTAATAATTTAAACTGAAATGACATAATCAAAATTTTAAGTGAAGATAAATATTTTGGTTAAGTTTGAATATAGAAACATTGCATTAATTACAATGAAATGTCGTTTAAAAACTGTCGGCCTTTAATTTAAATTATGCTATACAAATGGCTTTTTAAAATGATTGGCATAACTTATGTTATGAATTAAATATGATGAATAGACGTCTTTTTTTTAAAACTTCTTCGATAGCTAGCATAGGTTTAATGGTTTTTCCACAAATAGCCTTTCAGAGTTTAGGCAAAGTACTTCCTTACAAAGAGTTAATAGGTAAAGGGCAACCTCAATTGTTTGGAGACGATTTCAAATTAAGAAAAGAAGCATATGATGCCTTTTTAAGATTAACGACTGAAGCACTCAAAAGTGACATTCGTATTCAAAGTGTGTCTAGTTATCGAAGCTTTAGTCACCAAAATAGAATTTGGGAACGGAAATACAAACGAAATATCGCTAACGGATTGAGTCCAAAAAAGAGTATAAAAAAAATCATAGAATATTCGACAATTCCAGGTACATCTCGCCATCATTGGGGAACAGACATTGATCTTATTGATGCCAATGTAAAACAGCCAAGTAATGTTTTGAATCCAGCACATTTTGAAGGAACTGGCTGCTTTTCAAAATTTAAGAATTGGATGGACGAACACGCAAATGATTTTGGGTTTTATTTAGTGTACACAAACAAAGATAAAAGGAAAGGTTTTAAATATGAACCATGGCACTATAGTTATAAGCCACTTTCTAAATCGTATCTCAATGATTACCAAAAGTTCAATTTAAAAGATATTATCAATTCAGAGCAATTAATTGGCTGTGATTATTTTTCCGAAGAATTCATTACGAACTACTTAAACGAAAATATTTTGGATATAAATCCAGAACTTTTGTAAATTTATAGATATTAATTACCACTATTATGAGAGGAAGAAATTTTAAAGTAAGATTACTAATTGGTGTGGCCATAGCACTCTTTTTTGTTATAAAACGCTGCAGCCAAAGAGAAGAAAATCCATACACTGGACGTATGCAAACAATCTCGATGACAGCAGATAAAGAAATTCAAATTGGCTTGGCTAGTGCGCCGCAAATGGCTCAACAGCATGGTGGATTGCATCCTAACAGTCAATACCAAGCTCTTGTTGATAATGTGGGAAATAAATTAGTTAATAATAGCATTGCTAGAGAAACGCCTTATAAATATGAGTTTCATTTATTAGCAGATCCAAATACAATAAATGCTTTTGCATTACCTGGCGGACAAATTTTTATTACCTATTCATTATTTTCTAAACTAGAAAACGAATCGCAACTTGCAGGTGTTTTAGGCCATGAAATTGGTCATGTGCTTGGTCGTCATAGTGCTGAGCGTATTGCCGAAAGTGAATACTGGCAAGGACTAGCTACAGCTGGATCTGTTGGTGGAGATATTGGTGGCTTAGTGAGTGGTATTGGTCAAAACACATTGCTTACTAATGGTAGAGATGATGAATTAGAAAGTGATGATTTAGGTGTGAGGTTTATGATAAAAGCTGGATACGATCCAGAAGAAATGATAGGTGTAATGGAAATTCTAAAGGCTGCAGCTGGACCAAATCGTGTTCCTGAACGCATGAGTACGCATCCAGACCCAGAGAATAGAAAGGAAAAAATTAAAGAATCTATTGAAAAATATAAAAATGCACTTTAATATATTAAAGTGCATTTTAAACTAACTAACTCAAATAATTGTCTTCTCCAAGACATAAGTTTTTAAGAATCTAGACCTTCAATATAGGCTAGAATATCTTTTGCATTTGACAGTTTAGCATATTGCTCTGCTGTCATTCCTTTTTCTGATCTTAATTGTAATTTTGCACCTTTTTCTACTAAAAGCTTTAAAATATCAACGCGATTAAATTTTGCTGCATACATAGCAGGTGTTAAACCATTTGATTTTTTGTTGACGTCTTGACCTAAAGCGATCAATTTTTCTACAGTTTCAAAGTCTCCTTTAACAATTGACATACAAAATGGGTTAACTGCTCCTTTAGCGACAGCTACTGTCTCATAATTAGAAGTTGATGCGATTTCATTTGTTGCATTTAAGGATGTAAAAGAAAATCCTAATGCGATTGCGATAATTACTGCTGATTTTTTCATGATGAAAGATTTTTAAATTAATTGATTTTTTGATTATACTAAAGAGACGACATATTTTTAAAAGTGTTACACAAAAAAATCTTTAATAACATTTATTTAACTGTTTGTAAACAAATCTGTTAATACTATCATAATTTGAATTTCGATATTAGCATGAGATGCATCTTCTTATAATTGATTGGTAATTAGTTACATTTTGTAAAATCAATTACCAATAAACTGTATGAAACATTTATCTTTGGTTTTTAACTCTACAATAATGAATAAGAAAGTTATTTTAATGATTTTGGATGGTTGGGGAATGTCGCCAGATCCAAAAGTTTCTGCAATTGATAATGCCAAGACACCATTTATAGACTCACTCTACCATAGCTATTCAAATGCTACATTAAGAACTGACGGTTTGCATGTTGGTTTACCTGAAGGCCAGATGGGGAATAGTGAAGTTGGACATATGAATTTAGGCGCTGGTAGAATTGTATACCAAGATCTAGTTAAAATAAATTTAGCTGTTAAAAATAATACGCTAAAAGATGAACAAGTCCTTATTGATGCATTTCAATATGCAAAAGAACATAATAAACCTGTACATTTTTTAGGTTTGATAAGTGATGGTGGTGTGCATTCACATATTAATCATTTATTTGGTTTGATTGATGCTGCTAATGGGTTCGGAGTACAAAATTCTTATGTTCATGCATTTACAGATGGTCGTGACGTTGATCCCAAGTCTGGGTTTGGATTTATTACCTCTTTAGAAACTCATATAAAAAATACAAATACCAAACTCGCTTCTGTTACTGGACGCTACTACGCAATGGATAGAGACAACCGTTGGGAACGTATTAAATTGGCTTATGATGCATTAGTCAATGGTATTGGCGAGTATTCACATTCGGCTACAGAATCTATTGAAAATAGCTACAACAATAATATTACAGATGAATTTATTGAACCAATTATTATGGTTAATAAAGACAACCAACCTGTTACACAAATAAAAAATGGAGACGTTATTGTCTTTTTCAATTTTAGAACCGATCGAGGGCGCGAATTGACCGAAGCTTTATCACAACGTGATTTTCATGAACAAAACATGCACAAATTAGATTTACATTATGTGACGCTCACTAATTATGATGATTCTTATAAAGGTATTAATGCCATATTCAATAAAGATAATCTTACTGAAACTTTAGGAGAGGTTTTAGAAAAACATAACAAAACACAAATTAGGATTGCTGAAACTGAAAAATATCCTCATGTTACATTTTTCTTTTCAGGCGGACAAGAAAAACCTTTTAAAGGTGAAAGCAGGATATTAAGAAACTCTCCTAAAGTAGCAACTTACGATTTAAAACCAGAAATGAGTGCTTATGAATTAAAAGATGCACTAGTTCCTGAACTTAAAAAAGCTGATGTTGATTTTGTGTGTTTGAACTTTGCTAATGGAGATATGGTAGGTCATACTGGTGTCATGGAAGCTGCGATTAAAGCTTGTGAAGCTGTTGATGAATGCGTAAAAGAAGTTATAGAAGTTGCTTTAGATAATAACTATTCTACTATTCTTATTGCAGATCATGGTAATTGCGAAACCATGATTAATCCTGATGGCTCTCCTCATACAGCTCACACCACTAATCCTGTTCCTGTAATTTTAATTGATAATGAAAAGCTAGTCATTAAAGATGGTATCTTGGGAGATATTGCGCCAACTATATTAAAACTTATGGGCATTAAACAACCCGAAGCCATGACTCAAAATCCTATAGTATAATTAAATACGAAAAATTGTACTTTTACAACGAAACTAAAATTAGCACATGAATTTTCAAGATAAACTTGTCATAGCCATTGATTTTGATGGAACTATTGTCGAAGATGCTTACCCAAAAATAGGTAAGGCTCGTATTTTTGCATTTGAAACCATGAAACGACTTCAACAAGATGGGCATCGACTTATTCTTTGGACCTACAGAAGTGGCACGAAATTAGACGAAGCCGTCGCATTTTGTAAAGCTAATGACATTACATTCTATGCTGTTAATCAAAGCTTTCCTGAAGAAAAATATGATAATTCTGTAAGTCGAAAAATCTATGCTGACATCTACATAGATGATAGAAATATTGGAGGTATCTTAGGCTGGGGCGAAGTGTATCAACTTATTACCAATGAAGATCCAAATATGAATCTTAAATCACATAAAAAAGGTTTCTTTTCATTTCTAAAGCGCTAAGATTTACCTCTTATTAATTCAAAATACGTTTTATCAACATAGGCTCTATGGTCTGGATGAGCTATCTCTACCAAAGCTTTTACTCGCTCTTTAATCGTCTTTCCATATAAATTAGCCACACCGTATTCTGTGACTATATAGTGGACATGAGACCTTGTCGTTACGACACCAGCTCCGGGCTTTAGTGATGGTACAATTCTACTAATCCCCTTTCTTGTTGTAGATGGCAAAGCGATTATAGCTTTTCCGCCTTCACTTAGTGAAGCACCTCTAATAAAATCCATTTGACCTCCAACACCTGAGTACATATTAGCTCCAATAGAATCTGCACAAACTTGACCAGTGACATCAACTTCAATGGCCGAATTTATAGCAACCATTTTCGGATTTTGCTTAATTATAGAAACATCGTTGGTGTAATTTGAAGCTCTCATTTCAACAAACGGATTATCATCTACATAATCATACAAGCGTTTTGAACCCATCAAAAATGTGGTTAATGCTCTACCGCGATTAATTCCTTTATAGTTTCCGTTGATAACATCATTTAAAATTAAATCGATAACGCCATCAGAAAACATTTCAGTATGTAAACCTAAATCTTTATGATCAGTCAAACGTGACAATACTGCATTAGGAATGCTCCCAATTCCCATTTGTAAAGTACTTCGATTTTCTATTAAATTGGCTACTAAACCGCCTATCTTATCTTCAATCTCAGTAGGAGCTACAACTTCATGCGTTGGTAAAGGTTCATCAGATTCTACAAAATAATCAATCTCAGATACATGAATAATTCCAGCACCATGGGTTCTTGGCATGTGTTTATTAATTTGAGCTAATACATACGTAGCATTATCTATTGCAGCTAAAGTCGCTTCAACTGAAACACCTAAAGAGCAATAACCATGACGATCTGGAACAGACACTTGAATGAGCGCAACATCCAAATCAATAATATTTCGCTTAAACAATAATGGTAATTCGCTTAAAAAAACAGGGGTATATGATCCATTTCCTGCTTTCAAGGTATGCCTCACATTTTTCCCAATGAAAAATGAATTCACATGAAAACTTTTACTTAACTCAGGATTGGCATATGGTGCTACACCTTCGGTATGCAATTGGCATACCTCAACATTCATTAACTCTTCATACCTTGCAGTCATGGCCTTGATAAGTGCTTGAGGTGCTGCAGCCGCAGCCTGAATATAAACTCTATTATCTGACTTTATTACTTTTACTGCTTCCTCAGCTGTTACCGATTTATACATGATCTTATGTTTTTATGTCGTACAAAATTATGATAGAATTTAATTATAAAAACTGTCAAATATCATATTTCTGCAAAAAAGAATTTCATCTTAATTTTAAGTATCTTTGCACATATTTTTCAAAAGATGATTATAGTAAAAACAAAAGAGGAAATTGAGCTGATGCGACAAAGTGCTTTAGTCGTATCTAAAACTTTAGGTATGCTTGCCAAAGAAACTAAGGAAGGTGTTACCACTATGCAGTTAGACAAACTAGCAGAAGACTTTATTAGAGCTCAAGGTGCTTTACCAGGTTTTTTAGGATTGTATGATTGTCCATCAACGCTTTTATGTAGTGTAAACGAGGCTGTAGTTCATGGATTACCTACCGATAAACCACTTCAAGATGGTGATATTGTTTCTATTGATTGTGGTGCTTTAATGAATGGTTTTTATGGAGATCATGCTTATACTTTTGAAATTGGTGAAGTTGCTCCAGAAACTAAAAAACTCGTTCAAGTCACTAAAGAATCACTATACGTTGGTATCAAAGAATTAAAAGTTGGTAATCGTGTTGGTGATGTAGGTTATGCCATACAACAATATTGCGAAGCTCATGGCTATGGCGTTGTGAGAGAATTGGTTGGTCATGGTTTAGGTCGCAAGATGCATGAAGATCCAGAGATGCCAAATTATGGTCGAAGAGGTCGTGGAAAGAAATTTATTGAAGGCATGGTCGTAGCCATTGAACCTATGATTAATGGTGGAACACATCGTGTAAAACAACTTAAAGATGGTTGGACAATTGTAACTCAAGACGGGAAACCTAGTGTGCATTTTGAGCACGATATTGCTATTGTTGACGGTAAGCCAGAAATCCTTTCAACTTTTGCTTATGTGCATGAAGCTTTAGGCATAACATCTAATGAAGAAGATGAGTTTAGAAAAGAAACCTTAATATTATAATGGATATTGATATTTTAAATATTCCGCAAAGAGAAATTGTAAAAGGCTACAAAGCTCGATTTATACATAGCGAACGTATGACTACAGCGTATTGGGAGATTGAAGCTGGAGCCGAATTACCAATGCATTCTCATATGCATGAACAAATTGCAATAGTTACTGAAGGTGAATTTCAAATGACGGTTGATGGCATTACAAATATTTATAAGCCAGGTATGTTACTGATTATTCCATCTCATGTTGAGCATTCAGGAAAAGCGTTAACCTATTGTAAAATCACAGACATTTTTTCACCTGTTAGAGAAGACTACAAGTAATAAAAATACTCTAAAAATATTTTCTAAGAAAACACGTTAGTAGACTATAAACCAGCTAATATGTTCAAGAAAATAATACTTTGGTCTTTATGGACATTTTGCGTGTTATTTATGGTTTTTTTGTTCTACATGTCCTTTATTGTCAAAGCAGGACCAGTAAATCATAGTAAAGATAATAGTGTTGAAGTTACAGGAATTGTTGATTCCTTATACGAAGGTGGTGTAAAAGATTTAGTCTTTAAATTAAAAAAAAGTGAAACCACATATTACATAAATAGGGCGCTCGAAAACAAATTTGATTTACACGATACCAAGAATCAGTTGCTAAATAAAGAAATCACACTATGGTATTCTAAACATAGAAGTGGACCAGGCGGACATATGATGCAATTACAATATCAAGACTCTATTTATTATTCAGAATGGAAAATACCTTTAGCAAGTAAAAATTAAAAATTACTTTTGTCAAAAATCTCTAAAGGTTGAAAAGACTCTTCAAACTAATTTTAAATAGCATTCCTAGACCCTTATTAATAAGGTTGAGTTATGTAGCACGTCCAATTCTAGCCTTTTTTTTAAGAGGAAACACTTATATAGACCCTATTGATGGCAAAGGTTTTAGAAGTTTTTTACCTTATGGTTACGGTAATCAACGTAATAATGTATTATCGCCATCAACATTAAGTTTAGAACGTCACAGGTTATTATGGCTATATTTAAAAAAGGAGACCACTTTTTTCACTTCGGAAAGTTCAACTGAAAGGCAGAAAGTGCTTCATTTTGCACCTGAGCAATGTTTCTTAAAACGTTTTAAACGACTGAAACATATTGATTATACTACAACCGATTTAGAATCTCCGATTGCTGATATCAAAGCTGATATCTGTAATCTACCCTTTGCAGATGATAGCTATGATATTATTTTATGTAATCATGTGCTAGAACATATTCCAGATGACACCAAAGCCATGCAAGAATTATATCGTGTCCTGAAACCTGGTGGTTTTGGTGTTCTTCAAATTCCGCAAGATTTATCAAGAGCACAAACCTTTGAAGATAACACAATCACTGATAGAAACGAGCGAGCAAAAATCTTTGGACAATATGATCATGTTCGGGTTTATGGTCGTGACTATTTTAACAAGCTTCGCAGTATAGGTTTTAAAGTAGACGAAGTTGATTATACAGCTAATCTTTCTGAAGACACTATAGAAACATACTGTTTAGCTAAAGGTGAAATTATTCCAATAGTGTACAAACAAAAAAAAGGCTGAACTCCGCTTAACTAGAACAACCTTTCTTTTTATAGATTAATAGCAATATTAAGACCCTTAATATTCTATAAAGTCACATATTATTCAGGAAAATTATTTAGGTTTAAAGTTTCAAATTCCTTCTCATCATTTTCAAAAATGATAAATACTTTTAACTCAGGATGTGCTTTTAGAAACTCGGTAACTTTTCCTATTCCCATAGCTTGAAATGCTGTCGCATAGGCATCAGCAATCATACAATCCTCAGCAATTACAGATACGCTAAGAATGTTTGTCTTACTTGGATATCCTGTTTTGGCATTTATGATATGAGCATAACGATTTCCATTGTCATCAATCTTAAACTTACGATACGTTCCAGAGGTTGCCATAGCTTCATCTTTAAGACTAATAGCCTTTAAAACAGATTGTTTTCCATCAAACCTAGGTTCATCCAGTCCAACTTTCCAAGCAGTATTTTTTTCTTTGTTCATCCCTTTTGCACGTATCTCTCCTCCTATTTCAACAAGATAGTTGTCGATACCTTCGCGCTCTAGAAATTCTCCAATCACATCAACACCATAACCTTTAGCTATGGCATTAAATTCAAGATATGTATGAATCGGTCTTACAATTTTAATAGCACCACTTTTAGTATTAAATGGGTGAACTTTATCTAAACCTACGTAACGCATCAAACTATCAATCGTTGTACTATCTGTCAAAAACTTATTCTTATCAGCTCCAAAACTCCATGCATTTACCACATTTCCAATTGTTGGATCAAATGCGCCTTGAGTGGCTTCAAAAATTTCTTTTGATGCTAAAAACACCTTAGAAAAATGATCATCTAAAATCACATCTTCATTTCTATTTAATCTTGAAATATCTGAATTTGGAATATACGTCGACATCGATTGATTGACCACAGCAAATAAACTATCTATCTGCTTGATATAATTCATTTTAGAATGATATATAACATTAAAATTGGTTCCGAAAACTGGCCCAGATAGTTTTGTGTTTTCAAATGTTATACTCTTATCCTTTGTGACATCTTTACAAGACATAAATAAGATAAAAAGGACGAGTACTAATGAAAATTGCTTCATTTAATTAAGATTAGCTTCGATAACTTGAATGCCATTATATTCTATGAGATAGTCTTCATTTAAATAAACAGGCAAATCATCACCATTAGGATTTCCTAGGCCAACACCAGCGAATAAAACTTTAGCATCTTTTTCAAAAGCATGTTTTTTAAACGTTTCCATCCAAACTACATCATAATTATTAGGATTTTCAGGAAGTTTCACAGCTTTGACAATCACAAAAAAGTATTGACTATTTTTATCAATACACACAAATTGTGGGTGTCGTTTTAACTTGCTATTAATCGCTACAAATTCAAAACCACGTTGTTCTAAATCTTTGCCAACATGATTCATTGCTAAGTTATGAAGTTCTTGTGGTGTTAAGGCTTTGCTCATAGTGCAAAGATACAAACTTGCTATTTAAATCGAACAAATTTTGAACTACTAAAGGTATAATTAGATACTGGTATCACAGCATCGCTTTGAAGCTGATACCAAGGTGAAATATCTAAATCTTCAAGGTTTTTTACTAAATGTACACTTTGAGCAGGTGTATTGCCCTGAAATAACAAGAAGAGCTTCTTCCCTTCGGCATTGACAATTTCGTCACAAATCATCACAATATGCCCTGGTGAACCGCCTTTAATTAGCATATCACCTACTCTTAAATCACTATCATCAATAGATTTAAGTTCATTATAAAGTGATAATGTTCCAGAATACATATAAATTAAATTCAAGTACTTATAAAAGTTGTCTTTAGAATGATCAGCACTAGCTGTTTTGCTAAAGCTCACTTTATTTCCATTAATTTTAGGGCGATATCCTTGGGCATATTTTTGCCATGAGCAGTAGTGACCTGAAGTGAAATTGAATCCAATTTCTGCTTTTCGATTGTTATCCCAAAGGTATTCACTTCTAATTCTAATAAGTGCATCGGCACATTGTTGCAATCCATTTTTTGGCACTGGAATATCTAAAACACCAATATGACCACCTTGCCAGAAATATTCAGAATCGTCATAGTTAATAATTTTACTTCCGAAGGGCTTCAATTCATAATTCCTAAGATATTCAGCAAAACTTCCCTCTTGATAAGGGACACGTTTATAACCCTCTAAAACCTTAACTCGCGACTTAATAGTTAGACTATCCTTATTAATTAAACTAGTTGTCACTAGCGAGGCTTTAGCCATATTAACTGCAGTTTTTACAGGTCTAAATTGATAGGCTAAAACAGCCAATAAAATTACAATTAAAGTGGTAAGTACAATTTTCTTCATAATACATACAACGTCGCACTATAACCATTTGTTATAAAACAATTAAAAATGTAATTTTAAGCACTAGCTATTTGTGAAATTATTCTAAATTTTCACGCATCATTAATCAATATATTAACACAATGAAAGCACTGCACTTAACCCTCATTTTTGTTTCATTTATTTTTAACGGAATACTTTATGGCCAAGAGGCTTATTTTCAAATTGACCCAACCCTATCTCCCGATGGTAGCACCATTGTTTTTAGTTATGATGGCGATTTATGGAAAACATCTTCATCTGGAGGAGAAGCCTTACGTTTAACAGCTATGGAAGGTAAAGAGACATTACCACGTATATCTCCTGATGGTAAATGGATAGCCTTTAGTGCTACGCAATATGGCAACAGAGATGTTTATATAATGCCAACAGATGGTGGTGAAATTAAACAACTTACATTTCACGATACAGCAGATGACGTAGACAGTTGGTCTTGGGATTCTAAACACATTCATTTTACCTCTTCTCGTTATAATCGTTTTAGCGGCTACAGTGTTGCTATTGATGGTAGTACACCTGTGCGTCTGTTTGAACATTATTTTAATAACGTTCATAATGTCACTACGCACCCAAAAACTGGTGAAATCTTCTTCAATGAGAGTTGGGAAAGTAAAAACTTCACACATCGTAAGCGCTATAAAGGGGATTATAATCCTGATATTAAATCTTACAATCCTAAAACAAACACTTATAAAGAATATACGAGTTATAACGGGAAAGATATGTGGGCAACTATTGACAAAAACGGAACTATATTCTTTGCTTCTGATCAAATTAATGGCGAGTACAATTTATATACATTTACAAATAACACGAAGACTGTTCTCACAAAATTCAAATCATCAATTGGAAGGCCTCAAGTAAGTGCCAATGGCCAAAAGGTCGTTTTTACAAAAGACTATCAAATCTTTATATATGATGTAGCCAGTAAAAAATCTAAAAAAATAACTATTAACATTAATAGAAATAATACACTTTCAAAATCACAAGACTTTAAAGTCAAAGGCAACATCACTAATTTTGATATCTCCCAAGACCATAAAAAAATTGTGTTTGTGTCTCGAGGAGAATTATTTGTATCTGACATAAAAGGAAAATTTGTAAAAAAACTAAATACTTCTCAAGATGAACGTGTTTTAGAAGTATTATGGCTTAAAGACAATAAAACAATTCTATACACTCAAACGGCAGATGGGTATCGCAATTTATTTACCATTTCAGCAGATGGTAATGGTAAAGAGAAACGTATCACTAACGAAGCTCAAAACAATGTCAATATACTATTAGGTCCAAAGTTAGAACAAGCTGTTTATGTAAGTGGGCGTAATGAATTACGTATGCTAGATCTCAGTAATTTTAAAAGTACCACTGTGGTAACAGATGAGTTTTGGGCCTTGTATGCGCCTTCGCCTCGGTTTTCACCAGATGGGTCTTACTTAGTCTACAATGCATATCGAAACTTTGAACTTGATATATTTACTTACCATATTCCTTCAAAGAAAATAACTAACCTTACAAAAACTGGTGTTAATGAGAGTAACCCATTTTGGTCTAAAGATGGCAAGTATATTTATTTTTCAGCTAATTTAACCGAGCCTAGTTTCCCTAGAGGAAATGCTAATACTCATATTTATCGAATGGCCTTAGACAAATACGAGGCACCTTTTACTTCTGAAAAATTTGACGCCCTTTTTAAAGAAGACCCTAAAAAAGAAGACGGCAAAGAGGCTGAAGATAAAGATATTAAAGACAGCATGTCTATAACCATAAATGAAAAAGGCTTAATGGATCGTTTAGAGTTAATAAGTCCTGCTTTTGGATCTCAGGGAAATGTATATGAAATTGCAACTGATGACGCTGTCTATCTTTACTATGGTTCAAACCATGATGAAGGTAATTTTAATCTTTGGCGAACAGTTATAAAGCCATTTGAGAACAACAAAACTGAAAACGTTGATAAGCAGCGTAACGGAGGGGTATATATTGTAAGTGCAAAAGACAAGCACTATATATTAATTAATGGAGCAATACATACCTTAAATCCTGCTTCTAACAAGCTTAAAAAAATTGAGATTGATGCTACATTTCAGAAAAACCTAGTGAATGAATTTAACCAAATGTTTCATGAAGCATGGGCAGGTTTTGAATCTAATTTCTATGATGAGAATTTCCATGGAGAAAACTGGCAAAAACTAAGAGATAAATATGCGTCCTTTTTACCGTATATAACCAAACGTTCACAATTAAGTTTATTATTTAATGATATGCTAGGTGAACTTAACACGTCTCATTTTGGATTCAGAACACGCGGACAAGAAAACAATACTTACTATGGAAGTCGAACACAAGAAACAGGAATTATATTCTCTAAATCTAATCCGTATATGGTTGAACGCATTGTTTCCAAAAGCCCGACTGATATTACAGGAAAAGATATAAAACCTGGTGACATCCTTATAAGTGTAAATGGTCAAGCTATTGATACTAAAATGAACCGTGAAACCTATTTTTCAAAACCTTCTCTAGAAAAAGAACTACAACTCAATTTTAGCAGAAATGGTCAAACAAACACTGTAAATATCCATCCTATTTCAACTCGAAATTTAAGAGGTTTATTATATGATGAATGGGTTGCTAAAAATCAATCTTATGTGGATAGTAAAAGTGGACACAAAATTGCATACGTTCATATGAAAAATATGGGTGGCGGGCAATTAAACAACTTTAAACGTGAAATGGTTTCTGAAACTTATAATAGAGATGCTCTTATTTTAGATTTAAGAAATAATACAGGCGGAAATGTTCATGATGATGTCTTACAGTTCTTATCTCAGAAACCTTATGCACAATGGAAATATAGAGAAGGAAAATTAGCACCTCAACCAAATTTTGGACCAGCCGCAAAACCTATCATTATTTTAATTAACGAACAAACACTTAGTGATGCCGAAGTCACTTCTGCAGGATTTAAAGAACTAGGTTTAGGTAAAGTGATAGGAACAGAGTCTTACCGCTGGATTATTTTTACTTCAGGAGCAGGTCTTGTTGATGGATCCTTTTATAGGTTACCATCTTGGGGCTGTTATGCATTAAATGGAGATAATTTAGAGAAGACAGGTGTTGTTCCAGATATTTATGTCAAAGAAACATTTGATGATCGATTAAATGGTAACCAACCACAATTGGACAAAGCCATTGAAGAAATTATGAAAAATTTGAAAAACTAAATCATGGCCAAGTTCTTTAAGCAATACTCAATAAAACAATTTCAATATGTAACTTATGTTTTTGTTTTACTACTAATAGTTAGTTGCAAAAACGAAAACACTTTACCAGACCCTTTAGAAGCTGGTTGGAATAATGAAGCTGTTTGCGAGCTTGTTGATGATAATGAAAATGTAAGAGTTTTAAGATGTACGTTTCCTCCTGGCGTTGGTCATGAGCGCCATTACCACAATCCACATTTTGGCTATACGCTTGCTGGAAGCACCTTTAGAATTAAAGACACTACAGGTACTAGAGAGGTCAATATCCCAACGGGTTATAGTTTTAATAATGATCGTATTGAATGGCATGAGGCACTTAATATTGGAGATAGTACAGCTGTCTTTTTAATTATAGAATACAAATAAGTATATGAACGGATTTGATATTGTAATGGTGATTGCCATTATACTCTTTGCTAGATTAGGAGTACGATTGGTAACGGGTTATATCAAAATGAAAAAGGAAGATAATAAAGAATAACCTTTAATAAAAAAAACCAACTCGTAACGAGTTGGTTTTTTTATATGATATAATATGTAGTGACTATCCACCAAAGTCATCGAATCTAATATTTTCATCGTCTATACCAAAATCCTCTCCCATTTTTTGAACGGCTTGGTTCATTAGTGGAGGTCCACAGAAGTACAATTCAATATCTTCTGGTGATTCATGCTTTGATAAATATTGGTCTATTACCACTTGGTGAATAAAACCTATAAATCCGTCTCCATCTTCATCATTAATATCTTTTTTAACCTTCCAATTATCTTGTTCCATTGGTTCTGACAAAGCTAGATAGAATTTAAAGTTTGGAAAATCTTTTTCTAGCGCTCTAAAATAATGTATATAAAAGAGTTCGGCTTTAGAACGCCCGCCATACCAATATGTTACTTTACGCCCCGTTTTGATTGTTCTAAATAATTCATATAAATGAGAACGCATTGGAGCCATACCTGCTCCACCACCAACGTATAACATTTCGGCTTCAGACTCATTGATAAAAAATTCACCATAAGGTCCAGAAATTGTTACTTTATCGCCTTCTTTTTGGTTAAAAATGTATGATGATGCAATGCCAGGATTCACATCCATCCATCCACCTTTGGCACGATCAAAAGGAGGTGTAGCGATACGAACATTAAGCATGATTTTTCTTCCTTCAGCAGGATAAGAAGCCATAGAATATGCTCTTTCAACAGTTTCTGTATTCTTCATTACTAAAGGCCAAAGTCCAAATTTTTCCCAATCTGCTTTAAATTTATCTGGCTCTCCAGGATGATCTTCAGGATGCGCTGTAACATCCATTTCAGAATATTTAACTTCAATTTCTGGAATTTCAATCTGAATATAACCTCCAGCTTTATAGCCCATATCTTCTGGAATTTCAACAATAAACTCCTTAATAAACGTAGCTACGTTATAATTAGACACAACCGTTGCTTCCCATTTTTTAATTCCGAAAATTTCTTCAGGAATTGTGATTTCCATATCCTGTTTCACTTTCACTTGACAAGATAAACGTGCACCATGTGCTAATTCTTTTCTGCTGAAATGAGGTGTTTCTGTAGGCAATGCTTCTCCACCGCCTGAAAGGACGTGACACTCGCATTGAATACAAGTTCCACCACCACCACAAGCTGATGGCAAGAATATTTTTTCACCTCCTAATGTAGACAACAATGTACTTCCTGAGGCTACTTCTATTTCGCGTTCACCATTAATTTTAATCTTTACTGGGCCAGATGGTGATAATTTTTGTTTTACAAACAATAACAAACTTACTAGTACTAAAGTTACTATTAAAAACGCTGCTACTGTTGCTAAAATTGTTCCTAATGTTCCTGCTAAAATCATACTACTCTTCTATTTTAGTGTTATTAGCTAATTCTGTATTGTCTCCAGTTGGAATTACTTTGACTTCAACTGTTGTTGCTTCTGTTGCTTCTTCATCACCTCCAGTTAGCATACCACCAAAGCTCATAAAACCAATAGCCATAAGTCCGGTGATAATAAATGTAATTCCAAGCCCTCTTAATGCTGGTGGCACATTTGAATATCTAATTTTCTCACGAATAGCAGCAATCGCTAAAATGGCTAAAAACCATCCAATACCAGAGCCAACACCATAGTTTAAAGCTAATCCTAAGGTTTCAATTTCACGAGATTGCATAAACAACGAACCACCTAAGATTGCACAGTTTACTGCAATTAATGGTAAGAAAATACCAAGTGAATTATATAATGAAGGAGAAAATTTCTCCACGACTATTTCTACCAATTGCACCATGGTTGCAATGGTTGCAATAAACATGATGAATGATAAGAAACTTAAATCATAATCTGCATATTCTGCACCTAGCCAAGATAATGCGCCAGGTTGCAAAACATATTGATCTAATAACCAGTTTAAAGGTACAGTGATTGCTAGTACAAATATTACTGCGGCACCCAGACCAACAGCTGTAGATACTTTTTTAGATACGGCTAGATAAGAACACATCCCAAGGAATGTTGCAAATACCATGTTATCTATAAATATTGATTTGAAAAATAATTCTATATGTTCCATATGCTTTGAGTTTAAGTCCTAATTAAGGACTAGACTTTTAATCTTCTACTAAATCTTTATTTCTTGTACGTTGTACCCAAATGATAATACCTACGACAATTAATGCCATTGGTGATAATAACATGAATCCGTTATTTTCATAACCAAATGCGTATAATCCAGTTTTTTCAATTGGGTCTCCAAGTACAGGGATTCCTAATAATGTTCCAGAACCTAAAAGTTCTCTAAAGAATCCTACTATAATCAATATTACTGCATATCCTAAAGCATTACCAATCCCATCTAAAAACGATCTCCAAGGACCATTTCCTAAAGCAAAAGCTTCAAAACGTCCCATGATAATACAGTTGGTAATAATTAATCCAACAAAAACAGAAAGTGTTTTACTTAATTCATAAGCAAAAGCTTTCAGAACCAAATCTACTATAATAACTAAAGTTGCAACGACGATAAGTTGCACAATAATTCTAATTTTTGAAGGAATGATATTTCGCATTAAAGAGATCACTACATTACCTACACCTAATACAAATAATACAGATATAGACATTACAATTGATGCCTCTAGCTCTGCAGTAATTGCTAAAGCTGAACAAATACCTAATACTTGAATCGTAATTGGATTATTATCTGCTAATGGATCTTTTATTAAAGCTGCGTCTTTTTTTGAAAGTAAGCCCATACTATTATTGTTTTAAAGTTTTAAAGTAAGGTACATAAAGCTTCAAGTCACTTCTTATCATTGCTGATACACCATCACCTGTAATCGTAGCTCCTGCAATAGCATCTACCTCATTATCTGTTTTATCGTTGTTCTTAGGGTCTGCATTTCCTTTGGCAACATTAATACCTTTAAAATTACCATTAGACATTAAATGCTCACCAATAAAATCGTCCATAAAGAAACGTTGTTTGATGTTAGCACCTAGACCAGGTGTTTCTCCTTTGTGATCAAAGTATGCACCTTGTACTACCATGTTTTCATCCATAGCTACATAAGCCCAAATTGCATCCCAAAGCCCTTTACCTCTAATTGGAGCGATATAATATTTCTTGCCTTTTTCATCTTCACCTACAAATAAAGGCAATTGTCTAGCTTCACCTGCTTTTGCTTTCGCTTGTTCTTTCTTTACGTCAATTAAGTAGGCTTGATTATTTTCAGTAAACTTACCATCTGAACTTACAACCAATTGCTTCTTGATGTATTTTTTAAATAACTCTGGTGCTTCATCTGTAGACACAAAATTTGCACTTGTATCATCATTATTATTGATTCCCATAGCATAGAGAATGTTTTGTTGCTTCTCTATTTCTTCATTAACGGTAATCATTGGTTTTGTCCAACCAAATAAGCCAGCTAATATAACACCTACTACAACTACCATTGCAATAGCAAAAATAATAGTGTATGAATTTTTGTCTGTTCTCTTTTCCATCGTTAAGCAGTTTTAACTTTTAGACGTTTCATTCTTTTCTTTACATTTCCTTGAACCACATAATGATCAATTGTTGGTGCAAAGACATTCATTAATAGAATAGCCAACATCACACCTTCTGGATATGCAGGATTAAATACACGAATCATAATAGATATAAATCCTACTAAAAACCCATAAATCCATTTCCCTTTATTAGTTTGTGAAGCAGTCACCGGATCGGTAGCCATAAATACAGTACCAAAGGCAAATCCACCAATTAATAGGTGATGCCAAAATTCGGTATTCATAAGGCTATAAAACTTACTTGATTCTGAAATCCATCCTGAGCTTACAACACCGTTAAATATTAATCCCATTACCAAAGCTCCTATAACTGAAGATAGCATGATTCTCCAGCTTCCAATTTTAGTGAAGATTAAAAATAATCCAGCTAAAAGAATTAATAGAACTGATGTTTCTCCTACTGAACCAGGAATCAATCCATAAAACATATCCCATACATCATAAACGAAATCTTTACCTTGAGCTAAACTTCCTAAAATTGTTTCTCCAGAAACAGCATCCAGATTTTCACCGGCTGCAATCATTTGATCACGTTCAACAGCACCTTGAACCCATACTTTATCTCCAGACATCCATGTTGGATAAGCGAAGAATAAAAAGGCTCTAATGGTTAAGGCAGGATTTAAAATATTCATTCCTGTTCCTCCAAATACTTCTTTACCTATAACGACTCCAAAAGCTACTGCTACTGCTAGCATCCATAATGGTGTATCAATTGGCACGATTAAAGGCACTAACATCCCTGTTACTAAGTAGCCTTCTTCTACTTCGTGTTTGTTTTTCATTGCAAAGAAAATCTCAATAGCTAAACCAACCCCATAAGACACTATTACTAATGGAATTACTTTCCAAAAACCAACCATAAAGTTATCTAAAGTCCAAAATTCAGAACTAAAGAAACCTCCAGTTGCTTGTTGAATCTCACCAAATGCTAAATGATGTTGGTAACCAGCGTTATACATTCCGAAGAGTAAACAAGGTATCATTGCCAAAATCACAGTGTTCATGGTACGCTTTAAATCATCGGCTGCTTTAATATGAGTTCCATTATGTGTGGTCTCATTAGGTAAGAATAAAAAGGTATGGATAGCAGAAAATGCTGGCAACCATTTTTTGTCTTTATTCTTTTCTCTAAAATTATGTAAGTTACTTTTTAAACCCATTATCCTATCTCTTTAAGCATTAAGTCTAATCCTTTTCTAATAATATCTTGATGTGGTTGTTTAGACACACATATAAATTCTGTCAATGCAAAATCTTCAGGTGCAACTTCGTACATTCCTAAAGCTTCCATTTCATCTAAATCTTCATATTTACATGCTTTTAGAATTTGCATTGGATAAATGTCCAACGGAAAAACCTCTTCATAAGAACCTGTAACTACAAAAGCACGATGTTCACCATTAGTATTGGTGTTTAAGCTGTATTTTTTCTTAGGTGTTAACCATGAAAATGTCAATGCTCTTGATGTAGAGATTTTATTAAAAACCGGTTTGTTCCATCCAAAGAATTCATAATCATCCCCTTCAGGAATGACTGAAATCAAATTATCATAAAAGCCTAAGCTTCCATCTGGTTTTACTTGTTTTCCAGATAACACATTTCCAGAGATAATACGATCGTTACCTTCTTTTTCAACACCTTTATCATATATCATTGTAGCAACTTCGCTTCCAATCTTTGTCTTGAAATATCTAGGTTTTTCTACTGAAGAACCAACTAAAGCGACAATACGTTCTGCATTGAATTTACCTGTAAGCAATAATTCTCCAATGATAACTAAGTCTTGTGCATTAACTGTCCAAACTGTTTCTCCTTTATTTACAGGATCAATTTTGTTGATTTGTGTACCAACGTTTCCTGAAGGATGAGGACCAGATACTTTATGAATCATAGCATCATTCATATGAGCTAATGGCGAATTGTTAGTCCCAATACTTATATGAACTTGACCTTCGGTTAATTTTGCTAAAGCAGATACTGCAGTTTGTAACTCAGCTTCCTTTCCGTTAAGAACAAAATCTAAGTCTGCTGCTAAAGGTGCAGTTGCATACCCAGAAATAAAAATCGATTTAGGCGATTTCACAGGGTTAGCAATCACATCATAAGGCCTCTGTTTAATAAAAGACCAACATCCTGAGGCTAGCAAATGTGCTTTAGTAGCTTCTGCATTTGCGTCCATATTGAAAGTTCCAAAGTCTTTATAAGATTGCTCTTTATCTGCTTGAATTTTAATAGCATCGATGCGACGCTTTGGACCTCTTTGTACTTCTACCACAGTTCCAGAAACCGGAGACACAAACTTTACATTTTCATTTGACTTATCATAAAAGATAACATCTCCTGCTTTTAAAGTAGCACCTTCTTTTGCTATAAGTTTTGGAATAACGCTGTGAAAATCTTCAGGTCTGATAGTGCAGAAATTACTTATAATGGCTTGTTCAGCTGTTTTTTCAGCTTCACCAACAAGTTTTATATCCAGACCTTTTTTAATCTTAATGTCTTTTGACATACGCTTTGTATTGAAATTAGTTGTCTAAAAATCGGTGCAAATTTACGAATTTACTACGGAATATAGTAGTCAGAAATTCTAAGTTTATTATTTTTATAGATTCTAAATAACGTTACAATCGTTACAATAATTTTAGTTTCTGAAATTAAATAAGGGTTAGTTAGTAGATTAATTAAGAAGTAAACTATGAGTTTTAAAAAATTCCGATAAAAATTAACCTACTATCTATTCTATTTTAATAGCTTTCAGATACAAAAACAACCATCAACTAATGCATACGAAAACATGAAAAAAATGCTATTATTAATTATCGCTATTGTTACTGGTAATTGCTATTCGCAAGAGTTAAATGAAAACACATTTGATTTTTGGTTAGGGAACTGGGACGTTTCTTGGACCAATGCTAATGGGCAAGAAGTCATAGGAGAGAATACCATCATAAGGATTCTTGGAGATAAAGTCATACAAGAGAACTTTAAAGATCCAACTACAAACTATACAGGAATGAGTGTTTCAATTTTTAACCCAAAGACCAACGTTTGGAAACAGACGTGGGTAGATTCAGGAGGTGGGCATTATAATTTTACAGGAGATATTATTGATGGAAATCCTGTTTTTAAAACTGAAATGTCACAAAATAGCCAACAACAAATGGTATTTAAAAACATTACTGAAAATGGATTTGATTGGATTTGGGAAAGCACTAAAGATGGCGGTAAAAGCTGGAAAACATTATGGCAAATTAAGTATAAAAAAAGATAAACTCTTTTAACTAAATTATCTAAAAAAAACATGTAACTAAAAAATAGTTACAGGTTTCTTATGGTATATAATTAGCTAAAAAGCACTCTAATGATTACAATTCTTTTACGCACCATATTCTCCAAAATACTGTTTCTTTTTTTGAATCTAAATTAACTATTTTACCAGTCCAATTAAATCCATTTTCAGTAATATTTGAAAACGTCAATACACTTTCTATATGATCATTATTTTGCTTAGCTTCAGGTTTTCTCAATACAATATTTTCTCCTTCTTTACCGCCATTCCAAATTTGAGGTTCAGAAATCATATAAGGTGTAAAAAAAGGAACTTGCCATTGCTTTGTTTGAGGATTTAGAATTCTAATACTTGTAAAAGCTGTTTGACTGCTTTCATTTCCAAACCACCCATCATCCTGTATAGCATTTCCGTTTAGTATGTACTTCCATCTCCATTTTAGAGCTAATGTGTCTCCAACGCCATTTCCACTGTATTGTACACTTTTACAATTACAAACACCAATAAATTTTTCGAAATCTCTAATTTGCTCTGGCGCGTTTTTATTAGGCTTTCCAAAGGGGTTTTCATCATTAGATTCATACGCAACTAAATCACTATTAAGCGTGTTATTTTGTTGAGCATTGCTAGAGTAAAACCCCAAAAGGATTATAAATATAAATGTTATTAATTTCGACTTATACTTCATTATTATTGTTTTTAAGTTCAATACCAAAAAGCAAATGTGGAAGTTAAATATATGACATACTTAACTCCCACATTTATATTAAAACCACTAATTCTTACTAAATCAATATTAAATCTATAACAACCGATTAATTAAAACAAAGAACAAGTGGTTCTCCACATGAGTTATTAAATCTTAGTTAACATGATTGTCATTGGAACATCTGCCTGACCACAGTTTCCTGCGCCTCCTACAAAATCTAAAAGATTCAGCATAATCACCGCATCACCACAAGGTAAAGCAGCTGCATCTCCTGTATCTAACAAGATTTCTGCTCCACAACCAACGCCTGTTGAAATTGGCCCTGAAATTAATGTTCCATCAGCTCCAAATGTAAAATCAACATCTACAACTGGTAAGCCAGCTCCAATTCCTGGTAAATAATCTGCTTGAAACACTCTGGTAAATTCACCACCAGAACCTTCAGTCAAAGTCACCACAATTCCATCAGCAAATTGCGCTCCAAATGGCCCATCTCCTGTTGGTACAGTAAGTGTATAGTCTCCTAAAGCAAAGCCTGTTGTAGATTCTAATGCTGGACATATAGTAACTCTTTGAGTTGTTGGTTTCTCATTATTAAATCCAACTTCTACTGCTGCATCACTTGTTGACGCTAATACAATATCAAATATCATTGGCTCAGTTAATACAGGCAATTCTGTAAAGTCAAACTCAATATTTGCTAAGTATGTATAGTCTATACCTGTCCCATTATCTGGTCCCGCATAACTTGTTTCTCCTGCTGGACTTACAATTGAGCCAGTATTAGAAAAAGCAGCATTTGGATCTAATCCAGATACACTTACTAAGTTATAAGCAATTGTTAAATCGCTTTCAACTCTAGGTACCTGAACATCAACTCCAATTCTTGTTCCAACGTCAAATGACAAGTTGTAATTGAATGATGCTGGATTAGTTCCTGGGAATTGAATCCACCCTACATTTTCTGTTGGGCTAAATCCTAGATCACTGCCATCGTCACATGCTGTAAAGCACATAACGAAACAAATCACACTACATAGTTTTATAATGTTTTTCATATCTCTTTTATTGTTTAGTTAGTGTAAAATTCTGAACAATTGTTGGTCCACAATCTGCTTCGAGATCTTCTAAATAATTTACTGTATGTACAGTATCATCAGCAAGATCATACATTGAATTTGAAGCCCCAGCACTACCAATAATATAAGATGTCACTTGAGTACATGTTACATTGATATCAATAGTTCCTAGACTATAGAAGTTACAACCAAGAGTCAAGACAGCTCCTACATCTTGTGCAACACCAGTTCCTGGTAAAAATTCTGCCGTAAACAAACGGTTTGTTGGCTCATCTGGATCTACAGTAATAGTAACAGGTACATCAGTTCCAAAATTACCATTACCATTATCGGTTAACAGATACTCACCAACTAAGTAAGTTTCAGGTACTGGACAAATTTGAAAGATATTCACTGTATGCTGAGAATTTGAAGTAATCGATGGATTACTAGCAGTTGTATCTGTTATATTAAGTATAATAGTTTCTGCCTGTGGCTCAACACTGTTATCTACACCATTGATGGTAAGCATACCAGAATATGAACCAGCAGGAATTGTTACCATATTAGATACTAAAGTATAATTCTCTGCTGCTGCAGTACTCTCCTCATCAACAGCTACTGTTACTGTTCTATCTGAATCGGACACTGTAGACACCTGTATTTCAACATCTACCGTTCCAGTTCCATCAATAACAACTGCTAAATTTGAACTTGGTCCAGCAAACGCTACTAAAGACTGACCGCTTACGCTATTAAACGTTTCATTAATATTATCATCTTGATCACAGCCAAAAAAAGCGACTACTAGTAATGATAATATGGTTATTTTAATGTTTTTCATAATCATTTAGTTTTTTTTATTAATACCCAGGGTTTTGTTCTGCAGCACTATTTGCTGTTGTCTCAGTTAAAGGAATAGGTAATGTGAATCTGAAATCATCATTTCCTAATGTACATCCAGCTAAGATAGAGCACTCTTTTGCATCTCTATCGATAGCTCTGTTTCCTCTATTTCCTAAACGCTTTAAATCTACCCAACGGTGTCCTTCAAACAATAGCTCTAAACGTCTCTCATCTAAGATACCGCCGAAAGCTTCTGTTTGACTCGTATATGCAGGTAATGGCTGAGGCGCTCCAAATCTTGCATCTCTAAGTTGCTTGATAAATCCTGCTGCTACTCCTAATTGATTTGCATCTGCTGCTGCTTCTGCTCTAATAAGTAACATCTCTGCTGATCTGAATACTTTTAAGTCATTCATTAATGGCTGACTATCTGATCCAGGGTATTTCCAAACGATAAGTACATCATCATTTAAGAAATTTGGATTTGATGTATATGTTGGATCAATTGACGAATCTCCTAAATTAACTGTTCTTGGTAGACGAATATCAGATGTACCATCCATAATATTGAATGTTGAACGGCTAAGTTCCATAAATGGTCCTCCACCCACGGTAGCATCAATAAATGCCCACAAGCTTCCAGCCCATCCGCCTCCAGCAGTACCTTGATTATCATAAGAATCTCCTCTGTTTCTCTCTAAAGAAAAGATCACCTCTGTAAAATCTGCATCATCATACATTGAAAAGTATTGTGCCTGATTAGCAATTGGATAGTTCATCAATAAACTTGCTGCAAATCCATCTGCTGCTGCATACTGTCCTCTATAGGCTGCCATTCTTGCTCTAAGTGCAGTAATGAAATCTTGCCCCATAAATTTATTACCTGATGTATCAGCATCTGTTCCGTTTATTAAACTTGCAGCTGCATTTAAATCTGCTGTAATCTGAGTATAAAACTCGCCATTTGTTGACCTTGCAACACTCGCAAAGATATCTGATGTAGGCTCTGTTAATAACAGTCCTGCCAGTGCAGCATCATTTGTATAATCTGTTGAAAAGTACGTTAAGATCTGAAAATGTGAAAAAGCTCTAATTGCATAGGCTTGTCCTAACACATGATCATACAAATCTGGATTTTCTGCTCTATCAAGCGTCTCTGCTGCTGCAATGATTCTATTGGCCATTCCAATAGCACCATAGTTTGTAGACCAAACTCCAAAAACATAACCGCTGTTAGAGTTGATATTAAAGTTTTGTGTATTGGAGTTTTGACCTCCATTATCACGTCCTCTAAACGACTCATCTGTTACTGCAGCCGTATAGCCTATTTCATTAGTGGTGTCTAGGAAGTTGTAAGCTCCTAACAAACCACTTTTTAAGTCATTAACGCTTTGAAATGCGTTGTCTGCACCTAATCGTCCTGGTTGGTCGATATCAATCGCATCGTTACACGATACCACTGTGAAGACCAAGCAAACACTTAATAATTTATATATATTTCTCATGTTTATTTTATTTTTTTATTAAAATCCAAATTCTATTCCTACTGAATAGGTCTTTGGAGTTGGGTATCTGTTTTGAGATGCATTTAATGCTTCTGCATCAAAGCCTCTCCACTTACTCCATGTTACTAAGTTCTCACCACTTACAAATGCTCTAAGTGAAGTGAATCCTATCTTATCTAAGACCTTCTTAGGCACATTGTATCCAAATTGGATAAAACGTAATCTTAAGTAATCTGAATTTCTGATATTTCTATCTGATAAGAATTCATCACTTGCATTAGTTGCATTTAATGATGGAATATCTGTAATATCACCTGGCTGTGTCCAAGCTCTTAAGATATCTCTAGAGTGTCTAAACTGTCCGATGGCTGTTGGATCTAAGAATCCTTGCATATCGAAATCTGAACGATATACACCAATGGTATAGTTAAACTGTGTTGTGAAAAAGAAATTCTTGTAATCGGCATCAAATCCGAAACTACCTTGGTAATCAGGGAAGATATTCTTTCCTGTTGCTCTTTGATCATTTGTAGTAAGGTCCTCTGTTAAGTTACCATCAATGTCTAAGAACAATAAGTTACCATTTGCTGGATTAACACCCATATATGGAGCAACAAAAAGTTCTCCAATTACACCTCCAACACGTCTTACAAGTGGTTGATCTCCTCCAGCTCCTAAACTTACAATCTCTTGTTTGTTATAGTTACCTACTACATTAAGTGTAACATTTAATCCACCTTCTTCTCTTGACTTGAACAAATCATAGTGTAATTCTACATCAAATCCACTGTTTTGTAATTCACCTACGTTTGCATTAATTCCAGTAACACCTCCATTTAATGATGGTGCAATAGGTGTGTTCACGAATAAATCTTCAGTGTTTCTTTGATAGACATCAAAACTACCTCTTAATCTGTTATCGATAAGTGCGAAGTCTAATCCAATATTAGCCTGTATAATCGTTTCCCATTTCAGATCATTGTTTCCAATTTGCCCTACTGACAATCCATTTACACCACCATACTGTCCTCCTGTATTGAAGAAGTTCTCTGTTAAATCTGCAGCTGCAAAGTAAGCAAACTGTCCTACGACTGCTACAATTCTTTGGTTACCTGTAGTACCATAAGATGCTCTAAGCTTTAACTGATCAAAGATCGAATCTTCCATGAACGCTTCGTTTGAAATATTCCAACGTCCCGCTACAGACCAGAATGTACCCCAACGATTAGACGCTGAGAAACGGTAAGATGCATCACGACGTACTGTCGCTGAGAATCCATATTTTGAATCATAATCATAATCCACAAATCCAAAGTATGAGAATAAACCAGCATCTCTTACTGTTGCACGACCTGTATCTACATAATTATCATCATTTGCATTATCATTTACAAAGGCTGCACCATCTCCAGGTGAGAAGGTCGCTGGATCAAAACCTAATTGTCTAAATCCAAAACTACGTCTGTGTGCTTTGAAATATTCTGTAAATAAAGACACCTCTAATGAGTGTTTATCTGCAAATACTTTTGACCAAGTAAGCGAGTTATTAAAGTTAAGTGCTACCGAGCGTCTTGTATCCTGATCAGAGAATCCTGGTGTGTTATCTCCTGTTACAGCAAATAATTGTGCGTTAAAAGAATTAGGTGCTTCAACACGTAATAATTGCTCATCTGTGAAATCACCACCAAAAGAGGTTCTAAAGGTTAAGTTATCTGTAATCTTATAACTTGCATTTACGTTTGCGATCACCTTAATTTCATCCTCACGTCTTGTATAGGTATCTCTTCTATCTAATAAGAAGAGTGGTGTATTGACAAACAATACTGGAATGTTTCCTCCTTCTCCTGGCACATAAGATGCAGGTGAAATATAAGGTACCGATTGGTTTGCTCCTAATACAAAGTTTCTGTTAATAGAACCTGCAGAACCATCAATAGCATTAGGCTCATTTGATTCTGAGTAGTTAAACGTAAATGAGGTTCCATAATTGAACTTATCATTACTTGACTTACCAGAAATATTACTTCTGAAGTTAAAACGCTTAAGCGTACTTGCTTTCTTTAAAATACCTTCTTGATCTGTATATCCAAATGATGTGAACGAGTTAATGTTCTCGCCACCTGAAGCTAAGTTTAAGGTATGGCTCTGAGTGAGTCCTGTTCCGAAGAAGACATCTAACCAATCTGTATTGGTTTGTTGTGCTCTAATTGCTAATTCAGCATCAGATAAGGTTGCTCCAAATCCTGATCCAAAATCCTTCTCTAACTGTAACTGCTCTCTCGAGTTCATTAAGTTATAATCATTACTCTGAAGCTCAGAAAATGCAGTCGTTCCAATGTAGTTGATTTTTAAACCTGAGTTATAAGATCCTCTACGTGTCTTAATAAGTACAACACCATTGGCACCTCTGTTACCATAGATCGCAGTTGCTCCTGCATCCTTAAGTACTGACAATGACTCAATGTCATTCGGGTTTAAAGATCTAAAGTTATCCTCATCTACTGGCACGCCATCGATAATAAATAATGGTTCTGTGTTACCTGATAATGATGATACACCACGTAAGTTAATCGTACTATCTCCACCTGGTTGACCATTACCTGTTGTAATGTTAAGTCCAGCTACCTGACCCTGTAAGGTCTGTGCAAAAGATGCATTTGGTCTTGCCTCTACCGTTTTAGCGGTAATCGTTGTGGATGCAATATTAGATTTCTCTGCTGTTGAAGTTCTATAGGCTTCAATAACGACTTCTTCTAAAGATGCTACATCTTCTTGTAATGCAACATTGATAGTAGATCTATTACCTACTAATTCCTCTACTGTTTTGTTTCCTACATAACTAAATACTAATGTTTCATTAGCACTAGCTTTAATGGAGTAGTTACCATCAAAATCTGTTTGAACTCCACGTGAAGTTCCTTTTACGATGACACTAACACCAGGCAACGGCAATGCGTCTATAGCTGATGTAACTGTACCTGTGATCGTTTTCTCCTGAGCCAACATTGTAGCTGTATTTAATAAGAAGAGCACCATCACTAAAACATAATTTTTTACTTTCATAAATTCTAATTTTAATTATTACGAGTTAGTTATAGTGCAATATGAAAAGGCAGGCAGTGAAGTGGTTTTATTTTTGAAGACTAACTCAAAATAATTACTCTTATGAAATTAAAGTTAACATGGTTTAATGCATAATAAGTCACACCAGCACCACCATGCCTTTTGCAATTGCTAGTGTAAAAAAAGACAGTAAATGCCTGTAGTAGTGTAATCCCGATAATAATTTCCATATTTCCGACAACTATTTACTTTATAGCATATGATTTAACAAATTAAGTTTGTAAGCTGTATTTTGAAGTGAAGAAATAGTAAAATCAAAAAACAATAATTCATGTTAAAAACATCTAACATTCACGATTTAGTGACGAGTAAAACAAGAACATTTGTTGATTAGAGGACAATATAAATAACACGTTTGTTCCTACTTAATGGAGATATCAACAACAAGTGAATATATCAATATTTCTAATTGTTAAATTACACATAACAAAAACAACAATAAGTGTTAAAAAAGAATACACAACAAGAAAATATGGAAGTTATAAGTTGTTAGCTAAGTAACATTTAAGAAATAATTAAGCAATACTTAACATTCTACTTTTATACTGTGTTGGAGTAAGCCCAGTTCTTTTTTTGAAAGCATTATTAAATGATACTTTATTGTTAAAACCTACTTCATAAAGGATTTCGGTAATATTTAAATTATTATGTCTGCTTATCAATAATTCTTTTGCTTCATCAATTCTAAAGTCATTGAGAAACTCAAAGAAATTCTCTTTGAAATGCTCATTAATGATTTGCGATGTATTATGCTTAGAAGTACCAAGCCTATCGGCCAAAATCTCTAAGCTTATATTATTTTCTTTATACACTTGTTCATCAATCATTAACGACAACAACTTTTGTTTGAGTTCTAAAGACAAACTCTTACTTAAACCAGATTTCTTATATTTCACAAAAGTGAGCACTTCCTCTATTCGGAACCCCCAAAACACTTCGGGTTGTAGATACCCCATAATACTTATTAATATAATGAAGAAAGATATCATAAATGAAATCATATAGTCCCATTGCTGATCAAAAAACGGAAAATTAACTAGCGTAAAATAAATGACATAGGATAGTATTAAACCAAAAAATGAATACATCAAATAATTAAGCCAAACACTAACATTATCAGCAATATTAAATTTTTCTCTTTTTACATATGAATATATCAATACGAGATATATAGACATATGTATTATCCTTACCCAAGGGTTAAACAATAAATTAAGTAACGGAGCGAAGGCTGTTTCAGAAACGTCTATAAATAATCGACCTACATACAACAAGAAGCATATACTATAAGGAATAAAGTGATAAAAAATAAGTTTGAATTTAAGTTTCTCAGTAAACAAAGACTGAATATACATCAAAAGTAACGGACCAAAGAGGTATCCTAAAACTATAAAAAACTTATCTAGATATCTAAATGGATAAATATAAATATAACCACTCCAATACAACACAAAAACGGCTAAAGTTAATGCAAATGAAAGTACAAATAAACCCAAAATAATATTAGATTTTTTATTTCCTTTCTTTCTAAATATTAAAATTGAAAAGAGTAAAATTCCCTGAAATACAATGAATAAAAATATACTAGTCCACTTGTTTAAGGACGGTTTGTATTGAATCATTAATTTCTTATACTTAGGATTATTTGCAAGTACACTAAAATTTCCATCTTGAAACAAAGCCGAAGGCAAATTTTCTAATTGTAATGTTTTCTCTATATACTCAAGGCTACCATTGATATTATTGAGCTTCAACTCACTTAATGCTAAATTATAGTAGAGATTTTCATAAGTCACTTTCCCTGTTCCAACGACATCCAGTTCATCTGCCTTGATAAAACTCTCTTTTGCTGCTTCAAAATTCACAACTTGGGTTTCACAAAGGCCCTTATTGTACCAAAACAGAGGGTTGTCAGAATTTTCATCTATAATCCCTTCTAGCAATGGAAGAATTTCATGGCAATTTTCTGCACGGAAATGTTCTAAAAGTTCATCTGACACATTACTTTCCTGCCCATTTAATTGAAAAAATGACAAGGCACTTAATGAGATTAGTAGACGAATCCAAAGCATAGTTTTTTTAATAACAAATATATTATAGGTACTTTAAAAATAGTCCAGATTTAGTTAATCCCGATAATAATTTACTCTATTTATGATTTCTATAACATAAGAACTTTAAATCTCATTTTTATTAAGTTTTTATTAAGTTTTACTTAACATAATAATCATTCCAAAAGAGCACAAAAAAGCCTCAATTGAATATTTATCCATAAGTAGGTATACTATTAAGGCATAGATTTTGTTTATCTTTACGTATCAAACTATTATAATGATTAAGAACATTTATTTTTTATTGCTAGCTATCCTAATTTCAATTCAGGGATTTAGTCAAGTTGAAGAAGTCAATCCGCCAGATTATATAAAAACGATTACTTTCAGAAGTAGAACATCCTCCCAAGGGCAGCTACCCATTATTCGGCTTGGCGAAGCTTTTCATCTAGAATTTGACGTGCTCACAACAGACGAGCCAGACTTTTATTACACCATTGAGCATTATAACTATGATTGGACAAAATCTAATCTTGTAAAAATGGAATACATGAAAGGGTTTGATAATTTCAGAATTGTGAATTATGAAAACTCATTTAATGCTTATCAGTTATACTCGCATTATGATTTACAAATTCCAAATAAGCAAACTCGTGGTTTAACAAAATCTGGAAACTATATCATTTCAATTTTTAATGAAGATGATGAATTAGTTTTTACTAGAAAATTTATGGTTTTTAAAGAACAATTAGGTGTTGGGGTTGCCGTAAAACGTTCTCGAGATGTGAAGTATATTGAAAGCAAACAAAGCTTAGATATCACAATCAATTCTGGCGCTCTAAATTTAAATAATCCTAAGGAAACTATTAAGACCGTAATAATTCAGAATAACAATTTAAAAACCGCAATTAAAGGCGTCAAACCTCAATATACTATAGGAAAAGAATTGATTTACAAATACACTAAAGAAACGGCGTTTTGGGCAAGTAACGAATTTCGCTTTTTTGAAACTAAAGATGTAAGAGGCGCCAATGTTGGTGTACAGTTTATTGATTTAAAAGATATATATCACAGTTATTTATTTATAGATGGCGCTCGAGATAATCAACCATACACTTACAACCCAGATATTAATGGAAACTTTTTGATTACCGCGATTGATCGAGATAATGTAGATATTGAAGCCGATTACACTAACGTCCATTTCTCGCTATCTTATCCAAAACAAACTGATGGTAGCACTTTTTATGTCTATGGAAATTTTAATAATTACGCTTTAGGAAAAGAAAATAAACTGGTCTATAATGGTGATAGTAAACGCTATGAGGGTACTATTAAATTAAAGCAAGGTTTTTACAACTATAAATATGTTGTTGTTGATACCGACGGTAAAATCGATGAAGGTAAAATTAGTGGTAACTTCTGGCAAACCGAAAATAATTATAAGGTATTGGTATACTATCGTGATTTAGGTGCTCGATTTGATCAACTTATTGGATTTGGCGAAGCTACTTCGGTTGATATCTCTAACTAATTATTAAACGTTAGCTGCTTAAACGTATCATAACTTAGCTTCCTCTGAATAAATTGTTGAGAACTTTCATCAAAAGACACACAATTCTCAATAGGTTTTGCATAAAGGTGTAAACTTATTGATTTTCCTCTAAAAGTGTTTTTTAATTTATGAAACCCTATTTTATCATTCATAAATGAGAATTTATTAGGCAATATTTTCTCTGAACGCTCTTCACGCAAATAAGAATCATTGTCAACAGTATAATATACTTCTTCCAACATTCCTTCTAGCAAATATACCCAACAATCCTCACCATCATGACCATGTATAGCAGTTTCCTGTCCTTGGTCCCAACACAATAAAATAAGTTCAAAATCGGTATCCTTATACATACAATTTCGAGTATATCGCTTTTTAGACCAACTCTCATAAGGAGTGAAATTTATTGAGCTAAAATCGAAATTATTAAGTATCGTGTTGTAATCTTCTGTTGAAGATTGCGACAGTATTGCTATTAGTTTTTGAATATTCTCTTGTGACTTCAATATAAGTAATGGATATTTAAAAAGGATTTATATAATATTCCGAAAAAATAGGGATAAATTTACACAGAGCCAAAATTTTAGAACGATCTCATCATATGACAAACGACTTAAAATTGTTTACAGAACTCGTTGAGTTTTTAATTTCCGAAGAAAAAAACAACCCAGTTGCCACTCCAATTGATACTCAATTATTATACAAAACATTAGACCTTGAGCTCAATGACGAACCTTCAATTGATGCTAATTTTAAAAGTACTTTAAAAGATATTATCAAAAGCACACCTAAAACAGCTTCTACATCATTTTTCAATCAATTATTTGGTGGACGAATAAATAGAGCAATTCTTGGTGATTTGTTAGCAGTCATGCTTAACAACAGTATGTACACGTACAAAGTTGCAGGCCCTCAAGTAGGTATCGAAAAAACAATTCTTCATAAAATATGTGATATCATTGGGTATCCAAAAACTGCAGATGGCACATTTGCACCTGGAGGCTCTATGAGTAATTATATGGCTGTATTAATGGCCAGAGATAAATATAATCCATCTGCTAGAAATGAAGGAATCACAAATAAGATGATACTTTACACCTCTGAAGTTTCACACTATTCGATTGCTAAAAACGCATCATTTATAGGTGTTGGCAGACATCAAGTAAGAGCAATAAAAACAAATGATAAAGGCCAAATGTTAGCTGAAGATTTAGACATTCAGATCATTAAAGATATAGAACAAGGCCACCAACCTTTTTTCGTCAATGCTACAGCCGGAACAACAGTTTTAGGAGCTTTTGACAATGTAAAAAGTATTAGTAACGTTTGTAAAAAACATGATATTTGGCTGCATCTAGATGGCGCTTATTGTGGTTCGGTGATTTTTAGTAATCAATATAAATATTTAGTAAACGGGATAGAACACACAGATTCATTTAGTGTCAATGCTCATAAAATGCTAGGTACACCTTTAAGCTGTTCTATTATTGTTACTCAAAACAAAACACATCTTTATCAATCGTTTGCAAATGATGCTGAGTACTTATATCAAACTAATGATGATGATTTTAACTTAGGTAAAACCTCACTCCAATGTGGTCGAAGGAATGATGCACTAAAATTGTGGACATTATGGAAGTCGGTTGGAAGCAACGGGTTAGAATCTATTGTAGATCAACAGTTTAATCTAGCTCAAATTGCTCGAAATTATATTAGTAATCATCCTGACTACACTTTATATAGTTACGAAGACTCAATTTCAGTATGCTTTAATTATAAAGCCATTCCAGCGAATAAATTATGTACAGCATTATACGAAGATGCTCAACTCATGGTTGGCTTCGGAAATTTTAGAGGCCAAGAATTTGTAAGAATGGTAACGATAAATACGTTACTTAAAGAAAAAGACATCTTAAACTTTTTCAAGACCATCGAAGATTTTGCGATTTCAACTGATTTTTAAATCAGTTAGTCGGTTGTTTTTCAAAAAATTGTTAAAATTTTGCATAATTTAAAAAAAGTCTTCAATTTAGATAGAAATTAGTTATTTTTGTAGGCTATTATTGGGATAATTCATGGTTCAACAAGTTACAAGTGGTATAAAAATTTCTGTCGAGACATCTTTCGAAGGCACATTTTATAAAAATTATAAAGTGCACTTTGCGTTTGGATACAAAGTAACGATAGAAAACCAAAGTAAAGACTCTGTACAATTAAACTCAAGATATTGGAGAGTTTTAGATGCTCTTAATAATGCAGAAATTATTGAAGGTGAAGGCGTCATTGGCAAAAAACCTGTTTTAAAACCTGGTGAATCACATACCTATAACTCTGGTTGTTTACTAACATCGCCATTTGGTGCAATGCAAGGGCACTACAATATGGTTAACTTCACTAATACCAATAAATTTAAAGTTATTATCCCAACTTTTAAGTTAAGCGCACCTTTCGCTATTAACTAATACATATCATCTGTAATTTTCTTGGAATTCAAATCTGAAGGTCATATCATTCTGTACTATATGAAAGAATTGACAGTTAGAATAATATACAAATTGGTGTTCTGATTGAATATCAAAACCTTCCGAGGTAATTTTATAAATCCCATCACAATCTATGTTTCCGTAAGGTGAAATGCGTCTAAATCTAAACTCATTTTTATTCGCTAAATCATAAATTTCAAACCATGCACCAGTACCAATTCCACTTAACCATTGTGCATGCGCCTCTTTAATGTGATTATGTTTTGGTTCGAGTGTTCCAACCAAACTAGATTTATATCCTTTTAAAGTATCTAAGAAAAGTCGTCTATTTTCTTTACTAACTGTCGAATCAAATTTTGAAATTTCACCAGCTTCAGAAACCATATAAACATAATTCTCTGTATCAGCTTTTACGACATTTCCAATTGTACTCGGCGTAAAACTCTTAGATGCTATGAGTTTGTTTTTAATAGAATTGTTAGTTACACTAGCAATCAAATTATCTGTCACAAAACGCGAACAGTTGCTAGCCTCTTTTTTAAAAGCAGCATAACGAATAAGTCCTTTACTTTGCATGGCCGTAATATGCGCTTTAGACTTTTCATAATCTATTGCATTACATACAGAAGCATGTAAATTACCACTCCCATGAGTGAGCTCAGGATGTGTTGCCAAAAACTTTAGAATCTCATCTAAATTTTTAATTGCATCATTTTCAATATGTGCTGTAATCGGAAAATTGAGTTCGAAATCAGTTTCTCGTCCTCTAATCCTTCCATTAGGTACAGATGTAATATATCTTCCAAAATCATAATATTCTAAAACTCCAGTAGATTTATCAATCAACACTAAAGCTGCATGACCAGCTCTTACATGTTTCTTATTTCCAACACATAAAAATCTAAGAAATGGAGAATACCATTCTTTTGCATGCGAGACAATAGTTTCAGGATATGCTAGGGTTAAGATGATTCCGTCGTTCATATAAAAAATATTGGCAGCAACTTACAAAAAATTACCGATTATTTTAACCTTGTTTTAATACTTGACAATTCATTAGTCGTCAAAAAATCGTAACTTTGCACCTTCAAAATAATAATGAATTTTTAAACCAAAATTAAGATGGGAAAAGGATTTTTCAACGTACCAATAGCTATAAATGAGCCTGTTAAATCATATGCTCCTGGATCTCCAGAGCGTGAGGCCGTTTTAGCGACTTACAAAGACATGTGGAATACAAAGATTGATGTTCCATTATACATAAATGGAAAAGATGTAGCGACAGGAAATACAAAAACCATGTCTGCACCTCATGATCATCAACATATCGTTGGTACTTATCATTTAGCTGAAAAATCTCATGTAGAAGACGCTATTGCTACCGCTTTAGAGGCAAGAAAAACATGGTCTCAATTACCTTGGGAACATCGTGCTGGAATCTTCTTAAAAGCTGCTGAGTTAATTGCTGGACCATATAGAGCCAAAATTAATGCCGCAACAATGATTGCCCAATCTAAAACTGTACATCAAGCTGAAATTGATGCCGCTTGTGAATTGATAGATTTCTTACGCTTTAATGTACAATTCATGACAGATATTTATCATGAACAACCTGAAAGCACAAGTGATGCCTGGAACAGGTTAGAATATCGCCCTTTAGAAGGCTTTACATATGCAGTAACACCTTTTAACTTCACTGCAATTGCTGGAAATCTTCCTGCATGCATGGCCTTAATGGGTAATGTTGTAGTTTGGAAACCTAGTGATAGTCAGATTTTTTCTGCAAAAATAATTATGGATGTTTTTAAAGAAGCCGGAGTTCCTCCTGGTGTTATTAACGTTGTATTTGGAGATCCTGTAATGATTACAGATACCGTTATGGATAGCCCAGATTTTTCAGGATTACACTTTACTGGTTCAACATATATCTTTAAAGAACTTTGGAAAAAAATAGGAAACAATATTCACAACTATAAAACCTACCCAAGAATTGTAGGTGAAACTGGTGGAAAAGATTTTATTGTTGCTCATAAATCAGCTAACCCAATTCAAGTAGCAACTGCTATTACTAGAGGTGCTTTTGAATTTCAAGGACAAAAATGTAGTGCGGCTTCAAGAGCTTACATTCCTTCAAACTTATGGGAAACTGTAAAAGAACGCATCATAGAAGATGTAAGGTCCTTTAAAATGGGTTCTCCTGAAGATTTAAGTAACTTTATTACCGCAGTAATTCATGAAGGATCATTTGATAAATTGGCGAAATATATTGATCAAGCAAAAAGTGATGCTGATGCTGAAATTATTGTAGGTGGAAACCATGATAAAAGTAAAGGCTATTTTATTGAGCCAACAGTAATCGTAACTAAAAATTCAAAATACACAACCATGTGTACTGAATTATTTGGTCCAGTGATTACTATCTATGTTTATGATGAAAATGAATATTCTGAAACATTAAAATTAGTAGATGAAACTAGTGAATATGCATTAACTGGAGCTATTTTAGCAACAGACAGATATGCAATCGATGAAGCTACAAAAGCACTTCAAAACTGTGCTGGAAACTTTTATATCAATGACAAACCTACTGGAGCTGTTGTTGGACAACAACCATTTGGAGGTGCAAGAGCATCTGGAACAAATGATAAAGCTGGTAGCGCATTAAACTTATTGCGTTGGATATCACCTAGAATGATAAAAGAAACATTTGTAACGCCAACAGATTATCGTTATCCATTTTTAGGATAGTATATCTATATAATTGTCAAGGAAATCCTCAAATCTAACGGTTTGAGGATTTTTTTTGCTTTTTATCCTAAAACATTAAATAACACCTAATTAACTTAGTGAAACTTTGTATCTTGTTATCATAATCATTAATTAATTGATCATGATAAAAAAATACGCTTTACTTTTATTAACATTCCCTTTTTTAATACAAGCTCAAACAGTTGAATTTGAATCAACTGTAGCTGCAGATTTGGGAGATTATACAGGAGCAACAAATTTTGCTGGTCTTGGTGAATATGAAATCTTTTTAGATACCGATACGGGTGTTTTAGATAAACCAATCATTTTAGTTGATGGTTTTGACCCCGGAGATACCAGAACAATTCCTGGTCTATATAGTTTATTAGACTTCACAGGATCTGGAGGCGCTCAAAATCTAGCTGATTTAGTTAGAGCTGAAGGTTTTGATGTGGTCATCTTAAATTTCCCCTCTTATTTTAGACTTTCAGATAATACGTTATTAAATATTGATGATGCAACCGATAACAATGCCGATATGGTTATTGATGAATTAGATTACCCTGGAAGCACACTAGTAAATGGAGGAGCAGATTTTATTGAACGTAACGCCATGTTACTTATAGATTTAATCAATACGCTTAACGCAGACAAAGTAGGTGATGAAGAATTGGTCATTATTGGCCCAAGTATGGGTGGGTTAATTTCACGCTATGCTTTAAACTTTATGGAGAATGCTACTGAAGATCATGAAACCAGATTATGGATTTCTTTTGATTCCCCTCACTTAGGTGCAAATGTCCCATTAGGATTTCAACACCAGTTCAATTTTCTTGGATTTGGTTTAGGTGATGATTTAAATATTGTTCAATTGCAAGATGTTGTGAACGGGCTTCTTAAATCACCTGCAGCAAGACAATTATTAGTAGATCATTTTGAATCACATCTAGCGGCTGGAGAACAAGTTGCTTTTGATCCCACTAAATTATTACCAGAGGCACACCCATATAGAACTACGTTTGAAACTCATATCAATGCGCTTACAACATCAGGTTTTCCTGAAAACACGAGAAATGTTGCCATAATTAATGGTAGTGGAGTAGGTGCACCTTATCAATCTATTACAGCTACTAATGTTACGCCTGGCTTTGCAGCATTAGATCTTCAAAATTTAGCACTACCAGATGTACCACCTTTAACAAATGTAAATGCTGATATTAATATCAACCTAACGCCTTTTACAGCAGATGGTGCACAATTAATAAGTAAAGTAAACGTTTCTGGTTTCTTTATTGTCCCTATTACTTTAATTGATGTCGAAGTCGATGCCCAAGCGCCAACATTTACTGATGGGGTTGACGCAGCTTCAGGTGGATTATTTGATTTAGGTGGATTTACAGATGGCCTAGGTGGCGATCCATTAATTGATAGTTTCCTAAGCTCTTTACAGCTTGATAAATTTAGCTTTATCCCTTCAGTAAGCGGAATGGCTTTAAATTCTAGTCCTGCTGGTGAAGTAAACTGGTATCACACTATTGATCTTGGAGACCCAGGAAGTACAGGAGATACACTTAACGAAACACCTTTTGTAAACTGGTATATGCCAGATGACAATGAAAACCATGTGCAATTAACTGAGCAAAATGTTGCCTTTGCGTTAAGTGAAATCATGCCTGAAACATTATCTAATACAGATTTTGAAAACATTACATCTATTAAGATTGAGAGAAACCCTATTAAAGATGATTTAACCATCTTAAGCAATAGAGTTGTAGATGATGTTACTATTTCACTATTTGACATTACTGGCAAGTCTGTTTTCATTTCTAACCAAACATTAGCAAAGAGAACGACATTACCATTGAGTTTAGATTCTGGAATGTATATTCTTAATATCGAAACAAATGACAATTATAACTATCGTACGAAAGTGATTATAAAATAATTTTCTAATCATAAAAATTGAAAAGAGGCTAGATACAATCTAGTCTCTTTTTTTACATGCATTTTAAGCCTATTTAAAAACATTAATAGATTCCGATAGCATCTCTTATATCCATATCAAGTAACTTCATTTAAACAACTAAAAATGCTTCATCGCTTTATTAGAAATAACTAAAAAAGCAATATTACGTCATCTAAGAAAATTTCAAAATAATAGATTAAAAAAAAGACTGGATAAAAAATCCAGTCTTTTAATATTTGTGATATTATGTAAAATTAATATTAGTTACTGAAATCAGCTTTTTCACCAGCTCTAACCATATTAACATTAATTAATTCATTATTAGAATTAACAACCATAGCAACAAGCTCTGCATTAGCAGCAATGCTTACTACATTAGTAGGAATTGTATAATCCATTTTCATTCTATAAGTATTACCAGCAGTAGCAGTAACTGCATCACCTAAAGGACTTGTAAACGCATATCTCAATACATGATCATGAACAAAATCTTCTAAAACATCAACACCACCATAATAATCAGTGTAATTTTCTTGATCAGCCGTTAAGCCATTTTCCAACAATAAAACAACTAGTTTAGCACCAGTTAAATCTTGACCAAAACCTGCGCTTACCATAAATGATAAATTGTTTCCTTTCATTGCAGTAGTAATTGCAACACCAGTAGAAATCATACCTTGAGCACCAGAAGTTACCTGATTTACATTATTTGGTTCTGGGTAAGTCCATTCAGCAGATCTATTAACAATTGCAGTTGGGTAACTACCTCCTGGATTAAATGTTCCAATTAAAGTATTACCATATGATGTAGCCATTGCATCTCCTGAATGTACTGCTACAACAGCAACCTTATTTGATGCTTCTTTTACTAACTCAATACCATAAGATACTCTAGGGCACCATCCGCACCATGTACCTGTATAATCTTCAATTAAAGCTCTTTTATCATACATACTTGGTGTAGTTGCATTATCTTCAATAGTAACCGTTTTAGTTTCACTTGTAAACTCATTAAACGTACCATAAGCATCTATAGTCCCAGTAGTTCCTGGTATAACGTTAGCTCCACTAAATGATTCACTACCATCAACAAAAACATTTGCAGCACTAGTTACATTAGTTGAATTACCATCATTATCAATGGCCATAACTTGGAACTCAATTCTATCACCAATGTTGTACGTTGTCTGATCTGATTGAATTTCAATCGATACAATAACAGGCAAAATGTTTACATTAATTGCCGAACTTGTTAAATCTTGGTACGTTGCTTTAATAGCATACTCACCTGTTTCGGTTGCAGTAAACGAACTCCCGTTAATACTTTCATTGTTTACAAGAATTGTAGCTTCTGAAGTTACATCTGTACCTTCATTTGTTTTTACAGTAAATGTAACTGTAGATCCAAAATCTACAAATTGTGCACTAGCAGTGATGGTTATCGACGTTAGTCCTCCCCCATCACCATCACCATCTCCATTTCCTCCATCGCTTGATGAACTACATGAAAATAATGCAGCAACAGCAACGAAAAGAAAAATTTTGGTAAAGTTTTTGATTTTCATAATGATTGTTTTTTTAATGTTAAAATTTTAAGAAATACGAATATAGAAATATATTTTATTTTTCTTTACCAAAATGGCACATAATTTGCCTAAATTATATGCATGCATTACACTTTCTTGTGTATCCTTAAAAAAAAATTAACTTTGCTCAAAAAAATTACTAAACTCCTAAAAGATGAAAACCCTAACAACTTTACTTTTGGCATTAACAATGTCTTCATTTGTTTTTGCTCAAGATGTGCTTCCGAAAATGCAAATTAAAACTCTAGATGGTGATGCTATCAGTTTAGAAGATATTTCAAAAAATGATCAACTTGTGATTGTCTCTTTATGGGCTACATGGTGTGTCCCTTGCAAGAATGAATTGGATGCCATAAGTGATGTATATGATGATTGGGTTGATGAAACCAATGTCAAGCTTTATGCTGTGTCTGTAGATGATTCAAGAACAGTAAAAAGAGTAAAGCCTCTGGTTAGTGGAAAAGGCTGGGAATTTGACATTCTTTTGGATACTAACAGCGATTTAAAACGACAATTAAACGCACCTACCATTCCGTTGACATTGCTAGTAAAAAACAATAAAATTGTGTTCAGACATTCTGGTTACACTCCAGGAAGTGAAGATGAACTTTACGAAAAAATCAAAGAGTTTTCTAAATAACTCTTAAACCAACATCAAACTAATTCTCAACCCACAACTAAATGAATCGATATAGATTAATAGCAATATTGCTATGTACACCCTTTTTCGTTTTCTCACAAGAAGAAGAGGAAAAAAAAGACTACGGAAAATTAAGCGGAGGAATTGAATCAAACTCTCAATATTATGTAGATGATTCTAAAACTGGAGACTTCGAAGAAGATGATCATTTTAGATCCAACAATTATTTAAGATTAAATTATACATACAAAAATTGGTTTGCACATGTACAAGTTGAGTCATACGAACCAAACGCCATATTAAATTTTTACCCTAAGTATGAAGGCACTGACTTAGGTACTTTTGCTGTTGGTTATAAAAGCAGTAAAATAGAAGCTACTATTGGTCACTTTTATGAACAATTTGGAAGTGGACTTATATTACGCTCATGGGAAGACAGACAATTAGGAATAAACAATTCTATTAGAGGTGGTAACGTAAAATACAGACCTACAGATAACCTAGAGTTCTCAGCTTTATACGGTAGACAACGTGATGGGTTTGAAGTTTCTGATGGTGATATATATGGTTTTAATGCTGAAATTGGTCTATCATCACTTTTCAAATTTGAATCTACAGGATTAGATCTTGGTTTAAGTTATGTAGGTAGAGACGAAGATTTAGACATAGATAACTCAGATTTCGAATCGCTAACCAATTCATTTTCTGCACGATTAGATTTTACTGAAGGTAATATGTATGCTTCAGTTGAATATGTAAAAAAAGGCGAAGATGTATATTCAGAATTAGGAAATATTATTGACGACCGCTATTTTGATGGTAATGCATTTCTATTTAACGTTGGTTTTGCAAAATCTGGTTTAGGTGTAGATGCGACTTTTAGACGAATGGAAAACATGGCTTTTTATTCTGAAAGAGATGAATCTGCTAATGTATTTAATCAAAACATTATCAACTTTATTCCTGGATTAACTAAGCAACATGATTATGGTCTAACGAATATCTATGTATATCAAGCACAACCTAGATTAACATTTAATCCGTTATTTAAATCTGGTGAGATAGGTGGTCAAATAGATGTTTTTTATAATATCAAAAAAGGATCAAAATTAGGAGGCAAATACGGCACAAAATTAGCCTTAAATTATGCAACATGGTCTGGTTTAAAAGGTGATTTCGACACTCTAGAAAGAACTTATGAGGATACTGATTTCTTAGGATTTGGAGAAAAATACTTCGAAGAAATTAGTTTAGATATCAAGAAAAAATGGTCTCCAAAATGGTCTTCTATTTTTTCAGTTGTAAATACATTCTATAATGCACGTTATGTTGAAGATAGAACTGGTGAAGTTAATGCAACAGCAATCGTAGGTGAAGTAACTCGAAAACTTGGAAGCGGAAAATCTGTAAGAGTAGAATTATCACATCTTTTTTCTGACGACAAGCTTTCTGAAAGAGCAGACGATTGGGCTGGCGGTACAATTGAATATAACTTCAATAGTAGATTAAGTCTTTTTGCAAATGATATTTGGAATTACGGTAACCCAGATGAAGACAATCAAATACATTACTATACTGTAGGTGGAAGTTATACAAAAGGCGCAACACGTGTTATGGGAAGCTACGGAAGACAACGTGGAGGTCTAGTTTGTGTTGGTGGTATTTGTCGTTTTGTTCCTGAAAACACTGGATTCTCATTAAGTGTATCAACGTCCTTCTAGAATAATACATAAAATTTCATAAAAAAAGCTCCATTTAAATATGGAGCTTTTTTTATCCTCTATATTTTACTGGTAAATGCACCACTTTTTTTGTCTCAAAAAAAGGCTCTCTAAAATAATCACTTAAATTATAAATTGCAGCGGTCTTATAATTCTCTAACTCTTCAGATAAATCACCTCCTTTAAGATATAAAATCCCATTTTTAAGATCATGCTGTTGCTTTTTGGCAATTTTTCCTTTTATCCAATGTACAAAAGTTGGCATCGCTGCAACTGCTCTACTAACTATAAAATCAAACTGTTCATCAATATCTTCAACTCTACTATGCGTTGTTTTTACATTGGTAAGCTCTAATCCTTCAACAACCTCATCAACAACTTTAAGCTTTTTTGCTATACTATCAACCAAATGAAACTGGCATTCAGGATGCAAAATGGCCAATGGGATTCCCGGAAAACCACCTCCTGTACCAACATCCAAAATATTAGAATTAGGTTGAAACCGTATCACTTTAGCTATCCCTAAAGAATGAAGTACATGACGCAAATACAATTCATCAATATCTTTACGCGACACTACATTTATTTTAAGATTCCAACCCTTATAGAGTTCTTCTAATTTTTTAAATTGAAGTATTTGATTATCAGTTAAATCTGGAAAATAATGTTGTACTAGCTTCATTTCTTTGAAATTTTCACAAAAGTATACAATTTTATGTGGATATTTTTAGCATTTTATTAGTCTTAAGGCAGCATTTATTAATTATATTTGCTCCGAAATATATAAACGTCATAAAATGACGTTAGTATTGAAAACTTAATAGCAATGACAAAACAAACGTTATCTTTCTCAAGAACAGATTCTGCAAAATTCTTCAGAACGTTAAACAAGCGTGTTAATGATTATTTTAAAGAAAACAATATTAAACGTACTGGAAACTGGAAAATTTGGCTAAAAACAATTGTCATGTTTACAATGTTTTTATTACCTTATTTTTTAATCTTAACTCTAGAAATTCCGGGCTGGCTACAATTACTTCTTACAGTTATCATGGGAGTTGGCATGGCTGGAGTTGGTATGAACGTTATGCATGATGGTAATCATGGTTCGTATTCAAATAAAGAATGGGTGAATCGGTTAATGGGAAGTAGTATATATATTCTTGCCGGAAATGTATATAACTGGAAAGTACAGCATAATGTTTTACACCACACTTATACTAATATTCATGGTCATGATGAAGATTTAGAAGCCGGTCGTATTCTACGATTTTCTAAACATGCCGAATGGAGAAAACACCATAGATTTCAACATTATTACTCTGTATTACTTTATGGATTACTAACTATTAATTGGGCAATCACTACAGACTTTCAACAAATGTATCGCTATATGAAGCGTAAGTTATCTTATGGAAAATTACCAAACCCAATTATAAACTGGAGTAAATTAGTTATTTCTAAGGTTATTTATGTATCTATTTGGATTGTTTTACCAATGCTTGTTTTAGATATTGCTTGGTGGAAGATTTTAATTGGTTTCTTTATTATGCATTATGTTGCTGGCTTAATTTTAAGTGTTGTATTTCAACTAGCACATGTTATGGACGAAGCAGAAATGATGTTACCTGAAAAAAGTGGTACCATGAAAAATACTTGGGCCATACATCAATTAAAAACTACGGTTAATTTTGGAGCAAAAAGCAAAATCATTAATTGGTATACTGGTGGTTTAAACCATCAAGTCGAACATCATATTTTTCCACACATTAGTCATATTCACTACGGGAAAATTTCTAAAATAGTAAGAGATACTGCAAAAGAATTTAATTTGCCTTATAAAGAATACAAAACCACAAGAAAAGCAATTGTAGCCCACTTTAAATTCTTAAAGCAAATGGGAATGAAACCTGCAATAAGTTAAAAACAACCAACTCTTTTTAAATGACACAACTTTCAGATAGGGTTCTCAATATGGCAACATCTGCCACATTAGCTATGGCTGCAAAAGCTAGAGAATTAAAGGCCGAAGGAAAAGATATTATTGGCTTAAGTTTAGGTGAACCTGACTTCAATACGCCAGATTTCATAAAAGACGCAGCTATTCAAGCTATAAATGACAACTATAATTCTTATACTCCAGTTGATGGCTATGTAGAGCTAAAAGATGCTATTATCACTAAATTTAAAAGAGATAACAATCTTAGCTATAAAGCTTCTCAAATTGTTGTATCTACTGGCGCAAAACAAGCTTTAGCCAATATTGCAGCTGTACTTTTAAATTCAGGGGATGAAGTTATTTTACCATGTCCATACTGGGTGAGCTATAGTGATATTGTTAAACTTAATGAAGGCGTGCCTGTTGAAGTAAAAACGGCTATTGAAAACGACTTTAAATTAACACCTCAACAATTAGAAACTGCTATTACACCTAAGACGAAAATGATTTGGTACAGTTCTCCTTGTAACCCAAGTGGGTCTGTATATAGCAAAGAAGAGCTTAGAGCTTTAGCAGATGTACTTCAAAAATATCCTAATATTATAGTCGTTTCAGATGAAATCTACGAACATATCAATTTTATTGGTGGTCATGCAAGTATGGCTCAATTTGATGATATGTTTGACCGAACAGTTACTGTAAATGGTGTCTCAAAGGCATTTGCAATGACAGGTTGGAGAATTGGTTATATCGGTGCTCCCGAAAAAATTGCTAGAGCTTGTAATAAAATGCAAGGCCAAATCACAAGTGGAGCAAATTGTATAGCACAACGTGCCGTAATTACTGCGCTTAACGCATCACCTTCACGTGTGCAATTCATGATTGATGAATTTAAAGCAAGGCGCGAATTGATTTTAGGTTTATTAAGCAATATTGAAGGATTTAAAACCAATGTTCCAGAAGGTGCCTTTTATGTATTTCCTGACGTGTCTTATTTTTTCGGAAAAACCTTAAAAGGGCAACAAATTAAAAACGCTACCGACTTTTCTTTATTTCTTTTAGAATACGCCAATGTAGCAACAGTAACTGGTATTGCTTTTGGAAACCCTGATTGTATTAGAATTTCTTATGCAGCATCTCAGGAGCAAATTATTGAAGCAATTAAACGAATTAAGCAAGCAGTAAGCTAAAGAATATTTAAGTAGTAAACTGTATAAACAGCAATTACAAAAAGGACTATAAAAGATACGGTAAAAATAACCTGATTTCTTTTATAATCCTTTTTTGCTTTTATGCGTATTTGCTCTAATAATTCAGGACTAGCCTCTGGAAAATCAAATGTAACTTTTCTGTTTTTCCCATAACCACCAAGTGTCTTTTTAAATCTTGAAGACTTATCAAGTTTAATATTTTTATTGCTCTTTAATGAGCTTATCATAGACTCTCCTAATGGCATAAATTATTTATTTAAATACATTATATATAAAGTCATCAAGACTAAGGTTACAAAACCTATTATACTTTTCTTGATTAATAAACGTCTATTATATCGTTTCGTTTTTATCCTGATTCGACGCAATACATGGGGTGATACTTCTGGCATAGCATACGGTTTATAACCTTGTTTTTTTCCAGAACCTCCATTCATTTTAGTAAATGGTTTACGCTTTCCGTTTTTTAATAGCTTTCTATTATTATTTATAACAGAATTCATTGTTCCCATTGTGCTCATAATATCTTTATTATTCTGAAATAGTTTCAGAAGTCCAACCGTTAAAATTGAAGTATAGTATACGTTTAGATATCCCTGAGTATATCAAAATTGTATAATTAATATGTAAAAGATAATATGAGTGGAAACTCGCTAGTATCAGTTAAAAAGGTCTATTTGTGGTAGCTTATAAAATAAAGGCTAACACTGTTATAAAAACAGACAGTTTTAAAATTGTATCGATACTTGAAGTAATTTGATAGCGTCTGCTTTTTACGCGTTGCTTAATACCAAAGATTGAAGTTGAATTTGTGTTGTTTAAATTACATCTAACAACAGACTTGTAGTTTGAATTTAATAAACCTTCTGGTCTAACAAATTCTGTTTCTAATCTACGTGTGGGCGAAGGCTCTAATTTTTGTGATGTTAATACTAATTCCATGATTGGTTAATTTTATTGATTACAACTATAAGACGTACATCTGAAATAAATGTTACAATTCATTTGAGCTCTAAGCCCTTAAAAACCAATGCGAAATTCCCGAAATACCTATAAATATTAATATTTCCGAAGTAAAAATAATTGAAAAATATTTTGAAATTTTAACGATTTCTCCAGAAAAAAGGAGTCAACAATATCAAAACTGTAAATAGTTCTAATCGACCAATAAGCATCAAAAATGCAGACCACCATTTTCCTAAAGCGGGCAATTCAGCATAGTTATTTACAGGTCCAAAATTACCTAATGCAGGCCCAACATTACCCAAACTTGAAGCTGACAAACCAATTGCCGATTCAAAATCTATTTGAAACATTGAAAAGACTAAGGCACCAACTATAAATGACAACATATATAATATAAAGAACCCTAGAATATTAAATACAATATCTCCAGAAACTGCCTTTTTATTATAACGCACGGGAAGAATCGCATTTGGGTGCAATGCACGCTTAAATTCTAAGAATCCATTTTTTATCATAATCATATGCCGCACCACTTTTACACCACCAGAGGTACTGCCAGCTGAACCTCCTAAAAACATTAAACCGAAAAAGAACACGACCAAAAATGGTGTCCATAAGGTATAATCTGCAGTTACAAATCCTGTTGTGGTTACAATAGCAATCACTTGAAAAAGACCATGTCTAAAAGAGGCTTCAGCTTTACCTAAAACCATAGGATGGTCAACTGAAGATATAGAGAAATCTGCTCTAAAGTAAATAATTAGTGCAGCAATAATTGTAAACAATGCTATGAATTTGAAATACAATTTAAACTCCTCATCACGAATAGCCTTTTGTACTTTTCCTTTAAAAGCAAAGTAACTCAAGACAAAGTTTGTTCCTGCTAAAAACATAAATACTATGATAATATATTGTATTACAGGTTGACCATTCCAATAAGCTACGCTAGCATTTTTTGTAGAAAACCCTCCTGTAGACAAGGTGCATAACGAATGGTTTATAGCATCAAAAAATGTCATTCCTGCCACTTTAAGTAAAATAGTTTCTGCAGCTGTATACCCAAAGTAAATCAACCATAAACGCTTAGCAGTATCTGTAATTCTAGGATGCAATTTATCTGCATTTGGACCTGGAGCTTCAGCAGCAAACAACTGCATTCCGCCAATTCCAAGCAAAGGTAAAATGGCTATAGCGAGTACAATAATTCCCATACCGCCTATCCAATGCGTCATACTACGCCAAAATAAAATTCCTTTAGGTAACGACTCTATATCATTTAAAATACTAGCTCCAGTTGTGGTATAACCAGACATGGTTTCAAAAAAAGCATTTGTAAAACTAGGAATTGATCCTGTGATGATATAAGGTAAGGTTCCTGTAAGTGCCATAACAATCCAACCAAAAGCAACTACAATATAGCCATCACGTTTATTGAGTTCCTTTTTATGGTTTTTAGTAAGCAACATTGCTATACCGCCAAGTAACAACACAATCAATCCAGCTCCCAATAACTCAACTGTAGTGCCATCTTTATAGATGAAGCTAATTAATGTTGATAACAACATGAAACCACCATTAAAAAGACATAGTAATCCAAAGAAATAAAAAATAATTTTATAATTGAGTTTCATAGTTGAAATTAGAAAAAGAAGCGTTCAACTTGAGTGATAGATCTTGGCAAACAACATACAACCACCTTATCGCCTACTTCTATTTTAAAGTCTCCTAAAGGAATCAATCCGATATCGTTTCTTATGACACCACCAATAATTGCCGAGCGCGGAAAATCTAGCTCTTTAATCGTTTTTTTCGTTATTTTAGATTTTGACGTGACTTCAAATTCTAATAGTTCAGCATTCATATTGCTGAGTTTTGTCATCGCCAAAACTTCACCTCGTCTAATGTATCTAAAGATATTATTAGCTGCCAATAATTTTTTATTAATGAGTGTATCAATTCCAATAGACTGCGATAATTGGTAATAATCCATATTTTCAACTAAAGCAATGGTCTTCTTGACACCTTTAGATTTAGCAACTAAACAAGACATAATATTGGTTTCAGAATTGCCAGTTACCGATATGAAAGCATCCATTTCAGAAATATTTTCTTCCTCGAGAAGTTCTACATTTCTGCCATCTCCATTAATGACTAAGGCATTTGGTAAATCATCTGCACATTCAAAAGCAGTTTCTTTATCATTTTCAATAAGTTTCACTTTAAATTTACTCTCACAAAGATCTTTAGCCGTTTTGTATCCTATTTTGCTTCCACCAAGAATCATAATGTTTTTGAGTTCTGCTTTCACTTTTCCTGACAATTCAAACAACTCTTCATCTCCACCTTTAGAGGTCATAAAAACAACCTTATCACCTTCTTTGAATTCGGTATCTCCTCTCGGAATGATTGTGTACTGTGTTCCAAAACGTTGAATCGCAATAGGTACAAAATGTAACTCTGGAAATACCTCAGCTGCTTGTCTAACCGTCTTTCCAACAAAACTTGCAGTTCTTGACAGACGTAAGCTTAACATTGTTAGTTTTCCTTCTTCAAACTCATAAGTATCATTAAAACCGTACTGATTTAAAAGTAGTTCTATTTCTGCAGCCGCTAAAGTTTCTGGTGAAATCAATTCGTCAATACCAAATTTGGTAAACCCAACCTCAGTTTGATCTAAAAATTCAGAATTTGATATTCTAGCAATCGTTTGTTTAGCTCCTAACTCTTTAGCTAGAACACATGCAGTAATGTTTGTAGTTTCTGAAGATGTTACTGCTATAAATAATCCAGCCTTATTAATTCTCGCATCATTTAATATAGAAATAGACGTAACATCGCCTTTTATAACTCTAATATCTAAATGATCGTTTGCGTAAGCTAAACTGTTTTTATCTGTATCGATTAAGGTAATCTCCTGAGATTCATAAGACAGTAATTTCGCCAAATGAAATCCCACTTCTCCTGCACCTGCAATAATTATTTTCATTGATTATGTGTATTCAAAAAAACATACAAATATACTACATTATTATGTGATTGACAGTGTTCTAAAAGTAAGCTGCAAATTATTTAAAGCTATTAGTTTTAAGTATATTTGCCAAAAAAAAAGGAATGTCTTCAAAAGTTACGCCATATAAGGATAGTGATTTGAATAAAAAACAGCAAGTCACTCAAATGTTTGATAATATTTCAAAAGAGTACGATGGCTTAAATCGTGTCATTTCTTTTGGGATTGATATAAAATGGCGAAATAAAGTGGTTGATATTGTGTCTAAAACAAAGCCAGAACGCATTTTAGACATTGCAACAGGCACTGGAGATTTAGCCATAAGCCTTGCCAAAAGCAATGCTAAAGAAATTATTGGTTTAGATATAAGTGATGGTATGCTGGAAGTTGGTCGGAAAAAAATAAAACAAAAAGCACTCGATAACCTTATTAGCATGGTTATTGGTGATTCTGAAAATTTACCATTTGAAGACAATAGTTTTGATGCGATTACTGTAGCCTTTGGTGTTCGTAATTTTGAAACTTTAGAAAAAGGACTTAAAGAAATTTTTAGAGTATTAAAACCAAATGGGGTTTTCGTTATTCTAGAAACCTCTGTACCTACCAAAACACCTTTTAAACAAGGTTATAAAGTCTACACAAAATACATTTTACCAACCATCGGAAAACTCTTTTCTAAAGACCAATCGGCATACTCTTATTTATGCGAATCTGCATCTGTTTTTCCATATGGTGAGGTTTTAAACAATATTTTACGTAAAATTGGGTTTATTAACGTGCAAGACAAGCCTCAAACTTTTGGTGTTGCAACTATTTATACGGCATCCAAAATCTAAGAGCGTTTACACGTCATTATCGTGATATTTATGAGAAACATACTTTTAGTTTTAACCTTTTTAATTGCGTCGCAGAGTGTTACTGCGCAGTTATTTAGTAGAGAAAAAATAAAGAACATAGAAAACTTTGATAAAAAAACCTTGTCTTGGGGATTTTATCTTGGTCTCAATAGTTACGATTATCAATTTAACTACGAAGAAGATTTAAAAGATATTTTAGTTGAAACAAGCTTAGGTTTTAGTGTTGGATTAGTATCAAATCTTAGAATAAATGATCATTTAGATTTAAGATTCGAGCCAGGATTATTTATTACGACTAGAAACATACAATACGATCCTAGTTATTTCACTGGAATAGAATTCACTGATTCAGATTTAATGCGAGAAGTGAAATCGACCTATGTACATTTTCCATTACTATTGAAGGTGTCAACCAAACGTTTAAATAACTTTAAGCCATTTATTATAGGTGGTTTATCTATGGCCTTAAACTTATCCAGTAATGAAGAAAACCCAGATGATAATATGGCTGGTCAATTTAGAACCAAGAAAAATGTCTTGTTTTACGAATTAGGTATTGGTGTTGATTTTTATAATCAATGGTTTAAGTTTACGCCATCTATTAGAGGTGTATTCGCTCTTAATGACGAATTAGTTAGAGATGAAGATCCTGATAGTCCTTGGACGAGTAATATAACTACAATGAAAACTCGTGGTATCTTCTTGAATTTTACGTTTCAGTAGAATGTCGTTTAAACTCACTTAATACGATAGCAGTTGCTGTTGCTACATTTAAACTTTCGGTTGCTTGAAGCGTTCCAAATCGTGGGATACTTAGCTTTTTAGTCACTAAATTTTCAATAGCTGTAGAAATCCCATTAGCTTCATTACCCATAAGAATGACACCTTCACTTGGCAATGCTTCAGAATAAATTGCATTGCCTTTCATAAACGTTCCGAAGATATCATATTGATACCCTTTAAGATAGTTTTCTAAGTCGACATATTGAATTGCAACGCGCGTTAACGATCCCATCGTCGCTTGTACGACTTTAGAATTATAACAATCTACAGTGGCTTTACTACACACCAAATTTCTAATACCAAACCAATCGCATAATCTTATAATGGTACCTAAATTCCCAGGATCTCGAACATCGTCCAAGGCTAAAACCAATCCACTATGTTCACTATTGGTTTCCTGAGGCATTTTAAAAATAGCGAGCGCTGTATTAGGTGTTTTTAAACGACTTATCTTTTGAAGTTCTTGATCTGAAACTTGCACCATTTCAGCATCAAAAAGGAGTTCTGTTGAAAACAATTGGTATAACTCAAAACTAGAATTTAAAAACTCTTGAATACCTTTTATACCTTCAACCACAAATAACTGATGTTGAACTCTAAACTTTTTTTGGCTCAGACTCGTAATTAATTTAATATGGCTTTTTGTTAGCATAAAGAACTATTTACTTTTGTGATGTGTTAACTAAAATACAAAGTAATACTTTTTTGGTCTATTATTTGTTATGATAAGAGGATAACAAAATAATAAAACTGTAAATTTGAATCTAATTTAAATGCAAACAGCGTCCTTTTTGAAATCTAGCTTTTCTAAGATACTCATATGTATTATGATATGCAGCACATTTTCATGTGATGTGATGAAACGCGTCAAAAAAGATGAGCATTTATTAATTAGTAATACCGTTTTAGTTAATGATAAAAAGAATAATACCGAAACGGTTAACAACCTTATCTATCAAAAGCCTAATGGAAAACTACTAAATGTCCCTTTACGGGTTCATATCTATAATTTAGCAAGACCTAATATAGACTCTATTCTGGATGCAAAATATCGAAATCCTGAAGACCCAAAAACTGGACTTAAAAATTTATTATCGCTTAAACAATATGAAGCCCTTATAAAATCAAAGAAAAACTTTAATAGTTGGCTTAAAAAAACTGGAGAAGCGCCTGCTATTTATGACGAAAAACGCGCAGAGAGAACTGCATTAGCACTCAAAAAATACTATTTTAGTAAAGGTTGGTTTAATGTTGAAACAGCTTTTGAAACAGAAAAAGATAGCAACCAAAGGGCTAAAGTCACTTATAAAGTTGATACTGGAGACCCCTATTTTTTAGATTCAATTGCAACCAATATAAAAACCCCAATAATAGATTCGTTATATACCTCTCGCTTAAAGAAAGGATCTTTAATACAAACAGGGCAGCAATATGACGATGCTGATTTTAGTGCTGAGCGCGATAGATTGACAGAACGGCTTAGAAATTCTGGGTTTTATCATTTTGGTCAGGATTATATCACCTTCGAAATTGATACCATAAGTACTAATAAAAAAATTCATACCGATTTACTAATTGCAAATAGAGCTATTAGAACTGAAGACTCTGTGCAACATATTCCTTTTAAGGTTTACAAAATCAAAGATGTTAATATATATACAGATTATAAAAATGAAAATCGAAATGCTACTATAACAGATTCGGTACAATTTAAAAATTACAACCTCTATAGTTTTGAAAAATTAAAGTATAGACCAAAAGCGATAACAGATGCTGTTTTTATAAATAAAGACGGTGTTTTTAGAGATATTGACAGAACACGAACTTATCGTTATTTAAGTCAATTGCAAGCTTTTAGATATCCAAGAATTGAATACGTCGAAAATGAAAATGACACCACCTTAACGGCTAATGTATATTTGATTCCGAAGAAAAAATTTGAGCTCACTACCAGTTTTGAAGTCTCTCAAAGTAATATTCAAACTGTAGGTTTTGCGTTTAATACTGGGTTATTAATTAGAAATATTTTTAGAGGTGCAGAAACTTTAGAGATTTCTGGTCTAGGCGCTATTGGGTCTTCAGTGGATGCCTCTAACACAAAAGATCAATTTTTTGATATAAATGAAATTGGCGGAAATTTAAGGTTGAATATTCCAAGATTTTTTCTTCCGTTTAATACCGAAAGAATCATCCCAAAGTATATGTCTCCAAGTACAAGAATCAATCTTAGTGCGACAAGTCAACAAAATATTGGTCTCGACAAACAAGCCTTTACTGGAACCGTAAACTATAACTGGAATCCGTCTACTAGAGTGACCAATAATCTCGATTTATTTAATGTTCAATATGTAAAAAACTTAAATACAGCGAATTATTTTGGTGTATATACGACCTCTTTTGATAGACTTAATTCTATCGCTCAAGGTATTGGTTATATAGGTAATGATGAAAGTTTAGCAGATTCTAGTCTACCAAATCAATTCTCACCAGCCGATGTTTTTATTAATGACGTGATTAGTCAAAACACATCATTATTACCATCAGATGACGATTATATAGATGTCAATAATATCAAACAACGTAAAGATCGTCTTACAGAAGACAACCTTATTTTCTCTTCAAGTTTTAACTATGTCAAAAACAGACGTGAAAATCTTTTTGATAATGATTTCTCAATTATAAGATTACGTGCCGAGTTTGCAGGAAATCTATTATCTAATTTATCTAGTGCTTTCAACATAGGTAAAAATGCTGATGGCAGATATGAAATATTTGGCGTCCCATTTTCTCAATATGTAAAAACTGAAATAGATTACATAAAGCATTGGGATTTAGGTCGAAAAAATGAATTTGCAATACGGACCTATTTTGGTATTGCCATCCCTTATGGCAATTCGAACAGTATACCGTTTGCTGAAAGTTTCTTTGCTGGTGGACCTAATGATATTAGAGCATGGACAGCCTACAACTTAGGACCAGGAAGTTCATTATCTACAAATGAATTTAACGAAGCTAACCTTAAAATCACACTTAGTGCTGAGCAGCGTTTTAATTTATTAGGCCGTTTTAATGGTGCTGTGTTTATTGATGCTGGAAATATTTGGAATGTTTTTGATAATGTAGAAGACGACAAAGCAACTTTTGATGATTTCAGTTCATTAAAAGATATAGCCGTTGGTTCTGGGTTTGGAATTCGATACGATTTTAGCTTCTTTGTTTTGAGAGGTGATATTGGATTTAAAACTTATGACCCTTCAAGACCTCTTGGCAGCCGATGGTTTAAGGATTATAACTTTGGAAATGCGGTATATAACATAGGTGTCAACTACCCTTTTTAACAACATTCAAAATTTATGCTCTTATCTTCGGAAACTATAACGTTTGCGTAGGTTTTGCTAACTTCAAAGTCTTAAAAAATCTAACATATTAGTCAAATTTTACTTATTTTTGACTTTTAATTTTCAACTTAAAACGAAATCATGAGTCATACTATTAAAGCAGGAGTTGCAACAGGTCGCGAAGTACAGGATATTTTTAATCTAGCAAAAGAAAAAGGCTTTGCTTTGCCAGCCGTAAACGTCATAGGATCTAATACCATAAACGGTGTTTTAGAAACAGCTAAAGCATTAAACGCACCAGTAATTATTCAATTTTCTAATGGAGGCGCACAGTTTAATGCAGGTAAAGGCTTAAGCAACGAAGATCAAAAAGCTGCAATTGCAGGCTCAATAGCTGGCGCAAAACATGTGCATTTAATGGCAGAAGCTTATGGTGTTCCTGTAATTTTGCATACCGATCATTGTGCAAAAAAATTATTACCGTGGATTGATGGTTTATTAGATGCTAGTGAACAGCATTTCAAAGAAACAGGAAAATCACTTTACAGTTCTCATATGATTGATTTGTCTGAAGAACCTATTGAAGAAAACATCGAGATTTGTAAAACCTATCTTGAACGTATGAGTAAAATGGGAATGACTCTAGAAATCGAATTAGGAATTACTGGTGGTGAAGAAGATGGTGTTGACAATACTGATGTTGATGATTCTAAATTATATACGCAACCAGAAGAAGTGGCTTATGCTTATGAAGAATTAAGCAAAGTAAGTGATCAATTTACTATTGCTGCTGCTTTCGGAAATGTACATGGCGTTTACAAACCAGGAAATGTAAAATTAACACCGAAAATTCTTAAAAATTCTCAAGAATTCTTATCTCAAAAACATAATGTACCTCATAATCACATTGATTTTGTATTTCATGGTGGATCTGGATCTACTGTTGAAGAAATAAGAGAAGCTATTGGATATGGCGTTATTAAAATGAATATTGATACTGATATGCAATATGCGTTTATGAGTGGTATTCGTGATTATATGGGAGAAAAAGAAGCCTATTTAAAACAACAAATCGGAAATCCAGATGGTGGAGATGTACCAAATAAAAAGTACTATGACCCAAGAGTTTGGCTAAGAAAAGGAGAAGATGCATTCGTTGAACGTTTAAAAAAGGCTTTTGAAGACCTAAATAATGTAAATACTTTATAACTTTGCAGAACTAACTACTAATTAAAAACATTTTTAATGTCTTGGTTCAAAAGGAAAGATAAAGGAATTCAAACAACTACCGAACAGAAGAAAGACACACCCAAAGGGCTGTGGTACAAGTCTCCAACTGGTAAAATTGTTGATACAAAAGAATTAGAACAAAACTTTTATGTAAGTCCAGAAGATGGCTATCATGTAAGAATTGGGAGTAAAGAATATTTCGAAATTCTATTTGATGACAATAAATTTAAAGAATTAGATGCTGCCTTAACATCTAAAGATCCTCTAAAATTTGAGGACACAAAAAAGTATCCAGACCGTTTAAAGGCTGCTCAAGAAAAAACCAATTTGAAAGATGCCGTTAAAACAGCAGTAGGAAAATCTAAGGGAAAAGACTTAGTTATTGCTTGTATGGATTTCTCTTTTATTGGAGGATCAATGGGAAGTGTTGTAGGTGAGAAAATTGCTAGAGCAGCTGACTATGCCTTAAAAAAGAAACTCCCGTTTATGATTATCTCTAAATCTGGAGGTGCACGTATGATGGAAGCTGCATTATCATTAATGCAATTAGCAAAAACATCAGTAAAGTTAGCCCAATTAGCAGATGCTGGAATTCCATATATCTCGTTATGTACAGATCCAACAACTGGTGGTACAACAGCATCATTTGCTATGTTAGGCGATATTAATATTAGCGAGCCTGGTGCTTTAATTGGATTTGCTGGACCACGTGTTGTAAAAGATACAACAGGTCAAGAATTACCAGAAGGTTTCCAAACCTCTGAATTTTTATTAGAGCATGGCTTCTTAGATTTTATTACACATCGAAAAGAATTAAAAAACAAAGTGAATTTGTATATCGATTTGATTACAAATCAACCTTTGAGAGCATAAAAAAAGCGAGCCAAATGGCTCGCTTTTTTATTGACTTGACTAAACCAACAACCAAACTAATTTAAAGTCACATCAATCACATTTCCGTTATTGGTAGTAAATGTTGCTTGATTATCACAATCACCTGCGCCATAATCAAATGTTCCACCAAAATTTGTACGCTGTACGTCTACACTTCCGCTTACAAAATAGAAGCATATCACTTCTCTTCTTAGAGGTGTTAACACCTCATAGGTGTGCATGTTTCCATTGACAAATGTTGTATTCCAGTTTCCTGTAATTTCAAACACATTATCACTCCAAACACCACTACCAAATCCTTCAACCCATTCTTTAATTTTGAGTCCTTCTCTACTTGCCTGCGCACCATTTGGCCAAATCACAGTTAAATCTAGTGTATGTGTAAACTGTGGATTACCATTTTCATTAGACAATTGCTTTAGTAATGTTTTACTTCCTAAAATGTTTTTAGCATCAAAGAAAAAGTCTACTAAACTATAACTAATCATAACTTGTTGCGCTTCTGGATCTCTTGTATATGAGAATACAATTTGTCCTTTAAGTAAATGGCCATGCACAACACATCCTTCGGTACCAAAATCTACCGTAACTTCCCTAAACCCTTGTTGTACAACAACAGTAATTGTTACACAATCAGGTAAGCCTGTTTGTTGACCGTCAGTTCGGTTTTGGGCGTCAGACTCCTCCCCTTCATAAGCATCGATGATAATATCACCAATCACACTTGCTGCATTATCAACTTCAGAAGATAAGGCTACTTCAGAAATTTCCACATTTTGTTCTTCGTCAGGTGATGTTGTGTCTTCATCACTACAACTTGTAAATGTCAAACCTAAAACCACTAAGGTGAACATACATTTTGAAATTATTTTCATTGCTTTCATAATAAAATATTTGATGTTAATATGATGTTAAGACCAAACAAAATTGAAAACGTTTAATTTCAGTTTAAAAAAATTAAAACAAAGCGTGTTAATCCTTGTAAATCGTTAAAAATTACTATATTTGCCGCTTGAAAGAGCGACTTTCAACGTACATAAAAATCATTTACAATAATATTAGCATGTATTTAGATCAAAAAGAAAAAGAAGCCATCTTTAAAAAACATGGCAAAAATGCAAAAGACACTGGAACTGCAGAAGGTCAAATCGCATTATTTACTTACAGAATTAATCACTTAACTGAGCACTTAAAAAATAATCGTAAAGATTTTAATACTGAGCGTTCATTAGTAAAGTTAGTAGGTAAAAGAAGAAGTTTACTAGATTACTTAACTAAGAAAGATGTTTTAAGATATCGTGCCATAGTTAAAGAATTAGGATTAAGAAAATAATTTCAAAGAGGCTTCGTGCCTCTTTTTTTATATAACTAACTCTTACGATAGAGTATAACAATCGTAAATAAGAAGCTAATTATAGTTTTTCATTGGTCAAGACATCATGTCTCACAACAACTACAACAACACAACGACCATTGTTTAACAGTGTTCTAGCATTGAAATATTATGCTCGAACTAGAATTAAAAATTTATGATTCCAAAAACTTACAAAGAGGTCATTGACCTAGGTGACGGTAGAGAAATTTCTATCGAAACTGGAAAATTAGCAAAACAAGCGCATGGTAGCGTTGTTGTGCAATCCGGAAAATGTATGTTATTATGTACAGTTGTTTCCAATTACAAACAAAGTCCAGTGGACTTTTTACCATTAACTGTAGATTACAGAGAGAAATTTGCTGCTGCAGGTCGTTATCCAGGAGGTTTCTTCAAAAGAGAAGCAAGACCAAGTGATGGCGAAGTATTAACGATGCGTTTAGTAGATCGTGTATTACGTCCGTTATTTCCAAAAGATTATCATTCTGAAACTCAGGTGATGATTCAATTAATGTCTCATGATGATGACGTTATGCCAGATGCTATGGCTGGATTAGCTGCTTCTGCTGCAATTCAATTATCAGATTTCCCTTTTGAATGCCCAATCTCTGAAGCAAGAGTTGGTCGTATTAATGGTGAATTTGTCATCAACCCAACACGTGCGCAATTAGAAGAATCTGATTTAGACATGATGATTGGTGCTTCTGCAGATTCAGTAATGATGGTAGAAGGAGAAATGGATGAGATTTCTGAAGAAGAAATGGCAGATGCAATTAAGTTTGCTCACGAAGCTATTAAAGTACAATGTGCTGCTCAAGTAAGATTGGCTGAAGCATTTGGAAAGAAAGAAGTACGTGAATATGAAGGTGAAAGAGAAGAAGAAGATTTAGCAAAGAAAATTCATGATATGGCTTATGATAAAGTATATGCCATTGCAAAAGCAGGATCAGCTAAACATGAAAGAAGCACTGCATTTTCTGAAATAAAAGAAGAAATTAAAGCCACTTTTTCTGAAGAAGAATTAGAAGATTTTGGAGATTTAGTATCTAAATATTACTATAAAGCTGAAAAAGCTGCCATTAGAGATTTAACCTTAGATGAAGGTTTACGTTTGGATGGACGTAAGACTGATGAAATTAGACCAATTTGGTGTGAAGTAGATTACTTACCATCAACTCACGGTTCTTCAATATTTACTCGTGGAGAAACTCAAGCATTGGCTACAGTAACTTTAGGAACATCTAGAGATGCAAATCAATTAGATATGCCATCATTTGAAGGCGAAGAGCGTTTCTATTTACATTATAACTTCCCTCCTTTTTCAACTGGGGAAGCAAGACCTATACGTGGAACATCGCGTAGAGAAGTTGGTCACGGTAACTTAGCACAACGTGCATTAAAAGGAATGGTGCCAGACGAATGTCCTTATACTGTTCGTGTTGTATCTGAAGTTTTAGAATCTAACGGCTCGTCTTCTATGGCGACTGTTTGTGCAGGTACTATGGCGCTCATGGATGCAGGTGTTCAGTTAAAGAAACCAGTTTCTGGTATTGCTATGGGATTAATCTCTGATGCTGATTCTGGAAAATACGCTGTATTATCTGATATTTTAGGTGATGAAGATCACTTAGGAGATATGGATTTTAAAGTAACGGGTACTGCAGATGGTATTACCGCTTGTCAAATGGATATTAAAGTCAAAGGATTATCCTATGAGATTTTAGTAAATGCATTAAAACAAGCTCGTGATGGTCGTTTACATATCTTAGAAAAATTGACTGATACCATTGCTACACCAAATGCAGATGTTAAAGATCACGCTCCTACTATGGTAACAAGACGTGTTCCTAACGAATTTATTGGAGCCTTAATTGGACCTGGTGGAAAAGTGATACAGGAAATGCAAAAGGAAACTGAGACGACTATTGTTATTAATGAAGACCCAGTGACTGAAGAAGGTATTGTTGAAATTTTAGGCGTTGGCAGAACAGGTATTGATGCTGTAATGGCAAGAATCGATGCTATTTTATTTAAGCCAGAAGTTGGCAGCGTTTACGAAGTTAAAGTTATTAAGATGCTTGATTTTGGTGCTGTCGTAGAATATATGGATGCTCCAGGAAATGAAGTCTTATTACATGTAAGTGAATTAGCTTGGGAGCGTACCGAAAATGTATCTGATGTTGTAAACATGGGAGACGTTTTTGATGTGAAGTACTTTGGTATAGATTCTAGAACTCGTAAGGAGAAAGTATCTCGTAAAGCTATTTTACCAAAACCTGAAGGTTATGTAGCAAGACCACCAAGAGACAATAACAGTCGTGGTGGACGTGACAACAACCGAGGTAGAGATAATCGTGGGCGTGATAATCGTCGTGATGATCGCAAACCAAGAAATGACAAGAAGGAAGAGTAATATCATTCAACTTTATAGAAAAAAAGCCTCACATTAATTGTGAGGCTTTTTCTTTATATAATATGCGTAGTTAAAATAACTGATAAGTCAATCCAAATTTAGATGATCCAATACTCTCTTGAGCACTTTCACTTACTAAACTGAGGGTGATTTTTTTAAACTTAAAGCTAATAAAAACTCCTAAAAAATTCGAATCTTCGCCTTTTAGATTTCCAGTTTTATTGAGTATATCACCAACATAAATTCCTAAGCTCAGGGCATTACCACTATTAAGCTTAAAAACCGCTTCAGTAGTAAGGTTATAGGACAGTATCGATTTTTTATTAAATATTAATAGTTCAGAATCTTCAGTACTATTTTTAACATCTTCTAAAGTATTTTGATATGGGCCAAATTCGTAGTTATATATGAGTTCAACACCTAAAATCCGCCAATCCATCTTTTTTGTTGGTAGATTTAAATTAATTCCCGTTTTAGAATTTAAGCTATAAAAAGCTTTAGAGCCTACATTTACACCATCTGTTATTGGTCCTCCAAACTTATAATTCCCCAAAGTGCCACCTAAACCATAATAAAAATTAAAATACTTACGTGTAATACTCCTATGCGCTCTAATTGACAAAAAAGTCTTTTTATCAGTTATGCTATTTGTCACATCTTGTTCACCTTTACTAAAATCTGCAGAGATATAAGTTCCTTTTTTGTTTTCTCCTCTATATTCTGGTTTAACCGTATAAGATTTTATAGAACCATATGTTCCACTTGTATAGACTCTTTTTCCACATGAAGTCAACATAAAAATTCCAATAATAGCCAACAATAGAACACTTGATTCTGATTTGATTTGATTCTTAACTCTTTTCATATTAATAGCTTTAATTATTATTCCTTATAAAACTACTTGTGATATTTAAGTTAATTATTATGAAAAGAGAGATATTTCAATAATAATTTTGTATTTTTTACAAATAATCAATGATTTTTTGTTTTATTATTTCATATTATGCAAAATCAATTCATATCCTATTTAAAAGAAAAAAGCACAAGTAGCAGCTCTTTTGTAGATGAAATTGCAACCGTTTTGGATATAGGTTATGACGCAGCTTACAGACGAGTTAATATGAAAACCAATCTAACGCTAGAAGAAGGTATTAAGCTAGCCAAACATTATAAGATTTCGCTCAATAAGCTTTTTGAAGTTGGCAGTCAGGATACCATTCTTGCCGAAAAGTCTCCAATTATTACCAATGAATCACACTTAGAAACCTATTTTTCAAAGTCGATTCAAAATTTAAAGCCCTTAACACAACTTAAAAGTGCTTCTATATTATATTCAGCTAAGGATATTCCGTTGTTTTATACACTTAAAGACTCATATATAACACGTTATAAAATTTATGTCTGGCTAAAACTCACTAACAAAGAGATGACCAAAAACAAGATTTCTTTTGATGATTTTATAAATACAATCCCTCCAACTTTATTAGATAAAGCCTTTGAACTTGGTGAGACCTATAATTATATTAATATCACAGAGTTTTGGAATGACAATACTATCAATGGCACACTACAACAAATAATATACTTTTATGAATCTCAATTATTATCAAAAATAATCGCTTTAAAAATCTGTGATGACCTAGAGGAAATTATCCATCATGTCGAACGGCAAACAATTCAGCAAAGCATTATTAACTCGAAAAATAATGCATCTTATAATTTATATAAAAGTGATTTACTCACTATGAGTAATATCATTATGGTGAAAACTACTCATAAAAAGACCTTTTTCGTTCCGTATACAGTTTTAGAATATTTAAAAATTGAGCATGATGACACCTGTAATGTTATGGATGACTTTTTTAACAGACAAATGACTAATTCAAAACTCTTGGTGCATTCGGGAGAAAAAGACCGCACCTTATTTTTTAATAAAATGCTGCAAAAAGTAAATACACTTAGAGAACGTATTACGCTCAATGAGAGTTCAAGTTTTGAATAATTTATTCTATTTTTTTATAGATCGTGTTAACGGTAAACTCTCCACCTCCAGTCAAAACAATTAGTATACCTCCTGCGCGCTCAACTTTACCATGCAAAATTAAATCATTGGTTTGCGTTAGACCTATTTGATACTGAGCTAATTCATACATTCCAAAGATTAATGGTATGCCAGTAATTTTAAAATTTTGGTTTCTTAATTTAATAAAACCATTGTTTCGAAGTCTGTACTTTATAACCCTACTTTTTGACACCTTATTATCAAGTATGAAATCTAATTTCATTCGCTTTTTATTTAAGATTTCAAATTTCACAGAAGAAAACTGAGAGGTATCAACATGCTTACTCCTCCAGTTAATTCTACCATTTAGCGAGTTGTGATGGAATACTAAACTATCATTATCATAGTTTCTGTATTCGCCTTCAATTTGTTTGATACTAGTAATTGGCTTAAGATTGTTCTTTTTGTATTTTGGGATACCTCCGCAATTTAATAGCACTAATGCTATCAAGCTATACATTAAATGTTTCATGAGTTTAGTTTTATATTAAAAATGACGTTATTATAATCCGTAAATCAAACCTATAGTTGCATATTGGTCACCAAAATTAGAAGGCAGTTTTTTCTTAAATAGATTATATGGAACATAGAAATAATCAATTTTGATACCCAAGTTGCTATTAAAAATTCGTGTTCTAATCGTACTTCCAAGATTTAAAAAGACCGTTTCTGTACCATAAACACTATCATTTTCCTCTCTAGGTTTACCTGTCTCGATATCTGTTTGAAAAAAGCCAACTCCTGTACCAATTCTATTATCCCAGTACCAATTTTTACCAATGCGTTTTACTCGTGTTAACCAGAAACCCATTGCTCCGCTTAGTAAGGCACCACCTTCAACGACCTCATCGTTTGCATAATATTTAATAGTCTTCTTGGGCTGCGGAAAAAACACTGAGGCGCCTAAATCTAACCTTAACTTTTCGTCTAAAGGAAAACCAATATAAAAACCAACACCAATGCTTTGCTCTAAGGTTTTTGAAAAACTGCCTATTGGGATAAAACTATTAATCTCTAAATTATAAGTGCTTGCGAGTTCCCAATTACAAGTTTTATGATCACACATTTCAATTTTTTCTTGAGCTACTAAGTGAAGTGACATCAAGAAGACACTAATAAGGCCTATATTTTTCATAACAGTAGTTTTAAATTCTATTCAAAATTATTGTTATAATCACATATTTAGTTGCTATTTAAACGAGAAACACAATTATAATTTGTGATAATCACAAATTACTATATCTTTAAAGTATGTTTCAGTCTAAATTTCTAAAAGACATTCAAGCCCAGTTACCCGAGAATAGCTCTTTGATAGATGCTATAGCTACAACTTTAGATATCAGTTATGATGCGGCGCACAGACGTACAAGTTTGAAGAGCAAACTCTCCATAGATGAGTGTATTATTTTGGCAAAAACCTACCACATTGCACTAGATAGTCTATTTGAGACTACAGATAAGAGTTACATTTCCGTAGAAAAAACGAAGCATATTCATAATGAAACCGAACTTGAATCTTATTTCAAAAATTCTTATGAATCACTTTTACCATTATTAACACAAAAAGATAGCCATATTATATACTCAGCAAAAGACATTCCTTTATTCTACACCATTGGAGATGATATACTGAGTAGGTTTAAAATTTATGTCTGGTTAAAGTTACTAGATACGTCATTTAACAATAAAACCTTTGAGCAGTTTTCACCAGGAGTTGATCTTACTACATCAGCAAAAAAATTAGGCAGTTTATATCAAGATTTGAATACTACAGAAATCTGGGATATTACAACAGTAAATAGTACACTTAAACAAATTCATTTTTATAATCAAGCAGGACAAATAACCAATAGTAATGCTATAGAATTGTGCGATGCACTGAAAATTTTAATGTCAAAAATTTCAGATCGTGTCGACACACATTCAGATCACTATAAGTTATATTACAACGAATTATTGCTCATGAATAATAATGTATTAGTTTCGACACCTCATCAACAGTCGTTATATGTTCCATTTTCTATTCTTTCCTATTATTTAACTAGTGACCGTTTGACCTGTAGTCAAGCCGAATCGTATTTAAACCAACAATTACATCATTCAAAGCTTCTTAATTCTTCCGGAGAAAAAGAAAAGCGCACATTTTTTAATCGTATTAATGCAAAAATTGATGCCTTAAAGCAGCTTATTGAAGCAACTCAAATATTGGATTTTGAATAAACTTTAAACTTATTCTAATTTTCACGCAACCTTTTTAGACAATTAAAGACTATAGGAAAACTAGTCACTATGAAGGTCTTCAAATCCTTGCTATTTCTTTTGTTAATTATTATGAGTTCATGCGCATATGATGCAGATGATAATCTAAATAGAGTCCCTATTTTAGAGACACGAGACGCAATTACTGCAGATTCAGAATTATTTAACAACTTAAAAGATATTGCTGCAGAGGATGACAAACCAAGCGAAAGTATTGTTTGCATTGATTTTATTTACCCTTTGACTTTATTCATTTTTGACGAGAACAATACATATGTATCAACAAATAGCATTGAGAATGATTTCAGCTTTAGTGCTTTTTTGAATACGATAGATATTACTTATACAATTAGTATGAGTTTTCCAATAACAAGTGCTTTAGAATCTGGTGAAGAATTCATCATAAACACTAAAGAAGAGTTAAAACAAGCAATAGATAATTGCTTAAGTGAAGAGTTGGTCTATGAATGTGGAGAACTCATACAAAATTGTGTTTGGAAAGTTGGGTACAGCTTCAATGATGACAACTCCTATTTAGGCTCAATTTTTCAAGAATCTAACGGATTTACAACGTTAAATACTAATAACACCTTAACAAACGGATCTTGGTCTCCTTTCACAATAGATAACGAATTACATATCAATATAAGCCTCAATGACACAACAGAAATTGGTCATTATTTCAATTTAGATTGGAAAGTACAATACCTCGATGAGAATTCATTATTGCTTACCAATTCTGATCGTGAGCTTCATCTAAATCAGCGCTGTGATTCTAATTTTGCTGACTGCGGAAATTTCATATTTGAAGCATGCGAAACAGAATTAGGCAGTGGGATTTCAGAATTTATTTTAGATGATTACACAGCATGTATTTTTGACACATTAGAACTTGATGATACACTACATATATCTTTTCATGAGACTGAAGAAGATGCACTTTCATTAATCAATCCAATTACTTCAAATGAGATTTATACAACATTAGAGAGTAGTCAAACAATGTATATAACTATCAACGATATAGAAAATGACATGCTATATCATATCGAAATCACATTAACATCAATCTCTTGTTAGATTACAAAACGAATTATTATGAAAAAATCAATAATTATCCTCAATGCCTTTTTTGCCTTAATCTGCTTTGCCTGTTCATCAAACGACAGTATCGATAATCAAGATATAAATGGGAACGAACCTTCTTTAAGTAATTATATTTATAAAACTTATAATGTTACAAATACGCCAAATACAGTTATAGATTCTACAAACTATAACATTAGTGATCATAAAATCATAAGTTCATCTAGTTTAAATCTAGAAACGTTATCTCAGCAAAGCTCAAATTACACTTATGTAAATGGGAAAATTGGTGAAATTAGATCCTTTAGTAATGGTGTTCTTTCTAGAATTCAATCATTTACTTATAATGCCAATGATAATCTAGTAGAATATCTATCTGAATCGGTTGACGCTAACGGTTCGTCCTCAAATTTCCAACGTCATACATTCACACATACGACTGATACTATTTTCTCTAGTTGGGAAAGAAGTAACGATGGTCTAAATTTTGACACTAGTGTTTCAGATTTTAAAATCGTTTTAGATGGTAATGACAATAGAACATATTTAGAAACCTATAGTTATTTAAATAATGACACTCAATTTGAAGTTAGTACATACGATGCCAATTCAAATATTCTAAATGAATCTAAATATTTGATATTTAATAACGGAAATGAATTACTATTTGAAAACAACTATACCACAAATACATCAGAAAATTATTTTAATACTATTAATGAGGACACATTTACAAGAAAAAATGTAATGTTATTATATCATCTACAATCAGGAGCTGTTAACAATATCAATGCAAAAAGCATTTCAACAAACACATTAAACACCTTTGATAGTACATGGGGAAATTCGTTTGCAGATTTTGAAATTTCAAATACAATAGATACTAACAATAAAACGCTTTCAAGTGATTTTAAAACTATAATATCTGGTGATGTGATTTCTCGATTTTCGCAAGAATACATTTTTCAAGAGTAGCATTTAAACACTATATTAATCAAAAAAATATTAGTCTAGTCCAAAGTTGAATTTAGACCAACTCATAAAAGCTTGTAAAAAGCAGAACATGAAAGCACAGAGTCAGTTATACAAAAAGTATAAGGATGACCTATTCGTGCTATGCTTAAAATATTGTAGAAACAAAGAAGAAGCCCAAGATAATTTACAAGAGTCCTTTCTAGATATTTTTAGTAGTATAAAATCCTATAAGGGGCAAGGCACATTTGAAGGCTGGATGAAACGAATCACAATCAATAAAGCTATTGACACCTACAAAAAAGATAAACACATCAATATTAAAATCAATAATGATATATTGATTGATACCGACTTTGACTCAACAACATTAGATACAATTCCTTTAAATGAAATTTTAAAGCACATTCAAGAATTACCAACTCAGTATCGTCTGGTTTTCAACTTATACGAACTTGATGATTATACGCATAAAGACATCTCTGAACTTTTGAACATAAGTATTAATACTTCCAAATCAAATTTGCACAGAGCGAAACGTATTTTACAAACTAAGATGCAAAAAGCAATCTTTACATCTTCTAAAAACTTGACAGCAAATGGACACTAAAAAAGACATAGGAGCTGCATTAAAACACAGATTGGAAGACTTTAAATCTAGTCCAGATGATTTGGTTTGGAATCATATTGAAGTGCAGCTAAAAAAGAAAAAGAAGAAACGCTTCTTTATTTTACTATTCTCAGGATTAGGGCTATCTGCTATATTACTTTTGTTATACATAAACAATCCTTTACAACATACAATTGAAAATGAGGTACCAAAAATGAATACGGTTATTTCAGATTTCACTAACGAAATAGCAACTAATAAAAACTCTAATACTACTGAATCTAATACCTCTAAAACAGATTACAATAACGAGAATGATACGCTACACCCTTTTCAAAAATTAGATACAAATCAAAAAACAACTCCAATCGCTACACAAGAGCGTCAGGCTAGTAGTATTAAAAATAAGATAGCTAACCATAATAAAAACGTTATAATACAACAACAGAATACAATACGTTCTAATCCACACTTGAAAGACGACACTAGGGTTGATTTAGATCATACTGAAAATAATACATCTGACAAAACGAATAGTCTGATTACCCATTTAACTACTGAGAAAATCACGAGAAAAGACAGTTTAATAACCAGTCACTCTACTGAAAATCAACAAGATTCTATACCAAAGCAAGAAGCATTAACTAAGCTAGTTTCAGAAGAAAAAGAAAAAGACAGTATTCAACAGAACAATTCATCCAGATGGAGCGTAACACCTCAAGCAATACTATCGTATTATGGTGCTTTGAGCTCAAAAAGTAATGCTAATTTCTCATTAAACTATGGACTACTTCTAAGTTACAGAGTTACAGACGATACATTCCTGAGAATAGGTGTTAAAAAATTAGATTTGAAACAAAGCATTGATGGTTTTGATATTAATACCAACTATTTAGAATTTCCGTTAGATATTAAGTATACACCATTTGACAAAAAACTAAACCCTTATTTCACAGGTGGAATTAGTTATTTCGTATTACAAGACGCGACTATTAATAATCAAAATAATTCAAACTATAAAAGCACATATTCTTTACATGTTGGTTTAGGCTTTGAATATAAACTGATTAAAAACTTTTATCTTAATCTTGAATCCAACTTCAACTATCAAATAAAACCTATTCTGCAAAACAATACTATTAATCCTTTTATTCTTTCAATAAACACAGGGATTGAATATAAATTTTAAAATTATCTGCTCAAACATGTAATCATTTAATAGTCAGTAGTATTACAATAAAGTCTACTAATAAAGTAGTGCTAACATCAAATATTGTGGGAAATTTTAATTAATTTTAGTTTTCTTGTAACATTTTGTGTACTTATTACGTATAACTATATAGTATTATATAAATACCCAAATTTAAAGGAGATAATTAAATGAGACAATTAAAAATCACGAAGCAGGTTACCAATAGAGAAACTGCGTCGTTAGATAAATATTTACAAGAAATTGGAAAGGTTGATTTAATTACTGCTGATGAAGAAGTTGAATTAGCACAACGTATCAAAGCAGGAGATCAAATCGCTTTAGAGAAATTAACTAAAGCTAACCTACGTTTTGTTGTTTCTGTAGCAAAACAATATCAAAACCAAGGTTTAACTTTGCCTGATTTAATTAATGAAGGTAATTTAGGCTTAATTAAAGCTGCCCAACGTTTTGATGAAACACGTGGATTTAAATTCATATCTTACGCCGTGTGGTGGATTCGTCAATCGATTCTTCAAGCATTAGCAGAGCAATCTCGTATTGTACGTTTGCCTTTGAATAAGATTGGATCGATTAATAAAATTAATAAGACGTTTGCTTTTTTAGAGCAAAGTCATGAACGCCCACCAAGTGCTGAGGAAATTGCTAAAGAGTTAGACATGACTATTAACGATGTTAAGGAGTCTATGAAAAACTCTGGACGCCATGTATCGATGGATGCGCCTTTAGTTGAAGGAGAAGATTCTAACCTTTACGATGTTTTACGTAGTGGTGAATCTCCAAATCCAGATAAAGATTTATTACATGAATCTTTACGTACTGAAATTGAGCGTGCATTAGAAACACTAACTCCTCGTGAGGCAGATGTAATTCGTTTATACTTTGGTCTTGGAAATCAACATCCAATGACTTTAGAAGAAATAGGAGAAACATTTGACTTAACTCGTGAGCGTGTAAGACAGATTAAAGAAAAAGCGATTCGTAGATTAAAACATACGTCTCGTAGTAAAATATTAAAAACCTATTTAGGATAGTAATTATTTAATTGTAATTACGACTAAATTACGGCAACAAACAGTTACACATAACTGTTCGTTTTTTGATTGATGAAAGAACCCAGAGCTGATTACTCTGGGTTCACTTTTTTTATTAACTTTATAAGAATAAAGCCTCAACTCAGTATCATGATAAAATCTATATGCTACGTTAGCAATAAAAATGATGATTTATCTAATGATGAATTGGATTACTTATTAACTTCTATTATTGAAAGAAATAACAAGCTAGGTATCTCGGGTATATTAATGTTGCAAAACAATCATTTCTTCCAAATCATGGAAGGCCAAGCCAGTATTATTGATAACTTATTTGTTTCTATTAAAAAAGATCATCGACATCACGGGCTTATTAAACTTTTAGAAACCACAATAGCAGACAGAATATTCGAAGATTATCAAAGTGGTCTTTTTAGTGTGATAACGGAATACTCAAATTTAAAAAAACTTAGAATTTATTTCGATTGGATCAAAGAAGCAAACATTATAGCTATTAACGAATTAATAGAACTTACAAATAATTTCCTTAAACATAATAAATAAGGTCTTTGTCAATCACATCCAACCAAATGCCCTAAAGAGAAAGTAAAGCACAACTGTTGCAATCAAAAGCACAACTAAAGAAGGCATCAATAATTTATAAAGCTCTGAAAAAAATAGTTTAATTTTTTCGTCCATAAAACTAATATCGTAAAATATAAAGTGATTACAAAATAAGACTGTATCTTTGTTGAAACTTAGAATATTAAAGTGCATATGTCTTCAAAATTAATAGCTCCTTCGATGTTAGCTGCCGATTTTGGCAATCTTCAACGTGATGTAGAAATGGTAAATAATAGTGATGCCGATTGGTTTCACATTGATGTTATGGATGGTCATTTTGTGCCAAATATTTCTTACGGAATGCCAGTAATTCAAGCCATTAAAAAACATGCTACTAAGCCATTAGATGTGCATTTAATGATAGAAAAACCTGAGCGTTATATTGAAGAATTCGCAAAAGTAGGTGCAGATATCATTACAGTTCATCATGAATCTACAGTACACTTACACAGAACATTAAGACAAATAAAAGATACTGGATGCAAAGCTGGTGTGGTACTTAACCTCACAACACCTGTATCGGTTCTTGAAGATATTTTACCTGAATGTTATATGGTATTACTCATGTCAATTAATCCTGGGTTTGGTGGACAGAAATTTGAACAAATGACATACAATCGTGTTAAAAAACTACGTAAAATGGTCAATGATCAAGGGTTAAATACACGTATTGAAATTGATGGTGGAGTTACAGATAAAAACATCAAACAATTGGTAGATGCTGGTGCAGATGTATTTGTTGCAGGAAGTCATGTTTTTAAGAGCGACAACCAAACAGAAACTATTAAACGTCTAAAGGAAATTGCTAACAGTTAATTTTTACTGCCATAACCATAATTATAACCATAATTATAGCCATACGATTTATTATTTCCAACACCGTTGAGCACATAAGCCATATTTTTAAGCTTACCAGATTCAAATAAGTCTCTTGAAAAGTTCAATAATTTTTTCTCTGTAAAATTAGCTCTAGCAATATAAACAGTGACATCAGACAACTGAGAAATAAGCATAGTATCTGTCACTAAAATTGTTGGTGCCGTATCGACTACAATGTAATCATAACTATTTTTAGCTTCTTTTATAAGCTCATTAAACCTTCCATTTGTCAATAGGCTTGAAGGATTAGGCGGAATACTTCCAGATAATAGTATGTCATGATTAGGGTGTTTATCAAAGCCTTTGACTAAACCATTCTTCCAATCAAAAGAACCATCATGTAAGTAGTTAGACAGTCCTTCATTATTTTTATCAAAGTTGATTTGAGCATGAATTTGAGGGTTTCTCAAATCAGCACCAATAAGCAACACTTTTTTGTTAAGGCTAGATAAAGCAAGGGATAGGTTAATACTAATATAGGTCTTCCCTTCTCCTTTTATAGTTGACGTACAATAAATAACTTTTCCTTGACTGCTATCATTTACAGGAAGCAAATAATTTACATTGGAGCTTAAAATCCTAAATGATTCTGCTAAAGTGGAGCGATCATTAGGGTTATTAAATAAAAGGCTTTCCTTTTTCTTAGTATCAGGGATCTCTCCAATTATAGGGATTTTTGAATTCAGTTTAGTCATATCCTCTTTTCCATGCAATTTTGTATCAAGCATAAAAAGGAGATATAATAACCCAAATGGAATTAGAAGTCCACCAAGAATCGCACCTGCGTATACAATATTTGATTTTGGTGAAATTGGCCCCGAACCTGAAATTGCGTAATCTACCACTTTAATTGATGGTTCAGTAATCGCTAAATTAATTGCAGCCTCTTCACGTTTTTGAAGTAATAAGAGGTATAAGCTTTCTTTAATTTTTTGTTGACGTTCAATAGCCCTTAATAGCTTTTCTTGTTGAGGAATTTGAGAAACTTTACCAATAAATTTCCTGTTTCTTCCTCTCAATTGACTTTGAGAAACACTTAATTTCTGATTATAAGAGTTAAGTGATTTAGTGATATTAGACCTCAGGTCATCAATTTTAGATTGAACAAATTTAACTGTAGGGTTATTTACACCGCCACTGCTTGCTAATTTATCTCTATCAAGAATAGCAGTATTATACTCATTAATTAAAGCATTAATATTTGCACTCTCTAAACCAATATTAGCAGGGAGAAGCCCACCATTTGTATTAGAATTCATGCCATCCTGGAGTAGCTTTGCGACCGCTAATTGGTTTTCAATTTGAAATACTTCTTCTTCAGATTTAGAACGTTGCTGCAAACCTAATTCAGCATCGGTAGCAAGATCAACAAGGTTATTGCGCTGTTTAAAATCTTTTCTATCAATTTCAATCGAGTCTAATTCTTGAGCAAGAAACACAAATCGATCATCAATAAATTCTAATGTGCGCTTAGAAACTAACTGTCGATCGTTAATTCCATCTTTATTAAAAACATCCATTAATGTATTTAAAATCCATTCTGAGCGCTCTTTACTTTCACCCTTTATGGTCATTTGCAGCAAGTCACTTTGTTCTCCAATTGCATCAACTTTAATTCGAGATTTCAAACCTAATGTTGCATTCTTTAACGGTCCGTAGTTTATTATATAACGTTTTCCAATACATTTACTTAATACTTGCTCACTTTCTATTTTTATATTGAACGGTAAGTTATGGTTGGTTTCAAAACTATTATGGTTAGGAATATTAAAAGTTTTTTCAGTTTTGGTATTAGTAATATCAAAGCTATTATTTTTAACTTCTATTGTATATGACAATGGTTTAAAAATACTATCAACATTAATGATTTGTTCATAATAAAACGGAAGTTCGCCCATTTGAGCTGTTTGAATAGTCCCTTCCTCATAAAAACGTGTATTGAGTTTTAATTCTTTAACAACTTTCTCTATAATAAGATAAGATGTTAGAATTTCAATTTCATTTTCTAAATTGATGTTGGTTCTTTTAAATACAAACGCAGAAGTTGGTAACTCTAGCCCTTCAGACTCATCTAAAATTTTCATTTTAGCAGTCGTTTGATAAATTCTAGGTGCATACCTTAAATAAATATAAGCTCCAACAAAAACTATGGCTAATGATATAAGAAACCATGGCCAATACCTTAAATATTTATTCAACTCTTGTTTTAAATCTACATTATCGTCTTCAGAAAATGTATTTGGATTATTTAATGAAGGTTCCATAATTATCGTGTAAGTAAAATAATTGAACTTAAAACTAAAGACGTAATGGTAAGTACTGTACCTATATTATTAATAAATCCAGCATTTTTAACTCTAGGGTTATTTGGGTTTACAATAATAACATCATTAGGCTTGATATAATAATATTCACTATTCATAAAATTAGTAGATGTTAAATCGATATGAGTTATTTTTCGGACACCATCCACATCTCTTGTCATAATGATATCATCTCTCTTTCCATTAATCGTTAAATCACCAGCATAACCTAAGGCTTGTAATAAGGTTATATTTTGCTCTGTAAAATTATAAGTTCCAGGGATTTGAACCTCTCCCAAAATAGTGATTTTAGCATTGAGTAAGCGTACTTCAAGCGTTGGGTTATTTAAATGACCGCCTTCCTTTAAAAGCTTTTTAATTTTCTCTTCTATTTCTAAAGTCGTAAGATTAGACACTTCAATTAGTCCTAAAACTGGATAATTAATTGTGCCTTCGTTAGACACCAAATAGCCTTGTAGCTTAATTAATTCTAAAGAATTTACCTGCACGCCATTATTTCCACCTCTATTATAAGGGATTGCAGCTTCAGGAACTAAGCTCTCAACAGTTATTTTTAAAATATCGTTGGGCTGAATCGTTACTGTTTGATAAGTAATTGGTGAAGTATTATTCTGTTTGGCATCTTGCATATATAATATCTCTTTCTTAGAAGCGCAAGATGTCAGAACAAAAAGTAACAATAATCCTAAAAACTTAATTTTCATATGCCTATTAATTAAGACGCAAATATAAGGTATTTAAAGTAATCCCAGAACTCTAGTTTACTATGAATATTAGTAGAAAACGCTAAACTTTAATTTTATTACTTTGTTTATTTAAACTTCGCTTTAATACAAAAGGAATATAATATAATACTGATCCATATAGGAATAGCAAACCAATTTGTGTATTCAAATTTAAGTGAAGCATATTGAAAGCAATTATAATAATAATCAAATTAATCAAAACTATAAGAACAGTTGTTTGTATATGGGTAAACCCAGATTGAATAAAACGATGATGAATATGATTTTTATCAGCTTCAAATGGGCTTTTCTTTAGAACAAAGATTCTAATAAAGAATATCCTAAACGTATCCATTAAAGGAAAGAAGAGCATTGCAAGTGCAAGTGCTGGTGATGCTTTAAAGTAATTAGAATCAACATTAGTTTGAGAATGAGATATAAAACTAATGGTAAAAAATGCTAATAAAAACCCTAATATCATTGAACCTGTATCGCCCATAAAAATTTTATTCTTCTCTGAAAAATTTAATCGTAAAAATGCAAATAATGACCCTATTAATGCCACTGAAATAGTAGCTAAACTTAAATCTCCCGAATTATAAAAAAGAACACTAAATACAGAACTAATCATTAAAGCGATACTCCCAGCGAGACCATCTACGCCATCAATTAAATTGTAAGCATTAATTATAAGAATATAGACAAATAAAGTAAAAAAAACAGATCCCCAATATGGTAACACATCAATATCTAAAATTTTTGAAAAGCCAATAATTCTTGTATCGGTAAAAACGATTAAAAGCAATGCTGCAAATAATTGACCAAGAAATTTTTTGCGAGCAGATAACACTGTTAAATCATCTTTAAGTCCTAAAAAAAATAGAATAGTTAAACCTCCCATAACAAGAAGTAAAACCTTTGTATTTAACATTGCTCCAACAATAGTCATCACTACGACTAAGCTTAAAAATATCCCAATACCTCCTAATGTAGGTGTTCTATTTGAATGCATGCTCCTACTATCAGGTTCATCCATCAAGTGCTTTTCTTTTGCTACATATAAAATGGTAGGAAACGTATAAAAAGCGATGACAAACGCTAAAACAAATGCAGATATTAACCAAACAATTGGATTATTTTCAGGATTAAAATTATCTAGTAATGTTTTAATCATAAACGAATAGCTAAAAATTATAATATCTTAGATAGCATTGCAAGATACGAATTAAAAAAGCAAGCTATTTAATTAATTGAAGTATTAATTTAGCTTTTTCTGTATTTATTAATATACTAATTAATTGCTTAATGTTGATTTTAAGGACTCAACAATACGAGTTGCTGTTTGACCATCCCATAAAGGTATCTCATTACCTTTCTTCCAATTATTAGCAAATAAAATTTCCAAATATGGCTTAAGGTTTTGAGGATTTGTACCTACTAACTCATTAGTTCCTAATGTAATGGTTTCTGGCCTTTCGGTATTATCTCTAAGAGTTAAACATGGAACTCGCATTATAGATGCTTCTTCGGTAATTCCACCAGAATCAGTAATTACAGCCTTTGCACGTTCAACTAAATAATTAAACTCTAAATAACTAAGAGGTTTTACCATATGAAGTCGTTGGTGCCCCACATTAAGCTGTTCTAAAATCTTAGCTGTTCTAGGGTGTACAGGAAATACTAATGGCAAATCTTGCGTATGGGCTACAATCTCATCAATCATATTTTTTAATTGAGATTCCTCATCCACATTAGCTGGTCTATGTAACGTCATAACGATATAATTCCCTTCTGAAAGTTTAAGATCATTCCAAACTTGAGGTTGCTTAAAGTTTGGTCGTTGCTTTAACAAAGTATCAATCATTGTATTTCCAACGAAAAAAATCTGACTTTCATTAACACCACTTTTCTTAAGATTAGCATTAGCAGTTTCTGAAGTCGTAAAAAAATAATTTGTAATACTATCGGTTACTAGTCTGTTAATTTCTTCTGGCATTGTCCAATCATCAGATCGAATTCCACCTTCAACATGCGCCACTTTAGTATGCAATTTCTGAGCAACTAAAGCGCATGCCATTGTAGACGTCACATCACCAACAACAAGTACTAAATCTGCAGGGTTAGCTATTAATTCTTTTTCAAAATGAATCATAATATTTGCCGTCTGCTCAGCTTGTGAGCCTCCACTGCACTCTAAATTCACATGAGGTTCAGGAATTTCAAGTTGCTCAAAAAAGCTTCCAGACATATTTTTATCATAATGTTGACCTGTATGAACTAATCTATAATCTATATCAAAATGAGCATCTTTAGCCTTTTGAATAGCATGAATAATTGGTGCTATCTTCATGAAATTAGGTCTAGCTCCAGCAATTATTGAGACTTTATACATATTGAATTTTAATTTTTGAAATCGTTTTAGTAGCGATTTAAATGCAAATTAATAAAAAAACGCACTAAATGAATTTGACGCTTTATTCTTGATGGTTGTCTTAATAGTCTATAAGCCCATTCCATATTATTTTTTACCCACCATTCTGGTGCGCGTTTCACATGACCAGTATACACGTCAAAACTTCCACCTAAACCTTGATAAACTGCTTTATGAGACTTCTGAATACGCTCCATGAGGTTTTCTTGCTTTGGCGAACCCATCGCTACAAAAACCACATCTGGATTATGTGCTTTAATGTCTTCTATTAAGGCCTCTTCTTCAGCTTCTGTTTTAATATATCCATTTCTGAAATTACAAATATTGATACCATCAAATTCAGATTTTAGTTGGTTTACAGTTGCTTCTATAATATCCTGTTTACCACCTACCAAATAAAAGGATTTAGTTTTATGATAGTTTTTAACCACATCGAGCCAAAGTTCACAACCTGGAATTTTGACTACTTTTTTAATGCCTTTCTTTTCTAGAGTCCAAACTGCTCCAATACCATCGGGATACCCAAGGTTTCTATTAATAAAAGCACGACTATCATCAGTAGCATGAAGAATTTTTTCTGCATTTACAGCAACCATAATTTTCTGGTTATCAAATGCGTATTGCATTAATTCTTCTCTCGATCCTGGAGCGCAAGTCATTACGCCATTTAATGACTTAACTTCCATGAACTCTTGATTTTGTTTCTAATAAAAAATGTGCCATGGCATTAAACATAAATGCATTACTCCATCTCATATACGATATTTTTGAACTCATTCCTTTTTTTAACTGGTAGTAAAAATAACCTTTTCTATGTTGCATATTAGCTATCGTCCAATCTAAAACTTTAGACAATAGTGATTCATTTTCTTTAAACATTTTTAGCTTTGACAAAGTCACTATCACTTGTGCAGGACAATGAATATCTATAGGATACGTTTTATTGTGATAATATTTTGGCATACCATTATCTTCGAAAAAATGTTCCAGATAATAGTCAGTGCCTTTTTTTATATACTTCTGAAATGAATAATCTTCAGTATTTTGCTGATACGTTTCAATAGCATCTAAATTAAATCCTGTGTGAAAACTATCCTTCCATGATTGCACCGGCAACAAGCCATAAATCCATGAACCATCGGTTTCTTGTAAATCACATGCAGCGATAATCGCTTGTTTTGCCATAGTAGCATGCGCTTCATTTTTTGTGTATTTATAAGAATAACTTAAAATTTTAGCACCAAGCAATGACGCATTAATAACTGTATTATTACCGTCTTTTATACTGTATGAAAAAATAACACCATTACCATGAGGTGTTCTAGATAAATCGTTAAGCACAAACTCAGCGGCAGATAACGTTTCTTTTAAAACGGCTTCATCTTTGGTGATTTTATAACTTTCAATTAATGCTTCAACACTAAAACAAGTAGCGACTACAGTTGGTGTATGCTTTGGAAACAGAAATAATCGTCTAGCTTGCCAATCAAAATTATAACCCCAACATGAGCCAGAATAGCCTTTTGTTCTTAGACTTAACAATAACGAAGTCACTTCCTTTACTTTATTAAGAAGTTCTTCTTTTGTGCCAAAATCTTCACAACCGCTTTTGGCTAATTCATACAAACGACAATAGCCTAAAAGAAATAGAGCAACACCTTTGGCATTATGTTCCTTTGGTACTAAAAGTAGCTTTCTGAAATTTATTGGGCTTCTCTTAAAGCCTTGAATCCAGGCTAATCTTGCTAAATCCCAATGCTTTAATGGTAAGGCCTGAAACACCTTTGAATTCATGCCATCATATGGATCCCAACCTTTAAAATTTTCGGCCTCGCAATAAGTTTTCAGTTTAGAAAAACTGATGTCAACGTTATATTTCAACTTGTTCTCCTCCACGTTTTACAGATTCTAACACTTTAAAAGATGCTTTGGTCACTGCTACAATGTCTTCAAAAGAAATTGGTGCATTACCGTTAGTAAGCAAACCATTTACAAAAGCATTTACCATTTCTTTCTGACCTTTATTTTGATTGAAAAGCTTCTCTTTTTTAGGCTTCCCTTTTCCGAAGATTTTTAATTCTTTAAAATCATGAAGTGTTGCAGACATCCCTGCTGAAAACACCTCGACATATTCTTTAGTCATCGATTTTGATCCATTAGCATAGTAGGCTACGACTCCGGAAGAGCCATTTTCAAACTGAATCAAAATATTTAGAGTATCATTTAATTGATTTGCATCTGGTAATGCTGTAGCAGAAATTTTCGTTGGAAGGCTTCCGTTAAGGTAGGTTAGGTAATCAATAAAATGACACACTTCTCCTAAAACACGTCCACCACCAATGTCTAGATCCTGAATCCAATTATCACCTGGAATCGCACCTGCATTAATTCGATAAAGCATGGTCATTGGATTATTTCCAATCGCTTTTTTCAATGTTGCTGTTAATGGCGAAAATCTGCGATTAAACCCAACCATAACTGCTTTATTTGCTTTTGATTGTGCTTTGATTATAGATTCTAATTCAGATTCTAAAAGACATAAGGGCTTTTCAACAAATACATTTTTATTGGCTTCTAAGCTTTTTAAAACATATAATCCATGAGAATCATGACGTGTTGCCACAAAGACGGTATTTGTTTTATCGTCTAACACATCAGATTCTTGAGTGGCACAAAATTGAAATTTAAATTTCTCTGCAACACGTTTAGAGGTTGTTCCAGTATTAGTTAGCACACCTACACGACCTATATCATTAGTTTCAGGAATATTTGGTAATAGGTTGCCTTGTGCATAGCTTCCTGCTCCTATAAATGAAATGTTTATTTTTCCGAGCTTATCAATTTCTGAAGTTGAAATTTTAGATTTTGATACGGTTTTACTAGTATCATATTTTAAAGCAATACCTGTAAACGGTTCAGCTTTAGAAACAACTAAATCGAATGCAGCTTTTGCGTTTTCGAATTCAAACTCGTGCGTTGTTAAATAATCAATATTGATACGGTTGGTTGCAATTAAATTCTGAAAAGCTTCCATATTTCGCTTCTCTGTCCAACGTACATAAGGCAACGGATAATCAATTCCTTTTTCTTCGTAGTTTAGGTCATAACGACCAGGTCCATATGAACACGCCATTTTCAGTTCTAACTCTTTACGATACCAAAACGGATCGCGATCAAAGCCAGTAGGTACAGCGCCTAACACTACCACTTTCCCTTTTTTACGTGCAATCGCGCCAGCAAAATTTATAGGATCTAGACTAGATGTTGCGGCTGCTATAATCACAGCATCGGCGCCATAACCATGAGTTGCATTTTGTATTTGCGCTTCTACTCCTGCTGCATTTCTGGTCATTCCTAAATCGACAACCGAATTATCAACTACTTGTTTTACTGCTGCTTCGGAAACATCAACTCCAATTACGGTAACTCCAGAAGCCTTTAAAATTAATGCGGCTAATTGACCTAATAAGCCAAGACCAATAACAACACATGATTCACCTAAACGCAAATCGGCTTGACGTACACCTTGCATAGAAATAGCTCCAAGTGTATTATAAGCTGCATCTTTTAAACTTGAGTTATTATCTAATTTAACACAAAGGTTAATAGGTACTGAAACGATTTCGGCATGATTAGCATATCCAGCTCCAGCACAAGCGACCTTATCGCCAACTTCAAATTCTGTAACGCCTTCTCCGACTTCAATCACTTCTCCCGCACAACTATAGCCTAAAGGTGAATAGGCATCTAGCTTTTTCATTACAGCCCTGTAGGTCTGAATTGGGCCTTGTTTTTTTAAGGTATCTACAACCTGTTTCACTTGTTGTGGACGCTCTTTCGCCTTTCCAATTAGGCTTTTCCGAGCTGCAACCACAGTTGAACCTTCAGTTCCTGCACTTATGATAGAGTAGTGATTTTTGACTATGACCATTCCTTTTCCTAATTGCGGATAAGGGACGTCTTGAATAATCATATCGCCAGAACCTAGCTTTTGTGTGAGTTGTTGCATTATTTAATAATTTTATTAAGAAACCGATTAGGTTTAATTATACGTTTATATATGAAAACCGGCAAAATTAAGCCTAACAAAAATAATATGATTAGAATTAGTAAAGAAAATTCAAAATTTAACTCTTTAATTATCATAAGGTAACAAATACCGATGATTAGAGTATTCATTAAATATATATGATAAGAATGTTTACCAAGATTTGAGAGGTATTCAGTTATTTTAAAATTCGAAAGTTTTAATGATATATAATGTACTACAGGAATTGAAAAAAGACCATAAACTAATTTAGGAATTTCATAGCGGCCATAAAATGACATTAAAACAACAAAACAAATAATAGAAACCAAGCCAAAATTTCTTATAAACTTGTAATAAACATCTAAAAACCTAGTACTGATTATACCCAGTACTACAAATAATAGATAAAAACTAAACAAATCTAAATTAAATAAACCTGTAACATTTAGAAACTGAATAATCACAGCTATAGTGATTATGATAAAAACGTTCTTTGAGACCATTTTTTCCAATAAAGGGAATATCAAATAAAACTGGAAAAGCACATAGATATACCAAAGAAAACCAGCAGGTGCTTTTGAAGGGTAAACTAAAATATCTATAAAGTCTAGCTTTAATTTTTGTGAAGAATAATCACCTGAAACAAATTCAAAACCAAGAAATATTAAAGAGAACACAAGATATGCTGGTAAAAATTTAGAGGCTTTTTTTAAGATATATGATTTATATTCTTCAATAGAGTTCACTTTTTTATAAGTGTATGACATTAAAAACCCAGAAAAAAACATAAATAAGGGCATATGAAATTGATATATCATTTCACGAGATTTGATGTACCAAAATGGAAGTGTTTCATCTAAAAACAGATGTCCATAGACAACTAATACGATAGAAATCCCTATCGCCACATCAATATCAATCAATCTTTTTTTACTCATTACGATTTAAAAAAGTAATCATTCCTTGTTGTAAACAACCCTATAAACCCCCAAAGCAAAATATTATAATAGTAATAATATCCTGTATCCAATCCAATACAGTCAATAAGGTACATCCCAAATAACATAAAGCATAAAACCTTTGCATTTTTATTTGCTTTTAGAATGGTTTTGAAAATAGAAAATAAATAAATAATAAAGAAAAACAGGCCAATAATACCGCTAAGTAAAAGAATTCTAAAACTCTCATTATGAGTTGGCCTACCTATTCCATCTCCAAACCATTGAAAAAACACATGTTGTTCAGTCGTCCAAAACTGCCAGTAATCATCCCAAACATAACCCCTTCCCGCAAGGGTGTGTCGTGCATCTTTTATATCACCTGTTTGAAAGCCTACTTCTTTGCTAAATAATTGCTCGACATTAGAGGATATCACATCTCCATAAGCAATAAATAAAACACTAGCTATGAGAACAATAGAAACCAAAACCTTTAATTTTGATTTCGACAAAAATATAAAAAGAACAGTCCAAAAGCTAATTATAGCTATAGCTGCTTTACTGAATACTAAATACACCGAAAACAAGGAAATGAAACTTAATCCAATTAGTCCATATTTAATAATTTTCCTTTTCGGTTTAATTAAATAAAAATAGGCTATAATAGAGAATAAACTAAATAGTCCATAAAAGCGTACTGGAAAAGCATCATGATAAAAACCAACATATCTAGTAAGACCTACGGTTTCTCGTTCTTGAAAAATAATACCTGTTTGAAATTGAAACATACTAACCGCTGCCGGAAAAACACCACCTAAAATTATAGCAATCAAAATTTTCTTTAATCTTTGAGGGCTATTTACGAGGTACGGTATAATATAAAAAGCCATATATACATTAAGCGCTAAAAGAATTAACTCAATGGTTTCAAAAGGCATTGCAGGTAACGCAAAGACAAGCCCTAGAGCCATGGCAATAAGCAAAAAATAAGAGTTCTTTCTCCAAAAATTAGGAAACATTTTCTTCCTTCTTAGTATGGGAAAAAAAATAGCTGGTATAAGTAAACCACCAAATGATGTAAAAGATAAAGGCCCTATTCTATACTCCCAAAAGGCATCTAAAATAGATTTTGTGACTACAATTACCAACAACGCTGCAAACATTCCTTTTTGAACCCTTACGAGTAATATAATCAAAATGATAATTAATGGAAGTATAATCATGATACGTCTTGGTGTACTTTAGGCAATGCTCTAAATGGAGGCTCCAATTGTTTTAATATTTTAATTGGATTACCAGCTGCTACAGCGCCTTCAGGAATGTCTTTATTAACCACTGAGCCCGCTCCAATTATGGCATGATTACCTATAGTTACATTTCTCATCACCACTGTATTTACACCAATAAATACATGATCTCCAATAGTGACATAACCAGTTCCACTGTCTTCTGGGTTAAGCACATGAGCAGCGCCATCATGAGACAAAATATAACAACCGTGGGTAATTAAACAATGATCTCCTATTGTAATTTTACCACGTCTAACATCAATCTTAGCACCTAAGCTAATCATCGTATTTTTACCAATTTTAGCGCCTGAAGCCCTTAGGAATTTCATTTGAAAAAAACGAAGCGTATTACCTAAGTAATGCACCATTTTTCTAATAATCGTTTTCATGATGCGAGCGTATTAAAAATGATTGTTTTGAAATTATCAGCAATTTTTTGAATTGAAAAATTTGAAACCACATGCTGTCGATTATTAGCTCCTATTTCTAATCGCTTATTCTCATCTTTCAAAAGACTTTGTAAGGCTACTTTTAATTGTTCTAACTCTCCTGGAACAAAAGAAAACCCATTCACCCCATTTTCAAAAACTTCTCTGTGTGCACCTACAGGTGTAAATGCAACAGGTTTCCCTATTGCCATCGCTTCCAATAATGATCTCGAGAATCCTTCAGAATAAGATGCTGTTAAGAATATATCTGTTGTTTGTAAATGCTTCATTTTATCTTCTCCACTAATAATCCCGAGGTTTACGTAATTATTTTTATAATTAGAATTCAGAATTCTATATTCAGCTTCAAAAGGATCTTCATATTCAATTTTTTCACCTGTATACTGATTATAAAACACGCCTCTTTCTCCTTTTCTAATATTTCCTGCAAAGTAAAATTTCGTATAAGGAAATTCTTGACAAAGGTCTGGAATTATTTTTAGAATATCGGTATAGCCTTTAGCTTTAGTCATATGCCCCATCACTAATATCTTTCCTTTTTCAACCTCAACATCATAACTATCAGAATACTGATCTATGTCCATAGCCTGATAAAGCACAGCCATTTTTGATGAATCGACAAAAGGCTCAAACTGGTCTTTAAGGTATTTTGCTTGAACAATAGCACAATCCACTCGCTTTAAACTAAAACCAACTAACCGCTTAACAACACCGTTAAATTGTTGAAAGTTTAGCTTAAAATGACTACCTCTTAAATGAATAATGACTTTCGCTCCAAAAAGCTTACTTAACAATATCGTCCAGACATCTCTACCTATCCAACCAATTTGTGTTGGTGTTATAGGGTAATACACACATTTAAGTTTACTAGAAATTAGCAACCAAAGTAACTTAGAAAAGAAAAGAAAAAAATTAGTAAACATTGAAATATCTAATTTTCCCTTTTTCGTATTATCGCTTCTAAAATTGGTCTTCAAAAACTTTATTTCAAAAGCATCATTTAAAGTTTCAGATTCTAAAAACTGCTGCATACTCAATTCTGGTCCTGAATAAGGTGGTGGCGTTGGGCCTATAAATAATATTTTAGCTTTTTTGTTACTCATGCAATAGACTTGACTTTATTTGTTCTACCCATTTTTCAACTGACAAATCTTCTCCTTTAGATTTTGCATTAAGACAAAAGGCATTCAATTTTTCTTTATCTTGTAATAAGTTTGAAAATTTGATGATATTTTCTTCAAAATCTCCATCAAGAATATAGCCATTCTCTCCATGTTTTATATAACTAATTTCAGGACCATGTTTATCTGCCTCTAGTGTAATATAAGCTCTTCCGTATGCAAAAGCGTGATTAATGGATAATCCCGAAAGACCTGGAATAAAAACAACACTATTACGTGACATTATTGGCGCTATAAGTACCTCATCAATAATAGCTCCATGCCATATTATATTATTATTCTTAATAATAGCTTCTTCAACAATAGTTCTATCTGGACCATCACCAATGATTTCTAATTTTAGATCTGGTAAAGTTTGACTTAAAGCATCAAAATATTTTATTAAATCAGCTATTCGTTTCGATGAAATTAAACGCCCAATAAACAATATACTTGAAATCTTTGAAGGAGGAGATACAAACGAATAATGCTTTTTTACTTCTATAGTATCTATTGTATTATTTGCCCAATAGGCTTTTCTTGCATCAATCATTTTCCTTTCAATGGCTAATTCACAACTTTCTTGTGTATAAAAAATTATACGATCTAATTTTTTAAAATAAAACTTAGTGAGCCATTTATTGATATTCGTCATATGGCTATTTCCAGATTTTAAGGACAAATGGTTATATGAAAAAATCTGAAGCTTTGAATTAAAGAAAAACCTATAAAGTAATACTATTAAAAGCAAAAAGAAATTTTTCTTCTCTACCGCTAGATAAATAAAATCTTTTCCTTTTAAATTATTTACAATCAATTTTACGACCTGAAATGATCGCCCAAAAGACTCTTTATGCTTATTCGCATAAATAACCTCTGATTTAGAAACAACATTTTCACTTTTAAAACCTAGTTTATCATTTCGTTTTCCTGCAATAACTAAAATATCAAAAAAAGAATTAAGCAAATTCAATCTTTGAATATTGTAAAAATTATAATTTGGAAGAATCCAGAGAATTTGCTTTTTTTCCATTTTAGAAAAACTTTGAAACTTTTTTAAACCCGTCTATAACTGTTGCATTATCATTAAAGTTAATTGTATGAATGCCTGTAAGTTTTTTATCCCAATCAGGTTTTAAATTATCAACCAGACATTCTTGGTAATCTGTTTTTGACAAAACCAATATTTCATTAATATTAATAGATGCGCCATAAACACCAGTACAGTTTTGTGATGGTCTAAATATGTTTCCTTCTGACATAAAAATATTACCTGCAGGTCTTGCTACTTTAGCATCTGAAATCACAGGATTCATTTTATGAGGTAACCATTCTCCTGAAATAGGGTTTGTGGCATAGTATATAAATAATTCATCATGTTTTGTACTTTTTTTAGTTTCATCTATTGATGTAAATAGCCACCACAAATCATTATGGTAAAATAATGTGGTATCAACAGCTACTATATTTTCGAAAAGATTCTTTTGAAAAGACCATTTATATGGAAAATCATCACACTTGTAGAGCTCAATTGTATGATTAGATGCCGTTTCTGGAATCATGTAGTACTCATTATCATATTCAAATATAAAAGGATAAGAAAAATGATAATCATTATCAATAATTTTAGTCACCTTCTGTGTATTATTTTCTTGGATTTCAACAACAGAAATATGTCCTTTATTAATAGACCAGGTGTATTCTTCGACAAATATATAATCTTTATTATTCTTGCGAACCAAAAAAGGGTCTGCCCAAAACACAGACTTACTTGTAGGTATTGTTTTCATTCTTCTAAAAGACGTTTCTGGTGTGTTTTTACCTTTCTTATAGAATAAGGACCATTGATCTTTATAGAATGTTACATCTATAATTTGACCAATCACAATTTTTAAATATTTGAATAAAACAATGAATGCTTCCCAATTTCTTGGTGCTTTGTATAGTTTTTGAGTGTAAAAATCATGACTTGGATTTAACGCTTTTTTATTTTCATAGAAAGTTTCTGCTCCTTCTTCATATAATTCTTTTAATAACCTTGGAATTATTTTAGTTGCTCTCCAATAAATCCTGTTTTTATTTTCTCTTACATTATACTTGTAAGTTGCTACCCAAGTTCTATACAACACAAAACCGCCGTCTAAATCATCAGATAGTTTTTGCATAATGCAGCCTGTTTCTTTCCAACCTTCAATAACCTCCCAAAAACCTGGAGGTCCTCCTCTATTCACTTTATTATCTCCATGATGAAATGACCAAACACCGTGTTTTGATGCGCTATTCAAGATTTCCCCTTTTAGAATACGGAACCCAAACCTTATAATGATATCTAAATCATAAGCTTTAATCTTTTCTATATCATCTTCAATAATGATATCTCTAAATTTAGTTGTTTGAGGAACAACCTTAATTACAGGTATTTCAGAACTATTGTAGTCTTTTTTTATAAATGCACTGACATGTTTTTTTGTCAATTTTTTTGATAAGAAAACATCAAGGTTTTCAATTAATTTATAAACTACATTACTTCTGTATTTCCAAAACTTTTCAGACTTACTTAACGGATTTGGTTCTTCGCGCTTAATAAACAAAACAACCTCTGCATAGGAAGACGCATTTATTTCTTTTATAATGTCATCTTTCCATACTTCTAATTGCAATGAATTGACGAGTATTCCTACCTTAATTTTTCTATCCATTATTAATTATAATTCATTTGTAAAACTACTAGTTTCAGTTGTCAATTTAGCAAAGTAAATCTATTGCTATTTGGAATTATCAAATCAATTTTTTCCTGTTTGCGACTTAAATAATATTACTTTCTTTTTAAAAACTTAAAACCACTTTTTATACCAATTTATTAAGAAATAAATAGTCCAAATTGTATTCGTATATTGTTCATTACCTTCCTTTAATAGTTTTAGTTGTGCATTAACCGTTTCAAGATTAAATAAATTTGTGTCTTTATTAAATTGTCCAATCTCATCTTTAACACCATTGTAAATAGTTTCATTTGCCCATTCTTTAATAGGTAAACAAAACCCCATCTTTTTTCGATATAGAATTTCATTAGGTAAAATTCGTTCTAGTGATTTCTTAAGAATATATTTATTAACACCATTCTTTATCTTATATTCTCCAGGAATAGATAACGCTAGTTGTACCATTTCATGATTCAAAAACGGACTACGGGCTTCTATTGAATTTGCCATACCTAATCGATCTGCTCTAAATAAAAACCGCTCAGTCACGGCCTGTCTATAACCCGAATAGCATAACCAATTAATATAATCAAACTCATGACCATCTAAAAAATTATGATAATCGTGTTTTAATTGCGTTACATAATTATAAGACGAATGCCCATTTACACTTTCTTTAAACGATTCTGAAATTAAATTACTCTTCACACTTTCTTTCATACCGCCAGCACCTGGCCAATAAAAATCTTGGTTATTTGCTAGTCTGTGAGCCATCTCTGCTAATGGTTTACCTGGATGCACCTTATCTAAAACTTGTTTAGATATTTGTTTTAAAAAGTTTGGCGCTTTATTAGCTACTTTATAGTATTGGTATGTTTTAACGTAGCGCTCATAATTACTATAGCCACTAAATAATTCATCAGGGCCATCGCCATTTAAAACGACCTTAATACCTTCTTGTTTAGCAAGTTGAGAAATGAAATAAATCGGGATAGCTGTCGTATCTGCTTGAGGTTCATCATAAATATCTGTAATCTTAGGAATAAAATCTAAAAGATCATTAGGTGTAACTGTTTTTATAAAGTGATTCGTGTCATAACGCTTTGCTATTTTTTCGGCATATTTTAATTCATTATAATCTGGTTGATTTTCAAAACCAATTGTAAATGTTTTAATTTCATTTGGTGTATTATCTCTCATTAATGCAACAATAGCAGAAGAATCAACACCGCCACTCAAAAAAGCGCCTACAGGAACATCTGATATCATTCTCAATCTAACAGATTCTTCCAATTTATGATATACCATATCTTCTAATTCTTTTTCTGATGAGAATTGAAGTTTTTTATGTTTCAAATCATTGAAGGACTCATAAGCTTTAATACCATCTTTAGTAACGATCATATAATGACCAGGTTTAAACTTAGAAATACCTTTAAACATGGTATGTGGTGTAGCAACGGTATTGAATGTTAAGAAATCATAAAGCACCTTTTCATCTATTTCTTTTTTTATCCATGGTAGTTTAAAAAGTGCCTTCAGTTCTGACGAAAATGAAAAATTGCCATTCATTTCAGTGAAATAAAGAGGTTTCTTTCCCGAGCGATCTCTAGCTAAAATAAGTTGCTCTTTTGAAGCATCCCATAGAGCAAAGGCAAACATTCCATTTAAATGTTGCAACATATCAAGGCCTATCTTGCGATAGAGTTTCAAAATTGTTTCGGTATCAGAATGAGAATCAAACACCTCTCCTTTTAAAAACTCATCATTGAGCAACTGATAATTAAAGACTTCTCCATTATATACAATAGTATTTTTCACAGAAGCATCATGCATAGGTTGGTGGCCTGCATTTGATAAATCCAAAATGCTTAGTCGTGTTTGACCAAGTCCTAAGTTATTAGAATCATCTACCCAAACACCTTTATCATCTGGACCTCGATGTGCTAACTCTACATTCATTGCAGATACAGCATCTTTTAAATGTATATTACCTGAGGATAATTGAAATATTCCGTTAATACCGCACATTCTTTCCTAATCTTTATTATTTATTAATTCAGTATATATTTCTCTATAGCTATTCTCCATACTTTCAATACTGAAATTTGATTTTGCGTAATCTCTTCTTTTTTGTGCTTTATCCTTAATTGTATCCTTGTTTTGGTAATAAAAGAGTAATCTTTCTGATAATTCCTCAACAGTACCTACTATGTTTTCTGGTTCTATAGGCTCTAACACTTCTTTAAACCCACCTGAATCTCTAAAAGCAACTACAGGCTTTCCAAATAGATAAGATTCAATAGCTATATTTCCAGTTCCTTCATCATCACTTGGGTGTACAACAATATCAAACTTTTGATAAAATTGAGCCATTTCCGATTGATAACCTGGTAATTTCACCAAAGACTGAATATTATTTTTTTCAATCTGATGTTTGATACTCTCCATGGAAGGTCCATCTCCAACCAATAGAAGCTCACCCTTTCCACCTTTATTTAAGAACATTTTAAATCCATCTATTAATCGGTCTACTCTTTTGCGTGGAATAAACCTTGATACTAGACCTATGATAAATGTGCTATTTAATGAATTATCTTCAAAACTGTATTGATGTTTATCTATAGTAGAACCATTTGAAACTATTCTAATATCTATTCCTTTGAGCCCATAATGCTGTCTTGACATATTAGACAAATGTTGAGATTTAGTTACTAATGCATCAACACTATGTAAAAATTTATTTTTTAAAGTTTCCCTTAAATAATACTTCAAAACGTTTTCCTTTCTGACTCCTTTAGAAAGGCCACATATTGTATATACTTTTACTGCATCACTTTTATAAGCTGCATATGCTCTTATTGGTGAAAAGTTATATTGATGCACTATATCAAAACCATTAAACACAGATTTTAAGTGATGAAATGTTTTTTTATTGACATCAAAGCCTCCTTTAATTTTTGAAAGAATAAGTGGTATTTTATTATCAATTAAATACTGATAATACTCCCCCTCGAAACGATCAACCATAATATGAACATCAATACCTTTCTTGGATTGCTGAATAGCTAATTCTATAGTTGTACGCTCTAAACCACCTACACTTGGACTATTTATACAATGTAAAATCTTCATAAAGGTTTAATAGTTATAGTATTTAATTAATTGAACTTTTCTTTATTATTGATTTGTATATATCCTTAATTATCATTTTATAATAAAAAAGTATAATTAGTATCGCAATAATTATTTCAATTAACAATTTCACCAACGGTGAAGATAAGATATTGACGTCAGTATTTTTGAAAAAATATTCAATAAATGATAAGCATATGACACAAATAACAACACCCTTCAAATAGGTCCAAAAATCAGCAATTTTAAATTTTAATTTCAAACCAAGTATGATATGAGTTATAAACCAATCAAGTATTTTACTAAATAACAATAACCAAACAACGGTTTGAATTCCATAATAAGATCCAATCAAAATAGCCGAAATTGTCATAACTGCCCTAAGAACTGAAATGTAAGTTGTTATCTCAGGTTTTCCAAGACTTGCAAAAACAGCACTGCTAAATTGAGTAATGGATTGAAAGGCTCCCGCAAAACATAAAACCTGAACAATTGGAACTGCCTCCATCCATTTAGTTCCGAAGACAAATTCAACTATAAATTCTGAATTAAAAGCAACAATAACCATTACTGGAAATACAACCATAGCTACTAATTGCTTTGATTTAAAATAAGCTACTTTCATTTTCACCTTATCATTTTTAATTTTAGACAAGGAAGGAAATAATATATCATTAAATACATTTGATACTCTTTTAACAGGAGTATACATGATATTGTAAGAAAACGCATAAAAACCGATAACCTTAGACGAAAATAACTTACCCATTATAAGGTAGTCAATATTTCGCGTTAAATATTGAAAGCCATTTCCAATATCATATTTCAATGAATACCAGAACATTTCTTTTACTTCACTAAACTTGAAATAAAAATTTGGCCTCCATTTACAATACTTTAATGTCAAAATTAATCTGAAAAAAGTAAGACTTAATGTTTGCAAAACCAAAGCATAAATCCCCATCCCATTTAAAGCGCCAATGATTGCTACAATAGCACTAAGTATGGTAGCAATAACAATTATTTTACTTGTAATATTGAATTTCAAATCACGCTCTAAAATTTTATGCTGTAGAATAAAAAATGGATACATTAAAATAAATAGTGATGTTACTCTAATGATATTACTCAATTCAATCTTTTCGTAATAATTAGCAACAAATTGTGCCGATAAGAATACGACCAAGAAAGAAAAGAGTTTCATGATCATATCCAACCAATATAAAGTTGAAATTTGATTTTTACTAATATTTGTAAAGTGAATGATAGAAGAACCAAAGCTTATGTTAGTAAAAACGGCTATGAATCCAATATATGTCGTTGCCAAAGCTACCGTACCAAAGTCCTCGGCCAATAACAACCTAGCCAATACAATATTTAAAATTACAGCAACAGCTTGATTGATAACGCTCACTACTGTTAAAAAAAATCCTCCCTTAACAGTTTTTGATTTTAAATTTTGCAATAGAATCTAATAATTAGCTAATAAACACACTGGCAAATATATTCTAAATTTAATGGGCTTTCTAACGATGTGACAACTTTTTATAAAGTAAAATATTATTATTTTTGTTAAATTTGTAGGAAAAATACCTCATATTATTTCACTTTGTCTATAAAAAACTACCAATAAATTTTTATCGACCATAACTTTTACTATATTTGACCCATCCCTAATTCTACTATAAACCTCGATTAATCAACATTTAATCTAGGCAGTAGAACTAAATATATGAGCGTTATGAAAAAAATATACTTTATATTCTTAGCTTTTTTCTGTTTTGCTATTGGTTTTAGCCAAACTACAATTGTTACAATTGACAGGGCTAATGTCGTAGGACCTACAGCAACCGGTAATGATCCATCTATAGCTTCAGTCGGTCTTTCCAGAGGCGCTGGAGTAAACCTAAGAGCTGGTACAGATTTCTCTGCAAATAATTGGACAGGAGTTTCTCAAGCAGCAGCCGTGACAAACAATGACTATATAGAATGGTCTACCTCATCGAGTGCAAGTAATGATATTGAAATTCAAAGAATAGATATCAGATTAAGACGAAACACTAATGGTCCAACAGATTGGCAATTATATTACAGTTTAGATAATTTTGCAACCGCAGGAATTGCTGTTAATACAGCACAATCAATAGTTGCAAACACTAATGTGGTTACCAACATAACTGGTTTAAGTATAAATTCGGGTACAGCCGGTACGATTACTTTTAGATTATATGCATGGGGTGCCGCAACTAATGGAGGCTGGTTACGTGTGAGACGTCAAGCATCTTGGTCTGCTTTTGGAATTACACTACCTGGATTAAGATTAAGAGGAGATATAACAACTACAGCTACAAATAGTCTTCAGTCTAATATTGTGTCTACATCATTTGATCCAACAGACAATATTGACTACACTTCATATAGTGCCACTTCTAGTTTAACGACTAGCAATGCCATTAAAATTGGAGAATTCACTATTCAAGATGGTGGTGACGACTTAATAGATGGTGACATCGCATCCACTATTTTAACTGATATAGGATTTGGCATAACTAATAGTGCAAATATTGCTGCTCTAGCAATATTTGATGGATCAACTAACATTTCCGAAGTTACAACAGTAACAGATAATACATCATTCACAGGAATTACTGGAATTACGGCAACAGATGATAGCTCCAAAACCTTTGATGTTTATGCGACATTTAACTCAGCGGTTATTGATAATGACCAATTTCAATTAACAATCAATTCTGCTACGGCTGATGTCTCTACGGGTTCAGGCTTTGAATCTTTTGATGCTGGTGCTGCCCAAACACCTACCGCTGGAGATGACAACAGAATAGAAGTTACTGCGTCGCAATTAGATTTTAGCACAGAACCTTTAGACGGAAATCTATTTGAAATATTAAATCCGTCACCTATTGTAATTGCAACTGATACTAACGATAATATAGACTTAGATTTTGCAAACAATATAACGTTATCTACCACTGGTACTTTTGATGGTTCTGCTACAACTAGTGTAACTGCAACTGCCGGAGAAAGCCTATTTGACAACCTAATATTTTCTGCGGAAGGAACAGGGCTCACAATAACGGCTACATCTACAGGTTTAACAAGTGCAACTAGTACTACTTTTGATATCAATGGACCATTAATCGTCATTGCTGTTCAAGACTTTGATAGCACTGCACCAGAATGGACATATACAAACGATATTGCTTTTTTTGATAATGGCTGGGGAACAGATGGTTATTATGGCATTATTGACATTGCTGATGCAAGCCCAATTGACAATCCACAATTCTCTGGAAACATTCTAGGAGACAATGATCTTAATGACGAAGGAAATGGAACCACTGGTTGGGCAACAATAACATTTAGCACAATTGATGTGAGTTCGTATGAAAATGTAAAAGTAAAATTCGATTGGGATATTCAAGGGTATGTAAACAATAGTAATGATGCCCAATATCGATTGATTTACGATGGTGTTAACGAACCAAGAGTATTTTTATTAGACGGAAATGGCGCAATAGATTCGGATGAAGGATCCATATCTATTGATGTACCTAGCTCTGTAAATACCGTTGCTCTTGAAGTACGTGTTAGAAACAATAGACTAGCTGGTTTCTCTGGTTTTGATAATTTCAGAATAGTAAGTGAATTTGATGGTTTATTATACACAAGTAGTACTTGGACTCCAAATGCGCCATCAGATACAACAGGAACAGACAACGTTTATGTATTAGATGGAACGTATACTGTAGGATCAGACATAGAAACCAACAATTTCTATATTGCAGATTTGGCGACTACATCAGTCACAGCCGGAGAATCTATTAGTATTAATTCCAACTTAATAAATAAAGGAACTTTAGAATTAAATTCTACCTCAACAACCTATTCAAGTTTAATTGTAAATGGAACTTCAGAGGGTGATGCCATTTATAACAGATATGTAAACACAAGTGCAGGTGGAAATGATTTAATTGCTCCACCTGTCTCTGGTCAAATTTTTAGTGATTTTGCAACTGCAAATACCAATATTGTTGAAAACCCATCAGATACCTCTCAAAAATTATTTGGTCCTTTTAATAAAACTACTGGGTTGTTTCAACTTTATGACACTGATGTTACAGCAGATGCTGATGCGATTTTAGATGCCGGAAATGGCTATAGATCTGCATCTACAAACTCGAGTACGTTTACTTTTGAAGGCCTAGTTGAAACAACAACAATAACCCAATCAATTGTAATCTCTGGACCTAATTCTCCAGAATGGAACCTGATTGGAAACCCATATACTTCTTATATATCACTAGCAGATTTTTTAACAACTAACAATAGTGAATTTGACCCTGTAACTTCAGGTGTTTATGGCTATGATGGTGATACTTCAGATGGGTGGGAAATATGGAACCAAGCCTATTCAGATGCAAATCCAGGAAGTGTAATTACACCAGGTCAAGGGTTTTTTGTTGCTTCAAAAACTGGAGGCGGAACCGTTACATTTAATCCTTCAATACGATCTATTGGTACTACTGATGATTTTATCTTAGGACGTGTTGGAAATCAAACTTTAGCGCATTTAAAACTTCAAATGAGCAAAACCGATGCCAGTTATAATACCGATATTTATTTTAATGATAATGCAACATTAGATATGGATTCTGGTTACGATTCAGGAATTTTTGGTGGAAATGCTCCTCAGTTTGCGCTTTACTCACATCTAGTTGAAAATAATTCTGGTCTGAATTTAGCCGTTCAATCGGTTAATTATAGTGCTTTAAATAATGTTGTAATTCCATTAGGTGTTAATGCAAATCAAGGCGAGCAGTTAACATTTAGCATCTTAGACACAGATATTCAATCTGATGTTGATATCTATTTAGAAGATACCGTTACCAATGTTATCACATTATTAAATACATCTGAATATATATTTACACCAAATGTTAATTTATCTGGAACAGGTCGTTTTTTCTTAAGATTTTCTGGTGATGCTTTATCAACTTCAGAAGATAACTTCGACACAGTTCAAATCTATACAACTAAAACACCTAAAACATTGTTCATAAAAGGCATATTAAGTACAAATACTACAGCCAAAATTTATGACATTCAAGGCCGTCTAATTTTAAATACCTTATTAGATAGCTCGACAAATAACAACCATGTTGATATTTCTAATATCACACCTGGCGTTTATATCGTCAACTTAAATAATGGGACACAGCAAAAATCACAAAAAGTGATTATTAAATAAAAGCAGCATTTCTAAAATTTTATAAAAACGCATCAAGTACATGATGCGTTTTTTTTATAACTCATATAAGAACGAATAATTTCTACGTCTAATTATTTATCAAACTTGACACTAAATTAAGGAAGGTGACTAAACACAAAAACCTGTGTCCAAAATCTAGACTTAACAGTTTGTTAATAACAAAATAGTTATGATATTCTAAGTTTTATTATATTTGTCACCCCTTATTCTCAGAGACTTAATCCGATATTTACGGTTTTATCGACTAACAACATATTTCAACGACATATGAAACATTTTTACGCATTTTTAGTATTACTCTTAATAGGAAATTTTGGATTTGGACAGACAACTATTCATTGTTGGGATTTTAATGGAACAGCTTCTGGTGGTAATTTTAATAGTTCACCTATCAATGTTGACAATAGAGTTACAGGTGATGGTCAAATTACTCACAATATAACCGATGCTGAAAATTTTGGAGGAAACTCAGGAAATGCATGTCCTGGAAGTGCATCTGGTGCAGCTTTTTGCCCAAGACCTGGAAGTAGTTTAGTAAATAACGGAAGTAATTTCACACTTGAATTCTCATCTTTAGGTTATGAAAACATAGTTCTAAGTTTTTATGCTCAAAAAACTAGCAGTGGTTTCGATAATAATCAAGTTTCATATTCTACAGATGGCGGAATGAATTTTACAGATTTTGGTGCTCCTTTTAACCCAAGTTCAAATGTACGTACCTTTGATTTTTCATCAATTCCTGCTATTAACAACAATGCGGATTTGCAAATTAGGATTACTTTAGATGGTGGATCTGGATCAACTGGAAATAATAGATATGACAACATCAAATTAGAAGGAACATTAGTTTCATCTGGCCCAGACAATCCAGATGCTTTTTCTGCAGCAACAATTTCGTCATCTCAAATCGATTTAATCTATGATGATAACACAACAACAGACAATATTGTTATTGTTTTTGATACCGATAATACATTTACAACACCATCAGGAGCACCAGCTGCTATAGGAAACGCATTCGCAGGTGGGACAGTTATATTCAACAGCAATGGTTCAGGTACATTTAACCATACTGGATTAACCGAAAACACGACCTATTATTATATGGCCTATTCTTATGATGGTACCGATTACTCAAGTGGCTTAAACGATAATGCTACAACACTTTGTAATGCGATTACAGTTACTAATATTAGTCCGTTTCAAGAAGGCTTTGAAGGTGGTGTAGTACCACCAAATTGTTGGGCATCCTTTAGAGGAACCAACGGAATAGGACTTAACGAAGATTGGGAAGTTACGTCTACAGCAAGTTCTGGAAGTAATGCCGCTTTTGTTAGTTGGGAAAATGTAACTGGAAGCAACGCAGAAGATTGGTTAGTATCACCAGCATTAGATTTAACCTCAATTACTAACGCAGAATTATCCTTCGACACGAGAGATGCAGGTTTTGGTGATGATAGTGATTATTCTGTAAGAGTTTCTACTTTATCACAAACTGATCACGCATCATTCTCGACTGTAAGTTCATATACATCGTTTGGTAATACTTATATCAATCAAATTGTTGACTTATCAGCTTATGATGGTCAAACGATTTTTATCGCCTTTGTCATGTCTCAAGATAATGGTGACAGTTGGTATATAGATGATATTGAAGTAAAAGAAGGCACTTCTAAAGATGCTAATATTATTGAATCAGGTTTTGATGAATCAGATAACATTGACTACACCTTATTTGATGATACTACAAGTGGTCTAGATGACAGCAATGCTGTGAAAATTGGTGAGTTTATCATTCAAGATGCTGGAGGTGCACCTGCAGATACTGACATATTTACAACAACCTTAACAGACATCTCTTTTGATATTACTGGATTTGCTAATATTGCGGCAATTGCACTTATAGATGACACACAACTTCCTGTTGTTAATCTTGCTGAAACCTCAACTGTAACAGCAACTACGACATTCTCAGGATTAAGTATACAAGCTGCAGATGATGGTAGCCAAACGTTTAGTGTTTATGTCACTTTTGATAATACTAATATTACTGATAATGACCAAATACAATTAACTATTAGTGCTGCTACTGCAGATACTAACGGTTCAGTATTTGCATTGGCCAATGCTAGTGGTGCAGAAACATCAATTATTGGAGACGATAATAGAATAGAAGTGACTGCAACCGACTTAATTTTCGACACCAACACATCTAACGTCGAAGTGAATGCTATAATGACGCCATCACCAACAGTAACAGCTGTTGATGGGTTAGCTAATACAGATTTAGATCCTGTCACTATTACATTAACACCTTCAGTTGCTGATATTTTTGATGTTACTGCCTCATTTACTGAAGCTACTGTGTCTGGTACGGCAACCTTTAATAATTTAATTTTCGATACTGTTGGTACAGGTTATACATTAACTGCAAGTTCTGGTAGCTTAAATACTGACATAAGTAGTGCTTTTGATGTTACAGATGCAGTGGTTCTTACTACTACAATTGTAGCTATAGAAGATTTTGATAGCTCTACTCCAAATTGGGTTAATGATATAGCGAGTCAAACTTTCGTTGACCCTTCGAGCCCAAATGAAGGGTTATTTATTCAAGCAGCATCGACAAATAACACCAATTTCTCTGGTAATACAGCTTTCGGAAGAGATCTTGGAGGAGAATCTGGAGAACCAACTCTATCTCCATATACGTTTACTTTTGACCCTGTAACGATTACAGGTCTAACGTCGGTTTCAGTAAGCTTTGATTATCATGCATTTGCAAATGCAGAAATAGGTGAATATGAAATCTTCATTGATGGTGTTGGTCAAGGTACTGTAGAATACTTCAATGATCCAGATCAATCTCCAGGCGTAAATGGCACCATTACTGAATCAATCCCTGATGGGTCAAACACGGTTGGATTAGTACTCACAGGCACTCTGAATGGCGGTAGTGATGTCTTAGAATTAGACAATTTTATGGTTACTGCGTTATCTACTATAGTTCCAACATGCAACACGTTTGCAGGAAATGGATTAACAGGTTTTGGCGGTCCTATTGGGACTGGTAGTTTAGAAGTATGTGCTGTTTCTGGGACAACTATCGATTTCACCTACACTAGAGGTTCAGCCGATTTTAATGACTTTATGGTAATCTATATCGATAGTCAATCTGGTGGTATTTCAAATACAGCTAACTTAACAGATACAGCAGATGATGGAAGAAAAGCGCTTTCAGGATTTGATGGTGTTAGTAGAGCTACTTTAAATTTTCCTCCAGGATTTGAACCAGACTTTGCCATATCAATGAACAATGGATTTGCAGGTTTATTCGAAATCGTGGAATCAGGTTCTCATACCTTTATACAAAGTGCATTATTAAGTCCTACAGGAACTAATACTGCTGCGACATATACATTTAATATAGACTTTGCTAATATTAACACTACAGCTAGCGCAGAAAGCCTAAAATTATTAGCCACTTATCTTAATCCTACTGGAGCCTTTCGTTCTAACGAAGCCATCGGTCGAATGAATACTGTTGGAAACCCTGGAGCTAATCCAGTTGGAATGGATACCTATTACCAATCTAATAGTGGCCTACAAGGAGGTATTGCGCCTTCAACTGCAAATGGTTTATGGTCTGATGGTGCCTCATGGACTAACGGAAATGCACCTTTAAATGGTGACGAAATCACTATTAACAACGATATTAATCAAGACACAAATTATACTGCTGGTAGTGTTGAAGTCACTGGGACTAATACACTTACTGTTAATTCAGGAAGTACACTTGCTATGATTGGTGGAATTGACGGCACAGGAAACTTAAATGTTGACGGAAAATTAATCATTACTGAAGGTGGTTTTACTGATATTACACCAACTTATGGTTCTGGTTCTACCTTAGAATACAGAAATATCATCGCAACTTATAATCGTTTTTCTGAATGGACAGATGGCGCTACTCTTGGTGCTGGAGTTCCTGACAATGTGATTATCGAAAATGCAACTTTAGATTTAACTAATGGTGTTCAAGCGAGTTTTGTAGATTTCACTGTTGGATCAGACTTATCGCTATTAACTAGTGGAAGTATGACAGTTGATGCTAACGAAAGTTTATCAATTGGAGGTAATTTAAGTAATTCAGGAGGTAACTTAGATTTAAATTCTACCTCTACTCAGTATTCGAGTTTAATTGTGAATGGTACTTCATCTGGTGATGTAATATACAGGCGTCACATCAATACATTTAATAGCACAACAGGCTCTACTACTGGGCAAAATGATTTAATTTCTGCACCTGTAACAAATAGTAGTCAAACATTTTTAGCATTTAGAAATGCAAACTCAAATATTCCTTCAGGAACTATTGGTGGAGTTCCATCATTTTTATTTGGACCTTTTGATAATGACGCTAATACTTATGTAAATTACAATGCCTCTAATGATGGTGATATTCTAACAGCTGGAGTTGGTTATCGTTCTGCATCTACAGATACATCAACATTCACGTTTGTTGGAAATGTAGAAACTATGAGTGTTCCGAATACCATTGCTGTTGGTGCACTTAGCCAATGGAACCTTATCGGTAATCCTTACCCGTCTCATATCACATTAGCATCATTTTTAGCAGAAAACAATGCAGCATTCAATCCGTCTTCATCTGGAGTTTATGGATATGATGGTGACGCATCTGATGGATTTACAGTATGGAATCTAGCATTCTCTACATTAAATCCAAATGTTGTTATTACACCAGGGCAAGGCTTTTTAGTAACTTCTGCAGTCGGTGGATCAACTGTTAACTTTACACCAGCTATGAGAACGACCGGTTCATCTGATGATTTTATTTTAGGAAGAGGAATCGCTGAAAATGCTTTTATTACTTTAGAAATAAGTAAAAGCAATATGATGTATACAACTGACGTATATTTCTTAACTGAAAATGTGTCTCTAGGTCTTGATCAAGGATTTGACACTAGTGTATTTGGAAACGTTGCGCCTAACGATTTTGCAATATTTTCACATCTTGTAGAAGATAACGAAGGCATAGATATGGCCATTCAATCTGTACCTTCATCGAGTCTATCAACTGTAGTTGTGCCATTAGGTGTAAATGTGAATATAGGTGAACAGTTTACAATTAGCATTAAAGATTCAAGTATACCTAATACAGTTAAAGTCTATTTAGATGATACTTTAAATAATACAACTACAATACTTAGTGAAACTGATTATGTATTGACAGCTGCCGTTGACATAAAGGATACAGGAAGATATTTCTTAAGGTTTACTGAAGACGCTTTATCAACAGAAGAAAATAGTTTTGATAATTTAAATATCTATACTTCAAAAGCTACTAAAGAAATTGTCATTAACGGACAACTATTAGAGGAAACAGAATGTGAAATTTATGATATTCAAGGGAGACTAGTATCGACAACAAAATTAAACCATACAATTCTTGAAAACAGAATTGATGTATCAACTGTAAGTAGTGGTATTTATATCGTAAAACTTCAAAATAACATCCAAGATATAGCTCTAAAGCTGGTTATAGAGTAAGTATTACGTCGAATTAAAGCAAATTAATAACTTAAATAATAATATTTTATTATTTTTGACCCATATTATAGTTTCTAATGAAAAGAAATAGTCCTCAAAATCAGATTACACGTAAGGAAGCCATGAAAAAAATGGGCAAGTACGCTGCGCTTACCGCAATGGGTACTTTTCTTATACTTAACCCGAAAAAAGCTCAAGCATCTTCTCCACCAGATCCAGGAGGAAATCCTTTTGATTAATTTCTTATTTTACTTTGAAAACGGGTTTAGCTCCGAAGCATAGTCACATTATTGGCAAAGAAACTGTAATTCTATGGTTTCAAACATCCAATAGGTATGTTATTATATCGGAAAGCCTATATACACTCATCACTGTATTTCTTAATGCAGACAGTCCATTTTCGTTTACTAAAACATTAAAAGAGACACTAGATATTGACACAGTTAAGTCTGAATCTATTTATAATGAAATTGGCGTCTTTTTAGATGATGCGAATAAAGTTTCTATTACATCAGAAGTAGTAGACCATACCTTAAAGATTCCTTCACCAAAAATTGAACGATTTTATGATTTTGAAGGAAAAACTGCTAAGATAAATTTTGAATCAAATACATTACAAGATTTAATTCATCCACAAATAGCACATCATTCTAAAAATAGAGTTTCAAATTCCGAAGTTGAATTTGATATTTTTAAAACAGATGATGACTTACATTTATTTAAGAATAAAAACCACATTGGTAGTTATAAAACTTCAACATTCCATCTTCTTCAAGGTAAATTTGCTCTAGAGCTTACAAATTTCATCCACGATAAACTAATCGAAGATTGGGTTGCAACATTTCATGCTTCAACAGTTACAAACAATAATGAAGCTATAATGATTATTGGTGATTCTGGTAATGGGAAAAGCACATTATCTGCCCTATTAATGGCTAACGGCTTAGATGTGCTAACAGATGACTTTACACCACTCCATCAAGACATGAGTTTATATCGCTATCCTGCGGCAATTTCAGTAAAAAAAGGCGCTTTCAAAATTTTAGAAACATATATCAACAATTTTGAAACACTTAAAACATATACCAATGGTCCAAAGAAAGTAAATTTAAAGTATGTTGCGCCTACTTCTGAATTTGAAAACAGGAAACCATTTGTGCCCTGCAATACGATTGTCTATGTGAAATTTAACGGGTCCAAAACATCAACATTGCAAGAAATCCCCATAGAAAACATACTTGAAACATTAATTCCTGAATCTTGGGTTTCGCCAAATGAACATCATGCACTTCAATTTATAAACTGGTTAAAAGAGCTGAAATGTTACGAATTAAACTATAGTGACAATGATTTTGCTATTTCTAAATTTAAAACTCTTTTTGACCAATAGGTAATTGTTTGTTTACTTTTGAATCGTATTTTACTGATAATTTGCAATCAAATAAAAACACATATCGAGACACTTTACAACTCATAGCTAACATATTGAGCTTTGACCATGCTATCGAAGATTTAAAATTCAAAATATCTAATACTGAAATTAATTGGGAAGAGTTCGTTACAGTTGCTAGCAATCACCTTGTATTACCAGCTTGTTACTATAGATTGAAACAAAAAAACCTATTAGAGTACATTCCTCAAGATTTAGAATCTTATCTAAAAGAAATTGCTCTAATTAACAAACATCGAAATCTTAGTCTAATTAAACAATCTCAAGATATAGCAAGCCTATTTAATACGCATAATATTGATTATGTTTTTCTAAAAGGAATTGCGTTATTATTTGGAAATTATTACGAAGATTTAGGTGAACGTATGGTTGGGGATATAGATCTTCTAATTAATGAAAATCAAATTGATGAAGCTTTCAACCTTCTTATAAAGCATGGCTATACAAAAATGCCAGTGACATTGAGGGATACTTTTTTTGACCATAGACATAAAGAAAGGCTAATGTTAAATGATGGTCTAGCTGCTGTTGAATTACATAGTCATTTACTAAATTTAGAATTAGAATTGTTAGCAAGCGAAACTGTTTTACATGAAAAGCAATATGTTGAAAAAATTCCTATTCCACATTCAAAAGATTTATTTATCCATAATATCCTTAGTCATCAAATTAACGATAAAGCACATTACTATACACAATTTAGCTTTCGTTCATCATATGACACATTAACTCTATTAAAAAGATCTTCAAAACTATTAAAGCATTACGACATTAAATATGTAACATCTTATTTTTCAATTAATTCTATTTTCTTTAAAGTATTTAATGCTGCGGTTTTAAATAAATCTTATATAAAAAAATTTGAAACTCGCTTAAACTCACCTCTTCTTGGTTCATTTCATAAAAAACGTTTAAAATTTACAGAATCATTTAATCAAATCACCATAAGAATAATCGTGTTCGTTAAAGACAAGAATTATAGAATAGCAGTATATAAAGATAGGCATCGCCTTTTCAGAGAATTAAAAACAAAGCTCTTAAATCATTAGTTTAAAAATAATAATTTTGGTGTTTATTTGTTATATTATATTGTAAAGTATATCTTTGATTTCCCCTTTGATAACCTATATATATTAAAAATGAAGAAACCCATCTTATTCTTAGTACTAATATCACTATTGAGCTTTGATAGTTACTCTCAATCTGGTTTATCTAAATCCCAATATAGAAGTATCGATACTTGGACGATAAGTGTTGGTGTTAACGCTGTAGGAAGCTTAGGAACTCGAAATCCTGTAGAACGATTAGATGAATTTGAATTTAGTCAACCTCTAGCTTTAGCAATAGAGCATAAATGGTCAATGTTTTTTGCAGTTGAGCAAGACTTTACCTTAAATAAATTTAGTATAACCTCAACGATTGACAACGGTTCACTTCCTGAAGAGTTTAGTTATATTTCTACTAACAGTTATTTAAAATACTATTTTTCAAATAATATTTTCCCAGAAGCACAGTGGTTAGATTTATATGCTGGAACTGGTATAGGTATTTTTAGTATAGATGAACTCAACACATCAGCTAACCTTTTGCTAGGTGGTTCAATTTGGGTAAGTCCGAGAATAGCTATTAGATTGCAATGTGTTGCTAAATTTGCCTTCAATCATAAAGACAATCTTTTTGACAATAACCATTTCCAATATATGCTACAAGGCGTATTTAAATTATAATTAATACCCAGCAAAATTAAAGTTTAGCATTTCCCTAGTTTTATTATAAATTCTAGGGAATTGTTGTTTAAAGTCATTAGGTGTTTCAATAAACGTTTCAACAATAACGGCTATAAACTCAAATTGATTGGTAAATGCGTATGCTCTAAAATACTTAGAAGCAATTAGTTTTTGTCGCAATGACTCTTCAGCTGAAAGCAAATCTGTAAGTTCTGTAAAAGCACTTTTAAAAATTATAGAACTTACATCTCTATTTTTTATACTATTTAAATGAATCGCATGTGTAAACTCATGAATTCCTAAATTAAGATTATCATTTTCTATATCAAACCCTTCTGTAAAATGTTCCCAAGACAACACCAAGGCTTTTAACTGTGGGTTTAATTCACCTTTATGATACGCTTCATTTGAATTAGAATAAAAGGTACTTGGATAGATGATAATTTTATCTATCAAATCAATCTCATAGTCTCTAAAGCCAAATGTTAGCATTGTAGATGTAGCGGCAATGAGCACTTTCATTTCTTCGGTAATTTCTATATTTTCTCTCTCCAAAAACGTTTTTTCCTTTATGAATGTCGCAACACGATGCTCAAACCGCTCTTTTTGTTTAGCATCTAATCTTGCATAAAAACTAAACTTACTCTTTAAAATATGGGTTTTATCATTATCAAGTTTTCTTTTGAAAAGATAAAAATGCACAAAAAAAGGACGCTTATGTTTATTTGCATATCGAAGCTCGAAAAACACATAAAATCTCGATAATACAACTGTAGCCATACCTGTAAAAAAAATAACTAACAGTATAATGCGAAGTGTAGGTGAAATATCTTGTTCTTGGATTAAGGCTAATATCATTAGTTAAATATACTTAAAAATAAAATTTGGTTTGAATATTTGGCAAACTTGTACTGGTTAGCTTCCATTAAAACCATACTTATTAAAGATTGACCGCTACGCTCGTCTTTCCTCTAAGCTACGCTTTGAAAATAGAAAAACTCTGCTTTTTAAATTCAAGCAAGCTTGATTTAACGCAGAGTTTTTCTATTTATTCGTGACCTCGACAGGACTCGAACCTGCAACCCTCAGAGCCGAAATCTGATATTCTATCCAGTTGAACTACGAGGCCTTAAATTCCTGTAAAGGCAGGAATCTCTTTATATCTATACTTAAGACAATTTAGCTTTTACAATAGTAGAGATTGTTTTACCATCTGCTTGTCCAGCTAATTCTTTATTGACAATTCCCATAACTCTTCCCATATCTTTCATACCTACAGCGCCAATCTCATCAATGGTCATAATAACAACCTTTTCGATTTCCTCTTCTGATAATGCTTCAGGCAAAAATTGACTAATCACTTCTGCTTGGTCAATTTCAGGAAGCGCTAAATCTTTTCTATCCTGTTCTAAATAAATCGCAGCACTGTCTTTACGTTGTTTCACCAATTTAGATAAAATCTTTATCTCTTGCTCTTCTGTTAAATCACCTCCTGCTCCCGAAGTTTGAGCTAATAATAACTCAGATTTAATAGCTCTTAATGCTGCTAAAGCTGTTTGGTCTTTCTCTTTCATTGCTGCTTTCATCGCAGTCATTACATCATTTTGTAAACTCATAATATGTGATTTTATTTGAATTGCGAAGATAGTAAAAAACTCAGCGCTTTCTAAGAGAATATACAATGGCATTCAAACATAAAAAACCCGAAAAGTTGAATTCAACTTTTCGGGTTTAACAAAGTGTGAAACACTAAACTAAATTTGCTACTAATCTACGTTATCGTGTAAAAATGAATTGTTACTTCTCAATTGAATATCATCGTTTTCATCTGTGGAAACGGATGTTCTAGAAGCGTTGGTTTCTGATGAATGCTGTGCATCCTCTAAATTCACACCTTGTCTTTTATATGCAGGTTCTTTTTCAATTTCATCTATTTTTGCCGTGTTAAATTTGTAATTGAAATCTTTCATCTTACGACGTCTCTCATCTGCTCTTTCTTTCAATAACTCTGAAATTGGACTATTCATTGGATCAATTTCTTCTCCAACTTCTGTTTCACTAACTTCAGATTCAACGATTTTCTTTTCAAATACAATTTCTTCTTCAACAATCTCTGGCTGAATTTTCACCTTAGCTTCATTATCATTCATTGCAGACTCATAAGTCATAAAATCATCTAAAGCATAACGCTTTTCGCCTTCTTCATTAGCTTCAGTCACAGGAACTATCTCAACGTGCTCCTTAACTTCCATATCTTTTACTTCTTCATCCAAAGAAAAAATTGTTTTTTCTTGTTGAACTTGTTTCTCAGTATCTTCGATATCTTCAGAAGTTCCAAAAGACAATGGCAAATCAAATGTCAATGTAATTTGTTCCTCTTCTACGTCTTCTATAAGTTCTTCTTTAATCTCTTGAACTGGAGTAATCACAAACTCTTCGTCTGCAATCTTATGATCCAAAACTTCATCATAAACGACATTCATATTTCTAATAATATCTGTAGTTGTAATTAAATCTGTTTCAAAATCATCAACCATTTCATCTTCATCATCCATTAATGTATGAACAACAACTTCAGATGCACTTTCGTCTTCTTTTTCAAGAATGATATCTGGTGTAATAATAGCTGGATCACTGTCCTTAACATGAACGTCATCATTTCTATCATCTTCTAAAGCATGTACAACTTTCTTTTGTTCTGTATTAGAAATTTCATGTTGCTGATCTAAATCAAAACCTGTTGCAATAATCGTTACAGAAATTGATTCTTGCAATGATTCATCTTCACCAACACCCATAATAATGTTTGCGCCATGACCAGCTTCTATTTGGATATGATCATTAATCTCTCCTATTTCATCAATAGTAATTTCCTGTGAACCAGAAACGATAAGCAACAATACGTTTTTAGCTCCAGTTATCTTATTATCATTCAATAATGGTGAGTCTAAGGCTTTCATAATTGCTTCTTGAGCTCTAGTTTTACCTGAAGCTGTAGAAGACCCCATAATGGCTGTTCCACTATTACTCAATACAGTTTTAGCATCTCGTAAATCAATATTTTGTGTATAATGATGTGTAATTACTTCTGCTATTCCTCGAGACGCTGTTGATAAAACTTCATCTGCTTTTGAGAAACCAGCTTTAAAACCTAAATTACCATAGACCTCACGAAGTTTATTATTATTAATAACAACTAAAGAGTCAACATGAGAACGAAGTGTTTCAATACCTTTTAGAGCTTGTTCGTTTCTTGTTTTTCCTTCAAACTGAAATGGCATCGTTACAATACCTACAGTTAAGATATCTAATTCTTTCGCAAGCTTAGCGATAATTGGCGCAGCACCTGTTCCAGTTCCACCACCCATTCCTGCCGTTATAAACACCATTTTAGTATTGGTATCTAACATACGACGCAAATCTTCTAAACTCTCTACTGCTGCTTGCTCTCCTACTTCGGGATTTGCTCCAGCACCTAGACCTTCGGTTAAATTAACTCCTAATTGGATTTTGTTCGGGACACCACTGTTTTGCAGTGCTTGGGCATCTGTATTACATATCACAAAATCAACACCTTTAATCCCTTGTAAAAACATGTGATTAATTGCGTTGCTTCCGCCTCCACCAACTCCAATCACTTTAATGACGTTTGATTGGTTTTTTGGTAAATCAAATGCAATGTTGCCTAACTCATTGTTGTTGCTCATAAAATTTCTTTTACTGTATTTATAATTTATTTTCCCCAAATATCTTCGATAGTCCTACCCAATCGAAGATGTATGATATTTTTATTCTGCGTTATCTAAAAAATCTTTAACACGTTCTGTTAACTTATCTAAAAAGGATTTACGCTCCTTTTTTGGTTGCTGAATCACCTCTTCTTCCTGTACAATATTGTCTTCGGAATGATCTGCGACCATATGTTCCATTTCTTCTACTTCTTTCTCTATACGTTTACGTTCTTGACGTTTTAATCCATCCATAACTAAACCAACTGCAGTGGCAAATAATGGACTTGCAATTTCATTATCACTATCACCAGCTAAATGTTCGTTTGGATACCCAATTCTAGTATCCATTCCTGTGATGTATTCTACTAATTGCTTTAAGTGCTTTAATTGACTACCTCCTCCTGTTAAGACAATTCCAGCAATTAGCTTTTTCTTTTGCTCTTCGTGACCATAATTTTTAATCTCTACATATACTTGCTCGATAATTTCTACAACACGAGCATGAATTATCTTAGATAGATTCTTCAATGTAATTTCTTTTGGGTCACGACCTCTTAGTCCTGGAATAGAAACAATCTCGTTATCTTTATTCTCACCTGGCCAAGCAGAACCAAATTTTATTTTGAGTAATTCGGCTTGCTTTTCAATGATTGAGCATCCCTCTTTAATATCTTCTGTAACTACATTTCCTCCAAAAGGAATCACTGCTGTATGTCTAATTATACCATCCTTAAACACCGCTAAATCTGTTGTTCCACCACCAATGTCTATCAATGCAACTCCAGCCTCTTTTTCCTCCTGACTCAAAACAGCATTTGCAGATGCTAAAGGTTCTAAGGTAATCCCTTCGAGCTCTAAACCAGAACTTTTTACGCATCGCCCAATATTTCTAATAGATGACACCTGACCAACAACCACATGAAAATTAGCTTCCAATCGTCCACCATACATTCCGATAGGCTCTTTAATCTCAGCCTGACCGTCAATTTTATATTCTTGAGGTAATACATGAATAATCTCTTCACCTGGAAGCATCACTAACTTATGAACTTGGTTAATCAATCGATCAATATCTTCTTCATCAATCACTACTTCAGAATTTGCTCTCGTGATGTAATCACTATGTTGTAAACTTCTAATATGCTGTCCTGCAATACCTACAGTGACATCAGCAATATTCAATCCTGCTTCAGCTTCAGCTTCTTGAACAGCTTGTTGAATAGATTGAATTGTTTGCGTAATATTATTGACTACACCTCTATGTACTCCTAAACTTTTAGATTTTCCAATCCCTAAAATCTCGGCTTTTCCATATTCGTTTTTACGACCAATCATTGCCACAATCTTTGTGGTTCCGATATCGAGTCCTACTGAAATTTTATTATTCTCCATCACTTACTTTTTGGTGCAAATCACTTGCTTATCAAATTTTAAATTCACCAGTTTATAACTATCTAGTGCTTTTTCTTTCATTGCTTTCTTATAAAAAGCTTTAAGGTTATTTATTTTTTTATCAAATAATTTCAAAGTCCCTAAATGAATCTTAAAATCATGTGATCTAAATTTTAAATCAATGGTTTTATCCTGATTTTGATGAATCTCAACTACATGCTTTAGTAAAAATTCATCGGCTTGAACTTTTAGTGCTACTGCATGTACATTTACTAAGTCATTTTTTTCAATATAACCAGTAACTAAAGGCACGCGTGCAGTAAAATTTGTTGATAAAGGCATAAACGAGCCTCTCTCATCAATGTAATAAGATGCATTTGTGCTTACTCTTGCAATAGGTTTTTTTTGTTCAATTTCAGCTGTGATTAAGCCATCAACGCTCATAAACACTTGTGCTTGCTTAATCATTGGATTAGAGTTTAGGGCAGATTCTAATTCGTTCAAATCTATAATATCTTTGGGCTTGTTCGTAACACTCTCCTGATTTTGTATTAACAATTTACTAACAGTCTCATGTGTCACGAAAAGGTTATCGTCTCCAACAAATTTTATATCTGGTGTAGACACTTTTCTTGACGAATTTCTCACCGTAGAAAATGCATACAAAAACACTACTAAAATTAGCAACAAAACAACTTTTATGTAGTTATAATTAACTCGCAAGACTCAATGCTTTTTTTATGTGTTTAACTTCCTCTCCAATATCTCCAGCTCCAATGGTTAAAATCACTGGTGCATTTTCAGATTTTATGGCTTCGATTAATTCAGATTTTTGAACTAACTTTTTATTATCATTTTTAATTTTATCAAGTAACCATTGAGAATTAACCCCTTCAATTGGCAACTCTCTTGCAGGATAAATCTCTAATAAGAAAATGATATCAAATTGTGATAAACTTTCAGCGAAATCGTCAATAAAATCTTTTGTTCTACTGAATAAATGAGGCTGAAAAATCGCCAATACTTCCCTATTAGGATACATCTCTCTTACTGCCTGATGCACAGCATTAATTTCTTCTGGATGATGTGCATAATCATCGATATACACTAAATCATCGGTTTTAATCTGATACGTAAATCTGCGTTTCACACCTTTGTAGGATGCTAAAGCTTTGGCGAGCTGCGGATGAGGGAGTCCATATTCTACAGACATCGCCAAGGCTATTAATGCATTCGACAGATTGTGTCTACCAGGTAGGCTAAATTTGAAATTTTCTAGTAGTGCGTTTGGTGTTCTCACATCAAACACATAGCTACCATTTATGATTTTTATATTTTTTACTGAATAATCTGAATCGTCTTCAATACCATAGGTAATTCCATTAATTGGTAATCCGTTTTTGACGAACAGTTTTCCGTTTGGTTTTATTTTTTTTGAAAAATCCTCGAAAGATTTCACCAATTCTGAAGCATCTCCATAAATGTCCAAATGATCTGCATCCATTGAAGTTATACAAGCAAAATCTGGTGATAGTGTTAAGAATGAACGATCAAATTCATCGGCTTCTACGACAGTGACTTTTGTTCCGTTTAAAATTAAATTCGAATTATAGTTCTCACTAATACCACCTAAAAAGGCAGTCATTTTAACATCACATGAATTCAATAAATGTCCTAGAATACTTGTTGTAGTTGTCTTTCCGTGGGTACCAGCAACAGCCAAACAAAAGGTTTGTTTTGTAATTTCACCTAATACTTCAGAACGTTTCAATACATCAAACCCATTAGATTTAAAATAACTCAATTCGCTGTGTTGCTCTGGTATTGCCGGCGTATAGACCACTAGTGTTTTTTCCGCATTTAAAAACCTACTGTCAATATGTTTAATATTATCATCAAAATGAATTGAAACACCTAAACCTACAAGTGCATCTGTGATTTCAGTTTTGGTTTTATCATAACCTCCAACAGTTAACCCTTTTGCAACAAAATAGCGCGCTAAGGCAGACATACCAATACCTCCAATACCTATAAAATAAACCTTATTTGTGTGTTCTAAATTCATTTATTGTTTTAGAAGTTTTTCAACTTCATCTGCTATATCTTTTGTTGCATTTACTAATGCTAATTGTTTTATATTTTGTCCTAATGTTTGTCTTTTCTCCGAAGATGACATAAGTGCATCAAATTGTGTTTCAAATTGCAAGTCTAAGTCACTTTCTTTAATCAAAATCGCTGCTTCTTTATCAGCAATTGCTTTTGCATTTTTGGTTTGATGATCTTCAGCCACATTTGGTGAAGGAATAAAGATTACTGGTTTTCCAACAACGCAGAGTTCTGACACAGAGCTAGCTCCAGCTCTTGAAATAATTAAATCTGCAGCTGCGTAAGCCATATCCATAGTATTCAAAAAGGCATGTACTTGCACGTGATCTAAATCATTGTAATGTTTATATTGTTGATAGTATAGCTTTCCACATTGCCAAATCAATTGTATGTTTTGAGCTTGGAAATACTCCAATTTGTCTTCAATAAGTTCGTTGATACGTCTCGCACCCAAACTTCCTCCTAATATCAAAAGCGTGTGCTTACTATGAATTAATGTAAACGCATCTTTCCCTTCAATGTGCTTGTTTTCGACATTTAATAAATCTTTACGAATCGGGTTTCCTGTTAGCACGATTTTTTCCTTCGGAAAAAAGGCTTCTAAACCTTCATAGGCTACACAAATCTTATTTGCCTTTTTAGACAATAGTTTATTCGTGATTCCTGGGTAGGAGTTTTGCTCTTGGATCAAACTAGGCACACCTTTAGACGTTGCAACTTTCAATAATGGTCCACTAGCAAATCCACCTGTACCAATCGCAACATCAGGCTGGAACGTATTAATAATTTTGCGAGATTTTAGTAAACTAGTAATCAATTTAAATGGAAATATTAGGTTTTTTAAGGTCAACTTTCGTTGTACACCTGAAATCCAAAGCCCTTGAATCTCATAACCTGCCTGAGGCACTTTTTCCATTTCCATACGATCGTTAGCACCTACAAATAAAAACTCGGCATCAGGAAAGCGAGATTTTAATTCATCTGCAATCGCAATCGCAGGATAGATATGTCCTCCTGTTCCGCCTCCAGATAATATGATTTTGTAGTTACTCATTAAATCGTTTCGCTTAAAATTTCTAACGGGTTATCTTCATTAATCTCTTGTTCCTTCATTTGTTCTCGCCTTGCACTGACACTTAGTATAATTCCTATCGCTAAACAAGTCATCCAAATAGAGGTGCCTCCGCTACTAATTAATGGTAATGTTTGTCCAGTAACTGGGAATAATTCGACGGCAACGGCCATATTTATTAAGGCTTGAAATATGATAGGCAATCCCACACCTAATACTAAAAGCTTACCAAAAACGGTATCTGATTTTTGTGACACAATCACAATTCGAAATAATAACCATGAGTACAACAACAATAAAAACAAACCTCCAAGTAAACCATATTCTTCAATAATGATTGCAAAAATAAAATCTGATGAGGATTGCGGTAATACATTTTTTTGTGTGCTCTTACCAGGGCCTTTCCCCTGGATTCCGCCAGAAGCAATTGCTATTTTTGCATTTTCAATTTGATAATCAGCTTCGGTATCTTCACCATTAGAAAAATTCTCAATTCGACTCATCCAAGTATCAACGCGATTAGGCATAGCCTCTGGAAACGCTTTTGCTACTAAAACAAAAAGTACTAACGCAAGAATACCTGTACTTATAATAACAGCAAGATATTTTATGGGATAACCTCCAATAAACGCCAACATCATAACCATTAAAAAGATAATCGCAGTTGTAGAGAAATTTGCTGGTAATATGAGAATCAATATAAAAAATACTGGAGCCCAAAGCGGCAATAAGGTTTCTACAAATGACACTTTTCGCTCTTGAATTTTTGATAAATACCTTGCAACATAAACCATTAAAACAACGGCAGCTAAAGTGGATGTTTGAAATGACATTCCAACAAATGGAATTTGAATCCAACGACTCGCATTAGCGCCACCAATAGTTGTTCCTTGAAGCATCGTAATAATAAGTAATACGATAACTATTGGTATCATTACCATTGATAACCCTCTGAAATAACGATACGGAATTTTATGCACACCATACATAATAGCAAATCCCAAAAAGAGATGCATAAAGTGTTTTATAAAATAAGTAAATGTATTACCAGAGCCACCAACATAAGCTAAATTACTAGCAGCACTATACACAGGAAGAAATGAGAAAATTGCCAGTAACGCAGCAATTGCCCATATTAATCGATCTCCTTTTATATTTTTAAATAGTGTCTGCACTTTTCTATTATAAGTTTCTTACAGCGTCTTTAAATTGACGTCCTCTATCTTCATAATTTTCAAACAAATCAAAACTTGCACATGCTGGCGACAATAATACATTCTCTCCCGCTTCAGCAATTTTATATGCAATTTTCACAGCTTCACTCATGAACTGAGTTTCAACAATAATATCTACCATATTACCAAAACTCTTCATCAATTTTTCATTATCAACACCTAAACAAATGATTGCTTTTACCTTTTCATTTACAAACTGAAATAGTTCATTATAATCATTCCCTTTGTCTATACCTCCGACAATCCAAACTGTAGCCGCATCCATGCTCTCTAGAGCATAATATGTTGCATTAACATTGGTTGCTTTAGAATCGTTGATGTATTGCACTTTATTGATTTTAAGTACATGCTCCAAACGATGCTCAACACCTTGGAAATTTTCCAAACTTTCTCGAATGGTCTGCTTTCTAATTTTTAGCAAGTGGGCTACTGTTGAAGCAGCCATTGCATTTTTAATATTGTGTTTTCCCTCTAATGCTAAATTTGCTGTTGGCATAATTATCTGATTGTTATCTATTGTTATTTTTATATTGTCTTTGTCTAAATACGCACCATTTTCAATTGTTTTTGTTAGTGAAAATGGCAATAATGTGGATTGAATAGCATGTGTTTCTAACCGTTTTGAAATCATTTCATCATCGGCATCGTAAATGAAATAATCGTCTTTAGTTTGATTTTCTGCAATTCTAAATTTTGAGGAGATATACTTTTCAAACTGATAATCATATCTATCTAAATGATCTGGTGTAATATTGGTTAAAATCGCAATATGCGGCTTAAAATCAATGATGTCATCCAACTGAAAACTGCTAATTTCCAGTACGTAATTTGGATAGTTTTGCTTTAAAATTTGTTTTGCAAAACTATCTCCAATATTACCAGCTAAACCAACATTCAACTCCTGCTTTAACAAATGATGTGTTAGACTTGCTGTTGTTGTTTTACCATTACTTCCGGTAATACCAACAATCGTAGCATTAGTATAGTTTGCAGCAAATTCAATTTCAGAAACTACAGGAATTCCTTGTGCTCTAATGTGTTTCACCAAAGCTACTTTATCAGGAATCCCAGGGCTTTTCATGATTATATCAGCGCTTAGAACTTTATCTTTGGAATGTTCACCTTCCTCAAATTCAATCTCATTATGTATAAGAACTTGTTTGTACTTTTCTTTTATATTTTGTTTATCAGAAACGAATACTTCGAATCCTTTTGCTTTTCCTAAAAGCGCTGTTCCAACACCACTTTCTCCTCCGCCAAGAATCACTAATCGTTTCATCTATCTAATTTTCAATGTCACTATTGATATAATGGCTAAGAGAATTCCAATAATCCAAAACCGTGTGACTATTTTACTTTCATGATATCCAGATTTCTGATAATGATGATGCAAAGGCGCCATTTTAAAAATGCGTCGACCTTCTCCATGTTTTTTTCTTGTGTATTTGAAATAGCTTACTTGCATCATTACTGATAAGTTTTCAGCCACAAATACTCCACATAATACTGGAATGAGCCATTCCTTACGAACAGCAATAGCGATTACAGCTATAATTCCTCCAATAGTTAAACTTCCTGTATCACCCATAAAAACTTGAGCTGGATAAGCATTGTACCATAAAAACCCAATCAATGCTCCAACAAAAGCAGCGATATAAATAGTAATCTCTTCAACTCTCGGTATGTACATAATGTCTAAATAGTCTGAGAAAATGATATTACCAGAAACCCATGCAAAAATCCCAAGAGTGAGCACAATTATGGCAGATGTTCCCGCTGCCAACCCATCAATGCCATCAGTAAGATTTGCACCATTTGAAACTGCTGTAATAATGACTATCGATGCCAAAATGAAGATAATCCAAGCATATTTTCCTAATCCAGGATTAATCCACGTGATTAAATCGGCATAGTCAAATTCATTACCTTTTACGAATGGAATTGTTGTCTTTGTAGACTTAGCTTCATCTTCAAATAGTTTTGAAGGCGAGATATTAGGATTTTCAGCTAGAAGCACTTTTTGCTGTTCTTCAGGCAGTTTTTCTTTCATTGTAACATCTTCATGAAAGTACATTGTAGCGCCTATAATAATTCCTAAACCGACTTGACCAAGGACTTTAAAGCGTCCTTTTAATCCATCTTTATTATTTTTAAATTTTTTGAGATAATCGTCGATGAAACCAATAACTCCCATCCAGACCGTTGTGACGATAAGTAGGATGATGTAAATATTTTCAAGCTTAGCTAATAACAATACAGGGATTAACGTTGCCAAAATGATGATAATTCCACCCATAGTTGGTGTTCCAGCTTTTTCAACTTGACCTTCAAGGCCAAGATCTCTTATGGTCTCGCCCATTTGTTTCTTTTGTAGAAAACGAATAATACGCTTACCAAAAATTGTAGAGATTAATAAGGATAAAATAATAGCAACTGCAGCTCTAAAAGTTAAAAACCCGAAAAGTGATGCTCCAGGAAACTGGAACTGCTGTTCTAAATATTCGAATAGGTAATACAACATATTAATTCATCTGGTATTTTATAATGTTACTAATGGTCAGATGTAATTCGCCATTAAACATTCTTGTTAATATGAGTATTCTATAAATGCTCATTTTTGTAATTGCTTTAAAAATTCTTCTACTATTTTATAATCATCAAAATTTGTACGTTTACCGTTAATTTCTTGATAAGTCTCATGTCCTTTTCCTGCAATAAGAATAATGTCATTAGAACTTGCCAATTGACAAGCAGTTTTAATAGCTTGCTTTCTATCAACTATAGACATTATTTTTTTGAAATTTTGAGGCTCTACACCTTTTTCAATATCTTCAATAATAGTTTCTGGTACTTCGCTTCTAGGGTTATCGCTAGTAAAAATCACCTTAGTGCTTAATGCAGAAGCTATATGTCCCATTTTAGGTCGCTTTGTTTTATCTCTATCACCTCCACATCCAACAACTGTAATTAATTCTTCATTATTTGTACGAATACTGTTTATAGTTTCTAATACATTTTTTAATGCATCTGGTGTATGCGCGTAATCAACAATCGCTGTCACTTTTTCTTCGGAAATGAAATACTGAAAACGACCACTCACACTTTCTAATTCACTAATCAACCTGAGCACTTCAACTTTTTCAAGGCCTAATAATTCCGCAGCACCATAAATTGCAGTAATATTATATGCATTAAAACTCCCGATAAGCTTAGTCCATAATTCACTATCATTAAGCTTTAACAGTAATCCGCTAAACTCATTTTCTAAAACCTGCGCTTTATAATCTGCGTAGGTTTTGAGCGCATAAGTGTATTTTTTAGCCTGTGTATTTTGCAACATCACCAAACCATTTTTGTCATCAATATTGACTAATGCAAAAGCCTTTTTTGGCAAATGATCAAAGAATGATTTTTTAACGTCTCGATATTCAGAAAATGTGTCGTGATAGTCTAAGTGGTCATGTGACAGATTTGTAAAAATGCCTCCTTCAAAATGTAAGCCATTTGTTCTATGTTGATGAATACCATGCGAACTCACTTCCATGAAACAAAACTCCACGCCTTCATCATTCATTAATTTTAAATACTTATTAATAGATAAGGAATCTGGTGTTGTATGTGTGGCCTTATACGCCTTATTATCTACCATGATTTTCACGGTAGATAGTAATCCAACTTTATAACCTGCCTTTTTAAACAACTGATATAATAATGTAACAATGGTTGTTTTCCCATTAGTTCCTGTAACACCAACTAATCTTAAATTTTCTGAAGGATTTCCGTAGTAATTAGCAGCCATAAAAGCCAAAGCCTGACTTGCGCTTTCTACTTCTATATATGTAATTCCATCTTTCAATTCAGAAGGCAATACTTCACAAACAATTGTTGTTGCGCCTTTTTTAATCGCAGTCAGAATAAATTCATGACCATCGACAACTGTTCCTTTTATAGCAACAAACACATCACCTTGCAATACTTGACGAGAGTCAAAATGCAATCCGTTAACCTCTATGCTTGTGCTTCCTACAACAGCATTTATGGTAACCTTATATAATATGTCTTTTAATTGTAGCATTACGTTCTTAAAACAATGATCTGATTTGGTTTAACTTTATCTCCTTTAGTAATTGATTGTGATTTTACGACACCTACACCTTCCATTTTCACTTTGAGGCCCATATTTTCTAATAAAGCCAAAGCATCCATTGTTGGAAGACCAACAACATCTGGCATAATCGTTTTATATTTTTGAGCGGTTTCATAAAATGCTTCAAATTGCTCTTCTACTTTCGTATTAACAACTTCTAGAGATTCAATCTCATCAATAAGAGGTGTCTCTGTATATATTTTCTGAGCTATTCGTTTAAACACTGGACCAGATACATCTGCACCATAAAAACCAACTTTAATACTTGGTTTATGAATGACAACTATGCAAGAATATTTTGGGTTATCTGCTGGAAAATAACCTGCAAAAGAAGAGATATAACGTCGATTTTCTAGCCAGTCATCCATCCAATATTCTACTCGAGCTGTTCCTGTTTTTCCTGCCATTGAAAAGTTTTCAGAATACATACGTTTTCCTGTGCCTCTTACAACAACATTCTTTAATATATCTTGAATCTCTCCTAGCGTCTTATCTGAACATATCTTTTGATTGGTCACTTCTTTTTCAAACACCTCAACTTCTCTACTAAACTCTTTTACGGCTTTTATAAATCTTGGCTTAACCATTTCGCCTTTATTAGCAATGGCATTATAAAAGGTTAAGGTTTGCAATGGCGTAATATTCAATCCATACCCATAAGCTAAAGAAGGCAGTGCATTTTTACTCCACTTTTTCCCTCCTGGCTCTGGAATATCAGGCTTCCCTTCACCTATAATGGATACACCTAGGGTTTCATTAAGATTCCAGCTTTTTAACCTATTGATAAATCGTTTAGGTTTTTGAGAATAATTCTCATCTATAAGTGTCGCTAAGCCAATATTTGAAGACACCTCAAGTGCACGAGCTGCTGAAATTTTGCCATAAGCACGTGAATCATGAATATTGTATTTGTAAAAGCGTTTGACACCATTTTTTGTATCTACAACTGTGGATGTATCAATAACCTTATCTTCGAGTGCTGCCATTAATGCCATTACCTTAAATGTCGACCCAGGCTCATGACTTTCCCCAACAGCATAATTAAGACGTTCATAATAGTTACCATCTTTGTTGCGCCCTAAATTTGAAATTGCTTTGATTTCTCCTGTTTTCACATCCATTACCACAGCACAACCATGGTCAGCCTCATATTTTTCTAACTGACCTAATAAAGAATGGTGCGCTATATCTTGAATATTAACATCAATAGTCGTATACACGTCATAACCATCTTGAGGCTCAACTTGATTATAATCTACAATAGGTTTCCATTGTCCATTTCCAATCTTTTGCTTTAATCGCTTTCCATTTGTACCACGCAAATATTTCACTCCAAATGCGCCATCAATTCCTGGCCGAGTCACATTTCCATCTGCATCTTCTTTTTCATAACCAATAGTACGTTCAGCAATGCCACCCATTGGATGCTCTCGTCTTGTGGTTTGCTCATAAATAAAACCACCTTTTATGGCTCCAAGCTCTAGCATTGGAAAATTGCGTAGCCTGATATAATCTGAATAGCTAATGTTTCGAGCTAATAGGAAATAACGATTTTTATTAGCACGTGCTTTCTTAATACTATTTTGATGAAAGCTTGACGATTTACCTGTATAGTTTGAAAGCGAATCTCCTAATGCCTTAATGTATTTATTAAAGGTTTCTTCTTTAGGTTGAACTGCATCAATACGAATGTCATACTTAGGAATTGAAGTTGCTAACAAGCTTCCATCTGCAGAGTACACATTTCCTCTATTAGCAGGAATATCAACAATTTTCTCAGTTCGCTCCAACGCTAAACTTCTATATTGATCCCCTTGAATAAACTGAATACTGCACAGTTTGAACACTACAGCAAGTGCAAAGACAAACATACTGCCAGCTACAAAATACAATCTGTTTAATATGTTTGTTTCGGTTGTTGCCACGTATCAGTTTTGTGTTTTTACTTTTATTTTTTGAGGCGGAATCTCTGATATTTTGATTCCTTTTTCTGCTACTTTTTTTATAATCGATGATTCCATTTTGAGTCTCATCAGTTTTGATCGTCCGTCAACAAATGCTGACCTGTATTCTTTTGCCTCGTTTTTAAGCCTTGCAATCTCATAGACTTTTTGATCAGCACTATGTGAGCTTGCAATCATTACAATTGCTAAAGCCGAAATGAAAATGATGATTCTCCAGTTTTTAAAAGAGTCATCACTCACTAAAAATTTACCTCTTAGTATGCTGTAAATATTTTTTTTCATAGTTTTTCAGCAATACGAAGCTTTGCACTTCTGGCTCTATTATTTTGAGCAACTTCTTCTTGTGTTGGAATTATTAAACCTCCTACTTTTTTTAATGGCACTTCAAAATTTCCAAAAACATCTCGTTCTGGTTCACCTTCAAACAAACCATTTCTAATAAAACGTTTCACTAATCTATCTTCTAATGAATGGTATGATATCATACTCAATCTGCCACCTTTTACTAATACTTCTGGTGTTTGCTGCAAAAACTCTTTTAGAGCTTCAATCTCCTGGTTCACTTCTATTCGAATCGCCTGATAAATTTGCGCTAACACCTTATTTTCTTTTTTGTGATTTAAAAACCGCTTTAGCGCTGTTTTTAATTGCTTACTCGTTTTAATTTCACCATCACGACGTGTTTCAATAATTGCGTTTGCCATTGCAGGTGCTTGTCTTAGTTCTCCATACTGGAATAGAACTTTTCTAATTTGCTCCTCTTCATAATCATTGATTACATGATAAGCGGATAAACGATCATCTTGATTCATTCGCATATCCAAATCAGCTTCAAAACGCGTTGAAAATCCGCGTTCAGCAACATCAAACTGATGTGACGACACACCAAAATCTGCTAAAACACCATCTACTTGCTTTGCGCCATAAAACCTCAAGAAGCGTTTTAGATATCTAAAATTTTCATTAATCAATGTGAAGCGTTCATCATCAATTGTATTTAAAAGAGCGTCTTTATCTTGATCGAAAGCAAATAGTTTTCCATTTGACCCTAGATGTTTTAATATTTCTTTACTGTGACCTCCACCTCCAAAAGTGACATCTACGTAAATGCCGTCAGGTTTTATATTTAAACCTTCAACGGTTTCTTTGAGTAAAACTGGGTTATGATATTCCATCGGCATCATCATCTTGACCCATCACTTCTTCTGCCAAATCTGCAAAATCCCCCGTTGCATCATCAATAGCTTTTTCATAGTTGTCTTTATCCCAAATTTCAATAATGTTTATAGCTGAAGCCACTACGATATCTTTTGTAATACCAGAAAAAGCGACTAAATCTTTTGGGATTAATAATCGTCCTGCAGCATCAATTTCAATCTGCTTTAATCCAGCTGTAAAACGACGAATAAAATCATTATTCTTCTTTTTGAAACGGTTGAGTTTATTTACTTTTTGCATCAGCATTTCCCATTCACTCATTGGATAAAGCTCCAAACATGGTTGAAAAACTGCTCGTTTCAAGACAAAACCATTTTGTAACACAGGAAGCAACTGCTTCTTAATAGCAGCAGGCAGCATCAGCCTTCCTTTGGCATCCACTTTACATTCGTATGTTCCGATTAAAGGGTTCAAAATGATTGATTTACTATGAGTAACGATTAAGATTCAAATATATTGAAAAATTTACCACTATTTACCACGAAATCCCACTTTTGTTAATAAATTTCTATTTCAACCCAAAAATGACACTTAAAATTCCAACTTAAATTATTGTATAAACTTTATAGTCAGGACACTAAAAACAGAATTAAACATCCCATTTCTATTGTTAATATCTCATGTAAGATTCTAATTTGTAGGTTTAAATAATATGCGAAAGTTTTAACGGAATTAACTATATTTGTTTTTGACGAAAATCACTAACTAGTACATGGCGCACCGTTTAAAGAAAGAGAGAGACTATAGATATATTGAAGTTGGAGAAGGTACACCAATAATTGTGCTTCATGGGTTAATGGGCGGATTGAGTAACTTTGATGCTGTTACTGATTATTTTAGTGAGAAAGGTTATAAAATCTTAATTCCTGAGCTTCCTATTTATACGATGTCTCTTATCAAAACTAATGTAAAGAGCTTTGCAAAATACTTACATGATTTTATTGAATTTAAAGGGTTTGACGAGGTAATTTTACTCGGAAATTCGCTTGGTGGTCATATTGGTTTGTATCACACAAAATTATATCCCGAAAAAGTAAAAGCACTTATCATTACTGGTAGTTCTGGTCTATATGAAAGCGCTATGGGAGGCGGCTACACAAAGCGTGGTGACTACGAAGTCATAAAGAAAAAAGCTCAAGAAGTATTTTACGATCCTAAAGTAGCGACTAAGGAGATTGTTGATGAGGTTTATGAAACTGTAAATGACAGAAACAAGCTTATTAAAACCCTTGCAATTGCCAAAAGCGCCATTAGACACAATATGGGTAAAGATTTACCGAAAATGGTATTGCCCGTATGTATTATTTGGGGTAAAAATGATACTGTCACACCTCCAGAAGTCGCCACCGAGTTTAATGAACTCTTACCGAGTTCTGATTTATTCTGGATTGACAAATGCGGGCATGCAGCCATGATGGAACATCCAGATGAATTCAACCAAATTCTTGATGCTTGGTTGACTGAAAAAAAATTATAGTTCTAGCAACTACTAATCTAAAGAACCACCATGGTTATAAAAACAGCTGAATTTATAATAAGCAATTCTGATGTGGACAAATGTCCAAATAATCAGATACCAGAATATGCGTTTATTGGTCGGAGTAATGTTGGAAAATCATCTTTAATCAACATGCTCACCAATCATAAAAATTTAGCTAAAACTTCAGGAAAACCAGGAAAAACTCAGCTTATCAACCACTTTATGATTAATAAAGAGTGGTTTTTAGTGGATTTGCCAGGCTACGGCTATGCAAAAGTCTCCAAGACTGCCAAACGAAAATTTCAGAAATTTATTACTAACTATTTTGAAAAACGACGTCAACTAGTTTCAGCATTTGTATTGGTTGACATAAGGCATGAACCTCAAAAGATTGATTTAGAGTTTATGGAATATTTGGGCATAAATCAGATTCCGTTTTCTATCATTTTCACTAAAGCCGATAAATTAAAACCAATGGCTATTGAACGTCATGTAGAAGCATACTGTGAAGAACTGTTAAAAACATGGGAAGAGGTACCAAATCACTTTGTCACTTCATCATCTAAAGCTATTGGAAGAGAAGATGTATTACAGTTTATTACAGATACAAATGCAGAAATTGAGGCGCTTCGATAATTTCTTAAGATTTCACATCTAGAGCATCCCTCAAAGCGTTACCAATTAACATAAATGCCATTACCAAAATCATAATACACATACCAGGAATTAAAGCCAGATAAGGTTTACCTAGAATGATATAATTGTAATGATCTTTTATCATTGCCCCCCAACTTGCCATTGGTGGTTGCGCTCCAATACCTAAGAAACTTAATCCGCTTTCAATCAAAATAGCAGCTGCAAAATTAGCTGCAGAAATCACAATGATTGTTGCCATAATATTGGGCAAAATATGTGTAGTGATAATTCTATAATCATTAAAACCTAACGCTCTTGCTGCAGTGACATATTGCATTTCTTTAGCGCTAATAATTTGCCCTCTAACAACTCTAGCAACTTCGACCCACATGGTTAAACCAACAGCTATAAAGACTTGCCAAAACCCTTTACCCAAGGCTAGTGTTATTGCGATAACCAAGAGTAATGTTGGAATAGACCAGGTGACATTAATTATCCACATGATGACTGCATCAACCTTTCCGCCATAATAACCTGCAATACTTCCCATAAAAATCCCGATAATGAGCGAAATAAAAACTGCTATAAAACCAATAGAAAAAGAAATTCTAGAACCTATTAAAATACGACTTAATAGGTCTCTTCCGTACTTATCGGTTCCAAAAAGAAAGGTTTTCTGTTTGATATGAGATTTGTAATCTTTATTAGGAAAAGCATTCAAATTAATAACTTTTTCAACACCTATAAGTCCATCAGAAGCATATTCTGTATAGGTTAACTCATCAGTATTGAGGCTATATTTTGAAATGGGAATCTCTAAATCATTACTTGTTTTTCCAATTAGTAATCTTGAAAAAAAGCTTTGTTTATTTTCAATTTCCGAAGGCAAATACAACATTTGAACTTCAAAACCTGGACGTTGTGAATGAATTGACAAATGCATTTGATTCGCATTTTGAGAATTGTCTGGTGCAATGACGTATGCAAACAATGCCATTAATCCAATAGCAACAATTACCCAAAAACTCAAAACGCCCCAAAAGTTCTTTTTAAACTTCTGGAGCGCTAATTGTGTTAATGAGCTACTTGTATTACTCATTTTAGTTTTTTACTGACGAGGCTACTTTTTTAATTTCGTAAGTCATTTTTAAGTCATTCAAAACATTTAATGCTTCTTCAATATAAACATCCTTACTTAAATTCACATGCCAACGTTGACGTTTTTCTTTTAATACAGAATCTTTATCCATCAATCTCATTTCATAGGGTAAAGATTGAAATGTAAGGTTCGTTTTATAGTTTGATAGCTTTTCAAAACGCTTAGACTCTTCTTCGTTACTTTCTAAAGCCTTTTTATAATCTTCATAATTTAACGAGTAAACTTCTCTATCTCTAATTTTCTTAACCCATTGCGCATTGGCATCAATTAGTTTTAACTGTTCATTATTGGACATACGTTCTTTACTCTTTGCAATAGTCGTATCGTAATCATAATAACTTCCCCAAAGGTTGTAATCAACAGCATCAATTTTATCCCATTCTAATGGGTTTTCTTGGTCTTTTTCTCCAATATCTATATAACTATAGCGATCTGGGACAACGACATCACTTTTAACGCCTTCTAATTGGGTTGAACCTCCATTAATTCTATAGAATTTTTGAGTTGTGAACTTAAGTGCTCCCATATCTCCATTACTATTTTGTCTTACCATACGGTTAAGGTCCAATACATTTTGCACTGTTCCTTTTCCGTAAGTTTGCTTACTACCAATAACAATAGCTCTTTTATAATCTTGCATTGCAGCTGCTAAGATTTCAGAAGCCGAAGCCGATAATTCATTAACCAAGATTACCAAAGGACCATCCCAAACAATTGATTTATCCCTATCTTTCAAAACTTCTTTAGGTTCTCCAGCAGTTTTCACTTGTACGATTGGACCTTCATCAATAAACAATCCACCCATATCGACTACAGTTTGTAACGATCCACCTCCATTATTTCTTAAATCAAGAACGAGACCTTCAACACCTTCTGCTTTTAATCTTTCTATTTCTAATTTAATGTCTGAAGCTGCATTACGTTTGTTATAATCTTCAAAATCGACATAGAATTTTGGTAAATTAATAACTCCGAATTTTTTATCATCCTTTATAACTGTTGATGATTTCGCGTACGTTTCTTCTAATTCAACAATATCTCTAGTAATCGTTATATCTTCAAGAGTGCCATCAACTTTTTTCAAGGTTAGCGTTACATCAGTGCCTTTAGGGCCTTTTATAAACTTAATCGCATCATCTAATCGCATACCAACAATATTGGTAGCTTCATCTTCATCTTCTTGGCGCACTTTCATAATTTGGTCTCCAACTTCTAGTTCATTTTGTCTCCAAGCTGGACCACCACTAATGATTTCATTCACCATAATGGCATCCATTCTTTTCTGAAGCCTTGCACCAATACCTTCAAAATTTCCAGACATGGCTACGTCGAAACGATCTTTGTCTTCAGGTGCAAAGTAAAAGGTATGTGGATCAAATTCTTCAACAATTGCATTTATATAAACCGAAAACCAATCTTTACGTTGTCTATCATCAATGAAGTCGTATAGCTCATCTAGAGATCGCTTTGTAACCTCTCTTGCATCTACTTCTAATTCTTTATGAGATTTATCAACAATAGATTTTTCGTTTGTTTCTGAAAACTCTTTAGCAGGTAAATTTTGCTTTTTAGCATTTTCTTGATCACTTAATAAATCATCATAATTAGCAATTGTAGAAAACTTAAGTTGTGTTCTCCAACGCTCTTTCATTTCTTTTTTAGAGTTAGCATACTCTAATTTTTCATAGTCTGTAGAAAATTCTTCAGCTACAGTAAAATCGAAAGGTTCTGATAACACTTCACTGTATATTCCTTTTGACTCAGCTATTCGTTTTAACAACCTATCATGTGTTAAATTGAAAAAACTGATATCATAAGCATTGATCTGGTCATCTAATTGAAGCTTGTAAGCTTCAAACTCTCTAATATCAGAAGCATAAAAATATCTCTTAAAAGGATCTAATTGCTCTAAATAGTCATTAAAAACCTCTTGCGAAAAGCTATCATTAACATCTTGGGGGTTAAAATGTCCTTGTTCTAATACATAGGTAATTAATTGAATTAAAAGTTTATCCTTATTCGGATCTTCAAATTTTTTAGTCGTAAAACTGCATGAGGCAAAGGCTAATAGCAGTACTAATAGCAGCAGTTTATAATTCCTCTTCATCATATTTATCATATTTTTTTTAATGTAAAATGAAATTAACAGCAAATTAATTAGGTGTTAACATACACTGTAGATTGCTTACATAATTTCTACTAAAATAAAAGAAAAAACCATGCCAATAAAAAAGCAAGCTAATAAATTTTTGTTAAACCTTTATTTATAGGAATTTCAAGCGTGTTTGCCTATTTTTGTATCTCTATAAATTCAGATATTTTTATGTCAAAAAAGCCTCTTATTTTAGTGACCAATGACGACGGAATTACTGCTCCAGGAATTAGAGCGCTCATTACTGTGATGAATACTATTGGAGATGTTGTGGTAGTGGCTCCTGATAGTCCTCAAAGTGGAATGGGTCACGCCATTACTATAAACTCAACACTTCATATTGAAAAAGTGACTATAGATGACGGTAAACAAGAAGAATATAGCTGCTCAGGAACTCCTGCAGACTGCGTCAAGCTTGGTGTCAAGGAAATATTAAAACGACGACCAGATTTATGCGTTTCTGGTATTAATCATGGTTCAAACTCTTCAATTAATGTTATTTACTCTGGAACAATGAGTGCTGCCATTGAAGCCGGAATTGAGGACATTCCTGCTATTGGATTTTCGCTTTGCGATTATAATTGGAGTGCCAATTTCGAGCATTGTAAACCCTATGTCAAAACTATTGCTAAAAACGTTCTTAAACATGGTTTAGATAGTCGCACCGTTTTAAATGTAAATTTTCCAAATCTTGAAAAGAATGCTATAAAAGGCATCAAAGTTTGTAGGCAAGCGCTGGCTAATTGGGAAGAAGAATTTGATAAGCGCGAAAACCCTTACGGAAAAGAATACTACTGGCTTACTGGAAAATTTGTAAACCTAGATCATGGTGAAGATACTGATGAGTGGGCTTTAGCTAATGGTTACGTCTCTGTAGTACCAATTCAATTTGATTTAACGGCACATCATAGTATTCAAAAATTAAACACATGGAATTTCAATGAAAAATAAAGAACTTATTATCGGGACACTTATTGGTTTATTGGCAAGTGCTATCGGATTACTTTTGACACTATTAATTTTTGGAAAAGGAAACTCGATGAGCGATTCTTTAAATATTGCCATTAATAATAATGTATTAACCAGACTAGTGAGTTTGGGAGCGATTTTAAATCTTGGTGTCTTTTTCCTATTTCTAAAACAACATAAAGATTTAAGAGCTAAAGGTGTGCTTATTGCTACCATTATTGTTGCGATTGTCACCATAATCGTTAGATTTGTTTAGCACTTAATCGCTATTTAATAAAAGTGTAACACCATTAATTTCTAAATTCTAGGGTTAGATTTTATGAGATTTTAAATATATGAAATACTATATCATTGCTGGCGAAGCCTCTGGAGACTTACATGGTTCCAATTTGATGAAAGCATTACAACAACAAGATGTAAATGCCGAATTTAGATTTTGGGGAGGTGATTTGATGCAATCTGTTGACAGCAATTTGGTGATGCATTACAAAGAGCGCTCATTTATGGGGTTTGCTGAAGTCATTCTAAATCTTAGAAAGATTTTAGGTCTTATCAAGTTTTGTAAAGATGATATTGACAATTTTAAACCTGACGTTCTTATTTTTATTGATAATTCTGGATTTAATCTTCGTATTGCTAAATGGGCAAAAGAAAAAAACTATAAAACACATTATTATATTTCACCTCAAGTCTGGGCATCTCGAGCAAATCGTATTGAAAAAATCAAACGGGATGTTGATGCCATGTATGTGATTCTTCCTTTTGAAAAAGATTTTTATAACAACTATAATTATGAAGTGCATTTTGTAGGTCATCCACTTATTGATGCCATAGCAGATAGAACTCAAGTTAATGAGTATGAGTTTAGAAGCGATCATAGCTTATCAGACAAACCTATAATAGCTTTGTTGCCTGGAAGCAGAAAACAAGAAATCACTAAAATGCTAAGCGTTATGTTAAGTGTGGTTAATGATTTTCCTGATTACCAATTTGTAATTGCAGGCGCTCCAAGCCAAGATTATAGTTTTTATCAAACGTTTATCAAGCAAGACAATGTTGCATTTATATCAAATAAAACTTATGATGTATTAAGTGTATCTACTGCAGCTTTGGTGACTTCTGGCACTGCTACTCTTGAAACCGCTTTATTTAAAGTTCCGCAAGTGGTTTGTTATAAAGCTAGTGCTATTTCTTATCAAATTGCAAAACGTATTATTACACTAAAATTCATCTCGCTTGTTAATTTAATTATGGATCGAGAAGTTGTGACCGAATTAATTCAAAGCGATTTGAACAAAAAACGCTTAAAGAAAGAACTTGATATCATTTTGGATGACGATAAGCGCATTCAGTTATTTATCGATTACTACGATTTAGAGAAAAAACTAGGCGGAAAAGGCGCTAGTGAGAAAGCTGCAAAGTTGATTTTTGAAAGTATCACATAGATAACCCTGGAAAACAAGTCATAGGCATTATATACGCTTCAGGTTTTAATGTTTCAACAAACTCATAAAAAGGCATAATTGCTACAATAACGGCTATAGAAAACAACGTGATTTTAGAAAACAAAGATGTTTTCTTAACGACTACTGTTTCTGCATTAAAACTCAAGACGTAATTAGTAAAATCTTGTTCTTCATTAAAACCCACCCCTTTAATAGATGATTTACCTTTAAGTGATTTTAGTTGCTTTACTAACCTATTCAAAACAATAAGAACAACTACTCCAATAACAAAGTAATTTACTATCAAGTTATCTATATTAGAGTTTAATGCCACTATTTTTATCATATCATAAATTTACAAAAAAAATAACTCCCAACTTAACTTACATTACTAATACAGTAATAATAGAAAAATCTAAAACACCTATATAACCTATGTAAATAAGATTGTTGAAAACCCAAATACTATTCTTGTACTTAACTGCTAGAAATATTTAATTTTAGACATTATTCCCTACTGTATGAAAAAAATTACCCTACTACTAATTTTAGTTATTGGTTTTACAAGTTGTAAATCCTCTAAACAAGTCGTCACTAAAAAAAATAAAACGACTAAAACAACAAGAACCTCATCACCTACTACTTCGTCTTCTAAGGAGATCAAAAACATTATTAATTACGCCAAAACCTTTGAAGGTACACGTTATAAATATGGAGGCAACACCAAACGTGGTATTGATTGTTCTGGCTTGGTTGTTACCGCCTTCAATAAAGAAAACATCGCATTACCAAGAACAACTGCCGATTTATCAAAACGAGGTGAATGGATTGATGTAAAAAATGTTAAAGAAGGTGATCTACTATTTTTTGCTACCAAAAAAAACAGTCGTAGCGTAAACCATGTTGGTATCGTTACAAAAAGTAGACCTGGTCATGTAGAGTTTATACATTCTACCACTAGTAGAGGTGTTATTACTTCGAAGTTATCTGAGCGGTATTGGTACTTAGCCTATGTGCAAGCAAGACGTATGATGTAGACTACTTACTATATATATAGAATATTTACTACATTAGAGGAATGAAACCTCTAAATTTTATAGTGATTAAATTGACTGTTTGCCTTATTCTCGGCATTCTACTCTCTTACTTGCTTTCTATAAAACTAATTCACTCGCTATATTTTACCACGATAGCCTTTGCAATCTTCTCTATCAATTACTTCATAGCCAAACAGCAATTTCAAAAAACAGTTTGGTTTGGCATTTCAACTTATGGATTAATGATATGTCTAGGAGCACTTATTTTCAATTTTCATAATCAAAAGAATTTTGCTACTCATTACACAAAAAGCCTCAATCTAGAGCAGAATGAATTACAAACAATGACTTTCAGAATTGATGAACGTTTAAAACCAAGTTTATATCATGACAAATATGTTGTCAATCTTATTAAAGTAGATGACAAAACTGCTACAGGAAAATTAGTGTTAAATATTGAAAAAGATAGTTTAAACAGAAACTATCAAGTAGATGATCTCCTTTTTACATATTCAGAATTTCAGCCTATTCATCATCCTTTAAATCCGTATCAATTTAATTATAAAGCCTATTTAGAAAAACAATACATCTATCATCAGGTTTCTACGCAATCAGCTTCAATTTTAAAACTGAAATCTGAGACACGCACCTTATCGGGTTTAGCAGCATCGTTACGTGAGCTTATAAACATAAGACTTAATGAATTTGATTTCAAGCCTTCCGAATTAGCAATAATTAACGCCATACTTCTTGGGCAACGACAAGACATGGGCAAAGCTACATACAATAACTATGTTAATGCTGGAGCTATACATATTTTAGCGGTTTCGGGCTTACATGTTGGTATTATTTTACTCTTATTGAATATACTTCTCAAGCCTATTGAGCAGGTCAAATATGGCAAATTTGCTAAAGTTTGTTTGATTATTTTTCTGTTATGGTCGTTTGCTATTATCGCTGGACTTTCTGCTTCTGTAACCAGAGCTGTGACTATGTTTAGCATTGTTGCTATTGCCATGAATTTGAAACGACCAACGAATATCTACAACACGCTAGCCTTTTCTGTTTTTATAGTACTCTTGTTCAAACCTATGTTTCTATTTGACGTTGGTTTTCAAATGAGTTATTTAGCTGTAATCGCTATAGTTTCTATACAACCATTACTTTATAAATTATGGAAACCAAAATGGAAAGTAATCGATTATTTTTGGCAAATATTTACAGTTACAATTGCAGCACAATTCGGTGTTGTACCTATTAGTCTTTATTATTTTCATCAGTTTCCTGGCCTATTTTTTTTGTCTAATCTAGCTATTATTCCTTTTTTAGGACTCATTTTAGGGTTTGGAATTTTGGTTGTTATATTAGCCTTAATCAATGCATTACCCGAGTATTTAGCCAATCTCTACGGAACTATTATTAACCTTATGAATTCAGTCATCAATTGGGTAGCGCAACAAGATTTTTTTTTGTTACAGTATATTTCTTTTGATATGGAACACGTATTGGCTTGTTATATCATAATTATAACTTCAATTCTTTTTTGGAAGAAGAAAAATTTTAAAAGCTTGATAGTTTTCTTAATGTCAATTTTAATTGTTCAGGGTGCTTGGACATATTCGAAATATAAAAATGATAATCACTCGTTTACCATCTTTCACAAAAATAGATACAGTATTTTGGGATATAAAGTCAATTCAGAATTAGAAGTGTCACATAACCTTGATAGTATAACAGCTTTAAAGGACAGAGTTATTAGTAATTATAGTATTGGGAATTTTATAGATAATATTGAAATCGACAGTATAAGATCGGTATATCAATTTCAGAATAAAACGATACTCATCATAGATAGTTTGGGTGTATATAATGTAAAATTGTTTCGTCCTGATTATGTCCTAATTCGAAATTCACCAAGAATCAATTTAGAACGAGTAATAGATTCTATTCATCCAAAACAAATTATAGCAGATGGTAGCAATTACACATCTTATATTAAACGTTGGGAAGCCACTTGTCTAAAAAGAAAACTCCCTTTTCACTACACAGGCAAAAAGGGAGCTTTTATCATTAAGTAAGTAAAATTATTTACTTGCGCTAAATTCTGGTTTAAATGCTTTAAAATACGTATTGAATTGTTCTTGCGTTGTAATGTTTTTATAGTCATCTGTATGAAATAACTTTAAATACAATTCAATTTGTTGTGGCTTCATATAACCACTAATAGGCTGAATTTTTTCGCCTTGTTCATCAAAGTATACAATTGTAGGGTAGGCTCTAATTCCTAAAACACGACCTAGTTCGTGATTCCCATTTCTACGATTTTTTAACTCTTCTTTATAGTTAGGATTTGTATAAGTAACACCTTTATATGTTACTGTTGAATTTCCCTCTGCATTAAACTTTACTGCGTAGTAATTTTTATTGACATAGTCTACAACATCTTTGTTATGAAAGGTGTTTTTATCCAACATCTTACATGGACCACACCAATTGGTATAGACATCCATCATTATCTTCTTTGGTTTTTTCTTTTGAGCGGCTAAAGCTTCTTCAAAAGTCATCCAATTAATTTCTTGAGCCGATACAGAGATTGATGCTATCAATACTACTGTAAATAATAAAACTATCTTTTTCATTTGTTCTTTTTTATTTTTCTTAAATGTCAAATGTAATTCGCCAACATATAAATTCAGATTACAATAACCCGCATTACAATGACTCATTTCATATTCTGATTCGTTGCAAAAGTTGTTCCGAACTTACAAAAAATGCTCCTAAATAGGAGCATTTTACGTTATTTTAACTGTTTTATTCGTTATTTGACACCATGCATTAATCTTTTCAGCACAGGATTCAATAACATTGAAATAACACCTACACCGGCAGGAACCAAGGTAAAAATCAAAAAGAATGTACTTAACGAATGCTCTTCGGTAATTTTATCAATCATCCCTCCCATCGTTCCAGCAGCTTTTTGACCTATAGCAATGGCTAAGTACCAAATACCAAACATAAATCCTATCATTCGCCCTGGAACCAATTTACTTAAATACGACAACCCCACCGGAGAAATACATAACTCACCCATCGTATGGAATAGGTAAGCAAGAATTAAAAATATCATACTCACAGAGGCCGTTTTCGCTCCTTGTGGAATTCCCATAGTCCCAAATACTAAAATCCCGAATCCAAGACCTAATAGAATAAGTCCAATACCGTATTTCATTGCAACACTAGGATTATATTTACTTTCCCACCATTTTGAAAACAATGGCGCTAATGTAATGATAAAGAAAGAATTTAAAATACCGAACCAAGAAGCACCAACTTCTGTAGCATCTTTACTAAATTCATTTACAATTTTATACCCAACAACAAACCATAGAAAAACAAAAGTAAGTGCTAATACTATATTGGAAGAAGGGATTTTTGAAAACGTTTTTTTGAATAACAAATATAAAACCCAAGTAATAATTGCTAGTGGAACTATAGTTAAAACACCATCAATCACCTTAAATATGGTAGCAGATGAACCAGTTAAAACTCGATCTGTATAATCTCTTGCAAATAGAGTCATAGATCCTAAAGACTGTTCAAAAGCTGCAAAAAAGAACACCGTGAAAATTCCAAAAATAGACACCGCAATAATTTTATCTCGAACGATTGGGTTATACCTTGAAATTCTTGTGATAATCAAATATAAAAACAACACCAAGGCTAATAAAATGGTAACATTTGAGCCATCCATATTGCCCATTTTAAAGTCAAGGATATTAATATTTCCAATCTTAGACATTGGGTCATTAAATAAGTACAATAAACCACCAATAGAAGACAATACAATAAGCACCTTATCTAGAGTTGTAAAGGGGTTAAGCTTTTCAGCAACTTCATTAACATCATGTTCTTTTGGGCTCTCTTCTGTAATATTTTGAGGCAATTCAACTTCATGAATTTTAGAGGGTTTCTCACCTATTTGACCAAACAAATCTTTAGCTAACCAAAACTGAATAAGACCACCTAACATAAAAATTCCTGCTAGACCAAATCCATAACTCCAGCCTATATTCTCTGCTAAGTAACCACAAAGCATCATTCCAAAAAAGGCTCCAGCATTTACACCCATATAATAAATAGTGTAAGCCCCATCTTTCTTAGATTCTTTGCCTTTATACATCTCAGAAATCATTGAGGTCATATTAGGCTTAAAAAAACCAGTACCTATTACTAATAACGCTAAACCTAAATATAAAGACCATGTTGTTTCAAAAACCATAAATGCATGACCAAGCATCATGATAAAACAACCAATAATTACTGCCCATTTATAGCCTGTTATCTTATCAGCTATCCAACCACCAACAATAGGTGTTAAATAGAGTAATGACGAATATGTTCCAATCAATGCCAAAGCATTTTCTCTAGACCATTCCCATCCAGGGTTATCACTTAAAAAAGGGGCTGTTAAAAATAGTACCAATAAGATTTTCATTCCATAGAAGGAAAAACGCTCCCACATTTCGGTAAAAAATATGACGAACAATCCAGCTGGATGGCCAATAACTTTGTCTTTAAATAGATTTTCGATATCTGTATTCATAGGAAATATATTAGTTAGAAAAGAGAAACCCTAACAAGATCTATTTTGTTAGGGCTTTTAAAAAATATTTTAGTTATCTGCTAATTCGAAACCTTCAGCTTCTTCATGTTTTAAATCTCTTTCTTGGTCTTCTGCTCCATGTGTAAGGGTTTCTAATTTTTTTCTGAATACCATAACTAATATGCCAAATACCACACAGAAAACTGCAATTCCAGTAAAAATAGTAAACTCACCAAGATTTTCAGAAGCTTCTCCTAATAAACCTGCAAGTTTATTACCAAAACCTGTCATAGCAAAATAAACTCCCATCATTAAAGAAGCATACTTTAAAGGTGCCAATTTGGTAATGTATGATAATGCTACTGGGGAAATACATAACTCTCCAATTGTATGGAATAAATACGCTAAAACCAACCAGTACATAGCAGAAGACCCTGAGCTTTCAAACTGAGACGATGCTGCAGACATAAAAAAGAACCCTGTTCCCATAATAATTAAGCCAATTATCATCTTAAACAAAGATGTTGCTATTTTTCCTTTAAGTTTTCTTCTAGCCCAATAAACTGCAACCGTTGTCCCTAAAAAAATAATAAACATGGCATTTAATGATTGAAACCACGATGCAGGAATTTCCCAACCCATTAGCATTCTATTTGTATTATCCATAGCATAAATATTCATCAAACCTCCAGCTTGCTCAAAAGCACCCCAAAAAACGATTACTAATAAAAATGATATAAACAAAACAACAACACGATCTTTTTCTACTTTAGTAAGAGGTCTCTTCATTGCTTCCTTCTCTTCTTCATTTTCAGAATTTCCTGAAAAATTTCCTACATGTTTTAAATACTTTTGGCCCATTAAATATTGTAATAGTCCTAAAGCCATTCCAATTCCTGCGAGTCCAAAACCATAGTGCCAACCATGTACTTCTCCTACATATCCAACAATTAAACTTGATAAAAATGCACCAACATTAATACCTATATAGAATATAGTAAATCCTTTATCTCGTCTAATATCTCCTTGCTTATACAAACCTCCTACCATAGTTGAGATATTTGGCTTTAGCATTCCTACTCCAGCTATAATTAACCCTAAACCTGTGTAAAACGCCCACATTTGTTCAATAGCCAAAATGCTATGTCCAGCTACAAGTAGAATACCTCCATAAAGAACTGATTTTTTTTGACCTAAAAATTTATCGGCAATCCAACCTCCAGGTATAGATGCTACATAAACAAGCATTGTATACCAACCATATAAAGCCAAGGCTTCTCCATTGGTCCATCCAAGACCTGCATTATCTCCTTGAGTTGCTCCAACTAAATACAGTACTAATATTGCTCGCATTCCATAATAGGAGAAACGTTCCCACATTTCTGTAAAAAATAATACATAGAGACCTACTGGATGTCCAAATAGTTCTTTTTGATGAATAGGCTTGACCGTTGTTGACATAATTTATTAGTATTTAGTTAGTTATTTATCCTTTAATTTTGGCTTGATAAAGCTTTTCTTTCCTGAATTTAAAACCGAATAGTGCTGTTCATTTTTGATAACCAGCAAAGTTTCAAATGTTTCTGCTTTAAACGTATCAGTACATATTTCTTCAAGTGCAATCTCATTATTTTGTGCTGACACTAAAGCCGTTACAAAAAAAATAAGAAACATGAAGGATTTGAATATGCGCATATGGTTATTTTATTGACAAAATAATGTCAAGTTTACTAAAAATAATGCAAAAAACAGTAACTATGGTGTGTTAAATGTGCAATATTCTGGTAATGCATCAATAATAATACCAAGAATAGTATCTTTACAATTTGTATTTCTTCCCAATTTATGGGTCGCTAATTATAAATTTCAGTAAATGAATAAAACGATTACAGGCTTTTCAAAATTATCGAAATTAGAAAAAATCGAGTGGCTTGTTAGCACTTTTTTTACCGATTCTAAATCGGCAAAAACACTTTTAAAGCAGTATTGGAATGCTGATGAGAAGTTGCAACAACTTCATGATGAGTTTATAGAAAATACGATTACTAACTATTACCTTCCTTTAGGTGTAGCACCAAATTTTTTGATTAATGATAAGGTTTATACCATACCAATGGCTATTGAAGAAAGCTCTGTTGTTGCTGCTGCTAGTAAAGCTGCCAAATTTTGGTTTGACCGCGGTGGTTTTAAAACCAAAGTTATTTCTACTCAAAAAATTGGTCAAGTCCATTTCATGTATCATGGTGACTCTAAAAAACTAAACGCGTTTTTTAAAGAGTTGAAGTCTAAACTTATCGAAGATGCCAAACCCATTACCAAAAATATGGAAAAACGTGGTGGTGGGATTTTAGACATCCAATTAAAAAACAAAACCCAAGACATTGAAGGTTATTATCAATTGCATGCCACATTTGAAACTTTGGATGCAATGGGAGCCAACTTCATTAACTCTTGTTTAGAACAATTTGCAAAAACGCTGAAAGAGGAAGCACAACATTTCGATTTGTTTTCTTCGGAAGAAAAGCACATAGAAGTGATTATGTCTATTCTTTCTAACTATGTCCCAGATTGTTTGGTACGTGCTGAAGTAAGTTGTGAGGTTGAGGCATTAACTGAAAATCCCAACATTTCAGCTCAAGAGTTTGCTGAAAAATTTGTTCAAGCTGTCAATATCGCTGAAGTAGAACCTTTTAGGGCCGTTACTCATAATAAAGGCATCATGAATGGAATTGATGCGGTTGTTTTAGCTACTGGAAATGATTTTAGAGCCGTAGAAGCGGGTGTACATGCTTATGCTTCCAGAAACGGTAAATATAGCAGTCTAACACATGCTAAACTAGAACATGGTGTATTTACCTTTTGGATGGAAATTCCTTTAGCTTTAGGAACTGTTGGCGGATTGACCAAATTACATCCTTTAGTTAAACTTGCTCTAGAATTATTAGGTGAACCTTCTGCTAAAGAACTCATGCAAATTGTAGCTGTTGCTGGTCTTGCTCAAAATTTTGCTGCACTCCGTTCATTAACAACAACAGGAATCCAAGAAGGCCATATGAAAATGCACTTGATGAATATTTTAAATCAATTTGAAGCAACTTCTGAAGAAAAGACAAAACTTGTAGCACATTTTAAAGACAACACCGTTACGCATAGTGCCGTAGTTGAGGCCATAGAAAAATTAAGACACTAAATGAAACGTTTCTACAGTCACGGAAAATTGTTATTCACTGGAGAATATGTTGTTCTTGATGGAGCCGTTTCTTTGGCTGTCCCTACGTTATATGGCCAATTTTTGGATATTGAACAAGGTGATGAAGGCAAATTAAAATGGATGAGTTTAGATGAGAACGATTTGGTTTGGTTTGAAACTGAATTTGAAATTCAAAACGGTGGGATTCTGAATCCAGTTCAGAATGACGATCCTATCTCAGAAAGACTATTACAAATACTTAAAGCTGCTAAACAACTTAACCCTGAATTTTTAAATGACAATGAAGGTTATTCTATTACTACAGCATTAGGGTTTCCAAAAAACTGGGGACTTGGCACTTCATCAACACTTATTAATAATATTGCTAGTTGGGCAGAAGTTAATCCATACAGGTTGCTTAAAATGACTTTTGGAGGCAGTGGTTATGATATTGCATGTGCAACTGCAAATAATGGCATAACGTATCAATTAAACACAGAAAATAATGAGATCCTGAATCAAGTTCAGGATGACAGCAAGCCTTCAATACGATCTGTAGATTTTAATCCATCTTTTAAAAACCACCTTTACTTTGTTCACCTCAATCAAAAGCAAAATAGTCGTGATGGCATCGCACAATACAGAACAAACTCGTCAGATTTATCAGAATCTATCTCAAGAATTAGCGAGATTACCAATAGCATGATTGTATGTGATACACTAGATGGTTTTCAACAATTGATGAATGCGCATGAACTTATCATTTCAAATATTATAAAACAAATACCTGTAAAAGAGCGTCTTTTCAATGATTTTAATGGCAGTATTAAAAGCTTAGGCGCTTGGGGAGGTGATTTTATATTGGTAGCCTCAAAGACTAATCCATCAACTTATTTTAAGAATAAAGGCTATGATACTGTGTTGCCTTATTCAGAAATGATTTAAAACTAAAAAAGCTTCACAAATTGTGAAGCTTTTTTTATTATGCGTTGTAGAAACTAGTAAAAATTAGCTCTATTATCTTCAATTTCTGCGGTTTCTTTTAAAGCATTATATACTTTAGTTTGCGCAGCGCCAGTTCTTGCTGTACTTAATCGGTTTGCAATCGCTTGATAGTTGTCTAACTTAGCGGCATCATCTACCTTAGTTACTGATACCATAAATACACCACGGTTACCATCAATTAATCCAGATGATTCCCCTTCATTTAAAGAAAAAGCAACACCTACAACCTTAGGTTCTAAACCAGCACCAGAAATTGTTGGGTTTTTCATATTCACAGCTGTTGCTGTACCTGTAGGTCTATTTTGATTTTTAGAAATATCATCAATGGTTGTTCCCGTAATTTTAGCGCGAATCATTTCAGCTTTCTTCTTATTTCTTATTTCTGTTAAAGCTGTTGCCGATGCATTTTCAGGATTCATTAACCCTTTCTTGGTAACTTTAACGACTTGAGCTACAGCATATCCGCCTCCAGGAACTGTAAAACGTTTGTAATCTCCAACTTTTGTTCCACTTTCAAAAGCCCAACGTACAATTGGTCTTTGTGTTCCTAAACCAGGTATGTTCTCGTCTAATATTTTAATCGTATTAACTGGCTTAACATCGTAAGTAAGTTCTTTTGCTATATCTTGGAAGTTTCCATTTTTAAGTGCGATTTCAAACTTAGAAGCCTCAGTAAATATATTATCAATTGTTTCAGTAGATGGTTCAATTTTCTTTGCAATTGTAGCAACCTTAACTGCTTTAGAAGCCCCTTTTTGATCTAATATTTCAATGATATGGAATCCAAATTGTGTTTGAATAACATCTATATCACCTACTTCGTTTTGGAATTCAAAATCACTAAATGGCTTTACCATTTGCGTACTTGGGTGAAAATCATAAACACCTCCATTAGGTACGCTATTGACATCTGAAGACAACGCAGTTACCAATTCAGGGAATTTAGAAGGATTTGCTTTTACAACATCTGCAACACTATCTGCAAGCACTTTAGCTTGTGCTTCTGTTCTTGTAACATCAGCTGCTGCTCTGTTTGCTCCTAAATACGGAATCAAAATATGACGAACTTTAGCAGAATCTGGAACCGTTGTTTCGGCAACCAGCTTGGTTAGCTTCATCATACCATTGTCTTTATAAGGACCATATACATCACCAACATTTAAATTAAATAACGTATCAGAAACTGTAGCAGACAACGCTGATTTCTTAACAAATGAGTCATTGTAATTTTCGTCAGACTCCGCCAAGTAATTCACATAGTTAGTTAAATCTTCAGCTTTAACCTGATTAAAAGGTGTAATTCTAATTGTATCGTTTGTATTTTGATTAAACTCTAACTTACCGTTAATTAGTCTATCAAAACTAGCTTTTAAATTCTCTTCATCTTTAAGACTTGCCTCTTCTTTAAACTCAACATAAACAATGTCGCGTGAAGCTTCAACTTCAAATTTCTTTTTGTTTTCATTAATGTAAGCCTTAATATCTGATTTAGAAACTTGGACCAAGCTATCAGCAATCGTTGTATAAGGTAAATACACATATCTTAAGTTTCTAGTAGAGTTTTCTAATAAGTAATCTACCTCAGCTTCATTTAAAGTGGCATTAACACCAGCTTTAACCATATTGTAATAGATTCTTTCTTTAGCTCCAATCGCTATTGAGTTCTCATTATTAACCCATTCATCATAATTTATCTGAAAGTTTCCTAATAAAGCTCTTTCTGGAGAAATCGTTTTAAGGTTAGCAACAAATTCAGTTAGTTTATTTTCATCAAAAAGACCCGCTTCGTTTTGAAATTCTGGGTAAGATGAGAAGTTTTGCTCTAATAACTCTTTCATCTGATCTTGCTCAACACTTAACCCAAGCGCATCAAATTGAGTACTCATGACTGCACGACGTACTTCTTGATCATAAACTCTATTCATAGTTTGTGTAGATGTAGAGTTAGGAATTTGCCTCTGCATATTCTCTACCCTATTCATAAAGTCAATTCTGTTAATGTTTTTACCATTTACAGTTGCAACTACATCTTGTGATCCGCCAAATAATGCATCACTATTTTTGAATAAGTCTGTAAGTACAAATGAAAATAACGCTAGTGCGATGATTAAAATCAAAAACAGTGAGCGTTGTCTAATTTTATTTAAAACTGCCATTTTAGTGTATAATTTATCTAATAATAAGTGGGCGAAAATACCATTTTCTATCTAATAATAAAAGTAGATTTATGTTTTTATTCCCGATTTTTAATGGGTTTCGTCGAATGTTGGTTAACGAATGACCTTTTAACGAGAAAGATTCAATACGATACCATCTATTTTTTAATCTTCTTCAAGAACTTGAAGCGATACAATATCAATTTTAGTTGAAGACACTTCTAAGATTTTAAATTTAAATTCGTCAATAATAACTTCATCATTTTCTTGCGGAATTCCTTCAGTTTCATTCACGATTAATCCACCTATAGTTTCATAGGTTTCATCTTCAGGTAAATTGAGTTTATAGGTTTCGTTTATATAATCTACTTCTAAACGTGCCGAAAACTTATAACTAGTATCACTTATTTTTTCTTCTATGAGTTCTACACTATCGTGTTCATCTTCAATCTCACCAACGAGTTCTTCAACGATATCTTCTATGGTCATTATACCAGCTGTTCCTCCATATTCGTCAATTACCACAGCCATACTTTTTCGCTTCTTTGTCAAGATATTAAGTACATCTTTAATCAACATTGTAGCAGGAACATAAACTACTGGTTTGGTAACTGATTTTATGGATTGCGGTTTTTTAAACAACTCAAAAGAGTGTACATAGCCTAAAATATCATCAATACTATCTTTATACACCAAGATTTTTGACAAGCCGGAATCTATAAACATCGTACTAATGTTTTTTATGGTATCATTCACTTCTACAGCAGTGATTTCGGTACGAGGCACCATAACTTCACGTGCTTTTACTTCGGAAAACTCCAAAGCATTCTGAAAAATTTGTATCTCACTATCGACCTCGTCATGTTCTTCTACAGATTCCATTTGTTCGCTAATGTAATTCCCTAATTCTACCTTAGTCATTGCCAGTTGAACGTCATCACCTTCTGTTTTAAAAAAACGTTTCAAAATCATATCTGATACCCAGATAATGAATGATGACAAAAACCAAAACAGTAGATAAAATAGATATGCTGGAAATGCAAAAACCTTTAAGAATGAATTGGCATAGATTTGAAAAAAGACCTTTGGCAAAAATTCTGCCGTAATTAAGATAACAATTGTGGAGATAATGGTTTGGGTCAACAGACTTAAATCAGTCAGTAGGTAATTGACAATTTGATATTGCGATGGCAATACAGACTGGAACCAATCCACCAAAACATCACCCATAAGAAAACCATAAACCACCAATGCAATATTATTCCCAATAAGCATTGTCGCAATAAATTTGGATGGCTTTTCGGTAAGTTTTGCTAAAATTCCTGCGAGAAAACCGTCTTGTTTTTTCTCAATTTCGATATGAATTTTATTGGAAGACACGTAAGCGATTTCCATTCCGGAGAAAAAAGCCGAAAGCAATAGCATGATAATAATGATCACAATGCTAAAGTCCATGATTGTTACTTGTTTCTATTTTCAAATTTTTTTCTAAATTTTTTTCTGAAGAAAAACATGAATATTGCTAATGCAGCAAATACGAAAGAAATAATTACTCTACTACTATCTACACCAATATTTGATACTGCATCATAAATAAATAGTACGGCAAAGAATAGGTAGATGTATTGAAAAAACTGTAATAGTTTCATTTTTTAGTTTCTATAGTTATAAATATGACACAAAGATAAAGATGTTTTGACAACTATCTTATTTGGTTTTAATCTTTTAATATCACATCACCTCGTCCTTCTAAAATAGTGTAGTTTTTAAACTTGGTGTCTGAATCGAAAATATTACCATGGCCATTATTAGCTGTAGCCGATTTTAATCGCACAGGCAGATTGGTAAATAGCCATTCGTTTTTTTGATCGTAATACAATTGCTCAGCAAATAAACTATCGTTTTGAGGTGTAATTAAAATAACATTGCCTTGAAGGTCTATTAAATCGGTAGCGTTATACACAATCCCATAATCGGCAAGTACGATATTTTTTTGATTATTTTCATCGTAGAGAGACAAACGAAGTCCGTCAGGAAACTCAGAAAATGAAAAATCGCGATTAGAATAGTCTAACATTTTCGGACTTTCTAAATTAGCAATTAGTCGGCCTATAGAATCTTCGGCTTCAGTATACTTTAAATTAATATTCTTAGCCTCTCCTATGGGTTGGTTTTGAAGTACACCAATTTGTTGCACTTCTTTGAAGTTGTTTTTACATGAAAAAAACATAGTCACAACAATTGCTGTGACTATGTATATATGAGTATGTAAAACTTTCGTTTTCATTTATAGATTTGGAACTTTTACACTTCCGCCAATCCAACAACCAATGCTAATTGTTGTACCAGCATTTCCAGCTGTAAAAATTTCAGATTTAGTAGGTGCATTAGCATTATAAGATGCAGCTGCTTGATTTGCCGCTTTCTTTAAACTAGGATCTACTCTACCTGCTTTTAAAGCTTCTTGAGCTGCATACCAGAATACTGCTCTCTTGTTGAAGTTTGAGTCCCCACAGTTTTTAGCACTCTTTGCATACATTGCTGCAATTTGCAAGTGTGGTGTTCCATCAGATGGGTTCAATTTCAATACCTCTCTGTAATACTGTCTAGCAGAACCATAGCTACCTCTCTTTTTGAATCCGTTAGCAATTTTCTTAGCCAATCTTGATTTTTTGAAAGGATCGGTCTCTAAGTCATAAGCTTGTTTGATATAACTATCACCTTCTTGGTTCTTTCCTTCTTTATATAAGATTGTAGCTACAAAGTATTTTGTGTCAGCAGATGGTGCAGTTGCATCATATGCTTTTACTAAATCAATATATAAAGGATCATCAGTACATTCTTTATTGTACATTCTACTTACTGCTCTCTTCAACCATACAGCATCATTCTTGTAAGTAGGAAAATCTTTTTGATATAATGGAATTAAATTTTCACAGTTAGCTAATTGACCTAAGTACGTATCTAAACTTCCTGCAATTTTACCATTAGCTTCTAACTTTTGCTGATAATATTTTTTATATCTAGCATCTTTTTTCGCCAAGGTTTGCCCTGCTTCTTCTTTTTCTATTAACTTGTTTAAAGACTTCGCATAACTTTCATTTAAGTTTTCTAATAGCTCATTAACATCATCATACTTATCAAAAACTCTTTGAAGTTCAAATTTTCCAGATTTAAATAAATCTACAGTTTTAGTAAAATAAACGTATAGTCCTTTTGTACTATTAAAGTCGTTTGGGTATTGTTTATATAGTGCATCAAAAGCTTCAAAGATTTGCATATCGGTTAAACCTAAATCTTTTTGGTTTTCGTACTTTAATAAGGCCTTCTCTTGTGCTACTTCTCCAGCACTATACTTACTTGAGAAAAACTCAGCACCTTTATCTAAAAGCACCATGTTATCTTCAACAAAACCTACTTTTTCAGCACCAGATGAGTTTTTTATTTTATGATCTAAAATTTTCTCTCCATACTTATATATAGATAGGTTAAATTTTGGGCACTTATTTCTTACTTTCATCCAAGGTTCATAAGCATCGTCATATTTCTTACTCTTAACAAAGTCGTTCATTAAAGTTAAGTTAAGCATACATTCTTCATCTTGCTGTGCAAAACCAAAGTTTGTTGCCATAAACAAAGCTGCTATGATTAATGTAATTCTCGTTTTCATCTTCTGTATATTTACGTTAGTTATATTTTCTTTTTTGGAACCATACGTCATTTAATGATAGACTTATGTTCACATTGAAAAAGTTTTCTTGTATCAGGTTTTGGTCTGTTGTTCCTCTTCTTCCGAACTCAAAACCAATATTAGCATTTGAGAATACTTGTCCAATTGGTAATCCTACTCCAAAAGACATGCCAAACTCATTAATAGTTTCGTTATTAATTTCTAGTCCAGTGTTTTCAAAATGGAAACCTGCTCTGTAGGTTGCTCGTTTCCAATAACTTGAAAACGATGTGTAATCGGGAATATAAAAACCTCCAACTGAAAAATTTGAAGCGTTTACAAAATTAGCATTTTCTATTGAAACTATAGGGTTAGAAAACTCGCTTGTATTTTGGCGCGTATATTCTGCTCCTATAAACCAATGTCTAGGTTCACCTATTCCTGCTCCAAACGAAAACCTAGAAGGTAATCTAAGGTCTGTTTCTTCTAAGCCATCAGCTGCTAAGTTAGCATCAAACTCATTAACCACAAACTCTTGTCCTGTAGATTGATTAATCAAAATTGTTGCAAAAGATCGTTCATTGAGTGACGATAAATCACTAACAGGAGAATATGTTGCTCCAGCTTGAAGCTCTAACTTTTCATTAATCATGGTTTTATAAGTTAAACCAATATTAAAATTAAGACCACTTAAATCTGAACGATTACTTTCTCTTGATTGGTACTGAACTAAGTTGCCTTCTTCGTCATAAACAAACTCAACAACACTGTTTTGGATATTTCCGAAGTTATAATTAACATCAACTCCTGCACTTAACTTATCTGTAATTCTATATCCTAATCCTAAAAATGCTCTGTTAAGACCTCCTTCGCCTCTATATCTATTTTGTATGACATCCTCTTCAACGTCTTCAAGTTTGTAACCAACTGATGTATATGGTACTAAACCAAAACCAAAACCAAACTTGCCTAATGGCATCGAAAGTGCTAAATAATCAAAGGTTGATGAATTCACTTTGGCCTCACCAGAATTAGCCTTTAGGTTTAAGCTACTATGACTAGCACCAACTGAGAACTTTACTGGACGATTTTCTTCGTTATAAAACTTTAAATTAGGTCCAACATAAGCTGCAGGGTTTCTCAAATTCACATGTATACTATCTGTAAAAATGCTTAAACCACCCATGCTTCTATTTTCGACCGTTCCTTTAAATTTTAAACTTCCTATTCCGTAGAACGAATATGGCGATGCTGTTCCTTCTTGCGCATACGATTGTAGTGCAAAAAAAGCGATGAAAACTATAACAAGTTTTTTTATCATTATTGTGAGTTATATTCTAAAATAAAATTCAAACCTTCTAAAAGAAAATTTGAATTGGCAAATATGCTATTTTTTAATTGGTTTGACAAGAATTTGGTATCTCCTCCTGTTAAAATAACTGTTAAATCTGAATATTTTTTAACATATTCATCAATTACACCGTCAATTTCTTTTAAAACTCCATATACAACACCAGAATGTATTGAATTTTGAGTAGAATTACCTAGTATCTCTTGAGGCATTTCTGTCTCCAATAACGGCAAATTTGCAGTTAAATTATTTAGTGTTCTATATCGCAACCTGATACCTGGAGAAATAGCACCTCCTAAATATTCATTTTTTGTGTTTATAAAGTCATAAGTAATACACGTACCTGCATCAATAATAAGTACATTATGATCTGGAAACTGTTCTACAGACGCGCTTACCAAAGCGATACGATCTACACCCAAAGTTTTAGGTGTGGCATATAAGTTTGCAAACGGTAATTTAAGTTTATGTGAAAGTTCAATAACTTCTAATTGCTCTTCTAGAGTTTTAATATGAGCTTTTTTCAATTTTCCTACGGAAGACACTATTGCTTTCTTGATATTAGAATGCGTTTTGAGAACATCAAGTGCGATGTTTTCAAAACTTTTTAATTCTCCTACCACTTTCTCTTTTAGTTTGCTTTGATTATAAACCGCAAACTTGACATATGTGTTACCAACGTCAACAATTAAATTCATACCTACTTTAAAAGTGTTAAAACTACGAAATGACAAGTCATTTTCAGCAAGTCATTAACCAAATTATAACATTATTTTAGTTGAAATCAATGATTTCCAACAGGAATTAAATAATTAGTTCAAATTTTTATTGTTTCTTTTTGTGAATATTAAAAATGGGTCTATATTTGCACTCGCATTTTTATGCAACTGGTGCCTTAGCTCAGTTGGTAGAGCAAAGGACTGAAAATCCTTGTGTCCCTGGTTCGATTCCTGGAGGCACCACCATCAAAAAGTCTTAAACATTTGGTAACAAATGATTTAGGGCTTTTTTGGTTTTACAACAAAATTTAAGATTAACCCAACAATAATTAATAGCACCCCTAACAAACTAATTAAAGTATATGTTTCACCCAACCAAACAACACCTATAATCATAGTAAAAATTACTTCTATATATTTGAGTGGAGCTGCTTGATTAACTTCAGAAATTTGAAATGCTTTTGTCATGTAATACTGCCCGAAGTATCCAAAAACACCTAAACTTAATAAAACACCCCATTCTAAACCTATAGGGTTTATCCATTCAGAAATCGCTAAAATTCCTCCAAAAAGTGCAGCAATGATCATAAAATAATTTACGATAACAATAGGATGATCTCTTTTTCCTATTTTTCTGATAATAATAAAAACCAGTCCTGTGAAAAACGCAGATAAAATAGCATAAAACACACCTAGACCTGTGATATCTAAATCAAAGCCCTTTAGAACTATCACACCTGAAAATGCAATAGCAAAACAAATCCATTGTAGGTATTTAATCTTCTCTTTTAGTAATAGTAGCGCAAATATAGCTGCGAAAATGGGAGAAATGTAACGAATTGAAACCGCTGGACCCATAGACAAATGCTTTAAAGATGTAAAAAAAAGTGTCATGGCAACAAAACCAACAACACCTCTGGACATCAATAGTAATCGTTTTTTTCCTAAGATTGGTATTTTATTACGAATTAAAAAAGGGAATGTAAAAATTAAAGACCCAATCGATCTGAAGAACACTATTTGATACACATTAAACCGATCTAAACTCTTCACAAATACATTTAATAAAGCAAAAGCGAAAGCACTTAATATCATTAAAACAATTGCTTTTTTAAACATTTATCAACTTAGGTTTTAAGTTTTATTTATTCGCCGAAACAAATTACTAAAGCATTTGATACTTATTTTTTTTAATTGTTCTTCAGAAAGACTGCTATCAATCTTAACACACTCAACTGGTAGGTGATATTTTTGTTTAGAATTTATAACATATTTATTATTTGTTATCAAGAACGCACCATCAACGCTTCCATCATTACTCTTGTTTAAAAACTCTTCCTCTTTAGATATATCATGTAAAGACTGAAATAATATAACACGATAGCCTCTTGAATAGGCAATTTTTTCAATATTAAATAAAAAAGAACCGTAAAGCGATGTATTCACCTGCGGAATGATCACTGAAATAACCTTGGCCTTTTTTTTCCGTAAAGCAACCGCAAAAGTATTAGGAATGTAATTATACTTAATTGCTATTGATTTTATCACTTCTCTTGTATCTACATTAATATCAGATTTATTATTTAATGCTTTGGAAACAGTAGAGACTGAATAACCAGACACACGTGAAAGCTCTTTTAAAGTGATTGTTGTTGACACAATGAGGTTTATTTTCGAACGTCTTTGATAAGTTGCAGCGCAAACTTTACAGTCGTTTCTATTTCATTATAATTATAAGAACCACTAGCATCTTTTTTTATGAGTTTAGAACCCATTCCAACACAAGTCACACCAGCATTAAACCATCCATCAATACTTTCTTTAGTTGGAGACACGCCACCTGTAGGCATAATACTAGTCCATGGCTGAGGCCCTTTTATCGCTTTTACAAAATCTGGCCCATAGATTCCTCCAGGAAATAATTTCACAATCTCACAGCCTAATTCTTCTGCTCTGGCGATTTCAGTAAGTGACCCACAACCTGGTGACCACAATACTTTTCTTCTGTTACAAACAATAACAATATCTTCTCTCAATACTGGAGTAACAATAAAATTAGCGCCTAATGCCATAAATCTCGAAGCAGATGCACCGTCTGTTACTGAACCTACACCCATAATCATTCCTGGTAATTCTTTAAGAGCATACTTATTTAACTCACCAAAAACTTCATGAGCAAAATCACCTCTCGCGGTGAATTCTAATAACCTCGCTCCACCTTTGTATAGAGCATTTAAAATGTTTTTACATTTATTTATATCTGAGTCATAAAACAATGGCACTAGTCCTGTTTCATACATTTGATTAGCTACTTCTATTCTTGAATATCTCGCCATTATTTCTATTTATCTGGAAACCTTACCAGTATTTTCACCCGATAAAAATTTATTAATATCCTCTACCGAAACAAGATTATAATCACCATAAATGGTATGTTTTAAACAGCATGAGGCTACTGCAATATTAATTGCCTTTTGTTTGTCTTCAGAACTAAGAAGTCCGTAAATTAAACCTCCCATAAATGCATCACCACTACCAACTCTATCAACAACTGGAGTCACCTCTTTAATATCAGCATCATAAATATTCTTTCTATCATACAAAATCCCACCAATTCTCTGATGGGAAGCACTAACCGAATATCTTAACGTTGTTGCAATAAATTTTAAGCTTGAACACTTATCAAAAATGTTATCATAAAGACTCGGTAGTGATTTCAAATCTTGATAATTAGGGTACTGTTTATTTTCACCTAGCATAAAATAAGCGGTATCAATATCACCTAAAATAATATTACTATACTTTAAAAGTTCTGGCATTACTTCATGAGGTTCTTTACCATACTTCCAAAGTTTTGACCTGTAGTTTAGATCACAGGAAATTGTCAATCCTAATTTATGAGCTGTTTTTATAGCCTTAAGACACTCCTTTGCTGCCGAGTTTGAAATTGCTGGGGTAATTCCACTCCAATGAAACCATAACGCATCTTTTAGTATGGTATTCCAATTAAAAGCGCCTTCTTCGATATTTGCCATAGCACTGTTGGCTCTATCATAAACAACATTACTTGACCTTGTACCTGCACCTGTTTCTAGAAAATAAATTCCTAAACGATCCCCCTCAATTAATACATTATTGGACGCCACACCTCTTTTTCGCATTTCCATCTGAGCGCATTCACCTATTTCATTATCAGGCAGTATGGTTACAAATTCAGATGTCAACCCAAGATTAGCAAGAGATACGGCTACATTAAACTCTCCACCACCATATGTTGCAGTAAATGATTTCGCTTGAGAAAATCTAAGGAATCGCTCGGTAGAAAGCCTTAACATAATTTCGCCAAATGTTATTATTTTATTCATTGCAACATTTTAATATTAGATTCCTAAGGCTTGACCTCCACCAATTTGAATAGTTTCTGCTGTAATAAAAGCAGCATCTTTGCTAGCTAAGAAAGAAATAACGCCAGCTACATCTTCTGGCTGACCTAGTCTACCTAACATGATATTATTGGCCCATGATGCAAAAACTTCTGGCTTAGTTGATTTAATTTGAGCATGAAATGGTGTATCGATAGTTCCTGGTGATACTGCATTTGCTCTAATGCCATATTCAGCTAAATCTTTTGCTAATGCTCTTGTTATTGCATGAACGCCTGCTTTGGATGTTCCATAAACTCCAGCACCAGGTCCTCCTGCTGTCCATCCAGCATTTGATGTATAATTAATTATTGAAGGATGTTCTCCTTTTTTAAGGAAGGGTATCGCAGCTCTAGAAGCAAAAAAGACCGAATCTAAATTAAGTGCCATAACGAATCTGTAAAATTCAGTCGTCATGTCTTCAAATCGAGATCTTCCTCCCAATCCTCCAGCATTATTAACTAGCACATCTATTTTTCCGTATTTTTCTCCTATTGTATTAATATTAGCTGTTACTTGTTCTTCTTTTGTAACGTCAAAATTATAGTATTCGGCAGTGATTCCTTCAGCAGTGAGTTCTTCAACTCTTTTGGCTCCAGATTCTTCTTCTATACCATTTAATACAACAGTATATCCATCTTTACCTAGTCTTTTTGCTACTTCAAAACCAATGCCTCCTGTAGCTCCTGTTACTATAGCAACTTTTCCTTTATTTTCACTCATATTAATTATGGTTATTTTTTAATTTTATTATTCGCTTATAACTAATTTTACTTTTCTTATTAAGAATAAAACAGCTAGTACAGCTAACACCACAGAAACTGTGATGGCTATAAATGCTGGAGTATATGATCCACCTTCTGTAATTCTACCAATAAACCAGTTCATTATAATAGGTGAAAATGCTGCTACGGTTCCAGCTAATCCAGCTAGAGTACCTACTGATGGCCCTCTAAATAAATCGCTAGATAGCGTTTGAATATTACCTATAGCAAACTGGAAACCAAAAAGCGCTAATCCTGCTAAATAAATGAACGTCATATAATTGGAGTCATTTACAAATAGCATAATGCATACAAAGCCAATTATTATCAAAAAGCTTCCTAATACGATACTTGCTTTCCTTCCAAAATCTATAGAAGTCCGTTTTATTATTTCTTCAGTAAATAAACCTCCTAATATTCCGCCTGCAGCAGCCATTAGATAAGATATCCACATTGTGTTTCCAATTTCTTCTATACTTAAACCAAATTTAGAATTCAAATATATTGGCATCCAACCTGCAAAAAACCACCAAATAGGTTCTATGAAAAACCTGCATAGTAAAATTCCCCACGGTTGTTTAAAACTCAATATTTTTCCAACGCTTAAGCTTTTAGCACCTTCTACAGCAACAACATTATTTTTTATTCGGTCTTCAAGTAATAAGTTTCTTTCATTTTCAGTCATCCAAGGATGATCTTCTGGTTTCGATTTCTTATTAATAACAAGCCAAGGAATTATCCAAATTAAACCTACTGCACCTAAGATTATATAGGTTGATTTCCAACCAAACTGTGCGTACAAATAGACTATAATGACAGGTGCAATAACATTACCTATAGAGGCTCCAGAATTAAAAATACCTTGTGCTAATGCTCTTTGCTTTACAGGAAACCACTCTCCATTACTCTTCACAGTACCAGGCCATAATCCTGCTTCTCCCAGCCCAAGTAGGCCACGAACTATTGATAATGAAACTATTCCTCTTGCCACCGCATGAAAAGCAGCAGCTAAAGACCAGACTAGAATAGATAATGTAAACCCAATCCTTGTACCGATTTTATCGTACAGTCTGCCCGATAAAAATTTACTTGCAGCATAGGTAATCATAAATATATTAAGCATTAAAGCATAATCAGAATTATCCATACCTAGATCCTCACCCATTTGAGGCCATAATAAGGCAAATGCTGTTCTATCTATGTAATTTATTACGGTAGCTATAAAGATTAGTCCAATAATCCACCATCTAAGTCCTTTTAATTTCATGGTTGTTTAGTGTGTTAGTAAGTTTTAAACATTGTAACAATATTGATATAACACACCAAAGTGTTCTTTCATTTTCGCTTTTGCCAATTGAGGTTTTTGTCTTTTTATGGCATCAAATATTTCTTCATGCTCTTTAATTCCTCTTTGAGCTAATCCTTTATCACAAACATGATACTTTTCAAAATTTGTAATAATTCCTGGTGTAATGATAAGCATGAATGTATTCATGGTGCTATTTCCACTAGCTTTAGCTATTGCTAAATGAAACAATAAATCTTCCTGAACTGCATCTTCTCCGTCTAAAACTTTTTGTGTATAAGCATCTAAAGCCTCTTTTAATTTTTCAAGATCTTCTTCGGTTCTTCTTATTGCAGCCAATCGAACTGTTTTAAGCTCTAATAGAATTCTGGTTTCGACTAAAGATTTAAAATCTGGATCTTCCAATCTTAAAATATCTTCAATCATACCATTCATGGCAATGACACCAATATTAGCGACAAATGTTCCACTTTGAGGGATAGAGTTTAAAAGTCCGTAAAATTCTAACTTTTGAATGGCTTCTCTAACGTTACTTCTACTGACGCCAAATTTTTCTGACAACATACGTTCAGAAGGCAATTTATCACCAGGCTCAAGGTTTTTATGATTAATAAGATCTCCTATTTTAGATATAATAGCATTTTGAAGATTCTGATTATCTGTTTTTGTTAGTATTTCAATTTTCATATCTCTTTCTCTTTAATTTGTCTTACAAATGTTTAGCTAAATTTAAAAAAATAATGCTCAAAAAGTGTTTCTTATTACAAAAGCTTGAACAGTACTTAAAGAATTCTACTCATCTGATTTTTTGATCAGTAGAACTCAATAAGTGACTAACTCAAAATAATTAATTTTCAATGCTTAACTTCTAAGCTATAATATTTTACGCGGGCAAATGCGCCTTCATCTCGTGTTTGAAAATAATTGCCAGCTTTAAAATAGTTTTCAAATATTCCCCATTTTCTCATGTGAATATTCTCATATACTTTATATTCTGTATTATTTAAGACAATTACCATTTTTCCTTCGGAAACTTTTACTTCTAAAGTAAACTTTCCAAACCCTACTTCTTGTTCAAAATTAAAACCATCATCATTTCCCCAGGCATCTTCATGGAGTAATTGCGTATCAGTAGCTTTTAAATTTTTTAAGACCTTTGTTTTTATTCTAATTTTACCTTTATCCCAATATATCTTTAACATTGGAGGTGCATTATTGTCATCTTCGCCAATTAAATCGCGTTGTTCATTTGTTAACCTACCATGTATTTGCATGATAATAATGCGATGATATTTACCATTTTTATCTCTAGAGACTTCATCGATTGCAAGTTTGCCTTTCATAGTCCCTCCTTGCTTAAAAGTCCAATTGGTATTATTATCACCAGGAATCATTTGTTCTCTAAGTTCTGACCTAGAATATTTAGTATTCCGAGTGGTCGAACTAGTTGGTTCTGCATAAAATACTAGCGCGCCTTTAGTAGAATCATTATACATATATTGATTCAACTTCTCATTACTGGCATAATCTAATATTTCAGGTGGTTCAACTTCATAAGGTTTACCTTTTTCATTTGCTATTGGAACAGTTACTTTCCAATGAGACAAATCGATATCTGGAAGTTTTACTTTTTTCTTTTTCTTCTTCCTTTTCTTTTTTTTGTCTTTTTTTTCAACTTTAGTTTCCGAGTCAGCTGCACTACTATTCTCGTTTTGAGAAGTAGCGTTAACAGCTATAAATAATGTTAATACAATTACTAATATTTCTTTTCGGAAATTTTTCATTTTATAAATTAATTATTAACTATAATAGTTAGTAAATCAGTTCTTATTTCTTAATATCGTTTGTTATATAACCACCCAGTCCAAAATTTAAGTTCTGGGTGGTTTTTTAATCTTAAACTATCGCTTGTCTAGCCATTATTAATCTGTAATTTCTATGTTATCAAACCTTGCAGAGCCTACTACAGTTCTCACATAGATAACTATCTCATTTGTAGATGCCGTGAAATCAAACGTATATGTATCATAACTAGTCGTAGCCGCAATTTCATAGTATGCATCAATTGCAGGGTCACTTGTAGAGGCATTAATACCCATCTCATCTGCAATTTCTGTATTTAATATGAATACTTCAGGGGTTAACCCATCAGTATCTCCTTTTGCATCAATAGAAAACGTATATGTTTCTCCTGCCTGAACTGTAACTACCTGATACAAACGACGACCTGGTTCATCAAGCTTTGCTCCTCTTGTACCATTATTTCCTTCACTTGTAGAGCCAGCTTGTTCACTGTTATCTCCATAAAAAGTATCAAGCCAAGAATCTAAAGCACCGTTATCCCAAAGCGGATCATACGGGCTTGGAATATCATTTCCATCACAATCTTTAATAGTAGAGTTGGGTGTCATATCCCAAGCATCAGCATTATCACCAGTACTTTCACCATCACATCCAGCAGTCGTACCATAGAGGTCAAAAGTTCCATTTAAAACCTGTACTACAAAGCCTTCGGCCACTACAAGTTCTTCAGTTGCGACACTTATACTACCAGTAATACTAGTTGCAGTTAAAGTCACTGTATAAATACCATCTTCTGAATAAGTATGTGAAGGGTCCATTCCTGTAAACTGGAAGCCATCTCCAAATTCCCATAACAGCATTACTGCTCCTTCCGAAGCATCCATGAACTCATAAGTTCTGTAGTCAGCCTCATCAACCATATAGGTAAAATCAGCTGTAACTGGTGCTTGTATGTCTATTGTTTGACTTAAAGAAGTTGACAGATTTGCATCGTTAGTAGCTGTAAGTGTCACCGTGTATACATCATGAGTGTCATAAACATGGGTTGGAGATTCTTCTGTTGAAGTGTTTCCATCACCAAAATCCCATAAATAGCTTGTCGCGCCCGTAGATGTATTATTAAACGTATACTCTAAATAATTCGTTTCACTCTGAGCAGAACTAAACCCTGCCGAAGGAGGTACTGCACCTTCAGGAGCTACATCAATTGTAAAATCATCTAATCTTGCTTCAACAGGACCATTGTAGAAATAAATTGCAACGGTGTTATTGATTCCAGAATTAAATGTTAAGGTTGACTGAACATAAACATCAGGCTCCGAATCATCGGTTACGGTTACTGAAGCGATAGAAGCATCGAGTGCTTCTTGTGTATTCTCAGGAGATCCAAATTCTGTTACACCTAATACAGCTACAGTTAACGAAGGGCTAGAAGAATTATCCAACATCGTATAATAAAATCTCAAATCATAATTAGTATCTGGCTCTACAGTAATTTCTTGATAACCAATACGGTCTCCTGCAGGAAGGGGTAACTTAGCACCTTGATCTCCAAAAGTAACTGGACTACCTGTAATTTGAATTACACCACCTAAATCACTATTTCTCCAAGAGTCTCTACCATCTCCACCGCCACCAGGCAAGGTATCATCTTCAAAACCTGCTTCTAGAATGATTGGCTGAAATGGACCTTCAACCACCATAACATCAATAGTTATTGTGTTTACTGCACCTAATTCGTCACTAGCAGTTAATGTTACAGAATAAGTACCTTCTCCAGCTTCAAATGTATGTGATGGATCTTGCATGTCAGAGGTAGCTCCTCCTCCAAAATCCCATGCGAATGTCGTAGCTTCAGAAGAAAGGTTCGTAAAATTAATCGTTCTAAAATCATCGCTATCAGATGCATAAGAAAAGTTAGCTTCTGGAGGTACCGTATCTGCCTTAGAATTAGCATCAGGCAAATCATCTCGTAGCGTACAACCAACGATAAGACTCGTAGCTATAAAGAAAACTACCAGTAGTGTTGTTTTACGGAAAATATTTATTTTATTTTTCATCGTTTAATTATTTAAATATTAATAACCTGGGTTTTGTGTTAAAAGACCATCACTTAAATTTATTTCTCTTGCTGGAATTGGTAACAGTAAGTCTCTACCAGTAAAGAAATACCCTCTGTCATCTGCATGTGCACTTAATACAGCATCTGCAACACCAAACCTAAGTAGATCAAACCAACGCTGATTCTCAAATGCTAATTCAACACGTCTTTCTGTGAGTAAGTCATTTCTTGTAATGTTAGAAACTAAATCGGTTAATCCAGCTCTGTTTCTAACTTCTTGAAAAGAACTTAACGCACTAGAATTACTTGTTTGCTGACCTCCTGCCATAATTGCTTCAACGTGCAATAAAAGCACATCGGCATAACGCAATACAATATAATCGTTACCAGCATTTCGAGCATTTCCACCATAGGTTGGTGGCGAGACTGTAATATCAGACCCTTCAGGCAAATATTTTATTACTTCATTGTCATCTTGACCAAGGATTCCTAGGTTTGTAATAGAAAACGCTGTTCTATTTCCTCCAAAAGTTGCAAAATCTAGAAAGAGGTTAGAGTTGACTATGTTTTGACCATCCTCTCTACCTTGACGGAAGGCCGAAGTAAATTCAGATGAAAAACTTTGACTTTCTAGAGAATTTCCTGATTCATATTGAATAGCAAAAATAATTTCTCCATTTAATTCAGAATAAAACACATCATTAAAATTGCTTTCTAAATCAAATTCTCCACTGTTGATAATGGCTTCGCACAATTGTTGTGCTCCAGTATAATTAGGACTTGCCTGTGTTAAATACACTTTTGCTAATAATGCTTGTGCTGATGCTCTTGAGGCTCTTGATTTATAAGTATTATCTAAAGTGCTAACAGCCTCTTGTAAATCTTCTATGATTTGTTCATAAATCTGTGCTTCAGGTATTCTTGTAAAAAGGGCTTCATTATCCAGTGGACCAACTACCGAAGTTACTAAAGGCACATCGCTATACAATCTAACCAAGTTAAAATAGGCATAGGCTCTTAAAAACTTAGCTTCAGCTGCATAACTTGCTTGATTATTTGCGTCTGCAACATCAATAAAAGTTAAAATGTTATTTGCTCTGAAAACAACTTCATACATCGATTGATAAAAATCCTCAGATTCTACATTGTTTGCATTAACTACGTATCTATGAAAATCAGATTTTGAACCTTCTAATGTAGCATTTCTTGTATTATCGGTACGATGCTCAGTTAAAAGATGTAAAAACTGCACTCCTCTATTTGAATTACCAATATTCGTTGTTGTATTTTCATTAGTCCCTTGAAGGGCATCATAAATTCCAATCACTCCAGCCAGTACATCTTCATCAGATTGGAAAAACGATTCCACTGCTACTGCAGTATCTGGCAACGGATTTAAAAACTCATCACTACAGGAAGTCAAGACAAACCCTGTAATTGCAAAGACTAAATATTTTATATGTTTCATAATAATATGTTTTTTTTAATTAAAAGTCAACGTTTAGACCAAATGTTACTGTTTTAAATATAGGTGTACCTGCTCTTTGAGAACCATAAGCTCTAGGGTTGCTTCCATCAACATGTTCAGGGTTAAAACCATGATAATCATCAGCAGTGATATAAATCAAATTTTGAGCCGTAGCATAAAGTCTAAGACCTGCTAAACCTAATTTTGATGTTAAATCATCTGGTAAATTATATCCAAGGCTTACATTTCGTAATGAAAAGTAGTCAGCACTTGCAATAACTTCACTTGTTAACACTTTTTCTTGAATGAAAGACTCATGTGGTACAAGGCCATCAGCTACTGCTTGTGCCTCTCCACCACTTCTGGTTCTATTTCCGAACCAATTATAGAAATACTGATCTCCGATATTGTTTACTTGAGCCCCAAGGCTTCCTTGTACCATAAAAGAGAAATCAAAGTTTCCAAATCTAAATTCATTAGTAAAACTGTATATTAAATCTGGATAAGGATCTCCCAAAATAGTTTTATCCTCTTCGGTAATTATACCATCACCATTTAAATCTTTTACAATAGTATCATCGGCTTGACCATTAATTCGATTCCAAGGATTATCAACATAAGTTGTTCTAAACGTTGTATCATCATAAGCATCGGTATCTACAACATACCCCCAGAAAGAAGAAATCGGCTCTCCTATTCGGTTAATCCATTGTGAGTTTCTACCATAAGTATCTTCTATTAACGCATTGTTGGAATCACCAAAACTGAGTAACTCATTTTGATTTGTCGAAGCAATCAAAGTCGTATTCCAAGAAAAATTCTCGTTAGCAACATTTTTTGATCTCAACTCAAGTTCCCATCCTCTGTTTTGTACTTCACCTAAATTTACAATACCACTTGTAAATCCAGTAACATAAGAAACAGGGTTTTGTAATAATAACTTATCACTAGTTCTTTGGTAATAATCTAATGATCCTGATAGTCTATTATTAAATAATCCAAAATCGACTGCTGGATTAAATTCTTCTGAAGCCTCCCATTGTAATAATGCATTTGCAATATTAAGTGGCGAAACACCTGGAGATATACTACCTCCTGTAATCGCGTTTGAATTTTGTAACAACGCTAAATAAGGCCATGCATTTACATTTCCATCACCAACATTAAAATTCTCAGCACCTGTAAGACCATAACTAACTCTAAACTTTAATCTGTTTATAACTTCGCTATCGACTAAAAAATCTTCATTATGAGCATTCCAACCGATAGATGCCGCTGGGAAATTACCCCACTTAGTATTTATACCAAAAACGGAACTACCATCACGTCTAAAAGAAGCATTGAATAAGTATTTATCTTTGTAAGCATAGTTGACCCTACTAAAATAACCTACTTTTTTTCTATTTTCATTGACTTCACCATAACTAGCAATTTGCGTTGCACCTTGTAAATTTGGAAGTAAATCATTAGTATATCCATTACCAATAACTCCGCTATTTTCACTTTTTCGCTGCTGTACAGTTAGACCTACGAGAAAATTAAACTCATGATCATCACCAAATATTTTGTTGTAATTTAAAGTATTATCTGAAATTACTCTAGTTCTGAATCTATTCTGTAAATCATATTGTGCTCTACTATTACCACTTGCATGGTATTGGGTTCCATCCCATCTTGTTCTTTTTCTTTGATCCAATGTAACACCAAGAGATGTTTTTGCTACTAATCCATCTACAATTTCATAACTTAAATATGTTGAACCATATAATTTGGTATTAAATTCATAATGCTCTCTTTCAACATATTGTGCATAAGGATTTGAATCTCCTGAAGTACGAGGCCTTTCATTATTACCATCATTGTCCAAATCTAAATTTATCAAATGGTTTTCATAGAAGTAATCACCTACACCAACATCTGGATATGTGTCTGTATTAATAAATTGAAGCGTCTCTTCTGTATGATAAATAGGCAACCACGGTGATTGACGTGTTGGATTATGTATTGATGTTGGCAAACGTCTTTGTTCGGTATAAGACGGTGTTGCGCGAACTCCAAATCTAAACTTGTCACCTAATTTAGAATCGACCTTTAATGCAGCCGTATATAATTTATAATCATCTGTTATTACAACACCTTCATCATGAAGGTATCTTAAAGATGTACTAAATTTAGTGCTTTCAGAACCGCCACGTGCGGCAAAAGAATGACTTGTAATGAAACCACCATTAAAAAAAACATCTTGCCAATCTCTGTCGATACCTGTGGTAGCGACTAATAATTGTGCGTATAAGGTTTCTCCAGAAAGTGTACCAGTTGCTGCTTGTTCTCTTCTTGCCCAATCTGCAACGCTCTTTCTATAATCATCACTTCCATGAGCATCTTTATAACCTAAATAAGTTTGATAGCTGAATTTTGTTTTCCCTTCTTTACCACTTTTTGTAGTAATGAGTATGACACCATTAGACCCTTCACTTCCATAAATAGCTGCAGAGGCAGCATCTTTCAAAACTTCAAAAGATTCTACATCGTTCATATCTAAGTTACCAAGGAAATCAGAACTTACAACGACTCCATCAACCACTACTGCAGGACCTGAATCAGCTGTTATGGATCCAACACCTCTAATAGTGACTGTTGGAGCTCCACCAGCTTCTGCGTTTGTTGCTTGGATATTAACCCCAGACACCTGACCTATTAAAGCATCATCAACTCTAGAAACTGGAATTTGGTCTAATTTTTCATTAGTCACTTTGGAAATAGCTCCAGTTAAATGGCTTTTCTTTTGAGTACCATAACCAATTACAACAACTTCGTCTAATTTAGCAGTGTCTTCTGCTAATGAAACATTTATTGTTGTTTCGTCACCAACAATCACTGTTGCGGTAACATACCCTAAATAAGAGAATTGTAACACCTCTCCTTTTGAAACTCGAATTTGATAGTTTCCATCAAAATCTGTTGAAGCACCTCTAGTTGTATTAAGTACTAGAACGTTAACACCTGGAATAGGTTGCTTTTCTACTTCAGAAACAACGGTACCCTTTAGCAAAAAGCTTTCTTGAGCAAACATTGTCACACTAAATAGTAATATAACTATTAGCGGTAGTTTGTTTTTTAAATTCATAATTAATCGTTTTGAATTGAATTAGTTAGTAATAACAATTACCTAAATCAAATACATTGCAAACAAATATGTTTTTGTACCTTTGTTAATGTATTTACTTTCTAAGTAATTACTAATTTGTTACTTCGTTCTAATGAAGTATTTTTTTTAAAAGGATAGGCCCACCCTGTCCTTTTTTGATATAAAATAAATTGGTTTACCAGATTGGTTTACCAAATATATATAAAAATTTGTTAATTCCAATGTTTTCCTAAATTTTATATATTAAAATAATACGCATTCATTAATCACGTAAGAAATCTCGTGTTACTCCATGAAGTCTTCACGAATTGGACTAAACACATCTATTAACATGCCTTTTTCTGTACATATAGCCCCATGCAGTACATGTGGCGGGATATAAACTGAATCACCTCCTTTTACAGTTTTGGTTTCATCTCCAATAGAAAACTCAAATGATCCACTTTCTACATAGGTAACTTGAGAGTGATGATGCTCATGTTTATAGCCAATACCGCCTTTATCAAATTCTACTTTAACAAGCATAATTTTATCATCATAACCCATTATTTTTCTTTTTACACCTTCACCAACAACTTCCCATTCTTGGTTTTTGTCTAACAAAAATTCTTTACTTGCTCCAAATGATTTCATATCATAATGTTCTTAATTAATTTTAAAATATGGCCCTAGATTACTTTAATTCAATTTATTTTGGTGGTGTCCCTGGACCAATTGTTGCTTCTCTAAACCATACTTCTGTATAACAACCATTTTCATATTGCTTAGCGATATCACCTCCATAGGTTTCTGCACCTGCACACCAAACCATATTTGTTTCAGGTTTTTTTCCATTGGTTTGGTTATAAGCGCCTTGTTTAAAATAATTTAACTCCCCACTATATGCTATAGCGCGCTCTGTTCCATCTTGTCCTATTGGCACAAATAGATTTCTTACTTGATCTGGTAAATCTGATTTATTAACATATTCTGATGAAATAAGGTTTTTAGTAAATGTTTTGGTTTCATGATTTTCGCTTGTAAATGTGAGGTACATGATACCCTTATATACATTTACTTCATAACTAAACTCTTCACCCAATTCTATTCCGTCTAAAGGCTCTTCAGGATAATCTTCTTTATTTGTGCTAACCACAGACATATCATGCCCCCATACTGCGGTAGAAAAATCCCATCTTCCCGAATTATCCTTACCAGCTGTATTAATTTCATAATTCCAGAAAACAGAACCTTTCTTATGTCCAGGGAATTTTTTGTAAAATATTTTTAAAGGTTCATTTTCATGCCCTTCTCCACTGTGAATTTGCCCAACTACTGTAGAATAAGAAGCAGCTACTCTGGCATCACCAGATATTGACACCTGCATAACCTTACAGCTACCTGTTAGTTTACCACCTTCTTCTGGCGTCCATTCTCTTTTTTCTTGTAGTTCTGTTCTTGTGTTACTAGAATTTTTTGAAGTAACTCCAGAATTTGGTGTTTTATAAACTACCCAACGTCTTGTCCCATCAATTACAGTATAGAAAAAATCTTCGTGCTCAAACTTAGTAAGATCATCTACATTAGTTCCATCACCCAGTAAGATTTTAAATTTATCCATAAAGGGAATGACTTCATGCGGATAAGTCGTTTTTTTACTTAAACCATCATTAGCTTCAAAATACCCTGCATTTGAAATAGCATCATCACTGATTTCGATATTTGCTGATTTAAACCAAACTTCAGCATAATTACCATCTGCATATTGTTTTTGGATATCACCAGCATGGGTTTCTGCACCAGAACACCATACTCTATTAACTTTAGGATCTTTACCATTCGTTTGATTATAGGAACCGAGCTTGAAAAATAACCCCTCATCTGCATAAGCATTATTACGTTCAATACCATCCTGACCTATGGGAACAAATAAATTCTTTACTTGCTCTGGCATATCAGAACGCTTTGTATATTCAGAAGCCACAAGATTTTTAGTAAATGTTTTGGTTTCATGCCCTTCACTAGTAAATGTAAGATGCATAATACCATCCTCAATTTCTACCTCGTAACTAAACGTTTCGCCTAGAGCAATTCCATCCTCAGGTTCTGATGGATAGCTATTTTCGTTAGTAGCAACAACAGAAAAGTCATAGCCCCAAATAGGATAGGAATAATCCCATCTTTTAGAATTATCATCACCAGCCGTATTAATTTCATAATTCCAGAACACAGAACCCTTGCTATGACCTGGGAATTTCTTGTAAAATATTTTTAGAGGCTCATTCTCATGACCATCTGCACTATGAATCTGACCAACTACAACTGAGTACGTAGCAGCAACACGGGCGTCGCCAGTATTAGCAACATTCATTACTTTTAGAGTTGCATTCATTTTAGCTTCGGTCATTGGTGACCACTTTTTTAATTGTGCTAGCTCGGTTCTTGTATTGTTAGAAGTACCATGAGTATTACCTGCATTAGGCGTTTTAAATATCACCCAATCTTCTTTGTCATCATGTGCAGTGTAAAAGAAATCTTTATTCTCATAATTGATTGCTTGACCTACATTAGAACCATCACCTAAGATTAAATTCCAATGTTGAAAAAATGGGATTATATCATTTGCATTATCTACTTTCGTTACATTTTCCGCATTGTTTGTACCTTTTTGCTTTTTGCTTTCAGCACAACAATTAAATGTTAAAATGACACTTATCATTAATAGATAATGGACAAAAACTGATTTGAATATTTTGAAGTTCATATTATATGGTATATAGAGTAATAACTTTACTTGTTTTATTTTTAATGTGTAATATTTAAATTAAAATATTTAACATACGAAAAGGCATTCACATCTGTGCTTGTCAAATAATTCCCTGCCTTAAAATAATTTTCATATGGCCATTTTTCTAGACTTATATCCTCATAGATAAATGGATCTTCATTGTTTAGTTGTACTTCAATTCGAGCATCACTAGCCGTTATTCTAAAATCAAATGCATCATAACCAACATACCCCAAATTAACTTTGATATCATACCATGTATTATTTGACGTTTCTAAAAGATCATCACCATCAATACTTTCATCTATAAGTGATTTTTTATGTGACCACACAAAACCATCTTTCCAATAAATTTTAATAAGTGGTGGTCCATTATTTGATGAAAAACCATGAGTAGCCATATCTTCTTCAGAAATAATACCATGAATTTGCATGATTATAACTTTATGATAGTCATCACCTGATTCAGTATTTTCAGAAACTTCAGCAACCTTTAACCTACCAATCATCTCACCGCCTTCAAAAAGCGTCCAGTTTTCTCTTGAATTATTAGGGTTAATGAGTTCTCTCAATTCAGTTCTTGAATATGAACTATTTGTAGTGGAGACATCTGGAAATGTATAAAACACTAATGAACTATCTGAAATATCATCATACATATAAGGCTGAACTGGTTCTAATGTTTGATATCCATAGTTCACCAAAGTATCAGGTTGGTATTCATCTGGACTACCATTGTTATTTTCATCAACAGGAAGAGTCACTTTCCAATTGGTAAAATCAATTTCAGCATAAATAGGTGTTTCTTCTTCCTCTTCTTCCTCTTCCGTTTCCTCTTCTTCATCAATCACTTCGTCAATTATTTCAGGATTATTAGATGAATCATCACTACTTGAACATCCTATAGACAGGATGAAAACTAAGTAAAACAGATATTTTAAACTATTGATTTTCATTATACTTTTCATTAGTTTTATTCCATTTAAAAAATTGGTTTACCAGATTGGTTTACCAAATATAAGTATATTTATTTAGCATGCAAATTTTTGTGCATTAAAAGTTTAGACGCATATAAATAATATTACTACGATTAATTCTAAGAGATAAAATGAAATTATAAGACTAAAATCAAAACAGTAAGCCTCATTATTTTATACATCATCATTGTCAACCCTAGTTAGTTGATACAGTATGATATTTTAAAAATTAAACACTTGAATATCATATTAATAAAGATTTAAATGACTGTTTTTGAAACCCATAATCTTACCTAATCTACATTGAATCGTTTTGAATCAGTTTGTTTTTGGATTATTCGTGGAAAATAAGTTCTTTACTCAAGTGAATTTATACACATGAAACTCATACTATCATTATTTCTAATATTAACTATTGGTTCATCCTGCAATTCTTCAATAAAAAAAGATGAGATAAAAACTAATATATACAGCATAACATTCGGTGAACTAGAAGATAGAAATATACGTGTTGAAGCCAATATATTTGTTCAAGATGGTAAATTAAACATGATGTCTCGACCAGCAAGATTTATTCCTGACATCGAGAGTTGGTGGGATATTATTAAAATAGATAACATAAAAGATGAAGAGGGACAACTCTTAAAAATCACCAATATCTCTGGAAATTCTGCAAAATTAAATCAGAATGTAAATGGGAACATAAAAATTATGTACACTATTGATATTTCTTATATTGATAAAAACTACCCCAATCTCAATACGGCTATAGGAAAATCATTTAATGAAGGACTCTTCATTGTTGGCAAGCCTCTTTTCATTTTTGGCGATTGGAAGCTTAAGACAAAAGTTAAGATTCACCAACCCAAAGCAGTGAAAATTACTGTACCATGGACTAAAATAGATGATAAAATATATGCTGCTGAAAATTTAAGAGAACTTATTTTATCTAATGTAATAATTAGTAATGATGCTCTTAGAGTTACAGACATGACTATTGGCAAACTATCTTATAGTTTAGCCACTTTTGAATTAGATAAAAAGTCTACAGCTTTAATTAATCAAATAGCTAAAGACATCTCTAAATATTATGTTGAAACCTTTCCCCTTAAACAGAAAATAAGATATGTTCAATTAGTCTATGGCGTCTCAGGAGCAAATGGAGGCGGTGAAGCTTATCCCTATAGTTCAGCCAGTGCTATATCAAAAAACAATTTAGAATCATCCTTTTTATGGAGAATTACTGTGTTTCATGAACTATTTCATATGTGGAACTCACACATGCTTAAAGGTGTAAGTGGATCTTCAGACATGGAATGGTTTCAAGAAGGTTTTACTGATTATATAACTGAATTGACTTTATCAAAAACAAAGCATATTGATTCTAGTTATTTGTCCAACTTTCAAAAAAACAGTTTAGCGCCTCTAATTAAAACGTTTGAAAACAATATAGAAAAGGTCAATATAAAGAATAGTGGAATAGATAAAGGAAAGAATTATATTATTGTATATCGTGGTGGATGGCTTATAGCAAATTGGTTAGAATTACGCCTAAAACAAGAAACAAATAACATATGGGATATTGAACGACTATTTCAACATTTATTTGCTAAATACCCAATTAATGGTCAAAATACGTTAAGTTTTGAAGCTTTTTTAGCTGAAATAGAAACAATTGACAGGCAGACTGCTAAGGACTTAGAGGCTATTCTTACTAAAAATGACTGGTTAGCAATAAATACTATTTTAAAAAAATAGTATTATTTCATAATCCTTAATACGCATTATTTTTTTTATTAATCTAAAAACATATTAGGATTTTAAAAATTCTTTTCTAATATTTGAAACAGTAAATGCAAAAACAAATTTTAAATATTGTCTCTATTATTGTCGTTGTGATTATTTCACAACGCTAAGGATGGTATATTAATTTCAAAATATAAAATTAAAAAAGCCTTCCTTACTGGAAGGCTTTTTTTTATTTAATAAAAATGAAAACAGTAAACGTCTCTATTATTTACATCGTCATTATCAACTCTAGTTAGTAGATACAGTATGATATTTTAAAATTTCAAGCCTGTATCTAATCGATGCAGGCTTTTTTTATTAAAAATTTCAACGCTTGAACATCATATTAATATAGACTTAAACATCTATATATCAATAATTTAAATACATGTCAGTAAAATTGAATTTAAACCAAAAACGAGAATCAGAAAACCTAAACTTAGCATAACAAGTAATTTAGACCTTGCAAATCGTTTTTTGCCAAAACAGAACTATGAGTCAATTAAATAAATACAGTAAAACAGTTACACAAGATCCAACTCAGCCTGCTGCTCAAGCGATGTTGCATGCTATCGGGTTGACTAAAGAAGATTTTTACAAACCTATTGTTGGAATTGCAAGTACAGGTTATGAAGGGAACCCTTGTAATATGCATCTTAATGATCTCGCTAAACTGGTCAAAGAAGGCACAAAAAATGAGGATGTTGTTGGATTAATTTTTAACACCATTGGTGTGAGTGATGGCATTTCTATGGGAACTCCAGGAATGCGTTACTCTTTACCATCTCGTGATATTATTGCTGATTCTATGGAAACTGTAGTACAAGCGATGAGTTATGACGGCTTGGTTACAGTTGTTGGTTGCGACAAAAATATGCCAGGCGCTTTAATGGCTATGATTCGTCTAAACCGTCCTTCAATTTTAGTATATGGCGGAACAATTGATTCTGGTTGCCACAACGGAAAAAAATTAGATGTCGTTTCGGCTTTTGAAGCTTGGGGAAGCAAAGTTGCTGGTACAATGACCGAAAACGAATTTCAGAATATTGTTGAAAAAGCTTGTCCTGGAGCAGGTGCTTGTGGCGGAATGTATACTGCAAACACCATGGCTTCGGCAATTGAAGCACTAGGTATGACTTTACCTTTCAACTCTTCTAATCCTGCCCTAAGTGATGAGAAAAAGCAAGAATCTATTAGAGCTGGTGAAGCCTTAAGAGTTTTACTAGAAAAGGATATTAAACCTTCAGATATTATCACAAGAAAATCTCTTGAAAACGCAGTCCGCTTGGTCACCATACTAGGTGGCTCTACAAATGCAGTGCTTCACTTTTTAGCTATTGCAAGAGCTGCTCAGATTGATTTTACACTAAAAGATTTTCAAAACATAAGTGATAACACACCGTTTTTGGCCGATTTAAAGCCTAGCGGAAAATACCTTATGGAAGACGTACATGCTGTTGGAGGAATTCCTGCAGTTTTAAAATACCTTCTAAAAAAAGGCTTAATTCATGGGGATTGTTTAACCGTTACTGGTAAAACTTTAGCTGAAAACTTATTAGATGTCAACGATTTAACTGAAGGTCAAGATGTCATAAAACCAATTGAAGAACCTATTAAGGTTTCTGGGCATTTAAGAATGCTCTACGGAAATTTAGCAACCGAAGGTAGCGTTGCAAAAATCACAGGAAAAGAAGGGCTAAGCTTTAAAGGAACAGCAAAAGTCTTCGAAGGTGAATATGCAGCAAATGATGGTATTCGAGATGGAAAAGTAAAAAAAGGAGATGTTGTCGTCATTCGTTACGAAGGCCCAAAAGGAGGTCCAGGAATGCCAGAAATGCTAAAACCTACTGCAGCAATTATGGGCGCAGGTCTCGGTAAAGATGTTGCCTTAATTACAGACGGAAGATTCTCAGGAGGAACTCACGGTTTTGTAGTTGGACATATTACTCCTGAAGCTCAAGAAGGTGGAAACCTTGCTTTAGTAAAAGATGGAGATATCATTACTATTGATGCTGAAACCAATTCTATTTCAGTTGAAGTGTCTCAAGTAGAACTACAAAAAAGACGTCAAAAATGGAAAGCACCAGAGTTGAAATTTGAACGCGGTGTTCTATATAAATATGCAAAAACAGTGTCATCAGCATCTAAAGGATGTGTTACTGATGAATTTTAAATGAACATGTAGATGAAAGAAACACAAACCATACAAAATCAAACAAAAAACACGCAAACAACAGAGCGTATGTCTGGTAGCGAAGCCATTATAAAATGTTTACTAGCTGAAGGTGTTGATATTCTTTATGGATATCCAGGAGGTGCTATTATGCCAGTTTATGACGAATTATATAAGTATCAAGATGAAATCCATCATGTACTAACACGTCATGAACAAGGTGCAACACATTCTGCACAAGGTTATGCAAGAATTTCTGGAAAAGTTGGTGTAGCAATAGCAACCTCTGGCCCAGGAGCAACCAATTTAATTACAGGAATCGCAGATGCGCAAATAGACTCTACTGCAATGGTATGCATTACTGGTCAAGTAGGTTCACATCTATTAGGAAGTGACGCATTTCAAGAAACAGACATCGTTGGAATCTCTACACCTGTAACCAAATGGAATCATCAAATAACCAAAGCCTCAGAAATTCCTGAAGTCTTTGCAAAAGCATTTTATATTGCTAAAAGCGGAAGACCAGGTCCTGTTTTAATTGATATTACTAAAGACGCTCAATTTGAAGAATTTGATTTTTCATATGAGAAATGTACTGGTATTAGAAGCTATAAACCAGTACCAAACACTAACGAAAAGGATTTAAAAGCTGCTGCCGAATTAATCAACAATGCAAAAAAACCAATGGTTATTTGGGGACAAGGCGTGATTTTAGGAGAAGCAGAAGACCAATTTAAAGCCGTTATCGAAAAAGCTGGATTACCTTCGGCTTGGACAATTTTAGGTGCTTCAGCTATTCCTTCATCACATCCACTAAATGTTGGTATGGTTGGTATGCACGGAAATTATGCACCAAATGTATTAACCAACGAATGTGATGTGCTAATTGCCATCGGAATGCGTTTCGATGATCGTGTCACTGGAAATCTAGCCACCTATGCCAAACAAGCTAAAGTGGTACATTTTGAAATCGATCCTGCAGAGGTTGACAAAAACGTAAAAACTGATGTCGCTGTTTTAGGAGATGCTAAAGAAAGCCTGAAAGCACTATTGCCTTTATTAAATAAAAATTCTCATAGTGAATGGCATCAAAAATTTAAAGATTTATACAAGATAGAATTCGAAAAAGTTATTAAAAATGACTTATATCCTACCAAAGAAGGCTTGACAATGGGAGAAGTTCTAAAAGAAATTAATATACAAACCAATGGTGAAGCTGCAATTGTGAGTGATGTTGGTCAGCATCAAATGATTGCTTGCCGTTATGCCGATTTCAATACCACTAAAAGTAATATTACATCTGGTGGATTAGGAACTATGGGATTTGCATTACCTGCTGCAATTGGAGCAAAAATGGCAGCTCCTGAGCGAGAAGTAGTTATGATTGCTGGAGATGGCGGTTATCAAATGACAATTCAAGAATTAGGAACTATTTTTCAACAACGAGTCCCTGTAAAAATTGTGGTATTAAATAATGAATTTCTCGGCATGGTACGCCAATGGCAGCAACTGTTTTTCGATAAACGTTATGCCTCAACAGAAATGGTAAACCCAGATTTTGTTGCAATTGCAAGAGGCTATCATATCGATGCAAAAAAAGTAAGTAAAAGAAATGAACTAAAAGATGCTGTAAAAGAAATGATAGACTGTGAAGGCCCTTACTTCTTAGAAGTTCGTGTAGAAAAAGAAGATAATGTATTTCCAATGATACCAACAGGAGCAAGTGTATCAGATATAAGATTAGAGTAGATTAAAAAGATCAAGAGAATGAGCGAAGAAAAAAAATTATATACCGTTTCAATTTATACTGAGAATAACATCGGACTACTTAATCGTATTTCGGCCATTTTTCAGCGAAGACATATTAATATACAAAGTTTAAACACTTCTGTTTCTGAAATCGAAGGTGTTTCAAAATTTACGATTCTAATTAGAGTGTCTGAAGAACAAATCAAAAAAATCATTGGTCAGATTGAAAAGCAAGTCGAGGTTATTAAAGCCTACTATCATTCTGAAGAAGACACAATTTATCAAGAATCATGTTTGTTTAAAATCAAATCAGATTTATTGTTTGATGAGCGTCAAATTCAAAACATCATCAAAGAAAGCAATGCAAGAATTGTCACAGTAAACAAAGAGTTTTTCGTTCTTGAAAAATCTGGAAGAACACAAGAAATAGAATTATTATATAGAGAATTAAGTGTCTTTGGCATCATGCAATTTACACGCTCAGGTCGTATTGCAGTTACTAAAGACGAAATGAAAATTTCAACAATGCTAGAAGCATTTCAACATTAAAAATTAGAAAAATGTCAAATTATTTTAACACACTACCATTAAGAGAACAATTGGAGCAATTAGGGAAATGCCGCTTTATGGATGCTTCAGAATTTGAAGATGGTGTCAACGCATTAAAAGGGAAGAAAATTGTAATTGTAGGCTGTGGAGCCCAAGGACTCAACCAAGGCTTAAACATGAGAGATTCTGGATTAGATATTTCTTATACACTACGTCAAATTGCTATCGATCAGCAACGCGATTCTTACAAGAATGCAACTTCAAACGGTTTTAATGTTGGGACTTATGAAGAATTAATTCCTACTGCAGACTTGGTCTTAAACTTAACACCAGACAAACAACATACAAATGTTGTAAATGCGGTAATGCCTTTAATGAAAAAAGGAGCTACGCTAAGTTATTCTCATGGTTTTAATATTGTTGAAGAAGGCACAAAAATTCGAGAAGATTTAACGGTAATAATGGTCGCTCCAAAGTGTCCAGGAACAGAGGTTAGGGAAGAATATAAACGTGGATTTGGAGTACCAACCTTAACTGCAGTACATCCCGAAAATGACCCAGAGGGGAAAGGTTGGGCACAAGCAAAAGCTTATGCTGCTGCAACTGGTGGACATAGAGCTGGTGTATTAGAATCTTCTTTTATCGCTGAAGTAAAATCAGATTTGATGGGAGAACAAACGATTCTTTGTGGTTTACTACAAACTGGAGCAATTCTTTCTTTTGACAAAATGGTTGAAGAAGGTATCGAACCTGGTTATGCTGCTAAATTAATTCAGTTTGGATGGGAAACTATTACTGAAGCTTTAAAACATGGTGGAATTACTAACATGATGGATCGTTTATCAAATCCTGCAAAAATTAAAGCATATAAATTATCTGAAGAATTAAAAAGTATTATGCGTCCCTTGTTTGAAAAGCATATGGATGATATTATTTCTGGTCATTTTTCAAAAACAATGATGGAAGATTGGGCAAATGATGATGTCAATTTATTGACGTGGAGAGCTGCAACTGGCGAAACAGCATTTGAAAAAACTGCCCTAACATCAGATCATATCTCAGAACAAGAGTATTTTGATCATGGTGTTTTATTAGTCGCATTTGTAAAATCAGGTGTAGAATTAGCATTTGAAACAATGGTAAGTGCGGGTATTATTGAAGATTCAGCGTATTATGAATCATTACATGAATTACCATTGATTGCAAATACAATCGCAAGAAAGAAATTATTTGAAATGAATAGAGTGATCTCCGACACAGCAGAGTATGGCTGTTATTTATTTGATCATGCCTGTAAGCCATTGCTAACAGGTTTTATGAAAACAGTGGACACATCTATCATAGGAAAATCGTATTCAAGCACAAATGGTGTTGACAATATTGAATTAATTGCTATAAACAATGCCATTAGAAATCATCCAATCGAAGCTGTTGGTCAACGTTTACGTGCTGCTATGACAGCAATGAAAGTGATTAAAACGACAACTGTTAAAGATTCAGTTTTAGTATAAATAGATATTGCCATCCTAAACTTAATTTAGGATCAATTTCTCTAACATGGAAGAAACCACAACAACATACAAACCAACACTAAAAGCTGTTGAAGCTGCTGCCGAAAAATTAAAAGGTATAGCTTCGGTAACACCTTTAGTTAAAAACGCAAGATATTCTAAGCATTTTCAAGCAAACATTTATCTTAAAAGAGAAGATTTGCAAGAAGTACGCTCTTATAAAATTCGTGGTGCATATAACAAAATTTCGTCTTTGACTCCTACTCAAGTTGAAAATGAGATTGTATGTGCAAGTGCAGGTAATCATGCACAAGGTGTTGCGATTTCTTGTAAACTTTTAAAAATAAAAGGCACCATTTTTATGCCTTCACCAACACCAAATCAAAAAATTGAACAAGTTAAAATGTTTGGTGAAGACTATGTTGATGTTGTTTTAGTTGGTGATACTTTTGACGATGCTTACCATGCGGCAATGCAACAAAGCGAACAAATGAATAAAACGTTTGTTCATCCATTTAATGACGAAAAAGTTATTGAAGGTCAAGCAACTGTAGGTTTAGAAATTATAGATCAAGCAAAAACACATCCTATCCATTACGTTTTTGTACCAGTTGGTGGTGGTGGACTTGCTGCAGGATTATCCTCAATATTTAAAATTTTATCGCCTCAAACAAAAATTATTAGCGTAGAGCCAAAAGGTGCAGCAGCTATGCTAACTTCTATTAGATCAAATAAAAATATTGAATTAAAATCCATTGACAATTTTGTAGATGGAGCTGCTGTAAAACGCGTTGGTGATTTAAATTTTGCAATTTGTAAAGAAACATTACATCGTGTGGTTACAGTAGATGAAGGCAAGATTTGTCAAACCATTTTAGAATTATATAACAAAGATGCTATTGTTGCAGAACCAGCAGGAGTATTAAGCCTCTCAGCTTTAGAGCAATTTAAAGATGAAATAAAAGGTAAAAATATAGTTTGCGTTATAAGCGGAAGCAATAATGACATCACACGTACAGCAGAAATTAAAGAGCGTGCACTACTCTATGCCAATCTCAAACACTATTTCATTATAAAATTCCCGCAGCGTGCAGGTGCATTAAGAGATTTTGTAGTTGATATTTTAGGTCCAACTGATGATATTACACATTTTGAGTATACTAAAAAAGCAAACCGAGAAAATGATGTTGCTGTAGTGGGTTTACAACTAAAATCGCCTAACGACTTACAACCTTTAATTACCAAAATGAAACTTCATAATTTTTATGGAGATTATCTTAACGACAAACCTGATTTATTTCAATTCTTAGTTTAAACAAAACAGTTATGAATATTCCTGAACAGTATCAAATCAAAAATACAGTTAACCAAAACACCTATTTAGTAGGAGGTAAATTAAAATCCTGGACTGGTACTACCTCAGAGGTATACTCAACAATTTCTTCTACTGAAGATTACAAGCCAACATTATTAGGCACCATTCCAACATTAGGAGAAGGCGAAGCCTTAGAAGCACTTGACGCAGCAGTTTTAGCGTATAATAAAGGGCAAGGTTTGTGGCCAACAATGAAAGTCGTAGACCGAATTGCCTGCATGGAAAAATTTGTAACCCAAATGAAAACCAAACGTAAAGAAGTAGTTAAACTATTAATGTGGGAAATTGGTAAAAACTTACCCGATTCTGAAAAGGAATTCGATAGAACCGTTGAATACATCTATGACACCATTGAAGATTACAAGCAAATGGATCGTAATAGCGCTAAGTTTGAAAAAAACTCAGGAGTCAATGCGCATATAAGAAGAGGCCCACTTGGTGTTGTATTATGTTTAGGCCCTTATAATTATCCTCTAAATGAAACCTTTGCGCTTTTGATTCCAGCTTTAATTATGGGTAATACTGCGGTCTTTAAACCTGCAAAATTTGGTGTTTTATTATTGTCTCCTTTATTAGAAGCCTTTCAAAACAGCTTCCCAAAAGGTGTTGTGAATATTATCTACGGAAGAGGAAGAACTGTAGCTACACCTATTATGAGAGATGGACGTGTAGATGTATTAGCGTTAATAGGAAATAGTAAATCGGCAAATGCTTTACAAAATGAACATCCAAAAAGCAATCGCTTACGAATGGTTTTAGGATTAGAAGCTAAAAACCCAGCGATAGTATTAAAAGATGCTGATTTAGATTTAGCAATTAGCGAATGTATTGCAGGCACAACATCATTCAATGGACAACGTTGTACTGCACTCAAAGTTTTATATGTCCATGAAGCTATTGTTGATGAATTTAACAAACGTTTTTCTGAAAAAGTAGATGCTTTAAAATTTGCAAACCCATGGGAAGATGGTGCAAAATTAACACCATTACCAGAACCAGACAAGCCAGCATATATCCAAGAATTAATTGACGATGCTAAAGAAAAAGGAGCAAAAATTATAAATACAAAAGGTGGAAATACTACAGAGAATTATATTTTTCCAGCAGTTCTATATCCTGTGACAAAAGATATGCGTGTGTATGAAGAAGAACAATTTGGTCCAGTAATTCCTATTATTCCTTTTTCTGATATAGATGAGCCACTAGATGATATGGCTGCTTCTAATTATGGACAACAAGTAAGCTTATTTGGCAAAGATGTTAACACATTAGCGCCTTTGATTGACACCTTAGTAAATTTAGTTTGCCGTGTAAATTTAAATAGTTCTTGTCAACGTGGTCCAGATGTCTATCCATTTACAGGTCGAAAAGATTCAGCAGTTGCGACGTTAAGTGTACATGATGCACTGCGTTCATTTTCAATTAGAACTTTCGTAGCATCAAAAGACAATGCTTATAATAATGCCATTTTGGAAGAATTATTAGAATGTCGCGCCTCAAACTTTGTAAGAACAGATTATATTCTTTAATTAAAAGCGCTTAAAAATGAGATATTTACAATTTGAAAAGTCATTTATTTCGAAATTCACAAATCTCACACAAAACAAGATTTTATCTATTGTCCTTAAAAATTTAATATGTAGTTTAGCCATATGTTTACACTAAGACACAAATATAGAGCTCCCAGACCCACAGGTCTTAATTTGGCTAAACGCCGTCGCTAATTATCCCATTTAGCAACAAATTCTATAGTCATTATTTATTTTTATTGTGTACAACTCAGCTTTCAAATATCAGTTTCAATTCTTAATTATCTCAAGAGATAATCATAACATCGTACGTCGCTTTTTCCCGCGTCGCCCGTAAGGGTATATTTCTATTTATAGAACTTAGGTGAGTCCGGTTCTGCTTTCAAAAACAAAATCACATTTTTTAATTTAAAAATCAATTACAATGAAAATTGTTATTGCTGATAAATCACATAGTATTTACGCAGACATCATTTGCGAAACTATTACTGAAGCTGCACAAGTTAGAGGTACAGGAATCGCAAAGCGAAAACCAGAATATATCATTACTAAAATGCAAAACAGAAATGCTGTTATTGCTTTAGATGGTAATAAATTTGCCGGCTTTTGTTATATCGAAGCTTGGAGCCATGGGAAATTCGTGGCTAATTCGGGTTTAATTGTGCATCCAGATTATAGAAACCAAGGCCTTGCAAAAAAGATTAAAAAAGTCATTTTTGAACATTCAAGATCTAAATTTCCAAATTCCAAAGTCTTTAGTATTACAACCGGTTTAGCTGTTATGAAAATGAATAGCGACTTAGGCTACAAACCTGTAACATTCTCAGAATTGACAGACGATCAATCCTTCTGGAAAGGCTGTCAAACTTGTAAAAATTTTGATGTTTTGACGAGAACTGAACAAAAAATGTGTTTATGCACAGGCATGCTCTACGACCCTTCAAAAACAAGGGAAAACAAAAAACAAGAGCATAATTATGATAAAAAAGTATGGACAAGATTGAAAAACATCAAACAATCCATGTTCTTAAAAAAAGATAAAAAATGAACAAATTAGTAATAGCATATAGTGGCGGACTAGACACTTCATATTGTGCTGTAAGTCTTAGTAAATCTGGTTTTGATGTTCATGCAGTAAGTGTGAATACTGGCGGATTTACTTCAGAGGAAATCAATACTATTGAAAGCAATGCCTACAAAATGGGTGCATCAACCTATAAAAATATAGATGCCGTTGCATCCTACTATGACAAAGTGATAAAGTATTTAATCTTCGGAAATGTGCTAAAAAACAACACGTATCCTTTGTCTGTAAGTGCCGAACGTATCATTCAAGCGATTGAGATTATTCAATACGCTAAAAGCATAGATGCCAAATACATCGCTCACGGAAGTACAGGAGCCGGAAATGATCAAGTCCGTTTTGATATGATTTTTCAAACCTTAGCGCCAGAAATCGAAATCATTACACCAATTAGAGATGGGCAATTATCCAGACAAGAAGAGATAGATTACCTCATTGCTAATGATATTGATATGTCTTGGAACAAAGCAAAATACTCAATAAATAAAGGCCTTTGGGGAACAAGTGTTGGTGGCCAAGAAACGCTGACTTCAGAAGAACCATTACCCGAATCTGCTTATCCTTCACAATTGAAAAAAGAAGGCAAAGAGAAAATTACACTAACTTTTGAAAAAGGAGAATTCGTAGCTCTAAATGGAAAAGTAGATTCAGCTGAAAACAATATAGAATTACTTAACAGTTTGGCTTCAGATTTTGCTATTGGAAGAGATATTCATGTTGGTGATACCATTGTTGGCATCAAAGGAAGAGTTGGTTTTGAAGCTGCTGCTGCTTTAATTATCATCAAAGCACATCACTTACTAGAGAAGCATACGTTAACCAAATGGCAATTACAGCATAAAGATTATTTATCAAATTTCTATGGCATGCATTTACACGAAGGGCAATATTTAGATCCAGTAATGCGAGATATGGAAGCCTTTTTACAAAACAGCCAAGCCAAAGTTTCAGGTGATGTTACTGTGACATTGAAACCATATCATTTCAGTTTAGATGGCATTTCTTCTAAACATGATTTAATGAATGCCAAATTTGGAAGTTATGGCGAAGAAAACAAAGGCTGGTCTGCAGAGGAAGCAAAAGGTTTTATTAAGATAAATGCCAATCAGAACAAAATATATCAACACGTAAATTCAGGATTATGATTAAAGTAGGAATTATTGGAGGTGCCGGTTATACAGCTGGTGAATTGATTAGATTATTACTCAATCACAATCAAGTAATCATCGATTTTGTTTTTAGCACATCAAATGCTGGCAATAAAGTATATGAAGTCCATCAGGATTTAATTGGTGCTACAGACATTGAATTTTCAAGTAACATTAATTCAAAAGTTGATGCTTTATTTTTATGCTTAGGTCATGGAAACTCAAAGGTGTTTTTAGAACAACATTCATTTTCAGAAAACACAAAAATCATCGATTTAAGTAACGATTTTAGACTTGACGCTGAAAAAGTATTCAACGGAAAAAACTTTATTTATGGTTTGCCAGAATTACAAAAAGAGGCCATTAAAAATGCAAACTATATCGCAAACCCAGGATGTTTTGCCACTGCCATTCAACTGGCATTATTGCCTTTAGCACATGCAAATTTAATTCATGAAGACATTCATATTAATGCGGTTACAGGTGCTACAGGAGCAGGTACATCATTATCTAAAACCACACATTTTACTTGGAGAGATAATAATTTTTCGCATTACAAACCTTTTACGCATCAGCATTTAGGTGAGATCAATCAAACAGTCTGTCAATTACAAGATAACTTTGATTCAGAAATTCATTTCATGCCAAATCGCGGTAATTTTTCTAGAGGCATCTTTGCCACTGCTTATACAACATTTGAAGGCTCAATAGAAGATGCGAAAGCCTATTATAAAGCCTATTATAAAGACGCTGCTTTTACATTTGTTTCAGATGGAGATATTCATTTAAAACAAGTTGTAAACACTAACAATTGTATCATCCACTTACATAAATACAAGAACAAATTATTAATTACAAGCATCATAGACAACCTACTAAAAGGGGCTTCCGGACAAGCCATTCAAAATATGAATTTAGCTTTCGGTTTTGAAGAAACTGAAGGTTTAAAACTTAAAGCTAATTTCTTTTAAAAACACGACAAAATGAAAATCGCAATTATAGGAACAGGAAATTTAGGAAAATCAATCGCAAAAGGATTGATAACTAATAATGCTATCACCACATTATATTTAACCAAACGAAACTTAGATGATATTCAAGAATTTGAAGGTTATACTAATGTGGTATTAACAACAGACAACATTGAAGCCGTTAAACAATCTGATATTTTAATTTTTGCCGTACAGCCAGCACATTTTGAACAGATTTTGAAAGATGTTAAACCATATCTTACCGAAAACCATGTGTTGATTTCTACGATTACAGGGTTTTTAATTCCAAAGATTGAAACACAAGTTGGTAGCGATCAATTTATCATAAGAGCTATGCCAAATACTGCCATTGCTGTTGGAAAATCTATGACCTGTTTATGTAGTAATGAAAAAGGTGAAAAACGCATTAAGATTGCCGAAGCCATTTTTAATAGATTAGGCCACACTTTAGCCATTCCAGAATCCCAAATGCAAGCTGCTACTGTAGTTTGTGCTAGCGGAATTGCATTCTGGATGCGACTTATAAGAGCCACAACTCAAGCCGCAATTCAATTGGGTTTTGATACCAAAGAAGCACAAGAATTAGCAATGTATACATCTGAAGGTGCTGCTAACTTATTAATTACAAATGGGAATCATCCAGAAGAAGAAATAGATCGAGTCACAACACCTCAAGGTTGCACAATTACTGGGTTGAATGAAATGGAACACAAAGGTTTAAGCTCTTCATTAATTCAAGGCATGGTCGCTTCATTTAATAAAATCAATACCATTAAAAAGGAACAGATATGAGTTTATTTAATGTTTACCCCTTATACAATGTCACACCTGTAAAGGCAAAAGATGTTTATGTTTATGATGACAAAGGTGTTGAATACCTTGACCTTTATGGTGGACATGCCGTAATTTCTATTGGGCATTCACACCCAAAATATGTATCAGCTATTTCTAGTCAGGTAGAACAATTAGGCTTTTATAGTAATGCCATTCAAAATCCATTACAAATCCAATTGGCTCATAAATTAGAACAAATATCAGGTTGTAAAAACTATCAATTGTTTTTATGTAACTCTGGTGCTGAAGCCAATGAAAATGCACTAAAACTTGCTTCGTTTCATAATGGTAAACATAAAATACTAGCATTTAAAAATTCGTTTCATGGAAGAACCTCAGCAGCAGTAGCCGCAACCGATAACCTCAAAATTATTGCGCCAATAAATGCTCAGCAAGACGTAGACTTTGTAGAGTTAGGAGATTTAGAAGCCGTTGAAATCATTTTAAAAGCAAACAAAACCTGTGCAGTCATTATAGAATGTATTCAAGGTGTTGGTGGATTAGATCAAAGCACAACAGCTTTCTACCAAGGTTTAGAACAACTTTGCAAACAATATAATACTGTACTTATTGCAGATGAAGTACAATCAGGTTTTGGGCGAACTGGCGATTTTTTCGCTTATCAAGCTCATAATATTACACCAGATATTATTTCAATAGCTAAAGGAATGGGTAATGGTTTTCCAGTTGGTGGTATTTTAATTCATCCATCAATAAAACCTTCTTTAGGTTTACTAGGTACAACTTTTGGCGGTAACCATTTAGCTTGCGCGGCAACACTTTCTGTATTAGACGTTATTGAAGATGAAAAATTGATGCGAAATGCTTTAGAAGTTTCTACTCATTTTTTAAAAAAATCATTAAACATTCCAAACTTAAAAACAGTAAAAGGAAGAGGATTAATGCTCGGATTAGAATTCGATTTTCCGATTTCAGAATTGAGAAAAACACTCATTTTCAAACATCAAATATTTACTGGTGGTTCTAAAAATCCAAATCAAATTAGAATTCTTCCACCATTAACGGTTCAAAAAAAACACATTGATCTCTTTTTTGATGCCTTACAAAATGAATTGAATTAAGATGAAAAATTACACAACGCTAAGAGACATATCAAACCTTTCTGAACTAATAAAAGAAGGTATTTTATTAAAAATGAATCCTTTTGAATATTCCAAATTAGGACAGCATAAAACATTAGTAATGCTGTTCTTTAATTCTAGTTTACGTACACGTCTAAGCACTGAAAAAGCGGCCAAAAACCTAGGAATGGATGTCATGATTCTCAATGTAAATGACACATGGAATTTAGAGTTTGAAGATGGTACGATTATGAATGCAAATACATCGGAACATATCAAAGAAGCTGCACAAGTCATTTCACAATATGCAGATATGATTGCTGTAAGAGCTTTTCCAACCTTAAAACATAAGACAAAGGATGAATCTGAATTTATACTAAATAACTTCAAAAAGTATGCAACTGTTCCGATTATAAATATGGAAAGTGCCACTGCACATCCATTGCAAGCTTTAGCTGATGCCATTACCATTTCAGAATTAACAGAAAAAAAGACACCAAAAGTGGTTTTATCTTGGGGACCTCATCCAAAAGCGTTGCCACAGGCGGTTGCAAATTCCTTTGTTGAAATGATGCTATATTTAGACGTTGATCTCACAATTACACACCCAAAAGGTTATGACTTGAATCCAGAAATCACGAAAAACGTAACCATTAATTATAATCAAGAAGATGCCTTAAAAGATGCCGATTTTGTTTATGTGAAAAACTGGAGCAGCTACAATAACTATGGAGACATACTAAGTCACGATTCCAATTGGATGATGACCAAAACCAAATTAGGTGCAGCCAAATTCATGCATTGCTTACCAGTAAGACGAAATGTTGTTGTGGAAGACACTGTTTTAGATAGTGATCAATCTGTGGTTATTCAACAAGCTAATAATAGAACTTATGCAGCACAAGTTGTATTAAAACAACTGTTAGAAAACCTTTAATATGGAAACATTAAAAGTCATAAAAATAGGCGGAAATATTATTGATGACAATCAAGCGTTGGCAATATTCTTAAATCAGTTTACTCAGCTTGAAGGTCCAAAATTATTAGTTCATGGCGGTGGTAAACTAGCAACCGAATTCGCAAAAAAAATGAATATGCCTGTTCAAATGAATAAAGGAAGACGTATCACAGATAGCGACACTTTAGATATTATTACAATGGTATACGCGGGAAAAATAAACAAAACTATCGTGGCAAAATTACAAGCAAACAATTGCAATGCTATTGGGTTTACTGGAGCTGACGGGAATTCTATTGTATCAACAAAACGACCAATTCAACCCATAGATTATGGTTTTGTAGGCGACGTCAAGCAGGTCAATACAAATGCATTAGACCTACTTTTAAAAAATGGTATCACTCCAGTATTTTGTGCTATTACTCACGATGAAGCCGGACAACTACTAAACACGAATGCAGATACGATTGCTTCAGAATTAGCAATTGGTTTTGCAAAACACTTTAAAACAGAACTGTATTATTGTTTCGAGAAAAATGGTGTTTTAAAAGACCTTACTGATGACAATTCGGTTGTTGAACACATAAACATCAAAACCTATAAACGCTTAATTAGCGAAGGAATAATCACGGATGGTATGTTACCTAAGCTAAACAATTGCTTTCATGCAATAACAAATAATGTCAACAAAGTTTGTATTGGAAAACCGAGTATGCTTTTTTCAACCAACACTGTTTATACAACTATTCAAAAATGATAGAAAAATTAACTACAGAAGCTATTGCTTTATTAAAACAACTCATAGAAACGCAGTCATTTTCTTCAGAAGAAGATAATACCGCAGCACACATTGAAAATTGGTTTATAAGGTATCATATTCCGTTTCAACGAAATAAAAATAACGTATGGGCAATCAATAAACATTTTGATGATAAAAAGCCTACGCTATTGCTTAACTCACATCACGATACCGTAAAACCGAATAATGGTTACACAAAAGATCCTTTAAAAGCTATCGTAGAAGATGGAAAACTATATGGCTTGGGAAGCAATGATGCAGGAGGCTGTTTGGTCTCTTTAATTGCGACGTTTACGTATTTCTATAATAAAAAAGACCTCAACTATAATATAGTTATCGTTGCATCTGCCGAAGAAGAAAGCAGTGGGCCTGAAGGATTAAATAGCATGCTATCTATCATTCCAAATATAGACGTCGCTATTGTTGGCGAACCAACATTAATGCACTTAGCCATTGCTGAAAAGGGGTTAATTGTTTTTGATGCTAAAGTAAAGGGAACTGCTAGCCATGCAGCACACCCCAATACTGATAATGCCATTTACAATACGATTGATGTCTTAAAATGGTTTCAAAATTTTAAGTTTGAAAAAACCTCTGACGTTTTAGGTGATGTAAAACTAACAGTAACACAAATCAAAGCTGGGAAGCAGCACAATGCAGTGCCTTCGGAAGTTGATTTAGTTATTGACGTTCGCGTAAATGACAAATACTCCAATCAAGAAATTGCAGATATTCTAACTAAAAAATCGCCATGCTCAAGTATTAAAGCTCGTAGTTTACGATTAAATTCATCATCCATTCCCATACATCATGATTTAGTAAAAGCAGGTATTGAACTCGGTAGAGACACTTATGGTTCGCCTACACTTTCAGACCAATCTGTTTTAACTTGTCCGTCTTTAAAATTGGGACCTGGTGACAGTACGCGATCACATACTGCAGATGAATTTATTTATCTGGCCGAAATTGAAGAAGGTATTACACTATATATAGAACTATTAAATAAGGTATTATGAAACTGTGGGACAAAGGATTTTTAATTGATAAAAAAATAGAACAGTTTACGGTTGGCAACGATAGAGAAATTGACTTACATATTGCAAAATATGATGTAAAAGCATCTTTAGCACATGCCATTATGTTAGAGTCGATTGGTATTTTAACTTCGGAAGAGTTAACGCAACTAAAAAATGGTTTACAAGTGTTATCAGAATCTATTGAAAAAGAAGATTTTGTTATCGAAGACACTTTTGAAGATGTGCATTCAAAAATTGAATACGAGCTCACTAAAACTTTAGGTGAGGTTGGAAAAAAAATCCATACCGCACGATCAAGAAATGATCAGGTTTTAGTTGCTCTTCAGTTGTATTACAAAGACAACTTAAAGGTAATTAATACTAAAATTGAAGCGCTTTTTAAAACCTTATTAGGTTTAGCCGAAACTCATAAATCTCAATTATTACCTGGTTATACGCATTTACAAGTTGCCATGCCATCGTCTTTTGGATTATGGTTTTCTGCCTATGCCGAATTATTAATTGATGACGTATATGTACTTAATGCTGTTTCAAAAATAGTAGATCAAAACCCTTTAGGTTCTGCTGCTGGTTATGGCAGTTCTTTTCCGATTGATAGAGATATAACGACCAAAACATTGGGATTTTCAACCTTAAAATACAATGTTGTTGCAGCGCAATTAAGTCGAGGAAAAAGTGAACGTGCAATTGCAAGTGCTTTAGGCGGATTATGTAATACGATGGCACGATTTGCTATGGACATTTGTTTATATATGAGTCAAAATTTTGGGTTTATCACATTTCCAGATAAATTAACCACAGGAAGTAGTATTATGCCACACAAAAAGAATCCAGATGTGTTTGAACTCATTAGAGGTAAGTGCAATAAAATTCAAGCTTTGCATACTGAAATGTTACTAATCACAAACAATTTACCTAGTGGTTACCATAGAGATTTTCAGTTATTAAAAGAGAATATCATCAATGCTTTTGAAGATGTAAAAGACATTTTAGACATCTTTAATTATGCCATTCAGCAAATCATCGTCAAAGACGTCGATCTTACTGATGATAAATACAAATACTTGTTTACAGTAGACAGTATTAATAACCTCGTTGTTGATGGGATGTCTTTTAGAGAGGCCTACCAGCAAATTGGAGGTCAGGTGCAAAGTGATACTTATCAACCAGATTTAGGAAAAGAACACTCTCATATTGGGAGTATTCATAATTTGTGTTTGGATGAGATTCGAGCTAAGTTTCCAAAATAAGGATAGGCTTTATTTTTGGCAAATGAAAGATTTCTCATAAGGCTTTGGTTTACAGTATTCTTTAAGAGACAATTAACGTGTTCTTACAATTTGTTTATGATTGCATTGTGAATTATTAACACCTCTCCAAGATAGTTTTGTAGCATAACTAATCAACACATTATGAAAAAAACTACCTTAGTATTAATCTGCTTTATCATTGCAACATTTTCTAACTATGCACAAACAGAATCTAAAAAAACAAAAGATAAAATAGTAACGTTTGGTTTCCGTACTGGTTATGAATTTCAGACGAGTGAAAGTAATCTAAATTATCAACTTAAATTACCTTACATAGGTATATTATCAGATATATCGTTAAGCAAAAAATGGAGTTTTCAATTAGAACTAAACTTGAGGTCTGAAAAAAGAGAAGAACGTTTCTCTAACGACTTCAAGCAGTCTTATAATGAGCTTTATCTCACAGGTCCAATATTATTAAAATATCACATTACTAATGATTTTAAGATCTATACAGGTACTCAAGTTTTATCCGCTTCGCTCATAAATGACATTTCTGGTCTAAAAAAATGGAATGGCATTATAGGTGCAGAATATAATCTTTCCGGAAAATTATTTATTGAAGCATGTTTTAGACATGGTTTTGAAGAACGAAAATCGACTAATAACTTTCGAGATAATAGAATAAGCTTTGGTATTGGTTATAAATTTTAAGTCGGTTCAACTCTTGATATATTTTAAAGGCAAATTTTCGTCTTCGATGATGTTAGCGCTAAGTTTCCATCATAGTCTGTAACATTATCATGGATTACTTGACTTATACTTAAAGTAGTAATCATAAATTTCTATGCGAAAACTTCAAAGTCAATTTTCCATTAAGCAAGTTATTATTACACCGATTGTTCTCATCTTGGTGGTGATTTTCTTATGTTCAATACTAACTTTTACTGCTTTAGAAATGACAAAGGATGGAACATCTTTACACAAAACACTAATTTGGGTTGTGCTTCCATTTATCTTACTACTTATTTGGACCATTCGCTATTATTTAAAAACATTTAAGCGTTATACGTTTCTAAATAAAGGTTTTGAAGTAGTAAATGTTTTCGGAAAGGAATTTCATTCTTGGAAAACAGTAAAACAAATTTCAGTAATTGAAAATAGTTACGAAAAAATATTAGGGCAGTATCTTAAGGAAGATCTATTATCTATTCAGTTACGTGATGGTAAACTACTAAATATGTATTCAAAATATTACAAAAATATGCCAGAAATTAGGCGATATTTTAACGCTATGAGTGAGTTAGAGATTATTAATGCTTACACTAATAGTAGTAATACAGTGCATCAACCCTTTAAAAAGAAAACCTATAAGGGCAGTTTTATATGTTCTTTTAATGGTATAATGGCACTTTTCTTAATAGCATTATGCGGATTGATGTTGTTGACAAAATGGTCATCAATGACTTTAATTGGATTTATATTTCTTTTAGGCTTGCCAATCTTTATACTATCTGTTTTTGGGTTTCAATCCTATTATTTTCAACTAAATCAGAAATTTCTAGTGATAAGAAATCAACTTTTCATTCATCTAAAACATCAAATTGATCTAGAAAAAGTAAACGTTATTTATTTTGAACAGAAGTTTAAAAAAGAATCATCTATTAGAATAATTAATGATGATTACAGTATGGTTTCATTTCAATCGAGCACATTAAAAAACAAACAATGGAAATCATTAATCATAACGCTTAAAGAACGAGGTATTCAAGTTGTAGACGAGCTTTTTTATGAATACAATGAATAAAGAGGCCTCTGTTTGTACTAGTTTGAGGTAATTCAAGCAAAATTTCCGAAGTCATATTAAAGTTGTTTTATTTTCATAGTTTTAATGATAATTATTTCAGATACAACAAGGCATTAATGAGTTATATTCAGCATTTAAAATTTATTCAAAAATCGACCTCAATTGATTTAAATACGCTTTCAAAAGGTGATATCATTAAAATTGAAAAGATTTTAAAAGCGCGTCAGCAATTAAATAACTCCTCAAATAATGCGTCTGCTTCTACTTTTTTAGAATCGCTTGATAAATACCAAAAGGGTCTTTGTTTTTTGTCAGAAAACCCTAATCTATTAGCTATTCTTTCGAATAGTATGTTTTTCAAAAAAGACAAAACCAATGTATATAATACAGAAGATGAAGACGAAATTAAGCAATTCTTTAGTGTATGTTTAGAACAGGATTTGATTCAGTGTTGTAACCTTGCATTTTCAAAAGGGCAATATGGAATAATAGAAGCATTATTAAATTATCGCGATTTTCTTCCAGAGACTGTTATTCTCCTTATAGAAACTAAAACAGAGACTAAGCTTGATTACTACATTAGCATAGTAGACGAGATTGCAGAAGATGCTTCGGTTTTAAGCAAACCGTTTATGTCTTTGGTAAACACTTTAAATATAGATCGCTTAAACACAAAAAGCGAAAGCATAACAGCAACAGCAAGTTCATATGCTATTAGAGCTCTTAATCGATCTGGTCTAAGTCACTTTTTCTATGTGATGTTTCATGGATTCTCTTGGATGGGTCGTGAAGCAAAAACGGTTCAAGAAAAAATAGAAAAACGGGAAGTCCTTAAAGATTTTAGATTTATGTCAAAAATTTTAATTGCCATTTTTGTACTTTTCATTTCAGTAATTATTTACAAAGGCATTGAAGATTCAAAACGTGATCAAACAAGACAGAAGGTAGAAATACAAAAATTTAAAAAAAGCGTTTATGGCTATCTTACTGATTATGATTCTACGCAAATACATACGATTACAAATTGGCAAAAAATGACCTCTGGTCCATTAAACTTTAGCTATTTTAAGCATTCCTCAGAAGGAAACTCCATGTCAAGGACTGTAACTATTGTGAATAATTCAACATATGAACTTCTTATTTTACCAGACCAAGATTTAATGACTCAATTTGGTCTAGCGCAAAACACGTATTATGTGAAACCTAATGATTCTATACAAGCAAGTTTACTTTTTAATAGAATTTATATTGGAAAACAACTCGCCCTTTTTAATACATCATCCAATAATGAAGCTATTAATGAGTATCATAATGCCTATAGGTCTAAAAATTTACCAAGATTTTTGAATCCCATCTCGACTTCAGGACAACTCATTGAAAAACGTTTTGAATTTGGACAAAGCGCAGAACTCCTTGAACGCAATGACAGTTTACTTATAGAAACCAATACGGCTTTTAGGGTTGATGGTGCATCTTATCAATCGTTTCCTTTGATAAATCTTCAGTAATAATAAATCTTAAGATAAAAAAAGCACCTAAAACTAGATGCTTTTTTACTCTACTAAAATAATAGACTCAACCCTAAATATTAATTATAGCAGAAGATTTTTTATACTTTTAAATTATAATCCTATCAAATCACCATCTGTATTTTTTGTGGCTAAATTTGATTTACCCATTAAATAAATATCGACTTGACGTGCTGCTTCTCTACCTTCGGAAATTGCCCAAACAATCAATGATTGTCCACGACGCATATCTCCAGCAGCAAATACATTAGGAATATTTGTTTGGTACTTTCCGTAGCTCGCTTTATAATTAGATCGCACATCTTTTTCTAATCCTAATTGGTCGGCAATTGTAGATTCTGGACCAGTAAACCCTAGGGCTAATAATGCTAAATCACAAGGCCATGTTTTTTCAGTACCTGAAATCTCTATCAGTTTTGGACGCTCACCTGGAATCATTTCCCATTCTACGTTTACAGTTTTTAAAGCTGTAAGTTGTCCTTTTTTATTCGTTATAAATTCCTTGGTATTAATCAACCAATTTCGTTCAACACCTTCTTTATGAGAAGATGATGTTTTGAGTTGTAATGGCCAATACGGCCAAGGCGTTGTTGGTGATCGATGACCAGGAGGTTTCGGCATAATTTCAAAATTAACTACTGATTTTGCGCCTTGTCGGTTTGCTGTCCCAATACAATCTGAGCCTGTATCTCCACCACCTATAACAATAACGTTTTTATCTGTTGCTAATACTTGGTCTTTAATCTCTTGCCCAAAAACAACCTTTGTTTGTTGTGTTAGAAAGTCCATAGCCTGCACCACACCATCGGCATCAATGCCTGGAGTTGGCAAACTTCTTCTCTGACTAGCACCTCCACAAAGTACAACCGCATCAAAAGCTTTTAATTCCTTTACATCATAGTTGACGCCAACATTAACATTGGTTTTAAAAATAATCCCTTCTGCTTTTAAAATCGCTAAACGACGATCTATGATGCCTTTTTCCATTTTAAAATTTGGAATTCCATAGCGTAATAATCCTCCAATAGCATCATCACGTTCAAAAACAGTAACGGTATGACCAGCTCGATTTAATTGTTGCGCCGCTGCTAAACCTGCAGGTCCAGAACCGACTACAGCAATTGTTTTTCCTGTTCTTACTTTTGGTGGTTGTGGTTTAATCCAACCTTCTTTAAAGGCGCGTTCAACAATATTTTTTTCGATATTTTCTATAGAAACTGGATCTTCAATAATGCCTAATACACAAGCTTGCTCACATGGTGCAGGGCATAAACGACCCGTGAACTCAGGAAAATTATTTGTTGAATGTAAAATCCATGAGGCCTTTTGCCATTCACCTTGATGCACCATATGATTAAAATCTGGGATTAAATTCCCCAATGGACAACCACTATGACAAAATGGAATTCCACAATCCATACAACGGGATCCTTGTTCAGTGATGTCCTTATCATTTAAAGGCACTGTAAATTCATTATAATGTGTCACACGATCCTTTACAGGAGTGTACTTCTCGTCTTTTCTTTCGAATTCTTTAAAACCTGTTATTTTTCCCATTGCCTTATACTGTTTCTAATTCTTCAACCATTTGCTCCTCTGTTTCCAAACGCTTTAAAGCTTGCTTGTATTCCGTAGGCATGACACGTACAAAATGGTTTAAACTTATTTCCCAATCTGTTAATAAAGAAGCACCTCTTTGACTGCCTGTATATTTAGTATGTTTTTCTATTAAAGCTTTTAACTCTTTTGCATCTTCTGTAGTAATTTCTTCAAACTCTATTGTTTCAGTATTACACAATCCATTTACAAATTTGCTTTCTGGATCGTAAACATAAGCCACACCTCCACTCATCCCAGCAGCAAAATTTCTGCCTGTTTTACCAAGAACAACAACTTTTCCTCCTGTCATATACTCACAACAATGGTCCCCTACACCTTCTACAACTGCAGTCGCTCCAGAGTTTCTAACTGCAAATCGTTCTCCTGCAATACCATTGATATATGCTTGGCCATCAACTGCTCCAAATAAGCAGACATTACCAATGATGATATTGTCTTCTGCAACGAAGTCTGCTTTTGCCGGTTTCTTTACAATTAGCTTAGCACCAGATAGTCCTTTTCCTAAATAATCGTTGGTGTTTCCTTCAAGGTTAAATGTTAGTCCATGTGCACCGAAAGCGCCAAAGCTTTGTCCCGCAGATCCTGAGAAGTTAATATTTATAGTATCTTCAGGTAATCCTAAGTGACCATATATTTTTGAAATTTCATTGCTCACAATCGCTCCAACTGTTCGATTGATATTATTGATTGGATATGATAGTGACATTTGCTCTTTTCTATACAAAGCGCGATGTGAATCTTTTAAAATTTTAAAATCTAAAACATTATCTAAATTATGGTCTTGCTTTTCAGAATTCTTAACTGGCATTTTATTATAAGCTGCTGGTCTATGCAAAATTGAAGACAGATCTAGGCCTTTAGCTTTATAATGTTTAATCGCTTTATTTGCATTTATTTTATGGGTTTGACCAACCATTTCAGCCATAGTTCTAAATCCTAGTTCTGCCATAATATGCCGTAGTTCTTCAGCGATATAGTAGAAGAAATTAATAACGTGCTCTGGTGTGCCTTTAAAATTTTTACGCAACGTTTTGTCTTGTGTTGCAATTCCAACAGGGCAGGTATTTAAATGGCATTTTCGCATCATTATACATCCTGAAGCTACTAAAGGAGCAGTCGCAAACCCAAATTCTTCGGCGCCTAATAAAGTGGCAATTGCCACATCACGCCCAGTTTTTAACTGTCCGTCACATTCTACAACAATTCTACTTCTTAAGTTGTTAAGTACTAAAGTTTGTTGCGCTTCGGCTAAACCAAGTTCCCATGGTAAACCAGCGTGTTTCAATGAGGTTAAAGGCGATGCTCCTGTACCTCCATCATAACCAGCAATGAGAACGACATCAGCTTTTGCTTTTGCAACTCCAGCAGCAATGGTACCAACACCAACTTCAGAAACCAATTTTACATTAATCCTAGCTTCTCGATTTGCATTTTTTAAGTCATAAATTAATTGCGCTAAATCTTCAATAGAATAAATATCATGATGGGGTGGTGGTGAAATTAAACCTACAAATGGTGTAGAATTACGTGCTGCGGCAATCCATGGTAATACTTTTTCACCAGGTAATTGACCGCCTTCTCCAGGTTTAGCACCTTGTGCCATTTTTATTTGAATCTCTTTGGCATTTGTTAAGTAATGAGATGTCACTCCAAAACGACCAGAAGCGACTTGTTTTATTGCAGAATTTCTACTATCACCATTCACGTCTGGTTGAAAACGCTTTCTGTCTTCGCCTCCTTCGCCAGAATTAGATTTTCCTCCAATTCGGTTCATAGCAATGGCCAAATTTTCATGTGCTTCTCTAGAAATTGACCCATAAGACATTGCACCTGTTTTGAATCGTTTTACGATTTCGGTCCAAGGTTCTACTTCCTCAATTGGAATAGGATCAATATTATTAAATTCAAATAAACCACGAATGGTCATTAAGTTTTCTGATTGTTCATTAATGGTTTTAGCATAAACATCATAACTTGCTTGATCACTTAGTCTAACGGCTTGCTGTAATTTTGCAACCGTTGTTGGATTAAACAAATGTTTTTCGCCATTACGTCGCCATCTGTAATCGCCACCAATATTTAACCCTAAACGTTTATCAACTTGATTTTCAGGATATGCATGTTGGTATCGCTTATCGATTTCTTTTTCGATTTCATATAAACCAATACCTTCAATTCTTGATGTTGTATATGGAAAATATTTCTCAACAAATTGCGAATTGAAACCAACAATTTCAAATATTTGAGAACCTCTATATGAACGTAGGGTTGAGATGCCAATTTTATTCATCACTTTTAAAATGCCTTTACCAATAGCTTTATTAAAGTTATCGACTGCCTTTTGTTCATCCATATCAGTTATAAAGCCTTCTTTGACTTGCATTCTAATAATTTCATTAACCATATATGGATTTACAGCACTAGCTCCATAACCAAACAATGTTGCAAAATGATGCGGTTCACGTGGTTCTGCAGATTCAATAATAATATCAAAATAAGAACGCTTACGTAAGCGATTCATCTGATGACTCACATAAGAACAAGCCAATAAAGCTGGAATTGGAGCCAACTTCCTGCTTACGCCTCTATCTGAAAGAATGATAATATTTGTCTTTCGTTCTAGTGCTTTTTCAATTTGCACGATGATATTATCTAAAGCATCTTCAAGTCCATTAAGTCCCTTCTCCTTTGGATATAATAGCTCTATAGTTTCTGCTTTGAAACTTTCGACTGAAATATTTCTAATTTTCTCTAAATCATCATTTGAAATTACGGGATTCTGAATTTTTAATTTCCGACATTGTCTTTCTGTAATGCTAAAAATGTTTCTATCCTTTCCTAATGACAAACTGATATCTGTTACAATTTCTTCTCTTATTCCGTCTAAAGGCGGATTTGTAACCTGAGCAAATAATTGTTTAAAGTAGTTTGAAATTAACTGAGGTTTGTTCGATAAAACAGCTAATGGTGTATCAATTCCCATAGAACCCAAAGCCTCTTTTGCTTTTTGAGCCATTGGTGTGATAACTTCTTGTATATCTTCAAATGTGTAGTTAAACAAACGTTGTCTGGTCTTTATATCTAGAGTTTCAATTGGACAAGTTTGGCCTGTATATGGTATATCCTTTAAATGTAATCTTGTTTTATCTAACCATTCTTGATATGGTCGTTCTCTAACAATTTTACTTTTAATTTCTTCATCATTTATAATTCTACCTTGATTCATGTCTACCAAAAACATTTTCCCGGGTTCTAAGCGACCATGACTTTCAACATCTTCTGGAGCAATATCTACGACTCCAATTTCTGAAGACATAATTAATTTACCACTTTTGGTTACTGTATACCTTGAAGGTCTTAATCCATTTCTATCTAGCAATGCGCCAATATAATTTCCATCGGTAAAAGGCACCGAAGCTGGGCCATCCCAAGGCTCCATAATACAAGCATTGTATTCGTAAAATGCCTTGCGCTCTGGTGACATCGTTTTGTGTTTTTCCCATGCTTCTGGAATCATCATCATCATGACTTCTGGAAGCGATCGTCCTGTATGTGTTAACAATTCAACCACCATATCCATGGAAGCAGAATCAGATTTTCCTGGTAAAATGATTGGAAACAGCTTATCTATTTGAGGCCCGAAGACTTCACTTTTCATAATTTCTTCACGTACACGCATTCTACTTACATTACCACGAAGCGTATTTATTTCTCCATTTTGACACATAAATCGAAATGGTTGTGCCAATTCCCATGTAGGCATGGTATTAGTAGAAAATCGCTGGTGTACTAAAGCCAAGCGAGTTACCAAATCTGATTCTTGTAAATCTTTATAGTAAGGACCAATATCTTCAGGCATAATAATGCCTTTGTATATCAATGTATTCATAGATAAACTAGACACATAGAAATAAGAACTTTGAGACATTTTAGATTTTCTAACAGTATGCTCGGTTATTTTACGTGCTGCATATAATTTTGCTTTAAAGTCATCCTCGGATACGTCATTAGATTTACCGACAAAAAGCTGTTCAATGTTTGGTTCAGATGCTAATGCTATCTCCCCTAATTGTGTAGAATCAACAGGCACTTCCCGCCATCCTATAACAGATAATCCTTGTGCAATTATTTCTTTTTCGAACGTGTCTTTGCAAAATTTATACTGATTTCTATTTTTAGGTAAAAATACCATTCCAACAGCATATTTCCCTTTTACAGGAATTTTGAAACCACAAACTCTTTTAAAATAAGCATGAGGTATATCTATTAACAAACCAGCTCCATCTCCGGTTTTTCCATCAGAGCTTACACCACCACGATGCTCTAGTTTCACAAGAATTTCTAAAGCATCATGTATAATTTGATTTGTCTTTTCTCCTTTAAGATTACAAATAAATCCTGCACCACAATTTTCATGTTCAAATTCTGGCAAATAAAGCCCTTGTTTCTTCAGCATAATTCAGAAAATTTTAAAGAGTTTACACTCCTTATTATACAACTAATATATACTGTAGTATTCGATTAAAAAAAAAGCCGAAACACTTTTCAAGAATTCACAATATGCCCCTATTTAATTACAATATTTATAATTTATATGTTATCCTACTGTTAAATCCCTAATGAAAAAAATTCAATAAAAAATAGTTTTTATTGCGAAAACGTTTTCGTTAAGCGCTCTTTTTTAAACATTATTCAATTAATTGCAAAAATCGACCCTATTTTCTTCAAAACACAATTGTCGATTTAACAAAAAAATAACTCTAATTTATTTTAACCCCTAAATTATTAGGGTATAAAATTCAATATTCATAAAAATAATCAAATCAACCCTATTTTTTTTAGGGTATGAAATCTTTTTGTATAGATTTGACCCGAATAATTAATAAAACTAATTTTTATGAAACATTTATTTACTTTAACTTTAGTATTGACATCAATACTGTTAACAGCACAAGAAGCGTCAGAAGACACTCCAGATAAAAAATTCTCAATTACTGGAAGTGTAGATGCGTATTTTAGAACTAATCTTACTGGACCAAACGAAGCCTTTGAAGATGGAGATGACACCTTCTTCCTAAACCCAGGCACATCTTTTGCCAATAGAAGCGGTTTTAGCTTAGGGATGGCAAATGCTATTATTTCTTATGAAGGCAGCAAAGTTGGATTTGTTGCAGATCTCGTTTTCGGACCAAGAGGAGAAGACGCTGTCTTCTTATCTACTGGCTCAAGCAACATTGTAAATCAACTATATGTGTATTACAATGTAAGTGACAAAGTAACCTTAACCCTTGGTAACTTTAATACCTTTTTAGGGTATGAAGTGATTTCTCCAGTTGGAAATTTCAACTACAGTACATCTTACATGTTCTCAAATGGACCTTTTTCTCATACAGGTTTAAAGGCAGATATTGCTTTATCTGATGATTTCTCATTAATGTTAGCCGTTATGAACAGTACAGATTTTACTGAAGTCAACCTTGATGGAAGTTATACTGCAGGTGCTCAGCTTGGCTACAAAGATCAATACTTAAACTTTGTTTATGGAGAACAAACAGGAACAAGTGGGTCAACATTCCAGGTAGATTATACCGGCGGAACAGACTTAAGCGATTCGTTCTTCTTAGGAATCAATGCTACTTATAATGATACTGATGGCAGTGGATTTTATGGCGCTGCTTTATATCCTCAGTATAGCGTATCTGAATCATTTGGCTTAGGGCTTAGAGGTGAATACTTTGGTTTCCATGCAGAAAACGTAGATGATAGCACTGTATTTGCTGCAACATTATCAGCAAATTATAAAATTGATGACTTAACAATCATTCCTGAAATACGATTAGATAGCTGGAATGAAGACTTCTATTTTGATAACGATTTAGAACCAACTAAAAGCTTAGCATCTTTTTTAGTTGCTGCAGTATATAAATTTAACTAATACCAAATAATTATGAAAAAAGTTGAAGCAATCATCCGGAAATCAAAGTTTTCCGCAGTAAAAAAAGCACTACATGAGGTAGGCGTAAATTTCTTCTCTTACTGGGATGTTACTGGATTAGGTAACGAAAAAGAAGGGCACGTATACAGAGGTGTTTCATACAGCACAAGTGACATACAGCGTCGCTATCTCTCTATAGTAGTGAATGACGATTTTGAAGATGTCACCATAAAAGCCATACTAGAAGCTGGCTCGACAGGTAATGTTGGAGATGGCAAAATATTCGTCTCACAAATAGATGAAGTATACAGAATACGAACCGGAGAAAAAGGAGGAAACACTTTAAAATAAAACACATGGAATTACTTACTACAAATAATGTATGGATGATGATCTGTACAGCACTCGTTTTCTTTATGCATTTAGGATTTGCATTTTTAGAAATCGGATTAACACGTCAAAAAAACACAATTAACATCTTGTTTAAAAACATCTTTATAATTACAGTAGGACTGTTATTATATTGCTTAGTTGGATTTAACTTAATGTACCCTGGAGAGTTTAATGGGTTTTTAGGGTTTGCTGGATTTGGATTAGACGCACCACTCACAGAAGCTGGAGCTTTAGATTTAGCATACAATGAAGGGTATACGTATTGGACTGATTTCTTATTCCAAGGCATGTTTGCAGCCACAGCAGCAACTATTGTTTCTGGAGCAGTTGCAGAACGCATGAAAATAGGTCCTTTTATGGTATTCACAATAATTTATGTTGGATTGATTTATCCAATTGCAGGCTCTTGGAAATGGGGAGGCGGATTTTTACAAACTCTAGAAACTCCATTTTATGATTTTGCAGGATCTACTTTAGTGCATTCTGTTGGCGGATGGGCAGCTTTAGTCGCTGTTTGCTTATTAGGTGCTAGAATTGGAAAATTTAAAGAGGGAAAACTACAAGCAATTCCTGGGCACAACATACCATTAGCAACAGCTGGAGTAATTATTTTATGGCTAGGTTGGTTTGGATTTAATGGAGGCTCTGTATTATCTGCAGACCCTGGATTAACGTCATTGACATTAGTTACAACTTGTTTGGCTGCTGCAGCAGGTGGTGTAGTAGCGGCATTAGTATCATTCTTGAAATTTAAGAACTTAGATTTAACCATGTTTTTAAATGGTATCCTTGGAGGTTTGGTTGGTATTACCGCAGGTGCAGATCAAATGAGTCCTACAGATGCTATAATCATTGGAGCTATTGCTGGAGCAATTATTGTATTCGCAGTATCTTTAATTGATAGATTAAAATTAGACGACCCAGTGGGAGCCATTGCCGTACATTTAGTATGTGGTATCTGGGGAACACTAGCGGTTGGAATCTTCGGAGAACTTGCAGGAGGCGCTCAATTCTTGAGTCAGCTTATTGGTGTAGCTTCTTATGCTGGTATTTGCATTGCTTCTTCATTCTTAATCATTTTTATTATGAAGAAAACGGTAGGAATTAGAGTTTCTGAACGTGAAGAATTAGAAGGTCTTGATGCTCACGAACATGGAATGGATGCATATCCAGACTTTAGACTGAATGAGCACTAAGTTTGTTTGTTATTATTTATTAGATTAGGGAATGACCCTCAAAATTAATTTTTTGAGGGTTTGTTTTTTTTTAGAATTGAAACATACTACCCTATTGAGAACATGAAAAAAGCGCTTGATTATTTAAAATAATCAAGCGCTTTTTAAGTCCTTAGGATTCTATATACGTCTCAAATAATTGTAGATTGTCCTAAGTGAATGTTTTTAAAATTTCGATTACTATCTTTTGGATTAAAAATAAAATCTTCAATAAAATCGCCAACATTAGACGTTGTTATTGTATTGTATTCTGAATTTATATCAGGTGTCGTAATATTTAATTTTAATGATTTCTCAACCGCAAGCCTGACCAACTCTGCTTCATTATAAAGCTCAAAATGATCTAATAACATTGCAGCAGATAAAATAGATGCGATTGGGTTGGCAATACCTTTACCTTCAGCTTGTGGATAAGATCCATGAATAGGCTCAAACATCGCATACTTATCTCCAACTGAAGCTGATGCTAAAAGCCCAATCGAACCTCCAATGACACTTGCTTCATCACTAATGATATCGCCAAACATATTTTCGGTTAAAATCACATCAAACTGTTTTGGGTTCAATATCATTTGCATAGCAGCATTATCTACAAATAAGAAGTCTAATGTCACCTCCTTATATGCTTCGGCAACTTCAGTAACAACTTTACGCCAAAGTCTTGAACTCTCCAAAACATTTGCCTTATCTACCAAAGTGACTTTGCTTTTTCTTGAAGCTGCAGCTTTAAATGCTAAATGCGTAATACGTTCGATTTCTAAACGCGAGTATTCACATAAATCTGAAGCTGTATCTCCATCCTCGCTTAATTCTTTTTTCCCGAAGTAAATTCCACCAGTCAACTCACGATAAATACTAATATCTGTACCATCGATAATCGATTTCTTTAAAGGTGATTTATCTAATAATGAATCATAGGCTTTTACAGGTCTTATATTTGCATATAAACCTAATTCTTTTCTCAACTTAAGCAACCCTTGTTCTGGCCTTACTTTTGCTGAAGGATCATTGTCGTATTTTGGATGACCAATAGAACCAAACAAAATAGCATCTGTAGACTTGCATAGATCTAAGGTCTTATCTGGCAATGGGTTATTGTGTTTGTCAATTGCAATAGCGCCTACATCTGCTGTTTTAAAACTAAATGTATGGTCAAATTCTGAAGCAATAGCTTTCAAAACTTTTACTGCTTGATTGGTAACTTCTGGACCAATACCATCTCCTGGTAGTACAGCAATGTTCAATTTCATGTTATTCTTTTTAGTAGCTTCTTGTTGTTTCAAAAGCTTCAATTAATTCTTTTTTACTTAATAAATAATCAATGTCATCATAACCATTGATTAAACATGTTTTCTTATAAGGGTCAATATCGAAATGCTCAGAAATTGAACCTTCAATACCTATAACTTGTAATTGAAGATTAACATTAAGTTTCGTTTCTGGGTTCTTTTGAATTATTGTCATTAATTCAGCTAAGAATACTTCTGACACTTGAACTGGCAACAAACCATTGTTTAGTGCATTACCTTTAAAAATATCAGCAAAGAAACTTGAAACAATAACTTTAAATCCATACCCAACTAAAGCCCAAGCAGCATGCTCGCGACTTGAACCACATCCAAAATTATCACCAGCAACTAAAATACTTCCGTTATAATCTGAATTGTTAAGTATAAATGTAGGGTTTTCTGAATTATCTTTATTAAAACGCCAGTCTCTAAAGACATTGTCTCCAAATCCTTTTTTATCTGTCGCTTTTAAAAAACGAGCAGGAATAATTTGATCTGTATCAACATTAGCAATATCTAATGGAATAGCTTTAGATGTTAGTGTTGTAAATTTTTCCATGTTGTTATACGGTCTCTAATGTTTCTATAGTTTTAGTTATATCAACAATCTTACCTGCAACAGCTGTGGCAGCAGCTACTAACGGACTTGCTAATATAGTTCTAGCGCCTTGTCCTTGTCGACCCTCAAAGTTTCTGTTTGATGTAGACACACAATATTCGCCTTGCGGAATTTTATCATCATTCATCGCCAAACAGGCAGAGCAACCCGGTTGTCTAAGTTTAAAACCTGCATCTTCAAAAACGGTTTTTAATCCTTCATCAATGATTTGAGTTTCGACTTGCTTACTTCCTGGCACCAACCAAGCGGTAACATTATCGGCTTTTTGTTTTCCTTTAATATAATTGGCAGCTACTCTAAAATCTTCAATTCTAGAATTGGTACAACTTCCAATAAACACATAATTAATAGGTGTATTAATCAAACTTTCACCAGCTTCAAAATCCATATACTCCAAAGATTTTTTGAATGAGGCGTCGGTTTTTGTGGGAATAAATTCTGAAATTTTGATACCCATTCCTGGATTAGTTCCATAGGTAATCATTGGTTCGATATCTTCGGCATCAAAAGTATACTCCTTATCAAATTGAGCATCTTTATCGGTTGGCAAGGTTTTCCAATAGGCTACTTTTTGATCAAACGCATCCCCTTTAGGTGCAAATTCTCTGCCTTTTATATAATTATATGTTGTTTCATCTGGAGCAATCATGCCGCCTCTTGCTCCCATTTCAATACTCATATTACATACGGTCATTCTACCTTCCATGCTCATGTTTTCAAAAACATCTCCAGCATATTCACAGAAATAACCTGTACCCGAATTTGTTCCTAATTTTGAAATGATATATAGAATAACATCTTTAGGTAAGACACCATTCTTTAATTTTCCATTAACCGTAACTCTTAAACTTTTTGGTTTTGTAAGCAATAAGCACTGACTCGCAAAAACCTGCGCTACCTGACTTGTTCCGATCCCAAAAGCAATTGTGCCAAAAGCACCATGTGTTGACGTATGACTATCACCACAAACCATCGTCATTCCTGGCTGGGTAACACCCAACTCAGGAGCCATTACATGAACAATACCATTATATTTATGGCCTAATTCATATAATGTGATGCCATTTGCTTTACAATTTTCAGAAAGCTGCGTTAACTGATTTCTAGACAATTCATCTTTAACGGGTAAGTGCTGATTTTCTGTTGGTGTGTTATGATCTGCTGTTGCAACAATCTGATTTGGTCTAAAAATGGAAATGTCACGATCTCTCAATTCATTAAAAGCTTGAGGACTTGTCACTTCATGAATTAGATGTTTATCAATATATAATATTTGTGGTCCATTCTCAATAGAATCAACCACATGTGCATCCCAAACTTTGTCGAATAATGTTTTTCCCATTATGCAGAAATTATTTGTTGATACACGTTACTCGTCTCGATAATTTGATGAATATCATTATCATTTATTTCTTTCTTTTTATCTGCAAAACTCAAGAAATTTGCATAAATCTCATCCAATTGAATTTTGGTTAATTCATAACCTACATTTTTAGCTCTATAAGCCAAAGCTGCACGACCACTTCTCGCGGTAAGCACAATTGCCGATTCGGTTACACCAACATCTTTTGGATTAATAATTTCATATGTTTCACGATTTTTAATCACACCATCTTGATGAATTCCTGAACTATGCGCAAAAGCATTAGCTCCAACAATCGCTTTATTTGGTTGTGTATAAATACCCATACTATCACTTACCAATTGGCTCATACCATACAACATAGAGGTATTGATATTGGTGTCTAAATTTAGATATGGATGTTGTTTTAAAACCATTACCACTTCTTCTAAAGCTGTGTTTCCTGCACGCTCTCCAATACCGTTGATAGTACATTCTATTTGTCGTGCCCCATTAATAACACCTTCTATAGAATTAGCTGTTGCTAAACCAAGATCATTATGACAGTGACAAGACAAAATAGCTTTTTCAATGCCTTTTACGTTTTCTTTTAAATACTTGATTTTTGCACCATATTCACTAGGCAAGCAATATCCAGTAGTGTCTGGAATATTCAAGACAGTTGCGCCTGCTTTTATAACAGCCTCACAAACTCTAGCTAAATATTCGTTGTCTGTTCTTCCAGCATCTTCAGCATAAAACTCAACATCTTCTACAAATGATTTAGAATATTTTACAGCTCTTACAGCACGTTCAATAATAGCTTCTCGACTACTTTTAAATTTATGTTTGATATGCGAATCTGAAGTGCCAATTCCAGTATGGATTCTAGCATGTTTAGCATATGTTAACGCTTCTGCTGCAACTTTAATATCATTTTCTACTGAACGTGTCAAACCACAAACAGTAGCATTTTTAACGATTTTGGATATCGCTTCAACTGATTTAAAATCACCTGGACTTGATACCGGAAAACCAGCTTCAATCACATCAACACCCAGTACATCTAATTGCTCAGCAATAATAACTTTTTGTTCTGTATTGAGTTTACACCCTGGAACTTGCTCTCCATCACGAAGTGTTGTATCGAAAATTTTTACGTTGGAATCAGACATTTATTAAAATATATTTTTCTATTGTCTTACGAATGTATATTTTGGAAATGTTTTAATAAGTATTGGACGAGTTAGTTTTACGATGTTCAAACATTAATCTATTGATTAAAATATTGATTTTCAACATTTTACAACACTATTCATTTGATGACTAAGGATCAAAAAGATAATTTGTTTTTATTAATTAAATCGCTTTCAAAATCTGAAAAGCGTCAATTTAAATTATATGTTGGGAGGCTAGGCGTAAATTCTGATTCAAAATTTCTAAACCTTTTTAACCTTCTGGATAAATCTAGTGCTTATAATGAAACTGCAATTTTAAAAAGTGAAATTGTAAAAAAACAGCAATTAGCAAATGTAAAATCGCATTTGTATAAGCAGATTTTAATTAGCTTAAAACTCAACCCTTCTCATCAAAATATTAGATCCCAAATTAGAGAGCAATTAGATTTTGCTTCTATTTTATATCATAAAGGATTATACAAACAGAGTTTGAAAATTTTAGATAAAGCAAAGGATGTTGCAATTCAAAATGAAGAAAAAAATCTGGCTTTTGAAATTGTAGAACTCGAAAAAATCATAGAAGCACAATACATTACCAGAAGCATTAGTACAAGAGCAGATGAACTAACTATACAAGCTAAAGAGTTAAGTTCGCTTAATGTAACAGCAAGCAAACTCTCTAATTTATCACTTCAACTTTACAGCATTATTTTAAAAACAGGTTATGTTAAGAATGAAGAAGAAAGCAAAGCAGTTACTAAATATTTCAATGACAGACTCCCTAAAGTAAAATTATCTCAACTCGGGTTTAGAGAAAAATTATGGCTATACAAGGCACATTTATGGTATAGCTTTTTAATGCAAGATTTTTTAAACTGCTACAGGTACGCTTCAAAATGTGTAGATTTATTTTCGCAGTATCCAAAAATGATTAATTTAAATCCCGTATTTTATTTAAAAGGAAACAATTATTTACTTGAGTCTATTTTCTTTATCAAAAACAAGCCTAAATTTTTAGAGGCACTTTCAAATTTAAAATCAAAAGTTGAAGACAAATCGTTTCCAAATGATGAAAATATTCAAACATTAAGTTTTTTATATTTAAACTTTCACGACATTAATAAACACTTTATTGATGGTAGTTTCTATGAAGGTCTAGACTTGATTCCAAAAATCGAAAAAGATTTAACCTTATATCGAAATCGCATAGATGACCATCACAAAATGATATTTTATTACAAGTTTGCTAGTATGCATTTTGGTACCGGAAACAATAAAGAGTGTATAAAATATTTGGATAAAATTATTTCCAATAAATCATTATCTATGCGTGAAGACTTATTGTGCTTCTCAAGAGTTCTAAATCTTGTAGCACATTATGAAGCTGGTTTAGATTACCATTTAGACACCTTACTAAGAACGACTTACAAATTTTTGATTAAGATGAATGAACTTCACGAAGTGCAAAAGGAGATGATAAAATTCATCAAAGGATTACAAGATATTTATCCTCATGAACTTAAAAATGCATTTAAAAAATTACATGCTACGCTTAAGCAATATGAAGATCACCCATTTGAAAGACGAGCCTTTTTATATTTAGATATTATTTCATGGCTTGAGAGCAAAATAACGAATACACCAGTAGACAAAATTATAAGAGACAAATACTTGAACGAGTATTCTTAATAGACTACAAATAATATCAAATAGTTTAGATTTTAATTCGAAAACAATCTGCCATCATTTTGTATAACTCAGGATGTTTACGCTTCATTAATTTAGGGGTTTCAAAAAAATATTCTGAAGCGACTGCAAAAAACTCAGCTTGTTTTGTTCCTCCATAAGCTCTAATATCAGATTTATTATTATTAATAGCTTCCATCTCATCGTGCACCAGCTTTAACCAAGGAATAGTATAGGCGTTTTGCATTAGTATTTCAGGAATACCATCAATTTTATCATCCATTTTATCAATTAAATGCACAAATTCATGAATAGCCGTATTGCGTTTGTCATTAGAATTCTTAAAACCATGATATAAGGCCTTTTTAGACAAAATCATTTTCCCTTCTAATCGACCTGTACCTACAACACCAGCAATTCGTTTAGATTTACTTTTATCTGAAAATTCAAAATCTTCATTAAAATTATCTGGATATAATAAAATCCCACTAACCGTTGGATAATGCCATTCTTTAAATGAAAATACAGGAATTACAGCACTGGAAGCTATCAAAATTTTATCAAGTTCGGTAATCTCTACATCAACACTATCAATATAAACTTCACTTAAAAATTGCATCATTCGGTTTTGAAAACGCTTTTGTTCATTAGTATTCAATCTTTTGTAGAATGCAACTTCTTTTAATAGAACAGTATGCCAATGCTCTGGGAATTGTTCTACACGCTTTGAATACTTATTAAAGAACACATAAATAACAAAAATCAAAAGAGCAATAAAGATGATGATATATAGCATAAATAAGTTTTGATTAATTAAAACTCCTAATCTAATGATTTTCAAACTTTTTAAGCTTAAATCTAGTAAAAATGAATATCTTTAATTGAACACTCTACCAATCAAAAATGAAAAAGTCATACATAGATTTACACTGCCATCCAGCATTAAAACCTTTCGGAAAGAGTTTTAAGTATTCTCCTACCAAACAAAATAATCTTAATAGTGGTAGAAAAAACTCCATTTGGCATTATAGCCCACCAAATTTTGTAGAACGACAATTCAATAAAATATTAACGTTGACAAAATTCACGCAAACCGATTTGACCGCTTTAGCGAAAGCCAATTGCAACGTTGTTGTGATAGCCCTATATCCTTTTGAAAAACACTTCTTAAAAGACAAAATGTTAGGTGTAAAATTTCTTCCAGATTTATTAGTCAATCTGGCCGCAGGCGTGAGCCAAAAACGTATTGATAATTTGAGAAATCACAACAGTTATTTTCAAGATTTAAAAGACGAATACGATTTCTACAAGCAATTAGATAATTTTGCTCAAATCATTGACGGTGTCACTTACACATATCGCTTAGTCAATAATTACACAGAAATATCAACTAATATCACCACCTCAACTTCAGATAGAAAAATCATAAGCCTCGTCCCTACTATTGAAGGCGGTCATGCATTTGAAACAGGTTTAGATAAAGACAAAGATACAGCCAATGAAACAACGGTTTTAAATAATATAGACACTGTAAAAAACTGGGAACATAAACCTTTTTTCTTAACCTTAGCACATCATTTTTATAATGAAATTTGTGGTCATGCTAGAAGCATCAGTATTGGATTGATAAAGAAGAATCAAAATCGCGGACTTAACACTGATATTACCGATTTAGGGTTTAAGGTCATTGATAAATTATTAGACAATTCTGATAACAAACGCATTCTCATTGATATCAAACATATGAGTACTGCAGCTAGAAAAACATACTATAAACTATTAGAAACCACTTATGCAAATGAAAACATACCTATAATAGTGAGCCATGGTGCAGCTAATGGAAGACGTTCTATTGTAGAATGGGATGTTTCTGACTCAAAGCAAAGTCAATATTTCACACAAGATGACATTAATATTTATGATTCTGAAATCTTGCGTATTGCAAAATCAAAAGGTATTTTTGGCTTGCAATTAGATGAACGACGCATAGCCAGTAAAAAAGCAATTGCAAGTTCTAGAATCTATTGGCCTAGTAAAAAGAGACGTTATAGAAATAAAGCCGATTTAATCTGGAGACAAATTAGGCATATTGCTGAATTGTTAGATAAAAATGGATTATTTTGCTGGGAAACTATAGCCATTGGCTCAGATTTTGACGGCATTGTAAATCCGATAAAAGGTCTTTGGACGGCTGAGAACCTTAAAGATATCAAACCCTATCTTATTGAAAAGGCGGAGGATTATCTTAAAAAATATAAGTCAAACTTGCAACCACAAAATCAAATTTCAGCAAGTGAAATTATAGATCGTGTGTTATTTATAAATGCAAATGAATTTTTAAAGACATACTTCAAGTAATAATAAAATTATTCAGAAAAATATGACAGATAAAGAGATATTCATGAAAGAGGCGGTTAATGCTGCTCTAAAAGGAATGAACAATAATGAAGGTGGCCCTTTTGGATGTGTCATTGTTAAAGATGGCAAAATCATAGGACGAGGCAATAATAAAGTAACATCTACTAATGACCCAACTGCTCACGCCGAAGTGACTGCAATAAGAGACGCTTGTAAAAACCTAGATTCATTTCAATTAGAAGGCTGTGAAATTTACACCTCTTGTGAACCTTGCCCAATGTGTTTAGGTGCTATTTATTGGGCACGACCAGACAAAGTATATTATGGAAGCAATCAAGTTGACGCTGCAAATATTGGCTTTGACGACGAGTTTATTTATAAAGAAATTCCATTACCATACGAAAAACGAAGCATCCCGTTTGAACAATTAGCTCGAGAGATTGCATTAAAACCATTTCAGGAATGGACTAAAAAAGAAGATAAAACTGAATACTAATCAATGATAAGCTTCATCCTCAATAATAAAACCATTAAAACACAAGAGCATTCTGGAATGACCTTACTTGATTTTGTGCGCTATGAACAACGTTTAACAGGTACCAAAATTGGTTGTCGCGAAGGCGATTGTGGTGCTTGTACAGTTTTGGTTGGAACTTTAAAGAATAACACTATTGAATACCAAAGTATTACATCGTGTATTTCACCTTTAGGAAATGCACATGGCAAGCATATTGTAACCGTTGAAGGCACGAATCTTAAAAACAAACTAACAACAGCGCAAGAAGCTATGAAAGCTAATTACGCAACACAATGTGGCTTCTGCACACCTGGATTTGTGGTATCATTAACAGGCTTTGCTTTGTCAAATTCTGAAAAAAATTATAGTAATGCCTTGGATGCTATTAGTGGAAACATATGCAGATGTACTGGCTACAAAGCAATAGAAAAAGCAGCATATCAAGTCGTAGAACATTTAAAAGAGCACAAAGATTTACAGCCCTTTAGTTGGTTAATTGAAAACGGATTTATTCCTGAGTATTTCTCAACAATAACTGAACGTTTAAAAGATTTAGAAGTCAAAGACATCAATCAACCGAAAGGAAAATATGTGTCAGGCGGAACCGATTTATATGTGCAGCAAGCCGATCATTTAGCTGATAATTCAGTACATCTTATTGCTGAAAAAGATTATCTAAAAGGAATTCGTATTGAAGATAACATCTGTACAATTGGCACCAATTCAACTGTATCTGACTTATGGAATCACAGTAAAATTAATAGCTATTTTCCTAATCTAAAGAAACATCTCAAGCTAGTTTCTTCTGAACAAATTAGAAACATGGCATCATTTGGCGGCAACTTGGTCAATGCCTCTCCAATTGGTGATATGACCATTTTCTTTTTAGCTCTTGATAGTGATATTACAATAACAGATGCAGATGATAACGAACGTGTTGTTTCACTAAAAAACTTCTATCAATCTTATAAAACTTACGATTTAAAAGATGGTGAACTTTTAAAAAACATCCACTTTAAATTACCAAATAAGCAATCATTTTTCAATTTCGAAAAAGTCTGTAAGCGAACACATTTAGATATTGCAAGTGTCAATTCAGCTATTCATATATCTATTGAGAATAATACTATTTCAGAAGCACATGTATCAATTGGTGGTGTAGCTGCTATCCCAAAATATCTACACGAAACTTCAAAGTTTTTAACTGGAAAACTGTTGTCTTCAAACACGATACTTGAAGCAAGCAAGGTACTTCAAAATGAAATTTCGCCTATAAGTGATGTTCGTGGAACTAGTGATTATAAACGTCTTTTAGGGCGACAACTGTTCTTTGCACATTTCACAGAATTATTTCCGAAGCAATTCACTTTAAACGATTTTGTACACCATGCATAAGCACAAACCAAATAACAGATTAGATTCTAAATTAGATGCGGTATCAATTTCGATAAAACAAAGCATTAAAAATTTAGATTCATTCACTCATGTTCGTGGCGAATCACTGTATGTCGATGATGTTAATATCAGACAAGGCACATTTCACGCCGTTGTTTTTGATTCACCTAAAGCGCATGGTAAAATAACACATATCGATTATTCTAAAGCAGAAGCATTAGAAGGTGTTGAACGCATTTTTACCTATAAAGATATTCCAGGTAAAAATCAAATTGGAGGTATCATACCTGACGAACCTTTATTTGCTGAAGACGACGTCCATTTTTGGGGAATGCCAATTGCATTGATTGTTGCCCAATCTGAATTCATAGCTAGAAAAGCAAGAGACTTAATTGAAATCGAAATTGAAGAGTTGCCAGTTATCACTACTGCAAAACAAGCCAAAGCAAAAGGAAGTTTCATTAATGCGCCAAGATCATTTACTATGGGTGATACTGAAAAAGGCTTCAATAATTGTGACTATATTTATGAAGGTGAAACCTTCTCAAACGGACAAGAGCATTTATATATTGAATCTCAAGGCGCCTATGCCGAACCTTTAGAAAACGGAAACATAAAAATCACCTCTTCAACGCAAGGACCTACAGCTGTTCAAAAAACGGTTGCTCAGGTTTTGGGTGTTGCTATGCATAAAATTGAAGTCGATGTCACGCGTCTTGGTGGTGGATTTGGAGGCAAAGAAGATCAAGCGACACCATGGGCTGTGATGGCTGCTCTAGCAACTTATCATTTAAATCAGTCGGTAAAATTGATATTAAATCGACATGATGATTTACGAATGACAGGGAAACGCCATCCTTATGAAAGCACATATAAAATTGGATTATCAAAAGACTTAAAAATTTTAGCTTACGAAGCAGAGTTTCTTCAAAATTCTGGTGCTGCAGCCGATTTATCGCCAGCAATTGCTGAACGCACTTTGTTTCACGCAACCAACAGTTATTTTGTTCCAAATGTGGAAACCACAGTTATCAGTTGCAAAACAAATCTACCTCCAAATACAGCCTTTCGTGGATTTGGAGGACCACAAGGCATGTTTGTCATAGAATCTGCCATTGCAAAGGCGGCATATGAAATTGGCGTGTCTCCTAGAGCTATTCAAGAGGCTAATCTATTAAATGAGAATGACACCTTTTCTTATGGTCAAATTGCCAAAAAAGTAGAAGCTAAAAACACTTGGGATTCTGCGAAAGCTATATTCAATAGTGAAGCTTTAGAATTGGAGGTAGAAAATTTCAATAAGAACAATTCAAACTTCAAAAAAGGACTAGCTTTTATGCCAATCACTTTTGGTATTTCATTTACGAATACACCAATGAATCATGCTCGTGCTTTGGTTCATATCTATTTAGATGGAAGCGTTGGAATAAGTACTGCTGCCGTTGAAATGGGACAAGGCGTCAATACTAAAATGATGCAAATTGCTGCACAAGTGTTTTCCATTCCTATTGAAAAAATAAAGATTGAAACCACCAATACAACTCGAGTGGCAAACACCTCTCCTTCTGCCGCAAGTTCTACAGCAGATTTAAACGGAAAAGCGACATTAAAAGCTTGTAATGCTTTACTCAAAAGGTTAAAGCAAGTTGCTTCTGAAGATTTAGACGTTTCCGAAGAACATATCGAATTGAAAGATGAATATGTTTATATCAATAATAAAAAATCAGAGTTATCATGGACAGAACTCATCAATAAAACAATGCTTAAACGTGTGGCTTTAACAGAGAATGCACATTATGCAACTCCTGAAATTCACTTTGATAAAACCAAAGAAAAAGGACACCCTTTTGCCTATCACGTCTACGGAACAGCTATCATTACAACAACTGTAGATTGTACTCGTGGCACTTATGAATTTGACTCAGTTAAAATTGTTCATGACTATGGAAAAAGTATGAGTGAAGGTATTGATCTAGGTCAAGTTGAAGGTGCATTAGTTCAAGGCATAGGTTGGATGACAATGGAAGAGATTGCCTATAATGATGAAGGCCGATTACAGTCTAACGCCTTATCAACCTATAAAATTCCAGATATCTTTTCGGTGCCTAAAATTGTAGATGTAATTCCTGTAGAAACTAAAGGTCACGACTTAGCTATTTTAAAATCTAAAGCTGTTGGAGAACCACCATTGATGTATGGTATTGGCGCTTATTTTGCACTTCAGAATGCAATAAAAGCCTTCAATCCAAAATACAATTTAAAATTTCACGCCCCAATGACTCCTGAAAAGGTGCTGATGAGTTTATACGAAAACAATCACGTTTAAAGTATGAAAGTAGAAATAAACGAGACTATTTTTGATACGTTCCCAGAATTAGAAAGTGAACGATTACTTTATAAAGCTTATAAAAAAGAAGATGCTAAAACGCTTTTGAATATGAGAAGCCACAAAGCTGTTTCAAAGTATATGGATACAACAATTCCAAAACGTGTTGAAGACACAGAAAAACGAATTGAAGGGTATCAAAATGCATTCAATGAAAATAAAGGAATCACTTGGGCTATTATTGAAAAAATAAGCAATCATCTTATAGGTGATTTTGGTATTTGGCGAATTGATAGACAAAATTGCAGAGGCGAAATTGGTTATATTTTACATCCCGATTTTTGGAAAAAAGGCTATATGACCGAAGCCATGAATACATTAATTCGTTATGGATTTAACGAATTAAATCTTCATAGTTATGAAGCCAATGTGAATATTAACAATGAAAACTCAAAAGCCTTATTGCTTAAGTTTGGGTTTAAATTGGAAGCTCATTTTAGGGAAAATTTTTACTATGACGGTCAGTTTTTAGATAGTGAGATCTATTGTTTGATAAAATCAGACATCACATAATTAGTATTCATTTATGACAGAATTTTTAATACATAGCGAACGTTGCTTTATTGATCAAGGGTTTCTTGAAGCCACGCTTCACATTAAAAATCATAAAATTCATGACATCTACGAAGGCTATCATGTCATTGAAAAGGTTCCTTTTTTAGATTATGAGAATCTCATTGTCATGCCTGGAATAATTGATGCTCATGTTCATATTAATGACCCAGGACGTGAAGACTGGGAAGGTTTTGACACGGCTACTAAAGCAGCAGCCATTGGAGGAATCACAACACTTATCGAAATGCCGCTAAACGCAAGTCCCGTGACTACAAATGTGAAAGCATTTAAACTCAAACAAGAAGCATCAAAAGATAAACTTCATGTAAATTGTGGGTTTTATGGAGGAATCATTCCATCAAATAAAAATGACATTGAAGATCTAATAAACGAAGGTATTTTTGGCATCAAAGGGTTTTTAGCACATTCTGGAATTGATGAGTTTCCTAATATTTCAAAACTAGATTTAGAAGCCATTGCTCCTATGCTAAAAAAACACAATATTCCATTACTATTGCACTGTGAATTAACAGACAACCATGTTCCAGAAATCACAAATTCAAAAAGTTATCAAGAGTATTTACATTCAAGACCGCAACACTGGGAAACCAATGCTATTGATTTAGCTATAGATATTCAAAAACGGTTTGATATAAAAGTGCATATCGTTCACCTTTCTGCTTCGGAAGGTATTAAACAAATTAAGCAACATAAGCAAGAAACTAATAAACTGACCGTTGAAACTTGTCCGCACTATTTGTATTTTGATGCTGAAACTATTCCAGATGAATCTCCAATTTATAAATGTGCGCCTCCAATTAGAGAGAAGACAAATAATGATACACTTTGGAACTTTTTATTAGATGATGGCTTTAATTTTTTGGCCTCAGATCATTCCCCTGCACCGCCAGAACGCAAACAATTAGAAAGTGGTGATTTTTTTAAAGCTTGGGGCGGAATTTCAGGATTGCAGTTCTCATTACCTGTATTATATTCTGAAGGAAAAAGAAGAGGATTATCAGCTGAAAAATTAATTTTATTACTCACAAAAAAACCCGCAGAATTCTTAGGGTTAGATGACAAAAAAGGTGTTTTAGCTGTCGGTTTTGATGCAGATATTACAGTTTGGGACAATGCGCAAGAATTTCAAATAACAGAAGATGCTATTCAACATAAACATAAAGCAACACCATATTTAAACGAAACGGTATTTGGAAAAGTAATTCATACATTTGTTAATGGTGTTCAAGTGGTTGAGAATTCAAATTTAAAAACACTTCAACAAGGAAAATTATTATTAAAAGATAAATGATAGAAGAGAAACTAAAACAATATATTGACCTCGCTTCAGAAAAAATTGGCGGACAAGTATTATATGCGACTGACGACTTTTTTGCTGAAAAAGAGAATCTCATAAAGGAAGGTCGAGGCATTTTTATTCCAGACAAATACACCGAATTTGGCAAATGGATGGACGGCTGGGAGTCCAGACGAAAAAGAACTCCTGGTCATGATTGGGCCATTTTAAAATTAGGTGCTGAAGGAAAAATCAAAGGCTTTGATATTGATACAAATCATTTTTTAGGAAATCACCCACCTCATGCTTCTGTTGAAGCGATTAACTTAAAAGAAGCTGTTTCTGATTGGAGTAAAGCTGATGATTTATCATGGGAAGAAGTTTTACCAAAGTCGTCTCTAGACCCTGGAAGCCAACACTTTTTTGAAATCGATTCAGAAAAAAATTTTACACATGTTCGTTTACATATTTATCCTGATGGTGGTGTTGCTCGTTTTAGAGTTTATGGTGAAGTTTATAAAGATTGGTCTACAGTAAATTCTGAAGATCTTATTGATTTAGCATTGATAAATAATTGTGGGAAAGCTTTGCATTGCAACGATATGTTTTTTAGTGTTATGGATAATCTTATTTCTCCAACTACAGGAAAAAATATGGGTGATGGCTGGGAAACTAAGCGTAACCGAACACCTAATAACGAAGATTTTGTAATCTTAAGATTAGGACATCCTGGAATAGTTCATAAAATTATAGTAGACACCAAACATTTTAAAGGAAACTATCCAGATTCTTGTGCCATTGATGTTTGCAATTGTGATAGTGATGATGATGTTTTAAATGGCAATCACGAATGGAAACCATTATTACCTCAGCAAAAATTAGAAGCAGATAGAGAGCATCATTTTGAAAATGAGATTTTGCGAACAGAACAACCCATTACGCATGTTAAACTGAAAATATATCCAGATGGAGGCGTGAGTAGGTTACGTATTATTGGAACTATTAAATAAATTAAATGATTGAAGTAATCTTACTTATTGCTTGGCTTGTTATTTTTTCAGTAATTGTTTCTGCTACCTATAAATTACACCATTCAATTAAAGAGCTAAAAGCTCAAGGGAATGATGAAAAAGCAGATGCGATTCAAACATCACAAAATTGGTTTTATGCTTTAATTGTAGTTGCCTCAATAGGTGGAATTGGAATTTTATATCTATTCTTAAAAGGTACTATCTACGAAAGTCACTTTTTTGAATGGCTAAATTTAAGTGTCAGGCTAATCCACATTACTTTTGGTATTGCATGGATTGGTGCTTCTTTCTATTTTGTATTTTTAGAAAATGCATTAAATCGAACCGAAAACGTAAGAGACGAATTGGCTGGAAACCTTTGGGCTGTCCATGGTGGTGGTTTTTACTATGTTGAAAAATACAAACTCGCTCCTAAAAAAATTCCAAAACATTTACATTGGTTTAAATATGAAGCGTATTTCACATGGCTTTCTGGCTTTTGTTTACTCTCGATTGTATATTATTTTAATGCTACATCCTATTTAATAGACCCAGAAGTTTTAGATATTTTACCCTCTACAGCTATAACAATTAGTATAGCCTCTTTAATTATTGGTTGGGTTTTGTATGATCAAATTTGTAAACGTTTAAGCAATAATAAAGTTGTATTTACTTTAGCAATAACAGCTTTAGTTTTTCTTTTTGCATGGTTTTATGCACAAGTATTTAGTGGTCGTGCTGCATATATTCATTTTGGTGCTTTTTTAGGGACTTTAATGGCAGCTAATGTGTTTTTTATTATAATTCCTGGGCAAAAACGTATGGTTGCTGCAGCAAAAAAAGGATTAGCTCCAAATCCAGCTGATGGCAAAGCTGCTGGTTTACGCTCTTATACTAACAACTATTTTACACTTCCTGTATTATTTGTAATGATAAGTAATCATTTTCCAAGTACTTTTGGAAATACATACCAATGGTTGGTACTTATTGGTATTACTTTAGGAACAGCTGGAGTAAAACATTATTTAAACATTCGCGAGAAGGGCGAGCTTTCTGTTTGGGTTATGCCTATTTCGGTAGTTATTTTATTTGGCATGGCATTTATGACTGCTCCTACACCACCAAAATATGAAAATTGCCAAGAAATTGTTTCCTTTACAGAAGTGCAAACGATTATTAATAACAGATGTACAACGTGTCATTCATCAAATCCAACAGATGCTGTCTGGAAAGTTGCACCTAATGGCATAAAATATGATACCGCTGAACAGATTTTCAATTTACGAGATAAGATTTTTCAACGTGTAGTCGTAAGTAAAAACATGCCGTTTAATAATAATCAAACTGGGATGACTCAGGAAGAACGCGACATGATTAATTGCTGGATTAATCAAGGCGCACCAAAATAAAGATTATGATAACACTAAACGAACTTAATTCAACTTCTGAACTAGAAGCCTTTTCTAAACTAGAACAATGTTGTGTCTCTAAGACTTGGATTAACAAACTGGTTCAGAGTAGACCTTTTTCTTCTGAAAATGAATTGATAAAAACAGCAGCTTCCATTTGGTATAATGACTGTACAGTCGAAGATTTCAAAGAAGCATTCACAGGCCATCCAAAAATTGGAAATGTAGATAGTTTAAAAGAAAAGTTTGCACATACAGCTGAATGGGCTGGAAACGAACAATCAAAAGTTGCTGATGCCAATATGGAAACCATAGAGGCTTTAGCAAAAGCAAATGAATTATATGAAGATAAGTTTGGATACATTTTTATTGTCAGTGCAAGTGGAAAATCTGCCGAAGAAATGCTCGCGATTATTAATACTAGATTGAATAATGACAATGAAGATGAAATTTATGTTGCCATGAATGAACAGCATAAAATAACTGTCATTCGCTTAGCAAAACTTATAGAAGGCTTATCAGAGAACGCAGATTTAAGCAGCCATTTAACAACGCATGCTTTGGATACTTCAATTGGTATTCCTGCAAGACACATGCTCATTACTTTAAAAGGTTTACGTAACAATCAATGGAAACCAATGAGTATAGGCATCACTAATAATGATGGTCGAATTTCAGATGTATTACCTCCTGGTAGGCTTTTAATCTCTGGGGTTTACAGCATGACTTTTGACACTGCAAGCTATTATAAAAACAATAATCAAAATGGTTTTTACCCTGAAGCTTCAATTCAATTTGAAGTCACAGATAGTAGTCATTACCATATTCCATTACTAATTAATCCTTTTGGATATTCGACATATAGAGGAAGTTAAAACACTAATAGGTCTCGACTGCGCTCGGCCTGACAAGTAGCATTTAGATGTCTCCTCGAGCGCAGTCGAGAGGTGAAAATAAAATTACAAGCATGAATTTAAGTATTTCAGAAGATAAAAAATCAGCCATTTTTGACGATTTAAAAACGGCAAATCTAGCCTTTAATAAAATTTATAGAGGTGACAGAGAAGACAGACAACCCATTCATACAGTTTATGGTGGCGCAAACCTTTTTAAGTCTAATACAACACAAGTTTTGGGGACTATTGCTTTAAAATCATTGTTGCATTATGCACCTAATTTTATTGAATTTGGGAAAGCTTTTAAACTAAAAGGAAGTAAAAAATTACCAACAAAACAAAAGAAACAGCAAAAACTCATACAAGAGTTAGAGGGTTTATCAAGTGAAGAATTAAAAAACCATCATGCTGGGTTTTCATATAACATCTACCAAAAAGTAATTGCAAAATTAAAAACTGAAGGTGTAGAAGACTTTAGAATCGATTTTGAAGATGGCTTCGGAAATCGTTCAGATAAAGAAGAAGATGACACAGCAATTTTTGCTGCAAAGGAAGTCGCGACTGGAATGACTGATGGCACACTATCCCCTTTTATTGGTATTCGCATAAAACCTTTTACGGAAGAATTAAAACATCGCGGACAACGTACACTAGATTTATTTTTAACTACACTATTAACAGAAACAAACGGAAAACTACCAGACAATTTTGTAGTAATGTTGCCTAAAGTAACTATTCCTGAACAAATCATCGCTTTAGTTTCCTTTTTTGAAGTGATTGAAGACACCTTCAATTTAAAATCTGGAACACTTAAAATGGAAATGATGGTAGAAACCACGCAATCCATAATGGATCACAATGGAACAAACCCACTATTTAGATTTATAGCTGCAAGTAAAGGGCGTTGCATTGCAACACATTTTGGGACATACGATTACACCGCTTCAAATAACATCACTGCCTCTTATCAAGAAATGGATCATGATGTTTGTGATTATGCACATTATACCACAAAAGTGGCACTAGCGCATACCGGAATTTGGTTATCCGATGGCGCAACCAATACGATGCCTATTGGCCCTCATCGTGGTGACTTAACTGAAGAACAAGAAAAAGAGAACAAGGATGTTGTACATCGTTCTTGGCTTAAAGGTTATGAACATATTCGTCATTCATTATACAAAGGTTTATACCAAGGTTGGGATTTAAATCCAGCGCAATTGCCAATGCGTTACACTGCGGTTTATGCGTTCTTTTTAGAAAGTTATGATGATGCGGTTTTACGTTTAAAAACCTTTGTAGAGAAAGCAGCACAAGCCACTTTAATTGGGGATACGTTTGATGATGCTGCAACAGGACAAGGCCTTTTAAATTACTTTTTAAAAGCTTTAAATAGTGGCGCTATCACCATTGATGAAGTATTAGCAACAGGTTTAACCTTAGATGAAATTAGAACACGATCGTTCGCAAAAATTTTAAAGGATAGACGTGCTAAATTGAAGTAAGTTTAAATCAATTTTGTTAAATCCTTTTTATCTAATAACTGGTACTTAGAAATTTTATAATGTCGAATTATATGCTCCAATAGTGAAGTTCTCACTACTAATATAAGATGATGATTTAGGTTTAATTGATAGCTATTAATAATAGTTATTGCTGACTCATGCAAACCAATATTTTTAAGTTCAAGTTTCCCTAGTTCATCAATAATTACATAATTGTAGGCTCTTTTATCATTAACGTCAATTAAATACTCATTTGCTTTCTGAAACGATGATTTTAAAAATCGAAAGGGGCCAACTGATACTATTTGGGAATTATCAACACCTTTTTGAATTTCAAGAGGATACGTGTCTTTCGATTTAATATTCAAAAAATAGCGCTCCCCTTTGTCATCATCAGGACACAATACACCATCGACATCATATCGACCGTTACACCAATCTAAAAGGGCAGATGTCTTTCCTGTTCTAACGTTTCCTGTTAAGATGTAAATCATTCTGAAGTCACTTTAAAATGAATACAATTAGAAATGCTATTCGCCATAAAATACTTAAAACGTGTATAACCTTTCAAATGTTTGGTCTCCTTCCAAGTGTAAGAAATAATATGCCTAAAATATGGAAACAAATCCATTGCATTGGTAATGTCTTCTTTGTATTGCGATTCTTTTTTATTCAAATATTTACGAACCAACTTCAATAATAAAGGTCCTAAAACTAAATACCAGAGCATTAAAATCAAAAAACTTCTTAACACAATATAAACGGCTTTTTGCCATCCAAATAATGGTCCGCCAAAAACGTAAAATGCTAATACAATTAGGGCAATCGTAATTAACCACACCCAAATAACTTTCGCTCTAAAAGACACATTCTTCTTTGCATCTTCTGAAATTAAATCACTTGGATGTAACTCAAAAACAGCGTGCTCCTTTTGACTAATAATAGTCATAATATGTTTTATAAAAATTCCTGCTAAAACCCCACCAATTCCATAAACGAAAAGATAAATCGTAATCAAAACTGACGTTGCAGAAGTTTCTGAAACAAAGCTCATTTTATTTTGAATCCAAGCACCATAAATATTTATGGCTTCCCATAGTTCTGTTCCGTAAACCACAGTTAATACAATCAATTTTTGAAAAGCAGATTGCAAAAACGTCACAATTCCTAACACAATTAGTGTGGCGCCTTTCCATGATAAATTAGAAAACAAAAACGCACCAAAAACCGCCTGAAAACTTACAGAAATATAAGCTGCAAATGGTGAATATGGGCTGACAGCCATTTTTATAATTAAGACTATAATAAGGGCTTTTAAAATCGCTTGCCATTTGTTTTCGGCATAATAAGCAATTAAACTAATCAATAAAATAGCAATGCCGCCAACAATCAATCCTGTAAAAGGCGAATTAAAGACATGTAAAAACCCACCAAGACCAGACTCATTTAAAGCCCAGAGTGCTGTTAGCTTGTCTATAATAGATTTGTTAGTCTTCATTCTTGTAATGCACTTCTAGTAATTGTGCCGCAACGCTAATGGCTATTTCTTTAGGTGTATCTCCTCCAACTTGCAATCCAATTGGACAAACGACATTACGCATGCCTTCTTCAATATTCATCTCTTTTATGAGCATATTATTAAATCGAACACGTTTGGTTTTACTTCCTATTAAACCTAAAAACTTGGTGTCATTTTGAAGTGACATCGCGACGATTTCAAAATCAATGGAATGATCATGAGTTAATACTAATATATAGCAGTTTTTTCCCCATTTCACAACATCTCTAAAAGTCTTGAAATTATCAATATCAACTTGACAACAATTGATGCTTTCATCTAATGTTGAATTTTTAAACCAATCTGGACGTGAATCGATAAGATTAACGGTAAAAGGTGTATCGACTAATATTTTGGCAATTTCATATCCAATATGTCCGGCGCCAAATAAAAATAATTCTGGTGATTGATTCATAGGTTCTATTATAAATTCAACTTTTCCACCACAGCATTGTTCAAACTCTGGCCCTAAAGTATAATTAGATTCAATAATTTTATTTTCGTGAAGTGCTATCAGAGCTTTTTCTGTAGCTAGAAACTCTAACTTCCCTCCTCCTATAGTGCCATGAAGTACTTTATCGTTGGTAATAATCATTCGAGACCCCAAAACACAAGGTGTTGACCCTAAGCACTTTGTAACCGTGACTAGAGCAACAGGTTGTTGCTGTTTTTTAAATTCTGATAAAAGTTCGATCCAATTCTTCATTCTTAGCAAAAAGAGAATTTAAAAGTAAGACTTTTTTGTGCAAACCATATTTCATTTTTGTTATAAAAATAAATTAGCATTCTGCTAAATTTTCTGTTAAGTTTGATAATTAATAGCGACAAAAACGTAATACTTACATTTACGTAGATAGTATAACTCTTGAAAATTGAAACATGTCAAAAACATATTACGATCCTGCAGACCTTAGAAAGTTTAGTAAAATCACAGAGTGGAGCGAAGAATTAGGAAATAAATTCTTTGACTACTACGGAAAAGTTTTTGAAGAAGGCGCCCTTACAGCTCGTGAAAAATCTCTTATTGCATTAGCTGTTGCACATACAGAACAATGTCCTTATTGCATTGATGCTTACACCAAAGATGGTTTACAAAGAGGTGTTACGAAAGAGGAAATGATGGAAGCCATTCATGTTGGTGCTGCTATAAAAAGCGGAGCCACCCTTGTACATGGTGTTCAGATGATGAATAAAGTGAATAAATTAGACGGTTAATAGTAGATGGCAAAATTAAAGACCCAATCCTTACAAAAACAAGGAAGTGATTTAGCTCAAAGTAATCGACAACTCGAAATCTTATCTAACGGAATTTTCCAAAACGGAGAATTACCAACATTTAAGGCTAAAATTTCGGAAACGAGTCAGTTTCCGCTTAAAGCAAAAAAATTAGAAATCCTACAAATCAATGTTGGTTATATGTGTAACCAAGTTTGTGAACATTGTCATGTTGATGCTGGTCCAGACCGAAAGGAAATCATGACGCGTGACACCATGAAACAGTGTTTAGAAGTGATTAAAAATTCTGGTGCGCATACCTTAGATTTAACTGGAGGCGCTCCAGAAATGAACCCTGATTTTAGATGGTTTGTTGAAGAAGCAGCCAAAGTTGGTATCCGAGATTTTATAGTACGCTCCAACTTAACAATTATTAGAGCCAACAAAAAATATTACGATTTACCTGAATTTTTTAAAAAACATAACGTTCATGTGGTAAGCTCAATGCCGCATTGGACGAGAGGAAAAACCGATAAGCAACGTGGTGACGGTGTTTTTGATAAATCTATAAAAGCTTTGCAAGAACTCAACGCGGTTGGCTATGGTATGCCAGATAGTGATTTGCGATTAGACTTAGTGTATAATCCGTCTGGAGCCTTTTTACCTGGAGACCAAATGTCTATGGAAAAAGATTTTAAAAAGGCATTGATGGAAGATTTCAATATCCAATTCCATAACCTATTTGCTATTACAAACTTACCAATTGCACGTTTTTTAGATTATTTAATCGCTTCTGAAAACTATGAAGATTACATGTATCAATTAGTCGATGCATATAATCCTGCTGCAGTTGCCAATGTCATGTGTACAAATACGCTTTCGATTAGTTGGGATGGTTATTTATTTGATTGTGATTTTAATCAGATGCTAGAACTACCTGTAAATAGTAAAGCCAAGCATATTTCAGAATTTAACGAAGAATTATTAGAAGGACGTAATATCGTCATATCTCAACATTGCTATGGTTGCACAGCTGGTGCAGGAAGTAGTTGTCAAGGTGTTGTTGCTTAACATATGAATAACAAAACAGCCATATTAATTTTTGCAAACTCTGCTAAATTTGAAGCGATTCAAAAACCGTTTCAATCTTCAGAGATTCTGTTTGATGTATTAAATACACGAATCATAGAAATTGCAAAACAAACGGGCTTACCCTATTTTTTATCTTCGGAAAAAAACCAAACTGGAGCAACATTTGGCGAACGCTTTACAAATGCTATCCAATCTATTTACGACAAAGGTTTTGAAAGTGTTATTACTATTGGAAATGATACACCACATTTAGAAACAAATCATATATTAAAAGCGGTTAACCAATTGCAGAAAAATGATATTGTCTTAGGACCTTCTAAAGATGGCGGATTCTATTTAATGGGATTAAAAGCCTCCCATTTTAATACTGAAACGTTCTCTAAATTGCCTTGGCAAACCTCTCGTTTACATCGAAGTATTTCAAGGTTAGTAGTAGCAAAACGTAGTACTTTGTCTTATCTCGAAACACTTTCAGATATTGATATTCTTTCAGATGTAAAAACTATTATTGATAGTTTCCGATATCTTTCAAAACACATAAAACAATTACTACAGCATTATATTTCAGTAGAAAAAAAGATCTATAAGACGTCTACACATCTTATTCATCTATTGCCTTCAAATTTCTATTTCAATAAAGGCTCTCCTTCTTTATTTTAAAAGATTTTCCAATTACATTTTAAATAGTGTGTCTTCAACAGTTGAAGACAACAAAAAACAATTACAAATACATTTAGGTTTTTGGCCTATTACAAAATAAATCCACACAAATTATGAGTTATTTAGAAACCACACATGATGTCTATAAAGAAGCAGCTTTAACACCAGATGTTGGGTTATGTTGCACTACAAACCCTATTTGGGAATTACCAGGATTAAAAATTCCAAAAATTATGCAAGAAATGAATTACGGCTGTGGAAGCACTGTACATGCTAGAGACCTGTCTAACAGTCCTAAAATGTTATATGTTGGTGTTGGAGGCGGTATGGAACTGTTGCAGTTTGCGTATTTCAACCGTCAGAAAAGCGGTGTTATTGGTGTAGATATCGTTGATGAAATGTTAGAAGCTTCGAAGCAAAACTTTAAAATTGCTGAAGAGCAAAACAGTTGGTTTAAAAGCGAATTTGTTGAACTTAAAAAAGGAGATGCAATGCACCTGCCTGTTGAAGACAATAGTATAGACGTTGCTGCACAAAATTGTTTGTTCAATATTTTTAAGGCAGATGATTTAAAGAAAGCTATTGAAGAAATGTACCGCGTTTTGAAACCCCATGGTCGTTTAGTCATGAGTGATCCAACTTGCGAACAATCGATGAATGACGAACTACGTAATGATGAACGTTTAAGAGCATTATGTCTAAGTGGTAGTCTTCCTATAGCTGAGTATGTAAAAGCATTAACAGATGTAGGTTTTGGTACCATAGAAATTAGAGCTCGTAAGCCTTATAGAATTTTAGATCCTAAAAATTATCCTACTGACGAATTAATCTATATCGAATCTATTGAAGTTGCTGCCATAAAAGACCCAATGCCTGAGGATGGCCCTTGTGTTTTTACTGGAAAAGCAGCAATTTACTATGGTGAAGAGGATTATTTTGATGATAAAGCTGGTCATATCTTATTAAAAAACCAACCATTAGCAATCTGTGATAAAACTGCTGGAGCACTAAAAGCTTTAGGTAGAGATGACATCTATTTTAGCGAGTCAACATTTCATTATGATGGTGGCGGTTGTTGCTAAATAAGAGATCCTTTTAATTTATAAGATTGCTCCACTTTATGAAAAAACTATTCGTTTTAATATGTGCTTTTATATCATTTTCAGTTCAATCGCAAGAATCTCTTGAGGATCTACTGAACCTATACAACAAAAATAATGTGCCATATATTTCGGTTCAGGAGCTAGCAAAAAGTAAAACTATTGTTTTAGATGCTAGAGAACGAGATGAATTTGAGGTAAGTCACCTTAAAGAGGCAATCTATGTTGGATACACTAATTTTAAATTAGAGACCGTAGAAAAGCTTATTTCAAATAAAGATGAGCAGATTGTTGTTTATTGCACATTAGGAGTTCGATCTGAAATCATAGCTAATAGATTAAAATTAGCGGGTTACACAAATGTGAGAAATCTCTTTGGTGGTATTTTTGAATGGAAGAATAACGATTTTAATGTTTATAATTTGAACGAAAAAACGACAGATAGTGTTCACATATGTTCTAGTATGTGGAGTAAATGGTTAAAAAAAGGTCAAAAAGCCTATCCTAAAGTTCAAAACTAATGACGAAAAACGCCTTAATGGTATTTACCAGGAATCCTGAATTAGGAAAGTGCAAAACGCGTTTAGCAAAAACTTTAGGCGACCAATCTGCTTTAGACATTTATAAATATTTGCTTCAACATACCGCTAATGTTGCTAAAAACGTAGAAGCTAGTCGTTATGTGTTTTATTCTGAAAGTATTAATAATAGTGATATTTGGGAGCATGCATATTTCAGTAAAAAACTACAAACAGGAAATAATCTTGGTGAACGCATGCATAATGCATTTCAAGAATTATTTGATTTAGGTTATCAAAAAGTAATAATTATAGGAAGTGACTTGTTAGATTTAAATGAAACCATTATTGAGCAAGCGTTACAAAAATTAGAACACCATGATGTTGTCATAGGACCTGCCGAAGATGGAGGTTATTACCTTCTAGGAACTAAAGCACTACACCCTAAAATATTTCAAAATAAAGCTTGGGGAACCGAAACTGTAAGGCATGATACTTTAAACGATTTACAAAATAGTAATGTATATGTATTGAAAGAATTGAATGATATTGATACTTTTGATGATATGAAACATTACAATCAACTCAAACCATTTTATAAAGCACATGATTAAATTTATAACAGAGACTGCAGAATATTTACAATCTAAAGGTTTCGATAATCCAGAAATAGGCATCATTCTAGGTACAGGGCTAGGACAGTTAACTAATGAAATAGAAGTTATTCAAGAAGTAAGCTACAACCATATACCAAACTTCCCAACAGCAACTGTAGAATTTCATAAAGGAAAACTGATTTACGGAATCTTAGGTGGAAAAAAAGTGATTGTCATGCAAGGACGATTTCATATTTATGAAGGTTACACGCTCCAAGATGTCACCTATCCTGTTCGTGTTATGGAAAAATTAGGCATTAAAACATTACTAGTTTCTAATGCTTCTGGAGCTATAAACCTCAATTTCAAAAAAGGGGAATTAATGTTAATCGATGACCATATTAATCTTCAAGGAAGTTCGCCTTTAGCTTTTAAAGGTGTTGAAGCTTTGGGTGAGCGTTTTACTGACATGAGTGCGCCTTATGATCTCGACATTAACGCTAAGTTTAAAACAATTGCCAAAACTCATAACATCAAATTACATGAAGGGGTTTATGCAAGTGTTGTTGGCCCGCAATTAGAAACAAGAGCAGAATATAGAATGTTAAAAATCATTGGTGCAGATGCCGTTGGCATGAGTACGGTTCCAGAGATTATTGTTGCCAATCACTTAAGCATCAAAACAGCAGCCATATCTGTATTGACTGATGAATGTGATCCAGATAACTTAAAACCAGTAAATATTAATGAAATCATAGCAATGGCTGGAAAAGCCGAACCACATATGATTACTTTATTTACCGAGTTAATAAGAGGTTTATAACTAAAAAAGGGCTTTAAAATAAAGCCCTTTTTTAACTAACACTCATAATTGTTACCCTTTCCTTATATAAATATTTCCTGAAATAGTTTCCATATCTAAAGGAAGTGTTCCGCCATTAACCTGTTTTGATACTTTATTATGTGAATTGTTATAATGTTTACTAGAGTTATTGTTTTCAAATTCTAGATCTGAATAAATTGTTCCTGTCAGTGATTTTGCTTTAAGTTTTGCTTTCTTAACAGTAACATCAAGCGATCCGCTAATAGTTTTTAAACGTAATTCTCCATTATACTTTTTAATCGTCACATCACCCGAAATTAAATCGGTAACCAAATCACCTTCAAAAGTATCCATAAACACACTACCAGAAATACTTTTTACTTTAAGGTTAATATTTTTAGGTACAATCACAACATAATTAATATCTGTATCGCTATTGCAATTATGTCTATTTTTATCCTTCCATTTATTCTTGAAATAGTCTCCAAAATCAGAATAAAATTTCAATTGTCCTGAACTATTATCTGCTTTTATACTAAATGCTTCATTACCTTCACCATCATCAATATTCACTGATGCTTTTACTATAATTTGATTTGTATTTCCATGCTCTACTTTGATATCTTGAGCAAATTTAAAATTAAGGTATACATCTTGATTCTTTGAGATACTTTCTTTGACCTCAACATTTCGCTGCGCTTGAAGTGTAGCAACACTAAGCAAGGCTATTATGACTATTTTTTTCATTTGACTGTTTGTTTTTTTGGATTACTTATTTTTTTCTGAGATATACATTTCCTGTAGACGATCGTAAAACAATTTTCACACCTCCATTGTTGAGCTGGGTTTCAATTTTACGAGTTGAACCTACCACTTTCATACCATCTTTCGAAGGTTTTTGAAGGTCGAAATCGGTATAAATCGTTCCCATTGTTGAACGTAACTCTAAGTTGGCTTTCGTATTTGAAGGTAAGGACACATCAACAATACCTGTTGAACTACTCAAAGTGATTGGTGACGATTGATTAACACTAGAAAAATCAACTTCAATAGTTCCTGTACTTGTATGAGCTGTAATTGGGCCTGTTACATTCTTAAGAGTAATATTACCAACATTAGTATTAACTTCTATTTCCGAAGAAAACCCAACAACTATTGCTGTTCCTAAATTACCAGAATCAATGTGAAGATCCATCGTTTTAGGAAGTGTAATTTGTAGTCCATTACGTTGCATCCATGATTTCAAATCTTTGATTCGCAGCACACTTCCTTCTTGACTGATTGACATTCCAAATCCTGTATTATCTACTCCACCAGAGTACACAGCTTTCAATCCTTTAGCTCTATCATTATCGTTATCACAGTCATAACATTCTGCATCATGTTCATGATCACAATTTTCATGATTATGATCTAACTCATCATGTTCATATTTACTAAATTTCAGTTCGTTGCCAGTTCCGGCAATTATCTTAACAGTAGTCCCTGTTTCAATTTGAACTTTGGTAATACCATTTAAACTCTTAGTATAATCTTCTTGAGCGTATGTAAATACAACACTTAAAAAAGCAATAAGGTTCAATATAATTCCTGTTCGTTTCATTTTTGTTTGATTTTATAGTTTTTCTAATTAAATAATTTGCGAAATACCACTGTTTACTTGCTCTTTTATAAAGTCTGGCGTATCCGAATGCTCTAATAATTGTTGCATAGGAGCAATCGCGCGTTTCTCCTGGATGTTTACCAAAAATTGAATAATTGCAATTTGCAAACTTGGGTCTTTCTGGGTAGTTAGGGCTTCAATGAACGCCTCTTTCACAATAGCTGATTCTGGAAATTCTGATAATGCTTCTGCTGCAGCTAGTCGCACATTAATATTTCCGTCGTATTGCATACGCTCAATTAAAGCTTCTAATATTTTGACGTCTGGTTTCACAAAACTTTCTGTAAAACTTACGGCTTGAATTCGTTTACTTGGTGATTGGTTTTCAATCATTGCCAACATCATTCCTTCTCTTAACTCAATCGTTTCTTTTTGTAATGCTGAAATTTCTTGGTTTGTATCTTGTCTTGTTGTATGACTTCCAAAAAAATAACCAGCAAACACAAATACAATTGACGCGGCTACTTGAAATGCATACTTCCATGGAAATTCTTTGCTCTCTTTTGGAAGTTGCACCACCTTAGTGTCTAATAATTGCTTTTCTTCCTCAAGAAGTTTATAAAACCCTTCTCTTAGCTTATCACTTGGTGTTACTTCTTCAACATTTTTAAATGCAGAAAAAAGTAAGTTTGTTTCATCATAAAGTACTTTACAATCATCACATGTTTCAATGTGTTGTTCAACTTGTTTCGCTTCTTCAGAAGCTAATTGTCTGTCAATGTAATCTACGATGTGCTGTTCTATGTTTTTACAATCCATGATTATATGGTTTCGAAATAAACTGTTTTTAATTTTTTTATGATACGATGCACTTTCACCTTTACTGCGCCTTCACTACTTCCAACTATCTCAGCGAGTTTATCGTATTTTATACCTTGAAATCTATTTAAGATTATCAATTCTTTTTCTTCTTTATTTAAGATCTTTAATACTTGATGCAAATGAGCTACATTATCATTTTTCTCAATTTTACTTTCTTCATTTTTTTGAGCTACTAACTCTAAATCTGCATTATTTATAGTTTTTTTTGATTTCTGATAATGATCTGAAAACACATTTCTTGCAATCTTAAAAATCCATGATACGAATTGCCCGCCTTTATATGATGTTCTGTAACGCATGACCTTATAAAATACGGTTTGTGTCATATCTTCACAGACATCTTTATCTCGTATCATTTGAAAATAAAAGTTAAACAATCGTTTATTATAGCGCTCAAAAATATGAGCCATAGCATCCAAATTTCCTCGAGATACATCGAGCATTAATTCTTCGTCTGTTAGTGTTTTCAATTCTTTTTGATGGTTGTTTGGTATGAAGACCTTTAATTTACAAAAAGGTTACATGAGAGAATAAAAAAATTACATTTTAATTCAAAGGACGTCGTAAGTACTTGTCTATAAATTCGTCAAAATCATAATAAACTGCCTTATGATTTTAATCTTGTTATTTATTTCTGCCTGCTTCTTAGCCTACAGTAATGGTGCTAATGATAATTTTAAAGGGGTTGCTACACTCTTCGGAAGTGGAACAACTAATTACAAAAAAGCGATAAACTGGGCTACTGTCACCACGTTTTCTGGATCTGTAGCTGCTATTTTTTTAGCTAACGAGTTAGTAAAAAACTTTTCTGGAAAAGGATTAGTTCCAAATGAACTTATCACTATGCCTATTTTTGCAATATCAATTGCATTCGGTGCCGCTTTAACTGTATTTATAGCAACAAAAATAGGAATGCCAATTTCAACAACGCATAGTTTAGTTGGTGCGCTTTTTGGAGCAGGAGTTATGGCTGTTGGCTCGCAATTTAATTTTGAAAAATTGGGAGGCACCTTTTTAATGCCTTTAATAGTGAGCCCTTTAATGGCTGCTGCGGCTAGCTTTATAGCCTATCTCATCTTTAGGTTTTTTAGAAAACGATTAGGTGTTACAAAAAAAACAAATCTTACTATTCACGAAAAGCAAACAGAAACAATTGCTTCGTTTAGCATGGATAATGCAACATTAAAAACTAAAAAAACAATAGAAGCCACCATTCAAAATAAAACGGAAACTTATGATGGTCAAATTTTAGGCTTAAACTCTCAAAAGGTTTTAGATAGTCTACATTACTTAAGTGCAGGCATTGTAAGTTTCGCTCGTGGTTTAAACGATACGCCAAAAATTGTTGGGCTATTATTAATAATTAATACCATTGATATTAAATGGAGTATGATTATTATAGCAATTGTTATGGCTATTGGAGGATTGCTTAATGCTAAAAAAGTTGGCATAACCATGAGTAAGAAAATCACACCTATGAATTCTGGCCAAGGGTTTACAGCCAATATGATTACTGGTTTATTAGTAACTACAGCAAGTGTACATGGTTTACCTGTTTCTACTACACATGTCTCAGTTGGTTCAATTTTTGGGATTGGCACTGTTACAAAAAAAGCCGATTACAAAATGATTGGCAAAATATTATTATCTTGGTTGCTAACACTTCCAATGGCTGCTATTGTGAGTGGCTTATTATTTAAATTATTAGAAACCCTTTCTTAATTACAGTCTATCGAAAAGTATATTGACATTATAAAAAACTCCTATTCTGGTTATTGGAATTATTTGAAAAATGAGATTTTATTTCAGAATAATTGGGATAATTATTTTTATGGTCTTATTGTTATATCATTACTAGTTTGGCTCCTTGAAATTGCATTTCCTTGGCGAAAAAACCAAGCCTTATTTAGAAAAGATTTTTGGTTGGACACCTTTTATATGTTCTTCAATTTTTTTCTTCTGAATTTAATTATACTTATCGCTTTATCTAATACTGCAGCAGCTTTTTTTAATGATGTCTTAGGGCTTGTTGGTTTGTCAGTTTCTAAATTACAATTGTTTGATGCTAATGATTTACCCAAATGGTTCGGACTTATAGTTTTCTTTTTAGTCAGTGATTTTGTCCAGTGGAACACGCATCGTTTATTACATCGCGTGTCTTGGCTTTGGAATTTCCATAAAGTACATCATAGTGTCAAAGAGATGGGATTTGCTGCTCATTTACGTTACCATTGGATGGAGCCAGTCGTTTACAAATCATTATTATATATTCCTTTAGCTTTAATTGCAAATTATAGTGCCCAAGATGTTGCTATTGTCTATTTCTTTGCGATTGCCATTGGTCATCTTAATCATGCCAACTTGGGCTGGGATTACGGTCTTTTAAAATATGTATTTAATAATCCTAAGATGCATATTTGGCATCATGCAAAAGAACTTCCAAAACATGTTAGGTTTGGGGTTAACTACGGACTAACCTTAAGTATTTGGGATTATATCTTTAAAACAGATTATGTTCCGCATAGCGGAAGAGACATAGAACTAGGTTTTGAAGGTGATGAACAGTTCCCAAAAGATTTTTTACAACAAGAGTTATATCCACTGAAAACCAAAAGTTAGACATTGTCGTAAGTGTATATAACAAATATAACCTCATAACTATGAACTACTTAAAATATATGTTATCCTTATGGTTATCCATAAGCCTCATTAGTTGTGGCGCATCAAAGACTGCAACAACCAGTGACAAGACAGTAATGGTCGAGCCAACAACTGAAACAGTAACAGAAGTTGAAATTGTTGAAGAAGTCCAAGAAACTGAAACTCCAGAGGTTATTGCAGCTTCTGAAACTGCTGAATCAACTGTAGTCGAAATAGAACATATTACGACTCCAAATGATAATGTGGTGAGAGCCAGAATAAATCATTCTGCTTGGGACGAATTACTTCAAAAGCATGTATCAGATCAAGGTAATGTAAGTTACAAGGGGTTCAAGGCAGATAAAACGAAGTTTTATGAGTACCTCAGTGTACTTTCTGAAATCCCACCTCAAGACTCTTGGAGTAAGGATGAAACTTTAGCCTATTGGATGAATGTTTACAATGCATTTACGATAAAACTTATTTTAGATAATTACCCAACAAAAAGTATAAAAGATATTAATGGACCGTGGAACCATCGTTTTATTAAGATAGGTGAAAAATGGTATACACTTAATGATGTTGAGCATAGAATCATTAGAAAAATGGATGAGCCTAGAATTCACTTTGCGCTTGTATGTGCTGCAGTATCTTGTCCTCGTCTATATAACAAAGCCTTTACAGAACAAACCTTAGAAGCAGATCTAGATCTATTGACCAGAGGTTTTTTAAGTGACACTTCAAAAAATGAATTAAGCGAAAACAGCATCAAGCTTTCTAAGCTATTTAAATGGTATGGTGGTGATTTTAAAAACGATGGTAAAACCCTTATTGATTTTTTAAATCAGTATTCTGAAGTTACAATTTCACCTAAAGCAAAAAAAAGTTACAAAGACTATAACTGGAGTTTGAATGACTAAAATTTCTATTATAATCCCAATTCTAAATGAAGCTAAAACTATTGAAAAACTCCTTTTTCATCTTATAGGCAATGCTTCTATAGAGACTATTTCAGAAATCATAGTCGTTGATGGTGGAAGTACTGATGGGTCGCAACATATTATAAAGAAATTCGTCTCTCCGAATGTTCCTAAGGAAAATACCGAGACGTATCGAGAAATTAACACAGCTGTTCTTGACAAAAAGCGTTTAAAAGCAAATGCTTCTCGAACTGAAGTTAAACTCATTACTTCTGAAAAAGGCCGAGCCAAACAAATGAATCTTGGTTCAAAATCTGCAAAGGGATCTATTTTATATTTCTTACATGCCGATTCTTTTCCTCCTGAAGGTTTTGATGAGTTGATTATTTCCGAAGTGAACAAAGGCAATCAAGCGGGCTGTTTCAGACTAAAATTTGACAGTAATCATTGGTGGTTACGCTTAGCAAGTTGGCTTACACAATTTCGCTGGAGAGCCTGTCGTGGTGGTGATCAGAGTCAGTTTATTACCCGAGAATTATTTGACGATATTGATGGATACGACGAAAGCTTTATCATCTACGAAGACAACATTTTAATTAATGAGCTTTATGCTAGAAATCAATTTGTAGTTATCAATAAAAAGATAAATACCTCGGCACGTCTTTATCATAAACATGGTGTTTGGAAATTACAATATCATTTTTGGACCATCTATGTCAAAAAGTGGTTTGGGGCTTCTGCTGATGATTTATATGCGTATTATAAAAAGTATATTTGTTGATTAAGGCTTATTTCGTCCAAGCTCATCTGGATACAAATCTTGCAATCTATCACTTTGAAACACCTGTTTAGTGTCCAAGTCTACAGCAGATAACTTGCCTGTAAACGCAGCTCCTGTATCAACATTCCATACATTAACAGCATTCATTGGGACATCTTTATAAAAATTAATAGTTGGTGTATGACCAATATAAATTTCTGAGTAATGTTTTAATCGATGTGGGTACAATTCCGAATCTTTTTGAATACGACTGTCCATGGTCAAAGCCATTTCCCAAAGTGTTCTATCAAAATAAAAATTCCTAAAATTATATTCACGTTCTACACCATGCATTGAGGTAAAACCAGCGTGAATAAACAATCTATTTTCGTTATCAATATGATAGAGTTGCATATCATCAAAAAAATAAAGGTGTTGTTTTTTATCAGCTTCCGAAAATCCTTCATAACTCTCAACCGTTTCTTGCCCACCATGAGCTAACCAAACCGGTTCTCCTTGACCAGTTCGCAACCAATCTTCACACCATACATCATGGTTTCCTTTAATAAATATACATTCATTAGTTTTTGATAACTCTATGAGATACTGAATGACTTGAGCAGACTCACTCCAACCATCAACATAGTCTCCAACAAAGATAAGAATGTCGTTATGGGAGACTTTTGCACGTTCAAAAAGTTGGATTAAGCCTCTTAAGCCTCCATGAATATCACCGATTACTAGTGTTCGCATAAACATTTTAGTTTATACAGCAAATCTAACTCAATAAGAAGACAAAAACTAGAAGTACTGTCCAATTCCGAAAACCAATCCCTGTGTAGCATCTGAAGTTACTCCAAACCCGTAATCAATTCTAAAAATAGCGTTGAAGATTTTTTTATGAATAAATCGCAGGCCTACACCTGGATATACACGTATATTTTGAGACTCGCTAAAATCGCCAAAATCACCTCCAGGATTTCGCCAACTTCCGGCATCAACAAAAGCATTACCTTGTAGGGAAAACCACCCTTTTTCATAAAGTGTGTGACGGTATTCTGTATTCAATACGATGGCAGCTGTCCCGCGATCAATTGTATTACCTACACCTCTAATATTTAAATTATTATCTACTGAAAAAGGCGCAAAAGGTGTTTCGTCATTTGAAGCGACACCTAATCGCAATCGACTTGCCCAATTGCCTTTATTTCCGAAGCGATGAAAATATTGAAAATCATTCCAGCCAATTAAAAATGCTGGCAATTGTGCTTCATTTCTTGAGGTCACATACTGAAAGTTAAAAATACTTCGAAACCCTTCTACATACTGATAATCGTAGTCGAGATTATTGTATTCATAAATCAATTTATATAACAATTTATGCACACGTAATGCTTGCGGCACATCAGGATTGACAGCTCCAGATTTATATTCATAATCTTCAGTAAAATAATTGAGTCCAACTTCAATACGATTGGTAAAATTAAGTTGGTATAAGCCTAAAATTTCAAAAGACTCATTATTATATTTGTAATCTGCTGTAGTATTATCAAAAAACACAGGCTCTTGAGTTGTTAAATTTTGATAGTTAAGTGCTAATCCAAATTGTCTTGAAAACAAGTATGGTGCTCTAAAATTTAAGGCGTAAGAATCATAAATATCCTTTTGGTAAAAACCTCCAAAGGTCATGTTTTGCCCGAAAAGATTAAATTCATACAAGCCTAAACGATAGGCAAATTCATCATCATTAGTGGTATATACATTTGCCGATGGGATAATCGTAAAATTCTCTTCAATATTATAAAACACATTATAGCTATTGTCGTCTCCCGAAGGAAACACTTGATAATATGCATGTGCAATAGAAGGTAAACGTTTTAGGAGTCTAATATCTTCCTCAATTACTGTAGAGTCGAGTACTACACCAGGTTTAATATTGGATATTTTTTTTACAAATGATGATTTTAGCTTCTTATTTCCTTGAACTTTTAAATCAGCGACTATGACATCTTGCCCATAAGAAAAACTTGCAAATAAAAGTATAAAAGTAATTACCGTTTTCATGTGATGGTTATTAGAGTCTTTTGTCGGTTACATCACATATCCTTACGTTATAATGGGAATATTTTACTCGGTTTTATAAAATGTTTGTATGATTGCTTCAACTGGTTTATTTTGAGGTGTAAACTGGTTATCTTTTTTTCCTCCAACTTTATCATGCGCGTGGAACCATTTCCAAACAAACCCACCTGCAAACCAATCTTCATTCCAAAACTCTTCAAAGAGGGCTTGTGTTGCGTTGGTTTGTCCTTCAAAGTTTAATGACGTAATAGTATGATCACTTTCCCATGGCTCTTTACCAGTATAATCCATACTTCGGTAGCCATATTCAGTAAATAAAATAGGTTTTTTATGTGTATCAGAAAGAGACTTAATTACTGTTTTATGTTTTTGCCATCCAGCTTTACATTCTGCAACAGTAGGTGTTTGTTTATCACTTACCGGAAAATAAGCATCAACACCAATATAGTCGACATCACTCCAAAATGGCGTGCGTTTAAATTCATCCCAATTGGCAGCATAGGTTAGTTTCCCTTTATAAATAGTTTTGATTTCTTTAATCAAATTATGCCAATAATCTGGTCGCGCTTTTACAAAGTTTTCTAATTCGGTACCAATACATAAGAGCTCTGCTTTGGTTTCTTGAGCCAATTCAGCATATTCTAAAATAAAGCTCGAATAAGAATCTTCAAGAGTTTTCCAGTCTTCTTCATTAGTCATTTTGATATAACCTGTAAACTCACCATTCCAAACCCAAATTTGTGGTTTGACCATTATTTTGATATTTTTCTTTCTAAGTTCTCCTATATATTGCTTAGCTCCTGCTCTAGTTTCTCCAAACCATTGTCTGCTAGTATTATGTACAATTTCTGAATGAGATAAGCTACGAAGAAAGCCAAAAGGCATGATTGCAGCATAATTGGCACCAACATTAACTGCAGGGTTGGTATGTGTATCGTCAATGGCATCTGGTGAAGCTACAAAGCTTACACCATTAACTTTTTCAGGTTGCGCACCACATGATGCGAAAAGAAAAAACAAGGTTAGGAGTCTAAAAATCATAAACTATATATATAATTGGTTTAGACTCCTAATTTATTCTAAAGACTAAAACAAAGCTCTTAAGCCTATGTTAAATGTTTGTCCGAGACCTGTATTATTTCCTCGAACGAAATTGGTATATAAGGTTTCAATATTTAAAACTTTGGTCAATTGGTACTTTGCCCCTCCTCCAATTGCGGTGAAATCTTGCTCAAAATCATTTCCAGTATCAATACGCTGTGAGTGTTGAACCAATCCTAGGATTGTAAATTTCTGACTTGGAAAATAACTTAAAAACACGCCTGGTGTTAATGACAAACTGTTGTTTGCAAAACTATCTTCCTTTTTCCCGAAGTTATATTCGGTATTAAGTTCAGTAAATAATTGCCAATCTCCACTTGGAAATGTATAATCATAGAAAAAACGATTTTGAAAAATAAATCCGTTTTGGTCTAAAAACACGCCATTTTCTGTTTCATTATCTACTAACGGAATATGAAAAGCAGTTTGAATGGTAAAATTACTGATACTCTTTATTGGGTTAAACTTCACTGCTGGTGCAAAAGACGTAAATCCTGAACGTGCTGTTCCACTTTCACCATCAAACGAAAACACATCTAATGCATTTCTATCGTTGATTACATTTGAACGAAACTCTAGCAACAGCCCAACATTGAAATTACTATTATCAGACACTCCTGTGAAGATATCGATAGTTGATGTGAAAAATGTTTGACGTGGTTCTTTTCCATCAGAAAATGTGCTTTCAGTTTGGGTGTAAAGGTTGTTAAACCATTTGATGTCCCATTGTCCTTTGTTTAATAATTTTGAAGGTGTGTATTCTTGAATAACACTCTTTTCAGACGCTTCATCTTCTTGTGAAAATCCTGTAAAAGCTATACTTATGATTGCTACTAATGTGATTATTTTTTTCATTTCAATTTTTTTTTTGGTTGTTGAATTTTTCTTTATTGTTTATTTAAACTCCAGTTATATGGATAGTAAGACACTTTAGATTTTGGAGCTATACTTTCTGTTCTAAAATTGTTTATGTAATCTATCTCGTTTCCATTTTTAATGAAATCCTCTTTATACCACTTAAAAATTTCTGAAAGCTCCACTTTATTCTTTTTCACTTTGATGAAATTTGAATCATTAAGTGCTATTTCAGTTTGTTTTTGTAATTGTGTGTCTAAAGTGTTTGGTAAATAGGCTGTATTGATTAAGGGCGGACAACCAACAGCACCACACACTAATACAAAATGAAAGCGTGCATCTCCAAATTGAGCTCTTAATTTTTTATTTTCAATGTCATTAAGCGTAATAGATGTTCCAGCAATAGTATACTTAGTTTTATCAAAGAAACCTGCCTTATCTAAAGGCGACTTTATAGGATAATAATCAATAATTCCTTTTATGACTGAAATGTTATATGCATTTATCCAAAAGGCTTGATAAACCTTAGCGTCATCTTTCGAAACTGAAACAGATTTAGCTAAGCTCATTAGTTTATTGAGTGCATCTGGATTTTCATTAATAGTAGCGTAATCCACTTTTCCGTTTGAAACATTTACTTTAAAGAACGCATCTGCCGCTTTAAAAAATGCTGAAGTATTTTGAGAAAATCCAAAACTAATACTTCCAAAAAATGTTATAATAATTAATATCTTTTTCATGTTATAAACTCTTAAATTGAAAATTTTACTATCGCTAAGTCGTTTAAAAACCCTTTACTTACACGGATTTTAAAAAAAAACAAGCGTCTAGTTTCTGGATTAAACCTTACAAAAAAACTTTAATTTAAAACTGATATAAATTAGAAAGCCCAATTAAGTTCTTATCTTTAGTTTCGACAGATTCGTCATAACAACCAAAACATTATGGAGCATATCGTTATCATTGGAAATGGAATTTCTGGCGTCACTTTAGCAAGACATATTAGAAAACTTTCCGATAAAAAAATCACAATTGTATCGGGTGAAACCGACTACTTTTTTTCCCGTACAGCACTCATGTATATTTATATGGGTCACATGAAATTTGAACATACCCAGCCTTATGAAAACTGGTTTTGGAAAAAGAACAGAATTGAACTTCATAAAGCTTATGTTGAACACATAGATACTAAAAATAAAACCTTAAAACTTGCTGATGGTGGGAACCTCAATTATGATAAACTCATTATTGCAACTGGAAGTAAACCCAATAAATTTGGATGGCCAGGGCAAGATCTAGACGGTGTCATGGGCATGTACCACAAGCAAGATTTAGATAATCTTGAAGCTCATGCTCCAAACAACAAGATATGCAAACGCGCTGTCATTGTTGGTGGTGGTTTGATTGGTATTGAATTAGCAGAAATGTTAAACTCAAGACATATTCCAGTTACTTTTCTAGTACGTGAATCTAGTTTTTGGAATGGCGTTTTACCCGAAGGCGAAAGCCAAATGATTAATAGACATATCAACAATCATCATATCGATTTACGTTTATCAACGAATTTAAAAGAAATTAAATCGGATGATAATGGTAAAGTGAAATCTGTTATTATTGAAGAAACTGGTGAAGAAATTCCTTGCGATGTTGTTGGATTAACCGCTGGCGTATCTCCAAATATTGACTTTATAAAATCTTCAAATATTGAAACTGGACGTGGTGTTAAAGTAAATCGTTATCTAGAAACTAACATTCCAGATGTGTATGCTATTGGTGATTGTGCAGAACAACATGAAGCCATTGGTAACAGAAGACCTATTGAAGCGGTTTGGTATACAGGACGTATGATGGGAGAAACTTTAGCACAAACCATTTGTGGTAATAGGATGCAATACAAACCAGGACATTGGTTTAATAGTGCTAAATTTTTAGACATCGAATATCAGACTTATGGCTGGGTTTTTAGTGAACGAAGTAAACAAGATTACGAACAACACTTTCATTGGAAACACGAAGACGACACCAAATGCATCACAGTTGCTTACCATAAAGACACCAATGAATTTTTAGGGATTAATACTTTTGGAATACGTATGCGTCATGAAACATTTGACACATGGCTTACCGAAAAACGAGATATTGATTATGTCATGACACACCTTGTTGAAGCCAATTTCGATCCCGAATTCTATAGCCATTATGAAGCTGACATCTTATCGGCTTATAACCACCAATTACAAACCGCATAATCATGAGTAATAAATTAAATCATAGTATGTCTTTAGCTAAACCAGACGCTGTAGACATTACAACCAAACAAAAAGTAGCATTAGCTTTAGGAATTATAGGCTTATTAATTTTAGTTCTGGCACTATTTAATACAAATTTTCCAAACAAAGGTCTATTCTTAACAATCGCTTTAGGTTTAATAACTGTAGGAACAGTTATATATTCTAGAGATGCCTATTTAACAAAACTAGAGGGTATTAAAAATGATGGTGTTTGGTTTAAATCTATTTCATCTCGTGGTGTTTGGGGTTGGATCGTTGGTGTGATACTCACAACATTTTACATTGTGCTCTATTTTTATCCGCAATACTTAGGTCTAGGCGTTGATGGTGCTGCAAATACAGGTTTAATTAGTTTATTTGATCCTTTAAGTCAATTACTTAGTGGACGAAACGCCAGCCAATGGTTTGTTTACGGAACCTTATATACTATAGCCATTTTAGCTTTTGGTTATAAGTTTATACTCAAATATAGACATAATCGCTATCAACAAATCCGTACCGTTTCTGTCATGTTTTTTCAATTAGGTTTTGCCTTTTTGATTCCAGAATTCATGTACGTCATGAATAACAATTTACCATACTATGACTTAAAAAGTGTTTGGCCACTTAACTATTATATATTTGATGAATGGTCTGTAAATGGTTTTCTTTCTAATGGAAATATAGGCCTAGCTTTAATCTTATTTGGTATCATATCCATCTTTGTTATTAGTCCAATACTAACTTATAAGTATGGAAAACGCTGGTATTGTTCTTGGGTTTGTGGTTGTGGTGGACTTGCCGAAACCGCAGGAGATTCGTTTAGACAATTGTCTTCTAAAAAAATGTCAGCTTGGAAATTAGAACGCTGGCTAATTCATTTAGTTTTGGTTTTCTCAGTAGTGATGACTACAGCTATGGTATATACCTATTTAGGTTATGATAAAAATGACTTTTGGTTAACTAGAGGTGTCTTTATCGCATTGGTCATTGGGTTCTTAACATTAGTATTTGCTGGAGTCATGTTATTTAGAGGAAAAGAGCTTGGCAAAGACGCAAAATATGGCGCAATTGGTTTGTTTGCAACTATTGCTTTACTCGTAATAATGCATTTTACTGGAACTACAGATCATGTGTTTTATGTAAAAGCTGGCGCTTTAAGATCAGCATATGGTATTTATATTGGCTCCATATTTTCGGGAGTTATAGGAACTGGTTTCTATCCCATTTTAGGAAGTCGCTCTTGGTGTCGTTTTGGCTGTCCAATGGCTGCTATTCTAGGATTCCAACAACGTTTATTCTCAAAATTTAGAATTACGACAAATGGCGGACAATGCATTTCTTGTGGAAATTGTTCTAACAGTTGCGAAATGGGAATCGATGTAAGACACTATGCTCAAAAAGGTGAAAATATAGTACGTTCAAGTTGTGTTGGATGTGGCATTTGCTCTGCTGTTTGTCCAAGAGGTGTATTAAAACTTGAGAATGATAGTATGGAAGGGCGAATTAATCCGACTGAAATCTTATTAGGTAACGATGTTGACCTAATGGATTTAGTAAATCAAAAATAATGAGGTTACTACTAATTATATTTCTTTTTTCATCTTTTGCTTTCGGCCAAAAAACCTATCAAAAAAATCCGTTTGAAAACGGAAACATGAATTCGGAAGGTTGGCTTGAAAACAATTTGAAGACAAATTATTGGAAATTTTATCATAAAAATGGCCAGCTTTCAAAAGAAGGACATTTCAATAATGATAAAGAAAATGGGTTTTGGAAATATTATAATCAAAAAGGTCAACTTGAACAAGAAGGTCACTTTAAAAATGGATTAAAGCATGGGTATTGGAAAAAATACACAAATGCGATATTAACCGCTGAAGGGAATTATGATAATGGAAAACAAATTAAGCATTGGAAGTTTTATCATGAAAACACACAACTAAAAGAAGAAGGACAGTACCAAAATGGTTTAAAAACGACCTACTGGAAATCCTATTATAGTAATGGTCAACTCAAAAAAGAAGGTCATTTTAAAAACGATAAAACAACAGGATATTGGAAGTTTTATCATCAAAATGGACAATTAGAAAAAGATGGTGAATTTAAGTTAGGAAAATTCGCTAGCTATTGGCAATTTTACAACTCCAACGGGAAAAAGGAGTCTGAAGGACATTTTAGTGACGGAAAAAAGAAAAACTGGTGGTTGTTTTATGATTCTGAAGAAAAAATAAATCATAAATGCCAACTCGATAATAATCAAAAACACGGTTATTGTTTGATGTATAAAAACGAAAAATTGATTTCTGCAACAAAGTATTCCAAGGGGAAAAAAATAAAAGAATGGACGGATTTAGCGTCATTTAAAAAAGAAAATAAACTTAGCGATCTTAAATGACCAAAATCAAAGTCATCATTCCTGCTTATAATGAGGCAGAATCAATTCCTCTAGTGATAAAAGATATTCCATCAACTGTTGATGAAGTTATCGTTATAAGTAATAATTCAACAGATGATACTGAAATTAATGCTAAAAATGCTGGAGCGACTGTACTCACCGAAAACAATAGAGGTTACGGTTATGCGTGTTTAAAAGGTATGACATATATAGCAAGTCAAAATGAAGCTCCAGATATTATTGTCTTTCTCGACGGTGATTATAGTGATTATCCTGAAGAATTAACTAAAATAGTGACACCTATTTTAAATGATAATATCGATTTTGTTATTGGAGCACGAGTAAAACGTTTAAGAGAAAAAGGCTCAATGACCGGTCCTCAAATCTTCGGAAATTGGCTAGCCACATCATTAATGACCATTTTATTTAAAGCTAAGTTTTCTGATTTAGGCCCTTTTAGAGCTATCAAATATGACAAATTACTTCAATTAAATATGGAAGATAAAACGTATGGCTGGACCGTAGAAATGCAACTCAAAGCCTTACGTCAAAAATTAAATTATACAGAAGTACCAGTAAATTATAGAAATAGAATAGGCGTCTCAAAAGTTTCAGGTACGGTAAAAGGTGCTATATTTGCAGGCGTAAAAATCTTAGGTTGGATTTTTAAATACAGTTTTAAAAAATGATCCTTCAAACAATCATAATAGTCATATATACGATTGCTATCCTACTCATCTTTATGTATGCGTTAGCACAACTTAACCTGCTATACAATTACTTGTCTTCAAAGAAAACAAATAAAGATTGTGAAACCTTTGATTTGACAAATCCAGACGAAGTTCCTTTGGTAACAATACAACTTCCTGTGTTTAACGAAATGTACGTTATGGAGCGCTTGTTAGATAATATTGCGCTTCTTGATTACCCGAAAGACAAATTAGAAATTCAAGTCTTAGATGACTCAACTGATGAAACTGTTGCAACAACTTTAGCTCAAATAGAAAAACTTCAAGCTACAGGCCTTGATATCAAACATATTACTAGAACAGACAGAAGTGGATTTAAAGCAGGAGCACTTAAAGAAGGTTTGAAAATTGCTAAAGGCGAATTCATTGCCATTTTTGATGCCGATTTCCTTCCTAAGCCAAACTGGTTAAAACATACCATTCTTTATTTTAAAGATGCTGAAATTGGAGTTGTACAGACACGTTGGGGGCACATCAATAGAAATTATTCCATCTTGACCAAAATTCAAGCCTTTGCTTTAGATGCACATTTTACTTTAGAACAAGTAGGACGAAATAGTAAAGGCCATTTTATCAATTTTAATGGTACTGCTGGTATATGGCGTAAAGCGTGCATTATTGACGCAGGAAATTGGGAAGGTGACACATTAACCGAAGATTTAGATTTAAGTTATAGAGCACAACTAAAAAACTGGAAATTCAAATACTTAGAAGATGTTGAAACTCCTGCCGAATTACCAGTAGTGATAAGTGCTGCACGTTCTCAACAATTTCGTTGGAATAAAGGAGGCGCTGAAAATTTTAGAAAAATGCTTTGGCGCGTTGTTAAATCAAATAATATTTCTACCAAAACGAAAATTCATGGGTTGTTGCATTTACTCAACAGTACCATGTTTTTAAACATCTTTATTGTTGCTGTATTGAGTATCCCTATGTTGTATATCAAAAATGAATATGCACATTTACGATTTTACTTTTACTTTATGAGTTTCTTCGTAATAAGTACAGTTATTTTCTTCGTTTGTTACTGGTTTATGTACAAACAAATTTATGGCAGTGGATTTAAAAAATTTTTCGGCTATGTCGGTATGTTTTTTACATTCTTTTCAATAGCTATGGGTTTCTCATTACATAATTCTATTGCAGTTCTAGAAGGCCATGTTGGTAAACGCAGTGAATTTGTGCGTACACCAAAATTCAATATTAGTACCTTAAGAGATTCATGGAAAGGCAACAAATATCTTCGAAAAAAGTTATCACCTCATGTTATCATTGAAGGTATATTAATGCTTTATTTTGGTTTTGGATTGTACAGCGCTTTCATTGTTGGAGATCAAGGTGGTGACTTTGGATTATTCCCATTTCATTTAATGCTATTCTTAGGGTTTGGCTATGTGTTTTTTAAATCTCTCAGTTCAAAAGTATAATGCAGCTCTGGAAACTTTATAAAGTTCCTATATTGCTTACATTAGTTAGCTTTTTTCTCTATTGGTTTTTTGCTTATAATTTAATTAGAACAGATTACACAAAGCTTATTGTACTTTATTGTGCACTTTGGTTAGTCTTTATTTTATTTCTAAAGTATGTCAAGAACAATATAAAACTCTTAACATATATTGCATTCTTGTTTAGAGCCGTTTTCATTTTAGCAATTCCAAATTTATCACAAGACTTTTATCGTTTTATTTGGGATGGACGAATGCTTTTAGAAGGTCTCAATCCTTATCTATATACTCCTGAATCATTCATTCAAGCTAGAGGAGAAATGCCTGTAGCTCAAGCAAAAGAACTATATGCAGGAATGGGCCAACTTAATGGCAGTCATTTCACCAATTACCCCCCAATTAATCAACTTTGTTTTATAATTGCTGGTTTATTTTCTGGTCATAACATTTTAGGTTCTGCTATTGTATTTCGACTTCTTATTATTGCTGCCGATTTCGGAACATTTTTCTTCGGAAAACGGTTATTGGAACGATTGAATATTCCTGTCAAAAATATATTCTGGTATATTCTCAACCCTTTTATTATCATTGAACTTACTGGAAACCTTCATTTCGAAGGTGTTATGATATTCTTCCTTGTTTGGAGTATGTATCTCTTGCATTCTGGAAAATGGAAATGGGCTGCTATAATTTTTGCGCTTTCTATTTCAGTAAAATTAATACCTCTTCTATTTTTACCATTGTTATTTCAGTATTTTAAAAAGAAATCTTCTCATACTGTCAATGTTAAGACATTGATTTCTTTTTACGCTATTGTTGGAATCACAACCGCGCTTTTATTTGCACCTTTCTTTTCTTCTGAATTTGTAAACAACTATGCGCAAACTGTGGGATTATGGTTTCAAAATTTTGAATTTAATGCCAGTATTTATTATATAACTCGTGAAATTGGTTATTGGTTTACAGGTTATAATGAAATTAAAATCATAGGTAAAATATTACCTGTTCTAGTGTTTTTGTTTGTAATAGGATTGGCATTTTCTCGAAGAACATTAGATACCAAAGCACTTATTATCAATATGCTTTTAGCATTTACAATCTACTTGTTTTTGAGCACAACTGTTCATCCATGGTATGTGGCAACACTTTTATTTTTAAGCATATTTACCAATTATAAATTTCCATTGGTTTGGAGTTTTGTGATCATAATGAGTTATTTAGCTTACATCAATATTAATAAGATGGATAAGTCTGAAAACTTATGGATAATAGCTATAGAATATAGTGTTGTGTATTCCGTATTTATTTGGGAAGTTTTTATAAAAAAAGCCAACTCAAAAGAGTTGGCTTCATCATAAATTGATAGAGAAAATTATAGTTTTATAGGGCTACAATCGTCGGTATTCCAGGTTCATCGTTTATATCATTTCGACTTTTAATTCGAAGTTTTTTATAATTACTAGTGGTATATATACGTTTTTTATAAATTTTTAGATTCTATGATACCTTAATGAGTACGACATTTAATCCACATCATCGTCTGCAATTAAATCTGGGTCTTTAATCGCATCAGGATCATCTTCATCAAACGCTTCGTAATCGTCTTCATCATAGTTTTCCATCGTCATTTCGAGTTTAGTACTTACTTTAACCAAATACTTGGTGTCTTCTGTAGTGACTTCAACCGCTTCAACAATTTCATTATTGGCATTTTTAAATGATATAATATGACCATCATCATAGCCATAAGGATATTTTTCTACTAATAGTGCCAAAATTTCTGGTGTCAACTTTTTAAAATCAACAATAACGCGTTTTAAATTGTCTTTTTTGTTCATAACTGGATATCTAGTAGGTTGGTATTAAAAATATAATACGCATCGTTATAAATTATAGCTAATGTAATTAACAGCTAGTATTAAAATTATAAAAAAAAATTAAGCTAAAATAAATTATTAGACATAATACATAAAAATTGAAGATTGAGTCTGTGCTAAGCTTATGAAAATCATTGTTTGACAGATAGTTAATATTGCTTTTTTTTAAGCTTTTTATTTATTAATTCATTAATTTAGTTTTCGCTCAACGAAAAGTGGTTTTCACTAACCCAAGTCTAGAGTTGCCTAAAAAGCATTTGAACTAAGAAAAATCAATCGTTAGATTTGATTAAAACAATTATAATTATGAAAACACAATTTAAATTTCCACAGAAAAGTTTAGGCTTAATTACAATTTTAATGATAGCCTTATTAGCATGCAATCCTGTGTTTGCGCAAACTGAAACAACAGCTTCTAAAACTCAAACTAGTCAAGACATTACAGTTAAAGGAACTGTTAGCGATGAAAACGGCCCTCTACTTGGAGCCAGCATTAATCTAAAAAATGACAAAGTTGGAACTGTTTCTGACGAAAACGGAGCATTCACATTTCCTAAAGCATTAAAACCAGGCGATGTTTTGGTCTTTAGCTTCTTAGGTTATGAGATGAAAGAAGTTAAAATTCAAAAGAACACCACATTTTTAAAAGTAGTATTAGAGACAGACATCGTTGAAATTTTGGGCGCCTTAGAATCTAATAAACCATATAAGTCAAAGCGATCAAACTAACGACTATAACCTTATTTAAATGAAATTAATAAGGTACATAGCACTCTTCATAGTTGCATTCCAGTCTAATGCGCAAATCTCTGATTTTGATGATATCGATTTTCAAAAAGCAGATAGCATTGCATTGGCATGCAAAAATGAAGGGCTTGATAACTTACCGCAATTATCTTACAAACTAACGTCTAATTTAGACACAGATGCTGAACGATTTAGAGCAATCTACATGTGGGTTTGCACCAATATCACAAATGATTACGGTCTCTATTCGAAGAATATGAAAAAGCGAGAAAAGTATAGAAGTGATAGCCTTAAACTACAGGTTTGGAATGACGCTATTACAAAAGACATATTTCGCAAACTTTTAAAAAACAAAAAAACAATTTGCACTGGGTATGCCTATATTCTGAAAGAATTATCAAATTTATCAAATTTAAATTGTGAAATTATTCATGGGTACGGTCGTACTAGTACAACAAATCCTGATGAGCTTAATGCTCCTAATCATTCTTGGAATGCTGTTGAGTTAAACGGCAAATGGTATCTGAGTGATCCAACTTGGGCCAGTGGGCTAGAAGATCCCGTTTCTAAAAGAAGAAAATTTGAGTATATCAAAGGATTCTTTTTAGCTAACCCAAAACTATTTGCTATTAATCATTATCCTATTGATCAAAAATGGACACTCTTAAGCATTGACCAAGCTCCTTCTTTTGAAGCTTTTATGGAAGCACCTGTCATTTATGGGAAAGCTTATAGAAATTTAACGATGCATAGTGCTCCAAAAAAAATGCACAATCTCATCAACAAGTATCAAAAAATCAAATTTCAGTATCAACTTTTAAAACCAATTGTAGAAGATGACATTAGACTACTCATAGATGACGGTATCGATAGTATAAAAATTCAACCTAGCGTTGTATCAATTCAAGATAAATTTTTAACCTTAGAGCATCAATTCAATTATAGTGGATTTTATGATGTACACTTATTTATAGGTGATGATTTGGTATCTACTTATACGTTTAAAGTAAAAAGCTAATCATGAAAAAATATCATCAACTAATATCTGTTTTAATATTGACTCTAATACTTGGGAGTTGTAATACCAAACCAGATGCATCAGAAAATAAAATTGAAGAGCGAAAAGTAGTAGAAATGGTTACCAATTATGGAGCAATGACAATAGAACTCTACAATGAAACACCTTTACATCGCGACAATTTCATTAAGCTTATCAATAATAAGGCTTATGATAGCTTACTTTTTCATCGGGTTATCGAAAACTTTATGATACAAGGAGGAGATCCTGACAGTAAACATGCAAAGTCAGATGCATTATTAGGTGAAGGTGATTTAGATTATAAAGTTAATGCCGAATTCAAGCCAGACTTATTTCATAAAAAAGGTGCTTTTGCTACTGCACGAGAAGAAAGCCCAAGTCGTGGTTCAAGTGCTATGCAATTCTTTATCGTTCAAGGAAAGGTGTTTAATGATAGTCTTTTAGACCATGCTGAAACAAGAATTAACTCATTTTTGGCTAGACATTATGTAATAAACGATTCTACACACAAATCACTTTGGGAAGATTTCTATAAAGCCATTGAGGAAGACAATGAAGATTTATCGGCTGTACTTAACGATAGTATTAACTTATTGGCAGATAACTATACTAACTTTGAACATTACACAATTCCAGAGACACATCGAAACGTCTATAAAACCATTGGAGGCACACCTCATCTAGATCAAAACTACACAGTGTTTGGACAAATTACAGATGGCATGAACGTTATTGATTCGATTGCAGCAACTCAAACTGACACTAATAATCGACCTATTTCTGATATAAGAATCTTGTCTGTACGTTTAAAAGATTAATGTTATCATTAATTCGTAACTATAACAACTGCAACGTATTCTCATCTTTTAATGTCAAATATTCTTTTAAAGCCCTTTTGGTAAATCTTTTTAAGAAAAAAATGCAATAGATTTAAAAAGTGTCGTCTTTCTAAACAAAGCCCCTCCACAATAGGTTTTAATGAATTTGGAATCAGAAAACAATAAAAAACTTAAGGATTTTTTCTCAAGAGAATACCACGCTCTTAAGGGTTATGTGAATTCCAAAATAAATGATACTGCTAGTCGTGATGCTGAAGACATAATTCAAGATGTTGCTCTAAAATTATTCTCTGGAGCAGATAGATATGCACCTATAAATAATGTGGCTGGCTTTGTTTATAGGTCAATTAAAAACAAAATAATTGATGTCATGAGAACTTCTAAACCAACGAGTTCTATTGACGCAGATTATAATTTATTAGAATTTGTAGAGGTCATCCAGCAAACAACTGAAAATTATACATCAGATAAAATGATTTCAATATTAAAAGACTGTATACAACAACTAAAGCCGCCATATAGAGATATCATAATTGCCATAGATTTTGAAGGGTACTCTTATAAAGAAATCTCAAATGAAACAGGAATCCCAGAAGGCACTCTAATGTCTAGAAGGCATAGAGCTATAGGGATATTATATAATAAAATAGAATTAAAAATTAATGAACATAAAATAGATATATCATGACAAATTTTTTCACTCATAAATTCAGAAAAAAATCACCAATTGAAATTGTAGGAATAATCATTTTTGGTGTCATTGCCATTACAGGGTTAGCCATTTTATTTGGCTTTGTAATCATGTGGCTATGGAATTGGCTTATGCCAGATATTTTTGGATTAACAACACTCACGTATTGGCAAGCTGTTGGTCTATTCATACTACTCAAATTACTCCTTGGAGGCTGTGGAAGCGGAAGTAAAAAATCATCAAAAAAATCAAACGATGCTTGTAAAAAAGATTCAAAAACAGATTTTTCTAAATGGAAACACTATGACAAGTTTTGGAAAGAAGAAGGCGATGAATATTATAAGCAATATGTCGAAAAACAAACAAAGCCTCTTGAAAATGAAATATCAAAAATCGATTCAGAAGAACTTTAAATCTCAATATGGAGCTGCTATTATTTCGAACAGATATTAAATCAAAGAAAAAAGTGAAATCTATAAAATCAATATTTAATGATCATATAGATATTTTAAATTGGTCAATAGACCTTGAAGATATTGATAATGTGCTTAGAATTGAAGCCACTAAAAGCTTGTCTGAACAAGATGTTTTAGACTTGGTAAAAGCTCAAGGATTTTATATTGAGGTCTTATCAGATTAAAAACACGTCGCTACAACATCTGCAATGTATTTACCTCTTGTTGTGTCAAATGTTTCCAATGACCACGAGGTAAATCCTTTTTTGTTAAATGCGCTATTTGAACACAATCAACTCGAATAATATCATATTTAAAGTAATCAAAAATAGTATGCAAAATGGTGTTTCCTGTGTTCTTGATTTTAAGACCAATTTTGTTTTTTGACTCACCTTCAATATAACTTATTTCCTCAACGGCAACTAGCTTTCCTTCAGTTTTAAAACCGTCTTGAATTTTCTTAAAATCATCATATTTCAAATTTTTATCCAATTCAATTTCAAATAAACGAGAGACACCACTCTTAGAATTCGTGAATTTCTTCACAACCGTATCATCATTAGTAAACAATAATAATCCTGTAGAATTTCGACCTAAACGACCTATAGGTTTAATACGTGCATTACTAGCATTAGCAACCAAATCCATAACAGTGCGTCCTTTACTTTCGCTAGTTGTTGTTGCAAACCCTTTAGGCTTGTTCAACAACACATATTCTTTTTTCTCAGGATTAATTCGAGCACCATCAAAACGTACATCATCCTCTAACTTAACTTTGTAACCCATTTCAGTAACAACTTTTCCGTTTACGGTTACACTGCCTACTGAAATATGCATATCAGCATCTCTACGTGAGCAAATCCCAGAATTTGCAATATATTTATTTAAGCGAATCTCATCTGGATTAGATGGTTTAGCTGTTGAAGGTGTTCTTTTTTTTACTGGCGCATTTCCGCGTGTAAATTTTTTGCCTTTAGCATTATCTCCTCCTCTTCCTGATTGCTTATTGGTAGGCTTATTTTGTCCTCTGCCTGAAGATTTCCCCTTTCCACTACGTCCTTGCTGTCTGCTCATGATGACTAAATTTTGCGCAAAGGTAGTATATTAGTTGAACTAATCTACAAATTTAATAGTAGATTGACGTTCTCGATTAACAGATAACTGTGTGACGTCTGGCCTTGAATAGTGACCAACAGGATCAAAATTTTGTCGCTCTTCTAAAACACGATTAAAATCTATAGTTTGATAAATTAAACCTTCTTTGTGCAATACAGGTTCTACAACCCACTCGCCATCAGGTCCTGCAATGCAACTTCCGCCATTAGCAAGAATTTTAGGTGCGTTTTCTAAAATACGGTCTAAGTTAGGTGTATCCTCTGGAAAGTCTTCTGTAGTCATTAAACTCGATACCGAAATCACATAGGATCGTGATTCTCTTGCAATAAAACGCGTGATATCTTTTGTGTTATGATCACTTCCTGGCCATACTGCAATGTGCAAGTTTTCACCTAAACCATAGAGAGCCGCTCTTGGTAAAGGCATCCAGTTCTCCCAGCAATTCAATCCTCCTACTGTAAAATCTTTAAGTGGATGTACTTGCAATCCGTTTCCATCTCCTGGAGCCCAAGTGAGGCGCTCATCATAAGTAGGTTGCAATTTTCGATGAACCGATTCAATACTTCCGTTTTGATTAATATACACTAGAGAAGCATAAACACTATGACCTCCACGATCTTCTGGGCGTTCTATGATTCCTAAATAAATAGACATCTTATGCTGATTGGCTAATTCACAAATGGTGTCTAAATCGCCTTTTTCTATTGTAATCGAATTTTTCACATAATGTGCATGCAACTCTTTATTGACTTGAGTATTCCACTCAGCACCTCCAGTTAATGCCAGCCAAAACGGATAACCAGGCACAAGCCCTTCTCCAAAAACTATAAGCTCAGCTTGTTCTTTTGAAGCTTCAACTATTGCATTTTCTACTTTTTGAAGTGTTTCTAATTTATTCAACCAAACTGGCGATATTTGAGCTAAAGCAACTTTAAGTGTATGATTCATTAGATACGATTTAAAACAACATTGACATTAATTAAAACGATACAAAACACGCCTGCTACAATGATAAATTTCAAAATGTTATGTAGTATTAAATAGTGTGTTTTCGTTTTCGATTTCCACAGTAATAGTAGAAAAATAAGAAGTAACATTACAGAGAGGTAGAAAAATAAATACATATGACCTACATCATAACGATTGAGCAGTAAATACACTGGAATACTTGTTAAGAGTATTAAAACCGTCAGCATTATTTTTGAGGCTTTTTCGCCATAAACTATAGGTATAGTTTTATAATTAAGTAATAAATCGCCTTTCATGTTTTCCAAATCTTTGGTCAATTCACGCATTGAAATCATTAAAAATAAGAATACTGCATGTACAAAAATGACCGACTCAAAATTTTTATAATAAAGGAAAATGGCAAAGAATGGTAAAATCGTGAGTATCGCAGATGTTAGGTTTCCAATAAACGGAAGCTTCTTGAGCTTATGTGAATAAAACCATATTCCGAAGATATAAACCGAGAAAAACAATACTGCGTTAAATGACACATAACTCGCCATCACTACTGCTGAAAAATTAAGTACAAAGTAAAACGAGAGCTTAGTGTTTTGGCTCACCAATCGATCTAACTTTGATTTATTAGGTCGATTGATTAAATCTTTTTCAGAATCATAGAAATTATTGATAATATAACCAGCAGCAATTGTTGCAGCAGATGCCAAAACTAATAGCAATAAATTTAAATCAAATAGTACTTGTTTGAGTGGTTTATCATGTGCTAAAATATAAACTGATGTCAAATATTGTGCAATAACAACGATAAGAATATTATAACCACGAACGACAGAAAACATACTAAAGAATTTTAGTAGGATATGTTTTTGTTTTCTGGAAAAGATAGAATTCACGTTATGGCTTTGATTGTTTAATTCTTTTAGCAATTTCTAAAGATAATCTATTTGCAGATTCAGGTATCATATGATGGGCATCAAAATAATTAAAGACATCGCCTTGAGTCGAAAAATTAAAATAGTGAACGCTCATTTCATTTGACATATGCTCTAATACATCATCAAAATTAGACATTAATTTGTTTTCAACTTCTAGCAAATCTAAATCAATAGGAAGTCGTATTAAATAGACCTCACCATAAGTCTTTAAATACGAAATAGTTTGTTTAAGGTATGCCAGTCTTAAGCTAGAAAACTGATACGCTTCTTGTTTAACGGTATAACGAGCAATAAGTTCTTTTTTCTGCTTTAAAATGTATTTATCAGACAATTGTAAACTGGAGCTCCATGAACCATCATCTTCTACAAAAAGAGGGGATCTATTATATAAGATTTTGATATACGGTTCTGAATAATTATGAATTAAGTAGTTAAAATTAGGATGAGAGTTAACTGTTGTAATGGTTCCTAAGAAATTTTTATTTTCCAAAAACATATTCAAATCATTAGGATCTTGACTATCATTTGATAAGACCCAAGGATCAACACCAAGAATGAAAACTTGATTTTCAACTGTTGTATCTAGTTTTTGCTTGACACTATTTAAATAAGTGAGACCATAAGGGCTCGTATTGTATGTAAATGCATAATTAAAACTCTGAATATTTCCTAACTCTTTATCTATAATTGAAGGCTTTATCGCATACCCAATTCTTGATGACCCTAGAATTAAAGACGATTGTTTAGCTGAGCTAATTTTTTTATAAAATGGATCTGATTTACCATCGGCCATATAGAACACACCAGCTATGCTAGATAAAATAACTAAGGCAAATACTACTATTTTTATCAAAAATATTTTCAAATCGTTTTTTTATTAAAATTGAAAGTATATAAACGGTTGCTCTTGAACTCCAAATAAAAATATAATCATAACCAACAGATAATAAAATGTATATCGTATTGGTTTTGAAAAGTGTTTGTTTATAGATTCTAAGGTATGATTGTTATCTCTCCCAAACCATTCTAAAATTATTAAAATCCCAATAAAAAACAAACTGATAAGCATCTTCTCCTCTCCAACAAAATCAGGAATTGATATTAAAGAAGGTGAGAATAATGTCTTAAAATATACAAATGCGTGAGGTAAATTATCTGCTCTAAAGAAAACCCAAGCTAAAGTTACAATGGCAAAAGTATACAAGATAGAAAGGAGTTCTTTAGGTCTTGCAAAAAATCGATTTTCAGACACTGTATTTAAATATTTTCGATTGGTATTAAACAAAAATAAAGGCACAAAAAATAATGCATGTAAAAACCCCCAAAATATGAATGTCCAATTGGCTCCATGCCAAAAACCACTTACTATAAAAATAATAAATATGTTTCTTAAGACATTTGTTTTTGAACCATAGCTTCCGCCTAGAGGAATATAGAGGTAATCTCTAAACCATGTCGATAATGAGATATGCCATCTTCGCCAAAACTCTGCTATATTTCTAGAAAAATAAGGCACTCTGAAGTTTTGTTTAAAATCGAAACCAAAAAGCTTCGCACTACCAATAGCAATATCTGAATACCCAGAAAAGTCTCCATAAATTTGGAAGGAAAACAAAACAGCACCTAAAAGAAGAGTACTTCCTGACTGATCTTCGGCGCTGTCAAAAATGATATTTACATATTTAGCACAATTATCTGCAACAACTATCTTTTTAAAAAAGCCCCAAAGCATTTGCCGAATACCATCGGTTGCTTGATTGTAGTTAAATTTCCGAAGTTTATAAAATTGAGGCAATAAGTTCTTTGCTCGTTCAATGGGTCCAGCAACTAATTGAGGAAAGAAACTTACATAACATAAAAATGACAACCAATCTTTAGTGGGTTCTAATTTTCTTCTATAGACATCTATGCTATAGCTCAAACTCTGAAAGGTATAAAAGCTTATACCAACAGGCAAAATAATATCCAAACTAGACAACGAAACAGACTTACCAAATAAGGTAAATGCATCTACAAAGTTTTGCGCAAAGAAGTTATAATATTTAAAAAGAATAAGTACACCTAAATTAACAAAAACACTTAACCATAGTAATTGCTTGCGACGTTTTTTAATGTCAGTATTTTGCATTTGAATACCAACATAATAATCTACAATAGAACTAAACAGTATTAGACATAGAAATCGCCAATCCCACCAACCATAAAACACATAACTTGAGGTTAAGATAAGTGCGTTTTGAAACTTTTTATGCTTTGGTATAATAAACCAGTACAAAAGAAAAACGAGAGGTAAAAAAACAGCAAATTCTAATGAATTGAATAACATCCTAGCATGTATCGTTTAGTATGTTATAATCTAATCATTTAATAGAATTATTAAAGCATTTCTAGAAGTTGTAAACCACTTCTAACTTGTAATCTTTAAGAGATTGTTTAGCAGTTTCGATATCTTCGGTAAATCCTAAAATATAACCGCCACCACCTGAACCACAAAGTTTGAGGTAATATTCGTTGGTTTCGATGCCTTTTTTCCATAGCTCATGAAATTGCTTTGGAATCATAGGCTTAAAATGATTAAGTACCACTTTAGATAATTGTTTGGTATTTTTAAATAAAGATTTAACATCACCTTTTAAGAAATCATCTACACAAGCATCAGTATGCTTAATAAACTGATCTTTAAGCATGCTTCTAAAGCCTTCTTGTTTCATGTTTTCCATGAAAATACGAACCATAGGTGCAGTTTCACCAATAATACCAGAATCTAATAAAAATACGGCACCTTTACCATCGGTTTGTTGCGCTGGAATCCCAGTCGCTTCAATATTATCTTTAGAGTTTATCAAAATTGGAATACTCAAATAGCTATTTAAAGGATCTAATCCTGATGATTTTCCGTGAAAAAACGATTCCATTTCAGAAAAAATCACTTTCAGTTTTAATAACTTTTCTCTCGTCAAGTTTTCTAAAACCGTAATTTTATCATGTGCATATTTATCATAAATAGCTGCTACCAAAGCACCACTACTTCCAACACCATAACCTTGAGGAATTGAGGAATCAAAATACATTCCTTTCTCAGCATCATTGGCTAAAGTTTCAAGATCAAAAGTCACCAACTCAACATCAACTTCTTTTAAATACGACACAAATCGCTTCAGACTTTCATTAGATTTGATAGCTTCAAGTGATGGGTTTTCATCAGTCTTTAAAGCACCATTATAAAAGTTATAAGGTATAGATAAGCCTTTTGAATCCTTGATGATTCCATATTCACCAAAGAGTAAGATTTTTGAGTAAAAAAGAGGTCCTTTCATATATATTGGGCAATTCCTTTAACAAATATACGTATTATTATTGTATTTGGTTCGCGCCAAAGCCAATTTGGTCGCTAATATAATGTTCGTTTTGACAATAGGCAACTAATTCATTTTTAATGAATTCCATGACGTTTTCCATTTCATTTTCTGGATATAAAATATGAACATTAGCTCCAGCATCTAAAGTAAAACAAATCTTAGAATTGGTTTCATTTCTATAGCTCCAAATTTTATTAATGATTTCAAGTGTGTTCGGTTTCATTAAAATAAAGTAAGGCATACTCGTCATCATCATTGCATGTAAGGTCAATGCTTCACTTTCAACTATTTTAATGAATGCATCCAAATCTCCAGTTTTGAATATTGAAATCAGTTTCGACATATTCTCATGTGCTTGTTCAAAACGGCGTTCAGCAAAGGGATGTTCATGCATCAAATTATGTCCAACTGTACTACTTACCTGCTTTTCACCTTTATCAACCAGTAAAATAGTGTCTTGGTAGTTTTTAAAATTCTCATGAACATCGAACGGGTATTTAATACCATATAAATCTGAACTATCATTTATGTCTTGATGCGTTCCCCAAACAATCAGATCACCTTCAATACTACGACATGCACTACCAGACCCCAAACGAGCCAAAAACGATGCCTTTTGGTTAAAATATGCTTCTGAAATATCCCCAGAAAGTTGTTTTTCTATACTCATTAAGCATAAAGCCAATGCACTCATTCCTGAAGCTGAAGATGCAATTCCTGAACTGTGTGGAAATGAATTTGAAGTTTCGATTTTGAAATGATAGCCTTTTAAAAAAGGTAAATAAGCTTCAATACGTATAAAAAAGGTTTCAATTTTCGGTTTGAAATCATCTTTTTCAATACCATCTAAAAATACTTCAAAAGAAAATTCACTAGTATCCTCCTGCTTAGAAAAACTAAGTGTTGTAGTTGTTTTACAATAATCTAAGGTAAAACTGATTGATGGGTTCTCAGGAATTTGATGTTCCTTTTTACCCCAATATTTTACCAGTGCTATGTTACTAGGTGACGACCAAGTCACACTTCCGTTATCTAAAGTTTTTGAATAAGGCTTTGGAATAAAATATTCTCGATTCATGTGCAATTCTAATTCTGACAAAGATAATAACTTCATAAGTATAAATCTTATTTTTTAAGTAGTTGTGACGACAAATTGAAATAATTGCGATGTTATATAAATTAATATCCACTTATTATGAAAACTAGACATTTCAGCTTGTTTCTTAGCATGTTGCTATTTTGTTACACCCATTCTTTTTCTCAAAACGACAATAGTAATGATACACCTACAAATCCGTTTCGGTTTGCAGTTAAAGGCGGTATAAATTTCTCTAACAATTATGGTGATGTTGAGAGCAGCGAATCATTTCTAGCAGATTTTCACATTGGTGCAATTGTTACAATCCCTACAAATTTGGATTTCAACATTCAAGTCGAACCCCAATTATCTAGAGTTGGTAGTGCAAATGATGGCAAAACAATTAAACGTTTTACACTGTTTGACATTCCTATACTAGCACAAATACATACCGTAAAAAATTGGAGTTTCGAAATTGGACCAAAAATGGCAATAACGCTTGATCAAAAACAACGTCGAAACGAAGCATTAGAAACTGTAGAGCGTTTAAAAACCATCACCATTGGTTTTGTAGGAGGAGCAACATATAACTTTGATGATAATTTATTTAGTCAATTTCGTATTAATTATTCGCCATCAGATGTTATTAAAAAAGATGCAGGAGATACTGAAGGCACCTCAATTTTACTTTTTCAGCTTTCAGTAGGTTATTGGCTTAATTAGATATCAGCACTAAGGTCGATGAGCTTCACCATGGTTTTAAAGTTTCGTGATGTAGCGCTTACCTTTAGTTTTTTCTCAAACAAATTCATGTTAAATTTTGAGTTTCCATAACCAATTGAAGAATGAAAATATAGGCAATCATCAATAATTTGAAATTCTTCATTATCGTAAGTGATTTTCATCACATCAGCCACTAATTTGTTATCAGGAATACCACTTAATAAAACAAAATAACTCGTTTCTTTTTTTTCTCCGGAAAAAGGACAGGCATCAAAAATTTGCTGAAAAGCATCTCTAGACCTGGCAATTACCGGAACGTCAAACCCAAAATGCAATTGAATTTCTTCATGAACACGCTTTTCTATTATTGCATTTTCACCTGCTGAAGATTTTAATATAATATTACCACTTTGAATATAGGTTTTCACCGTTTCAAATCCTGTTTTAGTGAGCAACTCGCGTAACTCTGCCATTGGGACTTTTTTATGTCCGCCAACATTAATGCCTCTTAAAAGTGTAATATAGGTGTTCATGATTTTGACATATGTTTCGCAGCAATAAAAGCACCTGACCACGCATTCTGAAAATTAAACCCTCCCGTGACTGCATCTATATTTAAAATCTCTCCTGCAAAATAAAGGTTTTCATGCAACTTACTTTCGAAGGTTTTAAAATTCACTTCTTTCAAGTTAATACCGCCTGCTGTTACAAATTCTTCTTTAAATGTACTTTTCCCAGTAACATGAAATACCGCTTTAGTGAGTTGTAATGCCAACAACTCTAACTGCGATTTATTGAGATCTGCCCAACGTGTTTCATTGTTCATTTGAGAAGCCAAAACTAACTTTTGCCATAATCGTTTTGGCAATTCAAATTGTGCCGATTTGAGGACAGTTTTCTTCGCCAAATCTTGTTTTAAAATTTTTAAATGATCAAAGCAATCTTCAAATGATTGTCGTATAAAGTTGATTTCAATTTGAAAATTATAATTACGCTTAGCTAATTCTATAGCTCCAAAAGCTGACAATTTTAAAATGGCTGGAGCACTCATTCCAACATGAGTAATTAATAAAGGCCCTTCGCTCCATAGATTTGAATCGACGACCTTGACCTCAATATTTTGAGCGACAACTCCAGGAATACCTGAGATACGTTCATCTTTAATATCAAACGTAAATAATGACGGAACAGGTTGTGAAATGGTATGGCCTAAATCTTCTAAAAGCTTCCATATTTTAGGATTACTTCCTGTTGCCATCATAAGTTTCTCTGCAGAAAAATCACCTTGTGACGTTTCTAAAAGCCAATTCGTTTCTAAATGGGTTACAGACTTTAAAACATGATTATATAAGATGTCAATATTATTGTTTTTTGCTTCATTAAGAAAGCAATCAATTATGGTTTGCGAACTATCTGTAATAGGAAACATTCTACCATCATCTTCAATTTTTAGTGCTACGCCTCTATCTTCAAACCATTGAATGGTATCACCAGTCATAAATTGATGAAAAGGCCCTAACAGTTCTTTTTCACCTCTTGGATAATTGAGTACCAACTCTGAAGGAATAAATTCGGCATGTGTAACATTACATCGGCCACCTCCAGAAATTTTCACTTTTTGCAAGCCTTCTTTCCCACGCTCGAGAATGGCTACTTTCAATTTCGAGTTGTTTTCAGCAATATTAATTGCTGCAAAAAAGCCTGCAGCTCCTCCTCCAACTATGATGACATCATATGGTTTCATAGGCGATCTGGATTATCAGATATTATAGCATCGACACCATAGGATGTCATACGTTCAATAGTTTCAATGGTATTGGCTGTCCAAGTAATTACTTTATAGCCTTCACTTTGAGCTAGCTTTACATTTTCTTTTGTTAATAGCGCATAATTAGGATGTAAAGCGTAAGCATTTATCGTTTTAGCAAACTCTAAAGCATCGGTTACACTAGCTTTTGTTAAAACGCCTAAACGTAAGTTACTGTTGGTTTTAAAAACAGCTTCAAGTTCATGATGTTGAAAGCTAGATATAATAAAATGATCAAGAGTCCAGTCTTTATTATTAATATAATCATCAATTATTCTACACGCTTCAGTTGCAGTATTTTTCCCTTTGAGTTCAACATTGAGCAGGCATTTTTTATCAATAGCATCTAAAGCATCTTCTAGTGTTGGTATTGCAAATTGACGACTAACTTTTAGTTCTTTTAACTGGGTTAATGTATGCTTAGAAATTTCCCCAGAACCATTAGTCATTCTATCAAGTGTAAAATCGTGAAAGACGACCAATTCACCAGAAGCACATTTATGCACATCTATTTCAATACCATCAACACCAATTTCCAAAGCCTTTTCGATAGACGCAATGGTGTTTTCTGCAACATAATTTTTTGCACCTCTATGTCCTATTTTAAGTGGTTTTTGCATACGACATAAAAGTATTAATTTCAGTTAAGAAAACACATCAAATCAACTTTTATAATAGCTTTATGAGTTTTGATTTTTAATTCCGAAGAAAAACCCATTATTTTACCTCTAAATCAGTCAGTGATGTCTCATTATTTTAATCTTGCGATACTTTCAATACTACTTACCAGTTCTTGTGACTCTGGGAAACTTACTATTCTAGCTGATTTACCAACGAGTCTAAAAGAAACCTCAGCCATTGAAAAAACATCAACCTCAAATACGCTTTGGGTTATTGAGGATGCTGGAAACAAAAACCACCTTTATGGCTTAAATTCTAAGGGTGATATTATTAAGGATATTAGCATTGCTAATATTCAAAATATTGATTGGGAGGATTTGACTTCAGATGCTAAAGGCAATATTTATATTGGAGACTTTGGAAACAACTCAAAAAAACGCAAAAGCTTTGCTATTTATAAAGTTTCAAATCCAAATAATGCTGGTTCATCTGTAAATGCCGAAGTGGTTACTTTTACTTTGCCTGATGATATGAAATCGGAAGATTTTGAATCGTTCTTTCTCTATAATGACGCCTTTTATATATTTAGTAAAACGCATAAAAAATGCAAGCTATTTAAGGTGCCAAATGAAATAGGCAATCATGTAGCTAGTTATATTTCAGACATAAAACTGAAAGGAAAACATACCAAAGTAACTTCAGCAGATATAAGTGATGATGGGAAAACGGTTGTGTTACTTAACCATAATAGATTATGGAAGCTAACGGATTTTACTTCTGATGATTTTTTCAGCGGAACCATTGAATCTGTCGAATTTGATCATGATTCTCAAAAAGAAGGCATTAACTTTATTGGTCCAAATAATGTTTTAATTACTGATGAAAAAACGAAACATGAAGGTGGTAATCTTTACAGTTTTAGTTTAGACTAATCATCAAATTTGGCATTGTGCTGAATGTATTTTCCAACAACAATAGCAGTAACAATCACTAAATAAAACTGTCCCATCAAACCTGTAATAATAGCGGCTTTTTGAGCTAATGGCGTCACAGGAACAATATCACCATAACCAATAGTCATCAAGGTAATATAAGCATAGTACATTATAGAATCTAAGCCTAAAGATGTATTGTTAACATCTATAACAAACCCTTTAAAAGAATTCGGTTCTAATAACTCTATTGTCGTAAACAGAAAAAAGGCAATAAAACCAAGAGAAATATAGCCACACATAACTCCAATAACAACAAGATTGTTAACTTTTTTTGCTTTCCATATTTGCAGTATGATTTGATGTGTGACAAGGATGTAAAAAACAAAATAGACACTTAATCTCAGTAAGAAATTCTCTTGAAACTCGGCATGTCTACTCATCATACTACTTCCAAATACAACTAAGGATATTCCAAATAGAATAATTAGAAACCACATAAGTTTCTTCTTTTTAGACACTAAAAAAATTCCAGCTATAGTATTTACAAGAAATAAGATTGGTGTCAACACATTTTCAAAAAATGCACTAGGAAAGAGTAAAGAACCAAACAATATGAATAATTGTGTTGCAAAGAAAATTTCAAATCGGTGTTTGTATAAATTTTTAATCATCTAATAAAGCCTTATTGAACTCATAATCTTTATAATTCACTCTAAACAATGCACTATATAGTGAAGGAATAAATAATAATGTAATTACAGTCCCAAATAATAATCCTACCATAATTCCAATGGCCATGCCTTCCCACATTTCTCCTCCTGAAATATACAACGGAATTAACCCAAGTACTGTTGTAAATGTTGCCAGAAGAATTGGTCGAAATCGTTGCAAGCAAGCAGCAATTACTGCATCTTGTTCTGACCTACCTAAATCACGTTGCTCTACTTCCATACGATCAATAAGTACAATAGCATTATTAATAACGATTCCAGCTAAGGAAATCACACCTAAAAATGGCATAAAACCAAAGGCTTCACCAAATACTAATAAGCCAATAACAACACCAATAATACCTAAAGGAATTGTAAGTACAACCATTGTCATTTTTCTAAATGAATTAAACTGAATAATTAAAAGCAGAACAATTATAAATGCTGAAACAGGCAAGAATCCAATTACAGAGCCCATACTTTCTGCTGTTTGCTTAGCATCACCTCCAAATTCGTAACGATAATCCTGAGGCCATGATTTTTGTTGTTCTATTAGCCAAGGTGTGATTTCCGCTGTAATTGCCGAAGCATTTCCAGTGGCACGTAATTCACTGGTGACATTGACTGTGCGACGTAAATCAAAACGTTTAATTTTTGAATACTGCCATTGCGGAACAATAGAAGCCACTTGTAACAATGGCACACTTTTACCAGAGTTTTGCGAATAGATATTTAAGGTCTCTAAGGATGCTAATGATTGTTGCTGACTCACATCGCTGCGCATCATAATGGGAATAGACTTGTCATCTTCGCGATATTCACCTGTTTGAAAACCATCTAAAACAGTTCTCAGCGATGTAGCAATATCTTCACTTGTTATTCCAGCTGTTTGTGCTCTATTTTGATCAATTTCAATCAAGAATTTTTTACTCTTTGGTCCCCAATCGTCTTTTACATTTTTGGTTCCAGTAATCGTTGACAGTTTTAACTTTACGGCTTCGGCTATTCGAGACAACTCATCAGGGTTTTTACCAGAAACTTTGATCTCAATAGGTGTTCCGCTACCTCCAGAACCTAAAGCACCAACTTTGATATCTGCATTTGGAAAATTATTAAACGTGAAATTATCTAGTTTGGTTATAACATCGATGTTTTCATTAAATGAAGATGTGTTTACCAGTATATGAGCGTAATTTGAATTTGCTTCATCTGGAGAATAGCCTAAATCATACGACTCAGGTCCTTCGCCTATATAGGATGACCAATCTAAAATACCTTTATCTCTAGTTGTATTGACTTGCAACGAATCTGCCATAAATTGTTCAATACGTTTAACAACTTCGGTTGTACGCTCTATTTTATTTCCTTCAGGTAAATTTATATCTACAGTAATCATATTTCGATCACTATCGGGAAAGAAGATGAAAGGTATTTTTGTAAATCCATACAAGGATGCAAAAAAGATGAGGAATATCCCAATAATCACTTTCCACTTATTGGTTAATGCAACTAAGATAAGATCCTTGTAATATTCTTTAAGTTTATTAATAATTCGATCTATAAAACTAGGTTTGCTTTCGCCTTTTGGTTTTACTTTTAAAAAGAGGTAGCAGAATAACGTAATAACTGTTAATGCTATCATCCAAGACGACATTAAGGCTATTGTAATCACAACAAAAATTGGTCCCACAATATCTCCCATTGTTGTTGGAGACAAATAAAACGCTAAAAATGCTGCAGAAGTTGTTAAGGTTGAAATCAGTAAAGGCATCCATAATTCTGAAAAGGCTTCAACGGCTGCGCGTTTTTTATCAATTCCCTGTTCCATCTTGACCATGATGGTTTCGGCAACTACAATAGCATTATCAACTAACATCCCAAGCGCCATAATTAAAGCCGCTAATGTGACTTGATTTAACCCCATATCAATGACTCCCATGATCATCAAAGTCATAATAGTTACAATGGGAATTAAACTCGCAATGACGAAACCTGTTCTAATACCTAAAAAGACAAGCATAACCAATAATACAATGGCAATTGATTGCATGAGGTTGACTATAAAGTCGCTGACTTTCACATCAATATAGGTGTCTAATGAAGAGACTCTTGTAATCTCTAATCCTACCGGTAATTTTTGTTGCCAAGTATGTACAACTTTATTGACTTCTTCTCCTAGAGCAATAACGTTTGCATTTTCTTTTAAGTTAACATGCAATGAAATGGCATCTTTCCCATTAATACGCACTTTTTGCGTTGGTGGATCGATATACCCTTGCTCTACAGACGTAATATCACCTAATTTAACGAGTTGAGTACCATTAGAATTTCCGACAGAAATGAGCATATTCCTAATATCGTCTACAGAATTAAAGTTTCCTGTTGGTTCTAAAATAATACGTTCATCTCCTAAATTAATCTGTCCTCCAGAATTTAAGATATTAGTTGAAGCAATAGATTGCTGCAATTTTGAAGCAGACAGTCCATATTCTTTTAATCGCGTATTATCAAATTCAACAAAAATGCGTTCATCTTGCTGTCCTCCCATTTCAACCTTTGCAGCATCTGGTATTTTAATAAGAGCGTCTTTAATATCATCTGCATAAGTTTTCATCTCAGCATAAGAATATCCATCAGAGGTAAGCCCAATTACAATGCCATAAACATCACCTACACCATCATCTTTTAACGAAGGTTGAACGCCTTGGGGCAAGCCTTGTAAATCGTTTAATTTTCTTCGTAACCTGTCCCAAACCGCTTGCATTTTTTTAGGCGAAACCTCATCTTTCAAAGTCACTGTAACAACAGATAGGCCTGATCTCGAAGTACTTTTTACTTCTTTTAATTCTGGAAGTTCTTGAGCTACTTTTTCTATTTTATCTGTAACTAGTTGCTCTACACGTTCTGGGCCAGCACCTGGAAACTGAGACACTACCGTAGCAACTCTTACTGTATAAGGTGGCATACTATCTCTTGACAAACCAGAATACATGGTTAAACCCATGAGTATTATAGTAGCAAGTACCATAAATGTAATTCTGTTTTTATCTATAGAAAATTGTGATAAATTCATTTGGTTGGTTGTTTAGAATTACTGTAGTCTTACTTCTTGTCCGTCTAATAATGTTTGTAAACCTGCAGTAGCTATTTTCTGTCCTGCTTTTAATCCAGATTTTATCTCAAAGCCTTCTCCTGTTAAATCACCTATAGTAATTTGTTGTTTCTTAACTTTCGTCATGTCGCCCGCTTCTTCAACAAGAAATACAAAACGACCATTACTATCTTCTCCAACAGCATTTGCTGGAACAACTAAAATAGTATTTGTTGTTTTATTATCTCCAAAATCGAAAGTCACATTGGCTGCCATTCCACTTTTAATATCGTCACTTGGATTGGTCACTGTAACACGAACAGGATATGTAGATGTATTTGTATCAACTGCCGGAGCAACCTCAGTAACTTTAGCTTTAAATTTTTTATCAGACAGAGATGTGAAACTCACATCCACAGTCATTCCAGATGCAACTCCATTAATAACACTCTCAGGAATTCCCAAAGTAATTTCCATATCACTTCCTGCATTAAGTGTTGCAACCGCTTGACCTGCACTAACATTCTCATCTATTTCAGACATCACTGCAGCGATAACACCATCTTCTGGAGCATTGATATACCCAAAACGAATTTGCTCTTGTTGAATAGACACACCTCGTTTAGCCGATTCATGACTTTGTTGTGCTGTTTTATAGGCATTCTTCGCCGCTTCAAAATCACTTAAGGAAGAACTTCCTTTCTCATACAAAGATCGCACTCGGTTTAAACTTAGTTTTGCTGTATTCATTTGAGAAGCAGCACTATTGAGTTCTGTAACTGATTGTTCGTATGATAAACGAGATTGCACATTATCTAGCCTAGCTAATCGTTCTCCTTTTTTTACTTTCTGACCCAATTTGATATCAAACTGAGTAATGATACCATTGTTACGGAAGCTCAAATTAATAATCTTATCGGTTTGAGCTGTTCCACTAAACGTTCTAATTTTTTCTCCCCCTAAATAACTTACTGTTTGATATTTAACTGGGCGAACAAACTTTTCTACAGCCTTCTTTTCTTCAGCACACGAAAAAAACACCATTACTAAAAGAAGGCAAATACTCGTTTTATTTTTCATCATAAGTTCTAATTTCTTGTGTTTAAATACTCTAAAAAGCGTTGGTTAAATTCGTTGTTTTTGGCATCAGTGTTCAATAGAAAATAATACCCTAAAAAGCGTTCCATTTGCAACGCATTAATTAAATAGTTGTACACTGCCGTTATTTTAGATAAACGAGCACTTATATAATTATTTTGTGCATCAATTAATTGAACGATATTGACAGCGCCATTTGAATAAGACACTTGTGTTAAATCCAATGCTTCTTTTGCAGTTTCTTCAGAAACTTTAGATAATTCAATATTTGATATTTGATTAATAACATTTAAAACCGCATTTCTTATATTTGCAGACAATGCCAATTCGGTATTCTCTTTATTAATCGTTAATTGATCTTTTTGAATGATTGCCGTTTGTCTATTGATATTCGTTTGATTACTATTTAAAATAGGAATAGACACATTTAAAGCAATATTATAATTATCATCTAAAAATGATGTTCCTGGTGGAGCAGTACTCCCAACACCATTTCTACCAAAGATTCTGTTGTATTGACCTTGTAAAGCAAATGTTGGTAAAAAGCGACCATGACTGTTTAGCTTTATGTTGCGATCTGTAGCATCTAAATTATAATCTAAAGCTTTTAATTCGGGCGCGTTATTTTTTGATTCTTGAATTAAGAATTCAATGAATGGCTCACGAAGCCTAGGGTTATCTAATAGGTCAATGAAATTATCATAATTGTAATGTTGTAAAAATGCTTGGTCTAAATCAACATCTGCAATATCAATTTCTGTATTTACGGGATTATTTAACAACTGATTTAAATTGACTAAACTTTGCTCAAATTGGTTAACCGCTTCAACCATGCCTTGGGTATTTTGTGCCATTTGACTTCGAAAACGCAGCAAGTCAGATTTCCCAGCTTCACCAGCTTCATAATTTTGCTCTGCAATCTGTAAATTTCGTCTAGTCAGTTCTAAATTACTCATTTGAATTTGCATATTCGCTTTTACTATTAATGTATTGAAATACGCATTAGTAGCATCAAAAACTAAATTTAGTTGCTCTGCATTTAAATTTTCTTGTTGTGCTTTTTGAAGACTTTTTTGAATAGCAATATTGGCATTAGCAGCTTCAGAAAACACCGTTTGCTGTAAGGTAATATTACCAGCAGTTTGAAATTCTGGATTTTGACCACTGCTAATTTCAGCAAGGTTTGGATCAGTATAAGTCCCGTTAGCTGCTGCTGTTAAGCTTGGTAAATAATTGCTCTTTGCCAATTTCACATCCTGCCCACTTAATTCCACATCTTTTTGAATGGATTGCAATGACAAATTTTGGTCCAGTACACTATTGATGACATCAACTAAATTATATTGTTTTTCAGACAAGACATTCTTAAATTCTCCTACAAAATCAGTATCATTAATGAGGCTATACTTGATTGGTACTTCAACCAATTCTGCCGTATTAAAGTTTATTGTTAATCGCTCACTAAAATCTATAAACACTGGCATATCTGACAAAGCAGTACCTGTTACATAACCTTCAACAGAAAGGGCAATACGTCTAATGAATTGGTCTAGATTGTCCTCAGATTGATTGGTTGCCATAATACCTTGTTCTACCTGCTTAATACCGTTAGATGTAAACGAAGGCAATTTATCTTTTATAAATGTTTGCGCTAATAATTCTACCTCACTTTCCTTTAAGAAAAACCCGCTAGCGAGATAAACCGCATCAACATCATTTAGATTAGACATAATATCAGAAACCGTTTCAAAAGGGATTAACTTATAAGTGGCATCCAAAGCTTCGAACTCTTTATCAAAGGTGTCTTTAAGTGGCAATAGATCTACCATATGATTTTCAACCAATATGCCTAGTGTTTTAAAATTTGTAAGCTCTTTAAACTTTATAAAATCATCATTATAAGATTCAGATTCTATTAAATATGTGAAGTTATCTATTCCTGAGGTGGTCTTGGTAAAATCTATTGTACTAAAATCTCTATTCACAGCCCCAAATAAAATGGTGGGCTTTTCATAAACAGATTGCTTACTCACAATCTCATTATTAACCACTCCAAAGGCAAGAATAATGTCAGTATCATTAGAAACAAGCATATTGTATTGTAATCTTGCGGTTTCTAAATCGTAGTTATTGACAAGAATATTATTTTCAGAAAATATAATATCAGCATCTTCTCCTACTACAGCAATAATCTGATTTTGAATCGTTTGAAGCAAAGGTTCAATCTCTTCAGTTCTATTGTCAAGTAAAATGCCAATAGCGTAAGTATCTTTTTTTTGCGAAAAGGCGAATGTAACAAATGTCAACGCTAATACTAAGATGGTTTTTTTCATTGCAAATTATTATTTTGTAAATATAACTGTTACACACATAAATGACTACTATAATATTGTCCCTTAAAATTACATTATTATTTTTAACTTAATTGGCGAATTCTATTTTTGGAATGTAATACTCTACGCAACTTCATTTAAACTAAACCTTTTTTAAGCATGCTAAGATTTATAAATGACAGCAAAAATATATATCTGAAATATGAATTCTCTTGAATTAATTCAAGTTGTTTAATTTTCGTTTCAATTTACTATACCATTCAGGTGTTATTCCCATTAACTCTGCAATATTTTTATCTGGAACTCTATCTAATATCATTGGGAATTTATTTTTTAAGTAGTTGATAAATTCTAAAGCACTATGCGATGCCATATGGTTTCTAATTTCAAATAACAACACCAATCCATTAAGCACATCTTTTCTAACAAATTCGTTTAGATAAGGATACTTTTTCAACCATGATTCAAGTGCGCTATATGAAAATTTGATTACTGTAGAATCTTCAATTGCTGTGATTTCATATTTTGTTGCTTCCCCTAAAAAAACACTATCTAAACAGCCCATAATATCAAACATCTCATCTAAAAAAAACCAAACTGTTTTAATATCTCCGTTATTAAAAGCTTGTGAGATTTCAAAACTTCCTGAGACTATAAAAAAGAGGTCTTTACTCTGTTCGTCATTGTTTACTAATACTTCTTTTTTTTTAATATTTAAAGCTGTACAGTTTTCTTTAATATCTTCCCAATGTTTGTCATCAATTGGTGTGTATTCTTCAATTTTGTTTCGGAGTTTGTCTATCATAAAAGGTGTTTTATAAATTCTCAAATGCAATTTTTTTACGCTTCAATATTCTTAAATAAATTCAAGAACTATAAATTTCTCATCAATAGAAATGCGTCGGTAATTTCAAGTAGTTTTAAATCCCGATTTAATGAAATCCTTAATCGGTTTATATGAAACCCAAATGGTTAAGCATAATATAATAAAAGAAGGCAAGGTAAAATGAAAGGGCTCGCTTATTCCGTCCATAAAATTAAACCATCCAAAAGCAATATGTGATGCTACTGCGCCAACCAAAGTTGGAATTAGAACCATTCCTCCATAAACTCTATAGATGATTTTTTTTGCTCCAAAAAGAAATAGAACACCTCCAAGTAGTTCAAAATAAGGAACAGAATTTAAAAATACATCAGGCAGAGGGTAAACATAAAAATGTACAGATGGCCCGTAATGAAGCAATTTAAAAGAAGCTGAGAGCATCATTAATAGAAACAGAATATAACACCCAATTTTTTTTGATTTAGATTGTGAATTCATGATTTAATTTATAATAGTTCTTTCAATAAATATTCTAAATGATTTTATATGCTTTAAAACCACTTCTATCTTAGTATAGATAGAATTATTTTTCAAAAGTACTTTTTTAGAAATTATTTAGACTTGAATTAATTCAAGCTAACGTTTTTCTAATATTACATTATTAATCTTAACTTTATATGCCATGTTATAACTCGATTAGCTATGTATACAAAAACCATTTTATGTATTTTTCTCTGCTTATCTCTTAGCAGTGCTTTTGCTCAATTTAAAGTTGATGCAGATATTAGACCACGTTTTGAGTATCGTCACGGATTTGGAAATCTCTTTCCAGATAATGCAGATCCTGCAACATTTGTAGTACAACGCACACGTTTAAATATAAACTACAAGGTCGAAAAACTTACTGTCATGATGAGCTTTCAAGATGTGAGTACTTGGGGAGACACCAAACAAATTGATCCTACAGATAGCAATAATTCCTTTTCAATTTTTCAAGGCTGGATGCATTATGAATTTGATGAAAATTGGTCTACAAAATTAGGACGACAAGTCATCTCATATGACAATCAACGCATATTTGGGGGATTAGATTGGGCTATGCAAGGTCGTTTTCATGATGCCGCATTAATACAATATAAAAAGGGCAACCTTATTGCCGACTTAGGTTTTGCCTTTAGCCAAGAAAACCAACGCCAAATAGGAACAGATTTTAGCTTGTCTGGCGCCTTCACATATAAAGCAATGCAATATGCATACCTGAAGAAAAATTGGGATAAGCTTTCGGCTAGTTTTTTAGTCTTGAATACAGGGTTTCAGAAATTTACAGGAGAAGATAATGATATTCCTGATGGTGTGTTTTATAGGCAAACAGCTGGCAGTTACTTCACCTTTCCTATTGATGCTGTAAAATTAAATGGCTCCGCTTACTATCAATTTGGAAAAGCAAATGCAAGTACCAATCTAGCTGCTTATCAAGTCGCTTTAGAAGCCAATTACAAACCAGGTAAAACATTATTTGGCTTAGGTTTTGAACTATTAAGTGGTACAGATCAAGATGGCGATTCTAAAAACAAATCTTTCTTCCCTTTATACGGCACAAATCATAAGTTTAATGGATTTATGGATTATTTCTATGTTGGGAATCATGCCAACAATGTTGGCTTAAATGACGTCTACGCTAAAGCGATTTTTAAATTAGGGAAAACCTCTAGTTTATTAAGTAAAGTACATTATTTCTCAGCTAATGCTGACTTAAACAACAATGTGGATGCCTATTTGGGAACAGAAATAGATCTTGTTTATTCAAAAAGTCTAATGAAAGACGTATCTTTAAATATTGGTTATTCACATTTATTTGCTTCAGAAGGTATGAGCTCAATAAAAAACGGAATACGAAATAGCAATACTAATAATTGGGCTTGGGTTCAATTAAAAGTTACACCGACATTATTTAATAGTGCAACAAAACAATAGGATTGATATTTAAGTACAACATCTTGCCCAAAAACTCCAAATGGAGAAAAACAGCTATGTTTTTTATTGCCGTTGTTATTGGCTTGGGTTTATTTATGGCAAGAGAATCTAAAATCGTTTCTTATTTGTCAGATGATCCGCAAGCCTGTGTTAACTGTCATGTTATGACTTCAGTTTATAACAGTTGGATGCATAGTTCACATCGCGAATGGGCAAATTGCAACGACTGTCACGTCCCACATGATAATATTGTAAACAAATACTACTTCAAAGCAAAAGATGGTTTATATCACGCCTCAGTTTTTACAGCAAGAGCTGAGCCTGATGTTATTGAAATGAAAGAGGCTTCGCAAGAAGTTGTGCAAAACAATTGCATTCGTTGTCACGTTCAACAAGTCACACAAGCCAAATATGATGGTTGGCTCGAAGGTCATAATGAAAATAGAACTGGTCGTCAATGTTGGAGTTGTCATAAGATGATTCCGCATGGAAAAGTTCATGGTTTAACCACCATCAAATTTAATGTTGCGCCTCTACCTACAGATCAAGAAGAGATCGTCATTCCGTCATGGATGGAAGAACAACTTAAAAAAGATTAATAAAACACTATAACATGAAAAATAAAGTATTATTCATTGTAACCATTATTGTCGTTTTCTTATTAGGCCTTTTAGCGTCTAGTATCGTCAACAGAAAATCTGAGGCAAAGTACCAATATGTACCTAAAGTAAATATTGCTGAAAATGAACCTAGAAATGAGGTTTGGGGAGAAAATTTCCCACTAGAGTATCAATCCTCATTACAAACATTAGACACCTCTTTTGCTTCTTATCAAGGCGGTTCTCGCATGCGTGATGTCCTTGAAGAAGATCCTCGTTTAGTCATTTTGTTTGCAGGTTATGGATTTTCTAAAGATTATAACCAAGGTCGTGGTCATGCCTATGCTATTGATGATATTCATAACACTTTAAGAACTGGAGGTCCCGAAGGAAAAGGAGATGGCCCAATGCCAGCAACATGTTGGACGTGCAAAAGTCCAGATGTACCTCGTTTAATGAATGAGATTGGTATTGCAGAATTTTATAGTGGAAAATGGGCAGACAAAGGCGAAGAAATAGTAAATCCAATTGGTTGTGCAGATTGTCATGACCCAAATAGTATGAAATTACGTATTACGCGTCCAGCTTTAGTTGAAGCCTTTGATGCGATGGGAAAAGACATTAATCAAGCAACACATAATGAAATGCGCTCTCTCGTTTGTGCGCAATGTCATGTCGAATACTACTTTGATAAAAAAATACCAGGAAAAGAAGGTGTTCCATATCTGAAATTTCCTTGGAAAGATGGCTTTACTGTTGAAGCTATGGAAAACTATTATGATAATATAGAGTTTTCAGATTGGACACATAAAATAAGTAAAACACCGATGCTTAAAGCGCAGCATCCAGGTTATGAAACTTTCGTTACTGGTGTTCATGCCGATAGAGGTGTATCTTGTGCTGATTGCCATATGCCTTACAAAAGTGAAGGTGGGCAAAAATTTACAGACCATCATATCCAATCGCCTTTAAATAACACATCTAACGCATGTCAGGTTTGTCATAGAGAAGAATCTAAAAAATTGATTGCTAATGTTTATGAAAGGCAACGTAAAGCATCTGAAAATAGAATAAAGTTAGAAACACTATTGGTTAGTGCCCATCTCGAAGCTGCAAAGTGTTGGGAATTAGGTGCAACTAAAGCGCAAATGAAGCCCATTTTAACTGATATCCGTCATGCACAATGGCGTTGGGATTATTCGGCGGCTTCTCATGGTGCTTCTTTTCATTCGCCTGTTGAAACAGCTCGTGTTATTGGAAGCGGATTAGTCATCGCGCAAGAAGCTCGTGTAAAACTCGCACGAATGTTAGCAAGTCTTGGGCATAATAAACCCATTGAAATACCAGATATTTCAACAAAAGAAAAAGCACAGGAATTTATCGGTTTAGATATGGAAAAATTAAGAGCTGAAAAGGACACATTTAAAAAGAACCTATTACCTAAATGGCTTGAAGAAGCCAAAGCGCGTGAAGCAACTTATCAAACTAAAAATGCAGTAACAACTACTAATTAACTAAAACAAATCTCTTATTATAAAAATACCTTTCTATACTTATGAGAAGGTATTTTTTTTAAACTGACATAAATGAATAAACTCTTTCGACTGCTTGCCTCGCCCATTCTAGCTATTGTATTACTTTTTACGTTTGCTATAGCGATGGCTGTAGCAACATTCATTGAAAATGATTTTGGCACTGCAACCGCTTGGAAATTAATTTATGATGCTTGGTGGTTTGAATTAGTTATGGCTGGTTTAGGTGTTTGTTTCATAATGAACATATACAAATACAAACTCTGGCGCTTAGCAAAATGGCCCTTATTAATGTTTCACCTTGCCTTTGTTGTTATTCTTATTGGAGCCAGTATTACACGTTACAATTCTTATGGTGGTATTATGCGTATTCGTGAAGGGGCTTCCTCAAATGTTATTATTTCTGATGCCAATTTCCTTCATGTGCACCTCACTGATGGAAACACAACAAAATCAGTAAAAAAGCAACTGAGTTTTTCGACTTTAAGTGATAATGATTTTAGTATTACTACTGAAATTAACAAAATACCAGTTACCGTATCGTATAATGAATTTGTAGCAGATGCCATTCCGCAAATAAAAGAAGATCAACCCAACGGAAAACCAATGATTCAGATGGTAGTTTCCGCAGGTAATGGAAGAGAAACAGTCTTTTTACAAAAAGGTGAAATTGAAGCTATTGGTAAACATCAGCATAAAGTTGGTTTTGAAGTTGATGCACCTGGTGTCATAAATATCATAGAAAAAGATGGTGTGTTTAGTATGCTTTCACCTAGAAATTTAAGCTCCTTTGTCATGGCAACCGAAACCGCAGGCACCATCAAAAAAGACAGTTTGCACACCATGTCATTACGAACATTGTATCGCGATGGCGATGCGTCTTTTGTACCATTATCCTACCATCCAAAAGCAACGATTGGTTTGGTTAGCGAGGCAGAAAAACCAAAAGATAACGACGAGTTAAAAGACGATGCCTTAGTTGTAAATGTAAACGTAAATGATACGAAAAAAGAGTCGACCTTATTATACAGACAAGGTTTTCTACCAACAACACATGATGTCGATATAGATAACATCAAAGTCTCATTATCTTATGGTGCCGAACCTGTAATCACGCCTTTTTCTATTCATTTAGACGATTTTCAATTAGAGCGTTATCCAGGTTCAACAAGTCCATCAGCTTATGCGAGTGAAGTCAAAGTGATTGATAATAATACTGAAATGCCACATCGTATTTTCATGAATAATGTTTTGGATTATAAAGGGTATCGCTTTTTTCAAGCGAGTTATGATACTGATGAATTAGGAACTGTATTAGCAGTAAATCATGACGCCATAGGTACAAACGTGACCTATTTAGGGTATTTTTTAATGATGATAGGCATGTTTTTCACACTCTTCGGAAAGACCTCGCGATTCACTTTAATTAATAAGAAATTAAAGAAGCTGAAAAATGCTGCTCTAATCCTACTCCTTTTAAGTATTTCAAATGTTACGTTTTCTCAAACTGAAAAACCAAAGATTCCAGACATCACCATTGAGACCATAAAACAGCAAACGGTAGACCAACAGCATGCCGAATTATTTGGACGTTTAATGGTACAAGATTTAGATGGACGTATAAAACCATTGAATACGCTAGCTTCTGAATTTTTAAGAAAGCTTTCTCGGAAACCCTATTTTAAATTCACTAAAAATGGAAAAAGTATACGTTTAGATGCTAATCAGGCATTTTTAGCCATGCAATCGTCGGCAAATGTTTGGCAATTTATTCCGATTATAAAAGTAGACCAAAAAAAAGGAGGCGAATTATTTAAAGATTTAGATATAAGTGAAGATGGCTTAGTATCCTTTATTGGATTGCTTGATGACAAAGGGAAATATATTTTAGGTCAGGTCGTCGAACACGCCAATAAAAAGAAACCTGCAGAGCGAAGTGAATTTGATAAAGAAGTTATTAAGGTTGATGAACGCTTCAACATTTTATTTAATGTCTTTTCTGGCAATTATTTGAAGGTTTTTCCAAATAGTAACGATGACAATAATAAATGGCATAGTCAAACACATCATTTTGAAGATTTCCCAGCTGAAGACGGTCAGTTTGCACAGCAAATCATTCCCAATTACTTTAAAGATGTTATCGACAAAAACTGGGTGGATGCCAGTGAAAAGTTAGGTTATATTAAAACGTTTCAAGATGTTTTAGGAAAAGACATTATTCCGAGTAGAAAACGTATAGAAGCCGAATTATGGTATAACCAACTCAACCTAAACTTCTGGCTTTTTCAAGTGTTCTTTACTTTAGGGACCATTCTTTTAGTACTATCAATCATCAAAATTTTTAGTCAGAAAAAGGGTGTCGAATTTGTTTGGAACACCTTCATTATATTAACTCTTATTAGTTTTATCATATTCACAGGAAATATCATTTTGCGTTGGTATGTCGCACAACATGCACCTTGGAGTAATGGTTATGAAATGCTTGTTTTTGTGGCTTGGGTATTATTACTCTGTGGATTCTTAACATTTAGAAAATCTGATTTTGCGTTACCGTTGTCTACTTTATTTTCTGGCGCCTTGTTATTTGTATGCTATTTGGATTGGCTAAGTCCAGAGATTACCAACTTAATGCCTGTCTTAAAATCATTTTGGTTAAAAGTGCATGTAGCAACAATTGTGAGCAGTTATGCGCCTTTAGCCTTATCTGCTGTTTTAGGGTTTATGGCCTTATTACTTTTTATTTTTAGAACAGAAAAAACAAAAGAAGTTATTAATATTCGAATAAAAGAACTCACCTATATCAACGAAATTTCTATGACGATTGGTTTATTTGTTCTAGCAGTAGGAACGTTTTTGGGTGGCATTTGGGCTAATGAAAGTTGGGGGCGTTATTGGGCTTGGGATCCTAAAGAAACTTGGGCGCTTATAAGTATTATCGTATATGCTATCGTTTTACATTTACGCTTTATTCCAGCATTAAAAAGTCGTTATGTATTAAATGTTGCAAGCGTATTTGCGTTTGGTTCTATTATTATGACGTCTTTTGGTGTCAATTACTACTTATCTGGATTACATAGTTATGCTGCCGGAGATCCAATTCCTATTCCAAAGTTTATTTATGTGTTGATTACTATTGTTGTTATTACTTCAGTTTTAGCCTATTTTAGGAATAAGAAATTTCAAACTAAAACAGCTTAATATGACAATTGTATTAATCATTCTGGCAATAACTATTATTCTTTTTGTTTGGGGAAAGTTCCCACCAGATGTAGTTGCATTGCTCTCAATGATGAGCCTCTTTTTATTTGGAATTATCAATTTAGATGAAACCTTGAGTGGTTTTAGTAATCCAACTGTTATTATGATTGCCTCACTTTTTATAATTGGTGAAGGCTTGTCATTAACTGGCTGGACAGCTTTAGCTGGACAAAAATTCGTGCAATGGGCTGGAAAAAGCGTACCCAAATTATTGCTTTTAGTCACACTTGGTTCTGGCTTACTCTCTGGTTTTGTGAGTAATACTGGCACAGTGGCAACTTTACTTCCTGTAACAGTCTCTTCGGCATATAGTATAGGCACATTACCTTCCAAGTTATTAATGCCAGTCGCTTTTGGCTCTAATACTGGTGGCTTACTTACACTAACCGGAACACCTCCAAATATTATTGCGAGTAATGCATTACAAGAAAGTGGTTACGACCCATTTTCATTTTTCGAATTTGCTTTAATTGGCATTCCATTATTGCTTATTGCTTTAGTTTACTTTAGATATATTGGTTTTAGATTATTACCATCTAACAAGGGAGAGAATCAACCCGTAAATATAGATTCTGAAATGCATGAATGGATAGAAAACTATAGTATTGGCGAAAACTTGTATCGCTTGAGAATTCGTTCTATGTCGCCTTTAATTAATACAACTATTGGACAATGGAATTTTGAGGACAATTATAATATATCCATTATACGTTTAAAGAGACGATTTCCAAAACCATTAAAAAGGATAAAACCTTTTGTAGAACTTCCTAATTCTGACACACAATTATGCTACCACGATATTATTACTGTAAAAGGTGATACCATAGCTATTGATAAATTTATTTTAAAATTCAGTTTAGGTATCCTTCCGTTTAAAAATGTACAAGGAGATCTAAAAGAAGAACTTTTAAATCAGGAAGTTGGCATGGCCGAAATGATTGTAACCCCAAAATCGCTATTTCTTGGCAACGAAATCCCAATGGGCTTTTATATTGAACAAGCCGGTATTCAATTATTATCGGCATCACGAAACAACAAGCCTTTAAAAGACAAGAATGTTGCTGTAAAGGCTGGAGATGCTTTTATTATTAGAGGAACTTGGGAAAAGATAGAAGCTTTAAAAAACACCTACAAAAATCTAGTGATTTCTGGTAGTCCAGAGAGTATGATAAAAAGTTTAGATCGACTTAATCACAAATCATATATCGCTTTAGGGAGTTTAATTTTCATGATAGTTCTCTTAGTTTTTAAAATAGTCCCAGGTGCTATAGCAGCAATGTTAAGTGCAGGAATTATACTAATCACAGGCTGTGTCCCAATGACAAAAGCCTACAAAGGCATAAGTTGGATAAGTGTTGTCATGATTGCGGCAATGATTCCTATGGGTATTGCTCTACAGAAAACAGGAATAGCTGATATGGCAGCCAATGGTTTGGTTTCTAGCCTAGGTAATATTCATCCTATAGCCTTATTAGGAGGTATTTTTCTTTTAACTTCAGGATTTAGCCAAGCTATAAACAATTCTGCGACCGCAGTTTTAATGGCACCTATTGCTATTCTTGCTGCAAGTGCTTTAGGAATATCACCAGAACCGTTTATGATCGTGGTAGCCATTAGTGCTTCTACCGCATTTTTAACACCTGTAGGCACCACAACAAATGCAATGGTGATGGCAGCAGGTGATTATAAATTTACAGACTATTTAAAAGTAGGAACACCATTACTTCTTCTCTTTTTAATTGTATCATTAGTTTTAGTACCATTAATATGGCCATTCTAATTTAAAAATAAGGCATAATGAATTTAGCTTTTGGCATTGATACAGGTGAAGCAAAAACTAAATAAAAATAATAAAACATTAGTTTTAAACAGAATACGAATCTTTAGTTACCACCCTAAGTAAAGTCACACTATATTTAATGGAACTGAATTAAACAACGGTTGCTAAAAAGGGAATAAAGGCGTAACTTCGAATTTAATCTCTTATTCACACTCCTATTCCGATTCATTATGAGATTTTATGCGTTTTTAGTATTTGTTTTATCCTCTGTATTAATGGGCTTAAAAGCTCAAGAAGAGGCTAATTTACTTATTAGAGATGGCGTAAATGCTATGGTAGAAAAGGATTACTCAAAATCTCTTAGACTACTAAACCAAGCTAAAGAAATATCCATTAAAAATCAATGGCATGAACAACAATTTCTAGCGGTTAACAATATAGGTGCCAATCATTATAATATGCTAGATTATGGTAAGGCTTTGGAATATTATTTAGAGGCCTATACCATTGCCATTAAAGACTTAGAACCTCAACAAGAGATGATTGTTCTAAATAATATTGCTATTCTCTACTCTAAAGAAGAAAATTTCGACAAATCTGAAGAGTATTTTTACAAGGCTTATGAAATTGCAAAAAAGAATAATGAAACTATAAGTTTAAGCATTTATGCTATTAACCTTGCATCTGTTGCAAATAAAAAGAATGAGCTTTCTAAAGCAAGGTCTTTTTTGGATGAGGCCATTAATTTATCACAAGAATCTCCCGATTTCTTATTGGAAGCTAAAGCCTTGTTAGTAGAAAATTATTTATTAAGAGATAATACTGAAAGCTCAAAGAGATTAGCTTTTGAATTACTGCCGCAATTAAATGATGTTGCTAATTCAGAGCTTAAAAACAACTTATTATTATTGATTTCAGGTGCCTTTGAAAAAGAAAATCGTATAGAAGATGCCATTACTTATGCAGAAATGTCTGTTGAAGCTAGTATCACTTTAGAAAGTAAAATAAATGCTTTCGAACGACTTTCTAACTTGTTAACCAAAAATGAATTCTATTTAGCAGCTTTAAACATAAAAGATTCATTAATTATAGCTAAAGAGGAATTAAATACCATAAATGACGGTCAATTATTTGAAAGAAGTAAAGAAAAGTTTGAGATTGAAAACTACAGAAAAGAACTCAATGAGCAACGGCAGGAAATTGAAAAAGAAAGAAAGACTTTTTATTCTATTTTAGGTGCAGCTTTATTATTGATTCTTTTAGTTATTTGGGCTTTAAGAAACCAAATCTTAAAAAACAAACAACGGAAAATTCTTGAAAAAAGAAATCAAGAAATTCTGAATTTAGAATTAGAGAAAGAAAAAAATGAAAACCTCTTGCTCGAAAAACAATTGAAAAGTGAAATTGAGACTAAAAACAGAAAACTCTCAGCTAAGGCGCTTTTCTTATCTGATAGAAATAAACTTGTTACGACCATTATTTCTGAATTAGAAGCTAACAATACCTTAGAACATTCTTCAACTATCAAACAACATATTAACAACTTAAAAAGCTATTTGAAAACAGATGAGGAATGGGACAGTTTCATTAAGCATTTTGAAGAAGTGAATCAAGGATTTTTAACTAATCTTAAAAGAGCACATGCTTCAATTAATGCCAACGATATTCGATTCATCTCTTATGTATATATGGACCTTTCTCCAAAGGAAATCGCAACCATTTTTAACATCACTCCTGAAGCTTGCAGAAAACGTAAAGAGCGTATTTCAAAAAAACTCGGTTTAAATGAGAGTAACGATCTATACCACTATTTAGCTTCATTATAGGCTATTGTCACACTATTTTAATAAAATGTCACACTATTTCGGTGTGATTTTTTGTTATACGATTTGGTTTTTAGAAAGATTTGCCAAAATCTAAATTAATTACCATGAAAACAACATTACAATCATTATTTACACTAGCACTAATTATGAGTTGCTCTATTAATTCCTTTGCTCAAATTAGCTATGAAGGAGGTAGTACATATGGAAGGTTAGACGATGTGACTTACGACCTTAATACAGAAAATACGTTATACGCAGTTACACTCGGAAACCATATCATGAAGTCTATTGACAATGGTATCAATTGGGAAATCATCTATTCGTTTCCTGAAAGTGGTACTCAAATCAGTGACTTGAGAGTAATGGGGAATGATATCCTTAGCTTTTCTCTAAAAAACGCTGCTCAGAACACAAACAATACGATCTATTTTTTCGACCTAAACACTCAAGATATATCACAGCAGATCACAGCACCTGATCCAGGTTTATCAGACCAACAATGGGTTGTATCTTATGATATTTACAATCAAGACTCAAACATTATTATGTTTGCTCAAGGCTATAATTATCAAAACATAAATTATGTAAAAGTGTTTTACACAATCAATGCAGGAACTACATGGTCTGAAGTTTATTTTAATACCAATTATGATTCTGTATTTGTCAATAAGGTTGCTATTAACCCAAGTAATCCTAACAGTTTATATATTTCGAGAACTTATGGACCAAATGGTGTTGATGGTGGTTTATTTGTTTCTACTGATGCTGGTGGATCATGGACTGAAAAATTAGCAGGCATTGTATTGAGTCCAATGACTTTTAATCCACAGAATGCCTCAGAAATGTTATTAGGAACGTCGTCATCGTTTGGTGGAGGAGATCAGAATCTATACCACTCTTTAGATAATGGTGACACTTGGCAACCAATGGCGATAACATGGACCAATCTATACGACTGGGCAGATGACGACATCACTCGAATTGAATTTAATCCAACAGATGCCAATAAGATAATAGTACTAGATACCAATGAAATGATTATATCAAGTGATGGCGGTGCAACATGGACTAACCATATTTACCCGCTTAATGATGACTTCACTGAAAATCCAGACGCTTATTTTTATGGACTTAATGTGTCTTTCAACCCTTTCAACAGTAACGAATTAATGGTCAATTCCAACTATCATCCTTTTAAATCAACTGATGGTGGTGTGACTTTAGAAAAATTAGAGAACCCTTTCTTTCTTTCTAATAAAGTAGCAGTCTCTGAAATTGGATCTGAAAATTTATATTATGGTGTACAAGGTGGTTTAGTACATAAAGACATGACTACAAATTCGGAAACAGCTCATAATATTATACCAATCAACATTGGTAGTATTGGTAATGGAAATAAGTATTTTATAGATAGAACTATTGAAGGAAGAGTTTATAGTTTTACTAGTGGTGGTTTTGGTAATACATTACTCAATGTGAGTAATGAGTTTGGCGCAAATCCATTTCCTATTTACGGCGTACAATTTGACAACCTTCTTAGTACGACTACAGATCCATCAAATAACAGTATCGTTTGGGCGTCTTTTCAAAATTCAGGAACCTACAAAATTGATTTTTCAGATCCAATCAGTCCTACACCTACACAAATTACACTTCCAGAAAGTGGATTACATTGGTCAACAGCTTTTGATAGTCAGAATCCTAATACTGTATTTATTTCAGTTGGCACAAACTTTTACAAATCTTCAGATAATGGTACTACTTGGGAATTGAAGAGTGACGGAATTTCCTTAACACCAAATAGCGATGTTATTTTAGATATTAAACAAAATCCAAATAATAATCAAGAAATCGTAATTGCAACGACTCAAGGTATATATAAGACAACCGATTTTGCTGAAAACTGGACACAAGTTTACATAGGTAATAATGTCACTTCAATTAAATATTCTTCTGGCACTAATCATCTTGCGGCTTCAATATATTCATCACCAACAACTGAAGCTCAAATTTTAGTGAGTATAGATAATGCAGACACTTGGATTGAAATTCCTGTTCAAGCTATTGAAAATGTTGGCTCTCAGAGTATGGACTTTATTTTTGATGTTAATTCTGTTACAGTATATATAGCAACTCCTGATCTTGGAGTTATGAAATATACTATTAATACAGACACATTATCAACTCCAGATAATGAATACAGTGAATTAGATATTAAAATGTATCCGAATCCTGCAAAGGATATTTTAAATATTCACATTCCAGTACATTTAAATATTGATAACGTGAGTATATTTTCAGTAACAGGTCAAAAAGTCAATGACTATGAAACGCTTCAAAATATAAACGTGTCTTCCCTATCAACTGGGTTATACTTTGTACGTATCCAAAGTGGGAAAACAGTTTGGATAAAACGATTTAGTAAATTATAATATCATAGATAATCCCTCTATTTTATTTCAGCAGGCACCATAAATATGGTGCCTGTTTTGTATTTATCTTATCTAATAAATTATTAGGATTCGATTTTCCAATAGGATAACATCAAATATTGAAGTAAATTTAAATCCTCTATTAGAATTATTTCTAGTAATCAAACGTTTTAAAAGAATAAAATCATAATCTCAATGATGAAAAAAAATACATTTATTGCTTTTTTTACTATTGTATTAGTATTAGTATCACATGATAGTTTTGCTCAAGATGACGATTTAGATATTAAAAAAAATCACATTAGCATTGACCCTATACTTCCACTTTTTGGAACATTTCAAATACATTATGAACGTAGTTTAGGAGCTAATACATCTTTAGGTTTGTCTTTTGGACACAAAGGATCTTCAGGTGTATTTGAAGTTACACAAATAAGTTTTGATCGCTTTGATTCTAATGACTTGAATTTTTCTGGATTTAAAGTAATCCCAGAATTTAGATGGTATTTTCAAAAAAGCAAATCAGGTCTAAACGGTCTTTTCTTAGGTGCCTACTTTAAATACCAAGATGCAAGTGCCGATTTAGGAGGTATTTATACATCTAGAGAGGGAGACGTTAGTAACATCTTAATTGATGCAAACTTAAAATCTTCTGTTTTCGGAATTGAACTTGGATATAAATGGCAGCTAAAAAAAGGATTCTTTATTGACCTGATTTTTGCAGGTCCTGGTTTTAGTACTAATAAAATTACCTTAACAGAAGTGAGTGCTGTACCTCAAGCTTTTTATGATGATTTATCTGAAGCGTTGCAAGATATAGGTATCATAGATTTTATTGATCCCGATTTTAGAGTTGATGGTAATCAAGAAACTAAAATTACACTTCCTGCTTGGCGTTATGGAATAAAATTAGGATACTCGTTTTAAAATTGACGTCTATTTTGAAATAATTATCTCGTCTTTGATAATTTGACCAACCATTTCCCTTGAAAAGGTTAAAGCTGCAGATTGCAGCGAAGATGGGTCTATCAAAGCAGATTCACCTGTCCACACCCAAGTTTCCTGTCCTTCTACTAATTCTCCTTTTAAGTTATATAAAACCGCTTCAATAACATATGATTTTGTTGGCACATAATATCCTGGTTCATTAACGGTAACATAACGTCTGTAGATATGCTTTCCTACTCTAAAATAGCCAGCAGGTATACTATAACTCTCCCCTTTTTGATAGCGATGACCATCATTAGTGCTGATTAAACTCATGGTAATAATACCATCCAGATTATTCTCTTTAATTATTTTTATCAGGTTTGCTGGTTGCTGATCCTTTTCACTCATATTTTGAGGAAACATATCTATACCTTGAACCGCATTAATCCCATTATCTTTAAATAAATTAACAGCCGTTCTTTCAAATGCCAATCTAGATGTTAAATCCTTACTAATACCTACAACAGCTATTTTAGAATACGTTTTATCCTTGTAACCGTCTTTAACAAAACTAGATGACAACCTTGGAGCACAACTAAAAATCAAAAAGGAAATAGATAAAAAAAGGAAAATATTTTTTAGAGATAAAGTTTTCATAACTGAATTAGAAATTAAAATTGAACATTTTCAGCTCAATTATACTGAAAAAATAGTCTAACTTAGACCTATATAAAGATACGTATTCTTTATCAAAAAAAGAGTTTATTATCCTATGAAAAGCATATTGACTAGTATCATAATTTTATTCAGTTTTGGCCTTAATGCTCAAGATCTTTCAAAAATCTACGAACAAGTAAGTCCTGCTGTAGTGGCCATTTTTACTCAAGAAAACACCATCACAACTAACCAGACAAATACTTCGCAAAAAGTAAGCACAAGTGGTTTAGGTTCTGGTTTTATGATTTCAGACAAATTAATAATTACTGCTGCTCATGTCGTTAGAGTACCTGAATCGTTGGTTGTACAATTTTCAGATGGTGAAACTATCAGAGCAAAAGTAATATCATCATATAATAGTGCAGATATAGCGCTAATCAAATTGATAAGACCAAAGCTTAATGCTGTTACGGTTTCTTTTGGAGATTCTGACAAAGTGAAAATTGGGCACCAAGTATTTGTCATAGGCGTTCCTCTTGGTGTAGGTTTTTCATTATCATCTGGATACGTTAGTGCATTTAAAAAACAAAAATCGGGAAAAAACCCATTTACTAGTACAGAATTTATTCAAACAGATGCTGCTATTAATCAAGGTAATTCTGGTGGTCCTATGTTTAATTTACAAGGCGAAGTTATAGGTGTTGTAAGTCATATAAAATCAAATTCTGGAGGCTCTGACGGGATTGGTTATGCGTCAAGTTCAAACTTAGTGGCTAAATTATTATTGAATAATAAAATACCTTGGTTTGGAGCCGAGTTTTACACCCTCACAGGTAAAGAAGCCAAGCTCTTTAATTTGCCTCAAAAAAGCGGACTCTTAGTACAGCGCGTAGCATCTTTAAGTATTTTTGATGATATGGGAGTAAAAGGAGGTGATATTGAGATTGCTATTGGGTTAAAGAAAATAATTGCAGGAGGTGATATTATATTAGCCTTTAATGATATACAGTTTGAATTAACTGACGATACTTTAATTAAACTCGCTGAGTTTGCGCAAAATTTATCAAATGATGACACCTTCGAAATTACGGTTCTAAGGTCGGGCGAAATTATTACTTTAAAACATCAATAGCTCGTAAAATTTCTTCGATTTTCATACATTTACATCTAACGAAAACAAACACTATGAAAAAAATAATCCTACCTGTAGACTTTTCGAAGCATTCAGAATATGCATTGGAGACTGCTGCTGCTCTTGCAAAAAAACACAGCGCGCAACTTATCGTTATGAATATGTTGGAATTATCAGAATCTATATTTTCAGAATCGAGCTCTGATAGACAAGAAGAAATGTTATTTATGTTAGCTTCAGCAAACAAAACATTTGAAAGTTTTCTTGATAAAGAGTATTTGAAAGGCATAGACGTACTTCCAATGATTAAGCATCATAAAGTGTTTAAAGAGGTTGACACTGTTGCAAAACAAGAAGGTGCAGACTTAATTATCATGGGATCAAGAGGTCATAGTTTACATGATGGTATCTTCACAGGATCTAATACTGAAAAAGTTGTAAGACATAGTGAAACACCAGTCCTAGTTGTTAAAGGGAGTAATACTAATATTGATTTTGATACTATTGTATTAGCAACAGATTTTTCTGAAGAAAGTGTCTCAGCATTTAAAAAGGCCTCTAACTTATTGAACACTTTAGGAAACAAAGTCACACTGTTGCATGTAAACACACCTCATAACGGCTTCAGAAGTACTGACGAAATTGAAGCTAAAGCTAATGAATTCTTAGAAAAAGCTGATGCAAAAAACTGGAAAGAAAACATTAAATACGCCTCTGACTACTCTGTTGAAGATGGGGTTTTAAATCACTCTAAGAGAACTGGAGCCCAGTTATTAGCAATGACAACCCATGGTAAAACAGGTTTAAGTCACTTCTTTGGAGGTAGTATAGCTGAAGATGTGGTTAATCATGCTAAACTTCCAGTTATTACTTTTAAGTTATAACCGCAAGCATATCTGAATTCTATAAAAAAACCTAAACTTAAGTTTAGGTTTTTTTTATAATTTTTACATCAAAATTATCTCTTAAAACCCAAAACCTAATCTAAATGCCAATCGTAAGCCATCATCACTATTAAATGCTGAAATATTAGCATTCATCATATTAGCCATATTTACAAAGAAACCGCCTCCAACAGACGTATTCCAATCATCTTTGTTAAAAGCATTATCAAAAACTAAGTCATCATCAATCCAAACACGACCATAATCAACACCTCCAAAAACACCAAGGCTTATTGGCAATAATCCCGTTTTTAAATTCATAAAATTCCATCGCACATCTGTAGATTGCGCAAAGGCAGTTTTACCTGTAAAACGCTCATTTCTATAACCACGCAATCCCGAATTAGCGCCTAAAGTAGCTGCTTGGTAAAACTCGAAATCATCACCCAAATTAAGATGACCTCTTAAATTCGTTGCTAATACTAGTTGCCCGCTAGGAATTAGCTTATAATCAAATCCTAAGGAAGGTAATAGATAAGCAAATCCTTTGCTCGTAGATACATTATTTTTATAACCTGCTTGCAAGCTTAATTGTAAGCCTAATGTTGGAAAAGCGTCATTATCTTTGTTCTCAAAATGATATGCTGCATCTACACCATAGAAATCTTGCTTATCAAATACAGTTAAAAGGTCAGTATTAGTACTAAGACCAACAATATCATCTAAAAATCGTCCTGCGGTGCGATCTACCTCATTAGACTCATAAAACACACCGACTTTAAAACGACTTCCTAAATCACCTCTCCAAATTAAAGATGGCATGGCTTTAAAGGTTCTAATTTTCACACGGTTATAATCTAAATCTGTATCAAATCCGTCATCTTCATCGGCTTCCGGATTAGGCGTACTATTACCAAATCCGAAGAAATTTACAGCATAATTTGGACTATTAAAATGTACATCAAAGCCTAAATTTGCTTGACCAAAAACATTGGCAAATTCGCCATTATAATTCAAATCAAAACCTTGTGTAGCAAAATAGTATGCAGCAGAAATTGCATGTTGCGACGTAAATGGATTACGTTCAAAACCATAAGCTGTGTACGTATTACTAACACCTATTTTAAAACCATCATCTGGGTTTGCACCTAGAGTTGGAATTAGCTGGTTGGTATTATTTTTTAATTTTTTATAATCGTATACATTCGTTTCATAATCATCTCTTAATCGCAGTTTTGCCTTTTTAGCTTGAGCGACATCATTATCTTTACTTTTATAATCATAAATCGTTATTTTACCACCATCAGGAACGATATAGGTGTCATTATTTTGACCTCCAATTAATCGAATTCTAATTTTGTTATTCTTACCCTTAACTTCAAACACATCATCGTCGTCTAAACCGTATACCCATATTTCTTTGGTATGTGCTTTATTATAAATACGCTCATGAAACACATCGTCTTTCTCTCCTTTTTTAATACGTTGTCCCAGTATTTTTACTTCTCCATTAGATAAACATTCAATGGTAAAATAATCATCTTTATTAGTTCCTTTCACTACCGCAAAGGTATTGACCAATTCAAAATATCGATCTGAAATCGCTTGAAGATTACTACGTCTTGCTTTTAATTTTCGTTTGATCTCATCTAGGCTTTCATCACGTACCTCTTCTGGAAAGTTCAAAAACGCGTCTTCAATTACCGCATCTGTTATACCATTTTGAATCGCTTTGACTTGAGCATCCCAAACTGACTTTTCAGACATTTGAATAAGTTCCATATCTAGAGGATAAGGTTCCACATTAACGCCTTTAACATCCACCAAATCATCGTCATATTTTCTAAGTAATCTTGCGGTTGGCATAACTGCTACAGCTGCGCTTAACAAGGCACCATCAGACATGATTGAAAAGGCTTGATCTCTATCTCGAGGCAATGGTCGATATAACTTTTTGCCATTCTCTTTAAACTCTATCCAACGCCATTGGTCTTGGTGTCTATCCCAATCACCAATAAGCATATCAAATAAACGAGCTCGAATATAAGCTGCTTCATCTATAACGATATCTTCATCCCCATGAATTTTTTTCATCATATCGTCAGTACTAATAATTTCATCTTGAAACCCAAAACTTGCTAAATCACTATGACCTTCAGAGGTATGCTCTTCAATCATATACAATTCATCTCCAAATTCGTCATTGTAATGACCTAATGCGTTTTGTTTTGGGATATAATAGAGTACAGGGTTTGTATGGTAAATACCAACGGCATCAGACAGCGTTCCAATTGCAAAAGGCGCATAAGGATGTGCTCCTGCAAAAATATCAAGGATTAAATCTTCAGTACCTGTATCATCAAACTGCCCTTCAATATATTGATCTTTAAACATCACAGCTTGCAAGTACTGTACGGCATTTTTTCGTAACGCTCTCATGACATACTGAGCGCCATTTTTATCTTCTAGACGTAGAGATTTAGATTGATTCCCTCCACCTTTCCTAACAACTTTCAGGCCTCCATACATCGTATCTAAGCTAACCGTTGGTGCTGTCACTTTTGTGCTGAATAACTTTCTGTAACGTTCTCCCCAAAGAAATTTATAAGTTCCTGATTTATTGGTTTCTTCCTCAGTGTAAATTGATGCTGTTTTTTCTTTTGGAAAACTATCTGGATAAGTCGCTACTATTTTTTTTACGTCTTGTTGAAGTACTTCAGTTTGAAACACGATATTATTATCATCAACAGAATAAAAACGCACATGTGATGATCCATCTGTAAATACATCAAGTCTGGCGTAACCTGGTGTTCCATATGAAAATTGCCCACCTCCTACATTACGTGTAGCAGACACTTTAGAGCCAGAACCACTAACAATTTGTCGCAGATTATCTTCAACGATATATTGTAAACTATGTTCATGTCCAGAAACAAAAACTACTTTTTTATTTTCTTGTGATATCGTTACTAATCGCTTTTTGAATTCATTATAGCGTTTGTGTTGTAAATCGACATTTGCAACACCACTCGTTTTTCTAATAACATTTTTTAATGTTCCAAGAATAGGAAGCGGTTTCATATGACTTCCAAACGAAAATTGTCCACCATGCGACCCATTGGTATACATTGGATGGTGTAAAGCAACAATCGTTGTTTTGCCTCTAGCCTTTTTTATAAGACTACTATATTCATCAAAAAAAGCAGTTCTCGTTTTAATATCACAATCATCATTAAGTGTTGGATGTTTATCCCAATTAGTGATATACCATTGACTGTCGATAAGGATTAACTCAATATCGTCAGACACGTGAATTTTCTCAATTGGGCAACCTTTTTCTGGCAAAAACGTGTTTTTACCTAACAGATCTTCAATATATTTTTCTTGACGTTTTAGACCCTCCACACCATTACTATACCAATCATGATTTCCAGGAATAAAAATGGCATCTCCTTTAAAATCAGCTACTGCTTCCGCTTGAGTTTTAAGTTGATGTTCTGCAAAAGCTCTTTCCTCATGACTCTTTTTTGGCAATCCATTTTCATAGATATTGTCACCAAGAAAAATAGCTGTGCTCTGTTTTGAAGCTTTGCTTAATTCGGCTTTAAAAGCTTGTACCACTTTCGAAGATTCTCCAATTGGTGAATTCCCTGCGTCTCCAATTAAGTAAAATGAATGTTCAATTTCTTTATCTGGAAATGATTTGGAAGTATTCTTGTTTTTATATTGAGGCTTAAATGTTGCACAGGCATTGCATAAAAGGCTAAATATTAAAATGACTACTAATTGGTTGGTGTATTTCATTTCAAATGGTTTAATTCATTAAATATATTAAATCTTATACTAATATTTCTTGAAGTTTTTCAACTATGTCGTATTAAGTAAGTTCTGTATCGATAATTATTTCATTTTGGAGTGTTTTATGCACAGGACATTTAGAAGCAATCTCTTTTAATCGTTGCTTTTGTGATTCATCTAAATCACCAACAAAAGTCAACTTTTTCGATAAATGATCGATTCGAGTTGGTTTGTCTAAGTCTAACATTAAATCATCACTATGCTTTTTAGAATACGTGATATGAGCATAGACTTCTTGTAAATCCCATTGCTTACGTTCTGCATATAATTTTAAAGTCATCGCTGTACAAGTTGCCAATCCTGCACTCAGAAAATCGTAAGGTGAAGGTCCAAAATCGTCTCCTCCAACTGATGCTGGTTCATCTGCAATAAAATTATGATTTGCCGTTTGAATCGTTGTCGTAAAATTATCTTCCTTCAAATTTAAATGTGCAACCAATTGCTCTCCTGCTGTATCCAACATTTTATTTTCTTTTGGTGGAAAATACCGTTTTACCCAAACACCAATCATATCACCAACATACGAACTGTCTTGAGCATTACTCAATAAATGATCGGCATTGTCTAAACTTACAAAACTCTTGGGATGATGTGCATTATGGTATAGCTCATGTGCATTTTTAATACCTACAATGGTGTCTATTGGAGAGTGTAAAATGAGTAATGGTTTTCGTAATGTTTTAACAATGGTTAGCAAATCGGTTTTATCAAAATCAGAAACAAATTCCTCGTCAATTTTAAAAGGCCTTCCACCAATATTGACTTCAACCTTACCTTTTTGTTTTACCTCTTCAATTCCATGAGAAAACAAATGCTTGACATGACTAACTGTTGCTGGAGCACCAACCGTAGCAACAGCTTTTATATTATCTATTTTAGAAGCTGCAACTAAAACTGCCGCTCCTCCAAGTGAGTGCCCAACTAATAATGATGGTGCTTTATAATGTGCTTTTAGGAAATCATTTACTGCAATTAGATCATCAACATTTGCTGAAAAATGACTTTCTGCAAACTCCCCTTCACTTCGCCCTAAACCTGTAAAATCAAATCGTACGACTCCAAAACCATGATTCGTTAATGATCTGCTAATATGTTTGACAGCACTTAATGAGCTGCTACATGTAAAGCAATGTGCAAAAATGGCAAAGTAGTTTGGTTTTTGGTTTGCAGGCAATTCAATATGTGCTTGAAGTTTATGCCCTTTTTTGTTCTCTATTTTTAATCGTTCACTATTCATATTCGTTTATTATTCTATGGATTCAACTTTTAAATGACTTAGTTTTTCATGATTTACATGAGCACCATAATCTTTTAAAAGCAATTTTAATTTCGGATTGATGAAGGCTTTACAAAATGGCTTTTCGGGATTATTATAGTAATAATTTGTGATTTCATTTCTTGACATTTTGAACGCATTAAAATCTAAAACCAGTGTCACTAAAGTCCCATAATATTCCTTGCCAAGTTCATGTAAAATTTGCTTAGACTGAGCTTTTTGCGTATCTGAAAACGTATAAATAGCAGATCTGTATTTATCTCGCATAGAATGATTTTTGGTGCTCTTATGCGTTATTAGATGAATATCTATAAGCAATCGAAGGTCAATTAATTCAAGGTTAAATGTGATAATTATGCCTTCTGAAAATGTTGCATTATCATCAATTGAAGCAATATAACCTTGTTCTACAGAAATAACACCTTTCACGGATTGAAACACAGCTTCTGTACACCAATGACAACCGCCTCCTAATCCTATTTTTTCTATGCTTTTCATTGACGTATTATTTTATAATCATTTAAAAACCGAATGACTTTCTCTTCAGGCATTTCACATGGTTTAAGCAGTTCTTTATCTGATGTGATGTAATAATTTAGACTAATAAAATCGTTACCTGCTAATTCTTCAGCAAATACTTTTATACTTTTTCCTTTATTGAAATCGGTTCTCGTGATTCCATATTTTTTATTCTGAAATATCACTTCACTATACCCTTTTGGCAATCCAAAAATGCGTTTTAAAATTGACATTACGAACTACAAGATAACATAGAACAACCCACTTTATGTCTCGCCCAATCTGGTCGTTTGGCAAACCATTTTTCGTTTTCTGGTTGCTCAGCGTAAGGTTGTTTTAAAAGCTGAAACAACGCATCAATCAATTTGTAATCGCCTTTGTTTGCATCGTCAATAGCTAATTGTGCCATATAATTTCTGAGTACATATTTAGGGTTTACTGCATTCATGTTTCGTTTTCGTTCAGTATCAGAAAGTGGTTCTTTTTCTAGTCTTAAATCGTAGCTTTCAAACCAATTTCTCCAGTGTTGGGCTTTACTATCTGAGACTTCATTAAATACATAAAATGCGTCCTTAACAATTGCTAAGCCTTTTTTAGCATCACCTTTTTTGAAGTTACTCAAATTTCGGAAGAACAAAGTCATATCTGTTTCGGTGAGTAACAAGGCATCCTCTAAACTTTGAATCAGTTCACTATCTTTAGCGTCACTCAATGTTAGACCTAATTTTGATTGCATCATTTTAAGAGATTTTTTCTCAAAATCAGTCTTATAATTCTCTAAAATAGCTTCAAGAGGCTCAGTCTCTTCAATTAATGGATACAAAGCATTAGCGAGTTGGTATAAATTCCAAAGACCAATATTAGGTTGATTTCCATAGCGATAACGTTTATGTTGCCTATCAGTTGTATTTGGTGTCCACCCAAAGTCAAAGCCTTCTAACCAACCATAAGGTCCATAATCTATCGTTAACCCTAGAATTGACATATTATCAGTATTCATCACACCATGAACAAAGCCTACACGTTGCCAATGAATTATCATGTCAAGCGTTCGTTCGGAAACTTCGGAAAAAAATTGAATATAGCTGTCTTTTGAAGGCTTTCCTAAATGTGAAAAATGATGCTTTATAGTATAATCAACTAGTGTTTTCAGTGTTTTATGATCTTGTCTCGCAGCAAAAATTTCGAAACTTCCAAAGCGTAAAAATGAAGGTGAAATACGCGATACTATGGCACCTTTTTCGTAGGCTGAATTACCATCATAGAGCATATCTCTCATAACTTCATCTCCAGACAAAGCCAAGGATAATGCTCTTGTTGTTGGCACACCTAAATGAAACATGGCTTCACTACATAGGTATTCTCTAATTGAAGATCTCAAAACGGCTAAACCATCAGCTGTTCTTGAATAAGGTGTTTCTCCAGCCCCTTTAAGTTGTACTGTCCATTGTTTTGCATTGTGTTCAACCTCAAATAAATTGATTGCTCTACCATCTCCTAACTGTCCTGCCCAATTTCCAAATTGATGTCCGCCATAACACATCGCGTAAGGCTGAGTATTTTTCAACACTTGGTTTCCTGTAAATACATTTGTAAATGCTTCACTTGAACTATCGGTTTTAGACATTCCCAATGTTTCGACCATGTCTTCAGAGACGTGAAGCATTTCTGGTGCATTAGTATGTTTAGGAATCACATAAGAAAAACAAGCTTCTTTCACCTGACGTCTAGAATTGTCTAAAACAGGGTCGGCAGGAAGTGTTTCTATGAAAGTCTTTTTTAAATTTAATTTCATTAAAATTTTCGTTCTTAAAAAAGTTCAAAATGATTATTATAATCTCATAATTTACAAAATTTTTAGTCGTTATACTTACTAAAAAATTACAAGCTTTAATCAGTGAAAGTCTTTTAATAATTTACGACAAACTGTATTGTTAAATCATCATTAATTAAAGTTTAGTATTTTTACTAAATAAACTATAGTCTTTATGGATACGCTCATTATCGAAGTAGAAAAATATGTTGTTAATCTTCTAAACGAAACTTTAGACAGCACATTTACATATCATAATTTACCGCATACACAAAGAGTGGTGCAAAAGACTCAAGAGTTAGCTGAAGCTTCGCAATTAGACAGTACCCAAGCAAATCTTTTGGCTATTTCAGCTTGGTTTCACGACACAGGATACACTCAAGATATTGAAAATCATGAGGATAAAAGTGCAAAAATTGCTAGTGCTTTTTTAAAGAATCAAAATGTCTCTCAAGAACACATTGATACTGTTTCTCAATTAATTCTAGCTACGAAAATGGCTTCTGAGCCTAATAATGAGTTAGAGAAAATTATTAGAGATGCTGACGCCTCACATCTTGCTAGCAAAAATTATAGAGACATTTCTGAATTACTAAGAAAAGAATGGGAACTCACTTGTAATAAGGAGTTAACTGAATCTGAATGGTTAATCGAAAACGTAGCTTTTTTAACTAAAAGGCACCGTTTCTATACTGATTTCGCTTCAGCAAATTGGGAAAAGCAAAAAGGCAAAAACTTAGCCCAGCTGCTTAAAGATCAAAAAAAATTAAAACTAGAAAGTTCTAAATTAAAACAGAAAAAAGAAGAGTTAGATTTCAAAAAGAATAAAATAGAACTGCCAGAACGTGGTATTGAAACCATGTTTAGAGTTGCGCTTCGTAATCATATTACTTTAAGTGATATTGCTGATACTAAAGCCAATATTTTACTATCAGTAAATGCTATTATCATCTCTTTAGTACTCTCAAATTTGGTCTCTAAACTTGATAATCCTTCAAATCAATATTTGATTTGGCCAACAGCAATTTTTGCGATGTTTACTGTTGCTTCAATTGTTTTATCTGTTTTGGCCACACGTCCAAATGTTACTCAAGGAAAGTTCACTAAAGAAGATGTTGCAAATAAAAAAGTAAATCTTTTGTTCTTCGGAAATTTTCACCAGATGAAACTTAATGAATTTGAATGGGCTATGACAGAAATGATGCAAGATAGAGATTACCTCTACAGTTCGCTTACCAAAGATCTTTACTTTTTAGGACTTGTTTTAAACAGAAAATATGGGTTGCTTCGATTAACTTATACAGTGTTCATGGTAGGAATCGTCATCAGTGTAATTGCTTTTGCAGTAGCATTTCAATTCTCAGGTGCAGAAACACTATTGTAATAAGATTAAGCCTTGATTTCTTTCATTAAATCATCATAGGTATAAAATGATTTATCGTCTTTATCTTTATGATATAGTACACTTACTCTAATCGCTTTCAAACCAGTAACCGCTTGTAAATCTTGAAGCTCAACAACTTCAACATCATCATCTAAATATTTTTTAGACTGTAAGAATTTGATATATCTTAGGTATTCTATTTCATCTTGCTTTTGAGAATACACAATACTTATTTTCCCTTTTTGAGTAACACGTTCTGTTGTTCCCTTGATATATGCTTTATCAACTCGCTTTTTTACAATTTCATATCTTGCATTGTAAGTACCATCAACATCAAATTGTTTTTCATCCATCCTAAAGCTTATAGATAATGGTTGGTTAAACACCAAAATCATTGAAGCTACATCTAGTTTAACTGGAAATTTAGATTGCATTAAATAGAATGAATTTTCCATTTCACACATGACCTGTAACTGCCATAATCTTAAATTATATAGATAGATTGGATTAAATGAATCTTCCTTAGTAATCGATTCCCCAATGTACATGTTATGCTCAACACCATCGGTCTTAAAACGTTCAAAATAATGAGGATACATGGCTTGGGCTTCAACTTGCTTTTTATCTAAAAGCATAGCCATTTCTTTGTTAATCAATGCTATAGTATCATCATAATCTTTTCTATGTTTATATAAAACGTTTACTTTATCATCTATACTATTAAAATAAGATTCTACTTCTTCTTTTAAAGCATCTATGACTATTAAATGTTTTAATAGCGGATCTATATCTTGCTTAACAAATGCAGAAATTTGCTGTTCGCTATCCACCTGAAAGTGGGAAGCTAATCCTTCCAAATAACTATCAATTTGGTATAGAAACTGCTCATAAATAGGCAGGTTTTCTAATTTGAAAGCGTTTTCGATGATTGACTTTATAGATTCAAGTTGAATTGTTAAATCTTGTCGTGTCGCCGAATTTCTTGCTTCCGAAGAGCCTTTAATATCTATTTGTCCAAATAAAGGATATATGTTATCAAAAGCTATTTTATTAAAACTAGGTTCTTTACCACTAAGCTGGTCTTTAATAAAGTTTTTAGCTTCCTTTTCAAAACGCCAGTTCACACTTGGATGAATTGAAGTACATTCTTGTTGAATAATGGCTTCAATTAAATTTTCTTCTTCGCTCTTAGAACGTTCTACAGCCGAAACAATAAAAGGCATCACATCGACCAATTTATTGGCATTGATACTATTTAATACTTTAGGTTGTTCTGAAACAATTTCTAAAATACCCATTAAACCTTCTTCATTAGCTATAGGTGCCAAAATTGCACTTTTAATACCTTGCGCTTTTAGCGTTTTATATTGTGGTGCTTTTCCTTTTGAAAGCTCATAAAATTTATCTACATCTGATATAGCATAAAACTTTTTCTCCTTCAATAAGGTTTTATAAGACCTACTACATAGTGCATCAGAACAGGTATTAGAATCTAACTGATTGAGAAGAAAACTATTTATACCTACACCGTATACACGCTCAAAATTATCTTCCTCATCATTGTATATGGAGAACCCAACTTTTATATCTTTAAGGCCAAGAAGTGATTGAAAAATTTGATGAAAATCGTTCATAAAACCTTCATCTTTCCTCTTATCTTCACCTATTAAAGTGGTTTTTATATTAGAAATAGATTGGTCATCTGTAACATTAAAAATATTAGAAATCACAAAACCTTTAAACGTGTAGCTATTAGGAGGGAATTTTTCCTTCCATAACTCCATATTTTCAAAATTGTCTAATAATTCATCAACATCTTCTTGAGAAATTTTTGGAGCATCTTTCGAAGGAACAATCTCAGTAAAATCAGCATTATATAATATTTTATAATACTGCATTATGCCATTAGCATCTGGAATTTCGTAATAAAACGGTCGCTTAAAATTAACATGATGCCCATAGCAAAATGCTAAAATAATAGTACATGCAATGATATACTTATCATCTTTCGGCATGTTTTTGATTTCTAATTCAAAATCGTCACCAGCGGTTTCAATTATAGATTTAAAGCGTTCAGAAGAATTAAAAATAAGATTATGAAATGGTACCGATGCCGTTTTAATTTCATTCTTGGTTAAAATAGGACTAAATGAATCTTGAAGAATGATACGAATCTCTTTTTCTCTTTTAACTAAGTCATCAGGGTTTGTAATACCATCCCTGAGTTCAGGAAAACCTGAAGCTGTTTTTAAAACACGACGTGCCTTAGCAGCTATAAACTCATCATCACTTTGTGATAATTCTTCGTAGTGCTTAAGAATTTTATCAAAGCTCACTTTTAATCTAAAAGGAGATTCAATATTTTCATTTATATCGTTCATAACAACTGTTTGGTACATGCAAAGTTACAAAATTAATAGATTAGTCGTTTGTAATAAGACTTTCTTACTATTAAAATGTTACACGTATTGTTGTTAATTTATTGAGAAGAAGTAATTTTTATTTACCTATAATCCGATATGCCCGTAAGTCCAATTTGAGCCATCACTTACAAAAATCAAAGTTTTGGTTACATCACCTCCATCAGCGGCTGTATCAGATGTCATTGACACAGAACCATTAGGCCCTTCACTTATTCTACCATCGCCTCGAAAAAACTCTACTCCAGCACCAGGCGTTGCATTTCCTCCAAATGTATAAATAACGGCTGTGATATTATCATCAATATTTCTCATAATATAGACTCTTCCCGGAACAGTTGTTGCATCTGGTAAAATGAACTCAACATTACCAGCTGTAGGTTGTAAGTTTAAATATATACCATCATCAATTGGAGTAGCACTACCGCCTGGTCCACCATTATAATTAACCACTTTTAGAGACAAATTACCGTTAATATCTAAGGTACTCTTAGGGTCAGTAGTACCAACACCTACTTGAGAAAAACTCATTAAAGAACATAAAAATACGGTTAGCATTACTATCTTTTTCATCTTCCTAATTTTTAATTATACTTATAGCACAACCACCACCTTCAGCAAGATTAAGGTTGAGTTTAGTATTACTATTAATCATTATTTTTTCAATATCTAATCCCAGTGGATTGTTATTCCAGTGCGCATCTTTAGCATCTTTATAAATAGTTGCTGTATACTCTTGACTGGCATCTAGAAAATCAAAACTGACTTCTAAATCTCTAGAATTTTCATCAGTGATACTTCCTAAAAACCAATTACCCGTTAAACGTTCCTTCCTTGCAATAGTCACATAATCGCCAACCTCACCATTTAAAATTCTTGTAGCTTCCCAATCAACACCTACATCTTTTATAAACTCTAAAGGCTCTGGGTTTGCTTCATAATGTTCTACCAAATCTGCTGCCATTTGTATAGGGCTATAAATGACAACATATAATGCCAATTGTTGCGCTAGTGTCGTATTGACTTGATTTTCGGTTTTATATTCGTCAAATTTAATGTTGAAAATTCCAGGCGTAAAGTCAATTGGTCCAGATAGCATTCTCGTAAACGCAACTATAGGCAAATGTTCAGGTGGGTTCCCGCCATCTTCAGCCCAAGCGTTAAATTCTTGTCCGCGAAGTCCTTCTCTAGAAATGATATTAGGGTATGTTCTACGCAATCCTGTTGCTTTTATTGGTTCATGTGCATTAACGGCAACCTCATACTTAGCTGCTTTTATTGCTGCATTATTATATTTATTAACCATATGTTGACCATGATGGTATTCTCCTTTTGGTAATATTTTTCCAACATAACCAGATTTTACGGCATGCATACCGTACTTCTGCATCAAGGCATACGCAGCATCTTGTTGTTTTTCGTAGGTTTCAGTTGCGGAAGACGTTTCATGATGCATAATAATATCGACACCTTTTTCTTTTCCGTAGCGTACAACCTCATCAATATCGTAATCTGGATAGGTTGATACAAAATCAAAAACCCCTTCTCTATCTTCAAAACCAATCCAGCGCTCCCATCCTGTATTCCAACCTTCAACTAAAACACCACCAATATTATTTTCAGCAGAAAAATCTATAAAGCGCTTAACATTCTCAGTTGTTGCACCATGCCTACCATGAGCTTTACCTGTATCTACCCATTCACCATCAACCATTTCCATTCCATAATCCCATGACGATTTCCCTAAATGCATTTCCCACCAAACACCAGTATACTTCATAGGTTTAAACCAAGAAATATCGCCTAGTTTATTAGGTTCATTTAAATTTACAATAAGATTTGATGCAATTAAATCTGGAGCATTGCCTGCAATTTGAACAGTTCGCCACGGTGTATAAAATGGCAAACTTCTTTTAACTTTATAATCTGTATTTCTTGAACCAACCAGATGGCTTTCAAGGTTTAAATTTTCAGTATCAACTTTTAAAGTCATTCCAGAATAATCTACTAAAGCAGCTTCGTGAAAACTCAAATGAATGCCGTCGTCACCAACCATTGTTACTGGTGTATTTACTGCGTTTTCAGGAATATACGTTTGTGCCAAATTAACATGGTCAACATACTTCAAAGCATCAATTTCTGATAATTTTGTTGTACTGTATAAATGCTCATAAATATCCCAATCTCCAGGAATCCAAAACGTTTTATAATCTTGAGTTAAATTAAATTGTGTATGCTCTTCGGTAATTTCTACTTCCTTTAATCTAGCTTGCTCTGGGAATTCGTATCGAAACCCAATACCATCATCATAAACTCTAAACACAAGATTTAAAAAACGCTCAGGAGATACTTTTTCTTGAAGCATCACCTTAAGTTCTCTATAGTTATTAATCACATCTGTTTGTTCTCCCCAAGGCATTTGCCAAGTTTCACTGAAAGTCTTGGTTTCCGATTTTTTGATGACAAAATTTTTATCAAAAGCTGGTGCATTTTTGAATTCGAAACCTAAAAAGGACGTATCAATCACTACAGTATTATCTCGTGTTACCAAATAGTAAGGTTGACCTTCATCGGAAAGATTAAAACTAAGTTTAAGTAATCCATTTGAAGACACAGCTTCAAAAACGGTATCTTCTGAAGAATTACAGGATAGTAAAACTAAGCTTATTAGTATTGTAACTAGTACTCTCATAGCTATATTATTTCTGTTCTAAAAGAACGATATCAAATTCTGAATTTAGTGCTACTTTTCCATTAACAACTTTTACGTCTTGATTTGAGTAGGCATCATGCAATACTGTTCCATCTTCAAAAACTTCAGCAACGCTAACTGTTTTTTCGCCTTTTTTTAAATCTAATCCTACAACAATCGCATCGCTAAAATTTCCGTAGTTAAAATATCTAGAAAACACATAAGGCTCTTCTGAAATCATATCATGCTTTCCTGCGCCAACAGCTGGATGAGTCCTTCTAAATTTGCCTAGTTTTTGCCAATGACTTAAAACAGATTGTGCTTTCTGATTATTTTTAATAGCGTTCCAATTCATTTTTGAGCGTAAATTAGCATCTCCAACAGCACCATCAACAACCAAAACTCTAGCCGATTCATCTCCATAATACACCTGAGCTGTTCCTGGCCCTAACAATAACTTAGTTGCTGTTTCATATGGTTTTTCTCTCATAGGATCAAAAGGTTGACCATCATCATGTGAGCTTAAATAATTGAGAACTCCATACCCTTTAAGTTGATTATGTAAAATACTATCATACTTTGAAAACACATCTTCTATGAGCATTTGTTTTGAATTCCATTTGTATTCAAAATTGATTTGACTCGTAAACATATCGTCAAAGTAATTCACTTCTTTGTCTCCAAAATTGAACTGCTTCCCACTACTAATTCCGTAGTTATATACTTCTCCAACTAAATAGAAATTGTTATCATCAAGCACTTTTTCTGGATTGTTCTTTTTATATTCTGAAAATGCATGGTCACATTCTGCTTTAAATTCTTGCCATACAAATTCTTCTGTATGTTTTACAGTATCACATCTATAACCATCAATACCAAATTCTGTAATATAATCGGTTAGCCATTTAATAATGTAAAAACGAGGTGCTCTTGGATACCCTGTTCTCTCAAAAAAAGCATCAAGTTCTTCTACTTCTTGTTCATAGCGACCTTCAGTTTTCCATTTTTCTACCAATTGAGGCGGAAGATCTACAGCTGCATTACTTTCGGTTTTAATGTCTGGCAAGTTTTTCACCAAAGTACAAGTAATTGTGTTTTCATAATTACTGTATTGACATTGCGGTTCTGTTCTCACCCAATCACTTGGCCAAACTGGATCTTTTTCGGTTACTGGTCCTGTATGATTAATAACAGCATCTAGTAACACACGAATGCCTTTAGCATGAGCTGCATCAACTAATTCTTTTAAATCTTCTTTTGTTCCATAGTTTGGATCAATGGCAGTCCAATCTTTGGCCCAATAGCCATGAAAACCATAAGTTACACCAGTACCTTCATCTGTTCCACCATGAATTTGTTCTACCACAGGAGTCATCCAAATGGCATTAATCCCTAAATCAGAAAAATAACCCGCTTCAATTTTTTGCTTTATTCCTTTTAAGTCACCACCTTCAAAACCTCTTAATACTGCTGTTTCTTTGGTTCTATTAAAATTGACATCGTTTGATGTATCACCATTATTAAAACGGTCAGTTAATAAAAAATAAAGATTAGCGCCTTGCCAAACAAAGGGTGTTTCTGGTTTTTGCACCTCAGCGACTTCTTTTGTTTGTGATTTACAATTGAGAAGTATTGTAAATAATACAATTAAAATAAACACATTTTTCATACTATTTCTTTAGTTTAAGTATCAGCGATTGCAATGGTCCTAAGGTAATCTTAGCCAAACCTTCACCATTTGCAACCACTAATTCTGTTTTATATGTAGTGTATAACTGATCTAATAATTCATACGATTTATTATTATCTAACCCCCATGTTTCAGTAATACCTTCAGGTATTTTCAAATCAAATACTTGGCTATTTTTAGCATCAAAATTTGAGATTATAATAAGCTGTTCCTCATCGCTCCAACGTACAAAAGACAGTACCTTATCATTATAATTTTGGGTGCTCTCTCTATTATACAGATGAATATCTTGATAGTTACTAGTTAATGCACTGCTATTAATTGTAAAGTTTAGCAAACGTTTATAGAAGTCACGAAGTTCTTTTTCTTCTGAAGTCGATTGTCCACCATCAAATTGTTTTTCATTAACCCAACGCACAAGACTTGGTACGCTTCCATAATCAAAAATTGATGTACGTGTTGGGTCACCAAACCCCAAATCTTCGTCTCCTGGTTCGCCAAATTCTTGTCCGAAATACACCATAGTTGGTGATGTACTAATCGTAGTTGAAACCACCATAGCAGGTCTTCCTTTTTGTGCACTTCCGGCAAAACCTGGACTTGCAATACGCTGTTCATCATGATTTTCTAAGAAATGAAGCATATGGTGCTCAATATCTTTTAAATCATCTTGAATTGGAGGAATATGATCGGTTTTACCATGACCCTGCATTACATGTTTGATGGTATCATACAATTGTACTTTATCGTAGAGATAATCCATTTTTCCTTTTTTAATATAATCTCTATATAAACTTGGGTTGTAAACTTCAGCTAATAAAAATGCATTAGGGTTTTTAGTTTTGATATGTGAATTCATATAGCTCCAAAATTCAACTGGAACCATTTCTGCCATATCATATCGAAATCCATCTACACCTTTTGCTGTCCAATACAAGGTGATATCTTTAAACTTTTTCCATGAACTTGGAATCGTTTTATCTCTCCAAAACTCAAAATGTTTTTTATAATTATCGTCACCAAAACCTTCTGGTAACTCTTCAAAATCTTTTTTTCCTTCTGGGCTTACACCATAATTGACTTTTACTGTTTCATACCAATCATACATATTAGGTTGCGAAGCTCGAGAACCATTGCCAGTCCATTTCGCAGGGTTTTCTTCAAATTTCCCATCTGCCATTTGATGATTTTCGCCACCTAAAGGTTGGTACCCATTTTCCCATTCTGGTACTTTAAACGCATCTCCTGGGTTATAATAAAAGTTATTGTTAATATCATAAATTAGTGTTGTATTGTCTTCAGCTCCAAAATCGGAAGCCCCTTTTGGATTAGACAAACTCTGATAATTTCTAGCCACATGATTAGGCACAATGTCAATGATTACTTTTAATCCAGCCTTGTGAGATCGTTCAATTAAAGCTTCAAACTCTTGAAGGCGATTTTCAACATTATCAGCTAAATCTGGATTAACATTATAATAATCTTTCACAGCATAAGGGGAACCCGCTCTACCCTTAACGATATCTGGATCATCATTAGAGATGCCATATGCTGTATAATCTGTAATTACATCATGATGTGGCACACCTGTATACCAAATATGAGTAACTCCTAATTCTTTAATTTCTTTGAGGGCTTTATCTGTAAAATCGCTAAACTTCCCAACGCCATTTTCTTCTATAGTTCCCCACGGTTTATTAGTTGTGTTCGTATTTCCAAATAGCCTTGTAAAGACTTGATATACGACTTCTTTTTTCTTCAATTCAGTTTTTGCTTTAGAGGGTTCTTGTACTTTTTTTTCTTCTTCTTTGCATCCAAAGAAACTAAGCATAGTCATTATAAATACGATACATTTTATGTGTTTCATTTGGGTTAGTGTTTAAGTTTTATTTTGATTTCTTTTGCTTTGGAAGTATGCCATATTATAGGGATTGTCAATGTCTTTTTTTCTGAATCCCATTGAACATAAATTTCGCCTATGATTTTTATATATTCAGGGCTTTGTTTTAAGTTTACTTTGATTTTTTTTCCATCAACTTTCACATATTTTGGTCGATTTGAAACGTTATGAATTATTAAATCAATATCTTGATTACTATTAGAGACAAATCTACTCTCAAGTTTTTCTTCAAACTCAAACTCAAGCTTACTCCCTTTAAATTTTGCTTTAAATTCAATCAGATTATATAATTTATCTGAGAATTGGTTTCCAGAATCGCTATATATAACCATATTGCTTTCGGAAATATTTGTATCAAAATAATAATGCAGTTCTAAGTTATTGTTAGTATAATCTTTTGATGAATGACCATTTCCTATTTTCTTAGCTAATGGAATAAATGCACCTGCTCTCACAAATGTTGGTATCGAATTTTCTTTAGTTTGAATAGTTTTCGTTTGTCCGCCATCAAATTTTTCATCTGTATAAAAATCAAACCAGTTTGAAGCCTTCGGAAAATAGACCTCTTTGGTTTTTTGTCCAGCCTCTATAATTGGAGCGACAAGAATATCTTTCCCCCAGAGATAGGCATCTGAATATGTAAATAGATGTGGATTATTTGCTTCTTCAAAAAATAGTGGTCGCATCAAAGGTGCTCCTGTTTGATGGTTTTCAAACATGAGGTTATAATTATAAGGCAACATTTTATAACGTAGTTCTATGGCTTGTTTTGCTAAGGTTTTCGCTTTATCACTTCTAAATACAGGCTCGCTTGCGACGTCTTCTTGTGCATGTGGACGATAAATAGGTTGGAATACACCATATTGTAACCATCTTGCATAGAGTTCGTCATCTAAATTAGCACCAGCAAATCCACCTAAATCGCTATGCATATATGCTAAACCTTGCATTCCCATTTGGAGTGCAATTTCGGGTTGCGATTGTAAGCCTCCCCAAGTTCTATTTACATCGCCTGACCAAGGCACCATTCCATAACGTTGCGATCCTGAATAACCAGCTCGCATTAAAATAAACGGACGTTTTTCTGGATTGGCTTCTAAACTAGATTCATAGACCAATTTTGCCCAATCATGACCGTAAATATTATGAACCTCATTAGCAGAGCCATTAGCGTGTTGTACCCAATTAGGGTGCACTTCAGGTTCACCTAAGTCTCCCCAAAATCCATTAACGCCTATTTTTGACAAGTTCTTATAAATAGTTTTAAACCATGCATTTCCTTTCTCATTGTAAACATCAATGATCCCTGTATTTCCGAAGTAAAAATCATAGGTTGCAGGATTTCCTATGGAATCTTTGGCTAAAATGCCTTTTTCTACAGCTTCTTCCCAACGATTTGAAGTTGTTAATACAAATGGCTCTGTAATTAAAATCGTTTCTACATTTTTAGATTTCAAATCTTTTACCATTTGCTCAGGATTTGGAAATGAATCTCTATCAAAAGCCAAATTTCCCATCGTACCTTTTATGTCTTTACCAAACCAATATAAATCAAGAATAATAGCATCTACAGGAATATCTTCAGCTCTAAATTTATCAATTGTTTCAAGAGTTTCCTTCTGAGAATGGTAGCCAAATCGGCTTGAGAAATTCCCTAAAGCCCAACGTGGCAACAACGGTTGTTTCCCAGTCAAATCGGTATAATTATCTACAATATCATACCACGAATCACCAACAATCACCTGATAGGTTTTACGTCCAGAGGTTGTTTCATATTTAAGTGTATTATCCTTTTTACTATCAAAATCCAAATAACCAACTGGCGCATTATCAAAATGTACCATGTATTGATTTGATGACATCATAATTGGTAGAGTGTAGTTCATCAATTTAGATTCGGTTTCGTAGCCATAATGCGCACGATTAAATAATGGCAATCTATGCCCTCTTCGATTCATCCCTAAGGCTCTTGCACCTCCTCCATACAAGACTTCTTCTTTTCCGAGGTTAAACTCTATCGTTTCAATACTATCAGCTACAATATTTCCGCTTACCATATCCATAGGTTCATGAACTGTTTTGAGATAACCAGTTTTTTCTGAAATGACATACTTATCTTTATAGAAATAGGATATTTGAAATGGTGATTTTGTTATTGTGACGTAAAGTCTGTTGGTTTTCAATATAATATCCTCATCTCTTTCAGTAATTGTAACCTTCGAAATATTAGGTTGTAATACAACTGCATGGGAATTATTTTGAACCGTTTCGCCTTTAGGAATAAATGATGTTTCGACGATTTCCGAAGAAAAGGGTTTGATTATATAATAGCCATCATTAACCTCAACTTTTAAATTGGTTCCTTGAGTTTCTGCACTTTTAAAAATGCGATTACTGTTTTGAGCAGTTAATGAAACCGTTAAAAATGATAGTATGTATAATAAGCAATATTTCATCTTAATTCTTTTTGTAATTCTGAAATACGTTCAGCATGACGACTTATTTTGTTCCTAATAAAAACGTTAATGGCTGATCTAATCTTTGATTCCATGAATTCTCAGAATGGTCAGTACCTTCAAAAAATAAATTCACAGCATTTTTATCTGTATAGCCTTTTCCTTTTAAAATCTCATCTACTCTTGGTGCATATTGTGGATAATGTTGATCCAAGGTTTTATTCCCATAATCAAAATACAATTTGCTATTTTTTGACGATGGCAAATTTGCTTCCATATATTTAAAAATGGCTTCTGGAAATGGGTTGCTCTCCATCGGTTTAGCACCAATCCAGTGAGTCGAAAGACAAGCCGCACCTCCAAACACTTCTGGGTATTCTGAAATAGCATACATCGACATTAATCCGCCCATACTTGAGCCTGCGACAAATGTATTTTCCCTATTAGCCTGAACTGAATACGTTAAATCTATAATAGGTTTCAATTCTTCAACTAAAAACTTAAGATAGTTATCTCCATTAAGTTTGAATTCTTTTTTTCCAGAAATATCTTGTAATGAATCTCTAAGAGTAACGTCAATGAAATTATATGCCTTCTGCGGAAATAAATCTTGCCATCGCTTATCAGAAATATTATGAATGGCTACCACAATAAAATCTTTCGTTTTATTTGCGTCCATGAGTTTTGATGCCCATTCATCAACCTTCCATTCTTGCTTATTCCATGTGGTTTTAGCATCAAATAACATTTGCCCATCATGCATATATAAGACTGCATAGGTTTTATCTTCAGAATAGTTTTTTGGTAACCATACATCTACAGGTCTTGGTGTAATGTGTTTTGAAGGAAAGGCTTCCACTCGATATAAGCTCCCAGATGATACTTCAACATCTTTTAATTGCTGAAATGTGATTAAGCCATTCTCTTCAACAAGACCACCTTCAGTTGGAGCATCTTTACATGATACGATAACAATCGACACAATTACCAAAATCCAATACTTCATCTTATTCGGTTTTAGTTGTTAGTAAAAGAGGCCCTTTAGTAGTTAATTCAATCGCATCATTCCAAGTAAAACTTTCACCAGAAATAACATTATGCAATATTTTTCCATCGAGCTCAATTTCCGCGTAGCGTTTTAAATCTATCGTGATTGGTTTATCATTCTTATTAACTATTAAAACAACAGTCTCATCACCATGTGTTCGAAACAAAAAATATGTTCCCATAAATGGAGAAAAATGAACGGTTTGACCTTCATGAATCGCTTTACTGTTTTTTCTATAATTGAGTAATTTTTTCATAAAAGATTGCATGTCTTTTTGTTCTATAGATAGACCTTCGCCTGTAAATGCGTTTACGGAGTCTCCTTCCCATCCTCCTGGATAATCAGTACGAATTAAACCATGGTCTCCTGGTTTATCAAAATCATCCATCAAGATTTCAGTACCATAATACATTTGCAAAATTCTTGGCATCATTGCATAGGTAGCAAGTGCCATTTTGGTGTTTATGATATCGCCTTTTAGTTGTGTAAAAATGCGGCTCATATCATGATTTCCTTCAAAAATCATAATGCTTTTGGGGTTAGCATAGTGAAAATCATTCGCCAAACCTTCATAGATTTTAACGAGTCCTTTATCCCAAGACTCTTCTTCGTTTAAGGCTTCAACAACTTTAGCTTGCATCGCAAAATCCATCGTTGATTTCAGATTTGAATCATACCCATCTCTATTATTTGCACCGTCTTGCCAATAACCGATAAGTAATGGATTATAACTCCACTCCTCACCAACAATATTGAAATTAGGGTATTCTGTCATAATTGTACCAGCCCAATCACTCATAAAATCTTTATCCGGATAAGGGTAAGTATCTTGACGAATACCATCTAATTGCGCAGTTTCTATCCACCAAATACTGTTTTGAATGATGTATTTAGCCATAAACGGATTACGTTGATTTAAATCTGGCATTGCGGACACAAACCATCCGTCTGAATTGCCCTTTTTATCGCTTTGAGATGCGTATATATCCTGATTAGAAGTACGTCTATGGGTAGAGTGTATCGTAGTTTTCCAATCCCAATTGTCTTTATGTTCCTCATAGTTTTCTTGAAGATTCACCCAGTCTTTAAATGGTAGATCTTTCATCCACCAGTGTTCTAAACCACAATGATTTGCCACTTGATCCATGATAAGTTTCATTCCTTTCTGTTTTGCTTTTTGAGACAGGTCTTGATACTCTTCAAGCGTTCCAAAACGCGGATCAATTTTGTATAAATCTGTAATCGCATAACCATGATAAGAGCCTTCTTCCATATCATTGATTAACATCGGTTGAGGCCATATGGCTGTAAAACCTAAATCATGGATATAATCGAGATGATTAATCACTCCTTCAATATCACCACCATGACGTGCATAATTATTAGTTCTATCAATTGTTTTTTCTAGAAGCCCTTCTTGACCTTCCATAGCAATTGGTGTATCATTATTTGAATTTGCATTAGCAAAACGATCTGGTGTTATAAGATAAATGGCATCACTACTGTTGAAGCCTATGTAATCTTCAGCTGGTTTCAAGCGTTCTTTTAATTCGTATGCATCGATTAATTCATCACCATTTTCATTTTTGAATTTGATATTAAATTGTCCTATAGGCGTATTTTTAGAAAGCACCAAATCAATAAACACATAGTTATTACTATTATCACCTTTACTGACCTTTTCTATTGAAAGACCTTGATATGAAATACTTGGTGTATAATCTCCAATATTTTTGTGCTTAACTAGCAATTGAAGAGTGTCTTGTTTAAAACCTATCCACCAGTTTGGTGGTTCAATACGTTCTATATCGCTTTTATCAATGAATTCAGATGACTGCTCAACAACATTAATTTCAGAAGACTTGTTGTTTTTACAAGACGTACTTAAAACGATTATTAATGAGAAAAATAAATAAACATGTTTTTTCATATGATATAATTTTAAGTGCATTATTATTAGTTATACAGTCACCAAATTATTAGGACTTATAGTTATTGCATTGCCATTGACTAAAATTTCTAAATCTTGATAGCCTTCAAGTTCAAATCTAGTCTCACCTTTAACAACATTAACCTTTAAAATTTGATTTCTAAAGTTGACTTTGAATGAATAGGCATTCCACTCATTTGGGATTTTTGGTTCAAACGATAACTTATCATTTACAACACGCATTCCACCAAAACCTTCAACGATGCTCATCCAAGTTCCAGCCATTGATGTAATATGCAAGCCTTCTTCTACTTCATGATTATAATCATCTAAATCAAGACGGGACGTACGTAAATAAAATGCGTAAGCTTGTTCCATACGATCTAATTTTGCCGCTTGAATACTATGTACACAAGGTGAAAGAGAGCTTTCATGAACTGTAAAAGGTTCATAAAAATCGAAATGACGTTCTAACTCTTCAGTAGAAAAATGATCTTCAAAAAAGTAGAACCCTTGTAAGGTATCTGCTTGTTTTATATAAGGAGAACGCAAAATTCTATCCCAAGACCATTTCTGGTTAATTGGTCTTTGTGATTTTGGCAAATTTGAAACCGTTATCAATTTTTTATCTAAAAACCCATCTTGTTGTAAGTAGACATTTTTTTCTTTGGAAAACGGGAAGTACATATTATCTGCAACTTTTTTCCATAGATCCAATTCGTTATCCGAAATTTTCGTTTTACTAACAATTCTTGAATAATCATTAGCATAGTCTTCTTTAACTTTGGAGATAGCTTCTAAAGCATAATCAATACACCATTTAGCAATATAATTTGTATACCAATTGTTATTGACATTATTTTCATATTCATTTGGACCTGTAACTCCTAGAATGACATATTTGTTTTTTGTTTCTGAAAGGTTTGAACGTTGCTGCCAGAATCTTGCAATTCCAATAAGTACCTCTAAACCTTTTTCTGGTATATAACTAAAATCTCCCGTATATCTATAGTAATTAAAAATTGCAAAAGCGATAGCACCATTACGATGAATTTCTTCAAAAGTAATTTCCCATTCATTATGACATTCTTCTCCATTCATAGTAACCATTGGGTATAATGCTGCACCATTTGAAAACCCTAATTTCTCAGCATTTTCAATAGCCTTATCCAAATGATTGTAACGGTATTCTAATAAACTTTTCGCTACATTTTGATCTTTGGTAGCCATATAAAATGGTATGCAATAGGCTTCGGTGTCCCAATACGTGCTACCACCATATTTCTCTCCAGTGAATCCTTTTGGGCCTATATTTAATCGTGCATCTTTACCAAGATAAGTTTGATTTAAATGAAAAATATTAAATCGAATTCCTTGCTGAGCAGCAACATCACCTTCAATAGTTATATCTGCCATATCCCAAATCTCAGCCCAAGCTTGTTTTTGCCAGTCAAGTAAAGCATCAAAACCAATTTCAGAAACCTTATTTAGAGTTTTCTTTGCTGTAGAAATCAACTCATTTTTATCATGATTTCTATCAGACGTATAACCTCCAAATTTTGTGAGCGTAATTATATCACCTTTAGCAACATGATTTTGATAAGTAAATGAAATCTTATCTATAGCATCATTAACTATTTTATCTTGCTTTAAAACGTTTCCATTTAATGACACTTGGGTTTGCATTGACGTACAGACATAAAAATGTGTTTTCATTGTTTTTGAAACAATGAACGCTTGTTCATTTTCATGATTTACACTTAATACATCCCAAAACTTATCATCCCAATTAGAGTCTTCATTGGTTATACCATTGTCTAAGTATGGTGAAAAATCTATTTGCGCATCATTATTTAATGGTGTCACATGGTATTCTATCGCACCTACCTCATCAAGATCTAAACTCAAAAAACGCTTGGTTTCTACTTTAACTTCAATAAAATTTTGAAGTGTAGCAATAAAGCTTCTAGATAGCCAACCCTCTTTCATGTTGAGTTCTCTTCTGAAATTTTCCACTTTATTGCACTTTGCAAGGTCTAACATTTCACCATTGATAGTCACATTAATTCCTATCCAATTTGGAGCATTTAATACTTTTGCAAAATAGTCTGGATAGCCATTTTTCCACCAACCTACTCTCGTTTTATCAGGGTAATAAACTCCTGCGACATAGCTTCCTTGAAAAGTTTCACCAGAATAGTACTCTTCAAAATTAGCGCGTTGCCCCATGGCTCCATTACCTAAACTCATTAAGCTTTCTGAAGCCTTGACACGATTGGCTTCAAAGCCTTCTTCTATGATTGACCAATTATCTGGTTGTATATAATTATTATTCATTGTCTTTACGAATCAATTATTGATTGATACATTCTTTTTTTGTTGTTTGTTTATATCTCCTGAAATAAGAGCTTCTAAAAATTCTGAAGATATTTCAGTAAAGTCTTTAAAGATATAATCGGCTTCATATAGCACTTCTTTTTCGCCAATACCTATAGAAATCATATTGGCAGTATTTGCAGCTTGAACTCCTGCAACTGAATCTTCAAAAACAATACAATTTTCTGGCTTCATCTTTAAGAGTTCAGCTCCAATTAGGAAAACTTCAGGATTTGGCTTTGCTTTAGAGACATCATTACCATCAACTATGGCTTCAAACTTCTCTAAAAGATTTACTTTTTTTAGAATAGGCGTTGCATTTTTGCTTGCCGACCCGAGTGCTATAGCTTGTTCTTTTTCAATTAAGAAATCAAGGGTTTTTGAGACATCTGGAAGAATTTCAGAGTCGTCCATCTGATCTATATAACTAAGGTATTCATTGTTTTTTAAGCCCATGAGTTTCATGAATTCACCTTCTGACAGGGATTTATTTCCCCATTCTAATATTTTTTCTAATGAGCGTACACGACTGACACCCTTAAGTTGTTCATTTTGCGTTTCGGAAAAATCAACACCAATACTATTGGCTAATCTTTTCCAAGCTAAAAAGTGATATTTCGCTGTATCAACGATGACACCATCTAAGTCAAATATGAATCCTTTTTTATGCATTGATTTCTATTGTTTTTTTATCATTTACGGTTAGAGATATTAAGCCTGCTAATATCATTGACACGCCTCCAATTAATAGCGCATAAATAGGCTGGTTATCAAAAAACTTAGAAACTAAAAATCCTAAAATCGATGCAGCTACTAGTTGAGGTATTACAATAAAAAAGTTGAAAACTCCCATATAATAGCCCATCTTATTAGAAGGTAATGAACCCGAAAGCATGGCATAAGGGATAGATAAGATACTAGCCCAAGCAATACCAACTCCAATCATTGGTAACCATTCGATGGTAAATACTGATGGATTAGTTATAAAATAGAGTGACATTAAACCTAATCCTCCAGCTACTAAAGCTAAAAAGTGTGTGAATTTTCTGCTAGTTTTTTTCGCCAATAATGGTAATAGAAAAGCTACAGCTGCTGCTATGATATTATAATTAGCAAACATTGCACCTACTTGATTTGCTCCTAAATTATAAGCATTTGACGTTGTGTCTGTAGCATTATATATATGCTCTGTCACGGCAGGAGTCATATAAATCCACATAGAAAATAATGCAAACCATGAAAAGAATTGTACCCAAGCCAATTGTTTCATTATTTGTGGCATAGATTGAAAATCGTTCATTATGTTAACAAAGCCATTTTCTGTATTATTATTTTTTTGAAGAAGTCCAGAAATTAGCATTGCAATTCCACCAAGAGTAACAAGTCCTAATGTAAGTACAAATAAATCTTTTTTAAGTTCAAAATGATAAACTAAATATGTGGTAATTAGACCAATTAATGTGGTGATTATTCCTTTAGACAAATGCGATTTTCCATTATTTCGGAACCATTCCATAGAAGGCCTTTCTTTGTCAAGGTCTGCATTTTCTTTTGCATCAAAAACTTTCATTTCTTCTGGAGAATACTCTTTAGATTTAAATACTGTCCATAATACAGCGATTAAAAATGCTCCGCCTCCAATGTAGAATGAGTATTTAACAGTATCTGGAATAACACCCTCAGGTGCAGTATTAGAAATACCTATGTAGGTCATAAATTCAGGCAATCTAGATGCGACATAAGCACCAATACCAATAAAGAAACTTTGCATTGCAAATCCTTTTGTCAATTGATGTTCTGGAAGATTATCACCTACAAATGCTCGAAATGGTTCCATCGAAACGTTAATAGAAGCGTCCATAATCCACAGCATACCTGCTGCGATCCATAGCACTGGTGAATTAGGCATAATAAATAATGCTAAAGAAGCTAAAATAGCTCCAACTAAAAAGTAAGGACGACGACGACCTAATTTAGGGTGCCAAGTGCGGTCACTGAAATATCCAATTATTGGCTGAACAATCAAACCCGTTAAAGGTGCAGCAACCCAAAGAATAGGGATATCCTCGACTTCGGCTCCTAATGTTTGAAAAATTCGACTAACGTTAGCATTCTGAAGGGCAAAACCCATTTGGATTCCTAAGAAACCGAAACTCATGTTCCAGATTTCCCAAAAACCTAGTGTGCGCTTTTTCATAATAGTATGTTTAAATTAATACTATTGACAAGCGATAAAACTTATCAAAACTTAAATGTAGAAGTGAAAATATAAGTTCTGATTAGGTTGTAAATATAGTAAAGTTTTTAAATAATCAATGTTAAAACTATTTTTTGGTCGATTCTCTTTCTATCAATTCGGTCTCAATAACGACCGTTTCATAAATTTCTTCTTCCTCTTCATCACCTTCGTCTAATTCTAATCTATTAATCAATAAATCGGCTGCTTTTTCTCCTATTTTCTGCCCATGTTGGCTCACAGTTGTTAAACTTGGTGTCGAGTGCTTGGAGAGTACACCATCAGTAAAACTAATAACTTGAAGCGATTTTGGAATCTCTAATCCAAGCTTTCGAGCAACTTTAATTGCCGTGACTGCATAGAGTTCATTCACTGCAAAAACACCATCAATTGACTTATTTGATTTAAATAACATTTCAATTTCTTTTTCTAATTTATCTAAATCATCATCAGACAAAAGTTTATCTTCTATTTTTAATATCAAAGAGCCTTTAGGATGAATCTTATGATCTTCTAAAGCTTCTAAATACCCTTGGGTTCTTAGTTTCCCAACGCTCACATAATCTCTAGTAGTAATAATTGCAATGTTTTTACAGCCATTAGCAATTAGTTTCCCAACCGCCTGCTTAGCACCTTTCACATCATCTACAATGACTTTATCACATGGTATTTCGTTGACTACTCGGTCAAACATTACGATTGGCATACCTTGATCAATCGTTTCAATAAAATGATGATAGTCTTGTTGTTGCAATGTTTCTTTAGCAATCGATAATATAAATCCGTCAATACTACCATTAGCCAACATTTGCATATTAATCACCTCTTTATCAAATGATTCGTTTGACAATCCAACAATTACGTTATAGCCTCTATTATTGGCAACTAATTCAATACCAGTAATCACTTTAGAGAAAAAGTGGTGAACGATTTCAGGGATTATAATACCAATGGTCTTCGTTTTCCTGTTTTTTAAACTCAGTGCAATATTATTAGGTCTATAATTATATAGCTTAGCAAATGCCTGAACTTTCTGGCGTGTATCTTCGCTAATTTCAATACTATTCCGAAGTGCTTTTGATACTGTAGAAATAGAAACATCTAGCTCTTTAGCTATTTGTTTCAGGGTTACTTTTCGTCTCATTTATAGGGTTTATGAACAACAAAGTTGTTTAATTCTGAAAGGTTAAAACTAAACAATAATTTGCGATTTTGGCAAAAAAACGATATTTTAAAATTCCGAAGATGGCAACAAACATATCTTTTTATTGTCAAAACAATAATTTAAGTACATTTTAAGTACATGACTGTTAAAATTCAAAAAGTTTTTAACACGAAAACGTTTGCGTTGCCCAAATACAAAGGGATAACAAAAAATACACATAAATTTTACATAGATTTAACCCAGAAGTGAAAATATAATCAAATTAACTAAAGCAACTAACTTTAAAAATATTTTATGAAGACATTTTTAAATAGCTTATTGTTACTAGCATTTTTAGCACCTGCAACGATCTTTGGTCAAACCATAGTCACAGGTGTAGTAACTGATGAAGCTAACGCATTACCGCTTCCTGGTGTTAACATCCTTATCAAAGGAACTACCACAGGAGCATCAACTGATTTTGATGGAAACTATTCCATAACAGCAAATCAAGGAGATGTTATCGTATTCTCTTATTTAGGATATGCCACAAAGGAAGTTCCATTTACCGGACAATCCCCTCTTAATGTAAGCCTAGCAGAAGATGCTGGACAATTAGATGAAATTGTATTAATTGGTTATGGTACTACAACAAGAAAAGATGCAACAGGTTCTTTAGAATCTGTAACCGCTGAAGATTTTACAAAAGGTAATATTGTAACGCCCGAGAACTTATTACAAGGTCGTGTAGCTGGTGTAACAGTGAACACAAGTGGAGCTCCAGGTTCTGGATCAGAAATTAAAATTAGAGGTGGATCTTCTATTAATGCATCCAACAATCCTTTAATTGTAATAGATGGATTGCCAATCACTAATGATGGTGTTGGAGGGTCTAGAGGTATTCTAGCAAGTATTAATCCTAATGACATTGAATCTTTCACCGTTTTAAAAGATGCCTCTGCAACAGCAATCTATGGTTCGCGAGCATCAAATGGTGTTATCATTATTGTCACTAAGAAAGGTAAATCTAATTTTAGTGCAGACTATGATGTACAATTTACTTTTGGTGATATCGATGAGCAAGTAGATGTATTTTCTGCTGATCAATTTAGAGCGCTTGTAAATTCACAACCTATTAATGGAACAACATTAAACACAGACTTGTTAGGTCAAGCTAATACAGATTGGCAAGATGCTATCTTTAGAAAAACTGTTTCAGCAATACATAATGTAACTTTAAGAGGTTCACTATTTAATGTATTGCCTGCACGTTTTTCTTTTGGTGTTACTAATCAAGAAGGTGCACTTTTAACATCTAAATTTAATAGACGTAATTTATCTGCAGCATTAAACCCAACCTTATTTGATAATCACTTAAAAATAAACGTTAATGCTAATTTAGCTTTTGAAGATAGTAGATTTGGAGATTCGGGCCAGATTGGAGCTGCATTGCGTTATGATCCTACACAACCTATTTATGATCCTAGTTCTCCTTTTGGAGGATTCTATCAACATAGAAATGGTAATTTACTCTCACAAGGAACAACAAACCCAGTTGCTTCTTTACTACAAACAAATAATCAAGGAGATGCGAATCGATTCTTTGGTAATATAAATTTTGATTATAAGTTTCATTTCTTACCAGAATTAAGAGCAGTACTTAACTTAGGTTATGACCAAACAGATGGTAGAACAGATAACAACTCTGTATTTGCAACTAATGATGATATTACTGGTAATATTTCTAGAAGCTATCAAACAAGAAAAAATCAATCTCTTGATGGATTCTTAAACTACAAAAAAGTATTTGGTGATATTGGAACAGACTTTACAGCTGGTTATTCTTACCAAAAGTTTACAAACGATGGTTCATTTACAGGTAATACTTTAGACCCTTTAAGCATAGGTGATACTTTTGCTGACCCAGATATTGTTTTAATCGGTTTCTTTGGTAGAGCCAATTTCACATTCTTTGAAAAGTATTTAGCAACATTCACTTATAGACGTGATGGTACATCACGTTTTAGTTCAGATAATCAATGGGGCAACTTTTATGCAGGTGCTTTGGCATGGCAAATTAGTGATGAAGATTTTCTTAAAGACTCTGAAACAATTTCTAACTTAAAACTTAGAGCTAGTTATGGTGTTACAGGACAACAAGAAATTGGTGAACGCGATTTATTTTTAAGTCGCTATAGAGCAGGAAATGAAAATTCACAATTTCAATTTGGAAATACGGTAATACGATCGTTGATTCCTTCAGAAATTAACCCCGATTTAAAATGGGAAGAAACAACAACAATTGAATTTGGTATTGATTACGGCTTATTTGACGATAGAATTAATGGTAGCATAAATGTGTTCCAAAAAGATTCAGAAGATTTACTATTTAATGCACCTGTTCCAGATGGAAGTAACTTCTCAAATAGTATTGTACAAAACATTGGTAACTTAAGAATTCAAGGTTTAGAATTTACAACAAACGTAGATGTGATTAGAAAAGATGATCTCAATTTAAATTTCAACTTTAATGCAACATTCCTTGATAGAGAAATTACAGAATTGGCATTTGGTCAAGATGTAACTACAGGTGGTATTGCAGGTGGTACTGGAAACTTTATCCAGTTATTTAGTGAAGGTCAAGCACCTAACTCTTTTTATGTTTTTAAACAATTAAGAGACGCGCAAGGTAATTATATTGAAGGCGCTTATGTTGATTTAAATGGCGATAACATTATTAATGATGAAGATCGTTACCTTAAAGCTGATCCTGATCCAGATGTTATTTTAGGTTTTCAAACTAATTTAGAGTATAAAAACTTTGACTTTGCTTTCAATTTAAGAGCTAACATAGGAAACTATGTTTATAACAATGTAAATTCATCAAGAGCTCAGTATGAATTATTACAAGACAATGCAGTATTAGGAAACATTCCTACTTCTGTACAACAAACAAATTTCCAAAGAACATCAGATGTTATTATCTCTGATGTCTATGTAGAGAATGCTTCATTTTTAAAAATGGACAATATTACTCTAGGGTATACATTTAGAGACCTATCTAAACTGGTAAAATCAGTTAGAGTTTGGGGTGGTATTCAAAATGTATTTACAATAACTGAATATAGTGGTTTAGATCCAGAAGTATTTAATGGTGTTGATAACACGATTTATCCTAGACCTCGTAACATATTAGTTGGTGCTAACATCAAATTTTAAAGACTATGAAAAAAAGAATTAAAAACATTAGTGTCCTTTCATTATTAATGCTATTTACATTATTCTCTTGTACAGATGATTTAAATATCACACCAAATGACGATGACACATTATTAGGCGAAGACCTTTTTGAAAATGAAGGTGCTTATGAACAAGTAATTGCTGGTGTCTATGCCAATCTTGCCTTAACAGGAACGGAAGGTGCAGGTAATTCAAACATTGATGGTATCGATGCTGGTACAAGCCAGTTTGGACGTGTGTTATTATACATGCAAACGTTATCTGCTGATCAAATGATTTGGTCTTATGAAAATGATCCTGGAACGAGAGAAATTCAAAGAAATATCTGGACAGCTCAAAACCCTCTTATTTTAGGAATGTTTAGTAGAACACACTTAACAATTGCATTTGCAAACAATTTCTTAAGAGAAACAACAGATGAAAAATTAAACAGCAGAGGTGTTTCTGATGCTACACGTGCAGATATTGTTGAATATCGTGCTGAAGCAAGACTATTAAGAGCCTTATCATATTATTACATGATGGATCTCTTCGGAAAAGCTAACTTCGTAACAGATGCAGATGCCATTAACTCACTTCCACCTGTTTATGACAGAGCGCAACTTTTCGATTTTATTGAAAGTGAACTACTAGCTATTGAATCTGATTTAGTCCCTGCTGGAAGTAATGAATATGGTAGAGCAGATAGAGGTGTTGCACATATGATTCTTGCAAAAATATATTTGAATTCTCAAGTATATACTGGATCCGACAGATATGCTGACTGTATGAACTATTGTCAACAACTATTAAACTCAGGTTACAGTCTAGCGAATGAATATAGACACAATTTCTTAGCTGATAATAACTTAAACTCAGCTAATAATGAAATCATATTCCCTATAGTATCTGATGGGTCTACAACACAAAACTTTGGACCAACAACTGTTATGATTAATGGATCCGTTGGAAGTATTGAAGTTAACGGTGCCGAAGTTGGTGTTAGCGAAGGTGGCTGGGGAGGCGCCTTAAGAGTAAGAAGAGAATTTGCTGAATTATGGCAAGGTGGAGATTTTATTGATGATGATAGAAATACAATAATATCTGGCAATAGACCAATTGGAATTGTTGATATTTCAGATAGAGACACTGGTTTTATTATTCAGAAATACGCTAATGTAACTTCTACTGGCGCTTCTGGAATAGATCAAACTTTTGTTGATACAGATTTCCCTCTATTTAGATTAGCTGATGTTAACTTAATGTATGCAGAAGCACACCTAAGAGGTGGTGGCGGAGATTTGTCTACCGCTGTTGACTTAGTAAACGATTTAAGAACTCGAGCTAATAACCCTAATTTGATTTCTAGTAACGAGCTTACTTTGCCTTTTATTTTAGATGAAAGATCAAGAGAATTACACTGGGAAGCACATAGAAGACAAGATTTAATCCGTTTTGGATTATATACTGGTGGTAACTACAATTGGGCATGGAAAGGTAATGGAAGCAGTGGAATTGCTATACCATCTCACTTAAACCTTTATCCTATCCCTAGTTTAAGTCTGTCATCAAATCCAAACCTTACTCAGAACCCTGGATACTAAAAAAATAACACAATGAAAAAAATATTAAAATTTAAAGTTTTATTGTTAGCTGTATTATCACTTGGTTTCTTAATGAATTCATGTGAGGATGATACATCCGAATTTACAGCAACAGAAACTCAAGCTATTACGCTTGCAGATCTTCCAATAACAATGATTGAGTTGGATGCCACTAACCCTGGCAATCCTGCAATTACATTCAATTGGAATGAAGCAGATTATAATCAACAAGCGTCAGAAAACTATACAGTAATCGTATCTTCAGACGACGCATTTACAAATCCTATAACTGCAACTTCTGTAGTTGGAACAACGTCTGCTACATTATCAGTAAGCGAATTGAATTCTGCTGCTGGTGCAGCAGGATTACCTCCTTTTGCTTTTAATACGTTATATGCTAAGGTAGAAAGTTCAATTGGAACTCAAAATGGTCTTCCAGTGAGTTCAAACACCATCAACTTTGAAGTGCAACCGTATTTCAATTATGTTTTCGAAGATTTCTACTTAGTTGGAAATGGAACTTCAGCAGATTGGAACAATAACAATAATAATCCTCCTCTATTTAGAGATGCTGAAAACAGCAATCTTTATAACTATACAGGTTTCTTTACCAAAGGTGGTGGTGGTTTTGATGATGGTCGATTTAAAATCTTAGAAGTTAGAGGGCAATGGCAACCACAATGGGGCGTTGCAGCTGATGAAGGAAGTGACAACATAGAAGCTATGGGAGATATCGCTGGAAATCCAGCTACGCAAGATAACGATCCTGGTAGATTTGGTGTAGCTTCTGATGGATACTACACATTTACAATCAACTTTTCATCAAATACATATACAATGAATCCTTTTAACGATGCAGGTGCTACTACATTCACAAGTATGACTTTACAAGGATCAGGTGTTGGGTCTGATACAGCATTTACGCAATCTAGTTTTGATAGCCACCTATGGTATATCACGAGTGTCAATCTTCAACCTGGAGATTTACAAGTGATGACAAACACTGGATCTTCATGGGCTGGTTCTACATCTTTTTCTGGAGTAGCTACTGAAGGTGGAGGAAGCATTCCTGTTGTTGTTCAAGATGATTATGAAGTTTGGTTCAACGACTTAACGGGTGATTATATTATGATTCCACTTAACTTATAAAAAATAACACTATGAAAATCAATAAAATTAGTGCGTTTATACTAAGTCTATTCTTAGTACTTGTAGCGTGCGAAACTGAAGAAACTATTGATATTACGTCTCCTGATGCTTCATTTACATTATTGGAGCCTTCAATATCTAATATCAATTTAAACTATAATTTACCAGACAATGAAGCATTCACAATAGTATGGAATGACCAATTAACCTCTGGTGACAGTTATATGATTGAATTATCTCCTGACACCTTGTTTGAAAGCCCAACAGTGATTGGATCATCTACTACAGATAGATTTACGATGACAGTTGCCGATTTTAATAATACAGTATTAGGTGCTGGAGCAGATGCATTTGAGCCATTTACAGTATTCATGAGAGTAACTTCAGGATCTGAAATCTCTAATAGCGTAAGCTTTAGTGTATCTTCTTATTCTGAAGCTGAGCCAGTAATTTCTAGCCCTGACAGTACATTTACACTTGTCTTGCTTGAAACTACTCCAACAGATGAAGCAATTAACGTGACATGGGATGATCCAGATTTTGGTGATAACAGTTCTGTAGATGTGATTTATGAAGTTCAATTTGCTGAAGCAGGTACAAATTTTGCTGGTGCGGTTACAACAAGTGCAACAGACATGTCATTCTCTAGTACTCATGAAGATTTCAACATCACAGTTCTTGATGCTGGTCTTACAGCTGAAGAAGCTGGTAGTTTAGACATTAGGGTAAAAGCTACTATAGAAATGGATGCTGGTAACCTAGAACGTTTCTCTGATGCTGTTACCATTACTGTAACGCCTTACAATATTGAATTAGCTCCAATATTATATGTTGTTGGTGCTGGCGCAGCAGATGCTGGATGGTCATGGGATACGCCTATCGAGTTACCATTACAAGGCACTAAATACTCTGGAAATATTAACTTAGTAAATGACGCATTTAGATTTTTCACTGTAAACAATGATTGGGGATCTGGAAGAAACTATCCTTTTTATGAGTCGGCAGGTTATACTATAGATTCTAACTTAGCAAATGCCTTAGATGGTGATAGTAATTTCCAATTTGTTGGTACACCTGGAGAATATTTCATTGAAATAGATACAGATGCAAAAACGATAACATTAGGACCTCCTGTAATAGGACCAAACTGTAACTTTGACCAATTATGGTTAGTAGGCGCAGGTATTGTTGATGCTGGTTGGTCATGGGATACTCCTGTTGCATTACCATGTACTGGAAATGGGACATATTCAGGAAACGTAGCTTTAACAAATGATGCATTCAGATTTTTCTCAGTGAATAATGATTGGGGAACTGGAACTAACTATCCAACCTATGATGGAAATGGATATACCATAGATTCTAACTTTAATGATGCCATGGATGGTGATAACAATTTCTTCTTCAACGGTACACCAGGAACATATTTCCTAACGGTTGATGATATTAATAAAACCATTACTTTAGGACCTGAACAATTACAATGTGATTTTGAACAATTGTGGTTAGTGGGTGCTGGTGTTGTTGATGCTGGATGGTCATGGGACACGCCTGTAGCGTTGCCTTGTACTGGTGCTGGTATTTACTCTGGATCAGTGGCATTAACAAATGACGCATTCAGGTTCTTCACAGTAAATAATGATTGGGGAACTGGAATCAACTATCCAACTTACGAAGGTGATGGATATGCAATTGATTCTGATTTAACAAACGCTATGGATGGAGATAGTAATTTCTTCTTCAATGGTACACCAGGAACTTATACAGTTACAGTAGATACAGGTAACTTAACAATTACTGTAGAATAGATTATAACATTCTTAAAAAAGGCTATGTGTAACACATAGCCTTTTTTTTCAAAATAATACATTGCTATGAAAAAACTTTTACTTGCCTTTATAACACTTATTTCTTTAAACACCTTTGCTCAAGTTACATTTGATGTTAGTGCTATTGAAGTAGACCAACCTGTTACAATAACACTTGATGCAAATAGTTCTGACACCAATTGTAATGGATTTAATAACCCTACAAAGGTTTATATGCACTCTGGTATTGGTGATAATTCTAATGCCTTTGGATTTAGTGTCGTTGGAAACTATGGTCAAGATGATGGTGTGGGTCAAATGACATCTAATGGTGATGGAACATACAGTATTACCATTACGCCACAATCGTATTACGGACTTACACAAATGCAAGCAGACACTGCAACTCAAATAGGAATGGTCTTTAGAAATGAAGATGGCTCTCAAGAATTAAAAGACGATGGCTGTAACGATTTTATCTTTCCAATTGGTAGTGTACAGATTAATATTTCACAACCTTCAAATGATATTGTTGTTATAAATTCTGGTGATAATCTATCAATAAGCGCTACAATAGTTTTTCAAGGTAGTACAACTGTTCAAGGTAGTTTTGAAATCTTTTATAACGATGTATCAATTATAACCGGATCGTGCGGATTTCCTGCATGTAATACCACTATCAACAATATTACTGAAAGTGGTACTGTAAAATTTGTTGGAACACCTCCTGGTTCTGCTGAAACTGGAGAAGCTAGTTTTGAGGTGGTGGTTGTTCCTACAGTCATAGAAGAAGCGCTCCCTTCAGGAGTAGAGGATGGAATCAATTATGGTTCTGATGCTACAAAAGCAACACTTGTTCTAAATGCTCCTGGTAAAGAGTTCATTCAGGTCGCTGGAAGCTTTAATAACTACTCGCCTACTAATGCTGATGTTATGAAGCGTGATCCTTCTACAGGAAAGTATTGGTTAGAATTAACTGGTTTAACTTCTGGTCAAATCGAAACCTATCAATATTGGGTGTTTGACACAAACCCTGTAACAAATTCACCTTCATTAGTAAAAACTGCTGATCCGTTTTCTACATTAGTATTATCTCCTTTTGATGACCCATTTATCCCTTCAAATACATATCCTAACTTACCAGCATATCCTTCTGGGCAAGAACGTGAAGTAACTGTTTTGCAAACAGGACAATCTGCATACAATTGGCAAGTCGCAAATTTCAATGCTCCAAAAGAGGAAGATTTAATTGTTTATGAGGTTTTAGTAAGAGATTTTGATGCCAATAGGAATTATCAAGATTTAATTGATAGAATCGATTATTTTAAAGACCTAAATGTAAATGCCATTCAATTAATGCCAGTAATGGAATTTGAAGGCAATGAAAGTTGGGGCTATAATACAGCATACCATTTAGCTTTAGACAAATATTACGGAACAGAAAACAAGTTCAAAGAATTTATAGATTTATGTCATCAAAATGGCATTGCCGTAATTCTTGATGTAGCACTTAATCATGCCTTCGGAAGAAATCCTATGGTACGCATGTGGATGAATGATCCCGACAATGATGGTTGGGGCGGGCCAAGTAGTGCTAATCCTTATTTTAATGAAACTGCATTACATAGTTTTAGTGTTGGTGACGATTTCAACCATCAAAGCGCACTAACCCAAGAATATGTGAGACGTGTAATTAAGCATTGGGTTGAAGATTTTAAAATTGACGGTTTCCGTTGGGATTTGACAAAAGGATTTACACAAAATTGCTCTGGCGGCGATGATACATGCACCAATAACTACCAGCAAGATCGTGTTGATATTTTAAAAGCTTATGCTGATTATTCATGGTCTTTAGATCCAGATCATTATGTAATTTTTGAACATTTAGGAACTCAAAACGAAGAAAAGGAATGGGCAAACTATCGCTTAGGAGAAGGTAAAGGTATCATGATGTGGGGAAAAATGACAGACCCATACAATCAACTAACTATGGGCTTTAATTCTAATAATAACATTGATGCTATTGGACATAAATCTCGTGTACAATTTAATGGTCCTCGTGTAATGGGATATCCTGAAAGTCATGACGAAGAGCGTTTAATGTATAAAAATGTGAGCTTCGGAAATAATTCTAATGGATCACATAATGTTAGAGATTTAAATACAGCTTTATCAAGAATGTCTGCTTTAGGTGCTGTAAGTTTAACAGTTCCAGGTCCAAAAATGATATGGCACTTTGGCGCCTTAGGAATGGATAATTCGTTATTTACATGTCCTGACGGTAGTGTTGATGATGATGGTTGTAAATTAGATACAAAACCACAACCACAATGGACAGACAACTGGTTAGGTGATAGTAATAGAAGACAAATTTATGATGATTGGGCACGATTAAATGCTTTAAAAATTAACGAAGCTGTTTTTGAAGGTGACTATGCAATTACCTCTGGAAACTTGACACCAAGAATTGACATTTTTGACACGTCTATTCCAACTACTGAATTAAGAAATGTTATTGTATTAGCAAATTTTGATGTGGTAGATCAAACCGTAAATACAAGCTTCCCTACTGGAGGAAATTGGTTCGACCTTATGGATGATACTGGAAGTACAACTTATAGTGCTGCAACTGTAACAATTGCTGCTGGTCAATTTAGAATTTTTGGAAATATGCCAGCAACATTAAGTACTGACGAATTAAATGCTAATGATAAATTTAGCATTTATCCAAATCCTGTAAATACATCATTTAAGACAAATGCGTCATTAAATAGATTACAAGTTTTTGACATTACAGGTAAATTGGTGAAATCTTTTGATGGGAATTTCACTGAAACTGACTCCTATGATATTTCAGATTTAACACAGAGTATCTACTTAGTTAAAATTGAAAACTCTAATGGTCAAACATTAACTTCTAAGCTTATTAAACTTTAATATAGATTAATTAGTGATTTGAATTAGCCAAAAACCTTCTTGAAAATCAAGGAGGTTTTTTTATGGTATAAAAAAAGCTTCTCAATTGAGAAGCTTTTTTTTGTACAGGCGGAGAGACTCGAACTCTCACACCTTGCGGCACTAGATCCTAAGTCTAGCGTGTCTACCAATTCCACCACGCCTGCAACTTTCCATTTAATAATGGGATGCAAATATAAACAATACTTTCAATATTCAAATAACTTTAATTAGGAAAAAATAGTCTTCATTTTTGTACTTTTGAAAGAATCAAAAAAAACACGCACATGCAACATATTCAATCTTATATTGAAGAACATAAAGATCGATTTCTAAACGAACTCCTTGAACTCCTTAAAATCCCATCAGTAAGTGCTGATCCAGCATTCAAAGACCACGTATTTAAAACTGCAGATGCCATTAAAGAAAGCTTAGTAAAAGCTGGCTGTGATCAAGTTGAAATTTGTGAGACTGAAGGGTTTCCAATTGTATATGGAGAAAAAATATTTGATAAAAACCTACCTACAGTATTGGTATATGGTCATTATGATGTGCAACCAGCAGATCCATTAGAATTATGGCACTCTCCTCCTTATGAGCCTGTAATTAAAAAAACAGATATCCATCCAGAAGGTGCAATTTTTGCTCGTGGCGCTTGTGATGATAAAGGTCAAATGTACATGCATGTCAAAGCCATGGAGTTTATGACTGCAACTAATCAATTGCCTTGCAATGTAAAATTTATGATTGAAGGTGAAGAAGAAGTTGGTAGTGTCAACCTCGCTAAATTTGTAAAATTAAATAAAGAAAAACTTAAAAACGATGTGATATTAATTTCAGATACTGGAATGATAGCACAAGATGTGCCCTCAATAACAACTGGGCTACGTGGCTTAAGTTATGTTGAAGTTGAAGTCACTGGACCAAATCGTGATTTACATTCTGGATTATATGGTGGCGCTGTAGCAAATCCTATAAATATTTTAACCAAAATGATTGCCTCTTTACACGATGAGAATAATCATATTACGATTCCAGGCTTTTATGACAATGTAGAAGACCTTTCCGAAGCTGAGCGTCAAGAAATGGCAAAAGCACCTTTCTCGCTTGAAGCCTACAAAAAAGCGCTAGATATAGATGCCGTTTATGGTGAAGAAGGCTATTCTACAAACGAACGCAACTCCATAAGGCCAACTTTAGATGTGAATGGAATTTGGGGTGGTTATATAGGTGAAGGTGCTAAAACAGTAATTGCTAGTCAAGCCTTTGCAAAAATATCAATGCGTCTTGTACCTCATCAAGATTGGGAAGATATTACTGAACTTTTTAAAGCTCATTTTGAAAGTATTGCTCCATCTGGTGTAAAAGTAAAGGTTACACCGCATCATGGCGGGCAAGGTTATGTTACACCAATTAATAGTATTGGTTATCAAGCAGCTTCAAAAGCGTATCAAGAGACCTTTGGTAAACGACCTATTCCACAACGAAGTGGTGGAAGCATTCCTATTGTATCACTTTTTGAACAAGAATTAAAAAGCAAAACAATATTGATGGGATTTGGCTTAAATAGTGATGCTATTCACTCTCCTAATGAACATTTTGGAGTATGGAATTACTTTAAAGGTATTGAAACTATCCCTTTATTTTATAAGCATTTTACTGAATTGAGTAAATAATGAACTTAATTACAAAACTAAAAAAACCTCCAACTAATAATTGGAGGTTTTTTGTAGTATATTCTTTTATTCTTTTATTCTTTTATTCTTTTATAATTTTATAATTTTATAATTTTATAAGTACTAGACCTTTCTGAAGACACCAAATTCAAGAAATAAATTCCTTGAGGTAAAACCTTAATATTTAATGTTGTTAAACTTTCCGAAGCACTTGTATTTAACATTAATTTTCCAGAAATATCATAAAGATTAACCTTTAAACCTTCAATTTCAATGTTAGTTTCAATATGAAGATTAGATTTAACAGGATTAGGGAACACATTGATATCGCTTTCTAAAAAAGAATCTAGTCCTAGTGTATTAAATAGAATGCATCCACTACGTTCAGTACAGTCTCCAGAAGTAACTTCTACTGCATAGTTGCCATTTGAAGGCGGTATAAATGATTGGTTTGTAGCACCTGAAATCGCCATATTTGTTGCACAGTTATACCATTGATAAGTTGCAGACGACTGGTTAGACATTAATGACGTTGTTGTTACGGTTAAGGTGTTATCAACTGCAACTAAACCTCCAGCTGTTGCCATATAAGCTGTAACTAACTTTACTAATTCATGATAATACGTTAGATCTAGTGTTGATACGCGATCTCCAGATGAATGGTAAAAAGGTGTTTGATCATCGGTTTCCCAAGATTCGCCTACTAAAACAGCAGAAATAGCATCAGAGGTGCCATTACCAGCAAACCAAAAACTTGCATGGTCACTAAATGTTGTACCAGGGTTGACAACAATGGCATTCAAATCGAAAGTATAGGAGTTTAAAACTGAAATGATATCATCTTTCATTGCCGCAGAACCAGCAATATTTCTATAATCAATATCAAAGTCATTATCACCAGGAGTTCCAGGGTTATTACCATCATAGCCAATCATATCCATATTGAGTACGCCTAAAATATTATCTCCATTCGCTGCTGCAAGATCAGCATAATACGCTGAACCTCTTAAACCGATTTCTTCCTCATCCCAAAGTGCATAAACAATTGTATTATCTAAACACTGCTCAGATAAAATTCGCGCAATCTCTAATACAGCACCAGTACCAGTGACGTTGTCATCAGCGCAATAATCAGCAACACTATCATAATGCGCACAAACAACATATATGTCATTAGGATTGGTCTTTCCAACTTGTGTTGCAATGATATTGCGACCATTTGAATTAAAGGATTGGTCATTAATTGCCAAATTATTGAGTGCTTGAAATTGATCAACAAGGTAGTCACCTGCCAAATCATTATTAGCTTGCTGCCTATTTATAATCGTAACTGTACTACCATTAACCGTAGTTGTTTGTTCTCCAGAAAATTCGTTGAGTGTCAAGGTCAACCTATCTATATCAACTTGATTTATAAGGTCTTGTATACTTTGTCCATACGAAACCATGGCGCACATAAAGAAGCATACCAAAGTAGTTTTAATCGTTTTCATTGTGGGCAATTTTTCTTTTTGATTTTCACCAAATATAGTGGATTTTAAACAAAATACTTCTTTAAGGTGTTTGCAAAATCAATTTTTTATTCTACATTTGTAGAGTTAATTCTAAATATGTAGAGCTATGCAATTATCAAAAACCGAAGAACAATTGATGCAACATCTCTGGAAACTTGAAAAAGCATTCATGAAAGATTTACTTGAAGCTTATCCAGAACCCAAGCCAGCAACCACAACTGTTGCAACGCTTTTAAAACGTATGAATGACAAAGGTTTTGTGGCCTACAAACTCTACGGAAAATCAAGAGAATACTTCCCTTTAGTTAAGAAGAAAGACTATTTTTCTAAGCATGTAAATACGCTTATTAAGACGTTTTTTAATGATAGTGCTTCACAATTTGCTTCTTTTTTTACTAAGGAAACAGATTTAACCAAAGAAGAATTAGAAGATTTGAAAGCTTTAATTGATAACGAAATTAAAAATAAGTAATCATGCTCATTTATATTTTAAAATTTAGCGCTTGTCTTGCCATTTTTATGGTGTTCTATAAATTACTCTTAGAGAAATCAAGTGCACACAACTTTAAACGTTTTTACCTCTTGAGCGCTTTAGTTTTGGCTTTCATAATTCCATCGTTGACTTTTGTAGAATATATAGATCCAGTGGTAGCAAATATTGAAACACTAGAACCTATTTCGACTTTTAAAATAACAGAAACCCTTTCTCAAGACAAAACAACTGATTATCTCTCAATTACTTTATGGAGCATTTATACCCTAGGCGCCTGCATTTTTCTTCTGAAATTTTGCCTTAATTTACGCAAAATCATTTTAAGAATTAATAACAATCCTAAGTACAAATCAGAACGTTTCATCAATGTATTAGTAAAAAATCTGACGATACCGCATACTTTTTTTAGTTATATATTCTTGAATAAAAACAAATTTGAGCATGGCGAAATTCCTAAGGAAGTATTACTCCATGAACAAACGCATGCCAAACAAAAACACAGTATAGATGTACTCATTTTGGAGCTTTTACAAATCATATTCTGGTTTAATCCATTAATCTATTTACTCAAATACGATATTAAGCTCAATCATGAGTTTTTAGCAGATCGAGCTGTACTAAACAATGGAGTTCAGCCTGCTCAATATCAAAGCATGCTACTGGCTTTCTCATCAAAGGCTACTCATCAACAATTAACAAATGCCATTAATTATTCATCAATTAAAAAACGATTTACAGTTATGAAAACACAAACATCTAAACAAACGATTTGGATTAGAACCATGTTTCTACTCCCATTACTTGCAATTCTTTTTTACAGTTTTGCACAAAAAAAACAAGTGATTAAGGACACATCAGAAGCCAATACTCTAATGGTTTCCTCTTCTGAAGGTGTTTCAGAGGATTTAATGATGGAGTACACAAAATTCATTGAAGATTTTAAAAAATCTAATAGCATAAATAACAATCAATATGAAAGAATTGTCTCTATTTACAATTTAATGTCTGAAACCCAAAAAACTTTGGTTGAGACGTATCCTAAAATCCCAGGAATTGATTTATCAAAAACTAAAGGTAAAACACCATCATTAAAGACATTCGAATCCTGGAAAGACCCAAAACAATATTCTGTTTGGTTAGACGGTGTTCATATTCCAAATGCAAAATTGAATTCTTACTCTCCTGATGACATTACTTACTTTATTGGAAGTTTTGTACACAAAAATGCTCGAAGCAAGCAATTTCCACAATCATATCAATTTAGACTTTATACTGCTAAAGGCTTCGCGAGCACCTATCAACAATCAAAAGTTAAAGAATACAAAACACTTACAGAAAACTATTCAAATGCTATAAAAACGTATTTAAAAGGCCCTCAAACTGATAATTCAGAATTAAAAATGCTGAAAGAGCGCTGTGATAGACTTTACAATTCGTTTTCAAAAGATGAATTAAAAACACATAATATATTACCTGCTCCACCAGTTCCTGCTCAAAAAAAGTCAAAAGGAGCTACAACTAAGCAAGTTGCAGAGTATAATAAATTGGCTAAATATTACAACGACAATTTAGACCGTAAACACATCACTATTAAAATGAAAGATGTGGAACGCCTAAAATATTTGTATGGAATTATGTCAGATTCACAGCGAGAAAACGCTCAACCATTTCCTAATTTCCCAGAACCTCCTCCTCCACCTCCAGCACCAGTAGCTATAGAAGTTGTGGAAATAGAAGAAGTCCCTCCTCCTCCTCCTATCTCTGAAAGCGCTACTTTAGAAGAGAAAGAGAACTACAAAAAAGCCATAAAAAATTATAAGACTAAAAGACAAGCTAAGATTAAGAAACTTAAAAACGAAAAAGGAGAGCTTATAGAAATAGTAGAAATACCTGACGTGGTTGATATTCCTCCTCCACCTCCACCTGTGTCTAATAATGATGAAATCAAAACAGGTTTCACAAAAATAAATGGTCAAGCACATTATTTCGTAAGCATTGATAAGACAGCAAAATATTACAACAGACAAGGTTTTGAAGTCAATAAGTCTGGTAAGAAGATTAGTAAAAACCAAGTTAATGCTTCTGATATAATTCCTGGTCAGTACATTACTAAAGTGCATAGTGATGGTAAAATTGTTTCAGAGTTTTATGATAATATCCCTAATGCCACTAAATCTAATGTTGACATTCCTCCTCCTCCTCCTCCTCCAATATCAACATTAGATTTTGCAATTGATCTTGCAAATAAAAATGCTAAGTTCTATTATGAAAACGAGGAAATCTCTTCTGATAAAGCAATAGCGCTTTTAAAACAAAATCCTAACTTAAATTTACTTGCCAAACATACTAAAAGAAAACAGCAATCTGTTTATATCTCTAAAGCACCTATTAGACCAGATAATAACTAGAAACAAAAAAATCTAAGAAGCCTCAGTAATTGAGGCTTTTTTTATACACGTATTTCTACGTGATTTAGGTTTTGGGTAAAAAGCATCTATAAAACATCTGTGAAGGACGGTATTTTTAATACATTAAAAATACACCATATTTCTATGAAAGCATCAGATAAACCTAAAGTAAGGATTTTACAATCCTTACTTTTTTTCATAATACTCGCTATAAATTTAACCATGTGTCAAAAGGCTGAAGCACAAAATAAAACTGTAAAAAACACACCCATGGTGCCGCTTATACATGACAAAATAGAGTATTTAGATTCACTTTTTACAGCAGCAATGTTAGATGCACAAAACCCTAGACCAAGTGAAATAAGTACTAAACTCATAAACTTAGAAACTGACAAAAACCTCATTGACACACTAATTAATGGGGAACGATTCATAAAAATGGTTTCCAAAACACGGTCAATACAATACGTCTGGTTATGACATTTGGGTAACTGTAGCTCCAATCATTCAAGATAGCTGTAGAAGTTTTTACAAAACTCAAAAAGACCCTAACATGCGTTTACGTCAATTATTAGGTTTACAACCTTTGACTGTCGAAACTTTTTTTCTAGAGTTATGGGTAAAACCTTCAGACCTCTATAGACCAGCACCAGACAATGAAACCAATGATAGTACCTGCGGTCTTAACTTACCTAACAATGTATCTTCGGCTTACCGTAAATGGTTTAATCACACTAGAGCATTTCAATATAATGACTGCAATGACACACTTTTCAAGCAATATGGTTACCCATGGACCCAATTGGGTTATACATATGACTGGAGTCCTGAAAACCCTTCACATGAAGGTTTATCAGAATTCGTTATTAATCAACAAACTATAGTGTATGTAAGTGGAAAATACAGTAATAAGGTCTATTGCTCAAAAGACTAAGTTTTTATACATATTCACATAAACTTTGACCTTTCAGAAATATTATATAAACTGAAAGGTCTTTTTCTGTTAAAAAATGTAACAAAGTCAAGTGTTTTGCGTTCTAATAGACAATCAATCAAAAATCAATCATCATGTTAAAAAAATTCTTCATCATCTGTTCTGGGTCAGACACAGATATTCTCGATAATTGTGCCATAGGCGAACAGAATAAATATGCTGGGATTGGAGCTACAGTATTTTTTACTGCAGTTATGGCATTTATTGCTTGTACTTATGCCTTATATACTGTATTTGACAATTTGTATGCGGCAGTAGGTTTTGGTTTTGTTTGGGGATTATTAATCTTCAACCTTGATCGCTTTATAGTGTCTACCATTAAAAAAAGAAATAATATTATAGATGAAATTATTCAAGCTTCTCCACGGTTAATCTTGGCGGTGATTATTGCTGTTGTAATTTCAAAACCTCTAGAGCTCAAAATCTTTGAAAAGGAAATCAATCAAGTACTCCTTGAACAAAAAAATGAATTAACTTTAGCTAACCAAAATCAAATTGCTGAACAGTTCACTCCAAATGTTGAAGCCTTAGAAAACAATATTACAACGCTACAATCTCAGATAGTAACTAAAGAAGCAGAAGTTAATGCCCTTTATGATGTTTATATTTCTGAAGCAGAAGGGACCGCTGGCACGCAATTATTAGGCAAAGGACCAGTTTATAAGGAAAAGCGAGAAAAACATGATGCTGCACTTGCTGAATTACAACAACTAAAGTTAGATAATAAAGCTAAAATAACTGCTACTGAATCGCAAATTGCACAACTCAAATCAAATTATGATGCTCAAGTTATAGCTACACAACCTATTATTGATGGTTTTGATGGATTAATGGCTCGTGTAAATGCTTTGGGGGAATTACCATGGTTGCCATCATTATTCATTTTATTGCTGTTCTTAGCAGTAGAAACCTCTCCTATTTTTGCGAAATTATTATCACCTAAAGGCGAATATGATTATAAATTAGAAGATGCAGAAACTGCGGTAAAAACTTGGGTTGAACAAAAAGTAAATGAGCGCAAAATCTTATTACAAACTGATCAAACACTTAATAATAAAATCTACAATGATATCGCCGAAGAAGATGAACTCTATACATACAAACGTAAAAAAGCTCGCGAATTGATGCAGCTCCAGGCAGATGCCTTTTTCAAACACCAAAAAAATGCCTTGTGATTTTTAGATATATTTAAATAAAAAGGGACAGTTTAAGCAGCTGCTTCTTCTGTCTTAAAATGGTTATAAAGGTTACCATGACCAAGACCAATAATCGATAAACGCTTATTTTTTACCAAAGCTTCATTATGTAATTGTGCAATAGCACTCACACCATAACGATCAATACTTGTTAGGTTTTCAATACTAACAGTAATTGCATTTGCTCTTTCAAAAATATTTCTGAATTCTTTCTTAAACACATGGATATTGTGTCTATCTAACGATCCTTTAACTTTAAAGAAGTTGTTTGCTTGAGTAATTTCTAGGTTCATAATAATACGATTTAGGTTAATGTTTAATAACTCTATTTTGCTATTAATCAATATCATTATTCATGCCACTTATTAAGTATTTTAATAATAACTAGCTTTGTAAATATCTAAAATAAAATAGGGTTTATACGATATTTTCGATTAAATGTATAATTGGTTGGTTTTAGATTATCAACGGGTGATTTTAGCCGATAAACTACACATTTTGAATAGGTTGCATCGTTACATTTTAAATGTTTTTTGTAATGCTTTTCTGCAATATTAAATTTAAAAACACTTGATGGGTTATTATTGAGCACAAATATTAGTTATTTTTAGATTCAATAAGAGCTAACTTTTAGCTATAAAAAAGAAAATTAAATTACTGTGAGACTAAGTCATTTTTTTTACATTATACTCATATTTTTTTCAATTATAAGCTGTAGTACTTCAAAAGAGGTTGTTGCTCAAACATCTCAAAAAGAAATGTCAACTATTGAAAAACTATCGTCTATAAAAAATGTTATCAGTGTAGAGAAAAAATCACCTATAAATCACTTCGATGAGTATTATGAAATTTGGTTTAAGCAACCTATAGATCATAACAATAAATCTAAAGGTTTTTTTAATCAGCGAGTGCTTTTGGGCTTTGAAAGCTATAATCTACCTGTTATTGTTGAACTGGAAGGCTATGGGATTAATTCAAAAAACGCAGGTGAACTAACAGCACATTACAAAGTCAATGAGCTTATCATAGAACATCGTTATTTCAATCATTCTCGTCCTGAGACTATCGATTGGAATACACTAACTCTAGAAAATGCTGCTAAAGACCAAAATGTTATAATTAATGTAATTAGAGATACATTGTTCCCTAAATCTAAGTTTATAACAACAGGTGTTTCTAAAGGTTGCCAAACCACAATGGCACATCGCAGATTCTTTCCAAATGCTGTCGATGCCAGCGTATGCTATGTAGGTCCATTAAACTACAAACGTGAAGATTCTAGAGTTTACAATTTTTTAAAAACAGTGGCTTCACAAGAAGAAAGAGATAAAGTTATGGCATTTCAAAACCTTTGTTTTGAAAATAAAGCCGAACTATTACAAAAAATGAAAGATGAAGCTCTTGCAAAAGATATGTCTTGGGAATTTGGAGTCGACAAAGCTATAGAATATACCATTTTGCAATATGCATTTTCATTTTGGCAATGGGGAAAATCAACAGATGATATTCCTACTCAAAATGCCTCAATAACGACTATTTATGAGCATTTAATTGAGGTCTCTGGCTATGATTTTTTTGAACAAAAATCAGTAAATAAACTACAAGCTTATTTTTGGACAGCTTTAACTCAGCAAGGTATTTATGGTTATGAAACTGCACCTTTCAAAAGCTATTTAAACACTGAAGCTATTTATACATTTGATTGGGCATTCCCTGAAAATGTTGCAATAACATATGATTTAAAACCGATGCAGGACATTAAACAATTTTTAGACACTTCGGCTGAAAATATGTTATTTATTTATGGTGAATATGACCCTTGGACAGCTCTTGCTGTTGAATTAAATGCTTCAGCTGAACAAAGAGAGGTTTATAAATTTGTGAAACCAAAAGGTGATCACAGAACAAAAATTATACACTTTTCAGAAAAGATGCAACAATCCATTTATAACATTATTAATGGCTGGTTATACAACTAATTAAAAACGCCTATCTGGATGATACGCATTGATTTCTAGTGATGGTGTTTTGTTAGAAATCACTTCCGAAACTAATTTCCCTGTTGCTGTTGCCATACTCCAACCCATCATAGCATGCCCAGTAGCAATAGTTAAATTATCACATTTAGAAGACTTACCAATATAAGGCAAACCATCTGGAGAAACAGGTCGTAGCCCTGAAGACACATTATTCTTTTCTTCAGAATTTATAGCAATTTCTGGATAATATTTTGATACAGCTCCTGCAATAGCTTCAACTCTTACTTTATTTATACCGTGATTAATTCCAGCAATTTCCATGGTGCCCGCAAAACGTGTAAAACCATTCATTGGTGTCACTGCAACTTTAGACTCGGCTAAAATTGATGGAATCATTATTCCTGTTGATCGTGACGTATTAATGCGATAACCTTTTCCTGCTTGTAGTAATAATTTTAATCCGAGTTTTTTACTGAGAATATGAGACCACGATCCTGCAGCAAGTATAAATTCATCTGCTTTTAAAACTTGCTTATTAGTTTTAATTGCTGAAATATGCCGATTAGAAATCTCTAAGTCTTCAACCCGTTCATTTTTGAAAAACTGAACACCATTAGCTTTTAAATACGATTTCATCTCTTCCATAAACTCATGAGGTGTTGTATGAGAGTCACAGCTATAATACGTTGCTCCTTTAACGCTTATTGCTGTATTTGGCTCCATCACCTTAATGTCTTCTAAAGTCATTACTTTAGCGTCTAAACCTTCTTGTCTTGCTAAATTTGCCGTCTTAATCTCTTCTTCAAGTGCTTTTTCAGTTTGACACAACATCAACAACCCCTTTTTCTCATAATGAAATGTAAAGTTCTCATCTCGCTTGATGTCATCATATAAATCCTGACTCAATAGCGCAATCGATTTAATAGCAGGAATAGCTTTATTAACATGCTTTGAATTACAAGATTTATTGAAAGCCCAAACCCATTTTAAAAAATCTGGTTCTAATCTTGGTTTGATGTACAACGGACTTGATGAATTGAACATCCATTTTATCCCTTTTTTCATCACACCTGGCGCAGAGAGCGGAATAATATGACTTGGCGACAAGTAACCAGCATTAACATAAGAAGCGCCTGAGTCCAAATTAGATTGGTCTACAACCGTAACCTGATATCCTTCTTTTTGAAGATAATAGGCAGAACATAAACCAATAATTCCACCACCAATAACGATTATTTTTTTACTCATTTACTCCCATTTAAAATTCCAAATAGGTTCAGTTTCTAATAGATGTCTTACGAAATAATTCCATCGTTTTTTGATGAAATATTTCCTGTGTTCTCCTTGATAACCGTGCCGTTGACTCGGTAAAATTAACAAATCAAATTCTTTATCTGCTTTTACTAAAGCCTCTGCTAATTTGAAAGTCGCCGAAGGATTTACATTGTCATCTAAACTCCCATGAACTAACAATAATTTTCCTTTCAAGCTAGCGGCATTGGTAATATTAGACACCTCTTGATATGTAGAATCCACAGGCCAACCTTGATACATTTCTGGCCACCAAGCTTTTTCCATTCTAAAATCATGATCTGCTGAACTTGCCACACCAACCTTATACATATCTGGAAAAGCCAACATAGCTCTTCCTGTGTCATAACCACCTGCCGAATGCCCATGAATACCAACACGGTTAGTATCTATCCAACTGTACTTTTTTCCTAAATATGTTATCGCTAACACATGATCTTCCAAATTATTCCCCATATTCTTGTATGAATAATCATGAAAAGCTTTAGAACGACCCGATGTTCCTAATCCGTCAACCACCATTACAATAAATCCAAGTTCAGCCAAAGATTGATTTCTAAATATTCTAGAATAGCTCTTAGGAAACACTTGGGTATGTGGACCTGTATAAGTGGCATCAATTATTGGGTACGATTTTGAAGCATCAAAATTCGAAGGCTTCCATAAGGCGCCATAAATTGTTGTTTTGCCGTCCTTTGCAGTAAGCTCAAAAACTTCAGGAGCTTTCCACCCTTTAGACCTAGCATCAGAAGCATCTGCCTGAGTTAAGTTAGCTACTATCTTGCCAGAATTAGCAGCTCTTAAAACAGTTTGAGTTGGAATGCTAATGGTTGAATAATTATCAACAAAGTGTTTACCATCTTCAGAAAACTGAACATTATGATGTGTGTTTTCAGGAGTAAGTAAGGTTACAATTCCTGAAAAGGTCACTTTATAAATGCGCTGATGATAAGGGTTGCTATTATTTTCTTTTCCTGATGCCGAAATATAAATTGTTTCAGTCACTTCATCAGTGTGAACAACTGCGTTTATATAATAATTACCATTAGTTAAAGCTTTTGTTTTATTCGTTTTTAAATCAACAATATAAAGCTGTCTCCAACCGCTCCTTTCAGATAAAAAAATCACTTTTTGCTTGTCATCAAATTTCCGAAACCAAAAATTATCAATATTAGTTTTACTGGTTTCTTCAACAACCGTTTCCGCTATTCCTGTATTGAGATTAAGGTGCTTTAAAACTTCTTTTTGATAACCACGTTCTGAATAATTTGCCAACAATTCACCTGATGTATTTAACCATTCTATACCAACTGAATTGATATGAGTCCCTTTTGGCAAACTTGTTTTCACTTCTTTCTTCGTATCTATATTATAAAACACAGGTTCAAGATGGACCATTGTAGTATCTCCTGGCGAACCACGATAATAAGACAAAAGTTTAGGCTTATATAGTGAATCTATACTGTAATCTAAAAGATACATTTTCTCAGCAGTTCTAGTATCTACAATTGAAGTTGCCAACCATTTAGAATCTTCAGACCAATTGACATAAAAGCGTTTTGGCCGTTCGTCATTTTCACCTTCCATTTTATCATACCAACCATACCAAGAAGCATATTCATATCCTTTTTGACCTTTGGTGCTTAATTGATATTCTTTTTCATCTTCTATAGATTTTATAAATAGATTATAATCTTTGGTATAAGCCATCCATTTCCCATCTGGAGATGTGCTTTCAAACAAGTTGTTCTCTTCTTCTTTTTTACCCTCAACTTCAACTAAGGTATATGTTTCTAAGTCTAAAGTATATGCTTTGTTATCTACAGTTATGGATAAGTTTCCTTGTTCTGTTCGCTCTATATTAGACAACGAAAGATCATTTCCTTTGGTCTCTTTTTCTAAAACCTTGCTTAAAACTGTAGCTAGTTTGTCGTGGTCAAACAACGGTTTTACTTTGTAATCTGAAAATGATACTGTGTTGTATGTTTTCCCTTGTTTTGAATAATCGATAAACCAAACTCCTGAAGTATCCTTAAACCAATTCACTTGTGCATGAAGGTTGAAAGCTGTTTTATTATTGTAATTAGCATACATAAAACTAACAGCTCTTTTATAATCATCTTGCGTAATTTTTTGAGCCTGAATCGATCCTATTGAAAAGCCTATTACAATAAGAATAAAGTACAATTGTTTCATCTGTTTCGTTTTTAAATCACCTGAAACCCAAATGCATATGGATCATCTTCGGGGTCAATGGTAATCGTATTATATCCATATATTTTTGCCCAACCTTGAATACTAGGAATGATTGCTTGTCTTCCATGTAGTTCTGTTTCTTCCTCAACACGTCCAATAAATTTAGATCCAATAAAGCTTTCATGTACAAAAGGTTCTCCGCGTTTCAATTTTCCTTTTGCATAGAGTTGTGCTAAACGCGCAGATGTTCCTGTACCACAAGGGCTTCGATCTATAGCTTTATCACCATAAAATACTGCATTTCTGCCTGAAGAAGCATTGTCTATTGGATTTCCTGTCCAAAGCATATGTGACACATCACGTATGGTTTCATTTTCTGGATGAATAAATTGATTTGGATAAGCTTTATTAATTCTATTTCTGACGATTTGAGAGTATTGAATAATTTGACTAGCAGTAAAATCATGCACCCCAGAAAAATTATCCTGAGGATCAACTATTGCATAAAAATTACCTCCATACGCTACATCAAAAGTAATTGTTCCTATGTCTGGGCAATCAATTGTTAAGCCTTCAGCTGCCAAATAGCTTTTTACATTGGTGAGCTTTACCCAATCCACCTTATTCCCGGTTTGTAGATATTCGATTTCAACTAAACCCGCTGGTGCTTCCATTTTAATTTTTCCAGGTGTTTTAGGGATAACTAATCCCTCTTCAATCGCAATAGTAATGGTTCCAATAGTACCATGACCACACATAGGCAAACAACCGGAGGTTTCAATAAATAAAATAGCAAAATCATGCTCTGGATTATGAGGTGGATACAAAATACTCCCGCTCATCATATCATGACCACGAGGCTCAAACATTAAACCTTTGCGAATCCAATCATAATGCTGTAAAAAATGTTGACGCTTTTCACTCATTGAACCACCAACTAATTCTGGGCCTCCTTCTTTAATAACTCTTACGGGGTTACCACAAGTGTGTGCATCAATACATACAAACGTTGATTTATTCATTAGCTTTTAAATATTAAAAAAGTACCTATTGGCATCAAAAACATACAGCCAATCAAAAAAAGGATAAATCGAAGCCTTTTAACAATTGGATAAAATCTATGAATTAAAATAATTGGTGGTTTGTCTTTGCTATACTTTTCTACAAGTTTATATTTAGAATGATGGGTTTTAAGTGACTTATAAACCGAAATAATCATTTTAATCGAACATGATCTATCTACATAGAATTTGAAAATATTATGATAAAAAATTTGCTGATATCTATTTCTTAATTTCAAGTGCTCTATAGGTTTCAATTCTAATTTTGAGTCATTTTTCAAGTCAATTAATGCTATCATTTCTTTGGTGATTTGGCCATGATTTACACCTTCAACACAAATAGTATAGTCTCCTTGAGCTTCTATATTGAATGCCGTTTCTAATCTATTAGATATATTAATTGGAGAAACTCTATTGTATTTGCTGTATGATCTAATTGCAATTCCTAAACATAGAACTCCAATTGAAACGAATATTAAACCAGCAACTACAATCATTAGTTTATATTTTTTGAAATATAATCATTAACACGTTTTTCAAGAATTGATAATGTAACTGTTCCTTGCTCTAAAATAACTTCATGAAATGCTCTAATATCAAATTTAGCTCCTAATTTCGTTTCGGCTTTTTTGCGTAATTCTCTAATTTTCAATTCTCCGATTTTATAAGACAACGCTTGTCCTGGCCAAGAAATGTAGCGATCTGTTTCTGTATTTATTTCGTGCAAGGATAATGCTGTATTAGAGGACATATAATCTACAACTTGATCTCGTGTCCAACCTTTAGCATGAATACCAGTATCTACAACTAATCGGCAAGCACGCCACATTTCATAAGTCAATTTCCCAAATTGTTCATATGGCGTTCTATACATTCCCATTTCGTTAGCTAAAAACTCTGAATATAAACCCCAACCTTCTCCGTAAGCAGAGAGATAAAGGTTTCTTCTAAACTGAGGAATACTATCACCTAGCTCATTATTTAAACTTCCTTGAAGATGGTGTCCTGGTACTGCTTCATGCACTGTTAAAGCCGGTAAGGTATACAAGGTTCTACTTGGTAAATCATAGGTATTCACCCAATAATAACCTGGCTCTGTACTTTCTTTTGATGTTCCAATATAGCGTCCACTTGTATATTTGGGAGCAATGGCATCTGGAACTGGTGCAACACCATAAGGTTTTCTCGGTAAGGTTTTGAAAAAACGTGGTAATTGCGCATCAGCACGTTTTGCCATATCCCTTGCTATCATCAATAACTCTTCAGGTGTTTTAGCATAAAATTGCTCATCAGTTCTTAAAAAGTTAAAAAAACCGGCAAAGCTACCTTTAAAGTTTAAATCTGAAATAATCTGTTCCATTTCAGCTTTAATTCTCGCAACTTCTTTGAGACCTATCTGATGAATATCATCAGCCGAATATTCTGTACTTGTAGTATAAAAATTAATTCTGTCTTGATAATACGCCTTTCCATTTGGCGTTTCAGAAACGCCTAAAGTAGTTCTTGTTTTTGGGAGATATTCAGATTCAAAAAAGGTTTTTATACGTCTAAATTGAGGTGTCACATTAATTTCTACAGCTTCTTTTGCAGCGGCTAAAACAGAATCTTTTTGAGCTTGAGTTAAATCTGAAGGCAAATTCTTAAAGGGTGAATAATAATAACTATCCTCAAAGCTTTCCACAATATTGTCATTATAAGTTGATTCATATCCTTTAAAAATAACCAAGGGCTGAGAGACTCCTTTTTCTAAACCTTCTCGAAGATTTACCAAATGTTGGTCTACAAACGCAGGAATAGCGTTTAGTGTATTTAGATAGTTTTTAACTTGCTCATAATCATTTAAAGGTCGCACTTCATAGGTGAGATTACTGTGAAAACCTGTATCAGATAGCAATGGGTTTAAAAATTGTTCGAATTCGTAGTAGTTGATTTGATCTTGTAATACAAACTTTAAAAGCTCTGCTGAAATCTGATCTGTTTCACTTAAATTCTCAAACTCAATTTGAGCAAGTTCATCTAATTTCTCTTGAGCAAATTCTGCTTGAGACTTGTAATATTCTTTTGTAAAAAGACCCAAAGGATATGCTTCTTTGTCATATCCTTCGTTGTCTTGATAGCTATTAATTATTTGGCTTAAATCTTTTGGTTTAGTTTCAGATTTTTCTTTTTCACATCCAAAAATGAATAGCAGTGTTATTAATATAGGGATTATCTTATAATATCTCATATACAATCATGTGTTTGCTTATTATTAACTAGCCTAGAAATGCCTAACGGGTTTTCGTTTTTAAGTTCTTCAGGAAGCAAGTCATTGGGCCAATCTTGATAGCTAAATGGTCTCACCCAACGGTTTATAGAGTGAATCCCAACAGCTGTAAAACGACTATCGGTTGATGCAGGATATGGTCCACCATGGACCATTGAAGGACACACCTCAACTCCAGTTGGTACGCCGTTATAAATAATGCGCCCGACTCTATTTTGCATTGCTGAAATAACCTCAGTATAGTTTGAAGCTTCGTTAGGTTCAGCAATAACAGTTCCTGTTAATTGTCCTTCTAATTTTGAAATAACCTGTTCTAGTTGATTGGCATCTTCACATTGAACTACCATAGAATATGGTCCAAAAACTTCTTGATGCAGCGTTGGGTTTTCTAAAAATGTTGTGCCTTTAACTGTAGTAATCACTTGTTTTGCATAATTTGCTTGCACCTCCGAATTATAATCTACACTAATTACTAAGTCTGGTTGCGCCAAAGCTCTCGCTTTATTCGATTCATAGGCACCAACAATATTTGGATGCAACATACATGAGGGTTCTATTTTCAAAATATCTTCGGAAAGTGTCTTAATAAAATGAGTTAATGCATCACTTTCAATACCTAAAAGCAATCCAGGATTTGTACAAAATTGCCCAGTTCCTAGAGTAATAGAACTGGCATAGGTTTTGGCTAGGGCTTCTCCTCTATTTTTTATAGCATCTGGCAAAATGACAACAGGATTAATACTTCCCATTTCAGCGAATACAGGAATAGGTTCTTCGCGTTGTGCAGCCAAATCGTAAAGTGCTCGACCTCCTTTTATACTTCCAGTAAAACCAACAGCTTTCACTTCTGGATGTTTTACTAACTGAGTTCCTACATCAATTCCGCTACTATTTAAATTAGAAAAAACACCATTAGGCATTCCTGTTTTTTGTGCAGCTTTTATAATTGCAGAAGCTACCAATTCACCCGTTCCGGCATGCATAGGGTGTGATTTTACAATAACAGGACAACCAGCAGCTAATGCAGCTGCAGTATCACCACCAGCTGTAGAATATGCTAAAGGAAAATTACTTGCTCCAAAAACAACTACTGGACCTAAAGGGACCATTAGTTTACGAATATCAGATTTTGGCATCGGTTGTCGTTCTGGTTGTGCCGTATCAATAGTCGCTTCAACCCAAGACCCTTCAGCTACTAATTCAGCAAAAGATCGTAATTGTCCTATCGTTCGTCCACGTTCACCTTTGGCTCTTCCTTCAGGCAATCCTGTTTCAGAGCAGTAGGTTGAGACGAGCTCATCATCTAAAGCTAATATTTCGTCTGCAATAGCATTTAAAAATGTAGCCTTTTTTTCACCAGATATACTTCGGAAGGTTTTAAATGCTTCAGAAGCTAAATGTGCTGCCTCATTAATTTCACTGATAGTTGCTTCGGTAAATACATGGCTGTTTTCAATATTTAACTGAGGGTTGAATGTTGTATAAGTTGTATCGCCTTTAGCAGATTGTTGATATCCTATATAATTTTTTCCTGAAATCATCTTTTTTTAATTCGTTTTTGGTGCTTTTCAATATCTACAGGTTTGTGAACTACTGTTTTAGATACTGGGTATTTTTTTAATAGCGCTTCAGGTCGGATAGGTCGTTTTTCAAATCCACCTCCGCAATTAGGACACACATGATGTAATATGTTTTCGACACAATCAATACAATAGGTACATTCAAATGTACAAATCATAGCCTCCTTAGAGTCGAATGCTAAGGTTTTATTACAATGTTCACATGTTGGTCTTATCTCTAACATTTAAATTCTTTATGCAGTTCTGAATAGCGGTTAAAGGTTTTTATAATCAGGAAGCGTTGGTCTGTTTTTCAAACCATCTTCAATGACTTTTAGTACATGTTTGCGTTCTTCACCATGTAATGGTAATCTAGGGGCACGAACCGTTTCGGTACCAATACCAGTTGCAACTTCAGCTAACTTTATGTTTTGCACTAATTTAGGGTTTATATCTAACTCTAGCAATGGCAAAAACCATCTATAAATATCTATGGCTTCTTTAATTCGACCTGCTTTTTGAAGTTCATAAATTGCAACGGTCTCTGCAGGAAATGCACAAACTAAACCTGCAATCCAACCGTCTGCTCCCATAAGCAAACTTTCTAATGCAACTGTATCTACCCCTGTCATGATTTTAAGTCGATCTCCAAAACGATTTTTGATTCTCGTGACATTAGAAATATCTCTTGTTGATTCTTTAACGGCTTCAATGTTATCACATTTTAGTAATTCATCAAACATTTCTAAAGTGACCTCAACTTTATAATCTACAGGATTATTATATACCATTATTGGTAATGATGTACTATTAGCAACAGCTTTAAAGTACTCAACAGTTTCTCTGTCTCCAGATTTATATCGCATTGGAGGCAACATCATGAGTCCTTTTGCGCCATCTGTCTCTGCATTTTGAGCTGCTCGTATAGCCTCTTTTGTAGATTGTTCAGCAATATTAATGAGTACTGGAACTTTATCTTTAACAAGATCTACTGTAGTTGTGGTCAATATTCTTTTTTCTGTTTCGCTTAATGTACTCGCTTCTCCAAGTGTTCCTCCCAATACGATACCATGCACACCCGCTTCTAGTTGTGCTTGAATATTGTGTTCAAACATATGAAGATCAAGTCTATCTGAATCTGTGAACTTTGTTGTTACTGCTGGCATGACGCCTTTCCATTGTATGCTCATAAATGCTTTTTTTTTAATACGGTAAATTTAGTGCAGTATTTTATAATTGAATAATGGCTATTTATCCATTATTGATATTATATTATCCATATAATATGTAAAATTTATTTTAAAGAATAGTATTTGCGTATATTAGATGCTTAATTAAATTCTATACTGTGAAAGTATTGCCTTTTAAAATTCCAAAACCTGAATTTGATGCCTTGATTTTTCAAAAGGACAAAGGTCTTTTATTTTTTGACAAACTACATCAACATGAAGAAATTCAGGTGAGTTTAATTATTGAAGGCGAAGGCACTTTAATTGTTGGAGATACTATAAATTATTATGAGGATGGTGATGTTTTGATAATTGGTAGTAACCTTCCACATGTTTTTAAAAGTGATATATCTTCTGGTCAAAGATCTCATATGCAGACCTTATTTTTTACTGAATCCTCCTTTGGAATTGATTTTTTTAATCTTGAAGAATTGAAAGAGTTAAAACCTTTTTTCAAACGTTCTAAGCAAGGGTTTAAAGTGACTTCGCATAAAAAATTAATGTTTTCATTATTTGAAGGACTTGAAAATGCTTCAAAACTAGAATGTTTTATTCGCTTACTGGAGCTACTCAAACTTTTATCAAAATGTAGCTATAAAAGTTTGTCCTCATTTATTTATGATAAAATATATACAGATATTGAAGGTAAGCGTATGCGTGATGTTTTTGAGTATACAATGAATAATTTCGAGAAACCTATTACTTTATCAACAGTTTCGAACGTGGCAAATATGACCAAAAATGCGTTTTGCAAATATTTTAAAAAGCGAACCAATAAAACTTACATCACATTTTTAAATGAGTTACGCATTGAACAAGCTTGTAAGTTATTGTTATCTAATAGGGATTTGTCTGTTGCTGAAATTGCTGAACAAACAGGCTTTCAAAATATTTCAAATTTCAACAGGCAATTTAAAACGGTGAAGTCTATGAGTCCATCTGTATTTAAATCTTCAAAGAAGAACTAAAGTTTTTTAACGTATTCTGTTATAATAACAGTTAACGTTGGACCAACTTTACCTTCAATATACTTTTCATTTTCACGATCCAAACGAATATTTCTAACGGCAGTTCCTTGTTTTGCAATTTGACTAGACCCTTTTATTTTTAAATCTTTAATTAGTACGACTGAATCTCCAGCTTCCAATACAACACCATTCACGTCTCTATGAATCAACCTTTCTGGATCTGCTTCACCTTCTCCTGTCGCTTTAGCAAACTCTAAAACCTCATCTTCCATATACATCATATCTATTAAATCTTGAGGCCAACCTTCATGTCTTAATCTTGATAATAATCTCCAAGCCATCACTTGAACCGCTTGATGTTCGCTCCACATACTATCATTTAAACATCTCCAATGATTAGCATCTGTAGTTTCTGGATTTTCAATTTGTCCAATACAAGTTTTACATGCAAGAAGCGATTTATTTAAACGCTCTTCCTTTGCAGGAGCAAGTGTATAAACTTCTAAATGTTCATCATTACTACATAATTCGCATTTGCCATCGGCTCTCTTGTTTAATTCTCTTTCTAAACTCATAAAGTTGACATTTTTTAGTGCTGCAAATGTATTGTTTTAATTTTATCTACTTATTTTTAAATATGCAAAATCCAATCGTTAGAAAAGCGACATTAGCAGACATAGAAACTTTAAAAAAATTCAAACTTGGGTTAATTAAAGCAGAACTTCCTATGGATGAAACTATAAAGGAAGACACCGTTAGTTATTACGATTTAGAAGCCTTAATCACAAATGACAATTCTGAATTATTAGTTGCGGTTATCGATAGTGAACTTGTTGCTAGTGGTTATGCAAAAATCATTCCTGACAGACCTTACTTAAAACATGACTTTCAAGGCTATTTAGGTTTTATGTTTGTTCCAAAAAAACATCGTGGAAATGGCTACAATAAATTAGTTTTAGATGCTTTATTAAAATGGTGTAAATCCCGAAACATATATGAAATACGATTAGATGTTTATGATACTAATCCAGCAGCAATAAGAGCTTATGAAAAAGCAGGGTTTAAAAAACATTTAATAAATATGCGTTTGGATATTAGGGACTCTGACTTATAAAAGTTGATCTCTCATTTTTTTAGTCATTTTTTTTACTACCATATCATAAGAATGGTCAATTAATTCGGTAATCAATTTAGGAGACAAGTCACCATTATGAATATAGACACTATTCCATTGTTTTTTGTGCATGTGATATCCAGGTTGAATACTATCATACGCTGCTCTAAGCTCCACGGCGTAATCAGGGTCACATTTTAGATTGATAAAGACATTGCCTTCCTCCCACTTTTTAAGTGATGCTAATGCAAACATTTTTCCAAGTACTTTAAACACAAGTGTGTCCTCATCAAATGGAAAGTGTTCTGTAACTGCTTTTTTACTTAAGCAATAGTCTCTGTATTGTTCTATATTCATTATAATAAACGTTCCATTACTTTTTCTGGGTGCTTCAATTCGGTATAACCAAATTGGCTATATAGTTTATGAGCATCAGATGTTTTTAGCATCCAAACTTTGCAGGATTGAAGTTTTGGCTCTTCATTGACAGCTTTCATTAATTCCTTAGAATAACCTTTTCCTCTGTATTCTGGGAGAATAAAAACATCCATAAGATACGCAAATACAGTATAATCTGTAGCAATTCGAGCAAATCCGATTTGTTTGTCTTCCAGATAAAAACCAAAACACAAACTATGTTCTATTGAGGCTTTAACTTGTTCTAAGCTTCGTCCTTTTGCCCAATAGGTTTCGGTCAAAAACTCATGAATCATTTTAACATCTAAACGCGATTTATCTTTTGATATCTCAATCACTCTTGAAGTTTTTTAGGTGTTTTGTCTTCAATTTTTAAAGCGGTATAGTCCAATTTCCAACCAATAGTTTCAACGATACTTTCGATAAGCAAAACCGAATCTAATGCTTCTCGTTTAGCAATTTCATATAAACCGCTCTCAGGTACTTTGTTCATGATATGAAGTTTTGCTTCATTGTGCAATTCGGTTAAATCGGAAGCTTCAAATTTATTAAACATCCCATCAGACTTATCATAATAGTTTAAATCGGTTTCAATACTTAAGACTTCAGGCTGCGGAAAATGAAACAGTTTTACTGTTTTTGTTTTGACATCAGAATCCATTTGAATTTTAGATAAATCGAAACCTACATGTGCTTTGGCATTAATGATTACTAAGGCCTTCTTCTTACTGGTAATGAGTTTTAAAAATCGCTCTTTAACGTCTTCGTAATGGTAGATTTCTGCGAAATCACCTTCAACAGTAATGAATTTACATACCTTTTTGATTTTGTCTAATAGAATTATCGATTGAGAGTTGGTTTGCTTTTTTAATCTAAACTGTTTCAGGATAGTCACAATACCAAGTGTGACTAATATGCTTAAGATGATTATAAAAAATGTTTCCATAGTTAGTTATTTCTATACAATTTTATGTGTTCTAGATAGCTACATTCAAATTTTAAGCCAGAATTTGAATGTTATACTTCAACATAACATATCGCATTAATTTACTCTAATATTTTATACAAAATAGGTTTGCTTGGTGTAGCATCATTTTCAAAAGGTGCAATCTGAAGATTTAAAAAATATTCACCATCTTCAACACTATTTGGGACATATATGAACTCAGTGATTGTTGCATCTTTACGAAGTTTTCCGTGGAAATTCCAAAACGCCTTATGTGATTTCAACTCGCCTCCATCTTCCTCTCTGTCTATGCTTGGCAAATCAATAAGTAAGTGTTTTATCCCTTTTTTGACTAAAAACGCTACTGCATCTTCTTTTAAATAGGTCCAATTCGTATTTGAATACTGATGTGATAGTTTATCTTTCAAATTAGGTATCGTTCGTATCACTATGGCATCCCGTTTCTTATTCCCTAAGGCAAATTGCAATTGCGCTTTTGAGATTACTGTATCATCATTCAACTCTTCTGGAGCTACTGTAATAACTTCCGCTAAAAAGAAAAACTGTTTTAAATTTTGATTAATAGAATGAATTTCTTCAGTGATATGACCAACACATTCGGTATGTGTACCATGCGCATGTGGGTTAAATTGAATGTTACGAAAATTCACCGCAGCACCATCTTTAACACTTATAATGTCTTCATCAAACATAACAGGTTCAATTTTTGGTTCATCAATATACCATGCATTAACATTAGATTTTGAAGCACGCATTGGTATAGAAATATCTAACGGTTTTGATAAATCTATTTGGAGTTTTCTGGAATTAAATTGAATTGTAGCAATCACTATACATTAATTTTAAAAAGGTCAGATGCTATACCATCACTCAAAAATTTACCCTTTTTAGTGACTAATAGCTTTTCATCTTCAATATACAATAAATGTTGATTTATAAAAGGTTCGGCTAGCTGTAAAAGATAGTCTTTAAAATTTTCTCCATAGTCTTTAGTTATTTTTTCAAGTGAAACTCCCCAAACTGTTCGCAAACCTGTCATTATATATTCATTATATTTATCAGTTATGGTTAATTTTTCTGTTTCCATCGGAAAAAAGCCATTTCCAATAGACGTTATGTATTTTGAATTATTACTAATATTCCAGCTTCTTTCATTTCCGTTGAAAGAATGTGCCGAAGGTCCAATTCCAATATATGGCTTTCCTTGCCAATAGGCTGAATTATTTCTACTAAAATAATCCGTTTTACCAAAGTTAGACAACTCATAATGTATAAAATTGTGAGCTTCTAAAGTAGCTACCAAAATATGAAATTGTTCTTGTGCCAAATCATCATCAACGTTATCTATAATACCTTTTTTAATGAAGCTTTCTAAAGCTGTTTTGGGTTCAACAGTTAAAGCATAACTAGACATATGCGGAATATCATAACTCAAAGCCATCTCTATATTTGCTTTCCATTGTTCATTACTTAATCCGGGAATTCCATAAATAAGGTCAATAGAAATATTATCAAAGTGCCGAGTCGCCATAGACAAACATTTTTTAGCTTCATCTGCATTATGTGCACGATTCATAAGTTTTAAATCGTCTTCAAAAAAAGACTGAATACCAATACTTAAACGGTTTATACCAATAGCTCGATACTGTTTGAATATTGAATTGTCACTCACTTCGACTGCGTTCGGTGTGTTAGCATGATACTGTTTTATGCTACTAATGAGATCATCTGGATTGGCTTCGAGTGTAATCTCTGGTGTTTCGGAAACTATATAATTTTGATAGACAGTCTCTATTAAAAATTGTAATTCTTCACTGGTTAATAGTGATGGTGTTCCGCCTCCAAAATAAATAGTCTCTACAGTTGTATTTTGAAACTCGTTTTTGCGCATTTCCAATTCTTTGGCTAATGCATTTATGAGTTGATCTTTCTTTTTTAAAGAGGTTGAAAAATGAAAATCACAATAGTGGCAAGCTTGTTTGCAAAATGGTATGTGAATGTAGATGCCGCTCACTTCTTAACGCGATCTTCATTCTGTTTTACAAAAGCGCCCCAACCTGAATAGCTTTTACCAACTTCGATACGACCTTGATTATAGAAATGACAAACCGCTGCGGCTAAACCATCCATAGAATCTAAATTTTTAGGTAAGGTTTTTAAACCTAATAAACTCTGAAGCATTTTTGCGACCTGCTCTTTACTAGCATTTCCATTTCCAGTGATTGCCATTTTTATTTTTTTAGGTGCATATTCAGTAATTGGGATTTCTCGAGACAAGCCTGCAGCCATAGCCACACCCTGTGCACGTCCTAGTTTAAGCATACTTTGTACATTTTTCCCAAAGAAAGGTGCTTCAATGGCAATTTCATCGGGATGATGTGTATCAATGAGTTCGACAGTACGTTCAAAAATGAGTTTTAATTTTAAATAATGATCAGAATATTTCTTTAAATCCAATTCATTTAGCTGAAGAAAGATCATTTTTTTTTCAACCACTTTTATGAGCCCAAATCCCATAATGGTTGTTCCTGGGTCGATTCCTAGTATAATTTTTTCGTTACTCATTAATCACAGTATTGACATCCACTTATTGAGAATGTAAGTCCGAAGCTTATTGTTAAAAGATTTCCATTAAACGAACCAAAACCTTCTGTAATGGGATCAAAATCTTTTCCGAAACCTAAAATATAAGACGTATCTACAAAAGCGGACATTCGTTGAGTGATTCCATAATGAATTTCTAATCCAGCCATCAGATTAAAGAAAGAGGTCTTATTTCCACCGAAGTTCCCTAAGGGCTTTACAAACGAATATCCTGGTCCAGCATGAGTTACAAGGCCCATACGTTGCGGTATAAATGAAATAGATTCCGTTGGGTCATACACAAACTGTGCATTAATTCGAGTATAATTGGTTTTAAACTCTACAGAATTATCTCCACTAGAAAACCGATTAAAGCCAAAGTCGAGTTTGGCGCCTAACTGCGGTTTAAACATGTGTTGAATTCCTAGGTTTACTGTTGGGAAATTTACTGATTTAGATTCAAATCCATCAACAAACCCAGATTGCGAAGGACTATTGATACCTAAGGCAACTTGTGCTTTCCATTTATTAGTATCCCTTTGCGCATAAGTATTTACAAAACAAACAAAAGCTAATATTAAAATACTTGATTTTTGAAGTCTATAATTTGAGGTCATACTGTTTTATTAGTTATTTTGCGACATGCATTTTGGCAGCCTTCCTTACAAAACTAAACAATTCTTTTTTGTACTTATTAAATTAAGTATTGTAGTTGGTGCTTTTTATTTTATCTATCAAAAACTGGTTACTAATCCAGATTTAGATTTTCATCTATTTTGGTCATTTTTGAGAGAAAACAATGCTTTTTCGGCTAAAAACATTAGTTTTTTACTCATTTTGACTAGTTTTAATTGGTTTTTTGAAACCTTAAAATGGAAATTATTAGTCAGTTATATCAAAACCATTTCGCTTAAAAATGCTATAGAACAAAGTTTGGGTGCTTTAACTGCGTCGTTATTTACACCTAACCGTATAGGAGAATATGGTGCTAAAGCAATATACTTTGAGCCTTCCAAACGCAAACAAGTCGTACTTCTTAATTTATTAGGTAATATAACTCAAATGACTGCCACTATTATATTTGGTAGTATTGGTTTATGGCTTATGCATTCTAAATATAATCTTCAAATTAACTATTTTAAAATCTCTCGGTTTCTAGTTTTTATTGTTATTATATTTCTTTTTACTGCTTTTGGAATCCAACAAAATAAATTTAAAATTAAAGGCTTTTCAATAGAACGGCTAAAAAACTTCTTTAAACATTTACCAACAAGAATTCATGTTTCTGTATTTGGAATTTCAATATTAAGGTATCTCATATTCTCATTTCAGTTTTATTTTTTATTAAAACTTTTTGGAATTAATGTAAGTTATTATAATGCAATGGTGATTATAACATCAATGTATATCATAGCTTCGGTGATCCCATCTATTTTTATTTTTGATGTTGTAATAAAAGGCAGTGTTGCCGTTTATTTATTTTCACTTGTTGGTGTTAACGAGTTTACTACACTAAGTGTTGTCACCATTATGTGGTTATTAAATTTTGTGCTTCCAAGTGTTTTTGGGAGTTATTATGTTCTTAATTTTAACGTTCCAAAAACCAACGATTACTAATGCTTATTATCATTTTAATTATTACACTAACGTATCTTATTTTAATAGGAAGTTTAGTTTACGGGTTTGATAAAGTGATCGAATTTAATCTAGAAGACACTTTAGTCAAAACAAAATTCTCAGTAATCGTTCCGTTTAGAAATGAAGCCGAACATTTGCCTGATTTTCTAAAATCTATTGCTGAATTGAATTATCCAAAATCATTATTTGAAGTCATTTTAGTAAATGATGAATCTACTGATAATTCTGAAGAATTAATTAAGAGCATCATTTCAAAGTCGCCTTTTAATTCCAATGAAAATAACATTTCTATCATAGACAATATTCGTATAACTAATTCTCCAAAGAAAGATGCCATAACTGTCGCTATTACACATGCAAAGCATGATTGGATTGTATCTACAGATGCAGATTGTGAGTTACCAAAATACTGGTTAGATGTTTTTGATAATTATAGCCACAATTCTAACTCAAGTATGTTAGTAGCTCCTGTAACTTTTAGAGCTGCAACATCTTTTTTTGAGCGATTTCAGCTATTAGATATACTGAGTCTCCAAGGTGCAACTATTGGCGGATTTGGGATTAAAAAACCATTTTTATGTAATGGCGCCAATCTCGCCTATAGAAAAGATTTTTTTTATACTATTAGCGGTTTTGAAGGCAATTTAGATATTGCTAGTGGTGATGATATTTTTCTCTTAGAAAAAGCGGTAAAACGCGACAAGTCTAGAGTACAATACATAAAAAACAAACAGGCCATAGTAACCACACAAGCACAGCCTAATTTTAAAACTTTGAAATCCCAACGTGTACGTTGGGCAGCAAAAACATCGAGCTATAAAAATGCTTTCGGAAAGCTCGTTGGGTTTTTAGTTTTACTCATGAATGCACTTTTAGTATGTTTGCCTTTACTCAGTGTTTTACAAATCATAAGCTTAAAAACGTTGATTTACACATTTGCTATTAAGTTTTTAATTGATTTTTTATTGCTCTTTAAAACGGCTCGTTTTTTTAGTCAGGAGCACTACTTACCATCTTATATATTTTCAAGTTTACTCTATCCTTTTTTTAGTGTTTATGTCGTTTTTATTTCAATGTTTAGAGGTTATAAATGGAAAGATAGAGCCTATACAAAATAGTGCTTTTATCATTTATTTTTGTTAGATTTACCTGAATGGAAACCCATATCTCAATGAAAAAGTTTATTTGTTTATTTTGCCTCGTATTTAGTTTTTCTTTATTACAAGCTCAAGACACCTATGTCGTTAATGGTGTACAATTAGAATTGAAAAAAGAAATCGATGGAAAACTTGATTTGTATTGGAATATCATCGATGGTAAATATCGCTATTTCGTAAAGACAGAAACAAGTACATTTTTAGAGCTCACAAACACAAAAAAAGATGGTAAATTTCAAGAGGAATATAAAGATTTACTCAACGAATTGACTAATGCTTCAATGTCAACCAAGCGTTTAAATTTGACACTTTTTAGTTTAAAAGAATTTATTGACACTTACAATGGCACTGTAGACTCTTCATATCAATCTACAGTAAAAAGAAACAAATTAATGTTTCGACTGGGAGTTTTTGGAGGGATCACCAATAGTCCATTTGTAACCAATCCTGATAATTTAACCACACCTTTGTTTGGAGGTGAACTCGAAATTCTCGATGCAAATCAAATATCAAGTCATGCTGTTTTTTTGCAAATAAAACATGTTCTTGAACAAGATGAACTACAATATTCTACCACAGAATTAGCTTTAGGCTATCGTTATAGGTTTATCAATAAAGAAAAATTTAGTCTTTATGGAAATGTGAAATTCGCGACGCTAAACTTTTCTAACGTCACAATTGTCACTGAAGATAACGGAAATTTTACCACAGAAGACTTAAATGACACCTCTTTTGATGTACCTTTTATTTTTGGTATAGGTGCCGATATTAGAGTTACAGAAAACAGTTTTATCACTTTATCATACAATGAACTGTTTGCTTTATTTTTAGACAATCAAGGTAATTTTTCAACAGATTTTTCAATTGGTTATAAGTTCAATTTATAATGTCACTCTCTAACTACAAAACTAATAATCCTGTATTTTCAGGTTACTTTTGGGATGGGCCAAAAGAATCAAAAAAGATGACTGTTACTGGGATTTTCATAAAATCTCTAAGTTGTATTTTGGTAATTGCAGGAATCACTGCTTATATCTGGAAACTTAGCGAAGAAGGTATGTCTGTAAGATGGTTTACGCTTGGTGGTATGCTTGCGGCTATCATTATTAGTATTGTCATTTCGGTAAGACATCATTGGGCTCCTTCTTTAGTTCCTTTGTATACGATAGCTAAAGGGTTTTTTCTTGGCGGATTTTCGGCTTATGCGCATCGGCATTTTCCAGAATTACCTTATCAGGCAATAGGTGTAACCATTGTTACATTTTTTGTAATGCTGCTTCTATATCAAACTCGAATTATCATTGTTACCAAAAAATTACGAAGTGTCATTATTACTTCAGCAGCAAGCATTTTTGTTGTGTATATAATCTCTTGGATTTTGGGTTTCTTTGGTATCAAAACTTATATTTGGGGAACCTCTTGGTTTGCTATTGTTTTCAATTGTATTGCTGCAATTGTGGCTTCTTTTTCATTGCTTTTAGACTTTGATTACATCGAGCGTTATAAAAACCGTGCTCCAAAATGGAAAGAATGGTTGGCCACTTGGGGGCTTTTAGCAACACTCATTTGGTTGTATGTTGAAACCTTGAGATTGATGCAAAAACTGGCAATACGATTCTAATCTATTTTTATAATTACTGGTAGAACAAATTTTGTTTTCACCTGCTGACTTCGCTTTATAGCAGGATATATTTTAGGCAAACTATCTAGGCTCTGCCTTAACAAACTATCGAGTTGTGGAATCTCGGCTTTAATTAAATCACTACTTATAATCTCATCAATAAAAAATTGACCTTGATTATCAATCGTGATTTTAAGCTTAACAGTATCGCTAATTTCTTCGGAAACGATAATTTGATATTTCCCTAAGTTTGTATTTAGAATGCTTCGTAACGTGTTTTCAAAACATACTTTTTTGTTTTCCTTTCCAGTCGTTGTTTCACATGACTCAAAAGAAGGATACTCATCAACATCTTTCCAATTAAAAGTTTGGAGTTCTTCTTCAAGAATATCTTCGGTATAGACTTTTTTCTTGTCGAAATAATCGCAAGAACAAATACTAAGAAATACGATTAAGAAAAGTAAGCGGTTCATCATGATTTAACTGAAACCGAAAAGTACAATTTTTTTAGATATTAAAAGATTTAGTCTTTAGTCTTTAAGAATTTCTCTTCTTTTAATTCTGAAATTCGTCGCTCAGCAAATTTAGCATAAAACGTATCTGAATATTTTTCTTTAAAGTCTTCGTAGAGTTTAATTTTGGTATCAAGGTCTTCATAATATTTATCCTTTGTCGTGATAATATAAAATTCTGAACTTACATTTTTAGGGTTTTCTTTTAATGATTTTTGAAACATCTCAATTGCTTCTTTATGCTTATCCTGTCGGTTTAAAACAACACCTAATCTCTGATATTCATAATCTAAGGGGACATCTTTTAAAAACAATGCCTTTTTTATATAGGTTTCTGCGTTTGCATAGTCACGGAGGCTCTCGTAGTATTTCCCTATAACAAACAAGGTATTTGAATCATATTGATTGTATTTTAAAACCAATTTAAGTTGTTCGATAGCCAATTCATAATCTGAAAACTCTGCGTGTATTGCGCTTAATTTTCTATGAATGAACTCTGAAGACTCACCTAAATCGATTAATTTTTGAAACCACGTTCTCGCATTTTTAAAATCTTCCTGATAGTAATAATTTTGTGCCTTCAAACTAATTAACTCAAGATTATTTTGATAGTTTTCTAATCCTTTATCTAAATATTTATGAGACAATTGATGCTTCCGCTTAATTAAAAAATGTTTCGCAATTTTGAAAATCGCTTTTTGATGAGAGTCATCTAAATCATACGCAGAACGAAATCTGTTCATTGCTGTAGAATCACCTAATTTTTCAAGAACCAATCCTAACTCATAATGATAGTTAGGGTTTTTATAATCTACATATACCAAGTCATTAAAAATAGTCGCTGCCTTTTTAAACTTTTTAGTTTTAGACAATAGTTTAGCATATTCATATTTGGTAAGTGCCTCTTCAGGGTTTGCCTCAATATATGCTTCATAATTTTGCAATGCTAAATCATAATTTCCAATAGCAACGTAAGCTTTTGCAATTCGATTATAAACTTCGGTCTGGTTATTATGTGTTTTATAAATCGCAATAGCTTTGCTAAAATTCCCATTAGCATACAAACTATCTGCACGATTTAAAACCGAAGGTTGCGCTTCGGTTTTAGATATAAATACTATTACTATGACTAAGAGAAATGCTCGCATTTAGTTTTTCTTATCTGCATTAGCTTTTGCTGTCACCTGAAATAAAATAGGTAGTGAGTAGTTAACTGTTACAGGTTTACCATTTAATTCTCCTGGTGTAAACTGAGGCAAATTATTAATAACACGTAATGCTTCTGTTTCTAAATCGGGATGTGGTGCTCTGGCTCTTGCGTTTGTAACCTTCCCTTCTTTATCAACTTTAAAAAGTACATTTATACGTTGCTTTCCTACTAATCCAAGTTTTGATGCCAAGTCGACATTGAAATTTTTATTGACATATCCTGATATAAAACCGCTAAAACATGATTTGCTCTCTTTTTCTGAAACAAAATCTTTACATCCATCACTGCTAGGTGCTTTATCTAAAGCCACAAAAGGCACTTCATCAGCATCTTTAAATTTTTCCTTAAGTTCTTTAATTCGGTCATTATTTATAGGTGTTTGCTGTGGTTTTGTATCAGACTTCCCTTGTATTTGGAACACAATTGGTAAGCTATAAGGCACAATTACTGTTTTACCTGTATGTTTTCCTGGAATAAATTGTGGCAAAGTTTGCACCACTCTTATTGCTTCTTCTTCTAATTTTGGATGAGGTGCTCTAGCTCTTACACCTGTAACATATCCTTCTTTATCTATCTTGAAAATTACATTTATACGTTGTCTTCCAACTAGTTTCAAGCTATCAGCAATACCAATATTAAAATTGACGTTGACATGTTTAGAAATATTTTGACTCATACATTTCTTGCGTTCCTCATTAGTTTCTAGAGTTTCACATGATTTATAAATAGGTACTTGATCAACAACACCAAACGGAATTTCGACGGTATCTACCACATCTTTAAACACAGGATTATGAAGTCCATCGTTAGTGGTTAACACCAATAATTCCTTAAGCGTTTTCACCTCTACATCACTTAAATTTCCTTGAACCTGAATTTGATTTAAAACTATAGCAATCTTATCCATTAAAGACGTTTTATCTTTTGCATTGATATAAGATTGTACGTTTTCAACAAGCTCCATATCTAACGATTTGGCTTCTATAGTTTTGAGTAATAAATTCAAACCATTTTCCTCATCAGGAGTTGTGTTTCCTTGAATTTGGATTTGATTTTTAATAGCTTGAATCTGTGTTATCAATACACTTTCCTGTTTCACGACTGTATTTTCTTGCTTAACGGCTGTATCATCCTGTTTCTTTCTAAAGACCGAACATGATGAGTAGACAAGCATTCCTAGAATTAATGGAATAATAAGTAAGTATTTAGAGAGATTGATTTGTCGTGATTTTGATTTGCTTAACATAAGAATGCGCTTTTTAATTAATGAATGTTTAAAAAATGGGTTTACAAATGAAAATTGCTGTGTTTCAAAAACCTGAGCTAGTAAGTTATCGTAGTAATTGGCTTTGTCATGATGCTTTACCGCTTGTGCATCTGCTATATATTCATGCAAAGTTGCTATTCTATTTTGATACATATAAATTAATGGATTGAACCAAAATACAATGCGTAAGATTTCAAAAACTAATAAATCTAAAGTATGTTTTTGTTGAACGTGCACTAATTCGTGTTGTAAAATAGACGCCTTTTCTTGTACGTTTAATTTTTCGCCAAGAAATATATAATTGAAAAATGAAAATGCCTTAGTACTATTTAGCAAATTGATAATCAAAATACTACCTTTTCTATGCTTTGGGTACTTGGAAGCTATTAATACTAATTTTGAAATTTTAAATACTAAAATCAATGTAGCGATGCACATTCCGGAAATTAAAATGATGGCCCATATCGATATAGATTGAGATTCGAGATTAATGCCTGTTTGTATTGCTATTTCTGGATCGATTGCGTTTATATTTTCCTGAGGATTTCCTATAAAAACTTCTGGTAAATTAATCACAAGGTCTTTAGCCACTAGGTTTTTTATTTGCTCAATTTTCACAAATGGAATGACCACCGAAAGCACTGTTGTTACCAATAAATAGATTCTATTTAAATTAAAAAACGTTTCCTTCCGAAGAAAAACATCATAGATGATTAAAAACAATAATTGAAACGCAACGACTTGTAAAATATAGTGCAACATCTTATTCTTTTGTTTTATTAATGTCCTTTAAAATAGCTTCCATATCTTTTAAATTGACATCATTTTTCTTTACAAAAAAAGACACCATGCTTTTAAAAGAGCCTTGAAAATAATTATCAACCAAGTTATTTATAGACTGATTGCTATAATCTTGTTTTTTTACCAATGGGAAATAGATATGACCTTTCCCTTGCTTTTCATAATCTACAAAGCCTTTATTTTCCAAAATTCTAACAATTGTAGATACTGTGTTATACGCTGGTTTAGGATTAGGAAGTTGCGCAATAACATCTTTGACATTGGCTTTTTCAAGTTGCCATAAGATGTGCATGATTTCTTCTTCAGCTTTAGTAAGTTGTTTCATTAGTTTTAGTTTTTGATTTTCAAATATAACTAAATTTTTAGTTTAAACTAAAAATTTAGTTTAAAAATGTAACAATCTTAACTTTTTTCCGTCTTACTATTAGAATTTTAATTTTTTTAAATGGATATATTTTTAGTCATTTTAGCTGCCTTTTTTATGATTTTAGGAATCATAGGTAGCTTTCTTCCAATATTACCAGGACCATTAACCAGTTGGGTTGGGTTACTTATCTTTCATATGGCTGGTGTTGTCCCTATGAACTGGACATTTTTAATAATCACTTTTATTTTTGCACTAGGCATTTGGATACTAGATTATATTATTCCTGCCATGGGTACAAAACGTTTTGGCGGCACGAAAGCTGGAATGATAGGAACATCTGTGGGACTTATTGTAGGCTTATTCTCCCCTATACCGGGAGGCATTATTATTGGCCCTTTCTTTGGAGCACTAATTGGAGAACTTATTAACAAAAGTGAATTTGATAAAGCACTAAAAGCTGCGTTTGGGTCTTTTTTAGGGTTCATAGCATCGACCTTTATTAAGTTTATTGTTGCTATGGTGTTTTTAGGTTTCTTTATTGTGAAATTTTTTGAATATAAGGACGTCTTATTTTAGATAACGATACATTCATATAAAAAAGAAAAACCTAAAGCCTGTTGAGAAGCTTTAGGTTTTAATTCTTTGCTATTAATTCAACAAATTACTTAGAGGGATTAATTAATTTTGTTGACGCTTCAAATATATCTATAGTTTATAACTTTTTGTTACGGAAAAACCGTAAACTTGATGCGGAAAAACCGTAGTTTTCAGTATTGACAGTAGTTTCAAGAGGTGATTGAAGTGTTAAAAACCGTAACTTTAACACTATTTTTTAGAGAAATCCTTTTTTTCGAGCTTCAATTATCAATGATTCGTCTTTTCCATCGTTAATTGAGAATAATATTTTAAGCTGTTTTTTTCTTTTTTCTATGGCACTCATAGACAAATCAATATATTCAGTTAAACTCCTTGTTTTTATACCTTGTGATAGTAAATGAAGTATTTTGCGATTAATTTCATCGACATAAATTTCGTTAATCACAGATTTATTTAAAAAGTTACTCACTGTACTACTGTAGTATGGAGGATCAATTAGTATATGATGAAACGCTTCGGCCAATTCGCTTGAGGTCAAATCACTTTTTATTAAAAAGCCATCAGGATTGATTTCTTTTACGATACTATGAATTCTATATGATTCATTAAACATTGTTAAAATAATCACTTTGGCATTAGGAAGTATCTCTCGAGAAATTTTAGCTAAATCTTCACCAGATGTAATTTTCCCATCGGAAGATGCTGGTAAGCTAATATCAAAAAAACAAACGTCATAAGGTTCTCCTTTAGCTGCTCTTTGCATTAATAAATTTGCTGAATCGCAAGTATTTGCAGTGTCAATAACTAAAGTTTGATTTTCCTTTTTAGTAGCCTTCAAAGTGTTTTGATACCCTTCAATAATAATTGGGTGATCGTCAACCATTAAAATGCGAATCTGTTGCATGCCTCTAATTTTTGTACGGGATGGTAATACTAACCTCAGTCCCTTTATTAATAGCTGAGATAAATTCGGCTTTCCCTTGAGCCTCATTCACTCTAGAATTTATGTTTTTGAGGCCAATTCCTTTTTTACTTTTATTGACATCAAAACCATCTCCATCATCAATTATCAATAAGCAAATTACATTATTTTTTAATTGAATGCTAATTTTTACGCTGTTTGCATTGGCATGTTTATAAATATTTTGAAGCGATTCTTGTATAATCCTGTAAATGTTGATTTTAGTTTTATTAGGCACAACTTCCCAATTAATATCATCTGTGTAATCAAACGAAGATTTGAGTTGATATGCTTTGGTTTGCTTTTCAATTAATTCGGAAACAATATCCATAAAACCAGATCCAGAGACAAAATCGGTATTTAAATCATGAGAAATTTTACGAATATCATTTTCAATAGTCATAAGTTCTTTGATATAAGTTGCCCTATTGTTAATTGCTTCTTTTCCTTCTGAAAAGTTTAAACTATCTAAGCTTAACCTAGTTCCAAAAAGTCGACCTAGAACACCATCGTGAAGTTCTTCTGAAATTCGCTTTTTCTCTCCGGCTCTTGCCTCATCAACCTTGTCTTGTTGTGATAGCATGAGGTTGTAAATCTCTTCATTAGCTTTTTGCTGGTCTTTCTCAAATTTTAGTTCTTTGTTTTTTGCACGTTGAGTAATGATGATGTAAAGTAAAAATAAAGTGACTAATAATGCTCCAGAAATAGCCAATAACCAAACAAGTTGCTCAGACATCTTTTGATTTTCTTCTTCTAATTTATCTGTCTCTAACTCTATACGAGCAAATTTGTTTCTAACATTTCTTTCAACATCAAGTAAGCTATCGCTAAGTCTTATATGTTCATTTAAATAAGTTCTAGCCTTTTCTCCCTCATTTAATTTGGAAAGAATCAATAAGGACTCTAATCTTATATCATTGGATGACGTTTCTTTTGAAAGTTGATAGGTTTCATTTGCATAAACTAACGCTTTAACTTTCTCATCAATATTCAAATAAAAATTAGAAAACTCAGTAGTCACTCCTAATTTCGCAATAGGATCATCTAAACTATCACTAATTCTATAAGCTCGTTGAAACATTTGTTCAATCTCTTCAATATTCCGATTCTTTTTAAGTGATTTAGAATAGGCCATGTTTGCTAAAGTCGTAGAAAGAAAAGAAGGATCATCTTCATACAAATCTTTTTTATCCAGCACTGTTTGATAGAGTTTAATTGAAGTATCTAAATCTCCTTTTAATCGATAAACGTATGCTTTGTTATTAGTTGAATATAGATTATTGATATAACCATCATTCATTTTATTACTAATAGATAATGCTTTTTCATGATACTCTAAGGCTCTATCATATTTTTTTAATTTAAAAGAGATGATTCCAATAAGGTTATTTAATATCCATAATTGTTCACGAATATTCTCGTTTTCTGGTAACTCATTAAGCAACTTTATGGCTTTCACCGAAGTTTCTTCACTTCCAAAATAGTCTTTCTCTGTTTCTTGAATATTAGCAATATTAACTAAGACTTCAACTTGTTTAAGTCTTTGACCTAATTTATCATATAATTTTAAGGTTTTTGAGTAATAATAAAAAGCACTATCATTTTGTGAGTCATTATCATAATAGAGACCTAAATTACGATATGCAACCACCATTGCTGATGAATCTTTTAATTCAGAAGCTAAATTTAAATTTTGTCGATTGGTCTTCTTGAATAAATCATAATTTTCAGTCATATAATATATAACTGCTAGGTTTCTGTTAGAATTTAATATCGTGGAATCTATTTTACTTTCTCTAGCTAGATTAGACGATTTAAGTGCATAGCTTAATCTCTCATCTAAAGTAAAATCTTGTTTTTTTGATAATGCGCGAAAATAAATGGCACTATCTGCACTTGTTTTTATGTTTTGAGTTTGTCCAAAAATGTTGGAGGAGATGCACAGTAGAAAAAAAAAGATTAGTAATCGCATTAAGCTAAGTTAATAAATAATACTAATCCAAATTTAGGTTAAAATTTAACCCAAACAAATAAATATGTAGTAAATAAATATAGCCCTCATTAATTGATAATGAAGGCCAAACTTTAAATAATTTTCAATTATCTTAACCTTGAGGCTGTAGATTTTTTTTCTTTTTCGCAAGTGCTAATAAATCATATTGCTTTTGCGTTTTATAAGTAGGTTCATTAGTATCTACGACAGAGTCACTGCTTTGACCAGATACAGTTAATAATAATACTGCTAATAGTAGGAAAGTAATTTTTAGAGCTTTCATGTTAATCAATTTTAGGGATTTATAATTCAATTTAATTTTGTTAATAATAAAACAGCATCAAAAATGCCAATTCGAGGGAAGAATGGATTATTAACTTTTGGCATTAAAATGCCTATAAAATTGAGGGAAATCTAAATGTCGAATGACACCTAAATCTAAAATGGATTAATAAAATACCTTGATAAGTGATTTTCGGGGCTTATGAAGGACTCCAAACATACTACAATTTATAAGATAAACAAAAACAAATCCGATTAAATGCTTGTTTATATCGTTAAAATGCATTTAATTAGATTTTTATTGTTCATTACATGTTAATAACTCTCGTTATTGAACATTAGGATTAAAAGGCGCAGCGTCTTGATTATCTGGTGTACCATCCAAATCTGAATCTCTTACATCATCAGAAATCACCAATAATTGCCAATGTAATGGTAAATAAGTTTCCATGACCAAGCCATCAAATTCTGCAGATGGACCAGATGCTAAAGTTACCGACATAAATGTATTTCCTAAGCTAGGCATAAAATGAGTTTGTACAATTAATTGTGCAGTAAAATTTCCGAATGTAACTAAACGTGAGGAAAAACTAGTAGGAAAACCAAACTCATTCGATTGAAAATCTTCGTCGCAAATGATGGTTCCTATTTCTGTCACGCCATGTACTGCTTTAATTTGATTAATCTCAAAATCAACAATATCAGCAATAGCAACTTGACCTTGTAATGGTGCCGAAGGAATATATCGCCAGACCACATTACCATCGTCTCTTACAACGTTTACACCTAGAGCACTTGTTTGTGGGTCCCAAAGTTCAATGGCTGTATAACCTTGAGGCATTGTAAAGCCCAACGCTGGATATTGGCTATGAATAAATTGCTGACCAGGATTAACAATGGTTGGTATTTGAGCTAAAGGTGTTGGCTGACTATGACTCCCATCCCAATACACGGCCTTAAGACCAAAGATATTGTTACAAATTCCGGAGTTGAATTGGTTTAAGTTTTGATTGTTACCATCGTCACTATTACTACAAGCGCATAAAAATGAAACGATTGCCAATAAAATGATGTATTTAAATGTTTTCATGATATGATATTTATATCACATCGGAAAAGCTTTAAAATGTCATCATGATTTAAAATTAACCTTAAGATATTTTTAATTGCATAATAAAACTCTGGTACTGCAAATCCGGTTCATCTTTTGCTTCTTTTAATGTTTTTAGCAGTAAATCATAACATTGTTTAAAAAAGATTCTTTCTATATTTTCATTTAGAGGGATCTCTTCTAAAGTTCTAATTGCATAAAATAATTGTTTACTTCTTTTTTCCTTATAGGTCATTGCTTGCATGTATTCAATGTAAGCCTCAACATAATGATAGACTGGGTTATTTGGGTCTCTTGATTTCGTTCTTGCTTTTATTTCGGTTTTTAATTTTCCAATAGAGGTTATAAGGCTATCAATAGTTGCTTGTAGTTTATAGCTTCTTTTCTCTTTAGTATTTAATGACTCTTGATAAAATAATAAGTCTAACTTAACACATAGGATGAAACAATAACTATTGATTAAAGTAGTGTAAATGTTTTTTAAATACTCATCATTTTCATAGGTGTTTTTTAAAATTGATTTTTTCAATAATTTTTTTGTGACTTTACCTATTCTGATTATCTCGTCTACATATTTAAAAATAACTGTAACATTAGATGAGTTTAATTCAATAAAATGATAAATGAAATTAATCTTTGATAAAAAATATGAATATGAATATCGATAATCATCTTTATATTTAGCAATCAATGCTATGTGTGTCTGTGTTATTCTATTGATTCTTTCATTAGAGTAGTCATTCCCGATTCGTCTTTCAGCCCAGATTTTTAATACATAAAGTTCTTTAAGTAATTCTTCATATCTAATCTTCTTATTAGAGTAATTAGAGTTTTTTGACATTTCTATTTTAAATTTACTCTCTAATTCAATACAGTAATCATAAGCTTGTTGATTACTTTGCCCTAAATTGTCATTCTTTTTTCGAACAAAAATTAAAATGAAAATTAATAATAGACTGTTAAAATAGCTTTCAGAATAGTCCATCTTTTTTAACAATTCATTTAATAGAATTACTAATCTGTCTCTTTCAAGTCTAGAAGCCTCAGTAGAATGCTTGCTTGCTGATAATATTAATTGAGTAACTTTCTCTTTAAAAATCGAATTTTCATCAAATACAAAAAGAGGAGGTAAGCTATTAAATAAAGAGACAATATTATCATTTCCTCTGTCAAACTGGAGTTGATTTTTATCTGAAGAACAAAAATCAATAAGATATTGGATTAATTTAAAATTGAAGTCATCAATAATAATATTAGTATCCATTTCAACAAACAAATCTCCAACAGTATCGTACTTCAAGCTTCTAATAAAATCAATGATTTTGTTAGAAATACGACCATCTCTTTGAATTTCATCAAAAGAATTCTTTAACTTTTTTGATTTTTGATAATCAATCAGTACTGCTAAATTTTCATAACTTTCCCTCTTTTCATGAAAGAGTTTCAAAAGTCCATTAATGTTATTTTCCTTAAAGTCATCAGTATTACAGGTTCTCTTAAACATTTCTATTGCAACCTCTTTATCAAAATCACTTGACTTACTTCTATTTATAAAACTTTTAAATAAAATGTAACCAAAAGTATATGCCTTATTTCTAAAAAAAAGTAAGTTTTCTTCTGGATAATTATCTAAGATGTCTTGCAACCATTCCCATTGCCTTTTATTTTTATTAAGTTTTTTATCTTCCGTGAGTCTTTCTTTTATCCTCAGCATTAGACTCCTACTTTTCTTGGCAGACGACAAATAAATATGCTTTTTCCCTTTGACATTGAATTCATTCATTATAAAGACTTTACAAATAGCAACTGCATCTACATAATCGCTAAATGATCTATCAGTCTCTTTATAAATTAAATCAATTTTCTTTTTTTCTTCTTGGCTAAAAACACCGTGTGTTGCAAAGCATTTTTCTTCAAGCTTGTAGTCAACACCTATTTTATTATTATCAAAAATTTCTTTATAAAACGCATAAACTGACTTAGCTGACCCTGAAAGGTAGAATAGTATTTTAGAAAAATTTTCTTTAATATATTTTATAATCTCTTCATTTTCTTTATCATTTTTAGTATTAAGTGAGTCAAGTACATTTGCTGCAATGCTCCGAGTATGAAAATTAAATTCGCTTTCTTTATCAGCTAATTCCATAGAGTAATCCTCTAATAAAAAAACATCATTTTTAGAATTATCCAGCAATGTTTTAAGTGCATAATATTCATCAGCCAAAACATTTTTTTCTTTGGACTCATATGACGAGCTTTCAAACATCAAACTATAAGGGTCTATATAACTTAATATATCATAGGAATCAATAAAATAGATAAATTCAAGACTATCTTTAGTTTCGTAATCTACTATTATTTGATTGACTTGGTCAACATTTAATTTATTAAGCAATGGTATGTTAGAAGGTAGATCAGCCATTGTTAAATTTGTTTTTTATTTTATCATGATAGTGACCCTCATAAATACTTAAGCACTCATCTGTTTTTTCAGTCGAACATGCAATAGCTGTAATTGTTTCATCTATATTTTCAATTTCTGGTTTTAAAATTGATTTTTTCTCAATAGATACAGAGTTTTTAAGTGCAATTAAATAATTTTTATAAGTTCCCATATCTATATTTTGATCAAATTTCAGGGCCTTATCTTTTAATCTAATCGAAAAGTTTGTCACACTCTTTTCAATACTCTTATCTCCATTATTTCTTTTATCACATACATAACTTAAAAAATTTGCAGATATATTTTTTGAAGGTGATTCGTAGTCTTCAATTAAAATATTATCTATAATTCGCGTATTATTATTTGCTAAGCCTAAAATAAGTAACTCTTTAACTGTATCATCATTACCATTATTTATTATAGGTTTGAACAATTTATCATCCATTAACCTTATTTGATTTTCATTCATAGTTGGTTGAAACCTCAACATGGAAATATAAACTTTGGTTAATGTTTCATTACGCTTCTTAGGATAAAAGTAATTTAAGTTATTATGCCATAAACTGAATAATCCTATATCAACTTTACTTTGTGATGGAATGCCCAACCAATAACTCTTCTCTTGTAATTGCTTCATTTTGAAATTGTCTTTTTTTGCAGTAAACAGAAGGTCTTGCAAAGATTTTGAAAGATCCTTAATCTCATCCATTGAATTATCGACATGAGAACTAAAAACATTTTGAATATAATCGCTTTTAATTAACCCTGTTTCAAATAGGTAATCGAGTTCTTTAGTTATTGAATTAGAAATTATCGTTTTATTGGCTACTACTAATTGCAGTTTATTTTCAATTTCTTCCTCGCTGATATTACAATAATAAAGAAAGAGAGTATAAATAGATAAAGAATAATAATCATTTAAATACTCTTCGAAAACACGCTTTATAGATAATGTATTAACAAATAATAATGTTTGAAATACAAAATTCCCAATAATCAACTCTCCATCCTCAACAAAAAATAGCTTTTTTAAATTTATACCACTATTGTAGTTAACATCTATTGGCTTTAATTTATTAGACATAAAATATCTCAAATAAATATAAATTATATTTTGTTCGGAAATAGGTTTACTAATTTTATCAAATGGATAAATCAGTCTTAGTTTTTCTTTGTTTTCATATTCTTCTTTAAATTTTAAAGAAAAGTATGTGTTTGATAGAAAAAGTGCAATTTCATAATTTATATAAGGTGATTTACAAATAATAAACTTTTTTTCATAATAAAGCACATGTAATTGATTTATTAAAAAAAGTAAATCTCCGACAATTAAATCTAACTCAATACTTTCAACGTGTATCTTAAAAACATAACAAACTTCATTTTCATTATTCTTTTGTATTAATAATCGATTCTTGTCGTGATCTTTTATGTAAGCAAGTCTTTTTAATTCACTTTTATCTATTTCTCTCAAATAAGTATACTTATTCTCTACAAAATCAACACTTTTAGTAAAAAAAGACTCTTCATCACTAAATACTGGAATTGACATTCCTGTATAGTTTGCTTTTAAGCTTTTTATGTAACCTATTAATCTTTTAATCTTTTAATCTTTTATTAATATATTAAGAAAATTGCAAGTCTCTCATATCATCAAATATTTTATCTCTAGTCTTATATGGATCAAATAATAGTCTTTGATCTAGAAGTGTTATTTTCCTTTTATAATCTTCATCTAAAAGTGCCAATAAGGACTCTAAATTATCTGAAAGAACTTCGTTAAAACAATATATAGCAATAATCTCAAAATCATATAAGTTTACATCTTGTGTACTCTGAATCTCAATACTATTTCGTCTAGGGTCTTTTGCTCTTGGATCCATACCATTTTGAACATTACATATTGAACATACTAGTTTTGGAAACAACTTTAAATCTTTCATTTTCTCTCCAGTGAAAGAATAATCCGAATCTAAATTATCATCAAAATAGTTTTCATTTTGATTTTTAAAATACTTCTTTATAATCTTTTTGGAAACTTTAATAGACTCTTCTATATTATTACACTCTATTCCAAAACCTTCAAGTGATTCAAGTGAAACTTTGTAGCCTCCTTTATAGTCATAGTAACCACCTTTAACACCTCCAGTATCTAATGGAGAAACTCTAAAAGGATGAGATATATTGTTTTTTTTCTCTAGAACTAGATATGTAGGTGCCGAATCTACTAAGTACGAAGGCTTTCCATAAAAGAAATAAGCAAGTTCATGCCCGTAATGCGGGCATATCTTAGCTTTTATGAATTGATCAGATATAATCTGATAGAAACTAGCTCCAGCAAAGCAATGCGTTAATAGTAAGTTGGAAATTTCACTTTCAGTTATATTATCAATACTTGCAGAAAATTTTAGCTCAGGGTCTAACTTCATAAATTATTTTTTTTTAATTCTCTCCATGATTTATTTGTTTCATCAAGTATAAGATTAAGTCTTTCTTTATATTCGTCCATAATTTTAACATCTACTTCATAATCAGGTTTCCCTTCTAGGTAATAATTTAAATCATCTCTTATCCCATATAATTTATTCAACGCTTCATTGTACTTTACCCATAAACTCTCAAAGTCAAAAAAAGCATTGATAGTACTAACAATTGTTACAGATGCAGCTAAAACTATTGATATAGTTTTTAAGTAAGGATTAGTGAAAATTAAGCTTAAACAGAGAAGTAAGGTAATAATCAAACTAAATAAAGCTATTGTTATTTTCGTATAAAATGCTCTTTTCTTATTCTTCTCTTTAAGGTTTTTAAAAGATACGATATGCTGCGATATACTAGCAGTTAACCAGTCTCTTTTTTTTAAAGTCTCTTGAATCATAAATTATATAGGTCAATAGTTATTACAATCAAAATCCAAAACTTTAGAGTTAAGGCTTCAATTATATATAAATGCAACTATTAAAAAGGGAGAATTCAAATATAAGATTTTTTTTTATAAGGCAATGAAATCCAAAACCTTATCGATAAAATTATACTTACATAGGGTAAAGTGACACAACAATCTTAAGGTTAGTTATCCCTAAAACAAAAAAGCATCCCAATTTTCTATAAAGAAAAAAGGAAAGCTTCTCATCGGTAAGAACTCAACAACATTGAGTTTCTCACAACTCTCAGATTCCTCTGAGAACAACACAACATCTTCTAATTGCAAAAAAAAGCCCTAATCTCTTAGAGCTTTGCAATTTTTAGCGGTCTGGACGGGACAAAATATATGCTCCGTAACCATATATTAAACAGCCTCTTACGTTTTTAATAAATTAAAAACTGGACATAAAATAGACATTTTTTTCAAAAAACTTACTTATAACCTCTATAAGCAATTGCAAATATAAAACAAAAATCAACTTGACAAAAGGAATCATTCCTTTACTTAAAATTTAAATCAAACCGACTTCTTTTCCTATATCCTGCATAAACTTTGCCATAGGTCTCTTATGAATATCTTCTGGATTAGAATAATTCCCAAGTATTAGCCTGTTAATTAGCTCATCATTTATTCTGTAATTTCTATAAATATCTTTTAAGTCTTCTCGGTAAGTTTCATTATAGGCTAATGCTTTTAGTATTATTTCTTCAGCTAAATCTTTTTGGGTATGATAAATTTCATTCACATTAAATATATCTTCGTACTGTGGATTGCCAATTTTAGTAAATACTATTTCTAAATCTTCAATGTCTCTAGTGATTAAGAATTTAGCTTTGCTTTTTTTGTTTAATTTAAATTGGTACAGATTAGTATTTATTTTATTGTCGTAAAGCTTAAAATCAAAAGGATTATTTGATTTTGCAAGATTACAAGAAGCGCATGTAGGGTATAAATTAAATAAAGCAATACTTAAATATGGATATTTGTCTTTAGGGTAGTAATGGTCAACTTGAAATTTAGCTTTATATTCGATAGGGTTCTTTATTTTTTGAATTGTAATTGTTAATTGAGAGTTACAATAGATGCAGGATTTTATACCTAAACTCTGAAAATATTTTGGATAAAAAGAACTTCTCTTGCCTTTGTAATCTAAGGCATTTAATATCTCATCTTTTAAATAACTAGGCTTTGATTTTCCTGCAAATTTTATTTTACGTTTAGCAGGCACCACTCTTATTTTGTCAATCAAAGTTTCCATATCCTTCAAAGGACAAGAAACAAAATTATTCTTTTGAAATTCTCTAATTATTAGTCTTAAATAACTTGATTCTTTAGATTTTAGATATCTATTTTTAGCAAGTAAATTCTTAAGGTTATTTAGAGCTTCTTTATGATGAATGTCTATTTCACTTTCAAAAGCTTTGATTAAACTTTCTACTTTTATTTTGTTTATTGAAATCATCTATTATCAAGGTTTCTTAAACCATTCAGCCTTTCAATTTCTTTATCAATCTCATTGCTGTATTTAATAAAATACAGTTCTCTTAATGTGCTTTTCAAAATAGGCTCCCCTACTAATTCTATAAAATTAAAGGAATTGTTTTTATCCCATTTATAGTTGAAATTTATAATTCGCTTATCGTTACTATCTTCTTTATCTAAGAAGTTGATTAATGAGAAAATTTTATCTTTAGTATATTCACCCATAAATCCATTACTTAAATAAAAATCATTATCCAGTAAATCGTGAATATTAGCTCCTAATGTATTATGACTATTTCCATCAAACTTTACAATTCCATTATCTAATTTCAGTGTATTCTCTTTAGGAATATCAGACAAAATAAATGGAGAGTGTGTGCAAAATAAAATATTTATTCCTTTAATATTAGGTATTGCTAGTGATTGAATTTTTGATAACAACTCATTAACGAAAATTCTTTGAAATTCTGGATGATAATAAAGTTCGATTTCGTCTAAAATAATATTAATGTAATTGTATTTTATTTTTTCAACTTTAGTTTCAAAAACAGAATTTATATTGTTTAAATGATAAAGTATTGATTGAATTGAATGAACAAAGTGTTGTTCTCCAGAACTCATAACATCTAAATTACTTACTGAGCCTTTTTTCACTTCACTATTCTTAACCCAAAGAACTGGTATAAAGCAACCAACTGGTACTAATTCTTCAAATAGATATAGCCTTTCTTTATTGATAGCATTGAGTCGATTTATTAATTTTTCGATTTTTATTTTATAATAGAATTTTTCTCCATCCTCAATCCATACATTTTCATCATTATTTTCTTCGTCATTGTGAAGTATATTAAATCTTAGATTATTTAAAACTTGACGAAGCTTAAAGGTGATATGACTTCTATCATCTCTAAGTTTAGATAAGAAAGTAAAAAAAACATCAAACTCGACTCTCCAATCTTTTTGATTATTCTTATCTACTAAAACAAATTCAACTAAGTTGTTATACTCACTATAGGCTTGTGAAATTTTAATTGTTTTTCTGAACACATATTTACATTGATATTCAAAGTTTGGTCTTTCATTAATAATTGATTCAAATTCTCCAAATTTTTCATCAAAGTATAGTTTGTTGTATACACTAATGATAAAATCCTCATCACTTAAGCTGTTTTCCTCTTTAAATTTACTATATAAAATGTCTATATCTTTCTCAAATATTTCTTTGTTTCTATCTTCTTTTTCTCCTGTGTTAAGCTCCAATACTACAGTCTCAATGTTTTTTTTGTTAATTTCTTTATTTGCTGGGCTATTGATGAGATTAGTCAACAGTCTTGTTTGTGCTAAATGCAGCTCTGAATTTACGTTGATGTTTCCTTTATCCCTGTAAGGATTTATAACTAATGGAGTTTGATACCCATCATTTTTATGAAATAATTCTCTTATCCAATTACCTGAAAATTTACTATTTAAACCATAAAGAGAATAGTTAATTGAGATTGTATAAAAAAACACTTCATTAAGTATATAACTCAAGTGTTCGCTATTTTCATCATCATTTTCATAATTCCCAGATGAAAAGTTTTCATCATTACCTGAAATTAATGAATGAGCAATGCTGAATGGATGTATAACAATTCTAAAAATATTATCATTAATACTGTAATAAAACTCAACATTCAAATCATTATAAACTGATTGTATTTCGTTGATGTTTTTAATATCTTCATCTGACATTTTACCATTATTCTTTTTTCTTTTTTCTGAATAGTAGTGAGTGTCTTTTAAAATTCTTTTCCTTGAAGCTATTACATAGCAAGAAGCATATAATAATTCAAGCAAGCTACTTTTTCCAGAGCCATTTTTACCTACTAAAGCACTAATATTAACATCAATTCGATTTCCGTTGCTATTTATTTGATATAAGTCTGTTGGAACTTTAGAATTATAAATTATTGATGCTACTTCATCCAAACTATCTTCTACTTCATTACCATCTGTATCTTTAAATATATATTCATTATAAAATTTATATAAAGTTCCTTTTGACAAGTTCTTTAAAAACCTCTTGTCACATCCCTCTAAAGGTCTAATAGCAATTAATTTGAAGTTGTTTTTACTCATATAAAAAGAGTTTTTTAATTTTTATGAAGCAAGAGTGAAATCAAAAAGTATATGATGTAGAGCAAAATCAGAACTAAAACGATTATGTATGCTATCAAAAGTAAAATCGTTTGCTTGTATGGAATTATCAACAATTCGTTTAAGGTCTCCATTTGGGGAGGTGTCAAACTTATCTTCTAATTTAGTCATTATTTTCTTTTTAACAACCTCTATAGAATCTTCTAATAAAAAGCCAAGCATACCTCCAAAATTTTCACTTAGGGAGTATTTCTCATTAAAATACCTATAAACACCTCCGTCAAAAACATTATTACCTTTATTATAATAGACATACTTGTTTACTAGGTCTTGTTTTCTATCTAAATTTTTGCACTCAAAATTAAAGCAAACCTTTTCAAAATCACATTCCCAAAAACTATGGAATATTGAAATATCATATATTCCTTTAACTTTCTCATCGTTTAAAACACCTCCTTTGGCCAAGAAACCTTGAACACCAAACAACATATCTTTTTTAAGGTAATTTCGAATAAATACTGCAATCTCATCTTCTATTCTTGATTGAGGTTTTTCTCTTTCAATTGCTATTATTTCTTGAAGTTGTTTTTTGTTATAATTTTTGTAGAATCTAAGCAAGTGATAAAAAACCCAGTTTTTCCAATCACTATTATTCAAATTCCTTAGATAATCAATATCTGTAGGTAAAGGAGAAGATGGTTCCGAAATTTTGATATACTCTCTCTTCTCCATTTAATTCATAAGTTTTCTTAACACCTCTTGCCCGTCTTCAAATGCTTTGGTTTTAGACCAGTTAACATTTATATCTTGCTTAACAATATAGACACAATCTTTACCCCAAATTTTTTCACGAGTTGCTAAAAAATTTTCTTGTGGGTTTTGTTTAAAAATCTCATTGAGCAGATATAATCCTGTTTTTTTTACTGATGGAGTATTAGAAATGTCATTCAAATTAATTTTTACGGTTAGCAAACCAACACCTCTATTGTGTTCACTTTCAAAAGTCACAGAGGTTTTTAAGAAAATGCCAATAGATGATCTTAAAGTTTCAATATAGTCTCCAATTTCATTTATTGATCTTGTTACTACCTTCTTATTTATAAAATAATCTTTTATTCTCTGCCTCTCTAAATAAGACAGGTCATATAAATCAAAAATTAATTCGTTTAACTTTTCCGCTACCTCATCGTTGTATTCATAGTTTCCATCTGAGAGTTCTTTACTTATATTAGACACTTTAATGGCTATATCATTTTTTAATTCTCTTGGTATAGGCACATTTTTAATGTCATCAACACCAATTCTGGAGAATGAATCTAACAGTCTTTTTCTTAAATAAAAATCCAAGAAAAACTGAACAACTTGTGAATTAAGTAATGCACAAAATAAATAATAATAATTTTCCTTTAATAGTTTTACAGTATAAACAGAAAAATCGAAATAATCTTCTTGGTTACTATAGACGCAATTTAATTGACTTCCAATTCTTCTGAGTAATAATTTTTTACCCAAATAAACATCATCTGGACGAGGTCTATGAAAATTAACTATCGAACTTATATACCTTCCTGGTGTATTAATTAAAAAAGGCTTTAGGTTTTTTGGCTTAATATAAGGCTTATTGTAGATTGAGTCTTTTGTATTACTAAAATACTTTGAAATAAATTTATTGAGATAATTTTGTTTATCTAAATCAGATAATTGCTTCCACTTCTCATTAGATAATTCAAATTCCTTTTTTCTTGCGTTCTCTCCCCAAATTTCAAAACCTCTATAACTACTAACCTTCCTTAAATAATCATCCAGAATGCAATTACTATTTAATTTATTTGACAACTCTAAATCAAAATTATTACCTATCAAATAATCTCTTAGGTTGGTGTTACCGTTTAATAAATCCTTTTGAGCAATTTTTCTGATTTTATCTTCTTGAATAATTAATAGTTCAAATGGTTTTTTAGAAAACAACCCTTCGTCTACTAAATAATAATCTATAATATTATCTGAATTGCTACTATTAGAAAATATAAGTGATACTACGCTTTCTACTGCATTTTCAAATAGTATTTTTTTTACTCGTGATAATTCATATAATTTATTGATACTATATTCAGAATAAAAAAACTTTTGAAATTTTCTTGAATTAGGATTGTAAAAATTAGAACTATTAGAGACAAATCCATACTTAGTTTTAATATTACTCCAATCTTTAATTTTAAGAAAAAAGCATTGTGATATTTGAAGGTTACCTACTATGCTTTCCGCCTTTACTATTTCTTTATTTAATTTCGTTTTATACTCTTTTACAAAAGTTCTAGTATCAGAACTCACATTTTTTGTAGTAAAAGGAGGATTTCCAACTATATAATCAAAAGTCTTATCCTTGTGTGGGATTTTATCAGTATCAACCTCTAAAGAGTTAGCATGTTGTATGTTGCTAAAAAAAGAATACTTCTTGAAAAATTCAACTTTCCCGTTTTCCTTTAATTGTTTGGCTATAAAGTCACTTACTTGTGTTTTTTCTAACCCCCTGAATAATTGCAAGGATAGTGAAAAAAGTGTAAAACGTTGAGCTGTTAATTCTTTCTCAATTCCAAATATGTTGTCTTTTATAAGTTTAGCTCTAAATTCAATCCTTTTAGCAATATCCTTTAGTTCGTCTTCTTGGCTGTTTTCTAAAAGCCGTTGAAAGGCTGTAATTAGAAACATCCCAGAACCGCAAGATGGGTCTAAAACTGAACCAATTTCATTTTCTGGAATAACGTCATCAACTATTAATTGAGTCAGTTTTTTAGGAGTATAATAAATGCCATTTTCTTTTTGCTTATCCGTTAAAAATATTTCGTAGATATAACTAATAAACTCGACGGGAATAATATCAAATCTAAAGTCAAAAAGACGAAGCTGTCCAACTTCAATATTATGGTTTAAAGAGTCTTGTATTAGTCCACAAATTGTCGAATTTAAGTATTTTTTAGGAATAGTTGGTTTTTCAAATAACTCATTATTAAAAATATTATGAATTATCTCAAACAATCGATTTAGTCCTACACTATCTGTGTTTAATAACAGTTTTTTATAATCCACTTCGCTATCATTAAAGTGGTGTTCATAAAAATAGGAATTTATAATATGATTATCTTCTAAATATTTTATATAAAGTGTTCGGTCAATTAGTGCTTGAACATATTCTTCTCTTTTGTCTACATTTTCAGAAACTAAAGAAAATGCACCATTAAGTTGATTTTTAAGAGCCTCAAGTGTACCAACTAATTCTTTGTCAATACTTTTAAATTTCTTGCTTTTTGCTAAAAATTCTTGATAGTTTGTCCAAAAGAGACCACTATCAAATTTCCATCTTTGGATTTTGTCTAATCTTTCTTGTTCTTCAATTGATATATTAAAACTATCTAGTTCATAGTGATCATCAGAAATATTAGGAGACACTTTGGCATATTGAAGAATCAGTTTAGTTAAGCTGTCGTTCCTTATATAAAACAATAAGTCAGACTTGTTTTCATTCCATATATATTTCCTAACCTGCCTTAATTCTTCCTTGCTTAGGGTTTGATTTATAAAATAAAATGAAGTATTTGTTTGATTAGGACTATCATAAAAGAAGATACAATTTATTAACTTTTTATTTAAGTCAGAATTATTTTCAATGAATATTTTTTTTGATTTTAAGTTCAGCTCAAAATCAAAGCCTAATTTCATAAAAAACTCTTTGGCAAACCCCATTTATTAGTTTAACATCATTAAATGATACAAATTATTTTAAAACACTTTTGTTCTTAAATTTTTAGAAATTTAACATTCAATGCTTTTAATTTATAAAAAGAAAATAAGTTACATGTGTAATAGCTTTACAAATGTAACTTAATTGTAGCATTTTGTGAAGAGTTCATTTCAAAAACTCTTCAACCCCTTTAAAATCAAATGGTTTGACGTTTTTTTTATATTAAATACTATTCTACTTTATGAAAGATTTGATTTAATCCAGATTTCTCTTTGAGGAGTAACATTTTCTTATCATCACTTAAATGAAGCCTATATCCATAAATTTCAGTTTTTAAATTTTCAGTTTTTACAGATAAGTAATTCTTTGTTAATGTATAGTTCAAAGGCGAATTATCTCCTATCCCAAAAGGGTATGAAGTTTGATACTTTGAATTAGTGAGTGTTAATTTTTTCTGTTCTGAATTACCGTCTTCAGTATTAGTAACGTTTGATTTATCCGTTTCATAGAAGTATTGTTCAAGCATCCAACTACCAAGTATTTCGGATTTATTAAAATCGCTATTCCAAAGTATTATATTTCTAATTGGTTGAGTTTTTTTAGTTGAGTTTTCTACTTCTACCTTTTTAGAGTTTTGATCTATATAGTTATCTCTATCAACTAAATTGTCTTGTTTAGAAATTATGCTGTTTGTATTTATAAAACTTCCTGCAAAAACAAAAAGCACAGCATAAGTAGTGTATCGAATTGCTTTGTTCCTATATAGTTTCAATTCAATTTTAATTTTCATTGAGATTGGTGGCAATAATATTAAGCCAAGAATAAAAAGAAATAAACTTGCTAGCATTTCTCCTTGCAAAAACCCTCCTAATGCTGAAAGGATTAATAAACTACCCAAAATGTACTTCACTATTTTCATAGAACTAATGTTTTTAATGCTTATAGTCCCTGAAAGCTGTTGGTCTTTTAAGTAAAAAAGCGTGGGACTGAATAGCTTACCGTCGAAGAGGTACTGGTATACCTAACATGTAATAAACTAACAACCCACGCCATAACGTGAGCATCAGTCTATTTACCTTACATGTTTTAAAAATTACCAGTTTTCTTCGACAAGAATAAATAGCTAACGCTTTTCTATATTTTTAAAATTTTGTTTTACCTATAAATTTAATTTTGTTTGAATGTAAAATTATGATTTTTGCTTTAAACAATATTATTAATTTGAATTTACTTTATTAATCAAGTATCTATCGTATAATATTAATACTTGTGAGGCTGTAAATTCTTTACCTCTACTAGTTTTATAATCATTTTTATTCAATTGTTCTGAAATACTTCTATAGCTCAATTTTTCATTCTCTCTCATGCCAACAATTGCTAGAGTTGCCATTTTATTACGAGGATTGTTAATCGCATTTCGAATAATGGTTTGAGTTCCTTTTTTACGAGCAGCATCCGTTAAGTTTTTAGGAGTCCCTAGTTTAACTCCGTTACGTTTTAATTCTGCAAGAGCAGATATTGTACGTTCGCTAATAAATTTTGCTTCTTGTTCTGCTAATGCAGCAAAAATATGTAGAGTGAATTGTGTAGCCTGTGGCATATCACAGGCAATAAACTCAATGTTAGTCTCCATTAGTCTTGAAATAAAAGCAACATTTCTACTTAATCGGTCTAACTTCGCTATGATAAGCGTACTATCTGTTTTTTGACAATGAACTATTGCTGAATTTAATTGTTCTCGTGTATTAGACTTTCCTGTTTCAATTTCTTCATACTCTGCAAGTAATTTATCCTTTGAAGAAAGAAAACGCCTTACGGTCGATTTTTGGGCCTCTAGACCTAATCCAGAGATGCCTTGATGTTTAGATGAAACTCGGTAGTAACTTATATATTTTTTCATACTAATAATGTTTGTTGAACCCTCGTTTAAGAGACGTAACACTCATTTAGTATATAAATTACGATTTATTGCCTGCGCCGTGAAATGAATTTAAGCATTTTTAAACTTATGTTAAACAAAATCAGAGTTGTTAAAATTTTCTACCTTTGTTAAATATTATGAAACAGGTATTCCATAAAATAATGTCTTTGTTGATGGCTTTTGTAGTCTTATTTTCTACGATGTCATTTACTGTGAATATGCATTATTGTGGAGATACTTTAGTAGAAACAACTGTTTTTAAAGAAGCAAAAGGATGTGGCATGGAAATGCAAAATCCTTCTACTGATGGTTGTTCAATTACAAAAAAGAATTGTTGTAATGATGAGAAACTGACTCTGGATGGTCAGGATGAGTTAAAGATTTCTTTTGACAATCTTACCTTTGAACAACAACAATTTGTAGTTTCATTTATATATTCTTACATCAACCTTTTTGAAAGTTATGATGAAGACATAAACTCTTTTAGAGAATACAAACCTCCTTTGGTCGTCAGGCAGATATACAAGCTTGATGAGACTTACTTAATTTGATTTTTAAACAATAGACTTTATTATCCTGTGGCTTTATGTCGTATGGATAATTTGTTGTATTCGGTGTTTTCATTGCACCAATGTCTAATTGTTTAATTATCATACGCTATGCTAAATAAAAGCATCAAATTTTTAATAGAAAATAAGCTTGTCGCTGTATTACTTCTTGTCCTTTTTATAGGATGGGGAACTGTTAATGCACCTTTTAATTGGGATACTGGTTTTTTACCAAGCAACCCTGTTGCTGTAGATGCCATCCCAGATATTGGTGAAAATCAGCAAATAGTATTCACTAAATGGGAAGGTCGTTCACCACAGGATATTGAAGACCAAATCACCTACCCATTAACTACATCCTTATTAGGGATTTCAGGTGTTAAGACCATTCGAAGCTCTTCAATGTTTGGGTTTTCGAGTATCTATATAATTTTTGAAGAAGATGTGGATTTCTATTGGAGTCGAAGCCGAATCCTTGAAAAGCTAAACTCATTACCAAGTAATTTATTACCTGAAAATGTTAATCCATCTTTAGGTCCAGATGCCACAGGATTAGGGCAGATATTCTGGTACACCTTGGAAGGTCGAGATGAGGAAGGCAATGTTACTGGTGGTTGGGATTTACACGAATTAAGAAGTATTCAAGACTATTACGTTAAGTATGCTTTGTCCTCGGCAAGTGGTGTTTCTGAAGTTGCTTCTATTGGTGGATATGTTCAGGAATATCAAGTTGATGTTAACCCAGAATTAATGCGTCAATACAATATTGGTTTGCATCATATTGTAAAGGCTGTTAAGGAAAGCAATAAGGACATTGGAGCACAAACCATAGAGATTAATCAAGCCGAATATTTAGTAAGGGGTTTAGGTTATATCAAATCGATTTCGGACATAGAAAATGCTGTTGTAACATCTGAAGATTTTACTTCAATTAAAATAAAGGACATTGCGAATGTATCACTTGCACCAAAAGCAAGACGTGGTATTTTAGATAAGGAAGGTGCAGAAGTTGTTGGTGGCGTTGTGGTATCAAGATATGGAGCTAATCCTTTGGAAGTGATAAACAATGTAAAAGGAAAAATCAATGAATTAAGTTCAGGTTTACCTTCCAAAGTATTAAAAGATGGTAGAACATCCCAATTAACAGTTGTGCCTTTTTATGATAGAACCGAACTCATCAAGGAAACATTAGGAACGCTTAACGAGGCATTAACTTTAGAAATCTTGATTACCATTTTAGTAATAATCATAATGGTATTTAATCTACGTGCTTCTATCCTAATTTCAGGTTTACTCCCTGTGGCAGTTTTAATGGTGTTTGTAGCAATGAAGCTCTTTGGAGTAGATGCTAATATTGTAGCACTTTCAGGTATTGCTATCGCCATCGGAACAATGGTGGATGTTGGTGTTATCCTTTCAGAAAATATTATAAGGCATTTGGATGACAATAAGGAACAACTGCCAACTAATATAGTTGTTTATAATGCTACATCAGAAGTTTCAGGAGCAATTATTACAGCAGTTTTAACAACAATTATCAGTTTCATACCTGTGTTTACTATGATTGGTGCTGAAGGAAAACTATTTAGACCTTTGGCTTTTACAAAAACCTTTGCGCTTGTAGCATCTATATTGGTAGCATTGTTTTTAATTCCACCATTTGCTGCCTATCTCTTTAAAAAGAAAAATATTAAGCAAAGCTTTAACTATGCTTTAAATGGGCTTTTAATGTTATCAGGAATTACTGCTATCATTTTTGGTTATTGGCTTGGTATAATTCTAATTGCCTTTGGAGTTACATCAATATTAAAACTTCAAAATAGAATACAAGGGCAGCAGACCAATCTTATTAATATTATAATTTCAGCTTTAGCAATAGTATTTCTATTGGCTGAATACTGGAGACCTTTAGGTGTTGATAAAAGTATTTTTTGGAATCTCATTTTTGTTGGAATTATTTGTTTTGGATTGTTAGCAGTATTTACTGTATTCAGAAGATATTACACTCGTATTTTAAATTGGGCTTTAGCTAATAAGCTGTTATTCCTATCCATTCCTACAGCCATTGTTATATGTGGGTTCTTGATTATGAAGAATACAGGCAAGGAATTTATGCCATCATTAAACGAAGGCTCATTTCTGTTAATGCCTACGTCTCTGCCACATTCTGGAGTTGATGAAAATAAGCGTGTATTACAACAGTTGGATATGGCAGTAACCAGTATTCCAGAAATAGAAACCGTAGTTGGAAAGGCTGGTCGTGTAGAATCTTCTTTAGATCCAGCACCATTATCTATGTACGAAAACTTAATTCAGTATAAACCTGAATATATGCTGAATGAAGAAGGAGAACGCCAGCGTTATAAAGTGAATAAAGATGGTTTATTTGAACTTAAAGATGGTACAACCATAACGAATCCTAACTATTCAAATGATGCTGTTACAATGCCTAAAATCGCTTCAAAAGAATTAATAGAAGATGATGATGGTGAGTTCTATAGAAATTGGCGACCAGAAATAAATTCTGCCAATGATATATGGCAAGAAATTGTGAGAGTAACCAAATTACCAGGTGTTACTTCTGCACCTAAATTACAACCTATTGAAACCAGATTGGTAATGCTTCAAACTGGCATGCGTGCGCCAATGGGGATTAAAGTCAAAGGTCAAGATTTAAAACAAATTGAAGCCTTTGGTGTTCAGTTAGAGAGCCTCTTAAAACAAGTTGAAGGCGTTAAAACCGAAGCTGTTTTTGCCGATAGAATTGTTGGCAAACCTTATCTGTTAATTGACATTGATAGAGATAAAATTGGACGTTATGGTATTTCAATTCAAGATGTACAGGATGTTCTAAAAGTAGCTGTTGGAGGAATGGAAATAACGCAGACTGTTGAAGGTAGGGAGCGTTATGGTGTACGTGTTCGCTACCCAAGAGAATTAAGAGCAAACCCAACTGATTTAGAAAATATCTATATTCCAGTTGCCAAAGGAAGCTCTATCCCTTTGAGTGAATTGGCAACAATTAAATATGAACAAGGTGCACAGGTAATTAAAAGTGAAGACACCTTCTTAATTGGTTATGTTCTATTCGATAAGCTGAACGATTATGCTGAAGTAAGTGTTGTTGAAAATGCACAAGATTTAATACAGTCTAAAATTGATTCAGGTGAATTGGTTGTTCCTAAAGGCATTAATTATCAATTTACAGGAACTTATGAAAATCAACTTCGAGCAGAAAAAACATTATCTGTAGTTGTGCCATTAGCCTTAATAATCATCTTTTTAATCCTGTACTTTCAATTCCGTTCGGTGGCTACTTCATTTATGGTATTTACAGGAATAGCTGTGGCTTTTGCAGGTGGATTTTTAATGATATGGTTGTATGGTCAAGACTGGTTCTTGAACATTAACTTCTTTGGTGAGAATCTTCGAGATTTATTTCAAATGCATCCAATTAATTTAAGTGTTGCTGTTTGGGTTGGCTTTATCGCTTTATTTGGAATTGCTACTGATGATGGTGTTGTTATGGCAACTTATTTAACACAAACATTCGATAGAAACACCCCTAAAACAAAACAAGAGGTTAGAGCATCAGTTATTGAAGCTGGTACAAAACGTATTCGTCCATGCTTGATGACTACAGCTACAACCATATTAGCGTTACTACCTATTCTAACATCAACAGGAAGAGGAAGCGATATTATGATTCCAATGGCAATCCCAAGCTTTGGAGGGATGTTAATCGCATTAATCACACTCTTTATTGTACCTGTTCTATATAGTTGGAAACAAGAATTACAACTTAAAAACAATTAAGATGAAAAGACCATATATTATACTTTTTACGCTTTCAATGTTTAGTTTTTCAAATGCTCAACAATTAGACATTTTAATTGATGAGGCATTAACTAATAATCCTGAAATACAAACTTTTGAATTGAAGTATCAGGTAGCAAAAGAAAAAGTAAACGAAGCAAACACGCTACCAAATACACAGTTAGGTGTTGGTTACTTTGTAAGCGAACCAGAAACAAGGACAGGAGCGCAACGGTTTAAAATTTCAGCAAAACAAATGTTGCCTTCATTTGGAGCAATAACAGCAAGAGAGAATTACATTAATGCTTTAGCTGATGCTGTTTATGAAGACATCACCATAGTAAAAAGGAAACTGGTAGCTTCTGTTTCGCAATCATACTACAACTTATATGCTATAAAAGAGAAACAAGTTGTTTTAGATGAAAATATTGAATTACTCAAAACCTATGAAGAGTTAGCACTAACCTCTGTTGAAGTTGGTAAAGCATCAGCAGTTGATGTGTTACGATTGCAGATGAGGCAAAATGAGTTGGAACAATTAAAGCAAGTATTAGAACAAAATTATTTAGCAGAACTAACAACATTTAATAAACTTCTCAATAGAGATAAAAATACAGAAGTAATTATTGTTAATGGGTTAGTTATGCCTTTTGAAAGTGAATTGATTAATTCTGACAATCTCGCTTTACATCCTGAATTATTAAAATACGATAAGCTCTACACATCTGTCGAACAATCTGAACTGTTAAATCAGAAGGAGAGTAATCCGATGCTAGGTTTTGGCTTGGATTATATTGCTGTTTCAGAACGTCCCAATATAGATTTTAGCGACAATGGTAAGGATATTATTATGCCTATGGTAAATGTTTCTATTCCAATTTTTAATAATAAGTATAAATCCAAATCTAAACAAAACGAGCTAAAACAACAGGAGATTTTAGCTCAAAAAGAAAGTCGATTAAACACATTGGAAACCTTACTTGACAAAGCAATCAAAAGCAGTAACTCGTCAAGAATAAGTTATGATACACAAACTAAAAATTTGAAACAGGCAAAGGATGCAGAAACCATTTTAGTGAAAAGCTATGAAACAGGAATTATTGATTTTAATGATGTTTTAGATGTTCAAGAATTACAACTAAAATTTCAAATGAATCAGATAGAGTCAATTAAGAATTATTATTTACAAAGGACTATCATCAATTATTTAACAAATTAAAATTCGATTAAATATTAACTATAAAACTCAATTAAAATGAAAACAGTAAAGACAATTTTAGGAATCATGGTTTTAAGCTTAATGCTTACAACGGTGTCGTGTAAAGGAGATAAAAAGAAGGAGACAACCACTAAAACTGAACAAGCAGAAAAGAAAGAATATGCATCTGCATATGTATGTCCAATGCATTGCGAAGATAGTGGTAGCGATGCTGAAGGTGAATGTCCAAAATGTGGAATGGATTATGTGAAAAACGAAGACCACAAAAAAGATGGTCATAAACATTAGTCTATAAAATAAGGCAGTATTATGCTTTTAGTACTGCCTTAAAATAGATTTAGTTAATATGAGATTGAATAAAATCGTACAGTCATGAAACATACATATAAAATATCTGGAATGACCTGTGGCAACTGTAAGGCAACCATAGAGAAAAACTTAAATGAATTGCACGAAGTGGAAGGTGTTGAAGTTGACCTTGAAAAAGGTGAAGCATCCATTTCTATGAACAAGCATATTGATATAGCAGAACTACAAAAGGCATTACCTTCTAAATATAGCATTTCCGAAAAGGAAGTTAAAAATGTTTTCGCTTCTACAAGTGCATCAAGTTTTGAAATTGAGGAAGAAAAAAGCAAGTTACAGCAACTTAAACCATTGCTTCTAATTCTGTTTTATATAGCAGTTGCAAGTGCATTATTGCATCATAAAAACTGGAATTGGGGCGAAGCAATGTTAGATTTCATGGGATTGTTCTACATCGTTTTTAGCTTCTTTAAGATGTTAGATTTAAAAGGCTTTCCAGAGTCTTTTAGAATGTACGACCCTTTAGCAAAGCGAGTTCCAATCTATGGATGGGTTTATCCATTTATAGAAACAGCATTGGGTTTATTGTTTCTAATGCGATTTGAAGTTAAAATAGCATTGATAATAACACTTGTTGTATTGGGAATTACAACTATTGGAGTTTCAAAAACACTATTAGATAAGAAGTCTATAAGATGTGCTTGTTTAGGTACAGCTTTGAAGCTACCTATGACAGAAGCTACTTTTATTGAAAATGCCATTATGATAGTTATGGCAATATTAATGTTAGTAAACTAAATAGACTATGGTAAACAGAAATACAGCATTAAAAATTAGAAAGACACATCGTTATTTTGGACTGTTTTTAGGCATCCAATTTCTATTTTGGACTATTAGTGGCTTATACTTCAGTTGGACAAACATAGACGATATACATGGAGACCATTTTAAGAATCTGGAACATAAACCCCAAGCCTTTAGTAACCTTATTAGTCCTTCAAATCTTAATGTTTCAGAAGGTGTTAATACTATTGAATTGAGAAATATAGGTAATGTGCCTTACTATTGGGTAAATAAGAAGCAATTATATAACGCCATAGATGGAAGTATCAAAAATAGCATTACCCAAGATGAAGCATTGTATATCGCTAAAAACTATATGAAAAAGGGAATAGAGGTTGAATCTATTGAACAAATAACAGAAGTTGGGAAACACCATGAATATCGTGAAAAGTTATTACCAGCTTATGTTATCTCGTATAAAACAGATGAAGCTTTAAAAGCTTATGTATCTGTTAAAGATGGAAAGTTTCAAACAGTAAGGCATCGTAGTTGGCGTTGGTTTGATTTTTTATGGATGACTCATACAATGGACTACGAAGGTCGAGATAACTTCAATACAACAGTTTTGAGAGCATTTTCTCTTTTAGGACTGATAACTGTTTTGAGTGGCTTTTTACTATGGTATACATCATCCCCATCAATTAGAAAATTAATAAAAAGAAGAAAAAATAAATAGAGATGAAAAAATTTATAATCTATACAGGAATTTTAATAGCAGGCTTACTTTTAGGTTGGCTGTTCTTTGGTAATTTATCTAACAATGAGGCAGAGCATAATCATTCTGAAATGGCTTCAGAAAATCAAATGTGGACGTGTTCTATGCATCCACAAATTATGCAACCTGAAGCTGGCGATTGTCCAATTTGTGGTATGGATTTAATTCCAGCCGAAGCTGGTGCAGATGGTTTAAGTCCTAACGAATTTAAACTTACCAAGAATGCAATGGCTTTAGCAAATATTCAAACTTCTTTAGTTGGCAATGGTTCTATTGAAGGCAATTCCATTAAGCTATCTGGTAAGATAAGCGAGAATGAAGATGCGAATGTGGTACAAGCAAGTTATTTTTCAGGACGTATAGAGCGATTAAATATAAGTTCTGTTGGAGAAGAAGTTCGACAAGGACAGCTTTTGGCTACCATATACTCACCTGAATTATTTTCAGCGCAACAAGAGCTAATTACTGCTTCTTCATTAAAGGAATCGCAACCAGCTTTGTATAAAGCAGTTCGTAATAAGTTAAAGCTTTGGAAAATTTCAGATAAGCAGATTAATCAAATTGAAGCATCAGGGAAAGTAATACAGAACTTTCCAATTTACGCCACTGTTTCAGGTACAGTATCAGAAAAGTTAGCAGAACAAGGGGATTACGTCAAACAAGGTCAGGCATTATTAAAAATCACCAACTTAAATACAGTTTGGGCATTATTTGATGTTTATGAAAATCAAATTGAGCTATTTAAAAAAGGGCAAGAAATTACTGTTACAACAAATGCTTTTCCAAATAAAGAGTTTAAAAGGAAAGTTGATTTTATTGACCCAATGATGAATCCACAGACAAGAACTGTTGACCTTCGTGTTGTATTAAACAATAGAAACGGAGAGTTTAAGACTGGTATGTTTGTGGAAGGAATAATTGAAAATATATCTTCTGATTCAGAGCAAAAATTATCAATCCCATCTTCTTCGGTGTTGTGGACAGGTGAACGTTCAGTAGTGTATTTAAAAACCAATCCTAATGAACCTGTATTTGAAATGCGAGAAGTTGTTTTAGGAAAACAAGTTGGTGAACAATATGAAGTGATTGATGGATTAAAAGATGGAGACGAAATTGTTACCAATGGTACATTTACTGTTGATGCTTCAGCACAGCTTCAAGGTAAAAAATCGATGATGAACAAAGATGGTGGTAAAACAGTGACAGGACATGAAGGGCATACAATGGATATGATGACAGAAAAAGTTGATTTTAATAGTACTGTTGAAAAATCATTTCTGCCTGTTATTGACGCTTATATTAACCTTAAAGATGCTTTAATTCAGTCTGATGTGTCGTTGGCATCATCAAAAAGTGAAGCATTAAGAAAAGCACTAGAAGAAATACCAGTAAGTCAAAGAGAACAAACGCATAATTACTGGTCAATTTTGCATAAAATTTCCAAAGGAATAAATGAAAATGTGAGCTTGGAACATCAGCGTAAACAGTTTCAAATGATTTCAGACAAACTTATTGAAATGGTTAGAAACTTTGATGAGGTAAATGATAAGTTATTTGTACAGTTTTGCCCAATGGCTGATAGTAACAATGGAGCCTTCTGGATAAGTAAAGAAGAACAAGTACTTAATCCCTACTTTGGAGATGTTATGTTGAAGTGTGGGAGCGTAAAAGAGGTTATTGAATAGAAGCAAAAAATATTAATGTCTTCAAATGTTTCTGTTTATTATAGCTAGTAATTCCTCTTGTGTTTTACTTTCTAAATCACTTCTCTCAATTTTAGTGTTGAGGTTATGATATGTTTGACCATATCCTCGACTTTTTCCTTTGGTTTTCAAATAGAATATTATAGAAGTTGTATTGCCTGCCTGTATTGATTTTAATAAAGCTGCCTCAACAAAATCAAGTGAGCGTTCTAAATTCTCATTAATAATATATTTATAATTCTCATCTGATTTCATCCACTTATAATGCAAAGACCTATCTATCCCAACAGCATTTGTAGAAGCGCTAACATTGCCGAGGTTCGATTTCATTGCTTTAACCATAGCTTTCTTTCTGATTCTTGTACTGAGGTTGCCTTTCATCTCTTTTTTATAGTGTGGAAAAATGAGTGATTTCTATTATGGTTTTCGGTTAATCAAATCACAACTCTCATTAGTCAAATCTTCTGGCATTGTCCAATATTTATAGCTCCCAACATAAAACACCCTGTACAATATACCTTGAAATATTTCGTCTTTACCGAAGTAACGAATATGTCTAACTATAGATAAATAAACTTCATTATTGCCAAAATCTGAACGTAAAGTGTACCAATGTGGGTTTTTAAGCATCGTTTTAGCAAAAATCCAGTTACAGTTTTCAAGTGTTTTACCTACAAACTCATCTGTGAGATTATCGTGTCCTCGATCTTTGTAGATATTATAGCTCCAATGCGCCTTCTGAACGTTTAAATCAACTTTCGTAAGTTCGGTTGTAAATACTCCATTTGAGGTTAGAAAGTCGCTTAGAATATGTCTGTAGCAAAATTCATCTCCGATGCCATAGCCTAATAATGCTATTTTTGATTTGTTATTTGTAACTGCTAAATTGATGAGGTCTGTCTTCAATCTCTCTATTCCTTTTCGTTCCAAAATATCTTTGTAGAGTAAGTAGCAGGCATAATAGTCTTTTGCCTTTAAATGATAATAATGTCTAAAAGTATTAAGGCTAGTTACCCTCTGTATCTCCTCTATTCTCTCATATTCTCCATAGACTTTACCAATTATGCTTACACATACATAATCATTGTTTAGTAGTCTGGTTGTTTCCATAAATGGAGCTGTTATTATTTCTGTAATTTCATTCATACTATAAATTACGATTTGCTTACTGCCAATACAATTTTTAGTTGATATTCAATATTGTTATTACCCTCTTTTCCCCATATACTACAAGTAGGGAAATAGTAGTTAATTCGAAACCAAATAATTTATTTTTTCTAACATTAAATTTCTAGTTTCATTTTTAGGGTTAATAGTTAAATCCGAATCTAATTTTTTGATACATTTTTTGAATCGACTTCTTTTTTCCTTGCGTGTATTCATATTTAATTTTTCCACTTCCCAGAATTGAGAACTATACCCAGCGAAAACTAATTCTCTTTCACGAGGAGTAAGGATGCTATAATTGTAATCTTTCAAAATTTCAACCTTATCAAAACACTTCAAAATCATTAATCCTAATTTTTCTAGAACAGCTTTGTTTCTAAGGTCAGAAAGTGTTACTAAAACACCATTAAGTGGTCTCATCTTTTTATATTCTATTTCAAACCTGTTTGTACCATTGGGAGCAAGTTCTTTATTCCCATACGCATCCAAATCCCCATTTAGTTTTGTTTCTAATGTCTTATCATAATCTTTTACATTATATTCTGAGCCATAAAATTTTTTACCATAAATAGTTTTTCCCTTTCGCATATTTTCAAATTCATCCATTACATATAATCCGAATAATTTGTATAGTTGAACCTTACTTTGAAAATTGACAGCAGTTTCTAATCTCTTTAATTTGAGATTACCGCTCGATATCTTAAATTTATTTTCTATTCGCTCAATCGCATTTATTATTTCAGAATGTGTGAAATCATTATAATTATTACCGTGTACGAATTTATTCAAGGAGTTTTCTAGTGTAAATCGACCTCCAGTAATTTTTGCAACTAAATTTTCAAATGTGGCACTATGATAAGTGTACTTTCCTTTTTGATTATATCGTGGGAAGAACTCAGCATCAAACATTCTAAAAGGCTCTGTGCGTGATGGTATTGAATATGAGTTTTCAATATCCAAAACTTTGAGGTTATCTAACATCTAAACTACTATTTGGAAAAAGAATCTACAACCTCAGATTTTTTATAAAGAACTCTTGCTCCAATACGATGCTCCTTCAATAAGCCTCTTTTTACATAAGCCCTTAAAGTCGGCAATGAAATTGACAGAAGAATTGCGACTTCTTTTCGTGTTAGCAATTTATCTTCAGAATTACTCTCTTGAATAAATTCTGAAAGCATTTCTCTAACTCCATTTAAAATTTCTGCTTTTAATCTCTCAGGTGTGATATTGTGTAAGTGTGTAATATTGTCATGCATACGAATACGTTTTTAATTGTATTCGACAAATATTTACTTTAATTAATTCGTAGAAAATTCGGATTAATTCGGTAAAATGAATCTAAGTTATTTCGGATTAAAATTATTTCTAAAATAATATGAGACATCATTAGAGTAATTCTTTGGGTCAGACAATTTATCTTGCGCCTTTATGTCTGCATTAAAATAATCATTAAGAAACTTGATATACTCTTTTAAATATAAGTTTCTAACAAATAGACCAGACTTAATAGTCTTATCACTAAAAACAGCGTTAGATGCAGCTTGAAACCCTCTCTTATGCTTTTCATTATTATCAATTACATTTAGTTCATGCAAAATCTCAATAAAAAATTGAAAAGCATAGTCGTTTTTAAATATCTCAGGATACTTATTTAGCAACTTTTTAGGCAGAACCATATACTTTAAAACTTCTTGTCTAAAACTTTCAAGAAAATCTCTCTCCTCTACTTTTGAATCATCAAGCCAATTCATAATCTCGTCAGAAACTTTAAGTATTTTTTTACTGAAATGTAGTTTCTCATCTTTAGTCATTAAACTAAATTTTGATCTTAAACTATCAATAGCATTTTTTAAATCAAGTCTTAATTCATACAATTTACTCCTCCTCTTTTTACTGTCGTCTTGTAGGTTGCAAAAAAAAGTGTCAATTGTGTCAAAATTGAAATCATACATAAACATTGAATTTAATCATTATACCATTTTTTAAATTTCTCATTCAAGTCTTTCGCTAATTCATCATTTGTTATTCCTATGTACCTATACAAATCTGCTTCTTTTTTATGACCTGTAATTGCCATAATGGTCTGTGTTGAAATTCCTTTCTTATGCATATTAGATGCAAATGATCTACGTCCTGTATGGGTCGTTACCTTTTGATACCTCTTGTGTTCTAAAATGGAAACTTTATTACCTTGAATTTTCTTCTCATAGATTGTATTATTCAATGATATTAATTTTTCACAAACAATCTTAATGCTTTCATTTACCTTTTGTTCCGAAATTTGTGGCATACACCCATCATATTTTTTTAATATCTTCTTAACTACATTATGCAATGGAATAGAAACAGTCTTGTCGGTTTTTTGTGTATGTATTCTAATAATATCATCATTATCAATATGTTCTAGTTTCAATTTTAAAATATCACTGATTCTCAAAGCAGTCCAAGAGCCAACTAAAAATACATCTCTTGCTTTATCTAGCATTGGTTTATTTGATAAATCTATATTCCACAACTCATCTAATTCAGACTCATTTAAAAAGACTATCTCCTCTGCTGTTTTGTTCTGCTTTGTTACTGACCAATATTTATCTCTATAATTTTCTGATATTGAAATACCATCATTATCTCTAGCATTATTTATAACACTCTTAATATGCTTTATATGTTTACCAATTGTATTAGGTGTGAAGTTCAACTTTTCTAAATACTTAACAATATCGTCATACAAATCATTTGAGAGTAGCATAAAAGAAATTGTTTTTCCAGAAACATTTTCAAAATCTATCAAAGTATTAAAAGTTTGATTGTATTGTTCAATAGTTGCTTTAGTGATTGGTTTTCCAGTTCTTGGGTTTTTTTTATGTTTAAGCTTATCCATAAACTCTTCATAATAACTCCAAAAAGAAATATTAGCATCAGCTACGTCTTCAACAAATACTTTAGTTTCTAATATTTTCTTTAGCTCAGAAGAGTTAGGTAATGATTTGTTTTTATCAATTAAAACCTTAATAGTATTCTTTACTAAAAGCTCTATTCTGTTTAATTCAATTTGAACATCTGCGTACTCTGTCCAGTTTTTCCTAACTGTTTTAGACGATTTATTCCAAGCAGTTGGTTTAATCTTCTGCTTAGTTTTCAGCTTAACTCTATTGCCAGAATAAGTAATAGATAGGAATAAAGGAGTATTCGTCTTGCTTTTAGGGTCTAGTAAGAAGAAGTTTAGTCGTGCCATATCTATTATATGTATGTATTCTAAAGATAATAAAAATAGACACTAACTAGACACTTTTTCTTTTTTTACTTTAATTTCGTTTAATCTAATTTAATTATAAACATATGCTACACTGAAGAAAATCAAGTGTTTAAATAAAAAAAGCCCATCTTTCGATGAGCTTTTTGCGGTCTGGACGGGACTCGAACCCGCGACCTTCGCCGTGACAGGGCGACATTCTAACCAACTGAACTACCAGACCGTTGCTTTATTGCGAGGGCAAATATACATTCGATTTTTAATATCACAAATATTTTACGACAAAAAATTAAATAAATTTTTGACGCTCTACCATGTAGGTCGTTAAGATTTTATCAAAGGGTTTATTAATGTCTGCTTCAACATATTTAATTTGATATTGACCGCATTTTAAACGTATGCTCTTAAAGTAGTCTTCTACAGCAGTTTCGTAGCCTTCTTTTACCGTGTCTGGATACAAATTAATATACTCATTAGTCTCAACATCAATGAAACGCTTAGGCGTATTATCAAAATCAAACTTGAGTTCTTTCTCCTTATCAATCACATGAAATAACACCACTTCATGCTTGTTATATTTTAAATGTCGTAAGGCTTCAAATAACTTCACATCATCAGTCGATGTCTGCAACATATCTGTAAAAAAGAAAATCAATGAACGTCTGTGAATATTCTCTGCAATTTGATGCAAATACGTATAGGTCTCTGTTTGTTTATTGATTTGCTTTGAAACAACCATTTTACTCAACTCAGCTAATAGCATTTGATGGTGACGTTCACTACCCTTTTCTGGAGAATAATAATCATAAGCATCACTATAAATACTTAAGCCAACAGCATCACGCTGTTTTTTTAAGATGTGCATCAACGATGCTGCAGCTAATGCAGAAAACCCAATCTTATTCAGCTTAGAAATACTAAACTCTTTTAATTCTGGGTAATGCATTGAACTACTATTATCGACAATGAGATGACATCTTAAATTCGTTTCGTCATCATAGCGCTTGGTATATAACTTATCTGTCTTAGCATAAAGTTTCCAGTCAATATGACGTGTGCTTTCGCCTTGATTGTAAATCTTATGTTCGGCAAATTCTGCAGAAAACCCGTGAAACGGGCTCTTATGCATTCCAGCAATAAAACCTTCCACCACTTGCTTTGCAAGTAGCTCTAAGTTTTTAAAGCCACCTGCTTTATTGAGTTCTGCCTGTAAATTCATATACTTATTCTAAAATACCATCAACAATGCCATAAGCTTTAGATTCTTCAGCTCCCATCCAATGATCACGATTAAAGTCTTTCATAACCTTGTCGAGATCTTGCCCGCAGTTATCTGCTAAAATTCGGGCACTCAATTCTTTGGTTTTTATGATTTCCTGAGCTGTAATTTCTATATCACTAGCCTGACCTCGCGCACCACCACTTGGCTGGTGAATCATCACTCTAGCATGTGGCTGTATATAACGTTTGCCTTTAGTTCCAACAGATAATAAGATAGATCCCATTGAAGCCGCTAAGCCTGTACAAATTGTAGAGACATCACTATTTAATGATTTTATGCAATCGTACATTGCAAATCCAGACGTCACATAACCTCCAGGACTGTTTATATATAAATGGATGTCTTTGGTCTCTAAAGCATCCAGATATAATAAACGATCAATCACGTGCTTTGCCGATTCATCATCTACCATTCCCCAAAGAAACACTTTGCGCTCTTCTAATAATTTACTATCGATGACATCTTGTGCTTTTGCTTGCTTGCTCATATAATTTAATTTTCATTAAAAATAAAAAAAGGTTCACCACAATGGCAAACCTTTTATCATTTCTTTTAGAATATATCTTATAATAAAGAATCAATAGCTTCAGTGTAAGCTGCTTTAGGAGCTACGCCTACTTGACGACCAACAACTTCTCCGTTTTGGAATACCAAAACAGTAGGAATGTTACGCACACCATATTTCGCTGCAAATTCTTGATTTGCATCAACATCAACTTTTCCTACAACAGCTTTACCGTCATACTCTGTGCTAATTTCATCAATGATTGGTCCAACCATTCTACATGGTCCACACCAAGCAGCCCAAAAATCAACCACTACTGGTTTATCACTCTTTAATACTGTTTCTTCAAACGTCGCATCTGTTATTTCTAATGCCATAATTATATTATCTATATGTTTAACTTCATTTTAATTTAATACACAAAATTAGTCAAAAATTTTGCCAAACCTTACAATGGCAGTATTTGTTTTGATTATGAGGTTATTGATAGGTTATATAATAGTATTTGGGCGCATAAACCAGGCTCTCACTACTCGCTCTCTTTGAGGAGCTCAAACATGCCGTTCCATCCTTTGCGCAAAGCAAATTATTTAAATGCAACCAAAAAGTTGCGCATTAAAATAATTTGATATATTTTAGCAACTATAAAGTTGCATATTAATCAAAAAAATCGAATAATTATGAAAGACGTTATTACCAAAGAAAAAGTATTTAATCATCCTATCGAAAAAGTGTGGAATGCCATCTCAAAGGCTGAAGAAATTTCGACTTGGTTTATTCAAGCCGACTTCAAAGCTGAAAAGGGATATCACTATCTATTCACTTCAGAAGTGAACGAGAAAGGATGCACAACCATTAGCGGAACCGTTAAAGAAGCAAATCCATATGTATTAGTCTATACATGGATTGTTGCCGATACTGAAGTAGAAACCACAGTCACTTGGAAATTAGAATCTGTTAACGATGGCACTAAATTGTATTTAGAACACTCAGGCATTTCAAACTATGCTGGAGACACAGCGATTGCTATGTTTGAAAGCTTTAATGGTGGCTGGGATGGTTGCATCAACCAACTAACAGATTATTTAAAACAAGAAGTTAATGCAGGATAGAATCACACAATTATTTAAAGCTATTGCAGACCCAACAAGGCGTGAGATTTTTCACGCCTTAGTAATCGCGACCTCAGCATTGTCAATCACTCAAATAGCAAATCAGTTTGAAATCAGTAGACAAGGCGTTACCAAACATATCAAAACATTAGAAGATGCTGGCTTGGTGGTTTTGGATAGTCAAGGTCGTGAGCGCTTTTGTAATGCTAATGCAAAACCACTCAAAGAACTCAATAAATGGATGAAGTTCTACGAGCAATTCTGGGATGACAAATTAGATAACTTAGATGATTACTTAAACACAACTAAGAATGCTTAATCATAAACCTATAAATCATCCTGACACCAATTATCAAAAACAAATAGAAGTATCAGCAACTACAAAAGAAATCTTCAAAGCTTTAACAGAAGACATTCATCTTTGGTGGTCAAACACAAGTCAATCCAAACAAAAAATGGGAGGCCAATTTACAGTTCATTTCGAAAATGAATATTGGTGGACCTTCAAAATCCTTGAGTTTAGGCCAAATCATGAAATCGTTTGGAAATGTATTGATGGTGAACCCGATTTCAATAAAGAATGGATTGGCCACATTCTACATTGGGAAATTATTGAAGACGTATCAACATCAAAAATTAATTTTCACCAAGCAGGCCTCACGCCAGAAATAATGTGTTATGATATTTGTTCAACTACTTGGGATATGTTTATAACAGAACGTTTAAAAACCCATCTTGATTCCAACTAAGAAAAAAATAGCAATTTTAAGACGTAGTTGTGTTTTGGTATTTTAACTGAAAATAGCCATAAATTAAACTTGCACCACAAATAATGGTCATTAAATGGTCCATAAATGTATCGCCATTAATTAACCCAAAAAAAGCTGCAGATAAACCTGCTGTTCCAACAAATAATAAAAGATTTCTAGTCGTTTTCATATCTAAATGCTTTTGTTTAGATATGTAGTAGATATGATTAAAATGTTACAATTAATTCAATTTGTACATTACGTCATGAGTCTCTAATTCATTCAAAAGTTCTTGTGAAATCTTAACCTTTTGCTTTCGACTTGGCATATTCAGCTTAATTTTTTCATCGTTATCATAGACAATAAAACTCAATGCTTTTTCACCTTGATGCAGTCTAAATAAATCTTGTAGAATAGCAATGCGTTGCTCTTGTAAATCTCTAATATTTAATTGAATTGATAACTTCTTAGCATAAGTATCCATGACATCATGCAACAATTGAAAACTATTAAATTGCAATCTTGGATCACTCTTTTTACCTGTATCACGATTAACCCAACCTTCTCTTATAAATGATTTTACATAGACAAAGCTATTCTTCACTAAAAAGTGACGGTATTTTAGATACTCTTCGCCAAAAATCCTAAACTCATAACTATCCGTATAATCTTCAACCATAAATAATGCCCAACCTTTACCTTGCTTACTCACACGATGTTGTACATCGGTAACCACACCACCAAAGGTTATTTCACGATTGACATAATTTTCTAATTCATTAAAAAGTGCCAAAGTACCATTACAAAACGTTTTCATTTCTACTTTAAAATCATCTAAAGGATGGCCCGAAATATAAACCCCTACTACTTCTTTTTCTTGAGCAAGTTTCTCCATAGTTCCCCATTCTTCACATGGTGGTACAATAGGTTCTGCAATCTGAACTTCGCTTGCTGTTCCAAACAAACTCACTTGCGCAGAATTCTCATTCTCTTGGTGCTTAGCGCCATACTTAATGGCTTTTTCTAAAAAGGTAATCCCATCACCATCATCATGAAAATATTGTGCACGATGTGTCTCTCCAAACCCGTCAAAACCTCCAGCTAAGGCTAAGTTTTCAAAAGCTTTCTTATTGGCAGCTCTTAAATCAATACGCTTCGCTAAATCAAAAATCGATTTATAATGTCCAGCTTCTTTTCGATTTGCAACAATGGTTTTTACGGCACCATGACCAACACCTTTTATAGCACCCATTCCAAAACGAACAGCACCATGTTGGTTTACCGAAAACTTATAATACGATTCATTCACATCAGGACCTAGTACATCCAAACGCATACGTTTACATTCTTCCATAAAGAAGGTCACTTGCTTTATGTCATTCATATTATTAGACAGTACAGCTGCCATATATTCTGCAGGATAATGTGCTTTTAAATAGGCAGTCTGGTAAGCAATCCATGCATAACAGGTCGAGTGTGACTTGTTAAAAGCATAACTTGCAAAAGCTTCCCAATCTCTCCATACCTTTTCTAAGATTTTAGCTTCATGGCCATTAGCGCTGGCTTGCTCAATAAATTTTGGTTTCATTTTATCCAAAACCGCAATTTGCTTTTTACCCATCGCCTTACGTAATACATCGGCTTCACCTTTAGTGAAATCTGCTAATTTTTGAGACAACAGCATAACTTGCTCTTGGTAGACTGTAATTCCGTAGGTTTCTTTGAGATACTCTTCCATTGCAGGCAAATCATACTCAATAGCTTCATCGCCATGTTTACGACGAACAAAACTTGGAATATATTCCATTGGTCCTGGACGATAGAGTGCGTTCATCGCAATCAAATCCTCAAAAACTGTAGGCTTTAAATCTTTGAGGTGTTTTTGCATTCCAAGTGATTCATATTGGAATACACCAACAGTTTCTCCTTTTTGAAACAGCTCATATGTTTTTTCATCATCTAAAGGAAAACTATCTGGATCGAGCAAAATACCATGCTTTGCTTTAACAATTTTAACGGTGTCCTTAATTAAAGTTAAGGTTTTTAATCCTAAAAAATCCATCTTAAGTAATCCAGCATCCTCAACCACTGAGTTATCAAATTGAGTGACATATAAGTCGGAATCTTTTGCTAAAGCAACAGGAACAAATTTGGTAATATCGTCTGGAGTAATGATAACTCCACAAGCATGAATTCCAGTATTTCTAACTGATCCTTCTAGGGATCTTGCAAGGTTTACAGTTTCTGCATCTAAACCTTCTCCATCTGCAATATTAAGTAGTTCATTAACTTTTTCTAAATCTTCAGCTCTAAACTTCTTACCTAACTCCTTTTCATCATACCCAAAAATCTTATTTAGTTTTGACATGGTAGGAATTAGCTTCGCAATTCGATCGGCTTCAAATAATGGTAGATCTAGTACTCTGGCAGTGTCACGAATTGATGATTTTGCAGCCATTGTTCCGTAGGTAATAATTTGAGCCACCTGACTTGAGCCATATTTTTCAATCACGTAATCCATTACACGACTTCGACCTTCATCATCAAAATCAATATCAATATCTGGCATACTAATACGATCTGGGTTTAAGAAGCGCTCAAAAAGTAAATCGTATTTTAACGGATCAATATTGGTAATCCAAAGACAATAGGCAACTACAGATCCAGCAGCCGAACCACGACCTGGACCAACAGATACATCCATATTTCGGGCTTCACGAATGAAATCCTCAACAATTAAAAAATAACCTGGATAACCTGTGTTTTCAATAACACTTAACTCAAAATCAAGCCGTTCTTTAATATCATCAGTAAGTACTTCGTAGCGCTTTTTAGCACCTTCATATGTTAAATGTCTTAGATAAGCATTCTCTCCTCGTTTTCCACCATCAGCTAAATCAGCATCATCTTTAAACTCATCAGGAATGTCAAACGCTGGCAATAGTACATCACGAGCAAGCTGAAACCCTTCAACTTTATCAACGACGTCTTGTATGTTAGTAATAGCTTCAGGAATATCTCTAAAGAGCGCTTTCATTTCTTCAGAAGATTTGAAATAATACTCTTGATTTGGTAGACCATAACGATAGCCTCGACCTCGACCAATAGGTGTTGCTTGTTTTTCACCTTCTTTAACACATAATAAAATATCATGTGCATTAGCATCTTCTTGCTTGCAGTAATAAGTATTATTAGTAGCAATAAGTTTTATATCATGTTTTTGCGCAAGTTTTATCAATACAGGGTTGACACGATTTTCATCTTCCTGATTATGACGCATAAGTTCAACATACAAATCATCGCCAAATTCTTGCTTCCACCAAACTAAAGCTTCTTCAGCTTGATTTTCACCAACGTTCAAAACTTTGCTTGGCACTTCTCCATAAAGATTTCCAGTCAAGCAAATCAAATCGTCTTTATACTGCTGAATAAGTTTTTTATCAATTCTTGGTAAATAATAAAATCCGTCAACAAACGCATGTGATGATAACTTAGCTAAATTATGATAGCCTTGCTTATTCTTAGCGATTAATACAATCTGATAACCGTTATCCTTTCGGGTTTTATCGGCATGATCTTCACATACAAAAAACTCACAACCAATAATTGGCTTTATTTCTTTTAAATCTGAAGTTTCGCCTTTAGCTTCAGCTTCAGCTTTTTTAGATTTGACAGATTTATTATGATTATTAACCGCTTTCACAAAATGGAATGCACCCATCATGTTAGCATGATCAGTAAGAGCAACAGCAGACATATTTTGTTCTGCAGCAACAGTAACCAAATCTGCAATACTAATGGTTGATTGTAATACCGAAAATTGTGAATGATTGTGAAGGTGAACAAAATCAATATCTGCTAAATCTGAAATATTTTCTTTTATTTCAGCTTCAGAAATAGCACCGCTTTGCAATTTTTGAAGTTGCTCATTAATCTTAGCACTTTCTTTTTTAAGATTAATATGCTTTAAACCTAAGAGTTGAATTGTTTGTGGATTTTTCTCATTAAAATTCTGAAAATAATCAGGCTGAACGTCTAGTTGCTCCTTAGTATATTCTCCTAGGCGAACCAATTCAAAAAAGCAACGCGTTGTAGCCTCTACATCGGCTGTTGCGTTGTGTGCTTCTGAAAAAGGTTTGTTAAATAAAAATTGGTGTAACTCGGTTAAGGTTGGGAGTTTAAACTTCCCGTAACGTCCTCCAGGAATTTGACACAATGCTGCTGTATGCTCTGTACAGGTATCTAAAACAGGAAGTTCTTGAAGTTGGTTGGCCATATTTAATCGCACAAATTCGGCTCCCATAATATTGAGGTCAAACTTCACATTTTGACCAACAACAAATTTGGTTTTAGATAATGCCCCATTGAACTTTTCTAAAACATTTTGAAGAGTTACACCTTGTTCTTCGGCCAGTTCGGTTGAAATCCCATGAATTTTTTCAGCATCATAAGGGATATTAAATCCGTCAGGTTTTACTAAATAATCTTGATGGTCAATACAGTTTCCCATCTCGTCATGCAATTGCCATGCAATTTGAATACATCTTGGCCAATTATCAACATCAGTAATTGGAGCATCCCAACGTTTTGGTAATCCTGTAGTTTCGGTATCAAAGATTAAATACATGTAATTCTATTTCTATTTTTGGTCATAGCTTTCCGAAAGGAACTTGGAAAGTAAGTCCATAAAATTACAAATAAACTCTTCTTTTTAAAGGGAAAGTTATGAACAGTTTTAAACAAAAAGCGCAACCAAAATTGGTTGCGCTTTATATTTAAATAAAGATGTTATTAAGGAATACAATCGCCTAACGAATCTACAATCATTTGTATACTACCATCAACATCACCACAAATATCAATTTTAGTAATTAAAGCTACTTTATAGGCATTACAAATATCTGTAAATTCTGGCATAGTATCATCTGTAGCGTTAAACACATTTCTTGTACTAATTACTAACTGATTAGCTTCCAAACAAGCGTTACCACCATCAATAGCAACTAGACCTCCTACAATTGGTATCCTATGTAAAACCCCTTCATTAAAGTTAACTGATTTCAAACCATCTTCTGTATATGCGTTAAACCAAAAGGACCCAACAATAAGATTAGGAGTAGAATTAATTACGTTTTGAATTATAATTTGCCCATCTGTTGGATAAATAGATATGCTAGGATCTGGACTGTTGGCTGTGGAATAAACTACGCCATTAGCATCCTTAACAATTGCTATATTTGGACTATCGCCGCCAAGTTCATATGTTCCAGCTGCATCATTTTGAGTTATTAATTGAACAATTTCTAAATTATTACTTCCTTGTATTAAAAATCCTCCAAAATCTATATCTGCAGAAAAAGATGTAGCTCTCCATAAGTCTGTATTGTAATTCCCTTGCATTGCCGGAGAACTAAATTGAACTTCATCACCACAACTCCATATCGTCAATATCGTTATAAATAATAAGGTTAACTTTTTCATTTTAATTTGGTTTCGTTATTACTTTCGAAAATAAATAACTATTAAAGAATCCCAAAAGTATAATAAAATTTCAATATTACTTAATTTCAAATAAAATGTTGGTAATTAAATTATTGTATTATCTTTGCGCCTCATTAATAATAGAGGTCGTGAACCTCACAAATTAATTAAATATATGCCTGTAAAAATTAGATTACAAAGACACGGTAAAAAAGGGAAACCTTATTATTGGATTGTTGCAGCTGATGCAAGATCAAAAAGAGATGGTAAATACTTAGAAAAACTAGGTGCTTACAATCCAAACACGAACCCAGCAACTATTGAATTAAATGTTGATGGTGCCGTACAATGGTTACAGAATGGTGCACAACCAACTGATACAGCCAGAGCAATTTTATCTTATAAAGGTGCCATGCTTAAAAACCATTTAGCCGGTGGTGTTACTAAAGGTGCTTTAACAGAAGAGCAAGCAGAAGCTAAATTCAATGCTTGGTTAGATGAAAAAGCAGGAAAAGTACAAGCTAAAGAAGCTGGTTTGTCTGAAGCTCAAGCTAAAGCTAAAGCTGAAGCATTAGCAGCTGAAAAAGCGGTTAACGAAGCTAGAATAGCAGCTGCGGCTCCTGTAGTAGAAGAAGCTACTGAAGAAGCACAAGCTGAAGGCGAAGAAGCTACAGCTTCAAACGAAGAAGAATAGAAATTTATTTTTTATACTTTTAAACTCCGATACAATGTATCGGAGTTTTTTAGTTTTATAAATAGATGATTTCTGATATTTAGAAAAGAAAATTACACTTCAAATGCAAAAAAAAGATTGCTTCTTTCTTGGCAAAATTGTCAAAAAATACAGTTTTAAAGGTGAACTATTAGTCAAATTAGATACTGACGAACCTGAGTTATATGAGCAGATGGACTCTGTTTTTGTTGATCTTAGAAATAATCTTGTACCATTTTTTATTGAATCATCTCAATTACACAAATCTGAATTATTACGTGTAAAATTTGAAGATGTAGATACTGAAGAAGATGCAGATGCTCTTATAAAAAGTGGGTTATACTTGCCCCTTGAGTTTTTACCTAAATTAGACGATGATAAATTTTATTTTCATGAAATTATCGGTTTTAAAGTTGAAGATAAGAATTTCGGTCATGTAGGTATTATTAAATCGATTAACGATTCGACAGCACAATCACTTTTTGAAATTGATAGAGATGGAATAGAAATTCTAATTCCAATGAACGATGCGTTTATTTCTAAAGTTGATAAAAAGAATGCAATAATTTTTGTTGATACTCCTGAAGGATTGATTGATTTGTATCTAGATGAATAAGCCTTTTCAATTCAAACAATTCTCAGTAAACCAAGACCAATGTGCAATGAAAATTGGTACAGATGGTGTTTTATTAGGTACTTGGACTTCTCTTGAAAGTAATCCGTTTTCTGTTTTAGATATTGGTGCTGGAACAGGAATATTATCTCTAATACTAGCACAGCGTAGTCATGCTGAAGTTATTGAAGCACTAGAGATTGATGACAAAGCTTACGAACAATGTGTTGATAATTTCGAACAATCGCCTTGGAATGACCGTTTATTTTGTTACCATGCTTCATTAGAAGAATTTGCAGAAGAGATTGAAGATGACTATGATTTAATTATTTGCAATCCGCCATTCTATTCTGAAACGTATAAAACTGAAAACGAACAGCGTGACTTGGCGCGATTTCAAGACGCCATGCCTTTCGAGCATTTATTACAAAGTGTTGTTACTTTACTATCAAAAAACGGACTGTTTTCAGTAATTATTCCATTTTCAGAAGAACAGCATTTTACAACACTTGCATCAAAAATTGGTCTTTTTGCGAAACGAATTACGCATGTAAAAGGAACACCTTCCACAGACATCAAACGAAGCCTTATTGAGTTTTCATTTATAGAAGTTAATGTGAATACTTCCGAATTAATCATCGAAACTGCTCGTCATCAATACACCGATGATTATACCAATTTGACTCAAGATTTTTATTTAAAAATGTGACTACTAATTTCTTAACATAGGACGTGTTAAACAGGTTGGACCTCCGCCTCCTTTTACACTAATTTCATTTCCTTTATAAGTAGTAACATCGCATCCTGCTTGCTCCAATAACTGCTTAGTTTTTGGATTTCCATCAACCATTATGCATTTTCTTGGCGCTATAGCTAACACATTACAACCCATAGACTCAAATTCATCATCAGGAACTTCAATCAATTTAAAACCTCTTTCAAGTAATTGATTTCTAAATTTAATTGGCATTAATGGTGAATATACTACTGCTAAGTCTTTATCAATTGGACTTAAAATAGACATTAAATGAAAGACATCATTTACCCCTTTATAATGTGGTAATTCTGCGACTATAATTTTAACTTCTTTAGGTTCTAATAGTTGTTTTAATTGAGAAATCCCTTCTTGGTTAGTTCTATAAGTATGTCCAACAGCTAGCGTTTTTTTATCCAACCAAGCCACATCTCCACCTTCTAGGGTTCCAGGAGCTTCAATAATCCCTAAAACAGGCATATCATTGTCTTTATAAGTCTTCAAATGCGATTGAGGCTCATTGACACGTCCACCTTTTCCCATATTGCAAATAATCATTCCAAAATCTGTAGCGATTGATGCATCTCGACAATATATTGAATCAATTTTAACAGTAGTCTCTTGAGGAAAGTATTTCAATTCAATATTAGAAGCCTTAAACAATCCTTCAAATACGCTATATTCTTTGTTAGCTTTATCAAAATTAGGCAGCTCAAGATAATTTAATTCTTGCCATTGAGCATTTAAATTACTTTGGGAAACAAATCCATCGCTAACCGGCTTAACGAATACGGTTTGCAGTTTTAAATATTCTGAATGATGTGTCATTTTTATTTCTTTTTACGCTTATTCCATTGCATTAAAACATAAAATGGAATTCCTAATAGTAACAATAAAAAACCATAAAAAACGGTTTCAGATCCTGACCCAAAAATTGCCCATATCGAATATGCAAACCCTAAACTTCCTAATGCAAATGTTTTAAGAAAATTATTGATGTGAATTCTCTTTTCAATTAACACAATAATATAAGACGCTGAAACAAAAAGATAAGGCACTAAACAAGCAAGTACTGTTAAGTTTACAATAAATGTAAACTGTTCAACTAATCCATCTGAAATATTAAGTAGTAAAACTATTGTGGTCAATATACTACCAATAACGATTCCAAATATTGGAGCTCCATTGGTGTTTTCTTTTTTAAAAATTCTTGGAAACATATTATCCTTTGCTACTGCCATAGGTAATTGAGCAGACATTAATATCCAACCATTCAAACATCCTATTGCAGAAATAGCTGCTCCTGCAGCAACAAAATAACCTGCATATTTACCACCTATTATTTCAGCAGCTTCAGCAAATGGTGCTGGTGATTTTGCCAAATCAGCCGCAGGTAAAATTCCAAATAAGACTATGGTACTCCCTATATAGACCAATACAACAATTAAAGTACCTAGCATAGTAGCTCTGGGAATTGTTTTTTCTGGATTTTTAACATTTTCAGCTGGTATTGTTCCACTTTCTATACCTATAAATGCATACAGGGTTAAGGCTGCAACTATTGGAATTGTAGCAAAATCACTTTGACCTGTTAAGTTGAATTCTGGAAAATTATCAATGTCAAAAAAGAAAATACCCGCTAAAATAACGAATGCTAAGGGTAATAATTTTAGAACTGTAGTCACCACTTGTACTTTCCCCGCTGTCTTAATACCTCTAGAATTAATCCATGTAAAAAACCATATCATTCCTAAGCCAACACTAACTTTCGATATTGGATCGGTATTTAAAGCAGGAAAGAAGACACTCAAAGCACCTACAATTGCTAAAGCTAGTCCAGCATTACTTATCCAACAAGATATCCAATAACCCCAAGCGACTAAAAAACCAATAAAGTCGCCAAAACCAGCTTTTGAATAGGCATAGGGACCTCCACTTTTATTAACAATAATTTTACTAAAATTACTAAATACTTTGGCAAGAATCAATGCTCCAGTTGCTGTGAATAACCATCCTAAAATACTGATGCTCCCATACCCTGCTAATGATGATGGTAATAAAAATATGCCAGCGCCAATGACTCCTCCTACGACTAATGATGTTGTGGTGATTAAACCGATCTTTTGTGATTTTAAAGTCATTTATTTCTTTTTAAAAAGATAGATTTAATTGTGTAAATTTAGGAGCATCAACGAAAATACAACTATATTTTTTATGAAAACTAATTATCACATCGACCCAGATATTAAAAAAGCTGAAACTTTACCAGCAACTTTTTATACAGATAAAAACGTATTTGAAGCCACAAAAGATTGTGTGTTTTTAAAATCATGGCAATGGGTTGGTGATGAAAATTTAGTGCCTTTTTCTCGCTCTGTTCATCCTTTTATTTTATTAGACGGCTACTTAACAGAACCTCTTGTATTAACAAAGAATGAGCAAGATGATATTAGTTGTTTAACCAATGTATGCACTCACCGAGGGAATCTAGTTGCATTACATCCAGGTAAATCAAAAAAATTAACCTGTTTTTATCACGGGAGACGCTTTAACCTTTCAGGAGAGTTTGAACATATGCCTGAATTTGAACAGACTGAAGATTTCCCAAGACCTTGTGACAACTTACACAAGTTTCCTTTAAAAAAATGGGGGCCCTTTTTATTTGCAGGATTAAATCCAACGTTTGATTTCCAACAAGTTATTGATAAAATGAATGAACGTGTAGGCTTCCTGCCTTTTGATGATTTCACCTATAACGCATCGTTATCGCAAGACTATTTAGTACATGCCAATTGGGCACTTTACTGCGATAATTATCTCGAAGGCTTTCACGTACCGTTTGTTCATCCAGATTTAAATGCCGTATTAGATTATGGCAGTTACAAAACAGAAGTTTATGACTATTGTAATTTACAAATTGGCTTTACAGATGATGCTACAGAAGTTTTTGATTTACCAGAAAATCATATAGACTTTGGAAAAAATGTTGGTGCATATTACTACTGGGTATTTCCAAATATGATGTTCAATTTCTATCCATGGGGCTTGTCTGTAAACATTGTTAAACCTATTGATATGAATAGAACCAAAGTTTCATTTCTGTCTTATGTTTTAGATCCATCAAAATTAAACCAAGGTGCAAGTGAAGACTTAGATAAAGTACAGCGAGAAGATGAATTCGTCGTTGAAAATGTCCAAAAAGGTGTAAGATCATCATTTTATAAGGCAGGACGGTTTTCTCCAACGAGGGAACAAGGTGTACATCATTTCCATTGTTTATTAGCTAAATTTTTAAACTCTTAAAATCACTGCTATATACAATATTTATAAGCTAAAATCTTCGCTTTAAATTGTCAACTGAAAACGTTTTCGTTACTTTTGTGACTCAAACAAATTAAACAACAAAATGGCTTGAGCGTAGCGACAGCATTTATTCGTTGAAAACAATAAATTTTAATAAATGAAACCAGATTTATTTGAAGCTCCTGATTATTACAACCTTGATGAGCTCTTAACTGAAGAACATAAATTAGTGCGTGATGCTGCTAGAGACTGGGTAAAACGTGATGTTTCGCCAATCATTGAAGACTATGCACAAAAAGCCGAATTTCCAACACAAATTGTTAATGGTTTAGCTGAAATTGGAGCTTTTGGCCCCTACATTCCTGTTGAGTATGGCGGTGCTGGATTGGATCAAATTTCTTACGGATTGATCATGCAAGAAATAGAACGAGGTGATTCTGGTGTAAGAAGCACAGCGTCTGTACAATCGTCTTTAGTGATGTATCCTATCTGGAAATATGGAAATGAAGAACAGCGTCAAAAATATTTACCAAAATTAGCTTCTGGTGAATGGATAGGCTCTTTCGGATTAACGGAACCAGATCATGGAAGTAATCCAGGAGGCATGGTAACAAACTTTAAGGATATGGGTGACCACTATCTTTTAAATGGTGCGAAAATGTGGATTTCAAACTCGCCTTTTTGTCAAGTCGCAGTAGTTTGGGCTAAAAACGAAGAAGGTCGTATTCATGGACTTATAGTAGAACGTGGTATGGAAGGCTTCACTACTCCTGAAACTCATAACAAATGGTCACTTAGAGCTTCAGCTACAGGTGAACTTATTTTTGATAACGTCAAAGTTCCTAAAGAGAATTTATTACCAAACAAATCTGGTCTTGGAGCGCCTTTGGGTTGTCTTGATTCTGCTCGTTTTGGTATTGCTTGGGGAGCTATTGGAGCTGCTATGGATTGCTATGATACAGCTTTAAGATATAGTAAAGAGCGTATTCAGTTTGGGAAACCAATTGGACAGTTTCAACTACAACAAAAGAAATTAGCAGAGATGATTACTGAAATCACAAAAGCGCAATTATTAGCTTGGCGACTTGGTGTCATGCGTGAAAATGGAACCGCAACATCTGCTCAAATTTCTATGGCAAAGCGAAATAATGTGGATATGGCTTTAAAAATTGCTCGTGATGCTAGACAAATGTTAGGTGGAATGGGAATTAGTGGTGAATATTCTATTATGAGACATATGATGAATCTTGAAAGTGTAGTTACTTATGAAGGAACACATGATATACATTTACTGATTACTGGTTTAGATGTTACAGGACTTAATGCTTTTAAGTAAGTCATAAAGTGGCTTTTATTATCTAACTCACTCGGAAACGAAATGAGTAATATTAAAAATAAAAAAATTAAGAAGTGCCTTTCAATCGAGAGGCATTTTTTGTTTACATTTACTTCATGTCTTCAAAATCGAGATTAGATCGGGCTTATAAAAACGCTAAAGTTGTTCCATTTGACAACTCAAGCAAAGTTGTTTTATTTAGTGATTGTCATAGAGGTGATAATAGTTTTGCTGATGATTTTGCCAATAATCGAAATATCTATTTTCATGCTCTAAAGCATTATTATGCAGAAGGTTTTAGCTATTGTGAACTCGGTGATGGTGATGAGCTATGGGAAAACTTATCCTTTGAATCTATATTAAATGCTCACAAAAATGTGTACATGCTCTTGAAGTTATTTCATGAGCAAAATCGATTACACATGATTTGGGGAAATCATGATATGGTGTATCGTGACCCAAAATATGTAGAGAAACATTTATCAACTTATTTTGATCCTAAAATTGGTGAAGAGGTTGAATTATTCTGTGACATTAAATACCATGAAGGTGTCGTTTTAAAACATTCTGAAACTGGACAAGAATTATTTTTAACCCATGGACATCAAGCTGATTGGTGGAATTATCTCTTTTGGAAATGGAGCCGATTTATGGTTCGTGTGCTATGGAAACCATTAAATGTTATGGGCATTGCAGACCCAACAAGTCCGGCAAAAAACTATAAAGAACTTATTAAGGTAGAACGTAGAACTAAAAAATGGATTGCAGAAAACAATAACCTCATTACTATTGTTGGCCATACACATAGACCACGTTTTCCAGAACCAGGAGACATTGCCTTTTTTAATGACGGAAGCTGTGTACATCCTAGAAGTATAACAGGAATTGAAATTGAAAACGGTGAAATCTCTCTCATCAAATGGCAGATTGCAACTACTGATGATGGTACACTAAAAATCGTTAGAATTTTATTAGAAGGTCCTCGGAAATTGATAGATTATAAGACGGACTAGCTTTCAGGAGCCAACTCAACTTCCAAACCTTCCATTTCAGGAGTCATTTGAATTTGGCATCCTAAACGTGAATTATCTTTAACATAAAATGCTTCGCTTAACATTGCCTCTTCATCGTCTTGTATCTCTGGCAGTTCGGTTTCACTTAACACATAACATTGACAAGATGCACACATAGCCATACCTCCACAAACACCAATGGTACCCTCAGGAGCCAATTCGTATGAACGAACTACTTCCATAAGATTCATCGCCATATCAGTAGGTGCTATAATCTCATGAGTAACACCGTCTCTATCGGTTATTTTTATATTTATGTCTTGTTCCACTATTTTATTGCTTTTACAACTGCTTTTGGCGCTTCTTTTCTTGTCCCATCAAATCCATCGATACCACTTACAGTTGTATATTTTAGTACATAACGTTTACCAGGATTGATGATTTGATATGCTGCTTGACACATTAAAGTAGCTTCATGAAAGCCACATAAAATCAACTTCAATTTCCCTGGATATGTATTCACATCACCAATAGCAAAAATTCCTGGAATATTAGTTTGATAATCTAGCGCATTATTAACTACAATGGCATTTTTTTCAATCTCTAATCCCCAATTTGCAATCGGTCCAAGTTTTGGTGACAAGCCAAAAAGCGGAATAAAGTGATCACATTCTACCTCAAACTCTTTTTCAATATGTTGTGCCTGTTTTACAACAACAGCTTTTACTTTTTTATCACCTACGATTCCAGTAACCTCAGCAGGTGTAATCAAATTTATTTTTCCTTGGTTTTTTAATTCTTGTACTTTTTCTACAGAATCTAAATGTCCACGAAATTCATTACGCCTGTGAATTAAAGTTACTTTATTTGCTACATCACTTAGAAAAATGCTCCAATCTAGCGCTGAATCTCCTCCTCCAGCAATTACAACATCTTTATCTCTGTAAATTTCTGGATCTTTAATAATGTATTCTACACCTATATCTTCAAAATCTGTGATGTTATGAATTAAGGGTTTACGGGGTTCAAAACTTCCTAATCCACCTGCAATCGCAACTACTGGGGCTTGATGTTTTGTACCTTTATTGGTTGTTACAATAAAGGTGCCATCGTCTTGCTTATCTATTGTTTCTGCACGCTCTCCAAGGGTAAATCCTGGTTCAAATTGCTTGCATTGTTCTAATAATTTTTCGGTAAGGTCACCAGCAAGTATTTCTGGATAAGCAGGAATATCGTATATCGGTTTTTTAGGATATATTTCTGAACATTGTCCGCCAGGTTGTGGCAAAGCGTCAATTAAATGGCATTTTAATTTAAGCAAACCTGCTTCAAAAACAGTGAATAACCCTGTTGGTCCTGCTCCGATGATAAGTATATCTGTTTTAATCATTGTTAATCTTCGAAATTCTGTATTACTTTCATAAACTTTGTGAGTACAAAGTTCTCATAATTAAATACTTTATTTTATGATTTTTATCAGTGTGCGTGAAGGATTGAGGTTGTGTTGGAGCTCATCTTTGATAGCGACTACCGAAAGCCTGACCCTTGTGGTCACGCCCAATCACACTTCAATATTAACGACTTCTTCAATTTGAGGTGCATATTTTTTTATGGTCATCTCAACACCAGATTTAAGCGTCATTTGATTGACACTACATCCAACGCAAGCGCCTTGCAACTGTACCTTTACTAGCTTGTTATCTTCTATAGATAACAGTGAAATATCACCACCATCACTCTGTAGAAATGGGCGAATTTCATCTAATGCTTTTTCAACATTCAGTCTAAGTTCTTCTGTACTCATTTATTTTTTATTTACTGCTGAACATCCAGCCATAGTCGTTATTTTAATTGCTTCTGTTGGTGGTAAATCGTCATTACGTCTCACTACTTCTTCAACCACATTTTGAGTTAATTTCTCAAACGCTTGTTCTAAAGGCGTAGCTGTTTGTAAGGCAGCTGGTCGTCCAACATCTCCAGCTTCTCTTATACTTTGCACTAATGGTAATTGGCCTAAAAATGGAACATCTAAATCTTCGGCAAGGTTTTTAGCACCTTCTTTTCCGAAGATATAATATTTATTTTCAGGGAGTTCTGCTGGTGTAAAGTAAGCCATATTTTCGATAATACCTAGAACTGGTACATTGATGCTATCTTGTTGAAACATAGCAACACCTTTTTTAGCATCGGCAAGCGCCACATTTTGAGGTGTACTCACCACAACAGCACCAGTTATTGGTAGCGATTGCATGATACTTAAATGGATATCGCCTGTTCCTGGTGGCAAATCAATTAACATGAAATCGAGTTCTCCCCAAGCGGCATCAAAAATCATTTGGTTTAATGCTTTTGCAGCCATTGGTCCTCTCCAAACCACTGCTTGATCTGGTTTTGTAAAGAAACCAATAGATAAGATTTTAACACCATAGTTTTCTACAGGTCGCATTTTTGATTTCCCATCAACATTGGTTGCTAACGGTCGTTCTAACTCTACATCAAACATAATCGGCATTGAAGGCCCATAAATATCAGCATCTAAAATTCCAACTTTGAATCCCATTTTTGCAAGTGTAACCGCTAGGTTAGCTGTTACCGTAGATTTACCAACACCACCTTTTCCAGAAGCCACAGCAATGATATTCTGAATACCAGGAATGGCTTTGCCTTTGATAACATTCGGTGCTGATTTTGCTGGTGCATCCACTTTCACATTGACTTTGATTTTAGCCTTTTCATATACCTTATCATGAATGGTTTTCATGATTTCTACTTCAGTTTTCTTTTTGGCTTGTAAACTAGGGTTCGTAATTGTTATATCAACAATAACCTCATCTGCAAATGTGACTACATTAGTTACTGCACCACTCTCTACCATATTTTGTCCTTCACCAGGTGCAGAAATAGATTCGAGTGCTTTGAGTATATCTTGTTTATTTAATTTCATAGTGTCTTAAAAATTCTAGAATGTCATTTAGAATCATTCTAAATGCAAAGATACAGCGAAATGTTTACATTTTGAAGCTGTTTAATTGAAATGATTTATGGTACAATAGATTGCATAAACGTTATTAATTGAAGTCAAAAACCATTACTAGGCTTCAAATTAAATTTCAATTGTTCGACAAGTGGTAAAATAACAGATACAAAATGCAGAAATATTCGTTTAAGTGATTGGTAGTCAATATTTTGTGACTTTGGCATTTAAATTGTTTCTAATACTATAACTATTGCCACATAGAATGTAGCAATTTTAAAAGCAAACAATTATGTTCACATTTAGAAAAAAAGATCTTAAAGAAGATGCGAAATATGTTAAAAGTATTATTACTACATATTGTGAAAAACCTCATATAAAAAAACTCATTTCACCTATATCTGAGGAGTTCTTTATTATAGATAACAAAAATCAAATTTACATCTGTATTGAAGATGGTAAGGTAACTCTTTCAAATCATGTTTTTTTATACAAGAAACAGTTTAGTTTGTCATTTACAGATGCTCTTAAGAAACTCATAAAAGAAAGTCTAGAATCTGAGATGCAGTCTCTTAAAAAATCGCTTTTTAAAAATGAAACAAACTTACTTGCTAAAGTCCATAATATTTGTTCGTCTGATAAAAAGTCGAACGTCATAAATCATAACTTCAAAAAAGTATCACGTTTGTAAAAATTTTACTTACAATTCTTTAGCTGGATCCCAAAAAATGGTATCTAAATCTTGAATTTGATTGTCGATAACAGTAACCCCTTCGCTTTCTAGAAGTTGTTGCATGAGATTTGTACCGTCAAAATGATGTTTACCTGTAAGAAGTCCTTTTCGATTTACAACGCGATGCGCAGGCACATCTTTTCCACCAGAACCATTCATTGCATAACCTACCATTCTTGCACTTCGTTTTGCACCTAAGTAGTTAGCAATGGCACCATAGCTAGTTACTCTACCATAAGGAATTAGTTTAGCAACCTCATAAACTTTATCAAAAAAATTAAGTGTTTCTGGCTTCATAATTACATGTCCATTATAATATTAATCAAAGTTACACCAGCAACAATACCTGTTATAGTTCCAATAATATAGTTCATGTTTTTTTGCGAAGTGAATTTTTTATTCTTGATTTTATCAAAAAAGAAAATATACACATAGAGCATCACAAAAGTCCCTGAAGCAGCTCCAGAGCAGTAGGTCAAAATGCTTGTCGTATCAAAAGCAAACCAACCAAAAGTTGCAATAGTAATAGTCATGTACGCTTGGTACGGAATAGGAAATACATTTATAGCAGATAAAAACATACCTTGAAAAAATCGGCTATGCTTACTTTTTGTATGTGTTTCTACATCTGGCTTAGCTGATGCTTTAGCAAGTAATAAAAAATATATCGTAATTAAAACAAAAATCACAAATGCGACACGTTGTAAAATTTCAACAACATCTTTATGATTACTTAAATAGCGTGCAAGCATTGCTGCAATATAGGTTTGTAGAAATACAATTAAACAAACACCAATAGAAAAAATAATTCCTCTATTATAGCCTTCTTTTAAACTCACTTTTGCAGCTGTCATATTAAGTAAGCCTGGAGGAATCACACCAACTAATGCTATGATTAATCCTAGAAAAAAAATGACAGTGATATTCAAATCTATTTAATTTTAAACCTAATATACGTAATTGGTTTGTTATGTTCTAGGTATTGTGATTCATAATAGGTTTGGATACTCGTAACTTCTTCAGGACTACCTTCTTGCTTATATACATTATGGTTGGCATAAAGCACCTCATGACCTTCTCCATGAAGCAACCCAAGTGTATAGCCATGCATAAACTCACTATCTGTTTTTAGATTGACAATACCTTCTGGTTTTAAAATTGTTTTGTATCGTTTTAAAAAATCGGAATTGGTCATTCTATGCTTGGTCCGTTTATATTTTATTTGAGGATCTGGAAATGTAATCCAGATTTCATCAACTTCATGTTTAGCAAAAGCAAAATCGACAAGTTCGATTTGTGTTCTTAAAAAAGCGACGTTAGGAATATTATCTTCAATAGCTGTTTTAGCGCCTCTCCAAAAACGTGCCCCTTTAATATCAATACCTATAAAGTTTTTCTTCGGAAATTTCTTTGCGAGTTCTACAGAGTATTCCCCACGTCCACAACCTAATTCTAAAACTAACGGATACTCGTTTTTAAACACCGTAGCATTCCAGTTGCCTTTTAATTTGTATTCTGAATTAACTAATTCATCTCTTTTAGGCTGAAATACATTATTAAATGTTTCGTTTTCTTTAAATCGCTTAAGTTTGTTTTTGCTTCCCACTTTAAAAATTTAACAATTTCTTACTTTTACTAATAAAGCCGTAAAATTAAGGAAACATTTTAAGCTTTAACTTTGTTTTTAATGAATTTGAAAAAACGAATACTCATAGCGCCTTTAAATTGGGGATTAGGACATGCTGCGAGATGCATCCCCATCATCAATGCACTAATAGCGCATCAATTTGAACCCATTATTGCTAGTGATGGTATTGCCTTATCGCTATTGAGAAAAGAATTTCCTGAATTAGAATCTATAGAATTACCATCTTACGAAATTACTTATCCTAAAAAAGGAAAGTATTTTAAATTAAAAATGCTTCAGAGTACTCCTAAAATGGTAAAAGCTTTAAAAGCCGAAAAAAAAGTAATCGCTTCAATAATTAAAGACTATCATATTGATGGGATTATTTCTGATAATCGTTTAGGTGTTCACAACAAAAAATTGCCTTGTGTTTTCATCACACATCAGCTTCAAGTTTTAAGCGGAAGTACAACTTGGCTAAGTACAAAATTACATCAAAAAATAATCAAACGTTTTCATGAATGTTGGGTTCCTGATAATCTTGGAGATATTAATCTTAGTGGAAAATTAGGTCACGTAGACATACATGAAATACCAGTCAAATTTATTGGGCCTTTAAGTCGGTTTTCAAAAAGAGATTTGCCAACCAAATATGATGTGATGATATTACTTTCTGGTCCTGAACCTCAGCGTACATTGCTAGAAAGTAAACTTTTAGACGAGTTCAAAAATTACAAAGGCAAAGTGATTTTCATTAGAGGTGTTATTGAAAATGAGCAGCACATTTCCGAAGAAAATAATATTTCAATTTATAATTTTATGACAACTTCTGAATTGGAGCATGCTATAAACGAAAGCGCTTTGATTATTTCTAGGTCTGGATATACAACTATTATGGACTTGGCAAAATTGAGTAAAAAAGCCTTTTTTATTCCAACACCTGGACAATTTGAGCAAGACTATTTAGCTGGGCGTTTAACCAAACTAGGCTATGTGCCAAGTTGTAAACAAGATGCCTTTACTAAAGAAAAACTTAATAAAGTTTCAAATTACAAAGGTTTAAGTGCTATGGATTATGAGGTGAATTATAATAAACTATTCAGCCTTTTCAAGGGTAAATGAGAACTCGCTACCAACATTGATTTCGCTTTCTATATATATCTTTTCCTCGTGGGCTTCTATAATATGCTTTACAATAGCTAATCCTAAACCAGAACCGCCTTCTTTACGCGATCCGCTTTTATCAACTCTAAAAAAACGTTCAAATAAACGAGGAATATTAGCTTCTGAAATTCCTTCGCCATTATCGGTTACGCGAACAATAACTTTATTTTTTATAAGGTTTTCTATACTGATTTCGGTTGTTCCTTTTTCTTCTCCATATTTTATTGAATTTACTATGAGGTTTGTTAGCACTTGCTGAATGCGTTCTCTGTCTGCCAAAACCATAATTGGTTTGTCATAATCTAAATCAAAAATTAAAGATATTTTTTTCTTAGCAGCTTTCATCTCTAAGAGGTCAAAAACGTTTTGAACTAATTCTACAATATCAAACACTTGAATATTTAAACGCAAATCACCTACTTCTAATTTGGTAATCATGTCTAAATCTTTCACAATATAGATAAGTCGTTCTAATCCTTTGTTTGCTCTATTTAGATATTTTTCACTAACATTCTTATCATCAATTGCTCCATCTAATAGGGTTAATAAATACCCTTGAACTGTAAATAATGGTGTCTTTAATTCGTGAGATACATTACCAAGAAACTCTTTTCTATATTCTTCTCTAACTTTAAGTGTTTCTATTTCTATTTTTTTATTCTTAGCATATTTATCAATCTCTTCAGTTAAAGTTGCCATATCTGTAGTAATAGGCTGTTTACGCAAAGATGTAGATTCTAACAGTGTTAAATCATCATAGATTTTTTTTACTCTTCTGTAAATAAAACGCTCAACCCTATATTGAATGATTATAAAAGATAACACATAGGTAAACACCGCAAAAGAGATTAAATACAGAATATCTATAGAATGTAACAAATACAAAAAAACACTCGATAAGAGCGTTAAAAACATTGTGATATACAAGGACGTTTTAAAAGCGAACTTGTATGTTTTTTTTAATCTGTTTTGCATTAATCTACAAACTTATACCCTACACCTTTAATGGTTTTAAATTTCTTATCACCAATCTTTTCACGAAGCTTTCTAATGTGAACATCAATTGTACGACCTCCAACAACCACTTCATTTCCCCATACATTATCAAGTATCTCTTCGCGTTTAAAAACTTTATTGGGTTTTGTTGCTAACAAAGATAGTAATTCAAACTCTTTTCTTGGTAATACTAATTCTTCGCCTTTGATTATAATTTTATACTCTTCTCTGTTAATCGTTAGGTTTCCAATTTTTATAACGTCATTCGCTTTCTCCTCACCCTTTATTCTTCTTAGCAAGGCTTTAACTTTACTTACTAAGACTTTTGGTTTGATAGGTTTTGTAATATAATCATCTGCGCCTGCATCAAAACCAGCCATTTGCGAATAATCTTCACCTCTAGCTGTTAAAAATGTAATTATGGTTTCACTTAAATCTGGTAGTTTTCTAATCTGCTCACAAGCTTCAATACCATCCATTTCTGGCATCATCACATCTAAAATAATAAGTTGAGGTTTTTCTTTTTTTGCTTTTTTTACGGCCTCAACACCATTTTCGGCAGTAATAATGTGATAGCCTTGCAATGATAAATTATAACCAACAATCTCCAAAATATCTGGCTCATCATCTACTAAAAGTATTTTAATATCTCTTTTTTTCATTATTTGTTTTTGAAAAACTTACTGATGTAAAGATAAGATTTATAACAAAAATTTACACTAGCCTACCAATTGATAACATTAAGTTAACGTAACAAGTTTATATCAATAATGCTTTTAACACATTTAACAAACCATGTTATTTAATTGTAAAATACCATTTTAGTAGTTAAATTATTCGTTATAACTGCAAAAACTGAGTATATTTGTATGCTAATTTTTTAATATTTTTTAAAACTAAATAATTATGAAAAAACTTTACTTTTTATGTTTAACCTTACTTATCACTTCTTTGTCTTTTGGACAAACTTCTGATTTATTTTTCAGTATGTATGGTGAAGGGAGTAGTAATAATAAATTTTTAGAAATTTATAATGGAACTGGAGCAGATGTTGATTTAAGTAATTACTCTCTATCTTCATGCTCAAATGGATGTAATACCGCTAACGAATTTGATTTTCCTGACACATTAACTTTTGCAGGAGGGACGATGTTACTTGATGGCGATGTTTATGTTATTGCGCATCCTAGTGCTGATCAACAAATTTTAGATGCTTCTGATGCTACTTTTACTTTTTTAAGTAATGGAGATGATGCATTTGCGCTCACATTAGCTGGAGCTACTGCAACGACTTATACTATAATAGACTTGATAGGTGATTTATCTGATGTTGATGGTTCGGGTTGGGATGTTGCAGGAACTACAAACGGTACTTCAAATCATACATTGACTCGTAAAACATCTATTTGTGATCCAAACCCAAATGAATTAGGTTCTTTTGGAACTGACCCAGCAAACTCTGAATGGGTTGTAGGTGATTCTAATTCTGGTTGGGGTGAATTAGGTGCTTATACTGGTTGTATAACTACACCTGTCGTTACAATTACATCACCAGGTGACGGATCTTCTGTTGCTTCTGGAACAACTTCTGTAGATGTTGTTTTTAATGCTGAAAATGCACCAGGTGGTTCAACTTTTGATATTACAATAATAACCAATGCAGGAACTCCTGTAACTACAAATGGAGTAGCAAGCCCTTTTACTATTACACCAACTGCTGATGGAGATACTTTTGCAGTAACTGTTGAATTAATTGACGGAGGCGTTTTAGCTTCAGACACAACAAATTTTAGTATCGCTTACCCTTGCGATTTACAACTTGGTACTATTACCGAAACTTGTGACGCTATTACTTCTGGTGCAACAGATACTTATAATGTAACTATAGATTACACAGGCGGAGGAACTTCAACATATGTAATCGATACAGGCGGAATTGGAGTTGTTGGTGGTGATGACCCATCAAGTGTTACTGATGGTACTATTACCATTACAGGTATTACCGAAAACACTGATTTTGTTGCAACTTTTACAGGTGATCCTGGAAATAGTGGTTGCGATTTAACTAGAAATATTAACAGTCCTGATTGTGATCCTGTTTTAACATTACCATTGCATGATGCTTTTAATTATGCAGATGGATCTACATTAACAAGTGCTCAAAATTGGGATAACATTTCTGGAACTTCTGACGAAATTTTAATCTCAACAACAAGTTTAAGTTATGCTGGTCTTGCGCCTTCAACTGGTAACAAAGCTACTTTTGACGGTGGAGGTATTGATAATGCTATTTTCTTTGAACCTGTTACAACTGGAACTGTGTACTCTTCTTTTATCTTTAGAGTAACTGATTTAACTCCAGTAACAGATACCGATGGAGGTTATTTTGCCTTTTTAGGAGCTTTTGATGGAAGATTATGGATTGTCCCTTCTGCTGGTGGATATCAAGTTGGACTTGGATACAATACTAATGCTGCAGATATTATTAATGCTACTGAACATGGACTTAATGATGAAGTTTTTGTTGTTATGAGTTATGAAACAAACACAGGAGTAATGAAAGCTTGGATTAATCCTTCTAGTACAGATTTTGAAGGTACCGAACCAGCTGAAACTATTACATTTACTGATACAGCTATGGCAGCAAGTATTGATAGATTTGCTCTAAGACAAGATAGTACTACTGAAACTGGATTTATCGATGTTGATGAATTAAGATTAGGAACATCATGGGCTGATGTTACACCAACAACATTATCTACTGAAGAATTTTCAGCTAATAGCTTTAAAGTATACCCTAACCCAACTTCAACAGGGTTTGTAAACATCGTAAGCGCAAACAATGACGACACGTCTGTTGCTGTTTATGATATCTTAGGAAAAGAAGTTATGAATGAAACATTAACTAATAATCGCTTAAATGTATCTGCATTACATACTGGAGTTTACATTTTAAAGATTTCTCAAAATAATGCCTCTATTACTAAGAAATTAGTAATAAAGTAAAGTGTTATTACAAATACTTTAAAAGCGTCTTGATAATTATCGGGACGCTTTTTTTTTTCATATTTTCACAGTGATGGCAAGCACTTATTCTCTATTGTGATTATGTCTAAACCTTAATAAATTATGAAAAAAAATTACGCTTTATATTGTATTCTATTAACTTCCATAGTTTCTTTTGGACAAATTATAAGTACTGAAACATTTTCTTATGATGATGGTCCCTTACTTGGTAATGGAACATGGGCGCATCACAGTGGCCCTGAAGGAAATTTGTTAGTAGTATCTGGGCAAGCCGCCGTATCTCATGCGTTAAATGAAGATATGAACTTACCCTTTGAATCAGTTTCCGGCAATATATATTACGCTTTTGACATGACAGTACAAGATCCCGGAACTCCAATTACAGGAACAGACAATGAATATTTTGCACACTTTAAAGATAATGGTGCAGGATTTTTTGCTCGCGTGGACCTCTCAGCACCAACAAATGGTGGCGACTATGTTATTGGGATCTCAACAACTAGTACAGAAGCCGACGTAACATGGCCAACAGATTTAACTTATGGTACAACGTACCGCGTTACGGTTAGATTCGATCAAGATGAAATTATTGCTGAATTATGGCTAGATGCTTCAACAGAAACTGACGCTTCTATTATCTCAGATGATGAAGCGGGCTCAGATGCTGGAATAGCCTCTTTCGCACTAAGGCAATCCGATTCTGCAGATGATGAAACGATTCTTGTAGATAATCTTAAAATAGCCCAATCTTTTAATGGAACATCTTTATCCACAGAAGAATTTACTACAAGTCATTTTAAGGTTTTTCCAAATCCATCATCAACTGACTTTGTAAATATTATTAGTGCAAGTAACCACATTATTTATGTAAATGTATATGATATCCTAGGAAAGGAAGTGATTAATGAAACATTAACTAACAATCGTTTAAATGTATCTGCATTACATACTGGAGTTTACATTTTAAAGATTTCTCAAAATAACGCATCCGTTACTAAAAAATTAGTGGTTAAATAACCCGTTATTTTAAACAACTTTAAAAGCGTCTTGATAATTATTATCGAGACGCTTTTTTTATTTTTGTACTAATGATTAATACACAGGATATATTTTCTATTTCTTCAGAAGAGGAATTCAACACTATAGCATTAGACGTTTTTAAATTTCAGTTTGAAAACAATACTGTGTATCGCTCATTTTGTGATTTATTATATAAAAACCCGAGTGATGTCCATCGCATTGAAGATATCCCGTTTTTACCTATTCAGTTTTTTAAAAGCCATCAAGTCTTGAGTTCAACAACTCAAATTGAGGATACCTTTTCAAGTAGTGGAACTACAGGCGCAATAACAAGTAAACATTACATCTCCAATTTATCAGTTTATGAACAAAGTTTCCGCAACGGTTTTAATAAATTCTACGGAAACATTAGCGATTATATCATACTTGCTTTATTACCTAATTATTTAGAACGTCAAGGGTCGTCACTCGTCTATATGGCGAATGACATGATCAAACAGTCTAGACACCCTCAAAGTGGATTTTATCTCAACAATCTTGATGAGCTCACTAATCAACTTGCAGCATTGGATTCTAAAGGGAAAAAAGTAATGCTTATTGGTGTTTCTTTTGCTTTGTTAGATCTGGTTGAACACGCTCAATTTAATTTAAAAAACACCATCGTTATGGAAACTGGTGGTATGAAAGGTCGCCGAAAAGAATTAGTTCGCGATGAGTTACATCAAATTTTAAAGCAAGGTTTTGGTGTGTCGAAAATTCATAGTGAATATGGAATGACCGAGTTACTAAGCCAAGCGTATTCAAAAGATAATGGGCGTTTTAACTGCCCAAATTGGATGCGTATTTTAACTCGAGACCCCGAAGATGCGCTTACACTTCAAGAAGGTGAAAAAACTGGCGGCATTAATGTCATTGATTTAGCTAATATCAATTCCTGCTCATTTATTGCAACTCAAGATTTGGGTCATGTTTATCATGATACTAGTTTTGAAATCATTGGTCGGTTTGATTCTAGTGATATTAGAGGTTGTAATTTAATGGTCTTGTAAACTTTGTAGTTTCTAAGCGACTACTTAGTCATGAAAACAAAAATTTTTAGTGTTCTATTGTTCTTCGGAATCATGAACATATACGCGCAATCTATTGATTACAATACAAAAAAAGGTTACGTTGCCAAAGGTTATGATCTTGTAGCCTATTTTGATAATAAAGCTATTGAAGGGCAAAAAGAATTCACCACAACCTATGATGGTGCGAAATTTAAATTTGCATCAGAAGCTAACCTCAATACTTTTAAAAATAATCCTAAAAAGTTCATCCCGCAATATGGCGGTTATTGTGCTTATGCTGTAGCTGTAAGTTCAAAAAAAGTGGACATCAATCCTAAGACCTTTGAAATAAGAGATGGGAAGCTGTATTTATTCTACAATTCTTGGGGAAACAATACTTTAAATACATGGAAAAAAAATAATGTGAAAGGTTTACAAGAAAAAGCCGACAAAAATTGGGAAGTAATAAAATTAGAATGAAAATTCTATGAAAAAGAAGATATTACTTTAATAATAGTTGATTGGTTAATGTTAAGCGTCCCATCTCTCGATGGGACGTTTTTCTTTTAGGATACTTTAATGATATAGGTATTCTTCCTTCCTTTATTAAGGATGATATACTTGCCATTAATTAAATCATCTTCAGACAACTGATAGTCTTCCTTTACTTTTTCTTTATTTACTGATACAGCATTTTCTTTCAGTGCACGGCGTGCTTCGCTGTTAGAAGCTAAGAAATTGGTTTTGGCTGCTAAAGCTCCAATCATATCTAGTTGCGCTAATTCGTCTTTAGAGATTTCTGCTTGCGGCACACCTTCAAATACATCTAAAAAGGTCTTCTCATCTAGTGTTTTGATGTCTGCTTTAAAGGTTTTGCTGAATAAAATATTTGATGCCTTTTCAGCATTTTCAAAATCAGATTCAGAATGTACCATTGTTGTAATTTCTTGTGCTAAACGTTTTTGAAGTCCACGTTGGTGTGGTGCTTCTTGATGCTCTTTAATGATATTCTTAATCTCATCTTCAGTTAAAAACGTAAAAATCTTAATATATTTTTCAGCATCTTCATCGCTAGAATTTAACCAGTATTGGTAAAACTTATAAGGTGATGTTCTGTTGGCATCTAACCATACGTTTCCGCCTTCAGACTTTCCAAATTTTGACCCATCACTTTTAGTGATTAACGGACAGGTAATTGCAAAGCCTTTTCCTTGGGCAATACGTCTAATCAATTCGGTTCCTGTGGTGATATTTCCCCATTGGTCGCTTCCTCCCATTTGGATGCTACACCCATTTTCTCTATATAAATGCAAGAAATCATAACCTTGAACAAGTTGATATGTAAATTCTGTGAAGGACATTCCGTCACTAGATTCTGAAGAAATTCTATTCTTAACAGAGTCTTTTGCCATCATATAATTTACTGTGATATGTTTCCCAACATCACGAATAAATTCTAAAAACGAAAAATCCTTCATCCAGTCATAATTATTGACTAAAACGGCAGAGTTTGCAGCGTCGCTCTCAAAATCTAAGAAATGTGCTAATTGATTTTTAATAGCTTCTTGATTATGGCGCAATGTTTTTTCATTTAATAAATTACGCTCACTAGATTTTCCTGATGGGTCACCAATCATTCCTGTAGCACCACCAACTAAAGCAAATGGTTTATGTCCGCAACGTTGGTAGTGTGCTAATAACATAATAGGCACCAGATTACCTATATGTAAAGAATCGGCAGTTGGATCAAAACCAATATAGGCAGATCGCATTGCTTCCATTAAATGTTCTTCGGCTCCAGGCATGGTTTGGTGAATCATCCCTCTCCATTGCAATTCTTCTACAAAATTCTTTATCATAAGTATGTATATTAGTAATCTTTGGCAAATATAGATTTATAGCTCAAAAGAAAAAAGACTAATTTTACAAAATGATTTTAGTTACAGGTGGCACAGGCTTAGTTGGTTCGCATTTATTGTTCAAATTGGTGAATGATGATATGCCTGTAAGAGCTATTTATAGAAGAGCTCATAAGCTAGAATCTGTAAAAAAAGTTTTTAGCTATTACACCAAAGATGTAGATGTGCTTTACAATAAAATTGAATGGGTAGAAGCTAATATAAATGATGTACCTGCTTTAGAAATTGCTTTTGATGGTATTACACATGTTTATCATTGTGCCGCTTTTATAAGTTTTGAGCCCGACAAATATTACGAGCTTCGAAAAGTTAATATTAAAGGCACAGCTAATATTGTTAACCTCTGTATTTCAAATACTATAGAAAAGTTGTGCTATGTAAGTTCAATTGCTGCTATTGGGAATGAACCAAATCCAGATCATCTCATTACTGAAAATACCGAATGGAATCCAGAACACGACAATAGTGTTTATGCTATAACTAAATATGGTGCAGAAATAGAAGTTTGGCGTAGTACTCAAGAAGGGGTCAATGCTGTTATTGTAAATCCTGGTATCATTTTGGGGCCTGGGTTTTGGAAAGGTGGTGGAAGTGGCAATTTATTTAGAAAGATACATAAGGGGTTAAAGTATCACCCAAAAGGGACTTCGGCTTATGTGCATATTTGGGATGTTATTGATAGTATGGTACAGCTCATGGAAAGCACTATCAAAAATGAACGTTATATTATTATTTCTGAAAATTTACCGTTTAAGACCTTTCAGCATAATGTTGCTAAAGCCTTCAATGTAAAACCATCATCAAAAGAAGCTTCATCAGTGGTATTATCTATTGCTTGGCGATTGGATTGGTTGAGTCATAAACTCTTTAGAAAACGCAGGCAATTATCCAAACAATTGGCGAAGTCGATTTCGGGTAAGACCGTTTATGATAATTCTAAAATAATAGCAGATTTAAATTTCGAATTCAAGTCTATAGATGATTCTATAGCCCTAGTAGCCACTTATTATTTAGACGATTTATCTTCATCAGCATAACTTTTATAATCTACGCGTTCTTTTTTCTTTATAGGTTTTTTTACAGCCTTAACTTTAGTAGAATCACTTAACTCTCTAATAGAATCACGTTTTCGTTGTTTGTCTTTTTCTTCTTTTTCAGCTAGCGCTTTATAGGTCACTTTATCTTTATCTATTCTTCTTTTCACGCTCTCAATAATAGACTCATAATCTTCGACATAAAACCCATAGTATTCGTTACTCAACGCAAACTGCAAACTATCAATATTATACTTTTCAAAAACATAGCTTTCTGGATAAATCCCTTGTTTTTCTAATATACTCTTGTTTGACCCTTTGGCTGCATTTAATATAAAAACATCATATAAAATATCAGCCATCTTCGCTTTAGGAATAAGGTTATTCGGTTTTTTGGGTTTGTTAGAAGAATAACAACCAAAAAATAATATAATTACTAAAAAAATCACATAACGTTTCATCTATCAAAAGTTAATCGTTTAGCAGCTTTTACATCTAAAACTTTAAAATTATTATACACTAAGGTACCATTTAAAAAAGTATGTGTAATTCTTGATTTAAATGTTGCACCTTCAAAAGGTGACCAACCACATTTATACAAGATATTATCTTTTTTAACCGACCAAGGATTATTAATATCTACGAGAACCAAATCTGCAAAATAGCCCGCTTTAATATAGCCACGCTTTTCAACCTGGAACAAAATTGCAGGATTGTGGGCCATTTTTTCAGCAATTTTAGGTAATGATATTTTATCCTTGTGATACATCTCAATCATAGCAACTAAAGCATGTTGTACAAGAGGTCCACCCGAAGGTGCTTTAGTGTAATTACTGTTTTTTTCCTCTAAGGTATGAGGTGCATGATCTGTAGCAATGACATCAATTCTATCATCTAAAAGTGCTTTCCAGAGTTGATCTCTATCTTTAGCTGTTTTTACAGCTGGATTCCATTTAATATGTGTTCCTTTTTTTGCATAATCTTCATCACTAAACCAAAGGTGGTGTATACAAACTTCGGCTGTGATTTTTTTATCTTTTAACGGAATCTTATTGCTAAATAAACGTGTCTCCTTTCCAGTTGACAAATGGAAAACATGTAGACGTGCTCCTGTTTTTTTAGCGAGTTCTATCGCTTTTGAAGATGATAAATAACAGGCTTCTTCACTTCTAATGATTGGATGCTTTTCAATAGGAATATCTTCACCAAACTCTTCAATATGGTCTTGTAGGTTTTTTCTAATCGTTGCTTCATCTTCGCAATGCACTGAAATTACCATATCTGTACTGCTAAAAATCTTCTCTATCACTTTTGGATCATCAACAAGCATATTTCCTGTTGAAGAACCTAAGAATAATTTTAGTCCAGCAACTGTTTTTGGATCGACTTTTAAAATTTCGTCTAAATTGTCATTAGTACCACCAAACATAAACGAATAATTCGCATGAGATGAATTTGATGCAATTTCAAACTTCTCCTCTAATTTTTCGACAGTCGTTGTTTGTGGATTAGTGTTAGGCATTTCTATAAATGACGTAATTCCTCCTGCAAGTGCTGCTTTTGATTCAGTTTCTATGTTGGCTTTATGCGTTAAACCTGGTTCTCTAAAATGCACTTGGTCATCTATACATCCTGGAAATGCATAATTGCCTTCAGCATCAATAACAGTTACATCAGCAGATTTTGCGCTTATTGAACTTGATACTTCTTTAATGAATTCGCCTTCAATTAATATATCTCCTTCAGTAATCTTTCCCTCATTTACAATTTTAGCATTCTTTATAAGTATTGTTTTGTTTTGCATCTTATTTACTAAATAAACTTTTAAGTTTCATGTTAATCACACCAAAAATAGCTTCAGAAATAATACCTCCACTCATTTTTGACTTTCCTTTTGTTCTATCGGTAAAAATCACCGGAACCTCAATTATTTTGAATTTTTTAAGATAGGCTTTGAATTTCATTTCAATTTGAAACGCATAACCTACAAACTTGATTTTATCTAAATTAATAGCCTCTAAAACATGTCGTTTATAACACACAAAACCTGCAGTAGTATCACAAATTTTCATTCGTGTAATCAGCCTCACATATTTTGAAGCACCATAAGATAGTAATACACGACTCATTGGCCAATTCACCACATTTACACCATCAACATATCTTGAACCTATTGATAAATCGGCACCACCAACAGCACAAGCATTATAAAGATGAATAAGATCGTTTGGGTCATGAGAAAAATCAGCATCCATTTCAAAAATATAAGCGTACTGTTTTTCCAAACACCATTTAAAACCTTCAATATAAGCGGTACCTAAACCTGTTTTATTTGCTCTATTTAATAAATGGAGTTGGCTTTGAAACTCATTCTGAAGTGTTTTTACCTTTTCTCCCGTTCCATCAGGAGAATTATCATCAACAACTAAAATATCAAAACCTTTATCTTGAATTAAAACCGCTCTAACAATGGCTTCAATGTTTTCAATTTCGTTATAAGTTGGTATGATGACAATAGCATCTCGCATATACTATTACGTTAGTTTTTTGATTCTTACTTATCAGCAAAAGTAAGTGTTTTATCAATTAAATTGTAGCGTAAAATCATAAACAATGTTAATCTTGTTGGAATGATTATGAGTTACTGGATAAAGCATATCATTTCATCAAATATTCTTCATAATTTTGCAATATGCTTCGAGACGTAATTTCTAATGATTGGTTTACCTTATTCTTACTACTTGGATTGGTTTGCATAACGCTTTCTAAATATGTGTTTACACACAGATTTAAAGATTTTATAGCGGTTATAGGGAACTCTAAATATTTGAAAATCTATGCTAGAGATCAAAAATTCATAGATGGATTTGATGCCTTACTTTTTTTAAATGGTATTGTTTCAGTCTCTATTTTTTCATTTATAAGTTATTCAACTTTGGTAAGCCCTTCTGAGTTCAATCTTAATTTATTTTTTAAATTACTCTTTGGCATTGGTGTGCTGCTCTTAATAAAAGTATTATTAGAGCGTTTAATAGGAAGTGTTTTTGACATTGATAACCTTATTGACTCTTATCTTTTTCAGAAAACAACCTTTAAAAACTATACAGGTTTTATTTTATTTCCTATCAACTGTATAATTATTTATGCTTTAGACCCTTCAAAATCTATCATTTATGTAATTATTGGACTGATTATTTTGATTAATCTTGTTGGATTTATCTCTTCATTTAAGAATCATCAAAAATTACTTTTAAATAACATATTCTATTTTATTTTGTATCTTTGCGCACTTGAAATTGGACCCTATCTAATTTTATATAAGTTAATTAAAGATTTCAACGCTTAAAAACACTTTAAGGAATATGACGAAAGTGAAAACAATTTTAGTATCTCAACCAGAGCCTAAAATCGAAAACTCACCTTACTTTGATCTTCAAGAGAAACAAAAAGTAAAAATTGATTTCAGACCATTTATCCATGTTGAAGGTGTAGAAGCCAAAGAAATTAGACTACAAAAAGTCGATCTTTCTAACTACACTGCCATTATTTTGACTAGTAGAAACTCAGTAGATCATTTCTTTAGAGTTGCTGAAGAAATGCGTTTTAAAGTTCCAGATACGATGAAATATTTTTGTCAATCTGAGGCTGTTGCTTACTACCTTCAAAAATATGTGGTTTACAGAAAACGTAAAATCTATGTTGGCAAACGTACATTTGCAGATTTATCTCCTTTAATTAAAAAATATAAGGATGAGGCATTTTTATTACCAACAACTGATAAATTAAAACCTGAGGTTCCAGAAATTTTAGATAACTTAGGTGTAAAGTGGACGCAATCTGTATTTTATAAGACTGTTATTAGTGATTTATCAGATTTAGCAAATGTGTATTATGACATCTTAGTATTCTTTAGCCCTTCAGGTATTGAATCTTTGTTTCACAACTTCCCGGAGTTTCAACAAAATAATACGCGTATTGCTGTTTTTGGAAACACGACAATCAAAGCTGTAGAATCTCGTGGATTACGTGTAGATATTGCTGCACCAACGCCAGAGACGCCATCAATGACTATGGCTTTAGAAAAATATATTGATAAAGTAAATAAAGGAAAATAATTTTCTTTTTATACCATAAAAAAAGCGTCTCAATACATATTGAGACGCTTTTTTATTGAAATCTATTTTGCATTAAAATGCATAGCGTTGTGGCCCTCCTCTACGAATTTCCTCACTTGCAAACTCTTCAAACTCTTTGAAATTTTCTCTAAAAGCATTAGATAATTTAAATGCTGTTTTGTAATAAGCTTCATCATCATTCCAAGTTGTTCTTGGACTTAATACTTCTTTTGGCACACCTGGGCAACTTCTCGGTTGAGCAGTACCAAATACTGAATGAATATGATAATCGTCGTAATTATACAATCCGAGATCGCCATTTAAAACCGCATTTATCATAGCACGAGTATATTTTAATTTCATACGCGTACCTACACCATAAGGTCCACCTGTCCAACCTGTGTTTACCAACCAAACGTTAACTCCAGATTCTTTCATCTTTTGGCTTAACATTTCGGCATATTTTGTTGGATGCAAAGGCATAAAAGGAGCTCCAAAACAAGCTGAGAAACTTGGCACTGGTTCAACAACACCTGCTTCTGTACCTGCGACCTTAGCTGTATATCCCGAAATAAAATGATAGGCGGCTTGGCTTGGTGTTAACTTTGAAATTGGAGGTAATACTCCAAAAGCATCAGCCGTTAAAAAGAATATATTCTTTGGATTCTTTCCTATTGATGGTACTCTAATATTTTCAATATGGTGAATAGGATAACTAACTCTTGTGTTTTGCGTAATAGATGTGTTTTCAAAATCAACATCGCCTTTATCATCCATGATTACATTTTCAAGAATTGCTCCTTTTTTTATGGCATCATAAATTTCTGGTTCTTGCTCTCGAGATAAATTAATCACTTTAGCATAACAACCACCTTCAAAATTAAACACAGTATTTTCATTGGTCCAACCATGTTCATCATCACCAATTAAACTACGTTCAGCATCAGTAGACAATGTTGTTTTACCTGTACCAGACAACCCAAAAAAGATTGCTGTATCACCATCTTTTCCAACGTTGGCACTACAATGCATTGGCAGTGTGTTTTTAAAGACTGGAAGGATAAAGTTCAAAGCAGAGAAAATCCCTTTTTTAATTTCTCCTGTATAACCTGTTCCACCAATTAAAGCAATTTTACGTGTAAAATCTAAAATAGCGAAATTATGTTGTCGTGTTTCGTCAATTTCGGCATCTGCCATAAACCCAGGAGCATTAATAACAGTCCATTCTGGGGTAAAATCTTTTAATTCTTCTTCAGTAGGACGTAAAAACATATTGTTAGCAAACATATTGCTCCAAGGATATTCATTAATGACACGAATATTCAATTTGTAGTTATCATCTGCACAAGCATAACTATCTCTTACAAAGACCTCTTTGTCAGATAGGTAAGCCGTGACTTTGTCATATAATTTTTGAAACTTATCAGATTCAAAAGGAATATTAATATTTCCCCACCAAACACGATCTTTAGTAATAGCGTCTTTAACTATAAATCGATCTTGAGGAGAACGACCAGTGAATTCGCCTGTTCTAACAGCTAAAGCACCTGAAGAGGCTTCTTGACCTTGACCTTTAGAAATTGTAAGTTCATGCAATTGGTCTGAAGATAATTGATATCTTACTTGAGCATTTTTGATACCATAAGTATCTAACGAAATCGTTTTCGTTGTATGTGTATGGTTTACCATAATTTGTTTGTGTTGTTTAAGATGCAAAATTAAACATTATTTTAAAGTAGACTGCTTATTTTAAGATTTATCAGCCTTGATTTTAAAAAAGTTTATCAACAATACTAACCAAGCCATAATTAGTAACAATCCACCAATTGGTGTAATGAAACCAATACGCTTAAAATCAAAACTAGAGAGTTCATTTGTTGCTAGCCCATAAATAGAACCCGAAAAACATATCACTCCCAAAATAACCAAATAAAAAATAGTTTGCTTAGTCGTTTTTGTGAGTACTGTATAGCTTCCTATAAATAAGAGAAATAAAGCATGATACATTTGATAACGAACTCCTGTTTCAAAAACTTGTTGGGATTCACTAGAAATTAAGGACTTAAGCCCATGCGCTCCAAAAGCACCAAGAATGATTGCAACAACTCCTAAAACACATCCTGCAATAAGAATTTTTTTGTTCATATATAAATTGAATTTAGGTTTTTATAACCCTTTGTATTTAGTAAATTCGTGATTACAAAATTACTCAACTCAACCCATTATGCGAAAGATTTTAGTTATAGGTTCTGGAAAATCTACATCCTATCTTATAAAATATTTACTAGACAGATCTACTGAAGAAGAACTTCATATTATTGTTGGAGATATTAATATACAAAATGCAAAACGATTAATTGGTGATCATGAGAATGCCAATGCTATTACCTTAGATGTTTTTGATAAATCATCTCGACAAGCAGCCATAGAAAATGCCGATATTGTTGTATCTATGCTTCCTGCAAGATATCATATTGAAGTTGCTAAAGACTGTATTACATATCGTAAAAACATGGTCACAGCATCTTATATAAGTGAAGAGATGCAAAAACTTAATAAAGCTGTTACCGAAAAAGGGTTGGTGTTTATGAATGAAATTGGTGTCGATCCAGGTATTGATCACATGAGCGCCATGAAGGTTATTGATAGCATTCGTGATAAAGGTGGCAAAATGATATTGTTTGAATCTTTTACTGGTGGTCTTGTTGCTCCTGAAAGTGACAATAACCTGTGGAACTATAAGTTTACTTGGAACCCAAGAAATGTGGTTATTGCTGGTCAAGGAAGTGCTGCTAAATTTTTACAAGAAGGCTCATATAAATATATTCCTTATAACAGATTATTTAGAAGAACTGAATTTTTAGAGATTGATGGTTTTGGTCGCTTTGAAGCTTATGCAAATAGAGATTCGCTTAAGTATCAGTCGGTTTATGGGTTAGATAATATTGAAACTCTATATAGAGGTACTATGCGTCGTGTTGGTTTTAGTCGTGCCTGGAATATCTTTGTACTATTAGGAATGACAGATGACAGTTATACTATTGACGATAGTGAAAATATGAGTTATCGTGATTTTGTAAATTCATTTTTACCATATAGTCATACCGATTCTGTCGAATTAAAATTTAGACATGCACTCAAAATAGATCAGGATGATATTGTTTGGGACAAGCTAGAAGAAATTGACATTTTCAGTAAAACTAAAATGGTAGAGCTTAAAAAAGCTACTCCAGCTCAAATTCTTCAGAAAATTTTAATGGATAGTTGGACCCTTCAAGAAGATGATAGAGATATGATTGTCATGTATCATAAGTTTGGGTATGAACTTAATAGCAAACAATATCAAATTGATTCTACTATGGTAACTATTGGTGAAGATCAAACTTATACTGCTATGGCAAAAACAGTAGGCTTGCCTGTAGCAATTGCAACCTTAGCTATCTTAAATGAAAAAATCACAAATCCTGGAGTGCAAATACCAATTACTAAGGAAGTATACAATCCTATTTTGAAAGAGTTAGAAGACTTCGGAATTCAATTCACCGAAAAAGAAGTTCCGTATTTAGGCTATAACCCATTGAACGTTTAGTTGTATGAAAATAGTTAATCAAAATATTCAAATAGATGGTATCGATAAAAAGATACTTCGTGCATTAATGGCAGATGCAAGAACACCTATTTTAGAAATTGCAAGATCTGTCGGAATTTCAGGTGCTGCCATACATCAACGTCTTCGGAAACTGGAGAAATCAGGGTTGATTTCGGGTTCCAAATTTGTGATTAACCCTAAAGTTTTAGGTTATACAACTATGGCTTTTATTGGTATCTTTTTAGATAAAGCGATTAGTAACCCTGAAGCTGTTAAGCAATTACAAAAAATACCAGAAGTATTAGAATGCCATTACACTACTGGAAACTGGAGCATCTTTATCAAAATTCTATGTAAAGACAATGAACATTTAATGCATGTGCTTAACAGAGATATTCAATCGATTACTGGTGTGTCGCGAACAGAAACCTTTATTTCATTAAATCAACAAATTGATCGACAGATAAAAATTTAACTAAAAAAGCAACCTCGTGAGGTTGCCTTTTTAGTTTTACTTAAGCTGATTATTACTTAATTGTTATCTTTTTTGTGATTGAACTCTTTTCTGAAGAAATGGTCATCAAATACATTCCTGTAGATAATACCGAACTTAAATCTACTGCTTTATCTACTGTAATTCCATTTAAATCATACGATGTAATTGTTCTTCCATTTAAATCTGAAACAACCACCTTATTTAATGCGATACCAGAATTCTTCAAGGTTATCTTTCCATTAGATGGATTTGGAACCACTTGAACATTTTGTTCTAAAAATGAAGCATCATCTATACTTAGCGTATCTACAATATCAATATTGATATTATGAAATCCAAAATCATTTAAATCATCATTGTCAGCCGGAATTATATTTAACTGTGTTATACTTAACGCATTTGCCGGGTTAGTAATCACTAGTGTTCCCGCGCCTAAAGCATAATTTGTAGAACTAGAAATAACATCACTATCTTGGTTAGTTAGAGATATAAAACCTGCTCCTAAAGTATCATAATCAACACTATTAAGGTTAAAAATAACATCAACTCCATTCTTTGTAATGCTTAGCATGTGAGGTGTCAATGGGTCGATAGCGCTATGGAAAAATACGAGATCGCCACCTCCTAAATTATCCAACTCTTCATTTCCTGAATGAAAAACAGTTAACACATAAGTGTCTGGTCCAATTACAACAGTTTCTGTAATAGATGTCCCATTATCTACTGCAGTATCAATCGTAAAGTTGATATTTTGGGCAATACTATTAGTGCTTGATAATAGTAATCCACACCAAAGCAATGTGCATAATAAAACTTTGGATTTTAAAGTGTATTTTTTTTTCATAATAATTAGTTGTTAAATAATTAATGTTAAAATTCAATGTGAATGTAAGATTTTTAAGTCGAATTAAATCGCTTTACCTTGTTTATTCGCATTTTATCTTGAAATGAATAAAAAAATCAGTCACTACTCAAATGTAGTAACTGATTTTCTATATCATTTTATTTTATAGTCAGCTTCTTTGTTGCTGAACCATTTTTAGATGAAATGGTCATCAAATATAGTCCAGTAGATAGTACTGAGTTCATTTTTAATTCTTGATTCCCAATAACCCCATTTAGATTATAACTTATGATTGTACGTCCGTTTAAATCTGTTACAACGGCTTTTTCTAATGCAATACTAGAATTTTGGATAGTGATATTACCATTTGATGGATTAGGAAAAACACTCACCTTACTATCTAATAATGAATTTTCATCAACTCCAAGAGTATCTAGAATATCGATATTAATGTTATGAAAACCGAAGTTATTTAAATCTAGTACACCAGTTGGAATAATTTTTATCTCAGTAATATCAAAGCCATTAGTTGGGTTTGATATAAATAGCATTCCGTTACCCACAGGATAAGCTGTTGGTGCTGATATAATTTCATCATCTTGATTAGCTAAAGAAATTGTACCTAATCCCAAAGTATCATAATCAATACTATTAAGTTTAAAGTTAACAGGTTCTCCATTTTTTGTAACACTTAATATATATGGTGTTAAGGGATCTATAGCACTTAAGAAAAATATAAGATCGCCGCCACCTAAGTTATCTAACTCTTCATTTCCTGAATGAAAAACGGTCAATACATAAGTATCTGTTCCACTAACAATAGTTTCTGTAATAACGACACCATTATCAACAGCAGTATCAATGGTAAAGTTTAGGTTTTGGGACACACTATTGAAGCTGGTTAATAGCAAAAAACACCAAAAAATGATGCCAAATAGTGAATTTTTTAAAAAAGTGTAATTTTTTTTCATAATAAATAATTTAATGATTAATAGCGTTTATTTTTTTAAGATACTATTAAAATCAAATAAATAATTGATTATCAATCATTTATCGTTAAACTGATTATTATTTTAGTTCAACTCAATTTTTCTCAACAATAAGTAACCTAAAAAAGAGCAGAGAATACTATGTCACTAGATATTCTCTGCTTCATTATCTTAATTAATTTCTAGGTGGATATAACCCTTCTAAAGCAATAATATAGTACACTCCTAAAAAAGGTTGCATATTATCGTGAGATTGATTTCCTCCTGTATTACTTATTTCCACAGAGTCTGTTGCCATTTTTACATTTTTGGCAGTTGCATAAGACCCACCTTCTGCAGGGTATGCGCCAGTAGGATCGGTTGTACCCTCACCACGTCCAACTGGATTTGTCGCTTGAACAAGCCCTGCATGGTTATGAGAAGGTATTTGAGTTACATTTAGAGTTACTCTATTCTCTCCAGCTTTTTCACCACGAGTGACTGCAGTTAACCCAGGACCATTTCCAGCATGCACTGGTACTCTACCTCTTAAATCTGGCAAAGCAAATGTTGTTCTACCGTCTCCTCCATATGTAGTTCCCAAGATTGAAAATAACGATGAATAACTTGCAATTGGTAATAACTGTCCGTCACATAATGCCCAACCTCTTGGTGCGAAGTTTCCTCCAAACATCATAATTTGTCCAATGTACTGTTCCATAATAGTCTAATTTTTAAATTGATTAATAGATTACAAATTTGGCACAAAGCCCTAAAAAATTTAACCGCAAAACCGCTTTAACTTAAAATCACGTAGAAATACCTGTTTTCATGAATGTGTTATTTTTTTAATTACAATTTGAGTAGCTTTAAGGATTATTAATCAACTTTAAACTATATTATCATGAAAGAAAGTTCGCTTACTGCTCAAAAAAACCCTATCGACATTAATGATGCTGTCACTTATGCTAAACTCTGGCAAAAAAACCAATCAAATAATTGTAAAGCATTTTTAATACCCGCCGAAGATTTAATTGATACACTTGAAGAAATGGGTGTGATTAAAAAAACATCACCTAACAATTATTCATTAGGTGATGTAAAAAACTCTGGTGTTAGAGCTTATATGGGAATTGACACCAAAATATCAGATGGTGGTGGAGAAAAATTATTAATCGTTGGGACTTATGTTGACTGTAATGGTGTACATAGAGATATCATTCAAAACTCAAGATCTACAGGTTGTCCAACTGATGGTATATTAAATCCTCCAGGACCAACAGGTAGTGGCGTTTATGATTTAACAACGCCTTGCCCTAATACTTGTGATGGACTTAGTCCACTAATTTATTAAGAAGATATGACAGAGAAAGTTATTTTACTTATGGGAAGTGGATTTCTATTAGTAAATGCCATATTATATGTTAGGGCTTACAATAAAAGTGTAAGCCTTAATATATTTACGCTCTATTTGTGCGCAACATTAATAATTCAACTTTTATTTAATTATTTGTTTCTAAAAGGCATCAACAACCTCTTTATATCTCATTATTATTTTGTTTTTCAATTTATCCTATTAAGTCTATTTTATAGAAATTTATTTAAAAAAGCTAAACATAAAAGGATTGTTGAAATTGTTTTTGTTTCCGTCATCATCATCTTAGCAATTCAATATATTAATAATCCACAGATTTATTTTAAATTTAATTTATTAGAAATCATATTAACATCTTTAAGCATCGTGACCTTCTCAGTTATTTATTTTTACAATTCTTTAACTGAAAAAATGGAATGCATGTACATTAATTATGGTATTTTCATTTACCTACTTGCAAGCACGCTTATTTTTTGCTCAGGAAATTTTGTCACCTCAACTGATGCTAGTTTAAGCACGCTACTCTGGTACATAAATTCGTTACTGTTTATTGTTTATCAAATTCTTATTTTTACTCAATGGTATAAATCACTGAAGTCTAAAACTTAAAATTCAATTGGAAGATAATACATTCATAAGTGTTTTGGGGATAAGCATCTGTTTATTAATTATAATGGCGGTGACTTTAATTTCTTTTTTTCATTACACTAAAAAAAAGATTATTGAAAAAGAAGTTGAAAAAGTCAATATAAAACTAGACCATCAGAAAAAAATATTACAAACCACTATCAAGGTTCAAGAAGAAGAACGCAATCGTATTGCTCAAGATTTACACGATGCCATTAGTTCTAAATTAAATGTGGTAAGTTTAACAACAAACGTCTTAATTGATGACGAATCAATAGCTAAAGAGCATAAAGAAGCTTTGAATCACATCCTAGACATTACAACAAGAACCTTAGAAAGTTCAAGAAAAATAGCACATGAGTTAATGCCTCCAATCTTAGATAAATTTGGATTGAAGGTCGCGCTAGAAGAACTCTTTGAAGAGTTTACATCAAATACATCAATTAAAATAAATCATCATATTGAATCGTTAGACGATTTAGAAAAAAACAATGAGCTTCATGTGTTTAGAATAGCACAAGAACTTATAAATAATGCATTAGTTCACGGCAAAGCCGACCTATTACAAATGGAACTTAAAAAGGAGAAAGAGGGATTTGAACTCGTTTTTAAAGATAATGGTGTTGGGTTTAATGTTGAAGAACTTAAAAAGAAATCCGGAATTGGATTACAAAATATAAAGAGTAGAGTTGCGATTTTAAATGGGCAGCTTTTTGTTGAGAGCTCGAAAAAAACAGGAAGTATATTTACTATTAATTGTCACTCGTATGGATACTAAAATAACACTAGCAATAGCAGATGATGAACTATTGTTTAGACAAGGTCTCATCTCTATTTTAAGTAAAGAAAAAAACTTAGACATTCTTTTTGATGCTGAAGATGGCAATCATCTTATGGATCAATTAAGAGCAGCATCTCAAATACCTGAGGTTGTCATCACCGACTTAAAGATGCCAGGTCTCAATGGTGTTGAAACCACAAAACTCATCAGGAAAGAGTTTCCCGACATTAAGATTATTGCATTAACTAGCTACTTCAGCAAACCTTTTATTATCAATATGATTTCTATTGGAGCTGTTGCCTACTTAGCAAAGAACAGCACACCAAAATTAATGCTAACGACTATTAACGAAGTTGCAGACAAAGGATTTTATTATGATGAAAAAGTCATGAAATTTATTCATGAAGGCTTATTAAACAATAATGATCAAATCAAAAAATCTAATTTTGATACCACCTATTTTACAAAACGTGAAAAGGAAGTGTTAGATCTTATTTGCAAACAGTTTACAACCAATGAAATTGCCGAAAAGTTATTTATAAGCCCACGAACTGTTGATGGCCATCGTAATAATCTATTATTAAAAACTGAAGCTAAAAACCTTGCAGGTTTGGTCGTTTATGCGATTCAGAATAAACTGGTTAATTTAGAAGAGCAATTTTAATTGAATAAAAAAAAGCATCCTTTTCAGAATGCTTTCTTATTATATATCTTCGGAAGTCTTTTAGTCTCTAGACATAAAAATTTGTAATACATACCAGAATAGTAACATCAATGATGCAAACAATCCTAATGATGCTGGAATATAGTCATCTTCTGAATACTTGTGTATCAAATTAGAGGTTTGATATAAAATTGAACCACCTGCTAATAAACACATGCCTACAGAAAACCACAATCCAAGGTTAAACCCAAAAAGTGATCCAGCAACGATTAATCCTAATGCAATAAAGAATGCAATCGTTAATCCTGTTCTCATAAATGAGAAATCTTTTTTAGTAACAAACACTATTGCTGATAATCCAGTAAATAAAGACAAGGTTACAATCGCAGCTTGATTTAGTATTTCTGGCCCAGACTCCATATAAAATGCAGCAATGTAAATCATTGGAACAAAAATAAATGCCTGAGCAAAAATGTAAAGTCCATAAGCCAAATACTGCTTCGTTTTATCTTGTGTTTTCATTGTCATTTTTTCTGCATAAGTCGTAACAAGCATAAAACCACCAAGCATTAATAGCCATCGCATCCCTTGCGTCATCGATAATGCAAATTCCACAATCATGTCGCTTTGTAATAGTAGCCACTCAAATAAAATGAATACCAAAACGCCACCTGCAACATGTGCGTAGGTTTTTTTATAGAAGGCAACACGATCTACATCAGATATTTGACTTATTAATAGCTTGCCTCCTTCAAAATTTTCTAAAGGACTTTGGTTTGAATTTTCCATAGATTTTAAGTTAAGTTATAATGCTAAAATAGTAAAATAGAACCTTGGGTGACAACGATTTAAATAAAATTTACTACTTTACCGCTAAGTTTCTTTGCCCCAAAGCATTAGAAAAACCCAAATCAATTTTAAAAACGGTTACAGCAAAAACTGTAATTCCTTTTAGAATATAATCTAATACAGTATGAAAAACCTACAATTCATTTTTATTTTAGCGTTGTCTATAATGATGTTATCATGTGATAAAGACGACAGCAATGACAATCCTCCTCTTGAAGGAACCGAATTTCAAGCAACAATTAATGGAGGGACCTTTTCTAATTATTCATTTATCATAGGAGTTTACGAAATCACCAAAGGCACCAATGGAAATACCTTAAGTATTGATATTGGAGATGTAAACGGTGAACAGATTACTCTATTTTTAAATGGCACTGATGGCTTTAATAGCGGCACAGTTAAACAAATGGGAAATATCGATTCAAATAACTTTGTTACTTATGCATTAATTAGACAACAAGAACCAGAAATATCTTATTTTTCATCGGTAGGCACTGTCACTATTACGAAAAATATCGCTCATCCTTCAGAAGTTGGACGTCGCTTAATTTCAGGGAGTTTTAACATTACAGCCGCTTCAATTGATGATAGCAATGAATTATCATTAACTGGATCATTCACAGAATTAGAGTATACTGAATAAATTTTAAGATATCAAGGTGGCTTGCAAATGACACACCTATTAACACATTTAACCAATAAAAAAACCTTATAGCCATATTAATATGGCTATAAGGTTTTATCTATTTTAAAATATCACTTTAATCGCGTCCTCCAAATACTTGAAGTCCCCAATATAAAAGTGATGCCAAAGCGCCAATCGCAGCAACTAAATAAGTTCTAGCCGCCCATTTCAAGGCATCTTCTGAACCTTTGTATTCTTCAGGAGTAACCATATTCTTGTTCTTTAACCAAGCCAATGCCCTATTACTTGCGTCATATTCTACAGGTAGTGTGATAAAACTAAACAACGTGGCAAATCCCATAAATACTAATCCAGCTACAGCAACCCAATACCCTAAACCAATACCAGCTGCAGCACCGAGAATTAAACCTCCAATGACTAACCATTGAGACATTCCAGACGTGACACTTACTATTGGTACTAAAGCCGAACGCATCCCTAAAGCGCTATACGCTTGTGCATGTTGAACTGCGTGACCTACTTCATGAGCTGCCACTGCAGCTGCTGCTGCATTACGCTGATTATACACAGCTTCACTTAAATTTACGGTTTTATTTTTTGGATTGTAATGATCTGTTAACTGACCAGCAACAGAAATCACTTCTACATCAAAAATACCATTATCAGCAAGCATTTTTTCGGCGATTTCTCTTCCGCTCATGCCATTGCGTAATTGTACCTTAGAGTACTGAGCAAATTTTCGTTTTAATTGACTACTTACTAACCAACTCACCAAAGCTATGGCGCCAATTAATACGTAGTATCCCATCATTCCATTCATAATTTTTAAATTAAAATTGTTACGATATGAATATCAAAAAGTGAGCCAATATGTAGATAGGAAATTTTGTCAGGTTAGGGTTTCAAAAGCACAACTTTGGCTACGACACCATCTTCAAAAATGACAAGAAGGTGTTCCTCCTTAGATTTAGAAAAACTTGGGCCTTTACCTAATCTGTAGCTGATATTGTGTCTTCCTTTAAGATTCGATGCATCAGGTTGTCCTAAGATTGAAATAACATCTGGTTGGGTTTTACCAATAAGTAACTTACTATCAATAAGATCATCTGCTATTTTGTAGCGAATTGATGGACTATCATTCCAAGCCGATTGTTCAAACCGCTCTTCTATAGCCCAAATTAGTAACGAACTAATAATAGCAGCTACAAAAAAGAATAGCAGTACTTTATCAAGCTTTTTAACGGTCAACAGATTTAATCTTTGAGTTCTACAGTTTGTATTTTAAAACGATCATCAACAATATCTCCAGAGATTTCAGCAGTTCTAATCACTTCACAAAATCCGGTGGTCTTATCATGCGCATCACCAAAATCATCAATATTGGCGCCATCTACAAAATAGGCTTTATCATCTATACGAACAGCCAAGTCACAGCCTTCTTGAGACGTCATTCCAAATTGGCATTGCCCACAAGATAGTTCAACTGTTTGCTTTTCAGAGTTTGAATTTGCACAAGAAAACCCAAAAACAACAATGAAAATAAATGCTAGTTTCTTCATAATTTCGTTATTAGTTAGCCTACAATATTCACAATTTTACCAGGAACAACAATCACTTTCTTAGGTGTACGTCCATCCAATTGCGCTATAGTTTTTTCATGAGCCATGACGGTTTTTTCAATCTCGTCTTTGTTCATATCCAATGGTAATTCTAAAGTAAAACGCATTTTACCATTAAATGAAATTGGATAATTCTTGCTGCTTTCAACGAGATGCTTCTCTTCAAACTTTGGAAATGGTGCTGTCGAGATGGATTGGTCATTTCCTAGTCTACTCCATAATTCTTCAGCAATATGAGGTGCATAAGGTGATAGTAATATCAAAAACGGCTCTAAAATCGATTTACTTGTACATTTTTGAGCAGTGAGCTCATTTGAGGCTATCATAAATGTAGACACAGATGTATTGAACGAGAAGTTCTCAATATCTTCTTCTACTTTTTTGATGGTTTTATGTAGCGTCTTTAAATTGTCTTTTGAAGGTTCAGCGGCATTGACTTTTAAACCCTTATCATCCACATACAATTTCCATAGTTTTTTAAGAAAACCATGCACACCAGTAATCCCAGCAGTATTCCAAGGTTTGGCTTGTTCTAATGGACCAAGAAACATTTCATAGAGACGTAAGCTATCTGCACCATATTGTTCGCAAATCGCGTCTGGATTGACGACATTGTATTTGGACTTGGACATTTTTTCGACTTCGCGAGATACTTTAAAAGTTCCTGTATCCTCTAGAATGAATTCTGCATCTTTAAATTCTTCTCTCCAATTTTTAAAGGCTTCAATATCTAATTCATCTGAAGCATTTACAAATGATACGTCTGTATGAATTTTTGAGGTTCCAAAAAGGTCTGCTATACATGGAAAACCATTATTTAATTCACTATATGCTTTTTCAATTCTTGATTTCTCATCAATAGATAAGCCTTCAACTTCTATTCTTTTTGCCACGGATTCCGAAACAAAAAATAATGGAAAAACATCATTATTTAATTCAATATCAATTAAATAATCAATATTCAACCTATAAACAAAAGCACTCGTGCCCAAAATCATCCCTTGGTTAATCAGCTTCTTAAAGGGTTCTTCAACACCAACAAAACCTCTATCTTTCATAAACTTCACCCAAAAACGTGAGTAGAGTAAATGTCCTGTGGCATGTTCGCTTCCACCAATATATAAATCTACATTTTCCCAATAGTTAAGCGCCTCTTCACTTGCAAATACCTCATCACGCATGGCGTCTTCCATATATCTAAAGAAATACCATGAGCTTCCGGCCCATCCTGGCATGGTGTTGAGTTCTAAAGGAAAAACACTCTCATTGTCAATCAACTCATTTGAAACTACTTCAGCCTTGAGACTGTCCCAAGCCCAAACATCGGCACGACCTAAAGGTGGTTCGCCTTCTTCGGTAGGTAAATACTTCTCTACTTCTGGTAGTACAATTGGTAAGTGCTGCTTGTCAATCATTTGCGGCTTTCCATTCACATAATACACAGGAAATGGTTCGCCCCAATAACGTTGACGTGAAAATACCGCATCACGCAATCTATAGTTGGTTTTGCCTTCACCTTGCCCCAATTGCTCTAATTCGTAAATCGCGCGCTTGGTTGCTTTCTTGTAGTTCATCCCATTTAGGAAATCACTATTAGCTATAATGGTTTTTTCTTTATCTGAAAATGCGTCTTCGGAAATATCAACGCCTTCAAAAATGTTCGGAATTGGAATATTAAAATGTTTAGCAAAATCATAATCACGTTGATCACCACAAGGGACTGACATCACAGCGCCTGTTCCGTAACCCGCTAAAACGTAATCTCCAATCCAGATTGGAATGGGTTCTTTTGTGAATGGATGCTCAGCATAGGCACCTGTAAACGCTCCCGAAATGGTTTTAACATCAGCCATACGATCACGTTCACTACGTTTGGCTGTTGCTTCAATATACGCCTCTACATCTGCTTGTTGTTCGGTTGTTGTAATTTTTGACACCAAATCGTGCTCTGGCGCTAAGGTCATGAACGACGCTCCAAAAATAGTATCAGGTCTGGTTGTGAAAACTTCAATTTGATAAGGGTGAGATTCCGAAACGAGTTCGGAATGACGTTGAGTCTCGTCATGCTGAACTTGTTTCAGCATCTCACTCGTCATTTTCACATTGAACGTTACCGAAGCACCAACTGATTTTCCAATCCAATTACGCTGACTTTCTTTAAGTGAGTCTGTCCAATCTATGGTATCTAGACCTTGCAATAAACGCTCAGCATATGCCGAAATTCGCATACTCCATTGCGTCATTTTCTTTCTAATTACAGGATGACCACCGCGTTCAGAAACGCCATTTACGATTTCATCATTGGCCAAAACCGTTCCCAATGCAGGACACCAATTCACTTCTGTTTCGGCTAAATACGTCAATCTGTATTGTAATAAAATATCTTGTTGTTGCTCAGAAGACATGGCATTCCATTCTTCAGCAGTGAACAAGGCAACATCATCATCACAAGCTGGATTGACACCTGAATTACCTTCCTCAGAAAATACTTTTTCTAATTCTGAAATAGGAAAAGCACGTTGATGGTTCTTACAATACCAAGATTCGAATAGTTGGATAAAAATCCATTGTGTCCATTTGTAATATTCAGGATTACTCGTACGTACTTCTCTGCTCCAATCAAATGAGAAACCGATTTGATCTAACTGACGACGATAGGTTGTAATATTAGTTTCGGTTGTAATGGCTGGATGTTGACCCGTTTGAATCGCATACTGCTCTGCTGGCAAACCAAAACTATCATAACCTTGAGGATGCAATACATTAAACCCTTTATGGCGTTTGTAACGTGCATAGATATCACTCGCAATATAACCTAAGGGATGACCAACATGCAGACCGGCTCCACTAGGATAAGGGAACATATCTAACACATAATATTTAGGCTTGTCACTGCTGTTTACAGCGTTAAATGTTTGGTTGTCTGCCCAATATTTTTGCCATCTGGCTTCTATCTCGTTAAAATGATAACTCATAGTTTCTCCTCGAATTTAGACCGCAAATTTAAAGGTATTACAACACAATTAAAAGTTTAAGCGTTGTAAACCTTATACAAACAAATTGTTTTTTATTTTTACAGCATTAATCCTAGACTTTTATGAGTACTTCTTTTGACAGATATCAAAAACGAAAATTAATTTCTTCATACTTTTCCGTAGTGATTAGTATCGCTTTGGTATTATTTTTATTAGGCTCATTAGGCTTATTGGTATTGAATGCAAAAAAAGTAGCAGATCATTTTAGAGAGCAGGTCGTTGTGACTATTTATCTTAATGATTCGGCTAAAGATGTTGAAGTGAAGCAGCTTCAAAATAGTTTAGCGATGGCCGACTATACAAAAGAAGCAAAATACGTATCTAAAGAAGAGGCGGCTCAAATTGTAAAATCAGACATTGGTGAAGATTTTATGGAGTTTTTAGGTGCTAACCCATTACAGAACTCAATAGACATCTATCTTAAAGCCGATTATGTTACCAACGAAACTTTAGATGGTATCACCGCCGAACTAGCAAACAAAGCGTTTATTGAAGATATTAAATACGATAATGATCTTGTAGAAATCATGAATAATAACGTGAAAAAAATCACATTTTGGGTACTTATTTTAAGTGCACTATTCACTTTAATTGCTGTATTGCTCATCAACAGTTCTATTAGATTGGCTGTATACTCTAAACGTTTTATCATTAAAACCATGCAAATGGTTGGAGCAACCAAACGCTTTATTAGAAAACCTTTTGTATTTAAAAGTATTCAATTAGGAATCATAGGTGCTATTGTTGCGCTTATTGGAATGGCAATAGTATTATTCTACCTCAATAAAACGTTTCCAGAGCTCGAACTCCTACAAAAACCAATACTAATTGGTGCTTTATTTGTTGGCATCTTTCTCCTCGGAATACTTATTACATGGATTAGTACATTTATTGCTACACAACGCTTCTTAAATTTGAAGACTGATCAATTGTATTATTAATGGATAAAGACTTCTTCAAAAGAGTATTAAAATTTGCCATAGCACTTCTGGTCATTATTTTCCTAAACTCTAATTACGCTAAAGCACTTCTTTTTAATTACGATGACATAAAAGAATTTGACCTCAACCTCAAACAATTGGTGTATGTCTTTATAGTGACTACCCTTATAGCATCAATTATTATTTATAGAATTTCTAGTGAAAAAGACAACCTTATTAGAGTGCTTAAAAGTTTTTCATACAGTGTGTTTGTTGCCATGGCTCTTACAGTCTTAACGGATATATTAGATAATTCATTTGTATTTCATGTGAATAGAATGTATACCAAAAAAACAGAAGTAAAAGCCTATAGAGTAACTTATATAAACGACATTGATGATTTACAAACAGTAACTCTAAAATTAAATGACAATAAGAACGGTTTTACTGTTTTTAATAAGTTTATTACCGAAGATGCGATGAAGTTATCTGAACGAAATGTGGTTTTCTTAGAAACTGGCATCGGTTTATTTGATAGACCTTTTTTATTTAGTGGCAAGTTAAAACCTCGCAAAATATACTAAACTGTACCTCTTTTCGTTTTAATTCTATCAACCATTCATACTAGCCATGAAAAAACGAACACCTTTTTTTGTCCTAGCCATTTCTACCATAACCTTAGTATTTCAGTCATGTATAATTAATAATCCGAAACCCGAAGACTGCGCTATAGAAATTGAAAAAATCATTAGCATTAAAGAAGGAACGTCCTTCGATATTGTTTTTAGTGATACCCATGGCGATCACTATTATATTAATCGAGGATTAGAACGCGGATTAAATTTAGATTCTCTTAACGCAAAAGTTTTAAATAAAACTGTTACTTTGCACTTACCAAAATTATTTTATGGTACCTCAGAGCATATTGCACAACTAGCCGTAGACGATGAGATCATATTTACAGAGTTTTAAGTATTATGGGAGAACAAAAACGTAAAGACACAGCCAAAGGCGAATTTATCTTCGGAAAGAAAAACTATAAGTTCATGCTTATCGGTTTAGCATGTATTGTTCTTGGTTTTATTTTAATGTCTGGTGGCGGAAGCGATGATCCAAATGTTTTTGATGAAAGCATCTTTAATTTTAGACGCATCCGTTTGGCACCAACCTTAGTGCTTATTGGTTTTGGTCTTCAGGTATATGCCATTTTATTGAACCCAAATAAAGGTTCAAAATCATAAATAGAACATCACCTTAAACAAATTCTGATGCTTTTTATCAATTGATACGTCTATTTTGATATTTTTGCCTCATGGATATTATCGATTCAATTGTATTAGGAATTATTCAAGGACTTACCGAGTTTTTACCTGTCTCATCTAGTGGGCATTTAGAATTGGGGAAAGCTATTCTTGGTGATAATTCGGTACCAAAAGAAAGTTTATTATTTACTGTAGTCTTACACTTTGCAACCGCTTTAAGCACGATTGTGGTCTTTAGAAAAGACATTCTAGACCTTATCAAAGGCATCTTAAAATTTGAATGGAATGAAGATTTGCAATTTGCATCTAAAATTGCTTTATCCATGCTTCCTGCCGTTGTTGTTGGTCTCTTTTTTGAAGAACAACTAGAGCAGCTCTTTGGTGGAAATATTTTACTAGTAGGTTGTATGTTAATCGTAACTGCTGTATTATTATTCTTTGCAGATAGAGCGAAAGACACAAATAAAAAAGTAAGCTTTTCTAATGCATTTGTAATTGGTATTTCTCAAGCTATAGCTATGCTTCCTGGAATTTCACGTTCCGGAGCAACCATTTCAACTTCAGTATTATTAGGAAATGACAAAACCAAAGCGGCTCGATTTTCATTTTTAATGGTTGTGCCTTTGATTTTTGGAAAAATTGCCAAAGATATATTAAGTGGTGATATTGCTTATGAAAGCACCAACTTTGTAAATTTAGGTATTGGATTTATCGCTGCATTTATTGCTGGATTATTTGCCTGTACTTGGATGATCGCTTTAGTTAAAAAAAGTAAACTCTCGTACTTTGCCATTTACTGTGCTGTTGTTGGGGTTACTGCAATCATTTTTGTCTTATTAAACGCCTAACATATGACTGCTGAAGATTATCAATCTGGTCAAGTTTTACTTATTGATAAACCATTAACATGGACATCTTTTCAAGCGGTTAACAAACTACGTTGGGAAATCAGGCAAGCCTTCAATATCAAAAAAATAAAAGTTGGTCATGCAGGAACACTTGATCCTTTAGCTACAGGGCTTTTGATTATTTGTACTGGTAAAATGACCAAACAAATCAACACCTTTCAAGGTCAAGATAAAGTGTACACTGGTACTTTTGTTTTGGGAAGCACAACGCCGTCATACGATTTAGAAACCGAAATAGATCAAAGTTTTCCAACCGAGCATATTTCCGAAGCATTAATTCACGAGACTACAAAACAATTTATTGGTGATATTGAACAATTACCACCAGTGTTTTCTGCATTAAAAAAAGATGGCAAACGTCTATATGAATACGCAAGAGCTGGTGAAATTGTAGAGATTAAATCGAGAACAGTTCACATTTCAGAATTTGAAATCACGACTATAAATGGACACCATATAGATTTTAGAGTGGTTTGTAGTAAAGGAACTTATATAAGATCACTGGCTCATGATTTTGGAAAAGCTTTAAATTCTGGAGCGCATCTCTCTGTTTTACGTCGAACAAAAATTGGTGATTTTGATGTAAAAAATGCGGTTTCACCTAAAGATTTTATTGCGTCCTTGTCTTCGGAATAATTCTTGATACTCAATTTGCTTCTAAACTAATCTTAATTATGAAGCAAATCTCTACATTACTTATATTGTTGTGTTTTGTGTCTCTTTCGGCTCAAGAGGAAGAAAAAACAAGCGGCTTTTTCTACAAACCGTCAATATCAGTAACACTAACAACCAATGAAAATTATACTATCGCAAACGATGAGGATGAAACATTTATAAATCCAAATGGTTTATTCTTCAACAACACTATAGGTTATCAATTTGATTCGAGATCTAGCGTTGGACTTAATATCGAATATGACCACTTTTTAGACCAAGACTTAAATTTTTTTCCTGTCTATTTAGATTTCACATATACTATTTTTGATTTTGATGATCAGGTTTTTGTTCGTGGTGGCTATGGAACCTTAGTAGATTTGGGGAAATCTTTTGAAGATGGCAACATGTATACATTAGGAGTTGGGTATCGAGCATTTGATGATAATTTCAAAAATTCATGGTTAATAGGCTTCGATTTTAGCCGAAGACGCTTTGGATTTAGGCAAACTGAAAAGTTATCTAGCTTTGCTATTTTCTTAGAGTTTATGCTGTTTTAATCTTTTTTTACTATTTTGACGTATATAAGTTACCAACTTTAATTAAAATTTACGCCTACTTGAATTTTATTGAAAAATATAAAGCACTTCTTATTACGTCCTTAATTTCAGGAACGTTAGTACTGGCTATGTTCAGTTTAAGTCTCAAGAAAAAAGCTTCATTTATTACTGAAAGCTACTATGAAGTTGAACCTCAAACTGAAGAAGAAATCAAAGAATTAGCGCTTTTAAAGGCACTTGAGGAAATGGAAAATGCAAGTCCAAAAACCAATCAAGCGTTTAATGAAGATGAAGAATTCAAAGAAATGATGCGAAATTTTAAATCGATGAGTTCACATCATGAAGATGAAGCACAGAAAGAACCTGAAAAATCCTCAGAAGAAGCAACCGAAAACTCTGAAGAGGTAATAACTTCTAGCACCTCTATGCATTCGTCAAAAACTTATGCTCTTAAAGACAACGAGCGTAAAACTTTTAATAAAGCTAATGATATATTAGCCATGCACTCTCCTAAAAAAGAAGCAAAAAACAGTAAAGGTAATTCTGCAAGTAGTGTGTCTTTTTCGCTATCAAAAAGAACTAAAGTAAAACTACCGCCTCCTATATATCTATGTGAAACTGCTGGTAAAATTGTGGTCAATATTACAGTGGACGCTCACGGCCTAGTCACAGATACTTATATTAATACGTCATCATCTAGTGACAATCAATGTTTAATTGATACTGCAATTGAATATGCTCAAAATGCTGTATTTTCTTCGGCAGAGCGTAAAAGTCAAATTGGGTCTATTACCTATTATTTTCAAGGCAAATAATTATAATCCTAAGAGGGACACAATATCTGCAATGATATTCTGACCTTTATTCTTGTTATACCAAACTTGTAAATCTTCTTTAAACTCTGGAGTTAATCCACCATGTTCGGCTTTGTAAGCATTAACAAGTTGCGTTGCTTCGCTTGGTCTTGGTCCAAAAGTATTTAGAACTTCACCAGTGGTATTATCAATCATAATCAACTTCGCGATTGCTCGTCCGCCATTAGTTAAAAACTGATCCATTAATGCTTCATTTTCGTCTCTAAACACCAACTTTAAGTCAATGCCTTCTGAAAGATCAGCGAGTTTATGAAGTACTGGAATCACGTGAGCAGCATCACCACACCAACTTTCGGTAATAACCAACCAAGTGACATTTCCGTTAAAATTTGATATTGTATTTTTGATCTCTTCGGAAATTTTTATGGTTTTATCCCAACGTTTCATACGCCTATCATTAAGCATGGTATAATTAATTAAGGCTTCGGTTTTTTCGTTCCCAGAAGTTGATTCGTTGGCTACTAATTGACGTACTAGTGTACGATATTCTGAATATGAAATTGCTTTTGTTAAGCTTTCATTTATAATGTCTTGAACTGTTATATTTTCCAATGTTGTCATACGATTTAGATTGCAATTTAGATTAAACTAATGTCTTTAAAAATGATTTTAATCATGAAATCATTTCTACAAATAACATAGTCTTGAATTAAGACGAATTATTAAGCGAAAACTTACTATTTTTAATCCTCAATAGAATTATTATGGAAAAACATAGATGTGGTTGGTGCTTAGGTAGTGATTTGTATAAAGCATATCATGATGAAGAATGGGGTGTTCCTGTTTTTGATGATGATACCTTATTTGAATTTTTGATTTTAGAAACTTTTCAAGCAGGTTTAAGCTGGATTACGATTTTGAAAAAGCGTGAAAACTTTAGAAAAGCATTTGATCATTTTGATTATAAAAAAATTGCAAACTACAATCAAAAAAAAGTAGATAGTCTGCTTCAAAATGAAGGAATCATTAGAAACAAATTAAAAGTCAACGCTACGATTACAAATGCGCAAGCGTTTATGAAAATTCAAGATGAATTTGGATCGTTTTCAAAATACATTTGGGGTTTTGTTGACGGAAAACCTATCAAAAATAAACTCAAAAACCATAAAGAAGCACCTGCAAACACATCTTTAAGTGATGCCATTAGTAAGGATTTAAAAAAACGCGGATTTAAGTTTGTAGGCTCAACAGTTGTTTATGCCCATATGCAAGCCACAGGTATGGTAAATGACCACGAAGTTAATTGTTTTAGATATGATGCCGTTTAGGTTTTTCAAACGCAACAATCTAATCTAGATATTTTAAAAATTCTTGTCTAGGAATATCTTGTGCTCCTAAACTCTCAAGGTGACTGGTATAGATTTGGCAGTCAATTAACTTGTAATTTGTATTCTGAATAAAAGTGATCAGCCCAACTTTACTTGCATTACTTATAAGACTAAACATGCTTTCTCCACAAAACACACCATTATTGACATCAACACCGTACAAACCGCCAACAAGCGTTTTATTAAGCCAAACTTCTACAGATTTAGCATAGCCTAACTCATGTAATTTCATGTAAGCAGCTTTCATGTTTTGGGTAATCCAAGTGCCTTGTTGCCCCTCTCGTTTTATCTTACAACAATGGTTTATAACGGCTTCAAAGTCTTTATTTATTGTGATTTCAAAATCTTTATTTCTCAAAATTTGCTTCGTGCTTTTTGAGACTTTTAAACGCTTCGGAAACAGGACAAAACGAGGGTCTGGAGACCACCAGACAATAGGTTCATCATCATCAAACCATGGGAAAATTCCACTTTTATAAGCAAGTAATAAACGTTCAGGAGATAAATCACCGCCAATAGCTAAGATTCCTTCTTTTGAAGCTAAGGATACAAGTGGAAATTCTAAATTTTTATTTAAAAAATGCATTTAAATCGTGTGATACGTTTTTGAGGTTTGCATGTTAAATCTAAGAATTAACTTTGAAAACTTTCAAAATTTCGCCATATTTGAAATGACCTTTGTGAAGTGAATTTTGTTCATCATTGCTTTTTTTTGAGTTTGTTTATAAAGGTCAAACCTAAAACCACAATACTAAGTCCCGAAGAAATTTGGGACTTTTTTAATCAAATTTTTCAATTATCAGGGTCATATAAATTAATTATTAACCTCCTTTTTCCGGAGCTTAATAATGGTATTTCATCAATATACTTTATAGTAATATCGGCATCTTCGCCTAGATATGATTTAAAATAATCAATTATCTCTTTTTCTTTAGTAAATTCAGAATCGATATTGATTTTGAACGTATATGCTTTCTTACTTTCTTGTATAACTTGAAACTGGATCAGCTGCGGGAACTTCGTTAAGCCATTAAAAACAACACTTGGATTTACTAAATCTCCTTTTGTATTATAAAGAATATCTCTCTTTCTTCCCGTAATCGTTTTGAATTTTGGGATGCTATCGTTTTCATAATTACAAAAACTACCTAAATCGCCTGTATCATATCTAATTAATGGTGTTGCTAGGTTGAAAAAGTCAGTAATAACAATACGTCCCAATTCACCAGGTTTTGCTGGTTTATCTTCATTCAGATCTAAAATTTCCACATAAAAACTTGCCCAGTTAATAGTGAAAGACGTATCATTTACCATTTGTTGTGCAACAATTCCATTTTCTTCATTAGAATATCTAGAAACGACTGGAGCATTGAAATAGTATTCTGTTTTTTCACGAACACTATCATAAAGGTTTTCTGAAGTCGCTATAATTGTTTTAATGTTGCATTGTAATGGCGGAGATTTTATTTTATCTAAAAACGTACATATTTTTTGCAATCCAGAAACATATCCAAGGATTGTTTTAGGTTGTTTATCTTTTTGTATTTTAGATAGAAACTCAGTGATGCTCTTATCATTTAAATCTTCTTCAACATCAATTTCTCTTTGATTTTGTAAAGCTAATACAATAGAAGATTTTTTATACTTTTTTAACCATAAGCGTATAAACAGTAATTGATCTCCAATATTGTATCCTACAGAGTTGGCAAAATAAAGTAGATCTGCCCTACTTCTTAAAAGTTTTCTTTTTGTTTTATATACTTGAAATGGAATACCTGTTGATCCACTACTACTAACTACAATTAAATCTGGTGATGTTTTAGGAATGATATTTAAAGTGTCTATATTTTTTTTAACGATTAACTTATTTGTAACTGGAAAATCGTCAAGTGAATTATATCCAGAATACGCGTTATAAAATTTTGATTTTTCTACAGCAGTATCCAATAAATTCTTTAAGACCGGCTGGCTCTTTTTTTGAATTTGGCTAAATGAATCCAATTTAAAAGTCTGTTTGACATCATTCAATTCTCGTTTTAAATGGCCTCCTTTTAAGCTATCTAAAAACCAAAAAGCATTGAAACGTAATTTATTGAATATCATTAATATCAGTTAAATTTTTGAAAACAAGGGTTATTAAATAATCGTAGTTTTAGTTTATAATTTACATTATGACTAGCCGTAAAAATAAAAAAATTACACACAACAGTTCATCTCACTAGCAGAAACTTTTAAAATTGAACACAAATTAAAAAGAACCTCAATTTTCATTGAGGTTCTTATCATTTTTTTAGACACAGAACGAAATCGAAGTGCCAAATCAGTTATAATTAAAACGGTAAATCGTCGTGATCTTCTTCGTTTAGGTTAGTTGCTGGCTCAAAAGCTTCAGTTGGAGCAACAGGAGGCATATTTTCAACTTCAGTTTGAGCTCCTTCAATTCTCCATCCTTGTACCGAGTTAAAATATTTAGTTTCTCCTTGAGGATTAACCCATTCTCTTCCTCTTAAATTGATATTCACTTTTACAGCTTGACCAACTTGGTAATTGTTTAATAAATCGGTTTTATCTTGAACAAATTCAACCAAAATATGTTGTGGATATTGCTCTTCAGTTGTTACTACCAATTCTCTCTTTCTAAACCCATTACTTCCAAACGTTTGAGTTTCTCCAATCATTTTGATTTTTCCTTGTACTTCCATTTTTGTATTACTTATATTTAATTTTAGATTGTTTTCTATTGTTATGATAGTAACAGTTTCCATGCACTATCAACATCACCATAACTCAAATAGTTTCTGGCAATTTTATGTTTCTCATGATGAGCCATATCCTTGATATTAGGATAGCGTTCACTCACATTGTTTATAAATTCGTCAATATCATATTGCTCAGGTAAAGCTTCTACATTTCCTAACATCCCTAAATCATTACCAGTAAGCACCATACTGTTTTTTACTATACTTGGCATAGCATCAACACCAATACCTAAAGTAGAAATTGGTTTCGGGATTTCAAAAAAGCCTTTTTTGGCTCTATTATAATAATTGCCTCCTGCTCTAGCAACCAAATCAAGTTTTTCTTGTACAATGACCTCTTTATCATCAAGTACATCATCTGAAATATGTAGTTTCACAACTTCACAAATCACAAGGTTACCTGCACCTCCTTCAGTTCCTAAATGCACAATATCATTGACTTTACATTCAAACTGAACAGGTGATTCGGCAACTCTAAACGGTTTTACCATATCAGATGCTAACATAGTTAAACCAGCCTTTTCAAACTCGTTAACACCTTTAGCGTACTCTGTACTACTTAAAGACATTTGCTGAACAATATCATAGTTAACCACATTAATCACAACTTCTTTAATTGCCTCTACATTTTCTAAGGTATGCTTTATGGTATTATTTCTCACGCGTCGTGCAGGAGAAAATATCATAATAGGTGGGTTAGCACTAAACACATTAAAAAAACTAAAAGGCGACAGATTAGGATTCCCATCAGCATCTATAGTACTCGCAAAAGCAATAGGCCTAGGAGCCACAGCACTTAATAAGTAACCGTGTAATCGTCCCGTTGATATGTCTTTTGGATTAAAAGAAGCCATTTATTAGTGTTTTGTGTTAAATGCTAACGTTTTAAGATAATGAAATGCAAATGTAACTATATTGTAAATGCTATAAAAATGAATTCACCCTAACACAAGACAATATTATTAACATAAATCGTTTATATTTAAAAATCAAAAAATTAGTTCATGGCATTAACCATAAACCGTAATATGACCCGATGGATTATTATCGTGGCATCTTTTATAATTATCTCCCTTATTCTTTGGAATACCTATGTGTTTTTTCAAAATTTTAAAGCTGAAGAACGCAGCAAAATGGAGATATGGTCTTTTGCTCAAAGAGACGTACTTAAGGCATTAGAAGAATCTGAAAACAATAATAGCACAGATGTCATAGCAGATATAGATTTAGCTCTTGAAATCTTAGACAATAATAACACAACGCCAATGATTCTTATTAATGCCGATTCGGTGGTTGTGAATTTCAGAAACATCATTCACAAAACCGAAGTCGACTCTATACATGATAAAAAAGAATCTGAATTTGTAAATGACAATCTTAAGTCACTTATTTTCGCATACAGTAAAGAAAACGAACCTATCAAAATAGGAACTAACGCACAGACACTTTATTACGGAAATTCGCCTCTATTAAACAAACTTAAATATTACCCTTTAGCCTTATTGCTTATCATTTTCCTATTTGCAGCTGTAGCCTATTTCTTCTATAAAAGTTCAAAAACCGCAGATCAAAATAAACTCTGGACAGGTATGGCCAAAGAGACAGCCCATCAAATTGGCACCCCTTTATCTTCTTTGGTAGGTTGGACTGAAATTCTAAGAAACGAAAATGTTAACCCAGAGTATCTAATTGAAATAGAAAAAGACATCACTAGACTACAAACCATTACAGATCGTTTTAGTAAAATTGGTTCTATGCCAACATTAAAAAACATGGATGTTGTTAAAGAAACATTAGATACATACGAATATCTAAAAGCGCGATCTTCAAAATTAATCGATTTTGAAATTTCAACACCTGAAGAAAGTTTGCACGCCAACCTCAACAGACAACTATACAGTTGGACTATTGAGAACTTAGTAAAAAATGCCATTGATGCTATGAAAGGAAAAGGGGCTTTAAAATTGACTATTACTAACGATGATAAATATGTCAAAATATCTATACAAGACACTGGTAAAGGAATTTCAAAACAAAATTTTAGTTCCGTATTTCAACCAGGATACACAACAAAAAAACGCGGTTGGGGCTTAGGCTTGTCTTTAGCAAAACGCATCATTGAAGATTACCACAACGGAAAAATAAAAGTGCTTCATTCTGAAATAGGAAAAGGGACTACCATGCAAATTTCATTGAAATTATTAACTTAGTTATACCTCATGAAACAACAGCAATACTTTACACTTAAAGATGTTCAGCTCAACAATAACTGCCCTGAGTGTTATTCTAATGAAGGTTTAGAGTTGATTTTCAAACAACGGTTTGTTGAAAATGCTTTTTATAAGGCTATCACTCAAGAAACGATTCATGAAATGCGTTGCAATACTTGTAATACTGATATATTTCCTGTGCGCTGGACCGATGACATAGAGCAAGTTGTTGCCTACCAAGAACGTGCTGTAACCCCAAAAGCAAAATCACTAAAACTTAAGAAACTTGCTTGGTTATTTATCATTGTAGATGCCATTTTGCTTATTGTTGTGATTTTATTTGCGACTGGAGTGTTGTCATTTTAAAAAAATGAAGCGATTTTTTGTGCAGTAGATTCAAACTCTTGCTTTGTCAAAGATACTTTATTAATAAATCGCGCATCTTCCATCGTATTCAAAGGAATTAGATGCACATGTGCATGTGGCACCTCTAATCCAATAACAGTGATTCCTACACGTTTACATGACACTGCTTTTTCTAAGGCAATCGCCACGTGTCGTGAAAATTCCATAAGTCCAAGATAAGCCGCTTCATCTAAATCAAAAATTTTATCAATTTCTTTCTTCGGAATACAAAGTGTATGCCCTTTAGCATTAGGATTGATATCTAAGAAAGCTAAATAATCTTCAGTTTCTGCTACTTTATAACAAGGGATTTCGCCATTAATTATTTTTTTAAAGATTGATGCCATGGCTTTAATTTTTAGAGTCTAATGTAAAGATAAAAAGATTCCTCTTTTGAAGGAATCTTTTCTAAATATATTAACAAGTTTGTCTATTTATCTCGAAATCTCTAAAATATCAAATTTCATAACACCGTTTGGCACTTGCACTTCTGCAACTTCACCAACCGATTTTCCTAAAAGTCCTTTTCCGATAGGAGAATTGACAGAGATTTTCCCAGATGCTAAATCGGCTTCACCATCAGCAACTAAGGTATATGTCATTTCCATACCATTAGTTTGGTTTTTAATCTTTACTTTAGATAATACTAATGCTTTTGACGTGTCCATTTGAGACTCATCAATAACACGAGCACCAGCTAGGGTTTCTTCCAGTTTAGAAATCTTCATTTCTAACATCCCTTGCGCTTCTTTAGCAGCATCATATTCGGCATTTTCACTCAAATCCCCTTTATCTCTAGCCTCTGCAATGGCTTGAGACGCTCTTGGACGCTCTATATCTTTTAATTGTTTTAACTCATCTCTTAGCTTTTTTAAGCCTTCGGGAGTATAATAAGATACTTTACTCATAATTCATTCGTTTACTTATAAAAAGATGCCGAACTCGTTCAGCATAAAAAAAATCTCGCTATCACGAGATTAATATACAAAGATACAAAATATTTAATTCAACCTTTAAAATATTGTAAATTGCGACCCGTAAATAGGTTTTTAATAAAAAACCTTAATTACTTAAAAAAATTATATTCATGAAGAAAATCTTAATTGTTTTATCACTTGTATTTTTAACCAATTGCGGTAGTGATGATGGTATAAATAATTGCAATTTCTTATTCAATGTAGGCGTTAATGCTACACTCAATTTAAATTTGCCTGAATACAGTCAATTAATATTTACAAGCAACTCTGTATATATCCCAAATCAAGGAAATGCTGGTGTTTATGTGACTAATGTTGGAAATGATAATTATAGAGCTTGGGATGCAGCAGACCCAAATCATGCACCATCTTCATGTTCGCTTTTACAAATTGATGGTGCTAATGTCACATGTGGTTGTAGCGATGAAAATGAATACAGCCTATTTACAGGACAGTCTCTTGGAGAGCAATTACAATGTGGCCTCAAAGAATACCGAGTTACACTTTCGGGAAACAATTTGGTGATTAGCAATTAAATTTTACACAAAATATATCCTATAAAAACTCTCAAATCGATGACTTGAGAGTTTTTTTTATTTCTTTTCGTTTGCTGCAGAAATTTTAAAATTTCAAAGTCACACCTACTAAAAAGTTAGTTGTTGCTTGTGGGTAAAACCCTGCGAAGTATCCTGTTGAAATTCCTGTTGGACTGTCGGCATCTTCAAAATCAAAAGAACCAAAATACCCATTAGACACATACTTCTCATTAAAAATATTATTCACTAACCCTGAAAACACAACCGATTTAAAAATGGATTTGGGTTTCCATTCATAAGTGATATTAAAATCATTGATAAAATAGCTTTCCAATTTTGAATCTGGATTTTCAGTGTTTCCCATAAACTGTTCACCTACATATTTACTTAAAATAGACATTTGGAACCCTTCTTTTGGCTGAAACACAAATGCATTGGCGGCGATCAACTCAGGAGAGAAAGAAATATCCGTTTTGCCCAAGTTAATTAATTCTCCATTAAAAGATTCGAAGGTTTCTTTGTTTTTATTTGAACTCATTGTGAAGTTTGGTTGTACCGAAAACTTTTCTGTAATCGCTATTGCAGCATCTACTTCTAAGCCTAAACGATAACTATCACCACTATTTGCTCTTACAGGATCTCCTGTAGTATCAATTTGTCCTGTTAAGATTAACTGTTCATTATATAACATATAATAAGCATTAACATTCAATCTAAATTTTTGCGTGTTATGTCTCCAACCTAACTCAAAATCATTAAGTTGCTCAGGTTTTACGGTTGCATTGTTTTCAAAATCACTTCTGTTTGGTTCACGATTAGCTCTTGCATAAGAAAAATACAAACTGTTATTGTTATTAACTTTATAGGTAATTCCGGCTTTTGGGTTGAAAAAACTATAATTCTCATCAATATTAAACGGAAGTCTACCAGAAGTCAAACCAGAGGTTTTATAACCTACTAATCGTAATTGTAAATCACCATATAAACTTACCTTATCATTGACGCGATAGGTTGCTTTACTGAAAAAACTTAAATCTGATTTTTTACCATTCCCTTCATAATAGCGATCTCTTATTTCACTGTCACTAGCAAATTCTGACCAAATGATTTCTCCAAAATGATCACCATCATAAAAACTATAAGAACTTCCAAAAGTTAGATTTATAGTATTGTTTTTATAATTCGCACTCGCATTAAGCACATAAAAATCATTATCTAACCAACGTCGCCTAATTAAATCGGTCGTACTTATAGTCTCACCTCCTATATCTAATGGTGTCAAATCGTAATCTAAAAAATCTTCATCTTCCTTGTATTGCTCAAAATAGCCTCTTCCGTAGGTATAGTTTAAACCAATAGTTGTAGACCATCTATTAGTATAACGTTGATTCCAATGCAATTGATAATGATCTTGGTTATAATTATCAACCTCATTATCATAAAAACGTGTAACACCATCGGCATCTGTATAAATCCCTGAAGGATTAAATGTTCTATCATTTTCTAAAGTTTCAGCATCAATCCCATTCCAGGCCTGGTATGTGACTTCTTTCCCTCCAAATGTGATCGCTTTAATTAAGGTATTATCATCGACATAAGAACCTTGTAAGAAATAGGATTTTAAATCGGTTTCTGCTCTATCAATATAACCATCTGACGAAATATTTGACAAACGACCAGCAATTTCAATATGGTCATTTAATAGTCCCGTACTAAATTTTATAGTATGTTTTCTAGTGTTATAACTTCCAAAAGAATTAGAAATCTCTCCATTAGATATTTTTGAAACAGCATCAGTCAATACATTAATACTTGCTCCAAATGCTCCAGAGCCATTAGTAGACGTTCCAACACCACGCTGCAATTGTAAACTTTCTACCGAAGATGCAAAATCGCCTAAATTCACCCAAAATGTCCCTAACGATTCCGCATCATTATATGGAATTCCATTAATCGTAACATTAGTAGATTGTGCATTAATTCCACGAACTCTAATCCCAGTATAGCCAACACCTGCCCCTGCATCGGTAGTTGTTACAACCGATGGCAAATAGTTTAAAAGCACTGGAATATCTTGTCCTAAATTACGCTTAGCTAGCTCCTTTTTAGTAACATTACTATGTGTAATTGGAGATGTTGCGTTTACTCTTACAGCTTTGACCAGAACTTCATCTAGCTTTTCTGTTTTGGTAGAATCTTGTTGTTTTTCTTGAGCAGAACTCGAAAACGTAAAGGCTAGTAAAACGATAAAAAATAAACTAGCAAGAGATTCCTGCCTTCGCAGGAATGAGAAAAAATTGAATAAAAATTTCATACGACTATACAGTTATAATCGAATAAAAAGAGGTCATTATTCTTGGTTAATAATTAAAATTTTAAACGCTAATACTAATTTGATTAGAAAAATGCCTAAGCATTTTTTGCACTCACTAAAAATGTCTAATGGACATTCTATTAACGTTCGCTTCCTAAACAGCATTACCTGTTCTAGGTTCAATGGGTATGATCTCAGCCGATAATAGGCACCCCTTTTTTGAGAACGCTGCAAAGATAAAATAGATTTACCATTTGGGCATCAAGAATTATTGATTTTTTTAATTAATCCATTTCAGGAGGCTTCCGATTAGCTTTTTTTTCAGAATTCTTACGTTTGTTGACTAATCGTTTTTTGATTACAGCTTTAGGGATTTTTGTTAGAATACGCGCTTTGTCTTCAACAAGGTTAACTTTAAGTAATTCTAAAAACCTTTGAATAACAATCGCTTTATTTCTGAATTGACTTCGGCTCTCACCACACTGAATAATAAGTACACTATCTTTAGTTAATCGTGTTTTCAAATTAGCTTTAAGCAATTCTTTTTGTGCTTCACTAAGCACTTTAGAGTTTAATAAATCAAAGGTTAATTCTACTTTAGATGCTGTTTTATTGACATGTTGTCCACCAGCTCCAGAGCTTCTAACAGCTTTAAAAGCTAATTCATTTAATATCGCTTGCTCATCAAACATTAGTATTTAATTTGATGGGGTGCTTTAAGTAAATCGTTAACTGTTTTTACAGGATTAAAAGTAATTAATGGTACTTCTACAAAAACCGTATTCCAGTTTGCCATACTACCATTCCATAACCCTGGGAGCTCAAGTGCTTTTAAGTCTTTACCCGTTTTAGTTTTCATAGTAATGAAAGCTGTTTTATCGTCTACAAATTTCTTGAGGTCAAATTTTTCACCTTTGTAGTTTTTAATTCCGCAGACTAAATCTACTGGATTAAAATGTGTAGCGCCTTTCAAGATATCTTTTTGATGCCTACTTTTTTTATTGATTTGGGCAGATTCAACAATTTGAAGTGAGGTATTTCCGCTTTCATCTTTTGTCCAAAATGGACCTCCTCCTGGTTCTCCTTCATTTTTCACCATGCCACAGACTCGAATTGGTCGATTTAATTTTTCAGCTAAATACTCAATTTGGTATTTTAAGGAGTATTTTTCAAATTCTGTGCTTATTTTTACATTTAATTTATTGACCAAAAATTCTGCTATTCCAATAAGTTGTTCTTCGGAAAGATTGTCTTCATCCAATAAATTAAGATATTTAAATGCTAGCTCTTGAATTTCAATTAAAATGCCTGCTAATACTTTTTTATACTTAGCAACATCCTTTTTATATTTATAAGTTACAACATTATCAATATTTTTAATAAAAATAATATCAGCATCTAAGTCATTTAAGTTTTCAATCAACGCACCATGACCCGATGGTCTAAACAGCAATGAACCATCTTCGTCTCTAAAAGGTTTGTTTTTTGGCGTTACTGCTATCGTATCTGTTGATTCCTTCTGATATGAGAATGAAATATCAAATTTTGAGCCTGTTTTTTCTTCTACTTTTTTCTCGATTCGAGCAAACTCTTCATCAAATTTATGATTGTGTTTTTCTGAAATTGTAAAGTGCAATTTCGTAGAATCATCACTTGAAGAATATAAAGCCGACTCATACAAATGTTCACCGAAAGCCGTTGAAATTTCCTGATTTTTATAGATATGAAATGGTAATAATCCTTTCGGAAAATTTCCATAATCAAGTTTATCAGCATCCAACATCATTTGGACAAATTTTAGACGTTGCTCGTTAATGGATAATGTATCAAAATCAGGATATATATCTTCAAGTTTTTCATAAACAATATGATAAAACGGAAATTTATCTAAACCAATAAAGAACATAGATAAATCTTTATTTTTATGCCTATTGATATACGAGTTGATACTCTCTTTTTTATAATTATACTCTTCTAAAAATTGAAATAAAAATTTAAACATTCTGGTTGCTGCACCGGACGCTGGAACAAATTTTAAGATGCATATAGTATCTTTTTTAGTCTCAAAACTCGACACAAAATGTTCCGTTTCATTTTTAGACAATCTCAAAATTCCATTGTCTATTGTTGCTTCAGAAACTAAATTTGTAAAAGGTATTCCATTTTCAAAAAGTTTTATTTGTCGCTCAACTTGTTTTATGGTTAAGCCTTTACGTTCTATATGTTTTATATCTTTTTTAGAAAAATTCAATGCGTTTTTTTTAAAAGTTTTTCAATTTGAGTTTTACAAATAGTTAATCGTTGTTCAAAACTTCCTTTAACGATGACGTATGGCTTTTTAGCATCATTTAGAGCTTGTTCGAACCGATTAAATAAATGAAATCTATTGTTGGGTTGATCACGAATTCCATCTGCTTCCCATACCAGGTCAATATAAGTTAAAAAATACAAATCGTAGGTGTTTTCTTGTGCATATTTTTTAACTATTTCAGGGCAAAACCCATTGTAATAAAATTGAGAATAGACCTGAGTTTCTAGTAAATCGGTATCGCAAATCAAAAGTCGGTTTGCTGATTTCAACTGTTCATTTTCAGAGTACATTTGTCCTATAGCAATTGGCAAAACATCAGCTTTGGTTAGCTTTAAATTCTCTTCTGCTTTAGCTTCAGCATAACCACGCGAAAATTCGTCTACATAAACAGTATCATAGTATTTGGCCAATGCTTTGGCTAAAGAGGATTTTCCAGTAGATTCTGGACCATATAAAACAATTTTTATACAGTTAGATGTGTGTTGTTTAAGCTTTTTTTCCATTTTCTATAGCCATAAATTGCCAAGACAGTAAAGATAATATATTGCAATGATAACATCCCTAATCCTCTATAGGCGTACAATGGAATAGTAATGAGATCTCCAATAATCCAAAGTGTCCAGTTTTCAAGTTTTTTTGTCGCCATATACCACATTGCTGTGAAGAAAATACCAGAAGTGACGATATCAATATAATTGGGGATTTCTAAAGTATAGTCAAATGCTTTGTAAACGATAAAAGTGACAATCATTGTAGCGACAAATAACCCAAATCCAATTAATTTTTCTTTATTATTTGTTCTAGAAATCGGAACAGCATATTTGTCGTTTTTCTTTCGTGACCAATTCCACCAACCATAAATGCTCATTATAGAATAATAAAAATTCATCATCATATCACCTAGATATTGATTGATATAAAGTAAGTACACTGTAATTATAGTACAAATGATGCCTGTTGGGTATACTAAAATATCTTCGTTTTTTGCATACCAAACACTAGCAATACCAAAAACAAAAGCAACAGCTTCAAGAATAATTTGAGATGTTGGTGTATTCTGATAAGCGTCTAAAAAGAATTCAAAAATGTGGTTCATAGTTGTATCTATCAGATTTTACAATTTTCATATGCAGCAATCCATTTTCAATAAGTTCGAATGCATCTTTTATCTCAGTAGTTAATAATTTCATCACCTCATCATAGTCACCATAAACTTGTGTGCTCAATGGGTTCTCAAGAACTTTCAAATTTGAAGCACGTAACTGCTTTATAAAATGAATAATTGCAGGTTCGTAATCGTCATGCAAAGGAGTTAATGTGAGTTCTACTGATATCTTCATAGTTGTATTTTTAATTCGTCAAAAAAGGAATCATTTACTTCAAAGGCTGTACCAATCACGACAACATTTGCGCCAGCATTATAAGCTGCTTCTAAGTGCTGTTTAGTTCTAATTCCACCACCAACAATTAAAGGAATGTTTAACTCTTGCTTTACAAGACTAATAATTTCTAATGGCACAGGATGTTGAGCTCCACTTCCTGCTTCAAGGTATATGAGTTGCATTCCAAGAAGTTCGCCTGCTTTTGCTGTATCGACAATCTGTTGTGCCTGTCGTCTAGCTAAAGGCTTTGTTTCTGTCACACGTTCAACAGCAGTTTGTTTACCATTTTCTATTAACACATAACCCGTTGGAATCACTTCCAAACTAGAATGTCTAAGTTGTGACACTGCTTTAATATGTTTACCAATTAAATATTCTGGATTATCACCAGAAATCAATGATAAGAATAGTAAAGCATCTGCATGATTGGTAATTTGTGTCACATCACCCGGAAATAAGACAATAGGCAAATTGGTATACTTTTTAATTTCAGCAACCAAACAATTGGTATCATTCTCATCAACAGAACTTCCACCAACAAAGATGTGAGTCGCTATTGACGCATTTACTTTTTCAATAAAACCTGAGGCCATTTCAACAGCCATTTTATCAGGATCTATAAGAATAGCCAATAGCTTTTTACCTTTGGAAATTGAACTTAATATGTTGTTGTAAACTACTTTCATTTAAGTCGTAACAAAAGCACAAGTAAAGTCTTCAAACTCTAAAAAATGGGTGTTGTATCTGTACTTTTTATTCTTATAATCTATCCATGCGACCGTTTCTCCATCGCTTAACGTAAACGGAATCACCAAAAAATGTTCTCTAAACAACATTCCTGGCGTAGCAAATAGTTTATACAACGATTCTTTAATCCCCCAAATCACTGTGAGTTTTTTAATATAGTTATTGTCATCTTCAGAGAGATAATTAAATTCATAGTCTACAAACTTCTTAGCGATAATAGCAATTTTATGACGTTGTTTCTCAATATCAATACCAACTTCCGAAGCACTAATAATCACTCCTGAAAAGGTAAACGAATGTGTTATAGAAATATGTTTGCCATCCTTTAAATGTGGTTTCCCATTGTCATCATAATACAAATCTTGATCTGTATAGCCAAAGCCTCTCAATAAATGACGCACACTCAAGAAACCACGCTGATGCAATTCGCTTTTCATTCCTAAAACACGCTCCAAACTATTTGGTTTTAAATCTAAAGGCTGTAGCAAATCCTCATATGACTCTGTAATCTTCCAGATTTTAACAGTAGTTTGTGAATTTGGCTGAATAGTTTTATAAAGTGGCATTTAATTATCTGAAACTTAATGGTTATCTTTGCACCGCCTAAGGCGGATTTAAAATTTTTAGACAGGCGAATTTAACCAATTTTACGTTCTAAAGCCAAAGGTGTAGTGTTTAAAAAATAAGATAAGACTAAAAATAGACAAATGGATAAAACTATGACTTACGTACCTAACAAAGTAAAAGACATGTCTCTTGCTGCTTGGGGAAGAAAAGAAATTGAATTAGCTGAAGCTGAAATGCCAGGACTTATGAGTCTTCGTTCAGAATACAAAGATACGCAACCGCTTAAAGGTGCTCGTATTGCTGGATGTCTTCATATGACAATTCAAACTGCTGTTTTAATTGAAACTTTACAAGCTTTAGGCGCAGAAGTGACTTGGAGTTCTTGTAATATTTTCTCAACACAAGATCAAGCTGCTGCTGCAATTGCAGATGCAGGAACTGCAGTTTATGCATGGAAAGACATGACCGAAGAAGAATTTGATTGGTGTATAGAGCAAACCTTATTCTTTGGAGAAGATCGTAAACCATTAAATATGATTTTAGATGATGGTGGAGATTTAACAAACATGGTTTTAGATAAATACCCAGAATTAGCTGCAGGTATTAATGGTTTATCTGAAGAAACAACAACTGGTGTTCACCGTTTATACGAACGTGTAAAGAACGGAACATTACCAATGCCAGCAATTAATGTAAATGATTCGGTTACAAAATCAAAGTTTGATAACAAATATGGATGTAAAGAAAGTGCCGTCGATGCGATTCGTCGTGCAACAGACATCATGCTAGCTGGAAAACGTGTAACTGTTTGCGGTTATGGTGACGTTGGGAAAGGTACTGCTGCGTCTTTTAAAGGTGCAGGAAGCATTGTAACCGTTACTGAAATCGATCCAATTTGTGCTTTACAAGCTGCTATGGATGGTTTTGAAGTTAAAAAATTAGAAACTGTAATTGGTAATACAGATATCGTGATTACAACGACAGGAAACAAAGATATTGTTCAATCACGTCACTTTGAAGCTTTAAAAGACAAAGCAATTGTTTGTAATATTGGACACTTTGATAATGAAATTGATATGGCTTGGTTAAATGAAAATTATGGTCATACCAAGAACACCATCAAACCTCAAGTTGATAAGTATACAATAAACGGTAATGATGTTATCATTTTAGCTGAAGGTCGTTTAGTAAACTTAGGTTGTGCAACAGGTCACCCAAGTTTTGTGATGAGTAACTCATTTACAAACCAAACTTTAGCTCAAATTGAGTTGTGGAATAACATAGAAGCTTACGGAAACGATGTGTATATGTTACCAAAACACTTAGATGAAAAAGTAGCAAAATTACACTTAGAAAAAATTGGTGTTGAGCTTACTGAATTAAGAGAAGATCAAGCGTCTTATATTGGTGTAAAACCTGAAGGACCTTATAAGCCTGAACATTATAGATACTAATTAAATAAGACGTCATGCTGAATTTGGTTCAGCATCTTATCATATATTAAACCCTTGCAGCAATGTGAGGGTTTTTTAATACCCAGTAACCAGCAATCCTCTAGCACCTCGCAGCCCACACTTTTGATAATGGTCATAAGCTTTTGCAGCACGTTCACTAATTTGTACATCGGTTTCATTGAGTATCCAACCGTCAATTGCCCATTTTAACGTATAAGCTTCTGGAGCCATCAAACCTGTGGTCCATACTAACGGGTTCGCTTTTGTTTGCTTGAGATAGGGTTTAAAATAATCTTTACTAATACAGGCTAGAATAATCGCATCGCGTTTGTTCTCATTAATAGGTTTGAATGTGCCTTCAACATCAAATTCCATAAGACCATCATGCCCAATATAAGATAGTAATTGCGCATCGCCTCCGAATTGTAATTCTTGCTCTTTATATTCAACTTTAACAGGGTTTCTTCCCGCTGAAGCCTCTAAAAAATCAATCGTCGTTTGCTTAATATATTTTCCGTCATAAGCATCAGCCATAAGATAAGTATTTGTCGTTTTATGTTGAAACAAAACGCGTTCTAAAATGTGATTTCCAATCGCTTTTTCCGAAGCGATTAATGTCCATTCTTTACTGTTTTTAAAATGAGTTTTCACACCATACAAAGCCGACCAATATAAATTACCTATGATGTCTTGGCCATTTCCTAAATGCGCAGGAACTGGTACAATACCTTGATTAACATTATCACATAATGCCACAAAAACGTGGATGGTTTTTGGTTCAGATTGTGAAAATCCAAAACAAGTAACAGCACAACATAAAACAAGAACTAGTTTTTTCATAATCATATTAATTTGCTGGCACTTGTAAGCGCTCATTTAAAATCCAGCGTTTTATTAGTGATCTGTTTGTAGATATTTCCGCAAACACATATATATTTGAAGGAAAACATGGTGATGTTTCAGCCATTTCAACCATAACTTTATCATCATAATAACTGGAATGTAAGAAGTACAATTCTTTATTTTTCACTAAGACATAACCGACATGATTATCGAGTCCAACAAAATAAATACCATCTGCATATACTGCATTCACTTTTTGTTTTAAAGATTCAAAAGATGAGTTTCTATAAATTTTAAGTTCCGATTTAGGTTGCAACATTTTAGCCTCAATTAATCCGGCTTGCTGAGCCATTTTATAACGATTCAAATTAAACCCCAAATGCTTTAAAGTGGTCGACACAAAATAACCACAGGCAATTTCGCCTTGATTAGGAGTATTTGTATGTCCGTTAAAATCCCATTCGGTGCCATACCAATGCGGAACGATATCATTTACCAATTTAGAGTATACATATTGAGATGCGCTATCAATTGCTTTTATTGAATTGGTTTGATATAAGCTCCTGAAATAAGCTCTATCTGCTTCAATACTATTGGTTACAGAATTATAAGTTCCTTTTGGCTTAAAATTAATGCTGAGTTTTAATGAATCTAATGCTGGTTCTTTGTCCTCAATTTCAACTAAAACTTGAGGTTCTTCGTCAATTGTTTGACTAATACTTTTAGCCTTTTCAGTTGTCATTTGACATGAAACCATTAAAATACTAAGTAAGAGCAGAAACGATTTGATAGTTAAGTGTATTAGTTACTAGTATTACAACTCTTTTTTCTTTTAATTATTATCATTAGTATATTTACCATATGCAACTCACACCTAAACTTACAAACGTAGAAACATCAATTTTTACGGTCATGAGTGCTTTAGCAAATAAGCACAATGCTATTAACTTATCGCAAGGATTTCCAAATTTCAAAAGTGATCAAAAGCTTATTGATGCGGTTTCAAAAGCTATGAATTCTGGTTATAATCAATATGCGCCTATGGCTGGAAACATAGAACTACGTGAAGCGATTTCCAAAAAATTCGAACACCTTTATAATACAACTTATCATCCTGAAACAGAGATTACAGTTACTGCTGGAGCAACACAAGCCATTTTCACCATTATTACAACCTTTATAAAACCTAATGATGAAGTCATCATTTTTAAACCTGCTTATGATAGTTACCAACCTTCTATTGAGGCTAATGGTGGAAAAGCAATAGCCATAGCGCTTGAAGCACCACATTATAAAATGAACTGGAAACTTATTGAACAACGCATCAATACGAAGACCAAGATGATTATTATAAACACACCTCATAACCCAAGTGGAACTGTATTGAGCAAAAACGATATGCTTAAATTACAAGAACTTACTAATGGCACAGATATTATTGTGTTAAGCGATGAAGTGTATGAGCATATTATTTTTGATGGTGAACAACATCAAAGTGCCTGTCTGTTTTCAGGTTTAAAACAACGTAGTTTTATTACAGCATCCTTCGGAAAAACGTTTCACAATACAGGTTGGAAAGTAGGTTACTGTTGTGCGCCTAAAGCGCTTATGGAGGCCTTTCGTGCTATTCATCAGTTTAATGTATTTTCTGTACACCATCCTACTCAAAAAGGCTTGGCCGATTATTTAGCTGAGCCAAATCATTATTTAGAGTTGCCGCATTTCTATCAGGAAAAACGGGATGCTTTTTTAAACCTCATCAAGGCATCGCGATTTAAATTTACGCCTTCAAAAGGCACCTATTTTCAGGTATTGGATTATTCTGAAATCACCAATGATTATGATCTTGAGTTTGCCAAACGACTAACAATCGATGATGGAATTGCATCTATTCCGCTTTCTGTATTTAATGATAATCGACGTGATGACAAAGTATTACGTTTCTGTTTTGCAAAAACAACTGACACTTTAGAACAGGCAGCCAAAATTTTAAACACCATTTAAGTGACTTTTCTTCAGTTTTTGTCTCTAATAGTTAGAACAATAAAAAACATACAACATGAAATATATCATTATTATTTTCTTGATGGCTTTCAGTTTTACAATGAATGCGCAACAGGTTGAAAAAGACGGAAAGACTTATGAGGTTAAAAAAGAAAAGATTTTTCTCGATGGAAAAGAGATTACTGAAACATTAAGTCTTGAAGAAAAGGCCCTAATTTTAAAAGAAGCCGCTACAATTTCAGGAAAAATGAAAATCAAGGAAAAAGCAGAAAAAGAAGCCAAAAAAGCTCAAAAAGCATCAGAAAAGCTTGAAAAAGACAATAAAAGAGCAGAAAAAGCTCAAAAAAGAGCTGAACGAGATGCTAAAAAAGCAGAGAAAGCTTTAAAGAAAAAACAAAAAGCTCAAAATCGATATGAAAAAGCAAACAAACGATTAAAAGTAGCTCAAAAAAAATATGATAAACTCAAGAAAAAAGGAAAGTTATCTCCAAATGATGAACTTAAATGGATAGATAAACTTGAAGGTATGAGAGAAGATATTGCTAAGGCAAAAAAGAGAATGTAAGTCAATAAATTACAACAAATACATTAAATCTATTTTGGTTTTTATTTAAACTAAAATAGATTTTTTTATGCTTAAAATTTGTAATTTTAAACCATGGAAAATGAATTAAAAATAGCCTTAGTTCAATCTAATTTGGTTTGGGAAAATCCAGAGCAAAACCGAATTAATTTTAGCAATAAAATTAATAGCATTGCCGAACCTGTTGATATCATTATCCTTCCAGAAATGTTTACTTCTGGATTTACCATGAATGCCAAAGCTAATGCAGAATCTATGACTGGAGATACGATCTCATGGATGCAACAATTGGCAAAACAAAAACATACTGCTATTACAGGAAGTGTTATTATTGAAGAGAACAATACCTTCTTCAATCGCTTGTTATTTGCACATCCTGATGGTCAAATAGATTCTTATGATAAAAGACACACGTTTACCTTAGCTGGTGAAGATAAAGTGTATAGAGCAGGAGAAAATATTAGTCTAATTAATTACAAAGGATGGACAATTAAACCTTTGGTTTGTTACGATTTACGTTTTCCTGTTTGGGCAAGAAATGTCGAAAACTATGATTTGGTCTTTTATGTAGCCAATTGGCCTAAAGTTCGCATTGCAGCTTGGGATACCTTATTAAAAGCGCGAGCTATTGAAAATATGAGTTATTGCATTGGCGTTAATCGTGTAGGATTGGATGGAAATAATTATGACTATTCTGGGCATTCGGCAGCTTATAATGTTTTGGGTGAACGCTTAGATACTATTCCATTTAATAAAGAAGCCATCGCCATTGTCACACTAGAAAAAGAGCACATTTCTAAATACAGAAAAAAACTTGGATTCTTGAAAGATGGTGATCGTTTTACTCTAGAATAAATTCGATAATTGGATCCCAATTAGCTCGTGCATCAATTAGCTCTGGATAATGACCTATACGTTCTGCTTGCTGTTGCTTGAGATAATCTCCTGAATCCCATTTTTGATTGCCATTGGTATCAAAAACCACCCGTAAATAGTATGTTCCTGGATTTAGATTTTTGAAATCAAATAATTGCTCTTCTGTTGCAAATTGCTCGTATTTGACCTCTTCCTTTTCGTTAGTCAATTGCACAATTACTGGATAGGTTACATTCCTAAGGGTTATTCTCATATTAGAATAATCAGCATAGGTTTTTGTTCTAGCTGAAAAATTAAGTGTATCATTCACATTTCCAAAGAAATCTTGAATAGCACCTGGAAGTATGGTAATTTTATAACTATCAGATTCTTTCTTTTCAAACGCAATCTGTCTCTTGTTTTCTAATACATTATAACTTGTTTTAAAAGGAATATTAATAGAATCTTTATCTAAAATTGTAACAAAGCTCTCATCAAATTTCTGCATTGGAATTGTCGTTGTAAACTCAAAATCTTCTTCAAAACCTAAAGTTCCAGAAGATATAGATTTCACTACCAAAGTATCTTTATCAATTTGCCTAAAACGATGATTAAGCGTATCAACATAGGCTTTATTTCTTATAACAAACTTTGCAGAATCCAACTCGATTTTTGGCTTATACCAGTAAAATAATGTGTCAGAACTTGGGTCTTTTGTAATTCTATTTTCAAAACCTTCTGGTAGGTTTCCAAGTATTTCTATTTCCATAGATTTGTGATCACCTCCATATCCAAAAGCAATCTTTTGGCCTGCGGCTTGCTTTGGTCTCTTAGCTTCAAAATTTAACTCTTCCTTGAATAATTTCATTGAATAAAACGAATCGGTAGGTGCCGTAATAAACCCTTCATAAAACCCTATTTTATCATTGTTTTGCTGAAACGTATAATTTCCACTTTCTTCTTTTAAAGCTACCAATTTATAAGTTCCAGGTTTGATATTATCAATGCTAAACGTTGTTAAACTGTCTAAGGTATTTGTAATATATTTTGGTTTTTGTTTGTAAACCGTAGAGTCAGTATAAGTGGAATCTCTTTCATATAGCATCACAGACACAAAGGTATCAGGGGTTCTTTTTTCGGCATCTAAAATTTGCCCTTTGACTGATAGCGAATCGATATAATCTCCTGTTGAAAATACATATTTGTAATACTCATAAGGATTTTCTTCATTGTTATCTACAATACTTTGCCCGAAATTAAACGCATATGTTGTATTGTCTTCTAAAGTGTCATTAATAATAATTTTAATGTATTTACTTGCTGTACCTAATGGTGTCACTGTAGGTTCAGTGTTCATTGGAGGAGAAATAATAAGCTGCTTTTGAAGGTTTTTAATTTTGACATATTCATCAAAATAAACTCTAATCTCTTTACCCTTAAAATTTGTTGTATAATTTTCAGGAGTAGATCTTGTGATTTTTGGAGCCTCTTCATCTTTTGGCCCACCTGAAGGTGTACCTCGATTAGCACAACTTATCATCATGATAATGATAGCAATTAGAACAATACCTTGTAAAACGTTTTTATGCATTCTCACTTCAAATTTCAACAAATTAACAACAAACCACTTTATCTTCAAAACAATTAACTTCGTTTTAATCGGTAATTGCCATCGTTGCCAAGCTCAATATAATACCATCAATCTCTAATAAGCAATTTGCGCAATCTTCAATCGTTGCTCCAGTGGTAATAATATCATCAACCAAAAGGATGTGTTTATGCTCTAACACCGTTCCGTTTATAATTTTAAAATTCGTGTCCTGATTAAAATTGCGTTTTAAACGATCTTTAAATACTTGTGTTTTGGTATTGATTGTTTTCACTAACACTGATGTATTAAAATCGGCATTTAAGGCCTTAGCCAAAGCCATTCCAAATTGATCTACCTGATTATAGCCTCTCGATTTTAATTTTGCTTTGTGAAGTGGCACGGGAATCACAACGTCAATCTTTTTATAGGCTTCAATATGCCTTAATTCCTCACCTAACCAATCGCCTAAAATAGTTCCTATTTTTTGTTGTCCTCGATATTTCAAGTTATGCATCAACTGCTGAACAATCCCTTTTTTTGAAAAATGTAACAAGGCCGTTGCTTGTTCTAATTTAACCCTTCCATAGAGCATTTTATGAACAGCATTATCAGTATCATCGTGAAAGTTAGTTAACGGCAATTGATGTCTACAATTTGTACAAATTTGTAGTTCATTGTCTGACAAATGTGTACTACAAGCGCTACAAATTTGCGGAAAAAACAAGTTTAACAAGTTTTTTATCATTTCAACGATTAAAATTAAGTATCTCTAACATATTATCTAGTTTCGCAAGATAAAATAACGATATTAATAATGATAGTTAACCCTCAATCATTTAACTACAGATTAATTATTGGTTCTTTAATAGTTGCGGTCGCAGTTTTAACTGTTTACAGTTTTACGAGTTATAAATCCATTGTAGCGCACCAGCAATTTATCGAACAGGAAAAGAAGCTAGTTGAAAGTGAATTATCCCAAATGATCACACGCTATGATGATGTTTCAATTTCAAATGATCTGATTTCTTCTCAACTAGAAGATGCTAAAAGAAATACTAAGTTAGCTTTAGACTCTCTTAGAATGCTTCGTAGTGACCTATCTGTAATATCAAAATTCAAAGATCAACTCTTCAATTTAAAACTTAAAAATAAGGCTTTATTCAAAACCATAGATTCTTTAGACGAAGCCAACCAAGGGCTCGAACAAGAAAAACTGCTAGCTTACAATGAGTTAAAGAAGCAAAAACGCGAAAATTCTTCTCTTTTAAAAGAAAATGAAGATCTTGAAAAAAGTTTAGAAAAAGGCGCTTTAATTACTGCAAATTCTTTTAAAGCTAAAGGCTATGAAAAATTCTTTGGCGCTAAACGCTCTAGTAACAAAGCTAAACGTGTACAGAGTATAGAAGTATGTTTTACACTTGCTGAAAACTCATTAACTGAAGCTGGTGAAAAAGAATTGTATATTCAAATACTCAACCCAAAAAACAATGTTGTTGCTGATAAAGGCGCTATCAATTTTGGAAATTCATCATTGATTTATAGTGCTAAAGAATTGATTAACTACAGTAACGAAGTTCTAGAAGTTTGTTTAGATGTTGATGCTGATATTGATGAACAACCTTTAGTAAGTGGCACCTATTATATTTCCATTTTCCATAAAGATAGGAAACTAGGAAGTACAGAAGTAAAACTTAAATAACTAACACTATATAAATAATCAAAAAACCGTTCCGTTAATTGGAGCGGTTTTTTATTTTTGCATCATGGCAAATGAAGATCAATTTAAAAAAGTAATCTCTCATGCAAAAGAGTATGGTTACGTATTTCAAAGTAGTGAAATCTACGATGGATTAAGTGCAGTATATGATTATGCTCAAAATGGAGCAGAACTCAAGAAAAACATTCGCGACTATTGGTGGAAAGCCATGGTTCAGATGAATGAGAACATTGTAGGTATTGATGCCGCTATTTTTATGCATCCTACAACTTGGAAAGCTTCTGGTCACGTCGATGCGTTTAGTGATCCTTTGATTGATAATAAGGATTCTAAAAAGCGCTATCGAGCTGATGTTTTAGTAGAAGATTATTGTGCTAAAATTGAAAAGAAAATTGAGAAAGAGGTTAAAAAAGCTGAAAAACGATTTGGAGATGCTTTTAATAAAGAAGAATTTGTAAGTACAAATGGAAGAGTTCTAGGCTATCAAGAAAAAATTGATATTATCTTAAAGCGTTTAGGTCAATCTTTAGAAAAAGAAGATTTAGCAGACGTTAAAGCGCTTATCGAAGAATTAGAAATTGCTGATCCATTGACAGGTTCGAGAAACTGGACAGATGTGAAGCAATTTAATTTAATGTTTGGAACCAAACTTGGTGCTTCTGCAGAAACCGCTATGGATTTATACTTACGTCCTGAAACTGCTCAAGGTATTTTCGTAAACTTTTTAAATGTTCAAAAAACTGGTCGTATGAAAATTCCATTTGGAATTGCACAAACGGGAAAAGCTTTTAGAAATGAAATTGTTGCAAGACAGTTTATTTTTAGAATGCGTGAATTTGAACAAATGGAAATGCAATTTTTCATCAAACCTGGAACACAAAAAGAATGGTTTGAGCATTGGAAAGCGCATCGAATGAAATGGCACTTATCATTAGGAATGGGTAACGATAATTATCGTTTTCATGACCACGAGAAATTAGCGCACTATGCTGATGCTGCAACTGATATAGAATTTAAGTTTCCTTTTGGTTTTAAAGAACTAGAGGGGATTCACTCACGTACTGATTTCGATTTAAAGCAACACGAAGAATTCTCCAGTAAGAAATTACAGTATTTTGATCATGAAGCTAACGCAAGTTATACCCCTTATGTTTTAGAAACATCTATTGGTTTAGATCGTATGTTTTTAGCTGTATTCTCAAATGCTTTAAGAGATGAAACATTAGATGATGGCAGTGTTAGAACTGTTTTAAAATTACCAGCAGTATTAGCACCTACAAAAGCTGCTGTATTACCTTTAGTTAAAAAAGATGGATTGCCAGAAATCGCAAGACAAATTATAGATGATTTAAAATGGGATTTTAATGTAATCTACGATGAAAAAGATGCTGTAGGTAGACGTTATAGGCGTCAAGATGCCGCTGGAACACCATTTTGTATTACTGTTGATCACGATACATTAAAAGACAATACAGTTACTATTCGTCATCGTGATACTATGGAACAACAACGTGTTAAGATTGAAGATTTACGTGACATCATCAAAAAAGAAGTCGATGTAAAACACTGGCTTCAAAAAATGAAATAATAAGGTCTTGCTAAAACAAGAATACATAACAAAAATACCCAAGCTGTTAGCTTGGGTATTTTTGTTATGTATATGATAAGCGATTAAAATCGATAGCCAACTGTAATATTAACTTTACCAATAAAATCATCGGTATTATCATCAGTATTAGTAAGATTTCTTCCAACACCAAAACCAATTTCACCAATAAAACCATTATTAGTTACCCACTTTCCTCCTAAGCCAATTCCTAGTGCGAAATCTGTTACTTTCTCTTCTCGTATTACAGGAACAGAATCAAAAGGGTCTATAAATATTGCTGTTCTATTATTAGCAGAACTCAATAGCCCAAAACCTTCCAGGAAAAACCCTGAAGCATATTTTTTACCAAAATACAGTCTGTAATACGGTGAGATATAATAATTCAAATCATCAATATCATCATCAAATGGGATAACCACATTTAGTCCCGCAGCAGACTCTTCATTGAGTAAACGTTCATATGTAATATCAAAAGCACCAAGAACCATATAAAGCGCATTGGCTTTTACTTCATTTTTAGGAATAGAGCTATCATCGTTTGTAGTATCATTATCTTGTGCATATAAAGACATTGAAAGCAATATGATAAGCGAGCATAAAATTGATTTTTTCATAAATAAGTTTCGTTTAAAGTTAATTGGGATATGGTAACAACAATTGTACCAATATATGGATGCGCGTTTAGCAAAAAGGTTGCGTAAGAAAAATATTAATTAAAAATAAGCCTTCAACTGTACCGTTCCTGTATGGATGGTTTTGCTGCTTTCTGTCTTTCTTCCAAAATAATTCAAATTCAAATCTAAAAATTTGGTAAGTTTCTTTTGAGCGAGCAAACTCCAAGTGAAATTGTTTCCTGGTTGCAATCCTTCTAAAATTTGATAGGCTACTGGTGTATTAGAATTGCCCGTAAATTCATTTTTAAAAAAATTAACTTCTCCTGTCAAAGCCACTTTATTGGCATTGTTATAAGTAAATGACATGCCATAATTACTTTGTAATAATTGTTCCATACTACCAATCACATTATCTTTTGAAGTATATTGATAAAACACATCAAAGCGTGCATTTTCATTAAATATATATGATAATTTAGGCTGAAACCTCACCTCATCAAGCTTATAGTTTCGCGTAGCAAAATTCTCGTTCAGGCTTTCATTAGTTTCAAAACTGGATTGTAAAGTTAGCAACCAACTCGTCCAAAATTTATGATTAAACTGTACTTGATGGCTTTGCAATTGGTTCTCTTGAAAACCAATAGATAAAGTAGTTCTATTGGTATTAGATAAATAGGTATAAGAGGTCGTAAAATGCTGTTGTCCTCTATTAAAAAACAATACATTTCTTATACTATTATTTAAAGCCAATTGGTTGGCTTCACTTGTTGAAAATGGGTTTAAGTCAAATCCGTCACCTTCCCTCCTATTTTTTCTATCGATTAAAAATGAGGTTTGGTTATAAAAATGAGACCAAAATTTCTTGGTTTTATCTTCAGAAGTTGTCCATTGTTTTGGATTAATAGTCAGTGTTTGACTAAATCGGTTTTGGTGGGTTTTCACAAAAATTTGATTTGGTAACAATACACGAATATAATCTCCTTGATCGGCAAACTGAGCCACTTCAAACTCGTTGAGTTCTTGAATCCCATTTTCGTTATAATCAATCCAAGTATAAGCACCTTGACCTGGTTCGACTTCAACATACGTAAAGTCTTGTTGTGGTAATGTTCCTGAATTGGTTTCAAAAACGGTATTCCAAAGCACTAAATTATTCCAAAATTTCTGATTGAAATTTAATCTAGAATTCAAAGAATTTTCATCTTCTATACTATCGTCTTCACTTTTTAACGTTCTGAAATTGGCATAAATCCCTAAATTGGTATTTTGATTTTGAATGATTTTTGATTTCAAATAATAGGTATTCGAACTATTAACACGCTTGATTTCATTTGCCCTCAAACTATCATTTACTCTATGCTTATATCCAGCCTCAATAAAAACACCAGTACTATCACCATAACCTGTAAAGACTTCATATGAATTAAAGCGCTGACTTAAGTTTGTCAAAAGATTGGTAGCTCTTTCCCGTTGTTCACTGTCTTCTAAAGCAAGTTTAGCGCCAACCCATTGCTTATTAAAATTATAAGTTAATCTATTAAAAGAACGCACAAATGTTGACGTTGACAGTGTACTTTTATTACTCAAAAAACTAGAGTTAGAAAATATATTGACATTTTTTAATTGAAGGTTAGCCAACACGTTATGACGGTTACCATTGAAATTTTGAGAGTAATTTAAATGTTCAAATTTATATGTTGCTATCCCCTTTTTAGGATGACTAAATTCAAATCCCGATGAAAATAACGATTGATTTCCAAGCGGATTATCTAAATTCCAATCTCGATTAAACTCAGCACGATACAAACGCTGAATGGTTTTAAAATTCTTATTGATAATATCGGCATCGGCATAAGCATTTAGATTCCAGAGGCTATCTGTTTTTATGATATTTTGATTTACTCTAAGTTTAACTGCAAATCCATCATTATCGGCATCATCTAAGCTCGAAAATAGGTTGACATCATTTTTACTTCCTGCCAACTCAAATACTATATCTGTTTTTTCGGTTGGTTTGTAAGATCCATTAACGACAGCAATTTGTAATTTTTCGGGAGCAATTAAACGTACGATAGGCTCGTAATTTCCCTGCGGAATACCATTAATTGGAGCAATAAATTCAAAAATATTCTCAACTGCGTTGCTATTTATTAAAACATAATTGCCTTGATTCTCTCCAACCAAAGTAAATCGTACACTAAATAAATCGTCATCAGGATCATTTGAAAACACAAATATTTCATTGCCACCAACGATATCTTTTCGGTATAAAATTCGATTATCATCAAAAGCTTCAGCAACATCAGAAGGTGCCACCATTAATGACTGGTCATCACCTGCATTAGATAGAATCTCTACCTGTTCTGAAGATAAGTTTTGTTGTAGAGGTTGGTTTTTCGCATCAGATTCTGAATAGACCGAAACACCTAGTTTTAATTTTTCAGATTCATAGTTTCCGCCTCCAAAAATGGTAAACCTTGAGAAATTGCGTTCACTAAACTGATAATCTACTGTGATTCGCATTTCCGAAGTAATCGGATAGGTAGAATTGAAAATGATTTCACCAGCATTATAATCGATGATATAATCTCTATTTTCGCCGCGTTCAATTGGAATTCCATTAACATAAACGGTTTCACTACCAGACACAATTAATACAAACAATTCGTTATTTGGACCCGTCAATTTATAAGGACCTTGATTGCCTTCTTGTGCAATAAACTGACTCGTGGTAAACTGACCTCTAACCAAAGCACCTGAAGCAAAGACATTGGTTTTTGTGTCTTCACCATCAAAGTTCGCACTGACTTGTAAGCCTTGAACACGCTTCGTGAAATTAGCAAAATAACTATTGGCATTGACCAAATCGATATCACCTGCTCTAATGTTCCATGTATCACTAAAGAGTTCAATAAACACCTGATCAAACTCATCTAATCGCTGTGAATACCCACTTTCTTGTAAAGGAATATTAGCATCTTGAATTGAGGCACGTAACGATACTTTATCACTTAGCTTTCCTGAAATTTGCAAATCCAATTCGCTATTCAATACCGAATTTTGATTGTTCCCAAGCGTGACTCCTCTTGAGATACTTCCTGAAGTACTCAACCCATCAAATGGTGTGAAATTTTGCTCTAAGGTAGATTGGTTGAGCTTGTATAATTTTTGAAGGTTATCTGTATTTTGTACAATAATTTTATCGTCAAGCTGAAAATATTTCCGTGTTAAAAAATCAGGATAACGTAAATAATCAACTTCAACCGAGTCAACCGCTATTGGTTTTTTGAAGGTAAGTAATGCCTTTGCGAAATCAATCTTATAATAGGACGTATCTATTCTTGTTTTATCTTTTCGTTTTAAAATAAACAAACTGGAATTGATACTTACGGTATCTATTTTGATAGAATCTCTAACGGCTAAGGTCTTTCGCCTATAATTGGTTTCCTCTTGCGCAAAGGCACAAAAAGACATCATAAAACAGATAAGTGAAATAGCAATTTTCATTCCTTATATAAACTTCTAAAGGCGGAAATTATTTTATCCTTAAAATCGGGTTAAAATAATAGTGTAAAAGTACAGTATTATTTAATTTAGCTGAAATCTAAACTATTCCAAAATGAAAATCATCTCATACAACGTGAACGGCATTCGAGCAGCAATGAATAAAGGCTTTATCGATTGGCTTACAAGTGCAAATCCAGATGTGGTTTGCTTGCAAGAAATTAAAGCCATGAAGGAGCAAGTCGATATTGAAGCTATCGAAAATGCTGGTTACAAATACAACTATTGGTTTAGTGCACAAAAAAAAGGGTATAGTGGTGTGGCTATTTTAAGCAAAACGGAACCTGACCATATTGAGTATGGCACTGGAATAGAATCTATGGATTTTGAAGGCCGAAATATTAGAGCCGATTTCAACGGACTTTCCATTATGAGTATGTATTTACCATCCGGATCTAATGATGCCAGACTAGCACATAAGTTTGAGTATATGAATATGATTCATCAGTACTTAAATAATTTACGTAAAAAACTGCCTCATCTCGTCGTTCTTGGTGATTATAATATTTGTCATGAAGCCATAGATATTCACAATCCAAAAATGAAAGGTGTATCTGGGTTTTTACCTGAAGAACGGGAATGGTTAGGGAATTTCATAGATAGCGGATTTATAGATTCATTCAGACATTTACATCCAGAAAAACAAGAATTTTCGTGGTGGAGCTACAGAGCAAACTCTAGAGCTAATAACAAAGGTTGGCGATTAGATTATGCGATGGCTAGTGCGCCTTTACAAGAAAAAATCAAACGAAGCGTTATCCTTACCGAAGCAGTTCACAGTGACCATTGTCCGATACTCATCGAAATTGAAAATTAAAACAACTTAACCCGAATACCATGATTAAAAAATTGTCATTAATAGCACTCACTTTAGTATTAACAACCTCATGTGTCTCAAAAAAGATCTATACCGATTTAGAAGACAAGTATGCGAATCTTAAAAAAGAAAATAGAAAACTATCAGACGATAATCGCGATTTAGAAACCGCTTTAAATAAAGCTAAAAATGAACTTAGTAGCTCACAAGATGCCTATGACAATGCCATTGCAGACCGAAACCGTTGGGAAGGCGAATACAAAGCTTTAGTAAACACATATGATAACTTAAAATCGTCGTATGATGCCTTAGAAAAAAATAGCAGTGCTTCTATAGCTGAAAACTCAAAAAAGAATAGAGAATTATTGGCGCAGTTAGAAGCCAAAGAACAGGCACTTCTCGCAGAGAATACACGATTAGAAAAACTTAAAAAAGAATTAGAATCACGTTCGCAACGTGTTGCCGAATTAGAAACTGTGATTGCATCTAAAGATGCTGCTATGACCAAATTAAAAGATGCTATTTCAAGAGCATTAACCGACTTTGAAGGCAAAGGTTTAACTGTTGAGCAACGCAATGGGAAAGTGTATGTTTCAATGGAAAATAAACTCTTGTTCGAATCTGGAAGTTGGGCAGTAGGCTCACAAGGAAAACAAGCTGTAAAACAACTCGGTGAAGTCTTAGCACTTAACCCTGAAATCGCAATTTTAATTGAAGGGCATACAGATAATGTGCCATATAAAGGCAATGCACAACTAAGCGGAAACTGGGATTTATCGACAAAACGTGCTACAGCAATTGTCAATATTTTAAGAGAAAATGCAACCATCAACCCTGAGAATTTAACGGCTGCTGGTCGTGGCGAATTTGCACCTATAGCAACCAATGATACTACCGAAGGCAAAGCTAAAAATCGTCGTATAGAAGTGATTTTAACGCCTAAGTTAGATGAGATTTCTAAATTATTGAATGATATTTAAACACTAATCCAACACATGAGATATACAACATTACCAAAAACCGATATAAAAGTTAGTAAAATTTGCCTTGGCACGATGACTTGGGGAAATCAAAATACCCAAGATGAAGGCTTTGCACAAATGGATTTGGCACTAGACAAAGGTGTGAATTTCTTTGATGTTGCTGAGTTATATCCCGTTCCGGCTACAGCCGAAACCTATGCAGAAACTGAGCGTATCATTGGAAACTGGTTTGAAAAATCAGGCCATAGAGATAAAGTTGTACTAGCCACTAAAATTGCTGGCACAGGAGACTATACAGCTCATATTAGAACCAACGGATTTAGTAGAGCTGCCCTCAACGAAGCTGTAGACAATAGTTTGAAACGTCTTAAAACCGATTATATTGATTTGTATCAATTGCATTGGCCAGAGCGTGAAACCAATATGTTTGGCGTAAGAGATTACAATCACAACCCAAATGATCTTTGGACTGATAATTTTAATGAAATTCTTCATAACCTTGACGAGATTATCAAATCTGGAAAAATACGTCACGTTGGTATTTCTAATGAAAAAGCGTGGGGAACCATGCGTTATTTAGAAGAATCTAATGCCAACGGTTTACCACGAATGATCACCATTCAAAATGCTTATTCTTTACTGAATCGTGTCTTTGAAGGTGATATGGCAGAAGTTGCTATTCGTGAGGAGATTGGGCTTTTAGCCTACTCGCCAATGGCATTTGGCGTACTTTCAGGTAAATACATCAAAGGAACAGCAGGCGATAATGCCCGTTTAAAGCTATTTCCAAGGTTTTCGAGATATAGTAGTGCTAATTGTACAGAGGCTACAAAACGTTACTTAAAAATTGCTGAAGACCATAATATGACCTTAGCTCAAATGTCACTCGCTTTTGTAACCGATAGACCTTTTATGACCAGTACTATCATTGGAGCGACGTCTTTACAGCAATTAGAAGAAAACATTGACAGTGTTGATATCATCTTAACCGATGACATTCTCAAAGCCATTAATGCGGTTCATGATGACATTCCTAATCCTGCGCCTTAATTTATTAAGATGTTTATATAAAAACAAAAACCCCTTTCCGTTACTACGAAAAGGGGTTTTAGATATTATTTGATTTCCTTACCATTTTTGTCATAAAAATGATATTCAAGATAAGTGTAAGCATCTCTAGGTAAAACTTTTACCCATTTTTTGTGTTCTAAAAACCATTTAGAACGTACCGATGGAAACCCTTTGGTTAAAAAGGCTGCTATAAACGGATGCGCATTTAAGGTTATCTTTTTATAGTCTTTTTTGAAAAGCCTTTCTAGGTCTTGTGTAATGCTTTGAATCACTTTAATTGGTGCTTCAATTTCACTACCTGCTACGCCGTTAGGATTTTCTTCTTTTGTTTTAATATTGCGTTCTGGGCGAACACGTTGTCTGGTAATTTGTATCAAACCAAACTTACTAGGTGGCAAAATCTTATGCTTTGCCTTATCATCTTTCATTTCGTCACGAAGATGATTGTACAATTTTTTTCGATTCTCTGCTTTATTCATGTCAATAAAATCTACTACGATAATACCTCCCATATCACGCAAGCGTAATTGGCGAGCTATTTCTGAAGCAGAAATCATATTAACTTCTAAAGCAGTGTCCTCTTGATTTTTTTCTTTGTTAGATCTGTTCCCACTATTGACATCAACAACATGCATCGCTTCGGTGTGTTCTATCACCAAATAAGCACCTTTTGCCATAGATACTGTGCGACCGAAAGAGGTTTTTATTTGACGTTCAATACCAAATTTTTCATAAACTGGTACGCCATTTTTATACAACTTTACTATTGACTCTTTTTTGGGAGCAATTTCTTGAACATAATCTTTAATTTGTTCATAAAGCACTTCGTCATCTACTGTAATGCCTGAGAATGAATCATCAAAAATATCTCTTAAAATAGAAGAGGCTTTGTTCATTTCACTCAACACCTTACTAGGATGATGTGCTTTGTTTAATTTTCTACACATTGCTGTCCATCTATTCAGCAAATTTTGTAAATCTTTGTCGAGCTCGGCAACTTTTTTGCCTTCTGCGACCGTACGAATTATAACCCCAAATCCTTTAGGTGTTATGCTTTTTACCAAACGCTTTAAACGTTCTTTTTCTTCTTTAGATTCAATCTTTTGAGAGATTGAAATGCGATCAGAAAATGGTACTAAAACAATATAACGACCTGCAATAGATAACTCGCTACTAATACGAGGACCTTTGGTTGAAATTGGTTCTTTTACAATTTGTACTAATAGAGATTGATTTGATTTTAAAACGTTAGCTATGCTCCCATTTTTATCAATATCTTTCTCAAACTGAAAATTTTTCAGTAAAAAATCGGTATGTCTACCTGCGCTTACACGTTTAACGAATTTTAAAAGGGAAGGCAATTTTGGTCCTAAATCATGATAATGCAAAAAAGCATCTTTTTCATAACCTACATTTACAAATGCAGCATTTAGACCAGGAACAGCTTTACGTATTTTGGCAATAAATATATCACCAACGGCAAAGTTGTTATCATCTTCATCTTTGTGTAACTCGATAAGTTTTCCATCTTTTAATAAGGCAAAATCAACAATATCAGAACTCGATCTTATAATCAATTCTTTTTCCATGTTGTTAATTTTAATCTATCTCGATTCATTTCGAGACAGATGGATATTTATTTTGACACAGGATGTTTAATCCAGCAAACTCATGTATCACGTAGGTAACACGCAATAAACTCATGAATTTTATATCAAAGAACGTTTGTTTTTAAAATTGAAAAAGTAGTTAAAAAACTACTTTCTCAATTTATTTCTTTTTGTGACGATTAGCGCGTCTACGTTTTTTACGCTTATGCGTCGCTACCTTGTGTCTTTTTCTTTTTTTACCACTTGGCATAAATAAGTTTTTTTTAAATTAATGTTTGTTTTAATGTCTTAGTTGACCTCAACATTGGTCTTAACACCTTCAACAAATACTTTTGCAGGTTTAAATGCAGGAATATTGTGTGCAGGTATCTTAATTGTTGTATTTTTTGAGATGTTACGTCCAGTTTTTTCAGCTCTTGTCTTTACGATAAAACTTCCAAAACCTCTTAAATATACGTTGTCTCCTCCTTCTAATGAAGATTTAACTTCTTCCATGAATGTTTCAACTGTTGCTTGAACATCTCCTTTTTCAATTCCTAACTTATCAGAAATTTTAGCTACTATATCAGCTTTTGTCATTGTTATTAATTTTTAGGGTTATCTATTAATTATAAGGGATGCAAATATAGGCAATTTAATTTCAATATTTCAAGCGTAATTAATTAAAATTTAACCTAGTAAAGGATTATTTTTGCAAATATTTATTGTTTTAAATGAATTTTACAGAAATTTTAACACATTGGTACTCAGTAAATAAGCGAGATTTACCTTGGCGAAACACCAAAAATCCTTATCATATTTGGTTATCGGAAATAATTATGCAACAAACCCAAATTAAGCAAGGTTTACCATATTATGAGGCTTTTGTTACCAATTACCCAACTGTTTTCGACTTAGCAACTGCTGACGAACAAGCTATTTTGAAGCTATGGCAAGGTTTAGGCTATTACTCCAGAGCCCGAAATTTACATGCTTCAGCAAAGTATATTGCTAATGAGTTACATGGTGTGTTCCCAACCACCTATACTGACATTTTAAAACTCAAAGGTGTTGGTGATTATACGGCAAGTGCAATCGCTTCAATTTGTTTTGATGAATCAACTGCTGTTGTAGACGGAAATGTATATCGCGTGTTATCTCGCTATTTCGGAATAGATACACCTATCAATTCAACAAAAGGGATTAAAGAATTTAAAACTCTAGCAAGTACTTTGATTGATTCTAAAATCCCTGGAGATTACAATCAAGCTGTTATGGAATTTGGCGCAACACAATGCAAACCAAAAAACCCGTATTGTAGTTTTTGCCCGCTAAAAGATAGTTGTGTCGCACTTCAAAAAGGGATTGTTGACCAACTTCCAGTTAAACTGAAAAAAACTAAAATCACCAAAAAGCACTTTAATTTTTTAGTGCTCATTTCCGCAGATAAAAAAACAATTTTCGAACAACGTACTTCAAAAGGTATCTGGCAAAATTTATATCAATTCCCTTTAATTGAAAGTGATATCGAAATAATTTCTGAAGCATTTAAAGCGCATCCTTCGGTTAAAGACTATTTTAAAAATAGCCCGTTTAGCCATAGCATTTTTAACACAAAAGCCATTGTTCACAAACTATCACATCAACATCTCTATACTAAGTTTTGGATTATTGAAGTGACTGATTTACCAAAGAAAGGCATTCCAATTTCAGAATTAAAAACCTATCCAACACCAATACTTATAAGTAATTTTATAGATGAATTCAGCTTTTAATGCTCTATCGCGTAAAATCAAACAGACCATAGAATACCCTAAATATATTGGTTCGCATTGTTTTTTGTCTACCCATTACTCATTATGAGCTTTCATAAATTTTTCATACTTTTAGTAATCATCATATTTTGATTTCAAAATGTTTAGTTTTGTAGTCTAAAACAATAATTATTATGTCAGGAACATTAAATAAAGTAATGCTAATTGGGCATTTGGGAGATGAAGTAAAGATGCATTATTTTGATGGTGGCAACTGTGTTGGCCGTTTTCCGTTAGCAACAAATGAAACGTATACTAACAAGCAAACCAATGAGCGTGTTACCAACACTGAATGGCATAATATTGTTGTGCGAAATAAAGCCGCCGAGATTTGTGAAAAGTATTTATCTAAAGGAGACAAAGTATATATTGAAGGTCGTCTAAAAACCAGAAAATGGCAAGATGATAAAGGTGCCGATCGTTATTCGACTGAAATTCAATGTACAGATTTTACATTTTTGACGACTAAAAATGAGAGTCAAGGCGGAAATGCTCCAGCTCCTAACCCTCAACAAGCTGCTCAAAAACCGGCAAATAATCCTGTTTCTGAACCATTAACTGAAGACACCGATGATCTTCCGTTTTAAATAAACTAAACTTAAATTATTTACCTTGGATCCTGAACCCACGAGTTTAATAATCACAATGCTCAATCTAAATGTATCTTTCATTTCTGGGCTTATATTACTTTTTATTTTATTGCTTTGTTCGGCATTAATTTCTGGTGCAGAAGTCGCATTTTTTTCATTAACGAAATCTGATATTGATACAGGTTTAGAAGAAAACTCTAAAACATTTGGCACTATTTCTAAATTATTAGAGCGTCCTAAAAAGTTATTAGCAACCATACTTGTAGCCAATAATTTTCTCAATATTGGCATTGTTATTTTGTTTGCCTATTTAGGAGAAATGATGTTTGAAGACATAGAAACAAATTGGTTACGATTTCTTTTAGAGGTTGTAGTCATCACCTTTTTAATTTTGCTGTTTGGTGAAATCGTTCCTAAAATTTACGCCAGTAGAAATCGCGTTAAATTTTCGTCATTTATGGCTATTCCACTTAAATTTTTAGATGTGGTTTTTTCACCCATTAGTTTACCTATGCGTCATGTTACGTTGACCATTCATAATAAATTAGGAAAGCAAAAATCTAATCTTAGTGTCGATCAATTATCACAAGCATTAGAGTTAACAACTGATGGAGATACGACTGTAGAAGAGCATAAAATATTGCAAGGTATTGTATCCTTCGGAAATACAGATACTAAGCAGGTAATGCGTCCTAGAATGGATATTTTTGCCCTCAATGAAGACACAAAGTATGAAGATATTATTCCTGAAGTGATAAAAAATGGTTATTCACGAATTCCTGTGTACAAAGATAGTATAGATCATGTTACAGGAATATTATACATCAAAGACCTACTCCCACATATTGAACGCAAACAGTTTGACTGGACAAGCTTACTTGGTGAACCATTTTTTGTGCCTGAAAACAAAAAATTAGATGACCTTATGGTTGAATTTCAGGAAAAGAAAGTCCATCTTGCTATTGTTGTAGATGAGTATGGAGGGACCTCTGGTGTGGTATCATTAGAAGATGTTATAGAAGAAATTGTTGGCGACATTAGTGATGAGTTTGATGATGATGATATCATTTACACTAAAATTGATGATAAAAATTATTCATTTGAAGGTAAGACCGCTTTAAAGGATTTTTACAAGATTATAAAATTTGAAGATGAGGCAATCTTTGAAGATCATAAAGGTGAAGCTGAAACCATTGCAGGATTTGTTTTAGAAATTTCTGGAGGTTTTCCAAAACGCCAAAGTAAAATAAATTTCAAAAATTACGTTTTTACTATAGAAGCTATTGACAAAAAACGCATCAAACAAATTAAGTTTACCATTCTAGACTAATGACCTTAAAAAAAATTCTTCTACCAATACTAGCTGTTGCTTGTTTTTCCTGCGGAAATGATCCGCTACCTAAACCTAAGGCAATGTTAAGACTAGATTATCAAAAGCCAGAGTATTCTAAAGTTGATGTTAGATTACCTTTCACTTTTGAAAAGAATAATAATGCAGAGAAGATCTCAAATATCAAACTTGATGGTGTTAACGATACATATGGTGTAGATATTAATTATCCAACAATGAAAGGCACCATTTACCTAACCTATAAAAAGGTAAATGATACAAATCTTGAAACCTTGTTAAGAGATGCTCAAAATCTAACTCAGAAGCATACTATTAAAGCAGATGAAATTGAAAGCATCGTTTATGAAAACCCAGAACAAAATGTTTTTGGGATGTTTTATGAAGTTGGAGGAAATGCTGCTTCGCAGTCTCAATTTTATGTTACTGATAGTATTAACCATTTTTTAAATGGGTCGTTGTATTTCTATGCAAAACCTAATTATGATTCTATTTTACCTGCTGCTGATTATCTTAAAAATGATATCAAACATTTAATGGAATCTATAGAATGGAAAAAATAATCACTTATTAAAACATAAAAAAGCCTATCCAAATGGATAGGCTTTTTGTATATCATATTCTGGATACTAAATCGATTACTCGTTAACAACCCATTCACCACCAGTTTTAATCATCGAAAAATCTTCCGTTGAATTACCTGGTGCCCAAGTTGCAAATGTAACAATATACTTTTGTCCTTCTTCTGCTGAAGGATTTATATTATTTAGTATAATATTTAAAGCAGTAATTATCATTTCATCAGTCCAGTTAGTACTTCCTCCTGCTCTATTAAAGTTGCCAAAATTATCTAAGTTTTCAGCTGCTGCTTCAAAACCTTCAGTAGTTAATAATGTAGTTGCAGCTAAAGAGTAATCAGATCCTAATAATGTGTATCTAATCGTGTTATCTGGAACCCAAACACCATTTTCAAGTCCAAATTGAAGAGATGTCTCAATCACGCTTTCGTGACCTACCCATTCTCCATCTGTAAATGTGTATAGGTTACCTCTTGTTCCCAATCCACTATTACTAGAGAAATACTTATAGATTACAAAAATTTCATCCTCTTCTTGAGCGAAAGGATAGTTAAGCCCTAAGAATGTTGGCAAATAAGCATCTGCTGGTGTACTGCTACTAAAGTTATTAAATGCACCTGGTTGACCAGAACCTTCTCCCATTGAATCATAATCTGATGCACTTAGGTAATACACATCATCTGCAGCTTCCCATGCACCTCCATCATAGATAAAGTATTCTCCTTTAGCATCTGTATCTCCAGAAACACCTAAAGCTCTTACAGCAAAATCCTGAACTCTCCATCTTGGCGAATCTGAATCGGTAGAACTATACTTAAGACCAACGTGAATTGTTTCTCCATCGTAAGCTGAAAAATCAAAATCTTCTGATGTTGTTAAGCTTCCATAAATCGTTTTGTCAAAAGCTAAAGGTGTCCATGTTGCAGCTGCAACATCACCACCTGTAGTATAATCTGTTGATATTAAAACATCAATTAAACTAGCATCGCCTAAGAAATCGATTTCTTGAGTGATTTGGAATAACAAATCAGATTGACCTGTTAAATCAACTTCTGGAGAGATTAACCATTCTTCAACAGCATTTGCTCCACCATCAAAACCAGAACCTTGCACATTAGCTGAACCTACCGTCCAACCTAAGTCATCTGGTCCAGAAACAGATATTAATTCAAAACTATCATAATCTGCAGGAAATGCAGCTTGGTATAAATTAGCAATACCGATTTCTGGTGTTGCAGTATATTGGTCATACTCAACTAGTACAATTTGCCCTTCAGTAGGCGCTGCAATTTGCGCATCTAATACCGCTGGAATTTGTTCTGTTGGATCTACATTTGGATAGAAACCAAAGGCATCACTTCCAGTTGTTGCATAATCGGCATTCGTAAACTCATAAACATCTGACCCTGTAAAATCACTTACACCTTCGGCAGAACCTATAAATAAATTGTAAGTAACTAAGGCAGAAGACCCATTTCCAAAGAAAGGGTATCTATCTGCTAATAAACCAGGTATCGCTGCTCTGGCATCTTCATCTGAACCGAAGTTTCCAAAATCTAGTTCTAATTCATCATAATCATCATCAGTTAAAGTATATTCTACTTCACCAATCACAGGATTATCTTGATTAGCAAGATCATTATTAATATCTTCTACAGGATCACATCCCATAAAGATTGTGCCTATAAAGGCTAATACATAAACTATTCTTTTCATTGTTCTATTTTTTAAAATTTAAGTTGTGCTCCTACGCTAAATGTTCTACCAAAACCGTAGTATACTAATGCTGTTTCAGCATTTGAACCAGAACCATCTAAAGCGTCTGCTATATATTCTGTATTGAACACATTATTAATTCTTGCTACTAAGGATGCCTCAAACTCACCAAATGAAAACCCGTGAGTCATTGCTGCATCAAAAACACCATATGAAGGAACTTCCCATGGATCTGGTGCGCCTTCTGTTCCTCTATCACTAGGGTCAAAATCGGCATACAAACGATCAAAGTAGTTATAATCTACTGACAATCTTGTTTTAGCTCCAAGTCTATAATCAACACCCAATGCCATTGTTGTTTGTGCGGCATCACCTACTGGTGTATCTTCAATGAATAAGTTAACCGTATCAACAACTTCTTGTTCTTCATTCAAAATGTTAACACCTGTAACATCTTCTTCCCATCTCCAATCACCTAAAGATGCCATACCAGTGATATTTAATTTATCTGTTGCCTTGTAAACAAAATCAATCTCAATACCTTGGTGAATCGCGTTTACACCTAAAATGTTAGCAAATCCTGTTTCATCTTCGCTCAACTGGAATGAAAGTGTTTCCGTTCTATCTCTCCAAGCAGTTCTATATAAGTTTACATTAGCAGAAAAACGCTCACCTCTATATCCATAACCTAATTCATAACTCGTGATTTTTTGATTTTCTGCATTATCATTAATCTCGTCATTGTTAAAGTTAGGGAAAACAGCATCAAAATCGGCAGCTTTTTCAAAATATCCTAAATTCACAAATACATTATGTTGATCTGTAATTCTGTAGTTTGCACCACCTTTTGCTCCAAAACCAAAAAAGTTATAACGATCTGTTTCTTGTAATGGATCACCATCTAAATAGTTAAAGTAATCTTTTCTTTTGTATGATGTATTAGATGCATTTAACGAGATAAATGTATTGAAGTTTTCATTGACATCATATTCTAATTGAGCAAATGCTCCTAACCATCCTACGATACCATCATTATTATAAGCTACTTTATCACCAACTCTAGCAATTCCTGTTGGGTTATTAACGTTATCTTCATTGATGATAAACTGTCCACCTAATAAATCAGTTACTTCTCTAAAGTGTTTTCCTGTATAATTTCTCCAGTCTAAACCTGCTAAAAGCACTAAGTCATCTGTTAAATCGGTTTTCAAAGTAGATAATATTCCATACCAATTATGATCATTACGTGATGCTCTTAAAGCTGCACTAGAACCATTCGCTCCATGAGCAATGTTCTCATCAACAATACGATCAAAATCTAGAGGACCAAACTCACCAATTCGATAATCAGTACTTGTAAATTTAAATCTTCCATCGCCTTCAAATCCTGGAGTTTCAGCATCACTTCCTAAAGTTCCGCCTCCACCACCTGTACCAAACGATGCATAAGCTGCTGTAGAAATCGTTGTCTTATCATTAAGGTCCCAATAGTGGTTTAATGAAATTTGAGGTTTGTGATAAAAGTTGTCTTCAATAAAAGTGACTTGACCGTTTTTGTAACCCCAATCTGAGTTATACTTAATACCGTCTTCACTTCTTCTGTATGTATCTATTAAGTGTCTGTTTTGTCTTTGACCGTGACGTTGTTTTGCTCCAAAAGCAGTAAACGATAGTTTATGACTCTCGTTGATTTCTTTTGAAACATTAACGAAATAAGATACAGCGTTAAATTGTGTACCTCTAACATAACCATCACCATCTGTTTTAGCTGCAGAAACCGTAGCCGCAAAACCATTCTCCATTAAACCAGTAGAATAAGTTACTCCGAATTTTGTGTAACCATCATTAGCTAACGTTGTCGTGATATTACCACCTGCTTCGGCATCGGTGGTTTTTGTTAAGATGTTTATTGTACCACCTACAGAAGGCACAGCAACTCTAGCAGCACCAAGACCTCTTTGAACTTGCATTGAACTTGTAACATCACCTAAACCAGCCCAGTTACTCCAAAATACACGTCCGTTTTCCATATCATTAACTGGAACACCGTTAATCATAACCGCAACGTTTTCAGAGTTAAATCCACGTAAGTTTATACGACCGTCTCCAAAGCCACCACCAGATTTGGTTGCATATACACCAGGAGTAGATTTTAGTACTTCAGGAAATTCTTGAGTTCCTAATTTCAACTGAATATCAGCAGATTTAACAGTAGACACAGCAACAGGCGTTTTCCTGTCGACTGCAACAGAAGCAATAATTTGTACTTCTTGTAGACCAACCTCACTAGATTGTAATGTAATTGTTCCTAAGTCTTGATCTCCAGAAAATGGAATTGTTTGAGATGTGTAACCTACAAAAGTAATTACCAACTCACCAGACGAAGCTTGTGTGTTAAGGGTGAAATCTCCATCAAAATTGGTATTACTACCATTTGACGTCCCTTTTTCAACAACATTTGCACCAGGTAATGGCTCGCCAAAATCTGAACCGATAATCTTACCAGTTATTGTGCTTTGAGAAAAGGCAATTGAAGTACCTAATAGTACTGCAAATACCAATAAACATTTTGAAAATTTTTTCATTGTTTAAGAATTATTTTAGAGTTTTAAATTTCGGCAAAAGTACGTCTGTACCAACGATACTATATTACCTTAATGTTAAGAATTTTTAACTTTTAAAATTACTTAAAATTTTCTTAAATTCTGAATTTAAACCAACCTGAACTCAATAAGTATTTAACAAAATCACCTCTTGTATAGGTAGTGTTTTATGAGGTTTTGCGTAGAAGGGTCATGATTGTTAATAAAATTCTCATCTTGCAACTCTTTTAAAATTGTGTTCGCCAGTTGTTTTCCTAGTTCTACACCAAATTGATCGTAGCTAAAAATATTCCAGATAATGCCTTGAACAAATATTTTATGCTCATACATCGCGATTAGTTTCCCGAGACTTTCAGGAGTTAGTTTTTCGATAAGAATAGTGGTGGTTGGCTTATTTCCTTCAAATACTTTAAAAGGTGTTAGCGTTTTTAATTTGTCTTCGGTAAGTCCTTGCGCTGACAACTCATTAATAACAGTTGTTTTAGACTTACCATTCATTAATGCTTCTGTTTGAGCAAAAAAGTTAGACATCAACTTATCTTGATGATCTTGATTTCCATGAAGTGATTTTGCAAAGCCTATAAATTCGGCAGGAATCAATTTAGTACCTTGATGAATCAATTGAAAGAAGGCATGTTGTGAATTCGTTCCAGGCTCTCCCCAAATTATGGTTCCGGTTTGATAACTTATCTTGTCTCCATTTCTATCGACACTCTTTCCATTACTTTCCATTATCCCTTGTTGCAGGTAAGTCGCAAACTGATTTAAATATTGCGAATAAGGAATGACTGCTTCACTTTCAGCATTAAAAAAATTATTGTACCAAACGCTCAATAATGCAGTGATTACTGGAATATTATTATCAAAATCTTCAGTTTTAAAATGCTCATCCATTTTATGCGCTCCCGAAAGTAATTGGTCAAAATTATCAAAACCAACAGCAAGACTAATTGACAAGCCTACAGCACTCCAAAGCGAGAAACGGCCACCAACCCAATTCCACATGGGAAAGATGTTATGTTCGTCAATACCAAAATCCTTAACCTTTTCGATATTAGTAGATACAGCAACAAAATGTTTTGATACGGCATCTTTTGGAGCATGTTTTAAAAACCACTCTCTAAGCGTGTTTGCATTAGATAATGTTTCTTGCGTCGTGAATGTTTTTGAAACAATGACAAAAAGTGTTGTTTCAGGATTTAAGTTTTTAATCACTTCATTAACATGGTCACCATCGACATTGCTAACAAAGTGTGTGTTGAGGTGATTTTTATAATATGCTAGTGAGTCTACTACCATAGCTGGGCCTAAATCTGAGCCACCAATACCAATATTTACAACATCTGTAAATGGTTTATTGGTGTAACTTTTCAACTCACCATTACTAATAGTATTGACAAAATTCTTGATTTTGTGTTTCACTTCAAAAATCTCTGACATAACGTTTTCGCCATTGACATTAACCTCAGCATTTTCAGGGTTTCGTAAGGCTGTATGCAATACTTCGCGACCTTCAGTTTGGTTGATAGCATCACCTCCAAAATATTTAGTCATTGCATCTTTTAAATCAACTTCGTTTGCTAGTTCAATTAACAAATTGATTGTCTCATTAGATACGCGATGCTTAGAGTAATCAACAATAAAGTCATCCCATGTAATCGTCATATCATTTGCACGATTATGATGATTGGCAAATAATTCTTTAAGGTGTTTATCCTCTATCGTTTTAAAATGTGCTTGTAATTTACGCCAAGCGTTTGTTGTTGTCGGGTTAACTGTTTTTAATGCCATTATTGTATTTTCGACGTTAGTATTTCGTCTTCGGTTGGTAATTTGATCGTGTTATCTTCAAACTGAATATTATCTAGCTGAGATTTAAAAGGCTTAATGAATTCGTTATAATTTACTTTAAGTGAATCTGGGATAGATTCTGCGGCAGGTAATTTTTCTCTAAAAGGGTCAACTTGTTTTCCATTTTTCCAAAAACGATAACACACATGTGGTCCACCTGTATTTCCTGTCATTCCAACCCATCCAATCACATCTCCTTGTTTTACAAAATCGCCTTTTCTAACATTTTGAGCTTTCATATGAAGATACTGTGTACTGTATGTTCCATTGTGTTTGATTTTGACATATTTTCCATTTCCCCCTCGCCTGGTCGATTCGGTTACTGTTCCGTTTGCAGTAGCTAGAATAGGCGTCCCTATAGGAGCAGCAAAATCGGTACCTTTATGAGGTCGCAACTTATAACCGTAATATTTGATACGACGATTAAGGTTATATCGCGATGAAATTCGACTAAATTGCACAGGTGCTTTTAAGAATGTACGTCTTAAACTTTTCGTATTCTCATCAAAATAATCGGAAATATTTTTAGTGCTATCTACTTGAAAATTGAAGGCATAAAATGGTTCATTTTTATGTTCAAAATAGGCTGCTTCTATACTTTCAATTCCTGCATAAATGGTGTCTTCAATAAAACGTTGTTTGTAAACAATTTTAAAGCGATCTCCTTTTTGAAGTCTAAAGAAATCTATTGTCCATGCATAAATATCACTCATATCATTAATTAACTGATATGGTAAGCCTTGAGATTCCATAGTCTCAGATAAGTTATTCATCACAATACCAGAAGCTTCTTTTTGAACAATTGTAATTGGTTTTCTCCCATTGTAAGCCTCAATAGAATCTGTCATCTTAATAACAACATATTCAATACTATTGGGTTGGTAAATAAAACACTGAGGCGTTTGAAGTGAATCTTTGGCACATAACAATGTATAAGGCCTGCCTGCTCTAAGGTTTCTAATATCAAAACTATCTTTAACCTTCTCAGCAATATTAAAGATTCTAGGATAACCTATATGATTGCGTTCTAAGATTTCGCCAAAACTATCCCCTCTTTTAATGGTATCTCGCTTAACTATATAGTCTTCAAGTATAAAACCAAACTCCTTATCTGGTTCTGGTTCAACATAGGTTTGTAAAGGTTCTAAATCTGGTTTTTCTTCTTCTTTGCATGAAAAAAAACCAATACAAATAAAAAGTGCTATTAATAAATATTTTGGTTGCATTAAAGTTTAGTTATAAATTTTCTCCCCAATTTTCTAATTCTTGTGTACTCCAAAGTTCTGGAAAAAATATGCGTTTTTGGTATTTTGGATGCATATATTTTTTCCAATCACTTCCACCAGTTGCTTCACCATCCCCTGTTCCGCTTTCAATATAATGTCTTGCTGCATTATAGTGTGCCATAACCCAAGTGATATTCACTGTATAATCAAAGTGTCTCATTGCTTTTACTAAATCTTCATCTTCTTGATCTTTCTTTGGAAGTTCTTTAAATCGAGACCATAGGTTTTTAGTATTATACGTTTGCATAAAACGAATAAAGTCGCCTTTGTATCGCTTTTCAAAATTAACTAAGAGTGTTGATTTTTTTCCCGTTTTATAATCTTTCCCAGCAGCTTGCCAATATAGATGCTCAAACGCATGCTCAAAAGGTGTGTTTCTATCTATGGTTTTTCTAAATCTGTAATCAATAAGGTTTATAAGTTCGGTAGATGCAAATTCTATCATCCTATATTGTGCACTTTGAAATCCGCTAGCAGGTGTTAAGGTATATCGAAATTTCATGTATTGTTCAATTTCCATACCCTCTCTCATAATATTGAAAGACGTCGTTAACATATCAAAATAACGACTTACACGCATAATTTTATTTTCAAAAAAAGTAACGTTCAAATCTTCTTTTTCAGCAACTTGTTGAATTTCCCATAAAATCATTTTAAAAATAAGTTCATTGATTTGATGGTAAGCAATAAATACCATTTCATCTGGAAGTGTCGTTCGTTGTATCTGAAGATTAAGCAACGCATCGGTTTGTATATAGTCCCAATATGTAATAGGCTTGCTGTAAAGCAAGCCATATAGGTGATCATCTGTGTCTTGATCTATGTTTGTGTACTTCTCTTGAAGCTGTTTTATAATGTCGTCAAAATTGTGTGTTTCACTCATATTAGTTAGTCAAATTCTAATTGTATAGGATGTTTTAATCCTTTGAACGCTTCTAGATCTGCTCTTAATGAGCCAACGGCTAAATCGGCTTTTATTTTTAAAGGAATTTTATTATCATCTGCACTTACCCATAGCGTTAAACTTTCTTGCTCTTTAAATACTCGTCCAGCCATAACATACGGTCTAAACTTTAATGTTTTCATTTTTCCACCCAAATCTGTATCTATAGTCTCACGTCCTAAAAACTTAAGTTTAAAATTGTAATTTTCTTCATCAAAAAACATATTAAGCGATACAACATCACCTACTTTTATGTTATCTGTTTCGTAATTGTTACGTAAATAATAGAACGCAGATACCATATCTTGAACGTCTTGTTCTGTAGCAACCGTTTTTTTTGTTTTACGTTTTTTATTTTCTACTAAAGCTTCTTTTTTATTTTGATCAAACTTAATTTCAATATCTTTAGTATGACCTCCTTCATCTATTTTTCTAATAAACCTATAAGGCATTCCAGTTTCTTTATCAAAGTAGCTTTCGTATCTGTCTTTCACTTTAAAAAACCATTTAATAGCACCTGTTGTCCACCCTTTACCTACAACATGATATACAGGCTTCCCATCTAATTTTGTTTCATTAACAGCGAGTGTTGCATTTCCAGCTTTGAGAAATCCACTATAACTCATTCTAAATTTAAACCATTCTCCATCTTGAAATGCACTTTTCTCTTGGGCAAAAGAAGTTTGCATACAAAATAGAACACCTATTATAAGTAGTATATTTTTCATTGTTGTAATTATTACAAATGAAACTTTATAGTGTTTCACTTTATTGTTCATTAGGGAGAATTACAATTACTATTCCAAAAATATAAATTTTATTGAAACCATTATAAATAAAGGTGTTATAGTTATGTTAGTTTTTACGAAAAACGCCATCAAATTTGATGGCGTTTAAATTATTAAGGTTTATAAAGTACCTCGTTTGGCTTGTTCTCGTTCTATAGATTCAAACAATGCTTTAAAGTTTCCAGCACCAAAGCCTTGAGCTCCCATTCTTTGTATAATTTCAAAGAATAATGTTGGTCTGTCTTCAACTGGTTTTGTGAAGATTTGAAGTAAGTATCCTTCTTCATCGGCATCAACAAGAATCGATAATTTTTGAAGCTCTTTAATATCTTCTTTCATCATATCCATGTGAACACCTAAACGTCTTGGAATATCATCATAATATGCTTGAGGTGGTGGTGGTAAAAACTCAACACCTCTTGCCTTAAGTTGCGCAACCGTTTTAATAATATCATCTGTTGCTACCGCAATATGCTGAACACCTGAATCTTCATAAAAATCGAGGTATTCTTCTATTTGCGATTTTTTAGCAGCTTTTGCTGGCTCATTTATAGGAAACTTGATACGACCATTACCATTACTCATTACTTTACTCATTAATGCAGAATATTCGGTATGGATTTGTTTATCATCAAACGATAAGAAATTTACAAACCCCATGACATCTTCATACCATTTTACCCAAGTATTCATTTGTCCCCAACCTACATTGCCCACCATATGGTCTATGTATTTTAATCCAACAGGTTCTGGGTTGTAATCAGATTCCCATTTTTGAAATCCAGGCAGAAATGCACCCTTATAGTTTTTACGTTCTACAAACATATGAACCGTTTCTCCATAGGTATAAATTCCTGCTCTTACGACTTCTCCAAACTCATCGATTTCGACTTTGGGCTCCATATAAGACTTTGCGCCTCTTTCGGTAGTTTCTTCATACGATTTTCTAGCATCGTCAACCCAAAGCGCTACCACTTTAACACCATCACCATGCTTTACAATATGATTATTAACAGGAGATTTACTGTTTAAAGGTGTTGTTAACACTAATCGTATTTTATCTTGTTTTAACACGTAACTTACTTCATCTTTTGAACCTGTTTCTAAACCTTTGTAAGCATAAGATTGAAATCCAAATGCTGTTTTATAGAAATGAGCCGATTGTTTAGCATTTCCAACATAGAACTCTACGTAATCGGTTCCTAATAGTGGTAAAAAATCCTGAGCACCATCAAAGATTTTTTCTAATCCGTAATCGACACTTTTTACTTCTTTTGCCATAATATTTATTTTTAATCTTCCTTCGGAAGTTACTCAAATATACTATTCAAGTAGTTTGTTATTATTCATTTAAACTGCCTAGAGGTTTTTCTACCTCTATAATTTCTCCGTCATCTATTCTAATTGAATCAATACTAATAGTATCACTTTCAATACGATTATAATCGTCATCTTCATAATCAAAAATGGTATCACTTTCCCATTCATAATGAAAATCGTCATCATTGTTTTGTCTTAAAATATCATCATAAAAGCCTTGTGAAGGCATGATTCCATAAAACACTATAGCAGCTATAAACATCAATACTATGACACCATTAAAAACTATGGCGATAATATTTAGCACTTTTGCTGTTGACACATTACTTCTACTTTGAGGCGAAAAAGCTTCAGGATGTAATGCAAATTCTTTCAGACTTTTATTAGCCATCACAAGACCAATAATACTTACCGCCAAAGGAACTATAGCAAATATGCCATAACAACAACAGCCAGCAAAACCAATTACTATGGCTACTATCCCTAAGATTAAAGCAGTTGGGTCTGCAGGTAATTTATTATAAGACATATTTTGCTTTTAGTGTTCTAACCAAGATTTAAAGTAATCTTCATCTGCTATTTTTAGAGCTTCTTCAGTTACTTGCAGTGGTTTAAATGTATCAACCATCACTGCAAGTTCATCAGTTTTCACCTGGCCAATACTTCGTTCTGTAGCTCCAGGGTGTGGTCCATGAGGTATTCCTGCAGGGTGCAAACTAATATGCCCTGCATCAATATCATTTCTACTCATAAAATCCCCATCAACATAATACAACACTTCATCACTATCAATGTTGCTGTGGTTATATGGTGCTGGAATACTATCTGGATGATAGTCATACAAACGTGGTACAAAACTACACACAACAAATGCATCGGTTTCGAATGTTTGATGCACAGGTGGTGGTTGGTGAATTCGACCAGTAATAGGTTCGAAATCATGAATTGAAAAAGCATATGGATAATTATATCCATCGTATCCTACAACATCAAATGGGTGAGATGCATAGACCATTTCAAAAATATCATCTTGCTTTTTCACTTTCATTAAAAATTCACCCGATTCGTTATAAGTTTCTAGTTCTTGTGGTTGACGTAAATCACGCTCACAAAAAGGCGAATGCTCTAGCAATTGACCAAACCAGTTTCTGTAACGCTTAGGTGTATAAATTGGTCGGCGAGATTCTACAATAAATAGTCTATTATCTTCTGTATCGAAATCTATTTTGTAGATAATTCCTCTTGGAACCACTAAATAATCGCCATATTTAAAGTCCAAATTCCCTAGATGTGTTCTAAGTTTACCTGTTCCTTTATGGATGAAAATTAGCTCGTCTGCGTCAGAGTTTTTATAGAAATAATTTTTCGTTGATTGTTTCGGCGCAGCTAAAATAATAGTACAATCACTATTAGTCAAAACTGCTTTTCTACTCTCCAGGTAATCATTTTCTGGTTTCACCTGAAAACCTCTAAAACGATACGATTGTATATGGTTCGCTTTTGCAATTTTTGGTGCGACACTGTATTGTTTTTTAATAGCTTTGACTTGTGTTGGTCTCTGTTCGTGATAGCTATTGGTGGACATCCCATCAAAACCAATAGTACCAAATAACTGTTCGGCATATAAGCTTCCGTCGTCTTTTCGAAATTGGACGTGTCGCTTTGATGGAATCTTTCCTAATTTATGATAAAAAGGCATCTTTTTTAAATTTAAAAATTGATTTGTTTATACGTTGATTTGTATAAGTTAAAGTGTTTTAAAGATACAAAAAATGCTAGCTTATTCAGGATTTCTCTTGATAAGAAAATGGAGATAACTTAATAAATCTTTGAAGACTAGATTTGACATGATTCAAATATCGTGAAAATTCTCAATATTCTAAAACTTAATATTTACTTAAAACCAAATTAGAATTAAATTTATATAGAAAATATTCTATATTATAAAATTTTGATTATCTTTGTTATAGACAGACATCATACTTTAGGTTATTTAAGAAGTCTCCTTTTGTTAGTGGATGTTGAGTTGCAACGTAAACAAGCGCTTGTTTTATTACTTATTAAACTCTAAAAACTTCTTAATTAAATTTTGACTTCTTATTAATACAATGGCTTCTTAAATCTATTTATTAATCAACCCGAAAGGGCAAAATTTATTAAAAATGAATACTACATTAAAAAAAATAATAAAAGGCACATTGGCCATTTTTGTCATAAAGCTTGTAATTGTTGGAGGATTATTTGTGTTTCAGTCTTGCCAGAGTGAGAATGTAAACAATGAAAATACTGAAGAAGCTAAAACAGGCTTCTTGTCATCTCTAAAACTAAGCAATCTAAACTTAAACACCTTGCCTATTACAAACTCAAAAAATACTAAAAATGAAGGTTTTATGGCTCGAGATATGCAAGGCACTACTGAAACAGTATGTCTTCAACTCTTTGATGGTTCAGAAGAAACAATTACTGATGAAATACTTGAAAACATTAATACAATTGGTCAACTTATAGATACAAAAACGAATTATAACTTAATGACGCAATTTGACAATGATGATAATATAAATAATAGTGATTCAAGCGAAAACAATGAAGATACAGCAGATTATGATATTGAAGATTGTATCGCACTAATCGAAATTCCTTTACAACCTGTTGTTGATGCTTTAGAACCTTTAGTATTAGATGCAAAAGACTATTTCTATTCTCAAGGGTTTAACGATAATGATTTAAATGAAATACTTGAAGGCAATGATGAAACTTATTTAGTTTCGCTAGCAGTAGCAACAATGGCTGGAGAGAATCAAGATTACGTATTTAATAAAAATAATAATGTCAACTTTCTTTTGGGTATTGAATCAGCTAATGCAACAACTTCAATGTTAATGAATCCAATTGCTGCCTGCGCATTACAAGCCATTGGCGCAGATGTAATAGTAAATCTTGCCATATATGGGACAAAGGCTCTTAAAAAACATGCTTTAAAAAAAGCTATTAGAAAAATTGCTGCCAAATTCTTAGGCCCAATTGGTGTTGCTATCGCTGTAGTTGAATTTGGAATATGTATGGCAACTCAATAATCTTTATATTTATTAATTATGATTTATTACATTATAGGCTATACATTTTTAGAAATCATTATCGCTTGGGCTTTAATAAAAGGAGGCGAAAATTTATTAAATACAATTAAAGAAAAAAAGGAAAACTTAATAGTTATTACTATAGTAATGATTTTTGTTCTGCTTGCATTGTTATACTTTCACGTTCAAAACACGCTTTGGTTGATAAAATATGTAAACAAATGAAGGGTGAATTTTTAAATTTAAATATCAGCTTACCGCGTTCCATCTATATTTTTATTTGGTGTTTTTGTGGTATGTGTATTCTAGGATATTACTTCATAGGAGATATATTTAATACAGAAAATACTATTCCATCAAAATTCAAGATATCAACACAGATTTTTTGGTTTCTATTTTTTGTATGGTATGCAGTCATTTATATTAAATCTTTGAATACGGATAATTCTTAGGAATTATCCGTATTCAATAATTATAAGCAAGTTCATTTAAAACCAAAACCCAATATTAAAATACCAAATGCTTTGACGTTGTTCAGGTGAGTAGGTAAACTTGGCTTGTACAGGTCCTAAAAAGGTTTCAATTCCGTAGCCCAAACCATAACCTCTATAATCTGGAAGCGTAAACCATTCACCAGACTCAAAAATATCATTATCAACATTTGCCCAATTGGCTTCTAATGTGATATGATGTTTGTTAAAAATTTCATAGTTAGCACTAGCATATGCTTTGACATAGCTATTACCTGTTAGAGTAACAAAGTCATAGCCCAAGAACGGCACAAAATTATTTATCAAGTTATTTCCATAACCTCCCAATGCAAAATCTAAAGTCGTTGTTGACTTATCCCCAACTTTAAAACCCCCACTGGTTTGTAGATTAAAACATACTTTATCCGAAAATTTAAAAGCATAACCAATATCTGCTTTTGCTATAGAAAACTGGTCAAAACCTTCATTAAAGTCTGAAGCAAAAAGATACGAGTGAAAATCTCCACTAAAATAGAACCCAGATGATGGATAATATTTATTGTCATACGTGTCTAACTTTAAGGTACCAAAAGCACTAAAATAATCGGTGTTCTCAAAAAGAAATTCATCTGTCGTAGAATTGATTGTAATGGTTTCCGATTTAATCGTCAATCGCTTATGCTCTGCTCCTACACTAAAAGCAAAATCTTTTCTAAACAAGGTTTGAAGATAAAACTGATTTGTTTGATCTCTTAATTTAACATCCAATTGATTAACTCCAATGGCATTAATTTGTGCATCATTTAGTAACACTTCGCTTTTAACACCTTCTTCAAACTGATTGTATCGTGAGCGCAACCCTACACTCCAATAAAAACCTTTATCAATTAAATACTCAAAATTAAAGCGCACATTATCTCCTAAAATAATATCCAATGAAGCTATATCATTATCAAAAAGGAGTCGCTTTTTAGTGACATTGGCTAATACTGCGCTTTTGTACAAATCATCATAATGTACTCCGAATTTTAAAAACGTTGTGGTCATATTTTCTTGAAGCTTAGCACTCAAATCGTAACCCTCTTTATGTTGTGATTTTTTAAAATCGTATCTAAACGCATCAAAATTATTAGTTGCAATCAAATTATTGACACCTTTGTCAAAATCATTATAACTAACCTTTTCACTTCCTTTAAGTTTAAGTTTTCCAAGCACATAAGATCTTGTATACCTTTCATTACCATCAACATTAATGATATTAATCGCAATACTATCTCTATTAGTCAAATCCAACTCTGATTTTAAATCACGAGACTTTAATCTTGGTAACTGTGCCAGTTCATATGTTTTTTCAATAGCTGCAAGTCTTCCGTTTTCAATAATCTTTTGACCTTCGCTAAACGATACTACAGAAAAATCTTTGATGTCTGGTTTGATATAAATATCAGTCTTTCCAGACTTCAATTTCATATCATTTATTGTTCTAAAGTTATTGATCTGAAGTAATACATCAGGAGCAGAAGTCATTTCTTCTCTTGTTGCTAAACCATCCTGAACATCGACACCAATAATAATATCCATTCCTTTAGCCCTAAGTTCATCTATTGGATAATTATTAACCACCCCTCCATCAATTAATAATTGCCCATCAATATTTACGGGCTGAAATAGCGTTGGAAATGCACCACTAGCAGTAATACTTAATGGCAAACTTCCTGAATCTAAAATTACTTGCCCGCCTGTTTCAATATCAGTTGCAATACAGAAAAATGGTATTGGTAATTTATCAAAATCTTCTATCTCGCTCACATGAAGTGTGAGTTTTGACAATAAATTGAATACATTTTGGCCTCTCGATAAAGCTGAAGGCAACTTAAGTTTAAACTTATTAAACGGAAGCGCAATTGCATACTTCTCAGTATTATCACGTTCATAAAATGTTTTTGCCGAACGTGGTAGATTATCGTTTATGACTTTGTCAAAATCTAAGCCTTTAAAAATAGAATCCAATTGCTTACCTGTATAACCTGAAGCATATAAAGAACCTACAATAGCTCCCATACTTGTACCAGCTATATAATCAATTTTAATACCTAAGCTATCAATAACTTTTAACGCTCCAATATGTGCAAACCCTTTAGCTCCACCGCCACTTAAAACCAAGCCCACTTTTGGTTGATTAATCTCATTATCTGTTTGTGCTTTTGAAGAAAACACACAACAGATAATCAATATAATGGGAATAAAATACTTCACTTTTTATTATAATATTCTATTATTTTTTGAGCTCTTGACAAGCCAACAACTTTTTCTAAATCTTCCTTTTTAGCTTCGGAAATGCGCTTAACAGATTTAAATTTTTTCATTAATGCAACAACAGTTTGCTCACCAATTCCAGGAATGGTTTCTAATTCTGTAGTTAGTGCGCTCTTACTTCTTCTATTTCTATGATGTTCAATCCCAAAACGATGGGCTTCATTTCGTAATTGCTGGATAATTTTAAGTGTTTCACTTTTCTTGTCTAAATATAAAGGAATTGGATCATCTGGATAAAATAATTCTTCCAAACGTTTTGCAATCCCGATAATAGCAATTTTCTTACGAAGATTTAAAGCATCTAAGCTTTTTAATGCTGATGAGAGTTGTCCTTTTCCACCATCAATAATAATCAATTGTGGCAACGACTGGTTTTCATCTAGTAAGCGTTTATAACGACGGTATACAACTTCCTCCATTGAAGCAAAGTCATCTGGACCTTCAACCGTTTTTATATTAAAATGACGATAATCTTTTTTACTTGGTTTTCCATCTTTAAAAACTACACAAGCTGCTACAGGATGGGTTCCTTGTATGTTTGAATTATCAAAACATTCAATATGACGTGGTTCTTCAGATAATCGCAAATCAGTCTTCATTTGTGCCATAATTCGATTAGCATGACGATCTGGATCTATAATTTTAACTTGTTTGAAACGTTCCATACGATAGTACTTCGCATTTCGAAGTGATAAATCTAAAATATGCTTTTTATCACCCAATTTTGGAATAGTTACTTTAATATTATCTCCTAAACTGACCTTAAAAGGCACATATATTTCTTTTGAATTAGAATTGAAACGTTGCCTGATTTCAGTAATTGATAATTCTAATAACTCTTTATCAGTCTCATCTAATTTCTTCTTAATTTCTAGTGTGTGTGATCTGATGATACTTCCGTAAGATAATTGTAAAAAGTTGACATACGCATAACTTTCATCGCTCATAATACTAAACACATCTACGTTACTAATCTTTGGGTTTACAATCGTAGATTTAGCTTGATAGTTTTCTAAAACCTCAATTTTTTCTTTGATACGTTGCGCGTCTTCAAATTGCATATCTTGAGCTAATTGCTTCATTTGCGCTTTAAACTGAGACAATGAATCCTTAAAATTTCCTTTTAAAATTTCTCTAATTGCAACAATACTTTGACTATAATCTTCTTCTGTTTGCAAACCTTCACAAGGTCCTTTACAGTTTCCTAAATGGTATTCTAAACATACTTTATATTTTCCTGCAGCTATTTTTTCTTCTGAAAGATTAAAATTACAAGTCCTTAATTGATATAACCCTTTAATTAAATCGAGTAAAGTGTGTACCGTTTTCATACTCGTATAAGGACCAAAATACTCTGAGCCGTCTTTAAACACACGACGTGTAGAAAACACACGCGGAAATCGCTCTTTTTTTAAGCAAATCCAGGGGTAGGATTTATCATCCTTAAGTAATACATTATAACGTGGTTTGTATCGTTTTATGAGGTTATTCTCTAAAAGAAGGGCATCATTTTCGGTTTCAACAACAATATGTTTAATACTCCTAATTTTTTTTACCAACACCCTAGTCTTACCATTCTCATGGGTTTTTGTAAAGTAAGAACTAACCCTCTTTTTTATGTCTTTAGCTTTCCCAACATAAATTATATTATCATCTTCATCAAAATATTGATACACTCCTGGTTGATGAGGCAAGGTTTTTATTTGTATGTCTAAAGCAGGTTTTTGCATTACTCAAAGGTAAATGAAAAGCGATTACTGTAAAAATTAAATACTAACGTTTTAGTATATTGCACTTAGTTAATAGATTTTGGTTTATGCGTCAACCAAATACTTCAAGTACATTATATGAACATTGTTATTTTATCTAGAAATCCACATTTATATTCTACACAACGATTGGTGAAAGAAGGTGAGAGTAGAGGTCATGAAGTAGAAGTTATTGACCCTCTTAAATGTGATATTATCATAGAAAAAGAGAAACCAACCATTTATTATAAAGACCGATATTTAGATTATGTTGATGCGATTATTCCAAGAATTGGTGCCTCAGTAACATTTTATGGGTGTGCTGTAGTACGCCAATTTGAAATGATGGGTGTGTTTACCATTGTCACCTCAGATGCAATATTACGATCTCGAGATAAACTTAGAAGCTTACAACGTTTAACCAAAGTAGGGATAGGCATGCCTAAAACAGTGTTTACTAACTATTCTCGTGATGTGGAAGAAGTTATAGAACATGTTGGAGGAACACCCGTAATAATAAAACTCTTAGAAGGCACTCAAGGTTTAGGTGTTGTTTTAGCCGAAACAAAAAATGCAGCCGAATCTGTGCTAGAAGCCTTTAACGGATTACAAGCAAGAGTTATCGTACAAGAGTATATTAAAGAAGCTAAAGGTGCAGATATTAGAGCTTTGGTTGTTGATGGACAAGTTGTCGGTGCCATGAAACGCCAAGGAAAAGAAGGTGAGTTTAGATCCAATCTTCATCGAGGTGGAAGTGCCAATATTATAAAATTGAATGCAGATGAACTTAAAGTAGCCATGAAAGCATCTAAAGCTTTAAAACTACCTGTTTGCGGTGTTGACATGTTACAATCGTCAAGAGGACCTTTACTTTTGGAAGTTAACTCTACGCCAGGACTTGAAGGCATTGAAACTGCTACAGGAAGAAATATAGCGAGAGCCATAATTACATTTATAGAAAGAAATAGAAAATAAATGAGCGAAAAAGACGTATTAGAAATCTTAGGAGTAGAAGTCGCTTTAGGTAAAAGTGCAACTGTAAGCTTTAATGTAGCAAAGTTGCATACACAAAATAGCATCGATGTTCCAGTAATTATAGAACGCTCAAAAAAGCCAGGTCCAACAGTTTTAATAACTGCTGGTATCCATGGTGATGAAGTCAATGGTGTTGAGATTGTAAGACAAATTATTGCTAAAGGCATTAATAAACCTAAAAAAGGTACCATCATTTGTGTACCAGTTATAAACGTTTTTGGATTTATTCAAATGGACCGCGAATTTCCAGATGGAAGAGATCTTAATCGGGTATTTCCTGGAACTAAAGGAGGTTCATTAGCAAGTCGCGTTGCCTTTAGACTTGTAACCGAAATTTTGCCTCACGCAGATTTAATTATGGACTTTCATACTGGAGGCGCTGATCGGTTTAACTCAGCACAAATTAGAATTATTAAAGGCGAAAAAAAACTTAAAGAATTAGCAAAAGTTTTTGGAGCCCCTTTTGTCTTGTATTCTAAAAACCTTAATAAATCTTTTAGAAACACCTGTTACAAATTAGGCATCCCTGTACTTCTTTTTGAGGGTGGAAAATCCTTTAACATTGATAATACCATAACAAATACAGGTGTTAATGGCGCTAAACGCGTTCTTCATCATTTAGAAATGCTTAATAGTAAATTTAAAGTCTCTCAACCTAAAAAATCGTGTGTGTTTATTTCTGAAAGCAAATGGATTCGCGCTAACCATTCTGGGATGTTTAAATCTACAGTGGTTATAAATTCAAAAGTAGATAAAGGTGATGTTATAGGTCATATTACAGATCCTTATGGTAGCTTTAACCACTTTGTAAAAGCGCCAAATGACGGTTATATTTTTAATATTAACGAATCGCCTATCATCTATCAAGGTGATGCAATTTTTCACATTTCAACAGCTTTAAAAAATGATTAAAGCCAAGCTACGAAAAGCCCATAAATTATTACGACAGTCGCTTTCTGAAGCACAAATTGAAGCATTGAGTTTAGACATTGCCAATCAGCTTCTCACTTTACCTATTTGGAGCTATGATTTTTACCATTTGTTCTTGTCCATAACCGAACACAAAGAAGTGAATACCGATTACATCTTAAATATTCTCTCTGGAAAAGACAAACACATTGTGATTTCTAGAAGTAATTTTGACACGCGAGAAATGTCACATGTTTTGCTAACAGATAATACAAAAATTAAAAAAAACGAGTGGAATATTCCCGAACCTTTAGATGGAATTCCAATTTCATCAGAGCAAATCAATGTCGTACTTATTCCGTTATTAGCCTTTGACAAATTTGGAAATCGTGTTGGTTATGGTAAAGGGTTTTATGATAAGTTTTTAGCAAAATGCAAGCCAGAAACTATAAAAATTGGGCTTTCATTTTTTGAAGCAGTAGAAGAAATTTCTGATGTTTTTGAAAATGACATAAAACTAGATTATTGCGTAACACCGAAAACAATATATCAATTTTAATCGTCCAATATTAAGGTTTCGGTTTTCTTTTTAACATCTCCAAAAGCACGTTTATTAAAGAAAATTAAAATCCCAATACCTGTGCTAATAGCCATATCTGCAATGTTGAACACAGGATCAAAAAAACTTATCGAATTACCTCCAAAAAACGGGATCCAATTGGGTAATTCCCCTCTCCAAATAGGAAAATGTAACATATCTACAACACTACCATGAAGCAAGGTATCATAACCGCCATCAGGCGGCATAAAAGTAGCGACTTGACCCTCACTGGAATCAAAGATAATTCCATAAAATACAGAATCAATAATATTCCCTAAAGCACCTGCTAGAATAAGTGAGATAGCAAATATTAAAGTTTTTGAACCATAATTCTTAATTGATGTTTTAAGCCAATAAGCAATACCGAAAACTGCTAAAATCCTAAAAACAGTCAAACACACTTTTGCTGTTCTATCAGATATAAAAGACGCAAAATCACTTAGTTTTGTTCCCCAAGCCATCCCATCATTTTCTATAAAAGCAATATGAAACCAATCAAAAACAATAATCTTATCGTTTAATGCAAAATGGGTTTTAATATAAATCTTGCTTACTTGATCTATAAGTAAAATGAGTATGATTAGAATAGTTGCTTTTTTTAAAGACATCTTTAAGATTTAATACATTTCGACCGCGCGCTCTGTGAAAATTTGAAAGCACTTATTGAGCTAACAAAAAAACGCCTCGATTGAGACGTTTTATATATATGCAATATAAATTCTACTTCTGCATGTTTTTAGCTTCGATACTCAAGGTGGCATGAGGCACTAATTCTAAGCGTTTTTTGTTGATTAGTTTTCCTGTAACACGACAAACACCATAGGTTTTATTTTCAATACGAATTAAAGCATTTTTAAGATCACGAATAAACTTCTCTTGTCGTATCGCTAACTGCGAATTTGACTCTTTGCTCATCACGGCACTCCCTTCATCAAACGCCTTAAACGTCGGAGAAGTATCATCTGTCCCATTATTATGGTCATTCATATAAGCACTTTTGATCAATTCTAAATCGTGTTGCGCTTTTTCTATTTTCTCTTGTATAAGTGCTTTAAACTCACTTAAATCTTTATCTGAATATCTAATTTTATCAGGCATAATTTCTATATTTTTTTAATAAACAATTTGGTATTTACATCATCAAAAGCAATTTCTATACCAGTATTTAAGTCATCTAAAATCTCCAAATCATCGGTTAATGTTTCGGTTTTTATATACTCTAAATTTGTGTTTATAGCGTTAATAATTTGTTCGTCTTTCTTAAACTGTACTGCAATTCTATCTGTAATCTCAAAACCAGAATCCTTACGTAGGTTTTGAATTCTATTTACAAGCTCTCTTGCAATACCTTCTTTCTTTAAATCATCTGTTAATGTTACATCTAAAGCAACGGTTAAAGCACCAGAACTTGCTACAAGCCAACCTTCAATATCCTTTGAAGTAATCTCAACATCCGATTGTTCTAAAGTAACATTTTTTCCATTAACTTCAACATCTAAAACGCCATTTTGCTCAATTTTTTTAATATCAGCAGCTGTAAAGCTGTTAATTACCTGAGCCACAGCTTTCATATCTTGTCCGAAACGCGGTCCTAAAACTTTAAAATTAGGTTTAATTTGTTTCACTAATATATCTGAAGCGTCTTCTAATACCTCAACGTCTTTTACGTTAACTTCTGATTTGATTAAATCGGAAACCGCTAAAATCTCATCCTTTTGTTCTTTTGAATCAATAGGAATCATAATTTTCTGTAATGGCTGCCTCACTTTAATCTTTTCCTTAGCTCTTAACGATAATACTAATGAAGAAATTGTTTGAGCGCTTTCCATTTTACGTTCTAAGCTTTTATCAACGTAAGATTCATCATATACTGGAAACTCTGCTAAGTGTACACTTTCAAATGCTTCTTTATTTGTTACTGAGTTCAAATCCATATACAAACGATCCATAAAGAACGGTGCAATTGGTGCTCCTAACTTAGCAATGGTGGTCATACATGTATATAACGTTTGATAAGCTGAAATTTTATCAGACTGATAATCCCCTTTCCAGAAGCGTCTTCTACTTAAGCGCACATACCAGTTACTCAAATAATCTTGGGTGAAATCTGAAATCGCTCTTGCAGCTTTTGTTGGTTCATATTCTGCATAGTACTCATCTACTTTCTGAATCAGGGTATGCAATTCTGATAATATCCAACGGTCAATTTCTGGGCGTTCAGCCAATGGAATATCTGCTTCACTATACGTGAATTTATCAAGGTTTGTATACAAGGTAAAGAACGAATACGTATTATATAATGTTCCAAAGAACTTACGTTTCACTTCTTCAATTCCATCTAAGTCAAACTTTAAATTATCCCAAGGATTGGCATTCATTATCATATACCAACGGGTGGCATCTGCACCATAGTGACTTAAGGTTTCAAAAGGATCGGTTGCGTTACCTAAACGCTTCGACATCTTTTGTCCGTTCTTATCTAATACTAAACCATTAGACACGACATTTTTATAAGCTACCGAATCAAATACCATGGTTCCAATCGCATGAAGTGTGTAAAACCATCCACGTGTTTGATCGACGCCTTCCGCAATGAAATCGGCAGGAAATGATTTATTATCGTCAATCAATTCTTTGTTTTCAAACGGGTAATGCCATTGTGCATAAGGCATAGAACCAGAATCAAACCACACATCAATTAAATCACTCTCGCGTTTCATCGGTTGTCCGCTTGGCGACACTAAAATAATGGCATCAACAATATTTTTATGTAAATCTATTGTTGCATAATTTTCTTCGGAAAAGTTCCCAACTTCAAAATCTTCGAAAATATCATTAGACATTACACCAGCTTGAACAGCTTTTGCCATCTCTGATTTAAGTTCTTCTACAGAACCAATACAAATATCTTCTTTACCATCTTCAGTTCTCCAAATAGGCAATGCAATTCCCCAATATCTAGATCGAGATAAATTCCAATCGTTTGCATTTGCTAACCAGTTTCCAAAGCGCCCTTCACCAGTTGATTTAGGTTTCCAATTAATGGTTTTGTTCAACTCATGCATTCTATCTTTTACATCTGTCACTTTGATAAACCAAGAGTCTAACGGATAGTATAAAATAGGTTTATCTGTACGCCAACAATTTGGATAACTGTGTTTATATTTTTCAACCTTAAAGGCTTTATTCTCTTCTTTTAATTTAATAGCAAGTTCAACGTCAATTGATCGTTCTGGTGCTTCACCATCATTGTAATATTCATTCTTTACATATTTGCCGGCAAACTCACCTAATTCTGGTCTAAAGCGACCTTGTAAGTCTACTAAAGGCACCAAGTTGTCATTGTCATCTTTTACTAATAATGGTGGCACTTCTGGAATTGCTTGTTTAGCAACAAGTGCATCATCTGCTCCAAAGGTTGGTGCTGTATGAACGATTCCTGTTCCATCTTCAGTCGTTACGAAATCTCCAGAGATGACTCTAAAGGCATCTTGCGGATTGTCATTTGGCAATGCATATGGCAATAATTGCTCATACGTGATTCCCACTAAATCAGCACCTTTAAATTCTTTAACAACGTAATATGGAATCTTTTTATCGCCAGAGTTATACGCTAATAATTCAGACTTATCTTCAACCAAATTAAACTTTCCGGAGAATTGATAGTTCACTAATTTCTTAGCTAAAATCACATTCATGGGTTGAAAAGTATATTGATTATAGGTTTCAACTAGCACATAATCAATTTTTGGTCCAACCGTTAAGGCTGTATTACTCGGTAAGGTCCAAGGTGTTGTCGTCCAAGCTAAAAAATAGATATCACCCTCGTCTTGTAAAAAGTCTGGTAGTGTATTTGCATTTGCTTTAAACTGAGCAACTACAGTAGTATCAGTCACATCTTGGTAAGTACCAGGTTGATTAAGCTCATGAGAACTTAATCCTGTTCCTGCTTTTGGTGAGTAAGGCTGTATGGTATAGCCTTTATAGAGTAAACTCTTATCGTAAATTTGCTTTAACAACCACCAAACACTTTCCATGTATTTTGGATCGTAAGTAATGTATGGATCATCCATATTTACCCAATAACCCATTTTTTGAGTAAGGTCATTCCAAACATGTGTATAACGCATTACAGCTTTACGGCACGCAGCATTATAATCTTCAACAGAAATGGTTTTTCCGATATCTTCTTTAGTGATTCCCAATTCTTTTTCGACACCAAGTTCAATAGGTAAACCATGCGTATCCCAGCCAGCTTTACGCTTTACTTGGAACCCTTTCATGGTTTTATATCGTGGAAAAATATCTTTAATAGCACGTGCTAAAACATGGTGTACTCCAGGCAATCCATTTGCAGAAGGTGGTCCTTCAAAAAAGACATAAGGTTCTTTACCTTCTCTTGTGGAGATACTTTTTTCAAAGATGTCGTTTTCTTGCCAATAGTTTAGAATCTCTTCTGCAACTTTAGGCAAGTCAAGTCCTTTATATTCAGGAAATTTAGCGCTCATGATATCAATATTCTTATCGAGTCGCGAAATTAAGGAATTTTGGTAAAATTATAAGCGTGTTAAGGGCAAAAAAGAGAATGTAATACTAACAATAGAATCTAGTAAAATGAGATGATCCAACTAGCATTACGAAACGCAATAAGAATCAACTAAAAAAAGATGATTGCAAATAAGATGAGTAATGCGGTCAAGGATAAGATTCTTTTTGTGTTTTTCATAGTGAAAGCGAGAATTAGTATGCCCTAATTAGGACACAAAAAATCGCTAAATAGTCACATGAAAATCTTAATTGACAATAATTTTCTTGGTTACAACACGTGATTTCATTTTAAAATACACCACATAAGTGCCTGTACTTACATTTGAAATTTCTAATCCATTGTCTAAATCTTGAGCACTCACACTTGTATATTCTCTAACCGATTGTCCTAAAATATTAATTAGCATGAGTTGGTCAACATCTGTTTCTAGTCCTTTTGCAAATAAGGTATCTGTATCATTATTAAAATAAACTAAGTCGTACTGATAATCATCATCTTCAGTTGAAAGTGTATCGCCTTCTGATTGAAATACAATTTCAAATCGTGAGTTGAATGCTCCTGCTTCCGAAGAAAACTCATAAGCTTGCTCGCTCTTTAAATTAAAATATTGCCCAGTCAAATTGTCTTTTAAATACACCTTTTGAGTCTCGTCAATATGCTCGAAAAGTGTTGCTTTTATCGTGTAACTGTAATCTCCAGAAGTATTTAGAGCTAATGGTACAGATTTATCTTCTGAAATTGAACTATAAGATTGAATAAGCATTAATTCATCACCTAAGATTAGGTTTAAATCATCCTCATTCTCATTTAAGTTCTTAGCATCATAACCATAATCAAAAGCATCGGTAGTAAAATCGCTAAAGCCTAATAATAGCTCACGTCTCGTCGACGGACCATCTACAGAAGCAAATTCTAGACGTATCTTTTGCATAAGAGTATTAGCTTCGGAAGAATCATCATCACTTCCAGAACCATCATTTCTTAAGAACACTGATCCAGTGTCTGACGTTCCATTTGCATCGGCTTCTTTTATAAATTCTCTCTGACTGTTTTTGAAAACAACAGTTCCGTTAGACACTATTTCAGTTACGAATCCTTGTCCGACAGGTAAATATCGAGTAGGTAATTTTGTACCTTCTTCTCCACCGCTGCTTCCACCATCTAAACCAATAAATTGAGATGCTCTTACAGAACCTATTTTATTCACCACAGCATAACCGCCATTATAATCGTTTAAGAAATGGGAGTTCCCACTCCACTGTTGCCATAGTTGAATTGAACCACCTATGACACCTGCATTGTCATCTATAAAATCATGAACATCAATAGCAGATGGATATGGATTTCCTAGTAAATAATCTGTTTTAGACACGGAAGGCACTGAACCGCTTCCTCCTGTATCTGTCACATTAATGGCAATTGTTCCGTTGTTAGGCTTTCCTTCAAATAAGTATTGTTGGTCTGGATCAGTAGTCCCAGTACCTTTTTGTGTATAGCCAACTCCAGGTTGAATAGTTGTAGTTTCATCAATCGACACATAATCATAATATGTCACTCCATTTTGATAGGTATATAACCAACGAGAACTCACGCTTCCAACTTGATCATTTGCATTGGTAAATTGTATGTTAGTACCATCTCCTTTTTTAAGTAAGTTTAAACTAAAGTTTGAGTTGTTTGTATTATTGGAGTTTGTATTGTTATCTGACAACGTAGTTGCACTAACTGTTCCAACTGGTGATGCCCAGTAATTGTACCAGTACACACTAGAATTTCCTTCTTGACGTCTTAAAACCTTACCTTGTGAAGACGTTACCAAATCACTTTTAATACCTTGAACTAATTGAGAATCGTCACTAAGATCTAATGTTCCGTTAAGTTCTAGATACCAGGTGTTTTCAACTTTATGATCACCATTAATTGTCAATGTTTTATTAGCATCAATAAATAATCCTAAATGTTTATGAGAATTAGTAGAAGATACATTGTGCTTTACACGTACGATACTCCAATCTTTATTAGTAGTCGCATTTTCTATATCCCAAACATCGCCATGCAACCATGTTCCTTGCAAACTCCAATCTGTATCAGCAGCTGTTTCAAATGGCATTGGTGCTGTTTGAGCTTGTAATGTTGTGATATAGTTTAATCGTAATGCATTTGTATTAGACGAAAAATCTAAAGCGACATTATTTTTAATATCAGTCATTGGATAGTATGCTAAAAGATTAGCCCAAGACACTGTACTTGTCGTCGTGAAATCTGTGATATCTTTATCGATAACTGTTCCTTTAAGTAGCCCTCCATTATTTTCAATCTCTTGAAAAACAGCTTGCTGCACTTGATCTTTGGTTAATGCCATATCAAAAACACGAACCTCATCTACTTTTCCGTTGAAATATTCTCGATTAGAAGTATTGCTAGATAGTCTTCCTATTTCAAAATTGCCATTAGAATCTGAGGAGATTTCAAGTTTTTCGGTAATATGATTTGCATACGTAACATTTGTAATCGCTTCACCATCTATATAGAGTGTAACTGTACCTGTTGTATTAGAAAAGGAACCAGTGACATGATGCCATTCATTATAGTTTACTCCTATAGATGCATATGCTGTTAATACTCCAGCTGGAGTTCTCATGGTAAACCCTAACTTATTTCCGTCTTGAGCAACCAATCGGCAAGCTATATCTTCACCTACAATAGTTGCTAAGCTTTGAGAAGCATTTTCTGGGTCAATTTTCACCCAAGCCATGATTGTCACTTGGTCTAATCCATCAATAAAACCACTAGTAGATAAATAATCATCTAATCCATCTAAATCTAAATGGGATTGAACAGGAGGATTGGTATCTAATAAATCACGATAATCTAAATCACCTCCTGAAACTAAATCGCCATCTGTATCTGGCAAGATTGATAAATTTGAAGGATTATCAATATCTTCATTAACATCATATACAATATCGTTAATTCCATTGGTTTCAAAAACATCATCTAAACCATCATTATCTGTATCTGTCCCTAAAATTGCATTTGCCATGCCGTTTTCAGTTATATCTAAAATACCATCATTATCTGAATCATTATCAAGATGATCATAAAGACCATCACCATCAGAATCTTGAGGTGTAATTCCTGATGCATAATTAGTGTCGATTCCAGATGCATTTACAGTTCCAGAAGGTTGTATATAACCAGCGGTACTTTGCGCTTCAACATTATCGGGAATACCATCATTATCACTATCAATGTCAAGATAATTAGGAATCCCATCATCATCAGCATCTGTATATGTAATTACAGGATTCGAAAAGTTTGTTACACAAGAAAATTCTAAGCTAAAATATCTTACAACATTGCTAACATTAGTATTGGCAAGTATTCCAAGACGAAATGTTAAACTTGACAAATCAAAATATCGTGCTTTAACATTAATCGTTGAAAATGCGTTAGAAGTACCTTGATAATTGACATTGCCTGATGTAGCGACCAAAAATCCGTCTTCTTGAGTCATTGTAACATCAGTAGGACTATCGATAACATAACTATAAGGGGTTTGAATTTTTACACGTTCAAACTTGGAATTATCACCATCAATATCATTGAGGTTAACAAATATTTCGGGTACCACTATAGGTGTTGTTGTTCCAGAAGACACAAATTGAACATTAAATTCAGCATATCCTTCTTGACCTGCAGTTAAGCTACCAGATCTTACTCCTGGCTTGAGATAATTGAGTTGAGAAGAATTATCATCTAAAAGTGGGCAAGTTGCATTAACAAGATCATTTATTGTAAATAAGGCATCAATCCCAGGGCCAACATTGGGAAATCGAAAAACTTCACCTTCTAGTCTGGTATATAATAAACCGTCACCACTATGTTCTGTTGCTGCAGCTGTGAAATCAAAATCATCTTCATTACCACATTCGTTAGCAGCAATAATAGAGTTTCCTTGTTCTATAATATCAAGTATTCCATCATTATCATCATCTTCATCTATAGAATCAATAATAGTGTCTCCATCAGTATCTTGAGCATAAATGTATTGCGGAATTGAAAGGAGTAGTAGGATTAGTACCGTATGTAGTAGTTTTTGCTTCATAGCACAATGGTTAAAATTTAGACTATTAAGTCTGATAGATTTTTAGAGGGACACCTATTTAAATATGAAGACAATACCTTTTATAATCTGTCTCATATTCAGTACAATAGTAAGCATTTGCTCAAAAATGCACAAAGTCTTTACACTGCTTATTAGATGAAGTGTTTGAGAAATCAGATAAAGTGTGATTTGAGAAATATGAAATGCCTAAAACAACGTTCATTTACGGCCAAAATCTAGGTGTAACTAGACTATAAAACCAACCAAATCTTCAATCTTAGAAATGAGTTGAATTTTAATAGCGGTATTTTTCAAAGTAATCTTGTTGTATTTAGACACAAAAATAGTAGAGAATCCTAACTTTTCGGCTTCTAAAATACGCTGTTCAACACGTTGTACAGGACGAATTTCACCAGACAACCCAACTTCGGCAGCAAAGCAAACGTCTTTTTGAATCGCTTCATCTTCATTGGAAGATAAAATGGCTGCCACTACGGCTAGGTCTATAGCTGGATCATCAACTGTAATTCCGCCAGTAATATTTAAAAAAACATCTTTAGCTCCCAATCGAAAACCTGCTCGTTTTTCTAAAACAGCAAGTAGCATATTTAGACGTTTTGCATTAAACCCTGTTGCGCTTCGTTGCGGAGTTCCATAAACTGCTGTACTAACTAAAGCCTGTATTTCAATCATCAAAGGACGCATGCCTTCAAGGGTAGCAGCTACTGCATTTCCTGATAGTTCATCATCTTTTTGTGAAATTAAAATTTCGGAAGGATTAGATACTTCTCTTAAACCAGAACCTTGCATTTCATAAATCCCTAACTCATTTGTAGAACCAAATCGATTTTTGTTAGCTCTCAAAATTCGAAATACATGATTGCGATCGCCTTCAAACTGTAAAACGGTATCTACCATGTGTTCTAATATTTTTGGCCCAGCAATATGACCATCTTTGGTAATATGACCAATCAAAACCACTGGAGTAGATGTTTCTTTGGCAAATTTAATAAGCTCTGTTGTGCATTCTTTGATTTGTGATATACTACCAGATGATGATTCGATATAATCACTATGCAATGTTTGAATTGAATCAATAACCACAATATCTGGTTCAAGCGTTTCAATTTGTTTAAAAATATGTTGTGTTTTAGTTTCGGTAAGTATGTAACAGTTATTTGAATTTGGATGAATACGTTCGGCACGCATTTTTATTTGTTTCTGGCTTTCTTCACCAGAAACGTATAAGGTTTTATAAGGTAATTTTAATGAAATTTGAAGTAATAGTGTACTTTTTCCAATGCCGGGCTCTCCTCCTAAAAGGGTTAATGACCCAGGAACCAAACCACCTCCAAGTACACGATTAAACTCATTGTCTAAAGTACTTAACCTTGCATCTTGTGATGCATCAATTTCATTAATTTTAAGTGGCTTTGATACTCTCTTTGAGGTATTAGATGGCAACTTCCAGTCGCTTTTTTCTGGTTTCTGAATGACCTCTTCAGTAATTGTATTCCATTCTTTACAAGCTGTACACTGCCCTTGCCACTTTGAGTATTGTGAGCCACAGTTTTGGCAAAAGAAGGTTGTTTTTAATTTAGCCATGTTCATTTTCCGAAGCACCGGAAATCCTTGATTTAAAATTTCAGCTAAATTAAGATTTTTTAATTGATATCTTTAAACCAAGTCACAACAAAGAGCATTTTAATTGCTGCTAATTTTGAGCGATTAATCGATAAAAGCGACGTTTTTATTTTTCGATATAAACCTTCAAAAAAATAGTCGGTTGAATAAATGCTGTATTTAGTTTTCTTCATTTTCATCGTCTTCTTCTGTTTCAGTATCGTCTTCTACAACTTTTAAGCCTTCAACATGCGACATAATAAACGCTCTATTTATATGTGACATTTCATCTAGTGTTAGGGCAGATTCATATAGTTTCACTGCCTTTTTAGTCTTACCTAATTTTTCGGCATATTGCGCCATATAATAGGTTCCGAAAGATGAAGTTGGGTTTAATTTATTGGCTAATTTTCCTATTTTATATAAAGATTCTAAATCTTTACGTTCTTCAGCAACTGTAATAAGTTGTTGAAGTTCTTCCTCGGAAATAGGCTTAGAAATTCCAAAAAGGTCATCAATACGCTTATAACGATTTACGATATAATCATCTAAAGTCCCTTCATAGGGCACTACTTTTTCTTCTATTTCTTTTTCATCAAGTGGTTTATACAATTCAAATATTCTATCCATTGCTTTTGACAATGCTCCTGTAACCAATTGGTAATGAGAGTCACCTTTAAGCTCATCAAAATAATAGGTTAGATGTTGATTATCGTTATCCTTCAAATTGCTATGCGTGTTTTTAATCGTTTCTCTGATAGGTTTAATATCACCATCTGATGTTGCCATATAATAGAAAATATCATCTTCTAACCATTCTAAACGTGTTGCCACATTTGCACTCATGGTACCTTTAAAATCGGGACTTAAATTAATATAAGCCTGAAAAACAGGAGCTTCATGAAATAAGAAAGCATTGATAAAGTTACCCATGATGTTATGACCTACAGCAACTTTAAATTTACTTGTGTTATAGTTAGCATCTAAATGTGGGATTAATTCTTGTTCAACAAATTTATAAAAGCGATCGCCAGACTCAAATGGCAAGCCAGACACCTCATCAAAATAGCTGTCATAAAAGCGTTCCTCTCCTTGTATAATACCAACAATTATAGATTCAGGCATTTCATCAAAATGCGTTTGAAAACTTACTTGACCACTAACAGGTTCAAATAAATATTCGCCATCAAAAACAATAATCACTGGATGCTTTAATTCTGACTCTGGATCATAATCATCGGGAAGTTTAATTTTTAAATCTCTAGTTGTATTTAACTTTCGAGATTCAAAGGTCTCATAAATGACTTGTGCAGAAATTTGCACACAAAAACATAATGAAATGACAAAAAGTAAGGATTTTTTCATCTTTAGTAGGTTAAATTTAGGGACAGTAAATATACCTAAAATAAGTTAAACTACTAATTTATTCGATGAACTGCATGATTTTATTTAGTCTTGGTCTTGAATATCATAAATCAAATCGAGTAACATGTCTTTTGAAATAAACTCAGATTCTTCAAGTAGTAAGCCCGATTGATAACTTTGAAGTGCTTTTTTTGTGTTTCCTATGAAGTCGTAATATTGACCAGCATAATAAGCACTTATCATAGATTCTGAATATTCTTTTCTGGCTAGCTTTGATAAATTCTTAAGTGATTCTTCATTGTTTTTCTTTTTACTAGCAGCTAGGACAGCTCTTAAGTCGTTCTCTACTACTGTTTTTTCAAATCCGTAGAAAAACTGGATATCCTCATACTTTTTCATAAGGTAATCATATGGACTACCTTCAAAAGTGAGCATTTTTTCTTTGTACTCTTTTTTATTAATGGGCTTATACAATCCAAAAATTTCATTGATTGCTTTAGGTATTCCTAACCCTACCAATGAGTAATGATCGGCATCTGTGAAATCGTCAAAACGATAATGCAACTTTGAATTTTCAATAGTATTTAATGCAGTATTGAACACCAAAATATCTTCTCTCAAAATTTTAACATCATTATCAGCTGTTGCTAAATAATAAAATGTGTCTTCTGTTGTAGTTCCTAGTTTTTCCTGCAATCGAACTGCCATTTCTGGTGATAAATCTGGGCTAAAAGCAATATAACCTCTAAATAATGGTTTGTCTTTAAATAAATAATAGTTTAAAAAATTAGCACTTTGATCATGACCAACTACAATTCTAAAATCTGACGTTAAATAATTATCATTTATATATGGAATAAGCTCCAAACCAATAAATTCAAAAAACTGAGAACCACCTTCATCTGATGGAAAATACGTTTCATTACTATAAGACAAATCTGAGTCTCTTTTCTTTGCCTGGTTAACACCAACAATAATAGATCTTGGCATGTCTCCCCAATACGAATGATAATCTGCATTACCTGTCATTGGTTCAAACAAATAGTCACCATCAAAAACAACTATTAACGGATATAGTACATCACCTTCTGGATCATAATTTCTTGGTAATTGAATTTTAATTTCTCTGGACTCTCCTAGTTTTGAAGACTCTATAGTTTCATAAATGACTTGTGACATTGCCATTTGACAAAAAAGACTACAACAGATAAATAAGATAAATTTATTCATGACAGCTAGGTTTATTTATGTGGACAAGGTAAAAAATTATTTAATTCTATTGTAAATTGGCAAATAAATTAAAGACAAACCACCTAGCACTATAATCATAAATGTTTGTGATGACCACATAATCCATCCAAAAGCAATGCTAGGTTCTTTGGCAATTGCAAATATTGAAAACGCTGCATATACAGCAACAGGATAAGACCCTATTCCTCCATTGGTCGCAGCAACACTAAAGCTAGCAGAAATAAATCCAATTAAAATAGCTGCCAATGACAAGTTAGATGTTTCAGGTATTGCTAATGTTGTCACATAAAACATAAGGACATACATACCCCAAATAAATAAGGTATGAAAAATAAAAGCCCATTTATGTTTCATCTTAAAAATACTCAAAATCCCTTCTACCAAACCACTAACAAAAGCACGAATTTTGGTTGCAAATTTTGACTGACTCTTTTTTACAAATAAGAAGCACAGTGCTACAAGAACTAAGAGCGCTATAATACCAACACCAATTTTATATGGATCGAACCGTTCAGAAAAAAACTGATAAATAAAATCAAACTCTAGAAATAATGTCACTGTTATAATGCCTAACATGACAACCATATCAGCGATTCGCTCTGCAACGATAGTACCAAAACCTTTTTCAAAAGGAACTCCTTCATAATTAGCTAAAATGGTAGCTCTTGTGATTTCGCCAGCTCTTGGTATGGTATAATTTACTAGATATGTCGCAAAAACGGCCATAATACTATTAGGCAATCTCAATGTATAACCCATTGGTTCTATCATGTATTTCCATCTATAGGCTCTGGAGAGATGACTTAAAAGACCAAAAAACAAGCCAAGACTTATGTAGTTATAGTTCGCATTTTTAAAATATGTTATAAGATCTTCAATGGAAATTTTAGATAAAGAATACCATACCAATAGTACTCCTAACAATAGTGGGAGTGTTATTTTTAGGATCTTACTAGTCTTTTTGTCCAAGAAAATTTATTTTAAAAGATTCGTAGTTTCATCAGGAAATACTAACGAAGGCTTAAATACTTTAGCGTCTTCAATATCCATAAACGCATAAGTAATCAAAATAAGTGTGTCACCAACTGACACTTTACGTGCAGCAGCTCCATTTAATGTGATTTCACCACTCTTTCGTGGCCCAGGAATACAATATGTTTCTAAGCGTTCACCATTATCATTATTAACGATTTGAACTTTTTCACCTTGAATAATATTTGCGGCTTCCATTAAATCTTCATCAATAGTAATACTACCAATGTAATTAAGCTCTGCGCCAGTGACTTTTACTCTATGAATCTTAGATTTTACGACTTGAATTTGCATGAGGCAAAGGTAATTAATTTAGTGCGATATTATCTATTAGTCTAATATCATCTGCATATACAGCAATAAATGCTCTATATGATTTTTTGTTTGATTTTCGTTTTACAGTTTTTAGGGTTTTTATATCTGCAATAATAAAGTATTCTAAAGCTAATAAATCGTGATTAGCAAATTGCTTATTTACCCACTCTGTCACCTTATTAGCACTTTTTGTAGCAAACTTTTCTTTAGCAGTTTGTAAGGTTTTAAAGATAAAAGGTGCGGCGGCTCTATACGCTGGTTTTAATCTTGTATTACGAGAGCTCATTGCTAAACCATCCTTCTCTCTATGTATTTTGCAACCAATAACCGTTACTGGAATATTATATTTCTCAACCAGTTTCTTAATAATCATGAGTTGCTGAAAATCTTTTTCTCCAAAATAAGCCTTATCAGGTCTAACAATCTCAAAAAGTCGCTTTACAATTGTACCAACACCATCAAAATGCCCATCTCTAAAACGGCCTTCCATTTCATGTTCTAAGCCATCATAAGAAAAAGACGTAGATACTACATTTTCACCATAGATATCTTCTACAGTTGGCGCATAAACTATTACTTTTTCTTCGGAAATGGTTTTAAGCAAAGCAACATCATTATCTAAAGTCCTTGGATATTTTATAAGATCTTCTTTATTATCAAACTGAGTAGGGTTTACAAAAACACTAACACCAACAAAGTCATTTTGCTCTAAACCTTTGATTATTAATGAAGCATGACCTTGATGCAATGCACCCATAGTAGGCACAAAACCAAGTGTGTTTTTTTCAGACTTTAATGAATCAACATACTTGATTAAGTCTATTTTGTTTTTAAAAATCTTCATACAATAACAAAAGTTTAACAGCGTGCAAACTTAATATTTTACTGGCAATCTGCATAAATTTTTGTAATTTTGCATGTTTTTTACTTTTAATTCCAAAAACGACAGATTTATGAAAGATAAGAGAATATTGTATGTGTCATCTGAGGTTGTACCATATTTACCAGAAACAGAGATTTCTTCAATGTCATTTGAAGCTCCAAAAATGGTCAACAAGCAAGGAGGGCAAATACGAATATTTATGCCGCGCTACGGAAATATTAATGAAAGAAGACATCAGCTTCATGAAGTTATTAGATTATCAGGTATCAATTTAGTCATAAATGACTTAGACATGCCTTTAATAATCAAAGTTGCTTCAATTCCTAAGGAAAGAATACAAGTATACTTTATCGACAATGAAGAATATTTCAAAAGAAAAGCGACATTAACAGATGAAGATGGAAAGTTGTTTGACGACAATGACGAACGTGCAATTTTCTTTGCCAAAGGTGTTATTGAAACTGTTAAAAAACTAAACTGGTCTCCAGATATTATTCATGTTAACGGATGGTTAGCCTCTTTGCTTCCATTATACCTAAAAGAATTTTACAAGAATGAGCCTTTATTTACTGAAAGTAAAATAGTGACTTCTGTATACAATCAAAGCTTTGATGGAACGTTAGATAAGAACATGATTAACAAAGTGAAATTTGATAATGTAGATGAAAGCAAGATTAAGACATTAGAAAAACCCACATATAATAACCTCATGAAGATTGCCATAGACAATTCTGACGCTTTAATAAAAGGGTCTAATGAATTGCCTAAAGAACTTGATGACTATTTAGATGCTTCTGATAAACCTGTTTTGGACTATTTCCCGTTAGAAGATTTTGCTGACCACTATACCGAATTTTACAATACTAAAGTTTTAGATTAGTAAGTACATTTATGAAAAAAAGAAAGATTGCCCTTAAAAATTTGGCAGTAGTAACGCTTTTAGTAAGCTGTTTTATTGCTTGTGATAAAGATTTTGCAGATATAGAATCTGATATTATCAATAACGATAATGCAAGTCATTTTGATACCAATTCTCAAGATTTTGATGTTATCGCCTACACTAAAGTATTAGACCCTGTTCAAACGAATACCTTACCTATAAATATGTTAGGTGTTTATAATGATCCTAGTTCAGAATATGGCACAACTACAGCAAGTATTGTTTCTCAAATATCATCACCTGCAATAAATCCAGATTTTGGTGAAGGTGTACAATTAGATTCAGTTATACTTACAATTCCATATTTTAGTACACCTACTGAAATTACAGACGAAGGCGAAACACTATATCAGTTAGATTCTGTTTTTGGAAGTGAGCCTATTAAAGTATCGCTTTACGAAAGCACCTATTTCTTAAGAGACATCAACCCCGATAATGACGATGATATCAATGCCCCTCAATTATACTATTCTAATATGTCTACTGGACTAGACAATATTAGTTCGGCATTACTTGAGGCTATAGAGATCCCGGTAAACAATGGTGATGTTGATTTAAATAGTTTTGTTCCAAGTGATGAACAAATAAGACTAACTAATGAAGATGATGAACTTACCGGTCTTTTAGCACCATCATTGCGATTAAGTCTAGGTGTAGGTTATTGGTTCAATAAAATAATAGAAATGCAAGGCGAGCCAGAATTAAGTAACCTTAATAACTTTAGAGATTATTTTAGAGGCATTTATATAAAGGCAGAATCTCTTGGTGCATCTGGGAATATGACGCTTTTAAATTTAGCGTCAAGTGGTGCAAATATTACCTTATTCTATACTAAAGATAATGACCTAGGTGAAGAGGTAAGGTTAGACGGAACCTATGTTTTAAATTTCAATGGTAATCGTGTTAATTTCATATCTAATGATTTTACTATTCCACCTGGTGATGATACCACTGGAGATGCCAACCTTCACCTTAAAGGTGGACAAGGTTCTATAGCTGAAATTAAGTTATTCAATGGCGAAAATATTGATGACGATACTACAACGAATAACATATTCGAAACATTTAAAAATGAATTCGTTGAAACCGATGAAGAAGGTAATTTTGTAAGTAGCAAAAAGCTCGTTAACGAAGCTAACCTTGTCTTTTATGTTAACCAAGATTTAGTCAATGGTAGTGAACCTGAAAGAGTTTATATTTATGATGTAGACAACCAAAGACCGCTTCCTGATTACACATTAGATGTTGCCAATACGTCGTTCCCTCAATTTTCTAGAATTAACCATTTAGGCCGCTTACAACGTGAAGGCGATGAATTTGATGGTGATGGCATCAAGTATAAACTTAGAATTACTGAGCATATTAATAACTTATTATTAAGAGATTCTACTAATGTAAAGCTTGGTTTATCAGTCTCTGGAAACATCAACCTCGAAAACAATACGCTTCAATATGATATTTTAAGTATGTTATCTGAAATAGATGAAACTATTCCTGTAAGTGCTATTGTTACACCAAGAGGAACTGTTTTAATTGGTAATAATACGCTTGACGAGGAAAAAAAGTTATATTTGGAAATATTTTTTACTGAACCAAACAACTAAATAAATATGTGTGGAATTGTCGGTTATATAGGACATAGAGAAGCTTACCCAATTATTCTCAAAGGTCTAAAACGATTAGAATACAGAGGATATGACAGTGCTGGAATAGCACTATATGATGGCACAAATATTAAATTGTCAAAGACAAAAGGCAAAGTTGTTGACTTAGAGAATAAACTTGAAAATGAAATTTCTACAAACGGTTCTCTAGGGATTGGCCATACCCGTTGGGCAACACATGGTGTTCCTAATGATGTTAATTCTCATCCGCATTATTCAAATTCTGGCGATTTAGTTATCATTCATAATGGTATTATTGAAAATTACGAATCTCTTAAAAAAGAACTTATTAAGAGAGGATACACTTTTAAATCAGATACAGACACAGAAGTTTTAGTCAATTTAATTGAAGACGTTAAAAAGAATGAAAACATAAAACTTGGAAAAGCAGTCCAAATTGCCTTAAATCAAGTTGTTGGCGCTTACGCCATCGCCGTTTTCGACAAAAACAAACCCAATGAAATTGTCGTTGCTCGTTTAGGAAGCCCATTAGCTATTGGTATTGGAGAAGATGAATTTTTTATAGCCAGTGACGCCTCTCCTTTCATTGAGTATACAAAAAATGCGATTTACCTTGAAGATGAAGAAATGGCAGTTGTTCGTCGTCATAAAGGTGTGAAAATTAGAAAAATCAAAGACGATTCTTTAGTAGACCCATACGTTCAAGCCTTAAAACTTAACTTAGAGCAAATTGAAAAAGGTGGCTATGACCATTTTATGCTAAAAGAAATCTATGAACAGCCAAGTGCAATTTTAGACACCTTTAGAGGTCGATTATTAACTGACAAAGCCATCATAAAAATGGCAGGTATTGAAGATAATATGAAGAAGTTCCTTAACGCGAATCGAATTATAGTAGTCGCTTGTGGAACATCTTGGCATGCCGGATTGGTTTCAGAATATATTTTTGAAGATTTAGCTCGTATTCCTGTTGAAGTTGAATATGCATCAGAGTTTAGATATCGAAATCCTATTATTAATGAAAATGATGTCGTTATCGCTATTTCGCAATCAGGGGAAACAGCTGACACACTTGCTGCTATAAAGTTAGCAAAATCAAAAGGTGCATTTGTTTTTGGTGTTTGTAACGTTGTTGGTTCTTCTATTGCCAGAGAAACACATGCAGGAGCATATACACATGCTGGACCAGAAATAGGAGTCGCTTCTACAAAAGCATTTACAACTCAAATTACAGTATTAACGCTTATCGCACTTCGTTTAGCTAGAGCTAAAGGAACAATTTCAAGTTCAGATTATAGACATCATTTGATTGAACTTGAATTAATTCCTAATAAAGTAAAGAAAGCATTAGAATCTGATGATTATGTAAAAACCATAGCTGCTATTTATAAAGATGTACATAACTTTTTATATTTAGGAAGAGGTTATAATTTCCCAGTAGCTCTAGAAGGCGCATTAAAGCTTAAAGAAATTTCATATATACATGCTGAAGGTTATCCTGCTGCAGAAATGAAACATGGTCCTATTGCTTTAATTGATGAAAATATGCCTATTGTTGTTATTGCTACTAAAAAAGGCCATTATGAAAAAGTAGTTAGTAATATTCAAGAAATTAAATCCCGTAAAGGTAAAATTATAGGTATTGTTACTGAAGGTGATAAACAAGTGAAATCACTTGCAGATCATGTTATTGAAGTACCAGAAACTATTGAATCACTAACTCCTTTATTAACAACTATCCCTCTGCAATTGTTATCGTATCACATTGCATTAATGTTAGGGAAAAATGTAGATCAACCTCGTAACCTTGCCAAAGCAGTTACGGTAGAATAAAACGGGTCTAATAATATTAAAAAGCACGCTAAAAATGAGGTTCTTACATTTTTAGCGTATTTTTTTGTGCAAAAATCTAATTTAAACCTGCTTTTTTTGTTAAAAACTATTATGCATGCATAATTTTTATGATTTTTTTCATTTCAGTATCATTAAATTATTTATATTGCTTTACTAAATTTAACTAATTCCCTAAAATGAAGACAATTTTCAAGATTATGATGCTGTTTTGTTGTGCGTTCACTTTTGCACAAACAACAGTGAAAGGTAAAGTTATCGACAATAATGGTATCCCATTACCAGGTGCTAATATTATTGTTGTTGGAACAACTACAGGTACAATCTCCGATTACGACGGAAATTACACGTTATTAGTAAACCAAGATCCTCCTTTTTCAATTCAAGTAAGTAGTGTTGGTTTCGAAAGCGTAACTGTAGAAGTAACTACAAACCCTCAAACTATAGACATTACTATGATTGAAGGAACTTCATTAGATGAAGTTGTTATTTCTGCGTCAAGAACTCCAGAACGAATTTTCGAATCTCCAGTTACAGTGGAGCGTTTTGGTCTTAAAGAAATAAAAAATACTGCATCAGCAGATTTTTATGGCGGTTTAGAAAATCTAAAAGGCGTAGATGTCAACACCAACAGTTTAACATTTAAATCTGTTAACACTAGAGGTTTTGCGACATTTGCTAATAATCGTTTTATGCAACTCGTAGACGGTATGGACAATTCTACACCAGCATTAAATTTCCCTATCGGAAATCTTGTTGGTATGATAGAAACTGACGTTCAAAGTGTAGAATTACTTCCTGGAGCATCATCTGCCCTTTATGGTGCAAATGCTTTTAATGGTATTTTATTTATGAGAAGTAAAAACCCTTTTGACCATCATGGGATTAGTGGCTATATTAAAACAGGAATCACGTCTCAAGAAGCTGCGGGCGATAATAACTATACAGATGTAGGCTTCCGTGCTGCACATAAATTCAGTGAAAAATTTGCTGCTAAAATTAATTTTGGTTACCTAAAAGGAACCGATTGGGCTGCAACTAGTGAAGTTGACAGTGACACGCCAGGCGGAACTAGGTTAACAAATTTAAATTATAATGGTATCAATGTTTATGGTGATGAAGTCTCTACAGACATCAAAGATGTTGCCGTTACATTAGAAGGCTTAGGTATTTTACCTGGTGGTGCTAATGCACTTGTACCTTCAGTAAATGTAAGTAGAACAGGTTATAATGAACGTGAACTAACTAATTATAATGCCGAAAGCATTAAAGCAGATTGGGGGTTATACTATCGCCCAATAGAAGACAATAGCTTAGAATTATCCTATGTTGGTAAAGTGGGTACAGGATCTACAATTTATCAAGGAACTAATAGATATAATATTAATGGATTCTTTCAACAACAACACAAACTTGAAGTTAGAAATGATAATTTCTTTGTAAGAGGTTATGTGGTTGCCGATAAAGCAGGTGATTCTTACGATATGGTTTTTACTGGTATTAATATCAACAGAGCTTGGAAAGATGATAATACGTGGTTTGGTGAATATGTTGGTGCTTATGTTACCGCTACCCTTCAAGGTGCAACAAACGAAGCTGCACATGCTGCAGCTCGTGCAACAGCTGAAACTGGTCGTTTTGCACCAGGATCTCCAGAGTTTCAATCAGCATTTGACCAAAGCATAAATGATCCTGATTTATCTACAGGATCTAAATTCCAAGATGCTTCAAAATATTATCATGGAGATGCTAATTACAACTTTAGTCATTTAACTGATTTTGCTGACATCCAAGTTGGTGGATCATACAGAAGATATAGTTTAAATTCTGGTGGAACCATTTATACAGATGCAGATGGTCCAATTAATTATTCTGAATTTGGTGTTTATACACAAATCCAAAAGGAATTTGAAATTAATGAAATGATGGATTTAAAATTAACAGGATCTGCGCGTTATGACAAATCTGAATTTTTTGATGGTTTTGTATCGCCTAGAGTATCTGCTGGACTTACCGTTAATAGAAATCACAATATTAGAGCTTCAGTTCAAACTGGTTTTAGAAATCCTACAACTCAAGATTTATTCATTGGTTTAGATGCAGGTAGAGCAATCCTAGTTGGTTCTGCTCCAGACAACTTAGATCGTTACGTAAGAACGTTTGGTGTTAGTGGTGCTGGACAAGCATTAGGTCAACCAGCAAATATAACTCAAACTGGTGCTGTCGCTTATAATAATTCATATACTTTAGATTCTGTTACTGAATTAGGTGCAACAGGAAACCCAGCTGTATTAGAAATAGCAAATCCTGATGTGATAAAGCCGGAACAAGTGAGTTCAATTGAAGTTGGCTATCGTGGAAAATTTAGCAATTTAATTGTTGACTTTAGTACCTACTATAATAAGTATAAAGATTTCATTTCTCAAAAAGTAGTTATTTCTCCTTTTTATGGTACAGTTGGTGACGGATCATTATCGGTTGCTGCAATATCAAATGGAGATTTTCAAGCTTATAGTACATATACTAATTCTGGAGCAGATGTAAATTCTTATGGTGCCTCAATTGGATTATCAACTAAGGTCTTTAAAGATTTCGATTTAAGTGGTAGTTATACATATACTAAATTAGATTTTGATCAGGCTTCTGATCCAGATTTAATGACAAATTTCAATACGCCTGAGCACAAATTCAAAGCATCATTTGGAAATACAGAATTATTCAAAAACTTCGGTTTCAATGTATCGTATAGATTTAGTGACGATTACTTCTGGGAAGCAACATTTGGAAACGGTGTAGTTCCTGAATTCCATGTTGTAGATGCACAGATAAACTTAAGAGTTCCAAGCTTGAAATCATCATTCAAAGTTGGAGCAACCAACTTAACTGGTGATGAATACTTTACTGCTTTTGGTACTGGATTTATTGGATCTATGTATTATGCATCATGGACAATTAACAACTTATAAAAATTACAACAATGAAAACTATAAAATACATACTACTTTCTGCAGTCCTTATTGGGTTTACTGCATGTAATGATGAGGAAGATTTTGATATGTCAGAAGAAGATGTAGTACTTCCTGCGTTAACGGCTGGATCTGCAGATTTTTCAAACTATGTTTCAGTGGGAGCTTCTTTTACTGCAGGATTTACAGACAATGCGTTGTTCATTGCAACACAAGAAAATTCTTTTCCTAATCTATTAGCTACACAATTTGCTAAAACTGGAGGAGGCGATTTCACGCAACCTTTAATGAGTGATAATATAGGTGGCTTTTTGTTTGGAGGAAGCCCGATGGCAAATGGTAGCTTTGGCCCAAGGCTTTTCTTTAATGGTGCTGGACCGGCGGTTTTACCAGCTATGTCAACAACAGAAGCAACTACTAACTTAGGAGGAACCTTTAATAATGTAGGTGTACCTGGAGCTAAAAGTTTTCATGTCCCTTTTGAAGGCTACGGTGCATTAAATCCTTATTTTGGACGTATGGCATCTTCTCCTGCAGCATCTATGCTAGGAGATGCTTTAGCACAAAGCCCTACATTTTTTACATTATCAGAAATTGGAGGTAATGATGTTTTGGGTTATGCAACTTCTGGTGGAACGGGTGTAGACCAAACTGGTAATACAAACCCATTAACATATGGCAATAACGATATTACAGACCCAAGTGTTTTCGCTCAATCATTTAGTGCTATGGTGGCTGCATTAACTCAAAATGGAGCTAACGGTGTGGTTACTACCGTACCAGATATTACAAGTTTAGCACATTTTACTACAGTACCTCACAACCCATTAGATCCAAGTAACCCTGCATTTGGACCTCAAATTCCAACTTTGAATGGTATTTTTGGACAATTAAACCAAGTATTTGCGTTTTTAGAAAGTCAAGGCGTTCCAAATGCTACTGAACGACAAATTACTTTTTCTCAAACTGCTGCTAGTGCTGTAGTTGTAAAAGATGAAAACTTAATGGATTTATCTGCTCAAATTGCAGGTGTATTAAATGCAAGTCCTACGTTTCCTGCTTTTGTAGAGTCGTTTGGATTACCTGCTGCTGCTGCTCCTGTAGTAGCAAACCTATTAGGTTTTGTTTATGGTCAAGCAAGACAAGCCAACGAAAATGATTTACTCGTACTACCAAGTTCGTCAATTATAGGGACTGTAAATGATGATCAATCAGCTTTTTTACAAGGTGCTGGATTACCAGAAGCATTGGCAGAGCAATTTTCTGTTGAAGGTGTATCATTTCCTTTAGAAGATAAGTGGGTATTGACTCCACAAGAACAAAATGCTATAGCAATGGCAACTTCAGCTTATAACACAACAATTCTTGCGGTATCTGATGCCAATCCAAATGTAGCTGTGGCAGATTTAAGAGCTGTATTAGAACAAGCTTCTATATCTGGATACGCATACGATGATTACACTATGACTACTGATTTAGTTTTTGGTGGACTTATAAGTCTAGATGGCGTACATTTAACATCAAGAGGTTATGGTTTAATGGCTAGAGAGTTTTTAGTAGCTATAGACACTGCTTTTGGGTCAAATTTCATAGCTTCAGGAAGTACTCCTGCAGCTGGTGATTTACCTACAAATTTCCCTCCTACTTTGTAATAAAGCAGGTTAAAAAAACAATTAAAAAACACCTTCAAATTGAAGGTGTTTTTTTATGTGCAAAAAAGCATTAAAATTTACTATAATTTTAAATTAAAAAATATATCTTTGCAGCGCGAAAAACGAATGTTTTTTGAATCAAAATATTTAAACATTAAACACATAAGTAATGTCAAAAGTTACAGGTAAAGTTGCACAAATAGTAGGTCCAGTTATCGATGTTGAATTCGGAGCTGGTTCTGAACTTCCGAAAATCTATGATTCTTTAGAAATTAAAAAAGCCGATGGCTCTCTTTTAGTACTTGAAGTACAATCTCACATTGGTGAAGATACCGTACGTACAATTGCTATGGATTCGTCTGATGGTTTAAGTAGAGGAACTGAAGTTTCTGCAACTGGTGCTCCAATTCAAATGCCAATTGGTGGAGATATCTACGGACGTCTTTTTAACGTAATTGGAGATGCAATTGATGGTATTGGAGACTTGCCAAAAGCTGGTGATAACGGTTTACCAATTCACAGACAAGCACCAAAGTTTGAAGATTTATCAACATCTACTGAAGTATTATTTACTGGTATTAAAGTAATTGACCTTATTGAGCCTTATGCAAAAGGTGGTAAGATTGGTTTATTTGGTGGTGCTGGTGTAGGTAAAACAGTATTGATTCAAGAGTTGATTAATAACATTGCAAAAGGACACGGTGGACTTTCAGTATTTGCTGGTGTAGGTGAACGTACTCGTGAGGGTAACGATTTACTTCGTGAAATGTTAGAATCAGGAATTATCAAGTATGGTGATGATTTTATGCATTCTATGGAAGACGGTGGATGGGATTTATCTAAAGTGGATAAAGCTGCCATGAAAGATTCTAAAGCAACGTTCGTTTTCGGACAAATGAATGAACCTCCTGGAGCTCGTGCTCGTGTAGCACTTTCAGGATTAACTATAGCAGAATATTTCCGTGATGGTGCTGGTGATGGACAAGGAAAAGATGTACTTTTCTTCGTAGATAATATCTTCCGTTTTACTCAAGCTGGATCTGAGGTATCTGCATTATTAGGTCGTATGCCTTCTGCGGTAGGTTACCAACCAACATTAGCAACCGAAATGGGTGCGATGCAAGAACGTATTACATCTACTAAAAAAGGGTCTATTACATCTGTACAAGCGGTTTACGTACCTGCGGATGATTTAACCGATCCTGCTCCGGCAACTACCTTTGCTCACTTAGATGCAACTACAGTATTATCTCGTAAGATTGCTGAGCTAGGTATCTATCCTGCGGTAGATCCATTAGATTCTACTTCAAGAATTTTAACGGCTGATATTTTAGGTGCTGAACACTATGATTGTGCACAGCGAGTAAAAGAGTTATTACAACGTTACAAAGAATTACAAGATATTATTGCCATCTTAGGTATGGAAGAATTATCTGAAGAAGATAAAATGGCTGTAGGTAGAGCAAGACGTGTACAACGTTTCTTATCTCAACCATTCCACGTAGCTGAGCAATTTACAGGTATTCCAGGTGTATTAGTTGATATTAAAGAAACAATCAAAGGATTTAACATGATCATGGATGGTGAATTAGATCACTTACCAGAAGCTGCGTTTAACCTTAAGGGAACTATCGAAGAAGCTGTTGAAGCTGGAGAGAAAATGCTTGCAGAAGCTTAATTTAAAAATTACAGAAACATGCATTTAGAAATTGTATCACCAGAAGCTACCTTATTTAGCGGAGAAGTAACTAGCGTTACTGTCCCAGGTGTTATGGGTGAATTTGAAATGTTAAACAATCATGCACCTACAATCTCTTTATTAAAAGAAGGTCACGTTAAAATTAATGGTAACATTACTTTAGAAGAGGAGGTCGAATCTTTATTTAATAAAACAGATAAAGGGTTTTGGTTACCAATTAATTCTGGAACAATTGAAATGAAGGACAATAAAGTGATTGTTTTAGCAGACTAAACAATATACTTTTACAAATAAAAAACGCCAAGCTATATGTTTGGCGTTTTTTGTTATTATCGGTTTAATCTATTATACCTTTTTAATCACATTGGTAACAATACCCCAAATTAAAAAGTTATTATCCTCTGTTATATTTATAATTGGATAGTTTGGGTTTTCTGGTTGCAACCATATTTCATCGTCACTTACACGCAAACGTTTTACAGTAAACTCACCATCTAAAAAACACACTGCTATTTTGTTATTTGATGGCTCAAGGCTTCGGTCAATAACCAACAAATCATTATCTTCTAGTCCTGCTCCAATCATAGATTGACCACTAACACGAGCATAAAAGGTTGCCTCTTTGTTTTTAACGAGTTCCTCATCTAAGGATAGACGCTGTTCTTTAAAATCGTCTGCTGGAGATGGAAAACCTGCAGAAATTCCTGCATCAAAAAATTGTGCTGCTGCACCAGCAATGGTTTCGGGTGTAAAGAAAGTTAAACTTCCTGCTTTGTGTGTTATCATTTTACTACAATAATATCGTTAATATTCGTGGTATACCTTGGAGATAACCGTTCTTGACGCATTTTCCAAGTGCGTTTTAAATCTTGATTACCTAATTTAATTTTATGACTTTTATATTTTGTATTCATATCATCTATAGATTGCATTAATGGTTGATGCTTAGGGTTTTCAACATCAAATAAATGTAATTGATGATTATCTGTTGGCACTAAACCTGTAACAATTACACCTGCGCGTTTATACTTTATCCCTGTTTTAAAGATAGACATTACAGCATTAACTGCACAGTTACTTATAATTAAAGATGAATTTGTTGGATAGGACAAACTTACACTTTTACTAGCGCGATGCTGCTCTAGATTTTTTTTATGCCTATCACTACTCAGTATCACAATAATCATATGGCAGCTTGATCCTTGCTTTCGTAATTTTTCAGCACAACTCATTGCAAACGTAGAGATGCGTTCTTTTATATTATCTAGATCTGAATAGGTATATTCAAAGCTTCGTGTAGTCGCTATAGCACGTTTATTTTTAGGTTCGTCTAATAGAATTTTAGAGTTACCTTCTAAGTCTTTTTTCAGTTTCCACTCAGTAATCGAAAAAGTATTACGCACCCAATCATCTGATAATTGCGTAAAATCATAAGCTGTTTTACAGCCTTTAGACTTCAATCGTTTTTGTAAACCGCGTCCTATTCCCCAAACAGCTTCGATAGCAATCCACTTTAAGGCCTTAATTCGTTTTTCTTCAGAGTCTATAACATAAACCCCTTTGGTTTCCTTCGGAAATTTTCGTGCAACTTTATTAGCAACTTTAGACAATGCTTTAGTTGGCGCTATGCCAACACAAACTGGAATGCCTGTCCACTTTAAAATGCGCATACGCATCTCATTTCCGTAGGTATTAAAATTATAGTGATTAAATCCTTTAAACTCTAAAAAAGCCTCATCTATACTATAGACTTCAACATCTGGAGTAAATTGTCGTAGAATATCCATAACACGACTACTCATATCTCCATACAGCGGATAATTTGACGATAGCACATGAATGTCGTTAACCTTACAGAAACCGTCCCATTTAAAAATAGGCGCTCCCATTGGCAAGTCTAATGCTTTTGCTTCATCGCTACGTGAAATTACACAACCATCATTATTGCTAAGAATAGCAATGGGTTGTCCTTGTAAATTAGGGTTAAAAACACGTTCGCAAGACGCATAAAAATTATTACAATCTACAAGTGCAAACATATGTGTAAATATACAATAAAATGTTTGAATTTAGAGTTTATACTTCGGTATATTCTAAAATATCAGCAGGCTGACACTCTAAAGCTTTGCAAATGGCTTCTAATGTAGAAAACCGAATCGCTTTAGCTTTACCTGTTTTCAATATTGAAAGGTTTGCAGTGGTAATACCAACAATATCGGCAAGTTCATTGCTTTTCATTTTTCGCTTGGCGAGCATCACATCAAGATTAACTATTATTGGCATACTTATATGGTTAATTCGTTATCTTCCTCAGCTTGTTTTCCACGTTTAAAAATTTCAGCAAGAATATAAAATGCCAATCCTGCAGGAATTAAAAAGGTAAACTCAGCTTTGAGTTCGGTAAAAAAGTTAAACGTTGATTCTCCAATAGCGGCTAGAAGAAATCTTAATATCAAAACACTAATCGTATACTGAATAAAAATAGTTCCAATCTTTTTAAAATACTTAATGTTGTTATCACTAAAATAATTTTCGTTTTCTATCTCTTTTAGAATGGATAAAAAATAAGAAAACCCATAAATAAGATACCCTCGCCAGAAAAATAAACCAGCACTTATTGCATAGTAACTCCATTCTATAGCATTTTGAGAGGAATACCAAGGTGCATCTTTATCTGCAGTTTTCGCCCAATTTACAAAGTTTTCAAATTTATTAAACTCAAATTCACGCATATCATTGAGCAATACAGACACAGCTGCTAGTAAAATGCCCCAAGTGATAAAGGTTAAAATATTCGTATTATCTTTCATAACTATATTGTTAATTCATTTTCTTTTTGAATCGTTATCGCCTGTCTAAATAAGGACGCAACAATAAATATCACACCAGACATGAATATATAACCTGATGTACTAAAATCTAGTTCTAAAAAAGTAACTTTAGAATTCAACCATGTCATATAAGAATTTGCAAAAATTCCTAATAGACCAATACTCAATGCTATTTTACTAATGCGCAAAATTAATTTTACCACTTCTTCACTAAATGGGTTTTTAAAATCTAGAATCCTAAAAATTTTAATTAATACATAGAATAGATAAGCTTTTAAGCCTGTAATCAATATGAGAAGAAGTACTGTATAAATATAATGAGTGGTACTAAAATCATAAAGATTGGATAAATCAATTCCTTTGTACAAGTTCTCAGTAGCACTCTTATTCGCAAAAAGGCTCAAAATAGATACTATTGCAATCGCTCCAGCTTTAATACAAAGTCCGATAAATACAATCCAAGAGACCACATTCATCATTTTAAAAATTCGTTCAGTTTTCATTTTATTATTGTTTAACGATAACAAATTTACAAAAATTATTGAAAAACAATAATTTTTTATTTAAAAAAGATAATTTTATTGCATTTAAAATCACTCTATATTCAGCATTTCATTAGCTATATTTGTGGTTATGGATGCAATAATTAAGTACACTAGAAAAGTACCGTTTTGGAAGCTTATCGCTGGAATAGCGGCAATATTGGTAGGATTATATGGCTTGTTTTATTTAGAATTTCTGATGCTGGTTCCAATCTTATTTGGTCTACTTCTTTTAAAAACTGAAGGTTCAGAAATCAATCTACAATCTAATACTTATAGAAAAACGACTTCATTCTTAGGAATTACTTTTGGGGCATGGAGAAACCTTAATAATCCTGAATATATTTCAATATTTAATACCACAGAGGATATTACCTTAAGAGCCTTAACGGCCGAAACTACAAATAGTTTTCCTATTATAGTACTCAATATTTTTTACGAGAAAAATAAAAAAATAACAGTCTATAAAACTAAAAACATTAAAGATGCTTTTGATGTTGCATCGCATATAGCAGATGCTTTATTAATTGACCTTTTAGACGCCACAGAAAAGGGAGACTATAAATGGATTGATAAAGATCATCTTAGAGAAAAAGGAGAAATTGTATACATCGATTAAATTTAATTAATGCTGCCTAAAAAACTTCAATATAAACTGGATAAACGACAACAAGAAAACGCCTTCAGGCAATTAGGCGATTCAAACATGCTTGTTGATTTTTCATCTAATGATTATTTAGGGTTTTCTAAATCAGAATCTATTTTTAATCAGGCATATCAATACTTGATTGATAATAAATACCCTCAAAATGGAGCAACAGGTTCGCGACTATTATCTGGAAACCATCAATTGTATCACATTGTAGAACAACAAATAAGTGCTTTTCATAATTCAGAAACAGCCTTAATTTTCAACTCTGGTTATAACGCCAACTTAGGTTTCTTTTCATGTGTCCCACAGCGAAATGACATTATTCTTTATGATGAATATTGTCATGCGTCTATTCGCGATGGTATTACCATGAGCAATGCAAAGGCATATAAGTTTAATCACAATGATTTAAATGATGTAGTCGATTACCTTGAGCGCAGTCGAGTGACCTCCGAATCTAATCGAGACATTTATGTTGTCACAGAATCAGTGTTTTCTATGGATGGTGATTCTCCAGATTTAATAACACTATCGCAGATAAGTGAAAACTTTAATGCCAATCTAGTTATTGACGAAGCACACGCAGTTGGTGTATTTGGAGAACATGGTAACGGACTCATAAGCGAACTCCAACTTGAAGACTCAGTATTTGCAAGAATTATAACTTTTGGAAAAGCACTAGGCAGTCATGGCGCTGCTGTTTTATGTAAACAAGACCTTAGAGATTATCTTATCAATTTTTCGAGGCCTTTTATTTATACTACAGCGCTTCCGCCTCATGCCTTAGCAACAATACAGGCATCGTATAGTGAACTACTGAATCAAATTCTGCAAAACAAAACTCAGCTGCAACAAAATATCAGTTTTTTTAAATCTGAAATCATACGATGCAACCTTCAGCAATTATTTATTGAAAGTAACTCAGCCATTCATTGTTGCATTATATCAGGAAATACTATGGTAAAAAAAATAGCTTTAGCACTAGAGCAAAAAGGCTTTGATGTTAAAGCCATCCTCTCACCTACCGTTCCAAAAGAAAAAGAACGTTTACGTTTTTGCTTACACAGTTATAATTCTTCTGAAGAAATAACCAAAGTCTTGCAGTTACTTGCTACTTTTGTTTAAAATCAATTCATTTTTATGATAGATAATTATACAATACTTGCAACGTTTCCGTATTCAACAGAGGCACAAATCACAAAATCTAAACTAGAAGCAGAAGGCATTTCTGTTATGCTATTAGATGAAAAAACTGTAGACTCTGATCCCTTAATAAGTCAAGCTATTGGAGGTGTAAAACTTTTAGTATCAAACGATGACATTGAGAAAGCAATACAAATTTATAATGAGATAAGACCTTATGAACTAGACATCAATGGTAACCCCATACCTTGCCCATCTTGTACTTCAAATCATATTTTAATTGCGCCTTTAGAACGTAAAAACATATTTCACATGTTATTTCCGTTTTTTGAAAAAACAAAACATATTTGTAACAACTGCAAAACCATTTTTTAAATGAGCACGTATTTCATTACTGGGATTGGTACAGATGTCGGTAAAACTGTTGCCGCTGCAATAGTTACCGAAGCCTTAGAAGCTGATTATTGGAAACCTATTCAAGCTGGAGAATTAGACCATTGCGATACTAAAAAAGTAAAACATTTGGTTTCAAATACAAACTCTAAATTCCATGATAACACCTATGCATTACAGACGGCTATGAGTCCGCATGCAGCAGCAGATATTGACGGAATTACCATAGATATAAAAAACATAAGACAGCCTAACACGCAAAATCACTTAGTCATTGAAGGCGCTGGAGGGTTATTAGTCCCTATTAATAACAAGCATACAATCTTAGATCTTATCAAACCAGACTATAAAGTAATTGTAGTGTCTAGGCATTACCTTGGTAGTATTAATCATTCATTGCTCACCATTAATTTATTGAAATCAAAAGGCTTTGATATCTCTATTATTTTCAGCGGAAATGAGCACAAAACAACTGAAGCTATTATCGCCAAAATGACCAAGGTTAATGTTATAGGTCGTGTTAACGAAGAGCCTTATTTTGATAACAATGTTATTAAAGAATATGCTCAAGAATTTAGAGACAAATTATGAGCTTAAAGCAAAGAGACAAAAAACACCTTTGGCATCCGTTGACGCAACATAAAACGCATCCAGATACCATTGCGATTACTAAAGCAAAAGGCTGTATCTTAACTGATGAAGATGGAAACGAATATATAGACGCTATTGCATCATGGTATACCTGTATGTATGGACATTGCAATCCTTACATTACCAATCGTGTTTCTCACCAAATGCAAAAATTAGATCAGGTCGTGTTTTCTGGGTTTACGCATGAGCCAGCTGTCAAACTTTCCGAAGCATTGATAGATATCCTTCCAAAAAATCAAAACAAACTCTTTTTTAGCGATAATGGTTCGACTTCAGTAGAGATAGGTATCAAAATGGCATTACAATACCATTTCAATGCTGGTGAAAAGCGTAATACTTTAATCGCTTTTGATAATGGTTTTCACGGTGATACCTTTGGTGCTATGAGTGTTTCAGGATTATCAGTATATAATGGTCCATTTGAAGATTTCTTTTTAGATGTTAAACGTATTCCTACACCAAATGGCGATAATCATGATGCTATTTTAAAAGTTTTAAAAGACCTTGTTTCTCATAACAAAGTTGCAGGCTTTATTTATGAGCCTTTAGTACAAGGTGCCGCTGCAATGAAAATGCACAATGCTGAAGGTTTAAACTTAATTCTGAAATTCTGCAAAGCAAACAACATTATAACCGTTGCAGATGAAGTAATGACAGGTTTTGGAAAAACTGGACGTTATTTTGCTTCAGACAATATTGAAACTAAACCTGATATTATATGTTTAAGCAAAGCCTTAACAGCAGGCTTATTGCCAATGGCAATTACAAGTTGCTCACAAGATATTTATAAGGCATTTTATAGTGATGAGATTAGTAAAGGCTTATTTCATGGACATACTTACTCAGCAAATCCATTAGCATGCTCAGCGGCCTTGGCAGGAATTGAATTATTGAAATCTGAAGAAATTCAAAACAATATTAGACGTATTGTCAATTCACATCAAACATTTGGAGAACATATAAAAACACATCCTAAAGTTGATTCAATACGACAAACAGGAATCATTTTTGCTCTAGATTTAAATATCAAAATAGATCGCTACGGAAATTTGCGAGACAAATTATTTCAATTCTTCATGAAAAATGGTGTTTGCCTAAGACCTTTAGGAAACACAATTTATATTTTGGCACCTTATACTATTTCTGATGAAGAATTACAAAAAGTATATCAGGTTATAGAGGATGCTTTGGAAATTATATAAATCCCTCTAATTTCCTTCCATGCTTTTATCTAACAGGTTGATTTTTTCTTGAGTGGCTTTGATACGCACATAGAGTGTTTCATAAACCCAATCGTCACCTTCTTTTTCTGCAACGATAACAATAGTCCCTTTACCTTTATCACCTTTAATAGGAATCTTTAAATCGGCTTCACCTGTACTATTATTAATGGTGATGTTGCCTTCAAAAACCCCATCGGTATCAATAGCTTCTCCTAAAGCTAATTGAACTTCAGTATTATCTTTTGCTGCTTCTACAGCATATTCATAAGGTGCAGAACCTTTTATAATATTAGCAACCCCAAAAATTGCGGCTCCTACACCAAAAATAAATAGTAAAATAACGGTCAAGCATCCACCAACAGGTAATACCCAAAGCCAGTTTCTACCAAACCAATTTTTTTTACTTACGTCTTCCATAATATTAATGTTCTAATAGATAAGTAGCATTCAATCAAAATTTGTTACTCAAAACAATTTTAATTTTATGATTACTTAAATATACAATATCCTATTTTTGCTTAAAAATTAAACCCTTTTGCAACAATCTATTTCAATAACTGCCATTTCATCAATTTCTCCTTTAGGTTCTCAATCAAAGGACATTTGGAAAAACTATAATAACCCAAGGCATTGTTTTACTAAAAACAATACTGTTTTAGTTGCTGAAATGCCTTCCGAAGTCAAAAAAAATATTGAAACTTTAAGACGATCTAATCCTAAATATAAAGCCTTAGACAATTCGGTATTATACGCCATATTCGCCTCAAGACAAGCTATACAAGACGCAGAATGGAATGCTAAAGATAACTTCGGAATCAATATTGGTTCTTCTCGTGGAGCTACAACACTCTTTGAAAACTACCATAAAGAGTTTTTAAGTCAGAACAAAGCTGATACCTTAACATCTCCAACCACAACTCTAGGAAATATATCGTCATGGGTAGCTCACGATTTACAAACCAATGGCCCAGAAATTTCACATTCTATTACCTGTTCTACTGCATTACATGCTATGCTCAATGGCATCGCATGGATTAACTCTGGTATGTGCGATAAATTTTTAGTTGGAGGAAGCGAAGCGCCTCTAACACCATTCACGATTGCTCAAATGCAAGCGTTGAAAATCTATGCAAAAACTGAAGATGTGCAATACCCAAATCAATCTCTAAATCTCAGTAAAACAGAAAATACTATGATTCTTGGTGAAGGCGCTGCAATGGCATGCTTAGAATCTGGAGAAGTCACAAATGCTTTAGCAAAAATTATAGGTCTAGGTTATGCTACAGAAATTCTTGAACACAATGCATCTTTATCTACCAATGCCATTTGTTTTCAAAAATCTATGGCTATGGCTTTAGAGAATATAAACCCAGAAGATATCGACGTTATTATAACACATACACCTGGAACAATCAAAGGTGATCAAGCTGAAATAAATGCGATCAAAACAATTTTTAAAAATCAAATTCCCACATTAACCAATAATAAATGGAAAATTGGACATAGCCTAGGTGCCAGTGGGATGCTAAGTATCGAAATGGCTGTTATGATGCTTCAAAACAATAGGTTTATTTCAATTCCATATCTTGAAAACTCACACCCAAGACAAATTAAAAACATCTTGGTAAATGCTGTTGGTTTTGGCGGAAATGCGGTTTCTATTTTGCTCTCTAAATAGTTATATTTACAATAAATTCAACGTTATGACAACCACACTAAAAGTATGTATGATACTTCTATGTTTTTCTTTTTTATCTCTTCAAGCCCAAACAGATCCAGAAATCTTTGAGAAATTCGAATCTAGGTTTCACATGATAGATGGCTATCAAATTAACGTTGAAGTTTTAGGTGAAGGCGAACCGATTTTCTTTTTACCAGGTGGTCCTGGAAATTCGCATGATTATATGCAAGGCGCCTTTGGTCATTATTACAAAACCAATACTGTTGTCTTTTTTGATTGGTTAGGTCGTGGTAAAAGTGATGATGCAAAAGACATTTCAGAGTATAGTGTAGAACATGATGTTGAGATGATTGAAAAGCTTCGAAAGCTCTTAAAATTCAATAAAATATCGCTTGTTGGTCATTCGTATGGGACTGTTCCAGCACAAGCGTATGCTATCAAATACAAAGACAATGTTGAAAATATGGTACTAATCAATGGCTTTCATTCTGGTACCATGTGGCAAGCCAATTGTGATAGTTATAACCATTATGCTAAAACACATTTCCCGGAAAAATGGAAGGTTGTAGATTCTCTTAGAGCCTTAGGCTATGTTTCAAGTCAGGAACCACTCTTAACTATTTATGGTGACTTCCCAACAAAATATATTTATTATCATAATACCAAACTAACATCTAAATCGCCAAAAACAGAGCATAGAAGTTGGGCTGTTGATGTCTATGCCACAATTATAGGTCCAGATGGTGATTTTGATGTCTCTGGAAGCATGATTAATCAAGATTACAGGCAACAATTAAAGGATATCAAAGCTAAAACATTGATCGTTGCAGGTCGTTATGATGGTGTATCAACCCCAGAATTTGCAATACAATACAAAATATATATGCCACAAGCGCAGTTTGAAATGTTTGAACAAAGCGGTCATAATCCATACCTAGAAGAACCTGAAAAATTTTATGCGCTTTTTGATATTTTTATGAACATAAAATAGGTATTTTTGCTAGGAATATCAATCCTCACAACATGAAGAAAATACTATTAAGTTTCTTTTTTTTAGCCGCAATTTCAAATTCGCAAACCTTTACCTTGGATGTCAATAATCCTTTTTTTAGCGCAGCAAATGGAAGCGTCCAATTTGCAGACGTAGATGGTGATTTAGATAATGATGTTTTTATTACAGGTTCTGACAATAATTCAGGATCCTCTATTCCTTTTTCTAAACTATATATAAATGATGGTATTGGAGGTTTTACTGAATCAACAACAACGTTCGTTGATGTAGATAATAGCTCCACAGATTTTGGAGATATTGATGGTGATACAGACTTAGATCTTATTATCAGTGGTCGCAAAAATGATGGCACAAGTACAACTCTTATTTATATTAACGATGGTAATGGAAATTTTTCAGAAGTGCCTGGAGTCGATTTATTTACAACGAGCGCAGATGTCAAATTAAAAGATATTGATGGTGATCTAGATTTAGATCTATTAGCGATTGGCAATTCGTTAACCATTCTTTATTTGAATGATGGTAATGGAACATTTACAGTTACATCAAACAATTTTGATGGAATTGGCTTTGGAGACTTCGAATTTTTTGATGCTGATGGAGATTTTGATTCAGATTTATTGATTATTGGAGACCTCACTTCTGGAGGAGGCAACGCAAGTGCTACATTATATCTAAATGATGGATTTGGAAATTTTTCCGAAGTATCAGGACCACCTTTTCTTGGCCTATACTATAGTTCTGTATCAACTGGAGATATTGATGGAGATTCAGACTTAGACATAGTCATAACGGGACAACCGTCTCCTGGTCAAGGAACAACATTGCTTTATATTAACGATGGCTCAGGTAACTTTACCGAATTAAATAACATAACTATAGAAAACATTACTATTGGGGAGGGAGTATTTGCCGATTTAAACGATGACAATTCAATTGATTTGCTTTTAACTGGGCAATTATTAGATGGATCAATAGCCACTAAACTTTATATAAATGACGGTTCTGGTAATTTCAATGAATCTACAACGGCATTATTTGAAGGCTTAACATTTTTAAGTAGGATAGCTGTTGCTGACATCGATGGTGACAACGACAATGATATAATTAACATAGGTCTAAATAGTGATTTTGAATCAACTACAAACCTATATACGAATAATCTTTACACACTTAATGTTGAAGACGATGTTCTTCAACAATTCAAAATTTATCCAAATCCATCAAAAACAATAATTAATATTGAAAATATTGGAGGCGATACAATTAAAGAAATTTCAATTTTTGATGTAGGAGGACGCTTAGTTTTATCTGAAACATCAATAAATACTAATATTTATACTATAGACCTAAAAGATTTAGCTAACGGTAGTTATTTTGTAGAAGTAAAAACAACAATTGCTTCTTTCAATAAGAAAATATTAAAAAACTAACATTATTACACATGAGCGAAACAAGACATAATTGGACCAAAGAACAAATTCTAGAGATATACAATACACCTTTAATGGAGTTATTGTACGATGCTGCAACGATTCACCGCAAGCATCATGATCCTAATACTGTTCAAGTATCTACTTTATTGTCTATTAAAACTGGTGGTTGCCCAGAAGATTGTGGCTATTGCCCGCAAGCTGCACGATACCACACAGATATTGAAGGCAATGATTTGATGACTGTTCAACAGGTAAAAGCTCAGGCATTGCGTGCAAAATCTTCAGGAAGTTCACGTGTATGTATGGGAGCTGCTTGGCGTAATGTAAAAGATGGTGAAGAGTTTGATCAGGTTTTAGAAATGGTACGTACTATTAATAAACTAGACATGGAAGTCTGTTGCACATTAGGTATGATTACCGAAAATCAAGCACAACGTTTAGCTGAAGCTGGTTTATATGCTTATAATCATAACCTCGATTCTTCTGAAGAATACTATAAAGAAGTCATTTCTACTCGTGGTTATAAAGATCGTTTAGAAACCATAGATAACGTTCGTAAGACAAATGTAACTGTGTGTTCTGGTGGCATTATTGGTATGGGGGAAAAGATAGAAGACAGAGCTGGAATGCTAGTAGCTTTATCAACTTTAAATCCACAACCAGAATCGGTTCCAATCAATGCATTAGTTGCTGTAGAAGGCACACCCTTAGAAGAACAAAAACCCGTTTCTATTTGGGATATGGTAAGAATGGTAGCAACAACAAGAATTGTGATGCCAGAAACACAAGTGCGGTTAAGTGCTGGTCGTACTGAAATGACTCGAGAAGGACAAGCCATGTGCTTCTTTGCTGGTGCGAATTCTATTTTTGCTGGTGACAAATTATTAACTACGCCTAATCCTGACGTCAATGCCGATATGGAAATGTTTAAATTATTAGGTTTAAACCCGCAAAAACCATTCATTAAAAAAATGCAACCTGAAACTGTTGAAGCCGAAAATTCTCAATATCAAGCTTTAGGTGAAAAACCTAAATGGTCACGTCCTAATCATTCTATTGAACGAAATGAAGAAGCGAAACTAAAAGCAAAAGCCATTAAATAATACATTTTACATTTTTTTCTTTAAAAAGACTAGAGATAAAAGTTAGTCCCACATCTTTTAATTGTCATATTTTAACAAACAATTAATTTGGTTTCGGAACGTTTTCTTAACTTTAAACACTAATTTTTTTTGATGCCTACATTGAATCTTCAAGACATTCCTCGTATAAAGAACATCACCAAAGAGGATTTTATAGCTCATTACTTTAAACCACAAAAGCCTGTGGTTATTGAACGTTTTACTGAAGATTGGCCAGCTCATAAAAAATGGAGTTTAGAATATATGAAATCCATAGCTGGTGAAAAAATTGTACCGCTATATGATGACAGACCAGTAGATTACAAAGACGGTTTTAATGAACCTCATGCGAAAATGAAAATGAGTGACTATGTTGATTTATTGAAAAGTAAGCCAACCAAGTATCGTATTTTTCTTTGGAATATTTTAAAAGAAATTCCTCAATTGCAAAATGATTTCAGCTATCCAGACTTTGGTTTAAAATTGATGAAAAACCTTCCTATGTTATTTTTCGGCGGAAAGGACTCACACACATTCATGCACTATGATATTGATTTAGCTAATATTTTCCATTTTCATTTTGAAGGGAAAAAACAGTGTGTATTATTTGATCAAAAGCAAAATGATTATTTATATAAAATTCCACATTCTTTAATCACAAGAGAAGATATCGATTTCTCGAATCCAGATTTTGAAAAGTGGCCTGCGCTTAAAAATGCAAAAGGTTGGCAGTGTGAATTAAATCATGGCGAAATTCTTTATATGCCAGAAGGTTACTGGCATTATATGAAATATCTCACGCCTGGCTTTTCTATGAGCTTACGTGCTATTGCTCGAAACCCTAAAAACTTAGGAAAAGCAATTTATAATGTTTTGATTATGCGCCATTTTGATAATTTAATGCGACGTATTAAAGGGCAAAAATGGATTGATTGGAAAAATGAGCAAGCCATTTCTAGAACCAATAAGACTTTTTAGTAAAAACACTTGGGTATTAAAAAGTTATAATATATTTGCGTTCTCAAATTTTAGAATAACAATTATGAAAAATTTATTTTTAATTATCACATTAGTATCCGTTTCATTGGTAAACGCACAAGCATTTGAAGGAAAAGGAGATCAGAAATTTCAAGTTGGAGCAAACATTCAAGATGAAGCTACCGGAATCAATGTCAGTTTTGATTATGGCTTAGGAGACAATATCTCCATTGGTGTATCTTCTGCATACGCTTTAGGAATTGATGACAGATTAGATGCAGACTTTGGTGATCGTTTCGATTTAAAAGCAAGATTCAATGCGAACTTAGGTAATGTATTAAATATCGATGAAAACTTTGATGTCTATCCAGGTTTAAGTCTAAGTTTAAAAAACTTTGGAGGTCATGTTGGTGCTCGTTATTTCTTTTCTGATGGTTTCGGAATCTTTACAGAAACTACATTCCCTTTAGCAAAATATAGTAATGATAAATCAGATATTGGATATTATATCCATAATCAATTTGCAGTAAATATTGGAGCTACATTCAATTTGTAATCCTAAAACAATTTATAAAAAAGCATCCTGATAATTTAGGATGCTTTTTTTATGGAATTAACTCACGTATTTTATCATAAACCAAATGGCTTTCCCAGCCTCTATATAATAAGTAGTCTGCGAGTTTTTTTCTTCTTTTCTGAAGATTAGAATCCCTAATTGTGGCTTCTTTTTTTTCAGCTAGCGCATGAAATGTTTTATAATAATCAGTATTGTCGATCTCTTTTAAAGCGATACTTATAATTGTTTTGTTAATGTCTTTCCGCTTTAATTCTAATTGCAAACGTTGCTTCCCCCATTTTTTTATTCTGAACTTGCCTCTTACAAAGGCTTTAGCATAACGCTCTTCATTTAAAAAATTGTGCTGAAGCAAATGCACAATAATTTGATCTCTTGCCTCAGGGATCATCCTCATTTCATATAATTTTTGTGTAATTTCTTTATGACAACGCTCTTGATATGCGCAATAACGCTCTAAGCGTTTTTGTGCTTCATCGACAGTATATGTTTTTGGTGGATACATTGTGCAAAAATATAACAATTTGTTAATAAAACTGTGACTTTCAAGCCCTAACAAAGAAGTATTTTTGTATATTAGCACGTTTGCTTTTGTGGTAAAAAACAGCGTAAATTATTATCCCTATGAAAAAGAATTACTCCCTTATCTTATTAGCGTTCCTATGTGTTTTTGTGTCCTATGGACAAGTATCAGAAAATTTTGATGGTTTTACTAGTGGTGGTTATGGCAACTATTCTTATAATAACTTCGATATTAATATAGGTTTAAGTGAAACTACCAATGCCAGGTCTGGAAGAGCTGTGAGATTAAGAAATACCTCATCTTCTAATTTAGAATATGTGGGTACGGATGGTAATGGAAAAGATGGTGGTATTGGAGACATCAGTTTTTGGTATCGCTCTTGGGATAATAGTCCTGCTGCAGTATATGATGTACAAATAAGTATAAATAACGGCGCTTATTCTAATATTGGCGCTCAAATCAATACTACTAGCACAACATATGCACAATGGACACATACTCTGAATAACTCAAGTGATAATATCAAAGTTAGGGTTCTAAGAGTTAGTGGAGAACGTCTTATTATTGATGATTTTGAAATCACGGATCTTCCAACCGATCCAGATTTGTCAATTTCAGGAACAACAGATCATGGGTCATCATGTCTAAGCACTGCTGCAACTACCATACAATATACTATTACAAACAGTGGCACTTTAACTGCTAATGGTATTAATGTGTCTTCAGATGATGCCCAATTTGTAGTAAGTGGCTTATCATCTACAACAATTGCAGCATCGGGTACAGCAACTTACAATGTTACGTTTACACCTACAGCTGTTGGTGCTCAAACTGCAACCATAACTGTTACGAGTTCAACAGGAACAAGTAATTCTCCAACAAGTGATTTAACAGGTACAGGTATTACATTACCAACTATTTCAACGCAACCAACTAATCAATCAGTTATTGAACCTAATACCGCCACATTCTCAGTTGTTTCAAGTGACGCAACATCTTATCAGTGGGAAATTAATACTGGATCTGGCTGGAATAATGTCACTGGAGGTTCTGGCGCAACAACAGACACATATACTACTCCTGCAACTTCAACAACGATGGATGGCGATTTATACAGATGCATTGTTACAAATACATGTGGTTCAACAACATCAAATGCTGCTACACTAAATGTTAGTGTCATAGCTGATGTTGTCATAACCGAAATCATGTACAATACGCCTACTCCAGGTAATGATTATGAATGGATAGAAATTTGTAATCTCAATGGAACATCCCAAGATATAAGTGATTATACTATTGACGTTAATGGTACAACGAGGTTTACATTTCCTTCAAGTACAACTATTCCAGCAAACTCTTGTATCACAGTGTTATTAGGTGATGATGGATCGTCTTCTCCAGAATGCTCCTTTACTCCAGATTATGGGTCACCTTCTAGCACAAACATTCTTCCTAATAGCCCTTCTGCTGCTGGTGTAGATATAGAATTAATTGCTTCAGATAGTACAACTGTAGTAGATATTGTAAATTATGATGATGCTGATGGTGCTGATGGAAATGGTGCTTCACTTCATGTTACAAATGCAACTATAGATAACTCAGACACAGGATCGAATTGGCAAGAGGTTATGGATGGTGGATCACCTGGAGCAAATACATTATTATCCCCATGTTCGGCTCCCGAAATCCAACTTAAAAACAGTTCTGGAGTAGATCAAGCATGTGGTGCTTTTACAATTGATTTCGGATCCCAAGCCATAGGATATGATACAGATTTAACTTTTGACATTGTAAATGAAGGCACATTAGATTTGGTGGTAACCTCCTTACCTATCACTGGAACTAATCCTGGAGATTTTTCTATTGTTTCTCCTATAATAACAGTTCCTTTGATAATCACTTCTGGCAATACACAAACTGTAACTGTCCGATTTACGCCAATAGCTACTGGTAATAGAACAGCTTCTTTAAGAGTTACTAATAATGATGCTAATGAAGCATCTTGTTTTATTAATTTACAAGGTATCGGTACAACTCCTATTCCGGACATAGATGTAGAAAGAAACACCTTTGCTACAATACCAGATGGGTCTCCCGCTGATAATGGCTTTAATACTATTTTTGCTCAAACTCCCGTTAATAGCACGTCGCTTCCAAAAACTTATTATATTAGAAATGAAGGCACGGCAGATTTAAATGTAACAAGTATCAGTTTAAGTACAGGCACTAATTTTAATTTAGTTGGACTTCCAACACTTCCTTTCACGCTTTCACCTTCGGATTCTCCTGTTTCATTTGAAGTGGAGTTTGCTCCTATTAATCCCGTAGGCACCAAAACTGATGAAGTAATTATACTAAGTAATGATCCCGACACTTCTGAAGCCACTTATACATTTCGCGTTCAAGGAGATGCAACATGTTCTACTACAAGCATATCTTTATTTCCGGAATCTGGACCAGCTGGTACTATTGTTACGGTTAGCGGAACTGGAAATAATTTTGATGGCTCTACAACAATTGACTTTGGGGGTAATTCATTACCTGTTACGTTTATTGATTCAAATACTTTAGAAGTTACAATTCCTACTGCGTCTGTAAGTGGGGAAATTTTATTAACAGATAGTGGGTGTACAAGTACTGATTATTTTACAATCATAGATTCTGTTTTTGGTGGCTGTGAAGGCGCTAACCCATCAACAGATTTAGTCATATATGAATTGTATGATGAAAATCCTGGAAATGGTGGTATGATTACGGTATATAATGGCACAAATGCTACAGTAGATTTAAGTGATTATAAATTGTCTAGAACAACAAATTACACAGATCAAGTCACTTTTCCTTATGTTGACAATTGGTACTTACCTTCAGGAAATTTAGCACCTGGGGAGTTGTTTAGGTTGAAAATCTCATCAAGTGCATGTTCAGATGCATTTTACACCACACCATACGATGTTATATCTGCTACAGGTTTTAACTCAAATGATGGGATTCAGTTAAGACGAACCTCTGACAATTCTGTTATTGATGAAGTTTTAACTCCAAATTTTGTAGGGTTTTACATGTATAGAAATACAACAACACTAAACCCTGCTAACCCATACAATCCATCATTTTGGAATACTGACACCTTAACTGCCAACGAATGTAGAGTGGTTGGTGTTGCACCAACATTAGCAGTTCCTCCTCCAACAGTCTCTGTATTAAACGACCCGACGTTTAATTGCAGTACTAGTGTACAACTATCTGTTACAGGTGGTCAGGGAGTAGCTGGAGGCTTAGGTCTTAATTACCAATGGTATTACCTAGTTCCAAATACAACTACTTTTGTGGTTGTGCCTAATAGTGCAGATTTTAACAATGTATCGACAAATTCAACTTTAGATATTCTAAATCCAATTGCCTACATAGACTATCAGTTCTATTGCCAAGTTAGAGAAGATACAATAACATGTTTCACAGCTAGTAATGCAGTAAGATTAGAAGCCATAGGCGCAACTTGGAATGGTACAAGTTGGTCATCAGTTCCTACATCAAGTAAAATAGCTATTATTGATGGTGACTACGACACCAGTATTAACACAAATGGAGAGACTAGTTTTGAAGCTTGTCAACTTATCGTAAATACCAACTATACTTTGAGTATTGAAAATAACACTTTTGTAAGAGTTCAAAACGACTTAACAGTTAATGGTAATATTATTGTTAAAACTGATGGAGCCTTTGTACAAGTAGATGATGCTGCTATTGTTGATGGTGATGTTCTAACCACAAGAGATAAAATAACAGTCGAAAAAGAAACAGCGCCATTGGCTACATATAGAGAATATACGTATTGGAGCTCTCCTGTTTCTGGGGAAACCATTGGAAGTGGTTTATTCGAATCTTCATCAAATAGACGTTTTTGGTTTAATGGGCAAAACTTTAGAGACTCTACACAAGAGACTAATAATGATAATGCAACGGCACCAGGTCAAGACGATATTGATGATGATGCTAATGATTGGCAACTAATAACTAATGCAGCCACAGTTATGGATCCAGGTGTTGGATACGCTGCGACTCATAGCAGTACTGGTTTTACGCCTAACCAATACATCTATACATTTGATGGTCCTTTTAATAATGGTGTGTTCAATATTCCTATTTATAGAAATGATGTTGAAACCAATGACAATAATTGGAACTTTATAGGAAACCCTTACCCTTCAGCAATAGATGCAGATGACTTCTTAGCTGCTAATGCAAGTATTGATCAAACCGTTGGTGCTACTAATGGTGCCATATTCTTTTGGTCTCATAATACTGCTGCAGATGATAATACAAATGGAAATGAAGCTCAAAACTATTCGCAGAGTGATTATGCTATTATAAATGGTACTGGACAAACGGCTGGTGGTGATGCTGTCGTTCCAAATCGTTTTATCCCTTCAGGTCAAGGTTTCTTTGTCTCAATGGATGATGCTGCTGCTTCTACTTCTGCTGGCGGAACTTTAAGAACTACTGATATCGTTTTTAATAACAGTATGAGAGTTATAGATAATAATGCTCAATTCTTTAGAAATGATAATAGTTCAAGTCCAAATAAAATAAGACTAGATTTAAATACAGACAATGGTGTTTTCAATCAAATTTTAGTTGGCTATGTCAATGGTGCTACAGATGGTGATGATGGTATGTATTATGATGCACATAAGAATTTATCAGCAAATGCTAATTCTATTATCTATACTATTTTAAATAGTTCTGATGATAAGAAATTTGCTATTCAAGGTAAAGCTCCTAATAGTTTAACACTTGAAGAAGTTATTCCTTTAGGGTTCTATACAGCAATTGATGAAGCTACGCTTTATACAATTTCAATTGCCGAATTAGAAGGTGAATTCATGAATGAAAACACGGTCTATATTAAAGACAAACTTTTAAATATTATTCATGACCTATCTACTAATAATTATACGTTTACTTCGGAAGTAGGAGAGTTTAACGATCGTTTTGAAATTGTATTTCAGCCAGAATCACTCTCAGTAAATGAAAATGACTTCTCACCAGATGATCTATCAATAATTGAACTTGGTGATGGAGATGTGAAGTTTTCCGTAGGAAATAGTTTAGTTATCAAGCAGGTTGAAATCATGGATATTGTTGGAAGAACAATATATAAACTACAAGGAAACCATAATGTTGAAGTTTATAATCTATCGCGTTTAAGTCAAGCAGCTTATATCGCAAGAGTGACACTTTCTAACGGACAAATTATCACTAAGAAGGCACTTAAAAGACATTAGACCCAATCATAAATTGTAATATAAAGAGGTTTCAGATTTTGAAGCCTCTTTCTTATTATAAGCTATATCGCAATGATAAGATTAGGTTTCTTCCTGGAGCTGTTATTCCAGACGAATAGGTTCGATAACGTTGATCTGTAATGTTCTCTAACGATGCTATTACCGTTGTCGCGTCAGTAATTTGATATTGCGTTCTCAAATTAAGTGTATACCATGAGGGAGAATAAGGGTTTCCGTCTTTATCGCTTGCAAATAAATAGCTTGCTACAGAAGGCGATAACTGGTTAAATGATAATTCGTTATTATATTCTGCAAAGGCATCGATTTGAATTTTTTCATTTTGCCAAATGAAATGTGTATTTCCAAAATTTGGCGCAATATGCCTCACAGGAACTTCGATACCATCATTTTCTTCTGTTCCGCCAATAATATTGTATTGAGATGTAAGTTTAATAGTTTTAGATACGTTAAATTCAATTCCTGTTTCAAATCCATAAATCCAAGATTTAGAAGCATTTTGAATTGCTTGTACATTACTTAATTCTCCATCATACTCAATTTGTGATTCTCCATTTATAGTAAAGTCTCTACGTATTAATGCATTATCTAAAAAGGTATAATACGTAGCCATATCTAAAATAAATACATCGTTAAAATTAAGCTTTAAACCCAACTCTCCGCCATAAGCATACTCAGGTTTCAAATTTTGATTTGGGACTACAACTGATCCAGGCTCTGAGTCGAATACTTTTCCTATATCATCTATATTAGGTGCTCTAAAAGCTGTCGATGCATTAAATTTCCATTGTATCATCTCACTAGGAATCCAACTTATTCCTGCTGTTCCAGTTAATGCATCAGAATCAAGTTTGGCGCTATTAAATGGTAAATTCAAAAATTGATTATTCTCCTTAAAATCAGCATTGGCTAACACGTGATTATATCGTAATCCAGACTGAAACACAAACTTTGTATTTGGCTTATATTTAAAACTAGCATATGCAGCTATTGATTGCCAATTAGAGCCGTTTGGATATCTTGATACAGTTGGAGTCGTTATATTTGTTGAAATATCTTTTTCTTCGCCAGAAGACGACACCCTGTTGTATACATATTCTAAACCGTAAAAAAGTTCACTTTTTTCACTTAATCCTTTTTCAAAATCAACATTTAAAGAATACGCGTCAACGGCTTCTTCTCTTATGTTTCTGATGTTTGATTGAAAATCTCTATCTAATCTACTTTCTTGAAAGTTTTGATAGGCAGCAGTAGCTTGTATTTTATCATAAAGATTTGAGCTACTACTTAATTTGGTCACTTGAAAATTCCCCATAAACCAACTTTGAGGCCCATAATTCCATTCAGCAGAACGTAGATTATCATCTTCATACCTAATTAATCGATCATACCTAGGATAGTTAGAGGTGGTTGTATAATAAAGCCCTAAATCAAAACTTAAATCCTCCATCGGCTCGTATCTTACTTTTTGCAAAAAGTTAATTTGATCATAACCTGTTGGCTTTTGAATACGAGGGTTTTCATTTTGAACAACAATATCTTCGCCGTTAATCGTTTCTACATATTCTGGCCTCAAATAATCATCAGGACCATGTGATCCCATACGTAAATCGTCAAAATCAGTATAACTAACACTAGTTAAAAAAGCCCATTTTTTTAACCCAAAATTGAGATCAAAATGCCCTGTTTTTTCTTTATTAGCTGTTGCATATCTTGCAGCAATATTGGCGTTAAAATATAAAGAATCTCTGTAGGATAACTGTGGTTTCTGTGTATAAAAACTCATCACGCCACCAATAGCGTCACTCCCATAAACTACTGAACCGGCACCTAATGTAATTTCGGTGTTTTGAATTGTAAAAGGGTCTATTGAAATAACGTTTTGTAGATTTCCTCCTCTAAAAGTAGCATTATTCATTCTAACACCATCCACTGTAATTAAGAGTCTATTTGTAGAAAACCCTCTAATAATTGGACTTCCACCTCCTAATTGACTTTTTTGAATATAAACATTCCCTGTACTTTCTAACAAATCTGCACTAGTTTGCGGGTTTTCAAACTGGATATCGCTAGCATTTATATTAACAATGGTTTGCGGTATATCACGCTTACTTTGTTCAAATTTAGAGGCGGAAACAACGACTTGATCTAGATCTTCTACACTAGGCGTTAAATAAACAATAGAGCCATTATTCTCAATTGTAGATTTTTTTAGTGCTTTTTTTATATAAAGAATATTCTGAAAATATATCATTTCATTATCCGAAAACTGATCTAAAGAGGCTTCACCTTCGAAATTTGTAATAACAGATTTATCCTTTTTAGAATTAAATATGGTTACTCCAGGTATTGGCGTATTAGTGATGTCTTCTAACACTCTTACTGTTTGAGAATTACAAACAGTAAATGAAAAGATAAATAATAGTGAAAGCGTAAACTTCATAAAGATTAATTAAATACCTGATTGAAAATTTGCAGAGATTTTGGTTTTTTAAAACTGCCCAAATGTAATTCAAAATATAACAATAGCATCGTTAGAAATGATTGTCTTTGCTTTGAGTTTAATTTTATACTATCTAGTTCATCAAAATTTGTGCCTAACAGCTGTTTTAAAATTGTTAAATTTTCTCCTGAAACACTATATAAATCTTGCTTTTTAGATTCAAACAGCCCATTATTTAAGTTAAAATACATGTAATTGGTATCTGTTGCATCTGGATAAAACCCTAAATGTTTTGTTAGGTTAAGTAGAAATAATAAATGAAAATTTGAGAAATCATCCTTTGCATCTAACCATTGAAAAGTAGTTTCTAAATAATTATATAAAAGTTGATTTTCTTCTTCTTCTCTTAAAACCGAAGACAATACTTCAGCCAAGAACATAGCTATGGCACTTTTCAATATATTGGTATGCAAGCTCGTATAGTTATAATCCAACCTTATATTCTTAATGGTTTGTAAAGATTGATTTTGTCTATAATTCTCTTCGATTTTGAGCTGTGATAGTAACTGAAAATAAGCCGCTTTAGAATTCCCTTTTTTGTTGTTTAATACACCTCTCAATAAATAACTAACAACACCTCTGTGAGACGTGATGCATTTCACAATTAGATCATTATCTCTATACCTAAGTTTTGAAAGGACAATGGCTTTAGTTTTAATTAGCATTTTAAAGTGTTGTTATCTAACAATAAGTACTTTTAAAACTTTAGTTTCGAAAGAATCTAAATCAGAAATTAAAAATAAATAAACACCAGAAGCAACTACATTTCCTCGTAAATTTTTTCCATTCCAAATACCAATACCTCCATCTATTGCAAAGTTATAATTTGCAGAGGATGATCTTTGGTTAACTCTAGATTGTGCCTCAGCAACTAAGTTTCCTTCAATATCAGTAATCTTAACATTGACATTTTCTGTTAAGCCACTAACTTTAACTCCGTTATTAATATCATTTAAATTATCAAACCCTAAAATATTATACTCTGGTCTTACTGGGTTAGGGTAAATATAAGCCTCTTCTAAAGTGTCTTTTGGTTTTGTGCCTCCAGAAGAAAACGACACTAAACCTTTATCTGTAGCGATATAAACCTTTCCTGTCTGTGAGTCTATAGAAATATCGCTAATAGTATTTGAAGGTAATGGGGAATTATCGGTCGTAAAATGAAAAATGGTTTCTTGTCCATCAGGTGAAAAATAGAAAATTCCAGAGTCTAAAGTCCCTACCCATTTGTTATCTGACCCGTCAATTTTTATATCTGTAATAAATTGATTTGAAAGTAATTCGGTTGGAATCCCATTTTCTAATATAACTATTTCATTAGCTCTGGGAGCAGGATTAGTTATAAAATTTGATGTATTAAACAGCACCCTTAAACCCAATGTAGTTCCAATCCAGAGCTGGTTTCTACTATCTAACGCGATTGCTTCAATTTGTGCGCTTGGCATATTTTGATCCTCACTAAATAAGTTTTTAATTTCATTCGTGTCGGTATTATATCCAATAACACCGTTAGTATAAGCAGCAATCCATTTCATACCTCCAGTACCAATTGCAATATCCTTAAAGCCAAACTCATCAGAAATAGCGTTTGCTATGAGTTCTGAAAAATTATAACCTTGCCATTGCCCCGTAGATGGATCATACGATTTTAAGGGGCGTTCTACTCTTGAAGTCAATGTCCACATAATACCGTTAGAATCAAATTCAGAGGCAGTTTGACGAAGTTGTAAAGCACCATTAGGGGGCAACTCTAAGCCACTATTTTCATGATTGTATAGTATGGTAGTTTGCTCTTCATTAATCTCAAGAATACCATCTATAAACGAGCTAATAAAAACTTGACTTGGATTAAAAGGATTAATTGCAATATCGCAAAGATTTCTAACATTAAACCCTAGACTATCATAAAGTATATTATTCCATGCCTCTTCTCTAAGCACACTTACTCCACGGCGTCTTGTACCTGGGTTAAGTGATACTGTATAATCTCCATAGGTTACCCATAAAACGTTGTCTCCCGCTTGAATCTTAAAAGCATTGTTAAACAATGGTCCTTCAGGTAAAATAACTTCATAATCTTCAGGTGAATTGTCTATAGTTTTTAAAACCCCTGTGTCTTCAGTACCAATATAGATGTCATCTTCAATTAATGTAGCACAAGTAAAATCTGTATCATAATTTTCGTTAGTTGAAGCGCTTTCTATTTGTATAAAGTTTTCGTCATAAACAAAAACACTTTCAGGCAAGGTTACTAACAAATTATCATTTATCGATCTAACATCAACAGGCAAAGTTGGATATGTGAATAGTGGATTGAGATTATCATTAATTATTTCATGCAATGTCTTGTTAAGCTGAAGTGTATAAAGCTTATTTCCTACTGTCTGAATAGCTTCAAAATTACCTCCATTCACTTGAGACCATTGTTGAAAATCAATTAAATTAGGGTTATCTAATGACGCTTTTCTTATCCCACTATTAGAACCACAAGCTGCATATATAAAACTATTAAAAATCGTCGTTTGATTAATCGCTATTTGACTTCCTCCATTACCAATAAAGTAACTATCCCCGAATTGCAATTGATCTAAGTCATATATTGAAATTCCATAATCAGTTGATATATATATAAGGCCATTATCTTCATTAAAGTGGTTTATTCTTTTAAGTGTTGGAGAAATGGATTCTTTCTCAAGGATATCAACAACTGATAATATTTCAGAATCAGAATCAAAAACGATTTCTATCAACCCTGTTTCATAACCAATAATCAATAGTTCAAAGTCTTGGCTATATTTTATAGTAGAAATCGTTCCTCCAGATAATCCATTAATAGTAGTTATAGTTTTTATTTCGTTTGAAAATACATCATAGCTAAAAACAGCATTTTCAGAAGCTGCAAAAATTTTATCATTCCCTTGGGTAATATCTTTGATTTCATAAAATGAAAAATAGCCTTCCCATAACGTAGAAAAATCTTGAGAAACACCTTTAAAAGATACAAAAGCTAAAAGGATGAATACTACTTTCTTTAACATATCAATTATTTTTGTCAAATATATTTATATCTAACGACATTTTCCTTAATATCATATAACACATCTAAATAAAAAAGCTTTCAGTAATATTACTGAAAGCTTTTTTATTTTGTTTATAGTATAAAATTAAACGACACCTTGGGCAAGCATTGCATCAGCTATTTTTACAAAGCCAGCAACATTTGCACCTTTTACATAGTCTACATATCCATCAGATCTTGTCCCGTATGTCACGCAAGATTCATGAATATCGTCCATAATTTTATTAAGCTTCTCGTCAACTTCTTCTCTAGTCCAACTCAATCGTAATGAGTTTTGGCTCATTTCTAATCCAGAAGTTGCTACACCACCTGCGTTAGATGCTTTTCCTGGGGAGAATAAGACTTTAGCTTTTTGAAATGCTTCTATGGCTTCTGGAGTCGTTGGCATGTTTGCCCCTTCTGCAACTGCAATAACATTATTACTAATTAATTGTTTCGCCTCATCACCATTAAGTTCATTTTGAGTAGCACATGGTAAAGCAATGTCACAATTAACAGACCATGGCCTATCTCCTGCATGATATGTAGCTGAAGGGTATTCATTTGTATACTCACTTATTCTGCCTCGTTTTACATTTTTAAGATTCATTATAAATGCTAATTTATCAGCATTTATTCCTTCAGAATCATGAATATATCCTCCAGAATCAGACATGGTTACAACTTTAGCTCCAAGTTGAGTCGCTTTTTCGCAAGCATATTGCGCAACATTACCTGAACCAGAAATAACAACTGTCTTCCCTTCAAAAGAATCTCCATTTGCAGCGAGCATATTTTTAGCAAAATATACACACCCATAACCTGTTGCCTCTGGTCTAATTAAAGAGCCTCCATAACTAATCCCTTTTCCTGTTAAAACTCCAGTAAATTCATTTTGCAACCTCTTATACTGACCAAACATATATCCTATTTCTCGTCCTCCTACTCCAATGTCTCCAGCTGGAACATCTGTATTTGGCCCGATATGTCTAAATAATTCTGTCATAAATGATTGACAAAAACGCATCACTTCATTATCACTCTTTCCTTTTGGATTGAAGTCAGATCCACCTTTTCCTCCTCCCATTGGAAGTGTAGTCAAAGAGTTCTTGAAAACCTGTTCAAACCCTAAAAATTTAAGAATACTTAAATTAACTGAAGGGTGAAAACGCAAACCACCTTTATATGGTCCAATTGCAGAGTTAAACTCAACTCTAAACCCTCTATTTACTTGGGTATTGCCTTCATCATCAATCCATGGCACTCTAAAAATAATAGTACGTTCTGGTTCTACCATACGCTCTAAAAGCATTTTTCCTTGATATTTAGGATTATCCTCAATAAAAGGAATTACAGTTTCTGCAACTTCATGTACAGCTTGTAAAAATTCAGTTTCATGACTGTTCTTATCTTTTACAAGATTTAAAAAAGCTTCAATTTTATCTTTCATTTATTAAAGTATTAATAATCTAAGTTGATTTTTGTTCCACAAAGATACATTATCTTTAAAATGTACGTACTTTTTTTTTGATATTCTCAGTAGGAGTTTAATTAACCGCTAAATAAATATTAAGTCGTTGTTCGGATATTTTTACATTTCGTCTAATTATTTGGTAGTTAATCCAGTTTTTATATATTTGTTAACAAACAAGCCCTCAGTAAAATATGACCTATGACGCTTAATTTTAAACAATTAACTTTTATATTCGTTTTCATACTCGGTATAAACGAATGTTATTCGCAACTTGGTTTTTCCCATGAAATTGGTGTCATTGCTGGTCCAGTCGCATTTCAGTCTGATTTTGGAGTTAGAAGAGATTTTGAGACTAATGCCGGAAATACTGGTATTGGAATTGGTATAGTTCACTATATTAACTTTGCCTATAGAGCCGATTGTAATTGTTATTCTACTGACACCTACTTCAATGACCACTTTAAACTGAGAAATGAAATTTCTTGGAACAGGACTAAACTCAATCACTTTGGAAGGTGGGCAGATGCGTCACAAACAAGTGAAAATGCTGAACGTTTACGTCGTCATTCTGGTATTGCACAAAATTTTGATATAGGTACTCAAATTGAATGGTTTCCTAAAAGTATTCGATCCTTTCAAGCATTTAGCTATTCATTTGCTCCTTTTGTTAGTTTAGGTGTCCATTTCACGTCATACAATCCAACAGTTGAAACAACCTATGGTGACGGTAATATTGAAAACGTGAATAATTTCTGGTTAGGATGGGCAGGTGCAGCTAATCCTGACGCTAATGAAGATCCATTTTTGTTCAATGGAAATGATACAACTTGGTCATTAGTTGGTAGTATTGGTACACGTTACAAATTAACTGTACTCTCAGATTTAATGATTGATTTAAGATGGCAATATTACTTTAACGATGATGTTGATGGCTTGGACCACAACCTAAGATCTAATAAAGCCAATGACTGGCTTGTTTGGCTTAACTTTGGATATATTTATTACCTCAACTAAACACATAAACAAACATATAAAAAAAGACCAAGTTAAAAACTTGGTCTTTTCGTTTTATTATAATAAGACTATTATCTATCCAATAGCTTGTTTTAAATCGGCAATTAAATCTGCTTTGTCTTCAATACCTACACTTAATCTTATTAGTGAATCTACTACGCCTGTTTTTTCCCTTTCTTCCTTCGGAATACTTGCATGCGTCATACTTGCAGGGTGACCTGCTAAAGACTCAACACCTCCTAAAGATTCAGCTAAAGTGAAAATTTTAAGGTTTTCAACAATTTTAATAGCTTCCTGGTAGTTATTCCCTTTGGTTGTAAAAGACACCATGCCCCCAAAATCATCCATTTGTGCTTTGGCTATATCATGATTTGGATGACTCTCAAAACCAGGCCAGTACACTTTTTCAATTTTAGGATGGTTTGCTAAAAATTCAGCTACTACTTTACCATTCTCACAATGACGTTGCATTCTAATATGTAATGTTTTGATACCTCTTAATGCAAGAAAACTATCTTGAGGACCACAAACAGCACCACTCGCATTTTGAATAAAGTACAAACGATCTGCTAATTCTTTATCTTTTACAATTAAGGCCCCCATAACCAAATCGCTATGACCTCCAATGTACTTTGTTGCAGAGTGCATCACAATATCAGCGCCTAAATCTAGAGGACGTTGCAAATAAGGTGTCGCAAACGTATTGTCAACAGCTAAAAGGACATTGTGCTCTTTAGCAATGCTAGCAATAGCTTTAATATCAATGATATTCATCATTGGATTTGTTGGTGTCTCTACCCATATCAGCTTCGTGTTTTCATTCACGAAACTTTCAATGTTAGAAGCATTTTCCAAGCCTATGAAATGGAATTTAATACCAAATTTCTTAAAAACACTTGTAAACAATCGATATGTCCCTCCATAAAGATCATTTGTAGAAATAACCTCATCTCCTGGCTGTAATAATTTAATAACAGCATCAATTGCTGCTAATCCAGAGCCAAAAGCTAGACCATGGTTTCCGTTTTCTATGCTAGCAAATGCATTTTCTAAGGCATTTCTTGTAGGATTATGTGTTCTTGAATACTCATAACCTTTATGACCCCCTGGTGTAGACTGTGCATAAGTAGACGTTTGATAAATTGGTGGCATTACACTACCGTAAGCAGGATCATGTTCTTGACCACCATGTATTGTTTTTGTATTAAATTTCATATTATAATTTTTCTAAAAAACATCAGTCACAAACTAACTAAATTCATTTCATTATCATTTAGTAAACAACAAATTTAAGGTTTAATTCGTTGTATTCGAATCTAAGTAATACCTTTATTGAATGTTTAACAAAATCTCTCGAATTTTGAAAAAATACAGCTCCCTAATCCTGATATTAACCATCATTTTTTCTTGTAAAAAAGAAGTCAAAATTGATTTCACAGAACAAAGCATTGAAACCTCTGAAATTGCGGAAATTGCTATTAATTTTCCCAAAGCAATAGGGTCTGAAGATGTAGCAAATCAAATCAATAAGGTGATTAGCAATTATATTGTTAATCAAATGAACTTAACTGAAGATAATGCAGAAATGAGTTCTATTGATGACGCTGTAGCTAAGTTTAATTATGAGTTTCGTAGTTTCAAAATTGATTTCCCTGATGCTACACATAAATGGGAAGCTTTTATTGATGGAGAAGTGACCTATTATTCTCCAGAAATAATCAGTATTGCTTTAAATTCATATTTTGATACTGGAGGTGCTCATGGTAATACTAATGTGAGGTTTTTTAATTTCAATCCTCAAACTGGCACTCAATTTAATACAAAAGACCTCATTGGAAATATTGAAGGGCTTTCCGAGGTCGTGGAACAAAAATTAAAAGAAAAAATCAAAGGTAATACCAGTAATGAATCTATGGAAGATGAGTTCTTCGGGAAAGACTTTCAACTACCAGAATCATTTGGTTATAGCGATGAAGGTTTAATTATCTTATACAACCCATATGAAATTGCGTCTTATGCTCAAGGCATTATAGAGTTTACGATTCCTTTTGAAGAAATCAGCTCGTTTTTAAATAAGAATTAATCTGCGTTTTTTGATAATCGTTTAATAACCGGCTCAACGGTAAGCCCTTGGCCAATGATTGAAAATACGACAATTATATAGGTCATGACTAAAAACAATTCACGATTCATTTCTTGAGTTAAACTTAGTGCTAATGCAATCGAAATTCCGCCTCGTAAACCTCCCCAAGTCATTATTAAATTGGTGTGCTTTACAAATTCTAACTTCTTATCAAAGAATTTAATTGGTAACCATAATGATACATATCTACACAATAAAACTAAAGGAACAGCAATTAGCCCAGCAATTACATAGTTGAACTCAAAATTAAGTACTAGCATTTCCATACCAATCATTACAAATAAAATGGTATTAAGTAGTACATCTATTAATTCCCAAAATTTATCGACATAAGTTTCTGTAATTTCTGACATTGCCGATTGCCTTACGGTATCGTTCCCAACTATTAATCCTGCTGTCACCATTGCTAAAGGAGCCGATAAGTGCCAATGATGTGCCAATAAACTTCCGCCCATAACAGTTGCAATTGTGATAATAACCTCAACTTCATAATCATCTATAGACTTTAACAATTTATATGTGATATAACCTAAAATTAGACCTAAACCGATTCCTCCCAGTACCTCTTGCCCAAACAATTTAGCAATTTCACTAAATTCAATAGCCGCGTCAGGTTTTGCAGCTATAGCAAAAATGGTTAAAAATACTACAACACCTACACCATCGTTGAATAAGGATTCTCCAACAATTTTTGTTTCTAATTTTTTGGGTGCACCAGCTTTTTTTAAAATCCCTAACACTGCAATAGGATCGGTAGGAGATATTAAAGAACCAAACAACAAACAATAAATAAAAGCCACATTGACACCTAATAGTTGAAGTAGGTAGTATGTCAAAATTCCCACTAAAAATGTAGATACCAAAACACCTAAAGTCGCAAACACTAAAACAGGCCATCGTTGAATTTTAAGTTGGTTAAAATTGGTATGCAATGCGCCAGCAAACAACAAAAAACTCAACATGATATCAAGTAATACTGTTTTAAAATCGATTTGTAATATGAGTTCTTTTTCTCTTAAAAGCAAGGTGTCATCAAATTGCCCAATAGCAACAACAATAATGGTAAACACAATAGTAATAAGCATTAACCCAATAGTAATTGGAAGCTTTAAAAACTTCACATTGATATAGCCAAAAAGCGCAGATAGAACAATTAAAACTGATGCAATCTCGTAATAACCCATAGGTGCTTAAATTTTCGATAAAAGTAACTAATTTTCTTTTGAAATCCGTTTACTTTGTAGTAGGTAAACTTACCTATCATCTTTTTAAGTAATATCAGAAATCTTAAGTATGAAAAAAATATACCATCTAAAAACTTGCAGTACTTGCGTAAGAATCATTAAATCTTTGAATTTACCTAATGATGTTACTTTTCAGGATATAAAAACTGAAGACATTACAGTAAAACAACTTGAAGAACTTGAGAAACTTGCTGGTAGCTATGAAGCCCTCTTTAGTAAAAGAGCTAAGCTTTATAAGGAAATGGGATTAAAAGATCAAAACCTTAGCGAAAAAGATTTCAAACACTACATTTTAGAACATTATACCTTTTTAAGTCGACCTGTTGTAGTTTATAATGATCATATTTTTATAGGAAACAGTGCTAAAACAGTAGAAGCAGCAAAAGCTTTTATCCACTCAAATGAATAGTAGAAACTTTGCTTTATTTGCTGTATTTATGGTTCAACTCTTATATGGGTTAAACTATACTTTTGCAAAATTTATAATCAACGAAGGCTTTATCAAAACCTTTGGGCTAACCCTTGTACGTGTTGGAGGAGCCACAATTTTATTTTGGATTTTTGGATTCTTTTTTAAAAAAGAAAAAATAGATAATAAAGATTACTTCACATTTTTTCTTGGTGCTGTATTTGGTGTTGGTTTAAATATGCTATTGTTTTTAAAAGGCCTTGAACTAACATCACCAATTCATGCCTCGGTAATAGTAACTATTACGCCAATCCTCATTTTAGTACTTTCTTCTTTTTTCTTATCAGAAAAAATAACCAAATTAAAAATTATAGGTGTTTTTCTTGGCTTTTGCGGCGGTATTTTATTGACTTTATTGGGGAAGTCAACACGGGTTGCTGATAATGTTATTTTAGGAAATACATTTATTTTTTTAAATGCTATCGCCTATAGTATCTATATCATTATTATAAAGAAATTAACGGCTAAATATCATCCATTTACGTTTATAAAATGGTTATTCTTATTTGGGTTCTTCTTAGTATTACCATTTGGCTATACTGAAGTCACCGAAATCCAGCTTGATACTTTCACACCATATGTTTGGTATTCAGTTGTGTTTGTAGTTGTTGGAGCGACTTTTCTGACTTATGTTCTAAATCCTTTAGCCCTAAGATCACTTAAAGCGTCAACTGTTGGTGTTTTTATTTATCTGCAACCCGTAATTGCTGGAGTATTTGCCATTGTTATGGGCGTTGATATTGTAAGCCCTGTAAAGCTTATTGCTATGTTTTTAATTTTTTCAGGAGTATATTTAGTTACTAAAAAACCTAAGGTTTCAGCTTAAATTTTTAGGCACTTTACCTGCCACTCTAGTATCTTCTTTAGTTAATATTTTAAAACTTTCTGTCTTAGGAAACTTATCCGATAATATTAATAATTCAGCAGGCAAAACTGTTAGTTTTCGTGTCTTTAAATCAATCCAAGCACCTAACATATCACTTGAGGCTAGATGCTCACCTTTATGATTATAAAAATTATGCTCAAATTTAAAAAACATCCCATCATCACTTATCCCAGATAACTCTAAACTTACTGTAATAGGCTGTCCTATGAATGACTCTTTATAATAATAAGTATGTTCATAAAATACAACTGGCCCAATACCAAATTTTGAAAGTTCTTGCATTGAAAATCCATACGCAATAAAAAAGCCCATTCTAGTATGGCTCATAAAGTTGGTATATGCTGAATTTGCCAAATGGCCATTAGCGTCTATATCACTCCAGCGTATTTCAAAATCCTTTTTGTACATATTTGTTTCTTTAAGGCTATAAAGTTATTGTTTTTTTGGAATGAACTCAACTGGACTTTACGATTTTCCTTACCTTTGCTCAACTTTTAAAATTCGTTCATGATACAATCAATGACAGGCTACGGAAAATCTGTAATTCAGCTTCCAACCAAAAAAATATCTATTGAAGTAAAGTCACTCAATAGCAAGAATCTTGATCTTAATACACGTATGCCTTCTATGTATCGTGAAAAGGAATTAAGCATCAGAAAACTTATTGCTTCAAAATTGGTAAGAGGGAAGGTTGATTTTTCATTATATATGGAAATCACTGGTGAAGAAACCTCTACACAAATCAATAAAACGGTTGTTAATCAGTACATGAAGCAACTAAGAGAAGTGGTAGATGGCGATGCTACCGAATTATTAAAAATGGCTATTCGTTTGCCAGACGCTGTAACAACAGAACGTGATGAAATTGATGAAAATGAATGGAAACAAATTGCTGAAGTTATCGATAGTAGCTTAGAAAAAATACAAAAATATCGAATCGACGAAGGTAAAAGCTTAGAAGACGATTTTGTAAATCGTGTCAAAAATATTTCTGGATTATTAGATCAGGTTATTGCTATGGATCCAGATCGTATTGATAGTGTTCGCGAACGTTTAACTAAAGGTATTTCTGAAATAAAAGAAAAAGTAGACGAAAACCGTTTTGAGCAAGAACTAGTATACTACATTGAAAAATTTGATATCACTGAAGAAAAAGTGCGTTTATCTAATCACTTAGATTATTTTCAAAAAGCATTAAAATCTGATGACTCTAACGGAAAAAAATTAGGATTCATTTCTCAAGAAATGGGACGAGAAATCAATACTATTGGTTCAAAATCTAACCATGCACCAATGCAAAAATTGGTGGTACAAATGAAAGATGAACTTGAAAAAATTAAGGAACAGTTATTGAATGTCCTTTAAAAATAACACTCTAAATCACATTTGTGAAAGACGATAACAATATAAAAAAAGGTAAATTAATTGTATTTTCAGCACCTTCTGGTTCTGGAAAAACAACTATTGTAAGACACTTACTCCAACAAGAAGAACTCAATTTAGAGTTTTCAATTTCAGCTACGTCTAGAGAAAAACGCGGCAAAGAAATTCATGCTAAAGATTACTATTTTTTAAGCTTAAAAGAATTTAAAAGTAAAATCAAAAATGATGAATTTCTGGAATGGGAAGAAGTTTATAGAGATAATTTCTACGGTACCTTAAAAACAGAAATTGAACGTATTTGGGCAAAAGGTAAGCATGTTATTTTTGATATTGATGTGTCTGGAGGATTACGTATTAAAAAGAAATTTCCTGAAGAAACCATAGCGATTTTTGTCAAACCACCAGACCTCAACGAGCTCATAATAAGGCTAAAAGAACGTGGTGAAGAAAGTGAAGATAAGATTAGCATGCGTGTTGCAAAAGCGCCAGCCGAACTTGCTACTGCGCCTCTATTTGATGAAATTGTACTCAATAAAGACTTAGATAAAGCGCTAAAAGATGCTTATAACTTAGTTTCAGATTTTATTAAAACCTAACTTATGAAAATCGGACTCTATTTTGGAACTTTTAATCCCATTCATGTTGGTCATTTAACAATCGCTAATCATTTGGCTGAACATAGTGATTTAGATAAAATCTGGTTTGTAGTAACACCTCATAGTCCTTTTAAAAAGAAAAATTCATTGTTAGATAATCGGCAACGCTATGAAATGGTGTATCGTGCTACTGAAGATTATAACAAACTTGAACCTAGTGATATTGAATTTAATTTGCCACAACCAAATTATACGATAAATACCTTAACTTATCTTCAAGAGAAATACCCTAAATATGAATTTTCATTGATCATGGGTGAGGATAATTTGAAAAGTTTTCACAAGTGGAAAAACTACGAGCTCATATTAGAACATCATGAAATTTATGTGTATCCTCGAATTTCTAAAGGACACATAGAGACACAATTTGATAATCATAAAAAGATTCATAAAATAGAGGCACCTATTATGGAATTGTCATCGACATTTATCAGAAAATCTATAAAAGAAGGTAAAAATATTCGCCCAATGTTACCAGAACATGTTTGGACCTATTTGGATGAAATGAATTTTTATAAATAACGACTGATGTTGTTCAAAACATAAATTATGGATAACAATAAGGTGTTTAATTACATTAAGAATATATTAGAAAACCTGCCAAATGATTGGTTAAACCTAACAACACATCGACTGGATATTTACAATGAAGAGCTAGCCAAAACACAATTCTTAGACCAGTTTGAAAACTTGTTTGACACTAGTAATACTGAGTTTTCAGCACTCAATGAATTGCCCACAGCTTATGACTATATCCGATTAGGACATCCTTTATCTTGCGTCTTAGAATGGACCGTTGCTAAGTTAAATTCTATAAATCCAGATCAAGTTATAAGCTTCTCTTCGAATACTATTCCTGTGTTAGCGATACTTAGAAACAATCTATTAGAACATAAAAACACACGAATACTCTATACAGGTGAATTACCTAAACGTTTTGATGTTGACGTTTTAAAACAGGTGTACGGTTATACCTTTGAATTAAAAAAAATTGACAGTTTAGATGACCTAACGAAGTTTGATGGCAGCACTATTTTTGTGTCACAACAAAATGAAATTTCAAATAATAGTAATTCTGATGTTGACTTTTTTATCAATAGTTATGACGCTATAGGAAGTGTTGTACTGATTAATGGTGTACGAAATGCACATTATATATCAGAAATACAACACGTTCGACGACGAGAGACGATTGCAATGACTCCTGTCAATTGTCTTCAAGCCTTAGAAGTTCTAGTTGGCAAATCTTCTATAGGTATTAAAAAAAATAACACTAATAAAACTGTCGTTTTAGATGCAATTAAATCCATTACTGGAGTAACAACAAAACCTCTGGTGGGTTCAAGTGGACTTTCGATTCAGTATGCTATTATGATGGGGTTAGTACATCATGCTCAAGAACACTATCCAGGAAAAGCCATCAAATTTGTAGTGCCTCCAAATTGTTATGGCGGTACAAATGATCAAGCAAGACGACTTGCGGCTTGCTTTGATAACGTAGACATTGTAGACCTGCCTGTTGATGGTGATAATGATATGGTTCAAAGTATTGATAATGTGCTTGAAACTATTGCAAAAGAGGATGCTGTTCCTTTCATCATTGCTGAGATTCCAACAAACCCCAGAGTTGAAGTTCCTGATCTTGAGCAACTAAAACACACGCTTGAGAAGGTTCGGAAAACAACAACAGGCAACACCGCTATCGATCCTGTTTTTATTTTAGACCAAACATTTTGCCCTAATGTCCATTTTTTAGCTGAAGGTAAAACACTCTCAACAGTTAGAACCATTTCCTATGCTAGTGGGTCAAAGTTCCCTAGTGGTGGACAATGCACTGCTGGATATTGTGTTGGGAATACTAAGGCTGAAATCTTAATGGAAAATATAGAACGTCATATGATTCTTTGCGACAATGAAGCGACGCATCATCAAATGGAAATATTAGCAAAGCACTTACCTTCAATGAATCAAAGAATAATAGATGCTTATAAAAATACCCGAGAATTTGTAAACTTCATTGAAGACATTTTACCAACTGCTAAAATCAATTTTGTGTCTGAAGAATTGGCAGAACTAGGGTTTACACCATCTGTGTTTTCATTAGATCTTCCCACTAAAGGTGATACTGCCGAAGATAAAGAAGCTTACAAACGTGCATTGAATCATAAATTAATTAATTTAATGATTACTGAAATTCCTAATGAAAGTAAGTACTGCGTGAGCTATGGCCAACTCAAAGGCTGCTATTGGACCATACCTGCTACCTCAACACAAGGCACAACAAAAGAAGGTGATAAAGATTATATAGCACGTGTGGCATTATCTGCTAACATGGATCTAGAACGTCACAAACAAGTGTTTTTAGATTTTGTTAGAACTATTTCTTAACATCAAAAATGATAAAATGCATTTTCTAAATGCTCTAAAGTCATTCCTTTTTTATTTAACACGATTGCAATAATATCAAATCGGACTTCAACATCCATATTATTCGAATTCACAAATTCATCAACCGCTTTAATAATGCGTTGTATTTGCTTTGGTTTTAAAAATTGCTGAGGGTCACCAAAATTAGCATTTGTTCTAGTTTTCACTTCTACTACTGCCAAGACATTTTCTTTTTTTGCAATAATATCAACTTCTGCCTTTTGATACACATAATTACGAGTAACAATATCATAACCATGTTTTAATAGAAAATCAATAGCGATGTCTTCTCCTTTTTTTCCTAATTCGTTGTGGCTTGCCATTTAATGTTTATAATGCTTATCAATATATGCAATTGCCTCATCTTGACTTAAAATGGCAAACTTTTTATAACGATTATGCACATCTACTATTTCGTCTAAGGCTTTTTCTACCAAAGGTTTATTTTTCCAAGTATTAAGATGCGCAACAACCGTTTTTAAGCAGCCATTTTTGTATGCTATTTGACCTAGTACGTGAATTAAAGTATCAGACACGCGTTTAGTGTCGTCAAATTCTAATTGTTTTAATAAGGGCAAAATATCTTGTGGATGTGTACGCCCACGAAGTTCGATGCCATGACAAATCTCGCGTCGAATTTCTTTATCTGGATGTTTGAGATAGGTGTTACACCAAGCTAGAACAGGAACAGGATTTTTTTCTCCCATTTTTTTAATCGAGCCAATTACAGCATTTCTAATACGATGGTGTTTATCAAACAAACCTGCATCCATAAAATGCTGAACCTTATCAAAATGAAATTTCCCAATCTCACCAGCAGCATTAATTACTGTTTGGCGAATTAACTCATCATCAGACTCCATTAAAGTTTGTAATACTGAAAAAATAGTTGCTTGCAATTGAGGCTGTGCATAAAATATCTTACCTATCGCTAAGTATCCTGTCTTTCTTATATAGGTGTCTTCATCTGAAAAATAAGTGATAATCTTTCCTGTTTCGCCTTGAGATAAATCATGAGCAATCTCATGATTGATTTGCTCAACTAGAAGATTACGTTCTGATTTTGAAAGGTCGTAGAATGCCATGATTAATTTTCAAAAACAATAGTAGATTTACCCTTTTCAACTTTCAACTTAATTGATTTTCCTAAAACCATCGCTCGATTATCTTTTTCATGACCTGCTGGCATATGAAATGCAATTGGGAAATCGTAATCTGCTAAAGCATCTAAAATTAATTGTTCAACAGAGGTCCCCCAAGGTGTTGTGTTTTTTCGCATTTTACTCATATCACCTACTAAAACACCACTACAGTTATCAAAATAACCAGCGCGCTTCATACTTTGCAACATACGGTCAATATGGTATTTGTATTCGCCAATCTCTTCTATAAATAAGATTTTTCCAGTGGTGTCTATACTGGTCTGCGAACCCAACATGGTATGCAACATGGTGAGATTTCCACCAACTAATTGACCTCTTGCTTCCCCTATTCTATTATATGTTGACCCTTCTAAAGTATAGTTTATTGGGTTTCCAAAAATGGTCGATTTAAAGGTATCTAACGACGCTTTAATATCATTTAAATCTTTAGTCAAACTCACGCACATCAAGGCATGAATAGATTGAAACCCTTCATTGTGAAACTGATTATGCAACGCTGTAATATCACTATAACCAATCAACCATTTAGGCTGTTTCTTATACTTGGTATAATCTAATTTGTCTAGAATCCTAACGGTTCCATAACCGCCTCTTGCACACCAAATCGCACTTATTTTTGGGTCGTCTAACGCCCTTTGAAAATCTTCACAGCGCTCGTCGTCTGTTCCTGCAAAATGATCAGCTTTACTAAAGACGTGCTTTCCAACGATGGCATTCAAACCCCAACTTTTTAATAAGGCTACAGCTTGAGCAACTTCATCGTTTCTGTTTTTCAATATTCCTGAAGGCGCAACAATAGCAACAGTGTCTCCAGCTTTTAGGTATGGTGGTTGTATCAAAGCAGTTTGGTTTTGTTGAACAGATGTATTTTGAGCACTACTATTTCCGAAGGAAAAAAGCATACAACTCAAAAGCAAAAAATAACGAATTTTCGACATAGTGTAAATGTACATTTTTTTTTACACGTTTAAATTTAATAATTCTCAAAGCATAAATTAATTATAAAATTAAGAACGTGCATAACCACTGCGTTCTCGAATTACATATTTTATATATTGCCTAATAAAACTATATATAAAATATGTAATTGCTCATTTCAAAATCGCTAGCAAAATGCGTACTTTTGTCCCCTGTTAAAACGAATACAAAATGTCTAAACGATATACGATTACTGCAGCTTTACCATACACTAACGGTCCTATTCATATTGGGCATTTAGCTGGTGTGTATGTGCCTGCAGATATTTACGCACGTTACAAACGTTTAACTGGAAACGATGTGGCTTTCATTTGTGGAAGTGATGAACACGGTGTACCTATTACAATTAAAGCTAAAAAGGAAGGTGTAACTCCTCAAGATATCGTTGATAAGTATCATGCTATTATTAAAAAATCGTTTGAAGACTTCGGAATTACATTTGACAATTACTCACGTACTTCTGCCAAAATTCATCATGATACTGCATCTGAGTTTTTTAAAACATTGTATGATAAACATGAATTCGTAGAAGAAGTTACTGAACAATTATATGACGAGGAAGCAAACCAGTTTTTAGCTGACCGCTTTGTGACTGGTACTTGCCCAAAATGTAGTAACGAAGAAGCCTATGGAGATCAATGTGAAAACTGTGGCTCAAGTTTAAATGCGACTGATCTTATCAATCCAAAATCGGCAATCACAGGAAATGTGCCAACTTTAAAAGAAACCAAACACTGGTTTTTACCTTTAAATAAACATGAAAACTTTTTAAGAGAATGGATTTTAAAAGGGCATAAAAAAGATTGGAAACCTAATGTTTATGGACAAGTAAAATCATGGATTGATGATGGTTTACGACCTAGAGCCGTAACACGTGATTTGGATTGGGGAATTCCAGTTCCTGTTCCTGGTGGTGAAGGAAAAGTGCTTTATGTTTGGTTTGATGCACCAATAGGTTATATCTCAGCAACCAAAGAATGGGCTGCAAGTGAAGGTAAAGATTGGGAACCTTACTGGAAAGATGAAAATACTAAACTTGTTCACTTTATTGGTAAAGATAATATTGTGTTTCACTGTATCATTTTTCCAGCAATGTTAAAAGCTGAAGGCTCATATATTTTACCAGATAATGTGCCTGCCAATGAGTTTTTAAATTTAGAAGGCAATAAACTATCCACCTCAAAAAACTGGGCGGTTTGGTTGCCTGATTATTTAGAAGATTTTCCTAATCAGCAAGATGTGTTGCGTTACGCATTAACTGCAAATGCACCAGAAAGTAAGGATAACGATTTTACTTGGAAAGATTTTCAAGCAAGAAATAATAATGAGTTGGTCGCTATCTTCGGAAATTTTATAAATCGAGTTGTTGTACTTACCAATAAATATTACGACGGAATCGTCCCTGAAGCTTCTGAATTTTCAGAAGTAGATAATGAAACTTTAGCTGCAGTAAAAGCGTATCCATCAGTTATTGAAAGTTCAATTGAACGTTACCGTTTTAGAGAAGCTAGTCAGGAATTAATGAATTTAGCGCGTTTAGGTAATAAATATTTGGCTGACGAAGAACCGTGGAAGTTGATAAAAACTGATGAAGCTCGCACCAAAACAATCATGTTTGTTGCACTACAAATTGCTAGCGCTTTAGCAACTTTGAGTGAACCGTTTTTACCGTTTACATCAAACAAATTAAAATCTATTCTAAATGTCACATCGAGCGCAGTCGAGATGTCTTGGAGCGATATTTTAACCAAAGACATCCTAATTCCTTCAGGGCATCAAATTGGAAAAGGTGAATTGTTATTCTCAAAAATTGAAGATAAAACCATTCAGGAACAATTGGATAAATTAGAAGCTAGCAAGAAAGCTAATGAAGTAGCCAATAAAGAAGTTGAGCCACAAAAAGACATCATCACTTTTGATGACTTTACAAAACTTGATATGAGAGTTGGCACAATTCTCGAAGCTGAAAAAATGCCTAAAACCAAAAAATTACTCATCTTAAAAGTAGATACAGGTATTGATACAAGAACTATTGTTTCTGGTATTGCCGAGAGTTTTACGCCAGAAGAAGTTATCGGGAAACAAGTTACTGTTTTAGTTAATCTAGCTCCTAGAGCATTACGAGGTGTTGAAAGTGAAGGCATGATTTTAATGACTGAAACTTCTGAAGGGAAATTGGTATTTGTAAATCCTGATACGACGGTTAATAGTGGGTTATCGATAAGTTAGACTATTATTTCACAACCATTTTTTTAATCTCTTGCTTATTATTTTTGTCTATAACTTTTAAAAGATAAATACCATTTTTTAAATCTGAGACATTCATTCTAATAATACTTTTATCAAATTGGTAAAGGGCAACACGCTTGCCTAATACATCAATAATTTCTATACTTTTTATCTTGTGAGTCCCTACTACAAATAATTCGTCATCAACAGGGTTTGGATGGAATTTAAATACAGGTGTTTCTATCGTTTCAATCCCTTGCTTTTCTATAGGCAATTTCGTGTTTTTTTCTTGAGCAAATGATACATTACAAACAATTAAAATCAAAAAAATAATGCATGCATGTCTCATAATCCTTAGCTTAGTAATTAACGCGATAGGATTATCATTAACGATTTAAAAAGCAATTAATTATAAATTCTAATAAAATCATTTAGAATATTAACTGTGAAAAATGGTAAATATGTGTAGAAGAATTATCAAATCAAAACTATAGAAGCTTGTTTTTTAAGGGATTAATAAAAAGTAAATAACTATGATATTTCAACATATGGATGGAAAGATAAAATTTGTATATTAACTGCATAATCAACTTTTTTACAATATGAAAAAAACTACTTCTTTAAAATTATCTAAACAACTTGCAAAATATGGTGCATTAACTGTCGCTATTGCCGGAGTTGCTGATGCCAATGGACAAATTACATATACTGATATAACCCCAGATTTTTCTGGAGGTGTCGGTGGAGAATATTTTTTAGACATTGATAATAACGGAACTGATGACTTTAGAATCTTCCATAATAATGCATCTTCAGCTAGCTCTGCAGCGATTTTAATTTCGCCTTTAACAGCGAGTAATGATGTACTTGGATCAAGTGGTGCAACCTATGCATATCCTTTTGTCTTAAACTCTGGAGATGTTATTTCTAGTGGAGGATCTGCTTGGAATAATAATGGGTTTTCTGCTGGTTTTCAATCTTTAAATTATGGCAATAGCTGTAGTATTGGTAATTGGTGTGGTGTTACAGACGGCTTTATAGGTCTGCGTTTTAATATTAGTGGTAGCACACATTATGGTTGGGCACGATTAGATGTTCCAACTGATAATTCTATGGCGTGGACAATAAAAGATATGGCGTATAATGAAGTTGCTGGGCAAAGTATTATGGCTGGACAAGAAACATTAAGTTTAGATACGAGTACTTTAAACAATATAAGAATCGTTGCTTTAAACAAGAGTATTGGACTTTATAATATCGTAGATGCAACAGCGTATACATTATATAGCATGACAGGTAAAAAAGTATTAGAAGGTACTACATCTAATTCTTCTTATGTTATTGAAGCTAATGCATTAGCTTCTGGTGTTTACATCGTTGAGTTAATAGACGTGAATTCTAAAGCTGTTTTAAGAAAGAAAATCGTTTTATAAATTAAACTTTAATACATAGAAAAGGGTGCTGTTTTCATAGCACCCTTTTTATTTATACTTTGTTTCTGTAAAGTGTTTTATCAACACAACTTTCCATAGCCTCTATATTCATGTCTTGTCCAATAAAAGAAGAGACCTTTTCTAATACATCATTAGTATTATTTAATACCTCTTTATAATTAACATAAATCAATTCAACACTAGGTTCTTGGTTTTTCCAAGTTTCAACTTGGTTGAGATGTTTTTTATAAGCATCAAATAATCGTGTTGGAAGATTTTCAGGATCTTTACCTATCATTTTTTGTTGCGACTTAACGACTTCATTTAAATCTCTATTCATAAAGATTACTTTATATCGATATTTTGGGTCTAAAAATTTTAGTAAAGGCGCCACAATTTTAACGGATTTATTTTGCGCTTCGTTTAGCCATGAATTATCCTTATGTAGTGACATTACAGGATCGTACTCAAAATAACCTTTCGGATTAGAAATATCTGCCTTTCGATTAGAATCTGTCAATACATCAAGACCTCCTTTGTTTAGCATTTGCATCATTAGAGATGTTCCTGATCTCGGTAAACCAGAAACAATTACTATTTGATTTTCTTTATGTCTAAAAGTGCTTTTGTCATTTAATTTAGTTTGAACAACTTCTTTATCTTGTATATTTTCTAAAGCTTTTTCTGCACGTTTATGAGTCTTAGGCTTTAATTTTGCAGCAGTTTCATAAGCCTTTTTTGCATGTTCTATATCCCCTAATTTTTCTAAGGCTTCTCCTAATGTATAATGAGCTTCAGGAAAATATTTAACGAGTTCTATAGCTGTTAAAGCATGTTCTGCTGCATCTTCAAAATTCTCAAGTCGAATTAGTGTAAAAGCTAGAGCTTGATGAAATTTAGCATTATCTACCTCTAAATCCAAACTTTGCTCAAAGGCATTTCTAGCACTAATATAGTCATTAAGTCTAAGATGAATCTTTCCAATTTGAAACCATACTTGCGCATTAGGCTTATTGTTTTTTGCTTCAATAAGTAATTTTAAGGCTTCATCTACTCTGCCTTTATGCATTAAAATTTTTGCTTCAGAGAAATAGGTGTTTATTTTAAATTTTTTATCTCGTATTCTTAACTCGTTTAAATAGTGTTCTGCTTTTTCAAATTCATTTTCAGAAAAACTAATAGCTAATAAATCCATATAATAAGGAATAATATCAATCGGTTCTTTTTCTTCAATTAATTCTAATAAAATAGATTTTGATTTATCATAGCGTTTTTGACCTAGATAGACACGTGCTAAATTATGTTTTAGATCACATTTCACTTTATGTATTGAGTTTTCAATTTTTTCGTCAGGACGATCAATATAACCTAGTTCTATGAGTTGCTCCATGGTTTCTTGATCATTAAGAATGTCTTTATCAAGCGAGTTTTGCTGTAGACCAAAATCTCCCTCAACAGCTTCCCAACTTTCTATAAACTTTGGAGGTTTAGACACTTTAAAAATATCTAGAGCTACTTTACCATCCATATCTTTACCTACTGGTAAATCGAACATATGTAAAATTGTTGGGGCCACATCTATAAGTCCTAAACCAAATATTTTTTCATTGTTCTTAATATTAGGCCCAGCAGCAACAAACATACCAAACTGTCTATGTTCTAATGAAGGTGCAGCTTGGTATTTGGGCATTTCTAAAATACGTTTATGGTCAGACTCAAAACCATGATCAGACATAATAATTATAGTGGTATCATCATCAACCAATGCCATAGTTCGCTCTAACATCATATCTTGAAAGCGATAGGCATTAACAACACAATCTTTATATATTTCATATAAATGCTCTGGAATCCCTTTTAGCCTAGGTGGATGATACTTCATAAACGCATGACAAAAATGATCTATATAATCATAATATACAGCCATAAAATCCCAGTCAGTATTCCGCATTGTATAAGTGGCAGCAGAATGCACTGAAACATTTTCGGCCATTACCTTTGCAAAAGCTCTTAGTCCTTTATCATTTTCTTGGTCAATTTCTTTCGCCTTAGGAATAAAAGGTAATATGTGAGCTTCCGTAATTTCATAAGGCATCATCCTTAAATCGCTCATTTCTTTAGTTAAAGATTCTGGATGTATTGTACCTGCAACAATTGGATTTTTTGCTTTAGGATCCATACTTACTTTTTGAAAACGATCTGTAACAACAACACCATTTATAGGTTCTGCAGGAAAACTTGGCCACCAACCAATAATATTACTTTTCAATCCTTGATTATGAAAAATATTCCATAGTGCTTTAGATTTTCTCGAATTCACAGTTACAGGATGAACACCTTTCATGTCAGGCAATAATTCAAGAAATCCTAAAACGCCATGCTTATCTGGGGTTTTTCCTGTGGCAACTGTAGACCATAACATTGGAGAATATGGCGGATTCATAGTGCTCATATTTCCATAAACACCTCTGTCTATTAATTTTTTTAAGGCTGGCATTTGGCCTTTATGTAATAAAGGGCCTATGATTTTCCAATCGGCAGCATCCCAACCGATTAAAAGTACTTTACTCTTTTTTTTCATTCTTAGACTTTTGTTGGGCTTTCTTTTTAACCTCTCGCCAAGCTCGCAAACCTACATCACCTAAAGCCAAAAGACCGAGTGATCCTTTTTCAGTAATCTCTGTAGAATGTTTTCTTAATTCTTTACTCATATAATTAATATTGAAAACCATAAAAATAGAATAATTCTTAGATGTATTTATATTTTTAAATTTTAAACACCATTAAAAATGTAATTTCATGCCTTCATGTGATTGAACGAACCCCAAATCTCGGTAGAACTTAATAGCTTTAGGTCTTTTCTTATCGGTAGTAAGCTGAAGTAAGTGCGCTTTACGTGCTTTGCATCTTTTGATAGCCCATTGAAGCATTAACTTACCAATGCCAGAACTTCTCTGACCTTTTTTAATGCGAACGGCTTCAATTTGAGCTCTCACACCACCTTGGTAGGTTAAATATTGTATAAAAGTTAATTGTAACGTTCCTATAATTTCAGAATTGTCATTCTCGACAACAATTAGCTCTTGGTTAACATCATTATTTATATTTTTGAAAGCTTTTAAATAGTTCTTTGGAAGTGGCGATTGAAAATTCTCCCTAGTCTTTCCGAGTTCATCATCAGCTAACATTTCTATAATCGAAGAGAGATCATTCTCTATTGCTTTTCTAAATATCATTTTTATATTAAGCCGAATTTCGACTTGCATTAATATTTCCGAAGAGTGAACGTGTGACAATTTTTTCGAAAATTGCAATCTGTTTTTCGTCCCTAATTTCTGCTTTCTCCAGCTCCTGAATTTTCTTTAATGCAAATTGTTGAATCGTCAATAGTGGTAAAACGATAGACTCTCGCATATCTATAGATGCTTTCCCTGCTGGCTCTTCTTCCATAAGTTCTTTAGAACCTGTGAGTTTTAAAAGCAGACGCTTAGATGTTTCATATTCTGTATAGATAATGGTCCAGAATTCTCCAAATTCTTCATTATCTGCCATATATTTAGTTAAATCAAAAAATGATTTTGATAGTGACATCATACTATTCTCTACTAAAGTTTTGAAAAAACTTGAGCTATTGTATAATTGTATGACTTTGTCAAATTGGTCTTTATCTTCATAATACTTAAGTGCAGTACCTACTCCAAAAAAACCTGGTACATTTTGCTTCAACTGGCTCCAACTACCAACAAATGGAATAGCCCTAAGATCTTCAAAAATTAATTTATCTGATTTCCCTCGTTTTGATGGTCGACTTCCAATATTGGTCTTTGCATAGTATTTTAAAGTACTCATACGCTCTAAATACGGCACAAACATTGGGTGGCTTTTAAATTCTGAATACGCTTTATAACTCAAGCTTGCTAAGGCATCCATGACTTTGGTGTTTTCTTTTAACATCGCAGTATTGGTGTCGTTTAATCGATTTAAAATACCTGAACTTATTAACTGTTCTAAATTGTATTGAGACGATTCTAAGGTTCCAAAATTAGAACTTATAGTCTGACCTTGAATTGTTAATTGTACTTCTTTATCTTCAATAGTCGGTCCTAATGACGCATAAAATTGATGTGTTTTTCCTCCTCCTCTAGCTGGTGGGCCTCCCCTACCATCAAAGAAAATAACAGTAACATCATACTTTCTTGAAACTTCTGTAAGGCGTTCTTTTGCTTTAAAAATAGCCCAATTTGCCATGAGATAACCGCCATCTTTTGTGCCATCACTAAAGCCAAGCATAATCGTTTGTCTATTTCCACGCTTTTTTAAATGCTTTGCATAATCTGGATTAGTATATAACTCCTCCATCACTTCAGGCGCATTTTCTAAATCGGTAATCGTTTCAAATAATGGTCCAATATCTACAGTCAATTCTTCTTGAAATGCGACAAGTTTAAGCATTGCATATAATTGCATGACGTTAAGTGTCGTTTGATTGTTACTAATGATGTAACGACTTGCAGCTTTCTCACCATTAGTTTCCTGAATGGTTTTAATGGCTTTCATGGTATGTAATGTCTTTAGTACGTTCTCATCATCAAACTGTGACAAATCAACTGAACCTTTTATTTTAGAAAGCACTTTAACTTGTTGTTTTTCTGATAGCTCATGATAGTTTTTTGGAAAAATATCGCTTCCTGAAGCAATCACTTTATCAACCATAGCATTAAAAACTGTCGCATGGGCTCTACTATCTTGGCGGATGTCTAGTATTCCGAAGTGAAATCCGAATAAATGTGTTTTGTTTATTAAGCTATTAAGTTCACTAACATATAATGATTGATGCTCTTTAACCACAATTGTTTTAATGGTTTCTAATTCAGAAACAAAATAAGCTAAAGTGATCGGATTTTTTTGAGACGTTGTAAATGCCTTATATAATTGGGTTTCTAATTTAGACATACGATCTTCAACACCGTTAAACGTTAATTTACGCTTTAATCGTCTTACATCTCGAAAGTAATTTTTAAGAATAGTTTCTCGAAGCCTTGCAGCTACTTTTAGTGTAATTTCTGGTGTAACAAATGGATTTCCATCACGATCTCCTCCTGGCCAAAAACCAATGTTTATAATATCGTTCTCTATATGTTTTCCGTCAAATATATTTTGTTGGATATAATCATAAATACTTCCGAAGGAATAGTAAAATACATTTTCTAAATACCAAATCAAACTTACAGCCTCATCATAAGGCGTCGGCTTTTTATGTTTAAAAAATGGTGTTTTTCCCAATTGTGCCATAAGATCATTTATGGTCAATAAATCATTTTCTTTTATAGCCTCAGTTAAATCTGTAATAATACCTAAAACACTACCTGGATAAAATTGAGTTGGGTGAGCCGTAAGCACAATTCGTACCTTGAACTCTTCTAAATATTGCTGTAAATCTTTAAGTTTATTTTCTGAAATAGCGGATTCTTTCAAGCTTCGTAAAGTTCCTATTCCATCCATATTATTTACAATTGGAAATGCTGCATCTTCAATGGCATCAAATAATACAACTTGTCTTTCTATGTACTGAATAAATCTAAACAACAAATTAATTTGACTCTCTTTCGAACGTCTCGCTTGGTACTTTTTAAAAAATGTTTCAACAATAACTGTTGGATCGTCACCAGCTTTAAAACCTTTTTGACAGGTTTCATGAAACAAAGGCAACAAAACACCAGTTTTAGTGATTGAGTTAAAAGGTAACGTCATGAAAATACTATTATAAATTTGGTATTTTGACATGACATTTTGCTTAAATCTTGTCAGTTTTGGTTGTGTCGACATCGTAAAACTTTTTTATAAAGGTAGTGAAGCTCTCATGTTTTTGTGAATAATTTGGTGTTTTTACGAAATTCATAAAATAAAGGCAACCAATTGATAATGATTAATTTATTTATACGTTTTATTGCAAATACTATTAGTATTCAAGTCTTAAAAAAAACCAAAATAGGCTTTGATTTAAATAAAATTAATCTAGTTTTGAGCTCATCAATATCGTATTTTTCCTACACAATTAAATTGCTTTAAATGAAACCATCTACTCACCCAATTTTCCTTAGAATTTGTTTGCTTTTATTATGTATTACTTTTTCTTTTGGTGTGTATTCTCAAGAAAACACAGATGTCATTACATCCTACACAACCTATTCTAAATTACCAAGAGAAGTGGTTTATGTTCACCTTAATAAATCTATCTATATCAAAGGTGAGTGTATTGGTTTTAGTGCTTATGTTTTAGACAAAAACACAAAAAAACCTTCTAGCATAACAACAAATCTATATTGTACCATTTCAGATAAAAACAACACGGTTATTAAAAGTCAAATGGTTAAAGTAAAAGATGGTTATGCTATTGGAACTTTTGATGTCAACCAAGATTTTTCGTCTGGTGACTACACGGTTATGGCTTATACCAATTGGATGAAAAATTTTGAGGAACAAAATGTTTTTGTAGAATCTATAAAAATTATTGATCCAGAAACAGATGGTATTATCAAATCAGACACTATAGAAAATAAAATTGACGCTCAATTTTTACCTGAAGGCGGTCATCTTGTTGCTGATATTCAAAACACTGTAGGTGTTGTTGTAAAAAATGCTGAAGGATTTGGTGTTTCTGAAGTACACGGTGAAATTTTAGATAGCGAAAACAATGTCGTTAGCGCTTTCAAAACAAACAATTTAGGAATTGGACGCGTTTTATTAACTCCTAAAATTGGACAAACTTATACAGCAAAAATTGAACATTTAGGTACAACATTTACCTTCAACATTAAAGATATCAAACCAAGAGGTATTGCTTTATCTTTAACAGACCTAGGAAAAAATGTTGCAATCAAATTGAGTACTAATGCGTCTACATTACCAGACATTAAAAATGCGTCCTACAAACTTGCCATTCATAATGGTAAAGACATGAAAGTAATTGAGTTTGGTTTTGAGGCTTTAGAAGTTTTAAAGCTAATTAAAAAACAAGATTTAACTCCTGGTATTAACATTTTTACTATTTTTGATAAAGAGAACACGCCTTTGTTAGAGCGTCTTTATTTCAATCATGATCAGATTAATATTTATAAAATTGATGCACCAACAGTCTCCAAAGATTTCGATTCTTTAGTCGTTAACTTTTCGGTTAAACAACTGAACTTAAACACAAAACATAAGATGAGTATTTCGGTCTTACACGCTGATACTAAATCATATGGGAGTCATCAAAATATTGCATCTTACACCTTGTTACAGCCTTACGTTAGTGGTTATATTGAAAATGGCGCCTATTACTTTCAGAATATTGATCGAAAGAAAAAATATGAATTAGACAACCTTCTAATTACTCAAGGATGGAGTAGCTATGATTGGAATACTGTTTTTAAAAAACCCCCAAGTAATACATTTGTTTTTGAAAATGGTATTGGGTTTCAAGCTAATATAAATTCTAAGAAGTCTAATCAATTTTTAATGTTTGCACTTAGAGAAAATAAAGGTGATGTTTTTGTCGTTGGTGATAATGAAAAAAGCTTCATAAAAACCGGTCTTTTTCCGAGTGACAATGAAAAGCTAAATATTGGTGAAATTAATAGTAAAGGTAAAATGGATGAACCCAATCTTTATATCCAGTTTTCACCTTCAAAAGTTCCCGAATATATTAATTCATATGAAACATTAAAACCAAATTCGATTCCGTATACAGTTGCAACTCATATACAACCATTTGCATCTTCAATTTTAGATGGAACACAAGAACTAGATGAAGTTCTTATTGAGGCAAAGAAAGAAGCAACACGAATGGAACAACTTGAAAGAAGAGCGGCTGGAACACTTGATTTCTTTGATGATAAAAAGCGACGATCTAATCGAACCTTAGCACAGTATTTAAGTAGAAAAGGGTTTGTAACTTCCGATTATGGGGGCATTCTAACAATCACAGTACGAAACCCATTAACTCCAAATAATTCAACGCCTATTGTTTACTTGAATGGTTCATTACTTTCAGATTTTGGGTTTTTAGCAACATTTGATATGAATAGTGTTGATTATATTGAAATCAATAAATCTGGCGTAGGTGAAGGCATGAGAGGTGGCGCTGGTGTTATTAAAGTCTGGACAGACCCTAACATTCAGTTTAGAACCCAATATGGTGAAAATTATAAAGATTATGAATTTCCGCTAACCTTTTCAAAAGCAAAAACATTTTATACACCAAAGTATAATTTTTATAAAACTCAGTTTTTTAAAGAGTATGGCGTCGTTGGTTGGAAACCCATTGTAACTGTTGATGCTGATGGAAAAGCTAGTTTTCAGGTGTTTGATACTTCAAATGATTATATCAAGATTTTTGTTGAGGGAATTGATAATGACGGTAACTTTATAATTGATGAAAAGATTATAACAGTGAATTAACTCTAGCATATTTACAATCAATCATTTAACTAAATTTGGTGTGATTTTTGTAGTACTTTTACTATATTCATCTAAACCAACAGTTCTATGAAAACTTTTACCTCTACACTGCTTTTTACATGTTTTTTTGTGTTTCTAATAAGCTCTATTTGCTTTGCTCAAAATGATGATTCTGTCATCGCTTCTTTTGAGAAATACACAGAGTTACCTCGTGAAATTGCCTATGCACATCTCAACAAATCAATATATATTAAAGGTGAAATTATTGGGCTTAGTGCTTATGTTTTAGATAAGAATACCAAAAAACCTTCGAAGCTAACTACAAATTTATATTGTACAATCTCAGACACAGAAAACAACATCATCAAAAACCAGTTAATCAAAGTTGATAATGGATTTGCATCTACTACCTTTGAGTTAGATAGTTTGTTTTCTTCTGGTGAATATGTTGTAAAAGCATACACCAATTGGATGAAAAACTTTGAAGAACAAAACTTATTTGTTGAACGTATAAAAATCATCGATCCTGATATTGACTCCTACATCAAACCTGAAACCATTGAAAATGTTGTAGATGCACAATTCTTACCAGAAGGTGGACATTTACTTGCAGAGGTGCAAAACACTATGGGAGTAGTAGTAAAAAACATTAAGGGTTTTGGCATTCCATTTGCGTACGGAGAAGTATTTGATAATGCTGGCAATATGATTACCAATTTTAAAACAAACGAACTAGGCTTAGGTCGCTTTTTATTAACACCATCAAAGAATGAAAATTATACTGTGAAGTTTGAACATCTAGGTAAACGCTTTTCATTTCCTATTACAGATATAAAGCACAATGGGGTTTCCATTACAGTTAATGATTTAAACGATCAAGTTGCTGTTACCTTAAAGACCAATTCAAATACCTTCCCATTAATTAAGAATAAAGCATATCAATTGTCTATTCATAATGGTTCAAAAATGAAAGTCATAGATTTTACATTTGATACACAAAAAATCACCAAAATAATTGATTACAGAGACTTGTATACTGGTATTAATGTATTTACGCTTTTTGATGCGCAGAACCAACCCATTTTAGAACGTTTATTCTTTAGATTTAATGGCATCAATAGGATACAAGCTGGAGACATCTCAATAAAACGTAATCAAGATTCATTACGAATTAAAGTCCCATTAAAACAATTCAATACCAATATTACATCTAACATAAGTGTTTCTGTTTTACCAGCAGAAACGAAATCTTACAATAGTAATCACAATATCATTTCATATACCTATTTACAACCTTACATTAAAGGACATATTGAAAACGCTGGCTATTACTTTAAGGATATCAATAGAAAAACTAAGTTTGAACTTGACAATTTATTACTCACTCAAGGTTGGAGTAGTTATGATTGGAACACTATTTTTAATCATGTGCCAATTAATACATTTCCGTTCGAAAATGGAATTGGATTTAAAGCAAATGTAAACTCAGACAGCAGTAATCAATATTTAATGTATGGACTTAGCGATAATAATGGAGATCTATTTACATTAACCGATGGGCAAAAAGCATTTTTAAAATCTGGTCTTTTCCCTACAGAAAATGAACCCTTAAAAATTGGAGAGATAAATAGTAAAGGGAAACTAAAAGAATCTAGCTTATATCTACAATTTTACCCTTCAAAAATTCCAAGTTATGACAGTGAGTTTATTGTTATGAATCCTAAAACAGAGACAGTATCTACATCAACAGCACTAGAACCATTTGAAAAATCAAGTCTAGATAAAATTCAAGAATTAAATCAAGTTGTTGTGGAAGCTAAACCTAAATTCACAAGAGCAGAGCGATTAAAAGCAAAATCATATGGCAAGATAGATGTGTTTGACGAAAAGATGCGACAGCACAATCCTTCACTTGCATTATACTTTAATAGACGAGGCTTTGTAGCTAATAATAACAATGGTAGGTTTACAATTACGCATCGTCTTTGGGGCACACCAAATATATGGTTAGATGGTATCCGTTTATCAACTTACGATTTTCTAATTTCGTTGCAAATGGATACTATAGATTATATAGAAATTAAAAGATCAGGAATAGGTGATGGTTTAGCATCCGGCTATCCAGGAGCAGTTATTAAAATCTGGACAGACCCTACTATTCTTCTTAAAAAGAAAGTAGGTAAGCAACAATTTAAGGCCTACAATATGCCATTAACATTCACTAAACCAAAAACGTTCTATGTGCCTAAATATAAAAACTACACAAGTGCCTTTTTTAAAGAATATGGCGTTGTAGGTTGGACACCTAATGTTTCTATTGAAGGCAATAGTATTGTGACGAATGTATTTGACACCAAGACAGATTATTTAAAAGTAATCATTGAAGGTATGGACGCTAATGGCTATATGATTTCTGAAGAGAAAATTATTAATCTTAATTAAAATCTGTAATGTTGATGATGATTCTTTGACCAATAGCTAATGACAAAAACATTCACCGAATTTTCAACAAATGCCATTCTTAAAATTGGTAATGAAACGCTATTAGAAGAGTTTAAAGATTCTAAATCTATTGGTTTATACACTTTTATTTGGGCCACAAAAACTCCAATTAAAGTATTGGTAGATGGTGTGCCAATGACTATTGACGCAAATCAAATACTATCATTAACTGCGATTCAGTATTTTCAATTCATAGAAGGTAATGATGTTATAGTATATCAATTTAACAGAGAGTTCTATTGTATTAAAGATCACGACAAAGAAGTTGGATGTGTTGGTTTGCTGTTCTTCGGAAATGAGCACATTCCGGTAATCACTTTAGATGCAAATGAACAACATAAATTTGCTGTTTTGCATGAAGTCTTTTTAGATGAACTCGAAACAACAGATACTATTCAAGCTGAAATGTTGCGCATGCTCATGGCAAGGTTTATCATAAAAACAACAAGGCTTCTAAAATCTACAACTGGAGAAAAAGCTACTTTAAAAGGTACTAATGATACCTTAAGACATTACAACTTACTCGTTGAGAGCCATTATAAAGAAGAACATAGTGTTACTTTTTATGCTGAAAAACTCAACAAGTCCCCCAAAACATTGTCCAATAGTTTTGCAAAGTATGCTAAAAGTCCGTTACAAATTATTCATGATCGTATTGTGCTAGAAGCCAAACGTCAATTATTATATACTGACAAGTCCTCTAAAGAAATTGCTTACGATATAGGTTTCGATGATGCTTCACATCTCAGTCGACTCTTCAAGAAACAAACGTCTTTAACGCCTTCGGAGTTTAAAAAAAATAGCAAAACATCTGCATAGGGAAAAATTGACAATTTAAAAGGAAGTCTTTCCATTTTTTAAGCCTAGACGCTTTTGCATCTTTGTACTGTTAAATCAAAACACATACAACGATGAAATTAAAACACATATCTATTTTCAATTTAATTGAAATATTCAGGAATAGTCCAAAAAAAATTGCTCAAACTATAAATGTAAAAACACATTGTGAGCAAAAGCATATTCACGATTTCTATTGTGATGCCGAAAAACCTTTTGTCAATTAAATTTTCGAGAATAAAATCCAAAAAGGGAAAAATTGACAACTCAAAAGGAAAAACAACCCTTTTAATACTATACCAAGCATTGCATCTTTGCAGTGTAAATAATTAATAAACATAAAAAATAAATATCATGAATACATTTAATGTTCCAACAAGAGAAAACGTAAGCGAAAACAACCAAGCAATTTTTGACAACCTAAATAAAGCGTTAGGCTTTGTACCAAATCTTTATGCAACTTATGCAAATAGCGATACGGCTTTAGAAAACTATTTGAATTTTTCCAATGCTAAGACATCTTTATCTGCTAAAGAAAAAGAAGTTGTAAACTTAGCAGTAAGTCAAGTAAACAATTGTATTTACTGTTTATCTGCACATACTGCAATTGGTAAAATGAACGGTTTCAATGATGATCAAATCTTAGAATTACGTTCAGGAAAAGCATCATTTGACACGAAACTAGATGCGTTAGCGAGACTATCAAAAAACATTACTGAAAATAGAGGTAATACAGATCAAGATGTATTAGACAACTACTTTGCAGCTGGATATACAAAAGCGAATTTAATAGATACTATTTCATTAGTTGGTGATAAAACAATTTCAAACTATGTACATAGCACAACGAAGGTTCCAGTTGACTTTCCTTTAGCTCAACCATTAGAATTAGAAACAGTATAATTTTTAAAAAAATAAAAATGAATAATACAATAGAACGTGCGCTTTCAGATTTAAAAACCTTATTAGGTAATGGACAATTTTTGGAAGCAATGGACAAATATCTAGATGATGATGTAGTGCTACAAGAGGCAAATAATGCACCTAAAAAAGGAAAAGAAGCATGCATCATTGCAGAAAAAGAATTATTAGCTACCGTAACAGAATTTATTGGGTATGACATTAAAAATATTGCAATTTCTGGCGATGTGTCCTATTACGAAGCAATTATGGAATTTAAAACAAACGATGGTCAGCATCACAAATTTGAACAAGTAAACAGAACCCAGTGGAGAGATGGCAAAATTATTAACGAACGCTATTACCACGCATAATTAAATTAAACCAAATAAATATTTTAAGATGAAAACAATAATTTCAACAATCGTAATGGTTTTAGCATTTACATTTACTACAAATGCTCAAGATAAAATGGCAAAAACAGCTGTGAAAACAGTTTCTTTAGAACAAACTGAAGGTGCATTTACACAGCAAGAATTAACTTTAAAAGAAGGTTCTTATGTGTTTGAAATTTCAAACAATAATGTAGGTCATCAAGTAGGGTTTGTATTAGTTCCTAAAGGAAAAGATGCTTCTAAACCTGAAAACCATATACAAACAGCCTATGTTACTAAAGTAGTAGACAACAATTCTAAAGAGAAATCTAATGTGACCGTTTTAGAAAAAGGCGAATACGTATACTTTTGCCCAATGAACCCAACACCGCAATACACACTTACGGTAAAGTGATTTAAATTTTAAGACTACTAAATAAAAGAGGCTTCCAAAAATGGAAGCCTCTTTTATAATTTATTGCTTTTAAGTAATCAAAATCTTTTTATTACGACTAGTAACTATACGCTACTTATTTTGTAACTTTAGACCTTAAAAATCTATAAAAAAGAAAGATTAATGAAAAATAAAACTACTTACATTCGACCTTTTTATTCTAAAACATTAAACAAGCGTTTCATGTTTACCTTAATTTTTGCATTGGCTTGTTCAACATTTTCGTTTTCACAAGTAGAAGTTACTGGAGGTCCTTTTTATCCAGATTATCCAGTTTGCGAATTTCCTGAAAACTTCGACATTAATAATGAGCAAATTTCTATTCCAAGTGCAGTAGATGTTTCAGCTCAAGCAAGAGGAACAGCCTGTGCTGTTATCAATGTAACTTACAATGGCTTTTCTGCTCCAGCTCAAAATGCGTTTCAACATGCAGTAGATATTTGGGCAAATACACTAGATACGACAGTGCCTATTACAATTGATGCTAACTATGTAGCACTTAATCCTGGTGTTTTAGGAAGTGCTGGTCCTAATGGCTTTTTTACAGTTAGTGGTGGACTACCAAGTACAGCTTATCCTAGAGCGCTTGCCGAAAAATTAACTGGCGCTGAGATAGGTGGAGCCAATTCTGTAGATATTACTTGTAATTTCAGTAATCAAATAAATTGGTATTTTGGAACAGATGCTAATCCTCCATCAAATCAATTTGATTTCGTATCGGTTGTTTTACATGAACTTGGTCATGGACTTGGTTTTGTTGGTTTTGCAAGATTAAATGGCGCTGGAACTGAAGGATTATTGAGAAATTCAGGGTTTCTAAGTCCTTTTGACAATTATATTGAAAATGGTGCTTTTATTGATATCGATCAATTTGCTGATCCTTCTTTTGCATTACTAACACAATATACTAGTGGTGATTTATTTTGCAATAGCCCTTTAGCAACCGCAGCAAATGCTGGTATTAGACCAGAGACATGGGCGCCAGGCAGCTTCAATCCAGGTTCTAGTTATAGCCATTGGGATGATAACGTATTTCCAAATAATAATGAAAATTCATTGATGACACCATCTATTGGTAATGGTCAAGCTAATCATAATACAGGACCAATAACAAGAGGACTTTTTGAAGAGATGGGATGGACTCTTTGCCCTGCACTTAGCGTAAACGAATTTACTCTAGAAACTTTAGAAGTTTCACCTAACCCTTTTAGTGAGAATATAAGAATAACACTGCCAGGAAATTATAACGATAGTGATTTCAATATTTCAGTATTCGATATTAATGGTAGAGTTGTTTATGAAAAAAGTGCTTTAAGTACTAATAGAATTATTGACTTTAACTTATCTGAGTTAAAAACATCAATATACTTTATGCAAATAAAAGATACCGAAACAGGCTTATCTGTTACAAAAAAGATTGTGAGACAATAAATCTTAAACCCTAACAATCAAAAACCCACAGCGTAATGTTGTGGGTTTTTTGATTTTAAATCTATTCTAATTATTTACTCAACATTAATTCTACCTTGTATATAATTTCATTTATGCAACGTTTCATCTTCTTTTTATCATCCCAAGAGCAATTAGTGAGTTTCTCTTCTAAAGTAATTTCTTTACCTTTAGTAATATCCTGCTCTACGGCTTATATAAACCCACCACACACTACAAGATTGTAAAAACACTAAATATTGCTAGTTGCCATTTCAATTTTATAAAAAACAAGAGATGTGAAAAATCACATCTCTTGCATAGGGATTATTATTAAATACTAACTAATTAGAAATTAAATCTTAGTTAACATGATTGTCATTGCAACATCTGCTTGCCCACAGTTTCCTGCACCTCCTACGAAATCTAAAAGGTTCAACATAATCACTGCATCACCACATGGTAAATCTGCGGCATCTCCTGTATCTAACAAGATTTCTGCACCACAACCAACGCCTGTTGAAATTGGTCCTGAAATTAATGTCCCATCTGCACCAAATGTAAAATCAATATCTACAACTGGTAAGCCAGCTCCAATTCCTGGTAAATAATCTGCTTGGAAAAAACGAGTGAATTCTCCACCAGCTCCTTCAGTCAAAGTCACCACAATCCCATCTTCAAATTGCGCTCCAAATGGCCCATCTCCTGTTGGTACAGTAAGTGTATAGTCTCCTAATGCAAAGCCAGTACTAGACTCTAATGCTGGACATATAGTAACTCTTTGAGTTATTGGTTTCTCATTATTAAATCCAACTTCTATTGCTGCATCACTAGTAGACGCTAATACAATATCAAATACCATTGGTTCTGTTAATACAGGTAATTCTGTAAAGTCAAACTCTATTTCTGCCAAGTAGGTATAGTCTATTCCAGTATTGTTATCTGGTCCTGAATAACTTGATAATCCTGCTGGACTTACAATTGATCCACTATTAGAAAAAGCAGCATTTGGATCTAATCCAGAGACACTTACCAAGTTATAACCAATTGTTAAATCGTTTTCAACTCTAGGCACCTGAATATCTACACCAATTCTTGCTCCAACGTCAAATGACAAATTGTAATTGAATGATGCTGGATTGCTTCCTGGAAATTGAATCCATCCTACATTTTCGGTAGGACTAAACCCTAAATCATTGTTATCCTCACATGCCGTAAAGCACATAACTAAACAAATCACACTACATAGTTTTATAATGTTTTTCATATTCTCTGTTTTTTATTGTTTAGTGAATTTATAAGTTGTTTGAACTGGAGGATTACAGTTACTTTGCGTATCATCAGTAAACGTCAAGAAAAACTCTGTATCATCAGCAAGATCATAAGATTCTGCAACTGTTGGTTGAGAGAACCAATCTGTACCATCTCCACAAGCACAAACACTTCTTTGTGTTGGAACATTAATCTCATTACAAACTAAATTAAATGTAAACGGATTGTTTGGTGCACAGTAATCAGGATAGTTCTGCGTATCAAAAGTTCTTGAAGAACCATCTGCAGTTATATTAGTAATCGTTCCTGTAGATAATGTTGGTCCATCAATTAACGTAGAAGTCTGTTCCATTAAGTATGCTCCTGTTAAGAATGTTTCTGGTACAGGACATACTTGAAATAAACTAATCACAAATGGTGTACTATTAATAGTTCCGCCTCCATCAATATCAGTAATCATTAATGTTAATGTTTCTGCTGCTGTACCAAGATTATCATCATCAATACCTGTTACTGTCATCGTTCCAACAAATGAATTTGCAGGAATTGTGATTGAAGATGGTAACATATAGTTAGCTGGTAATACTGTTGTAGCATCATCTTCAGTAACTACAGTAAATGAAACATTTCTATCAGTTGAGGATGATGTAGATACTTCAACTGGAACATCCACACTCCCTGTTTCATCAATCAATACTGCTAAGTTTGTACCAGCACCAGCAAATGACACTAATGTTTGTCCATTTACAGCATCAAAAGTTGTGTTGATATTATCATCTTGGTCACATCCAAAAAAGGCTGCTATTAGTAATGACAATACTGCTATTTTTATTTTTTTCATAATCATCTAATTTTTTTATTAATACCCAGGATTTTGTTCTGCAGCACTGTTGGCTGTGGTTTCAGTTATAGGAATAGGCAATGTGAATCTGTGATCTCCATTTCCTAATGTACATCCAGCTAGTATAGAGCACTCTTTTGCATCTCTATCCATAGCTCTGTTTCCTCTTTCCCCTAAACGCTTTAAATCTACCCAACGGTGGCCTTCAAACAATAACTCTAAACGTCTCTCATCTAAGATACCGCCGAAAGCTTCCGTTTGACTTGTATATGCTGGTAAAGGTTGTGGCGTTCCAAATCTTGCATCTCTAAGTTGCTTGATAAATCCTGCTGCTACTCCTAATTGATTTGCATCTGCTGCTGCTTCAGCTCTAATGAGTAACATCTCTGCTGATCTAAATTCTTTTAAGTCATTAAGTAATGGTTGAACACCACTTCCAGGGTATTTGAATACTAATAACACATCATCATTTAAGAAGTTAGGGTTACTAGCATAGCCAGCATCTATTGAAGACTCAGCTAAGTTAACTGATCTTGGCAGACGAATATCAGATGTACCATTCATAATATTGAATGTTGAACGAGAGATTTCCATAAATGGTCCTCCACCTGCACTAGCATCAATAAATGCCCACAAGCTTCCAACTCTTCCTCCTCCTCCAGTTCCCTGTCCAGCATAGGTATCTCCTTCAGCTCTTTCTAAAGAAAAGATCACTTCTGTAAAATCTGCATCATCATACATTGAAAAGTATTGTGCCTGATTAGCAATTGGATAGTCCATCAATAAACTTGCTGCAAATCCATCTGCTGCTGCATACTGTCCTCTATAGGCTGCCATTCTTGCTCTAAGTGCAGTAATGAAATCTTGCCCCATAAAAGTGAACCCTGATGTATCAGCATCTGTTCCATTAATTAAACTCGAAGCCATATTTAAATCTGCATTAATTTGAGCGTAAAACTCGCCATTTGTTGCTCTTGCAACACTTGCAAAGATATCTGATGTAGGCTCTGTTAATAACAGTCCTGCCAGTGCAGCATCATTTGTGTAATCTGTTGAAAAGTACGTTAAGATTTTAAAATGTGAAAAGGCTCTAATTGCATACGCTTGTCCTAACACATGATCATACAAATCTGGATTTTCTGCTCTATCTAGCGTCTCTGCCGCTGCAATGATTCTATTAGCCATTCCAATAGCACCGTAGTTGGTAGACCATATCCCAAAAGTATAGCCATTGTTAGAATTAACATTAAAGTTCTGTTCATTAGAATTCTGACCACCATTATCACGTCCTCTAAACGACTCATCTGTGAAGGCCGATGTAAATCCTATTTCTCTGGTAGTATCTAAGAAGTTGTATGCTCCTAGTAAACCACTTTTTAAGTCATTAACGCTTTGAAATGCGTTGTCTGCACCTAATCGTCCTGGTTGGTCTATTTCAATCGCATCGTTACACGATACTACTGTGAAGACCAAGCAAACACTTAATAATTTATATATATTTCTCATGTTTATTTTATTTTTTTATTAAAATCCAAATTCTATTCCTACTGAATAGGTCTTTGGAGTTGGGTAGTCATTTTGTGCCCCAATTAATGCTTCTGCATCAAAGCCTCTCCACTTACTCCATGTTACTAAGTTCTCACCACTTACAAATGCTCTAAGTGATGTGAATCCTATCTTATCTAAGACTTTCTTAGGTACATTGTATCCAAACTGGATAAAACGTAGTCTTAAGTAATCTGATTCTCTGATATTTCTATCTGATAAGAATTCATCTGCAGCGTTGGTTGCATTTAATGATGGAATATCTGTAATATCACCTGGCTGTGTCCAAGCTCTTAAGATATCTCTTGAGTGTCTAAACTGTCCGATGGCTGCTGGATCTAAGAAACCATTTAAATCGAAATCATTACGATCTACACCAATAGTATAGTTAAACTGTGTTGTGAAAAAGAAATTCTTGTAATCGGCATCAAACCCGAAACTACCTTGGTAATCAGGGAAGATATTCTTTCCTGTTGCTCTTTGGTCAGCTGTTGTAAGGTCTTCAGTTAAATTACCATTGATATCTAAGTATAATAAATTACCATTTGCTGGATTAACGCCCATATATGGCGCAGCAAAGATTTCTCCAATAACACCACCTACGCGACGCACAAAGGGTTGATCGCCACCAGCTCCTAAACTCACAATCTCTTGTTTGTTATAGTTTCCTACCAAGTTAAGTGTCATATTGAATCCGTCTTCTTCTTTTGACTTAAACAAATCATAGTGTAATTCTACATCAAATCCACTGTTTTGTAATTCACCTACGTTTGCACGAATTCCAGTAACACCTCCATTTAATGCTGGAGAAATTGGTGTATTGATAAATAAGTCTTCTGTGTTTCTTTGATACACATCAAAACTACCTCTTAATCTGTTACTCAAAAGTGCGAAGTCTAATCCAATATTAGCTTGTATAATCGTTTCCCATTTCAGATCATTGTTTCCAATTTGACCTACATTTAAACCATTTACACCACCATACTGTCCTCCTGTATTAAAGAAGTTCTCTGTTAAATCTGGTGCAGCAAAGTAAGCAAACTGTCCTACGACTGCAATAATTCTCTGGTTACCTGTAGTACCATAAGACGCTCTAAGCTTTAACTGATCAAAGATCGAATCTTCCATGAACGCTTCGTTTGAAATATTCCAACGACCCGCTACAGACCAGAATGTACCCCAACGATTAGACGCTGAGAAACGGTAAGATGCATCACGACGTACTGTCGCTGAGAATCCATATTTTGAATCGTAATCATAATCCACAAATCCAAAGTATGAGAATAATCCTGCATCTCTTACTACAGCTCTACCTGTATCTACATAGTTATCATCATTTGCATTATCATTTACAAAGGATGCACCATCTCCAGGAGAGAACGTTGCTGGATCAAAACCTAATTGTCTAAATCCGAAACTACGTCTATGTGCTTTGAAATATTCTGTAAATAAAGACACCTCTAATGAGTGCTTATCTGCAAATACTTTTGACCAAGTAAGTGAGTTATTAAAGTTAAGTGCCACAGATCTAAATGAATCCTGATCAGAGAATCCGGGTGTGTTATCTCCATCTGCTGCAAATAAAGCCGCATTAAAAGAGATTGGAGATTCTACACGTAATAATTGCTCATCTGTGAAATCACCACCAAAAGAAGTTCTAAAGGTTAAGTTATCTGTAATCTTATAACTAGCATTTACGTTTGCGATGATTTTAATCTCATCCTCACGTCTTGTATACGTGTCTAAACGATCTAATAAGAAGAGTGGTGTATTGACAAACAATACTGGAATGTTGGCGCCTTCTCCTGGAATATAAGATGCAGGTGAAATATAAGGTACCGATTGGTTTGCTCCTAATACGAAGTTTCTGTTAATCGCTCCTGTTCCAATAGCATTTGGCTCATTTGATTCTGAATAGTTAAACGTAAATGAGGTTCCATAATTGAACTTATCATTGTTTGACTTACCAGAAATATTACTTCTGAAGTTAAAACGCTTAAGCGTACTTGCCTTCTTTAAGATTCCTTCTTGATCTGTATATCCAAATGATGTGAACGCGTTAATGTTCTCGCCACCTGATGCCAAGTTTAAGGTATGGCTCTGAGTGAGTCCTGTTCCAAAGAACACATCTAACCAATCTGTATTGGTTTGTTGTGCTCTAATGGCTAATTCAGCATCTGAAAGCGTCGCTCCAAATCCTGATCCAAAATCTTTCTCTAACTGCAACTGCTCTCGCGCATTCATTAAGTTATAATCATGATTTTGAAGCTCAGAAAACGCAGTCGTTCCAACATAGTTGATTTTTAAACCTGAGTTATAAGATCCTCTACGTGTCTTAATAAGCACAACACCATTGGCTCCTCTGTTACCATAGATAGCAGTTGCTCCTGCATCCTTAAGTACAGATAATGACTCAATGTCATTCGGGTTTAAAGATCTAAAGTTATCCTCATCTACTGGCACACCATCTATAATAAATAATGGCTCTGTGTTACCTGATAATGATGATACACCACGTAAGTTAATCTGACTATCTCCACCTGGCTGACCATTACCTGTAGTAATGTTAAGTCCAGCCACCTGACCCTGTAAGGTCTGTGCAAAAGATGCATTTGGCCTCGCCTCAACCGTTTTTGCGGTAATCGTTGTGGATGCAATATTAGATTTCTCTGCTGTTGAAGTTCTATAGGCTTCAATAACGACTTCTTCTAATGATGCTATATCCTCTTGTAATGCAACATTAATAGTCGTTCTGTTTCCTACTAGTTCTTCTGCTGTTTTGTTTCCTACGTAGCTAAACACTAAGGTTTCATTAGCACTAGCCTTAATAGAGTAGTTTCCATCAAAATCTGTTTGAACTCCACGGGTTGTTCCTTTTACGATGACACTAACACCAGGTAACGGTAAACCGTCTATAGCTGATGTAACTGTACCTGTGATCGATTTCTCCTGAGCTAACATTGTAGCTGTATTTAATAAGAAGAGCACCATCACTAAAACATAATTTTTTACTTTCATAAATTTTAATTTTAATTATTACGAGTTAGTTATAGTGCAATATGAAAAGGCAGGCAGTAGTTTTATAAGTTTTTTTGAAGACTAACTCAAAAAACTATTTCACTTTTAGAATTAAAGTTAACATGATATAAAAGTAAAGCACTCACTGCCATACCTTTTGCAATTGCTCCCGTAAAAAAAACTTAATTAAGAAGAAATTAAGAGTTAAATGATATTAGAGGGATATTTTTTGATAGAATTTTATTTAAAACTGATAATTAAAATTAACCACAATGGTATTTGAACATAGAATGTTCCATAAAAAGTAATAGCAATGCCTAAAAAAATTGATTATAAGCTTTATTCTAGGATATAATTTTAGTCTGTTAATTCTTTAACAATCACATCTGTTCCTGAATACATATTATCTTTAAGTTCGTGCCAATGTCTTATTCGAGGTATTTTAATTCCATTAATAATTACAAATCCTTCAAAATAAATTCTTTCACCTTTGTTCGGTTTATCAGGAAAGACAATTTCTAAGCCTTTAATTGTTTTATTATATTTTGACACATATATAATCCAATATCTAGAAATAACCGATTTGTTAAGCTTCGTTTCAATTTTGTAACACTCCTCATTATTAAAGATGCTTTCAGAAGTATTAAAGATTTTCTCAACAGAGTTATTTAATGACATGGGTAAACCATAAAATTGATTATAAAAGTCCTTATACTTTATATTCCGTGATGGATCTAATCTATATTTCTTAATCAATACTGAATCGGTTTCTATTTTTCCATCCAATAGGACATAACTATTTTCAGTGCTTTCAACTATATGTTCAGAAATATACTGATCACGATTTCTAGATAATTTAAAAGAGTCACTTGAGTTATCTAATTCTAAAATTGAATACCGATATGGATTGGATAACCTTGGTTCTTGAATATGAATATGCAGTTTAGTCGTATTCCAAACATTCAGAGAGTCATGCTTAGATATTGCTTCTTTCAATATAAACTCACCGTCTAATGTTTGTTTTTGATGGCACCCAAATAAAGAAAAAGCTAATATCAATAGGATTTCTCCTTTCATAATTTCGGCTGTGATATCAATCTAATATCTTGATTTTCCCATAAGGGATAGTCTGCTTTCCCCGTATTATCATATAAAGGCCATTGACTATTTGAAAGATATAATAAGCCATGTGAAGTTAATTTTATATTAGTTGGCTCACCTTTTGTTTCTAAAGCATTGTCTATAATCTCAATTTTACTGATCATATTAGAGTTGTGAATAATCTTTATAACTCTTTTAGGTGTGGAACTATTTTGAACAGCGAATAAAGTATTAGAATTTAAAAATGTAAGACCATCTATACCTTTCAACAAATAGTCTTTTGATGTTTTTAACCAGACTCTATCTGTATAGTCATTTAAATTAATTTTAACAATGCCTTTAATATAGTCGGCAACATAAAGAAATTCCTTTTCTTGATCAATGGCAATTCCTTGTAGATTAAATGCTTCATCAATTTTAATAATATCTTGAACCGTATTATTATCTGTATTTATAATTAATAACTCCGGATTTAGTGAACTCGTAGCGTATAATTTACTTTTATATGTTACCATACTTCCTATTATGGATTTATTAGGAATTTCGATTTCATTTACAACATGCATATCTTTCTTTCTGAGTTTGAATAGTGTTGCATTATTTTTTTCATGCTCTTTAAATTCTCTATAATTTTGAATCATTGATGTAGAAACCCAAAGAAACTGCAGGTTGCTATCTTGGGCAATGGCCATAGGAGATGACATAAAATAAGCCTTAGAGTCTAAAAACCCTAATTTTTGATTGTACTTAACAACCATTCCATTATGTAAATCTGTATAATAAAAATAATCACCATTTATTACAAAATCTTCAATATGGCTTTTTTTTGAGAGGCTTAAAAACAATTCACTTTTTATACTCTGTTTTAAAAATAATTCTCTTTTTGATTTAAAATCTTCTCTATAGTCACTAGAGTCCAAAAAATCGCTTAATTCCTCATTTTCATTCAGTTTCAGATTAGCATTCCAACTTAACAGGTAAGAAAATTGCTCAAATGAAGCATTATAATTTTTTAGCAAGGCATAAGACAATCCTAAATTATACAACAACGTTGGTTGTGATGGGTGAATATTTAAGGCTTCTAAACTGTAATCCCTAAAAGCTTCAAACTCATTATTTTTATAAGACTCCATACTTTTTTTGTATAGATCATTTAAACTTTGACTCGATAAGTTTAGTGTTATTAAAAGTCCGAAAAAAGTAATGAATAGATGTTTCATAGTTATTTTATTGATTACGAGTTTGTTATATAAAAATTTAAATAGATTATAAGTTATTATAAGCCTTAGTATAAGATGCATTAAAATGTTTCAAAAAGCGTTCTAGAATACTTAAATTCATTTGATTATCCTGCCGTTTTAAAACTTGAATGGCTTCACGTAATTTTGGTTTATCTTTCTCCAAAAAAGCAATTGAACCAGTGACATAACACTCCCAAGTTTTAGATCCTCCTTCATATGCTTGTTCCCATTCAGCAATAGCCGCTTTGTAATTTTCTCTGAAAGCATGTAGCTGTCCGAGATGCCAACGAAGATTTCTTGACTGAGTGCTAGTAAGTTTATTTACTTTAATATATTCAGGTATTAACATACGTACAAGTTCATAATCTCCAGAGTGCTTTCTAAACCCTTGAGAGGATTGATCAAATTCATCAAGTGGTAAACTCATCAATCTGTTATATTCTCCTATTCGAATACTATCTACAATTAATAGTTTTTCATTTCTATCACAAGCTATTATTAAAAATGCAATTAATATAAGTGTTAAAGTAGTTAGTTGATTCTTCATGCGTTTTTATTTAAAATTAAATTCGTTCACTCTATCATCTTAAAGTAATTATAAAAAACACCTGAAATTTGTCTAATTAATTAGTATAACTAAAGAATCGTATTTTCAACTAGATTAGGCTATTTATAAAAGCGAATTAAAACAACTATTTCTATATAGTTTTAATATGTAAAAATAGTTTTATATACTTTTAAAGTAATTTAGATGATATTTTAAAGGCAGATTTTGATAAAAAACACCTGATAATGAACTTAATTATCAAATTTTGATTACAAAATATCAAAATAGAAACACATGCCATATAGTTGCATAAATTACCTGTTTTGAATAATCTGAATCTAATTAGTCTTATTTTTAATAAATTTAATAGGTTATTATTAAATACTAAAACGCATGAAAATCCTTGTTGTTGATGACGAAGCCTTAGCTCGTAAACGAATAATTAGCTTGTTAAATGAAGTAGGGATTATTGATGATATTTCTGAAGCAACATCTGGTAAAGAAGCAATTCTAGAAATCGACAAAATCAACCCTAGTCTTTTGTTTCTTGATATTCAAATGACAGATATGACTGGTTTTGATGTGCTTAGAAATATTGATTATAGAAAAATACCTATAATAATTTTTGTAACAGCCTATGATGTTTTCGCAGTTAAAGCATTTGAATTACAAGCCTTTGATTTTTTATTAAAACCTTTTAAAAGAGAGCGTTTTTTTGACACTTTGGAAAGGGCTAAATCTAAGATAAAACTACAAGAACAGAATAGCTTCAAAACAAGAATTGCAGAATTACTAAAATTCGTAGAGAATGAGTCTCCATCGGCTTTTGCATCATCAAAAAACTATCTCAATCAGATCGTTTTAAAAGCCAATAATAAATATTCATTCATAAATACTACTGAAATTAAATATATTACCTCAGCAGCCTATTATGCAGAAATTTACTTATTAAATCAAGATAAACATTTGTACAGAATTTCTTCAATGACTGACTTATTTTCAAAACTCAATCCGCAAGAATTTGCTAGAGTAAATAGGTCTACAATTATCAAATTATCTCAAATCAAAAATGTTATAAGTGAAGGCATGGGAGACTACAGCATCATAATGAAGGATACCAACTCATTCACACTTTCTAAAAAATACAGAAATGATTTTTTAAAAACCATGTCTATTAAAAATTAATATCATGTTAGACAAAAAGTTAATTCGTTTTATCGTCTTTTTCTATTTTATTAGTACTACTTTTTCTGTTATAATATCTATAGTTTATGTACTAACATCGAAATTAGCTGACAAAGAATTAAACCTAGTTGATTTAATCATTACTCATTTGTTTAACTATGGAACTAAATTCTTATTTATCATTTTAGCAATAATCTTTACTAAGAAATACATCATAGACAATGTTTCTTTGGCTTTAAGTATTATTATTCACACCTTTATTTCAATCATTCTATCAGTATATTCAGCCACTTTATTATTACTTTACGAAAAGTACTTTTTAGGATATTCTGAAATAGAAATTGACACATATAGTATTGTCATGAGGTTTTTTAGAGGATCTGATTTTAACTTTTTCATTTATTTTACTTTAATGACATTCATGTATGCCTATTACTATTTCAAAAAACAAGAATTTAATAAGCTGAAAAATTCAAAATTGAAATCACAAATGTTAGATTCTAAAATAAAAGCATTACAGTCTCAAATCCAACCTCATTTTTTATTCAATGCTCTTAACGATATATCCTCTTTAATAGAAATTAATACAACAAAATCTCAAGATGCCATATCCGATTTAAGTGAGTTTCTAAGGAATACTCTCAATTTAAGTAATAATAAATTTCATTCGTTAGAGGATGAAATCTCCTTATTAAAAATGTATTTGAAAATTGAGAAATTAAGATATGCAGAAAAATTAAATATTGAATTCGATATTAGTGACAAAATGCTAAAAAAAGATATTCCTCCACTTTTATTGCAACCAATAGTTGAAAACTCTATTAAACACGGATATTCTTATAATCATGACAATCTAACCTTGATTGTTAAAGTATTTGATCTAAACGAAAACATTGGTTTTGAAATTATCAATAATGGGCAAAAAATTAATCCAACAGGAGTGACTTTTGGCAATGGACTAAGTAATATTATTGAAAGACTTCAAACATTATATAGTGATAACTTTTTATTTGAGATGGATAATGATCAAAATGGTCTTGTAACGACTAAAATAATTATTCCAAAAGTAAATTGATATTTCATTTTATCTTGACAAAAACTAAGACATGAAAAATAAGTACATTTTTTGTTTACTATTATTGACTTTTCTAAATGTCAATTCACAGCCTATAAACAATGACAACAAAAACAACCTAGAACTTCTAATAGATTTCTTGTCAATTCCAAACAATAGTAGTAACAAAGATCATATAGCAAAGAACTTAGATTGGTTACAAAAACAATTTGCAACAATCGAATTCAATTCTACTATTATAAGTGAAAGTAATGTCAATTATTTTTTTGCAGAAAAAAAGTATTCTAATGACCTACCCACTGTTCTTTTTTATATGCACTTTGATGGACAGCCAGTAGATTCAGAAAAATGGTTTCAACCAAATCCATATACACCTGTATTGAAATTAAAAGACAATGAACTTCAAGACAAAACCGTTTCATTAGATTATGCTTTAAAACATTTCGACTCAAATGATATTCGAATTTATGCAAGATCAGCATCTGATGATAAAGGTCCAATCGTAATGTTACTAAGCGCATTGAAAATGTTAAATGCCAAAGAGAAAACTGCGGCATACAATATCAAAATTATTCTTGATAGCGAAGAAGAAAAAGGCAGCCCAAATATTCTCAAAATGGTAGAGCAAAATGCGAATATACTTTCCGCAGATTACTTTGTCGTATTTGACGGACCAATGCATGATTCTGCCAATCCAACTTTACTTTATGGTGTAAGAGGCATTAGTGCTTTACGGATGGAAATCTACGGTATGTCTAAACCTCAACATAGTGGGCATTATGGTAACTATGGCCCAAATCCTGTATTTAGGACAGCTCAGCTTTTATCCTCAATGAAAGATGATTCAGGGCGAGTGCTTATTGAAGGGTTTTATGATGGTATTACAATTTCAGATGAAACACAGAGAATTTTAGACAACGTTCCTGATGATGAAACTGTATTGAGAAAGAGGGCTGGTTTTAAAACTCCCGAAAGTGTTGGAGACACATACCAAGCAGCGATGCAATTTCCCTCATTAAACGTAAGAGGAATACAATCTGCATGGGTAGGCGAACAAGTTCGAACTGTAGTTCCTGACAAGACCATTATAGAAATGGATATTAGAACTGTACCTGAATCTAAGCCAGAAATTTTAATCCAAAAGATTAAGAAACATATTGAAAAACAAGGCTTCACTATTTTAACTGAACCTGCACAACAAAAAGATTTACTCACTATTGAAAAACCTTTATATTTAGTAGAGAAGCACTACATGTTTCCTTTTAGAACAGCTATTCAGTCTAAAATAGGGGATTGGCTGAGATCTGCTGTAAAAAAAGATAATACCGAGACTGTAGAGATTCGAATTAGTGGTGGAAGTGTTCCGCTATCATTTTTTATAAATGAACTCAATCTTCCTACAGTTCTTGTTCCACTGGTAAATCCAGATAACAATCAACATAGCCCAAACGAAAATTTAAAGCTTAGCAATTATTTTGAAGGTATAGCAACTATAGAATCTATTTTAAGTACACCCATTGATTGATATCTTAAATAGTTTTAGTTTTTGAGTAAACGATTTTTTTTTGAGTTTTCGAAATGAATTCTATTAATAGTTGAGGAATTATTGACAATCTCTAATAAATTTAATTTCATCCAAAAACGAAAAAAATGACCTGAAGATGGCTCCATAATAGTTTCTCTCATAGTTATATATTTAATTTATTACTATAGAACTAAGTTTCGTTTCTATGTTACATTTTTTTTATAATTATGATAAAAATGCAATCTTATTTGATAAATACATCATATTAAAGTGTCATGATTGTAACTCAATATATAACCATCTGTAGTAATACGCTTAGCACATTTATTTCAATTTTATAGACCTTATGATTATATTTTCTAGACTATCAAGTGGTTTAATCGTATTTTGGGTTCTATCAACACCACTTCTTATTTGTGAATTTACGATGTAGTGGTAGTAGTCATTTCCTATTTCCCCAGTGGTACTTGAGTCAAATTCATCTCCTGATGCTAAAACTTCAACCTTGGTTATTTTGGATATATCTTCATTGAAAAAAAACTTTGAAACTTTAGTACTTTGGTGACCTATAAAATAATCATCATAAATGGCTAAACCATCAATCACTTTGGTATTAATTGAATCTGAAGTGGATAATAAGCTTGTTGTTTCATTCTTTAAATCTAATTTCACGATTCCTTGATCGGTTGCAACAAAAAGCGCATGCAAAGCTGTGTGGTATGTTATTCCATTTGGAAATGTATATGGTGCTAAGTTTTTGAAAAATTTTAACTTATTGGAAGTTTTATCGATTTTATAAATTTTACTGTTTACAGATTCTGTTGTGTATACATCGCCTTCATTAGTAACTGTTATATCATTAAAAAAAACTCTGAAGTTGACACTATCCACCACCTTTAACTGATACTCTTTTTTTAATGTTTGGTTATATAAATCAAAAGCCATTATAGAAGTTTTCCAATCTTTAGCATTAGACTGATTTACTATTGGTGCTGCAGCAGCACAAACCCATAGCGTATACTGTGAATTATCCATTTCCATACCAATAGGGCTTAATTTTCCAAAATGTTTTTGATTTATTATTTCTTCGACCTCGCCATTTTGGGTAATTCCTAAAATTTTTTGTTTAAATATACTACCTATATAGATTGTGTTCGTTCTTAAATTGTAAGCTGTTCCTTCTGGAATGAGGTCTTTTTCGTCAAGAATATATTCCTTTGTATCTGCTGCACAACTTAATACTATTATAGAAAGCAACACTAAAATATAATGCACGTACCTCATAGTTCTATTGGTTTATTAGTTGATATGGAACAATCAATTTTCCACTCTTCATCATATTTTCGGTAAATAGATGTCCATGCAAAATGCGTACTTCCTTCTATTTCATCACCTTCTTCATTTTTATAAGTAACCGTTACTATTTTATCTACTATGGTGTAAGCCATAGTTCCATCATCAGAAAACTTAATAATAGGCTCAGTCACATCATCCCATTTCACAAATTCGACTGATGAAAAGTATCTATTATAGCGCGAAATTGTCTCTTCTCTTTTGGGTCTTGTAATTAGTCCTCTATTCACTGAAATAAATTGATTAGATAGTTGATTCACAAAAGCAATAGAGTCTTTATTAAAATGATAATCCCTTTGTGCATTATGCAATTTTAAAATTTTGCTTTTTTCTTCAGAGGTATTAAACTTATTTTCTTTGACGCAAGATGTTGTGATTAAAACAATTAAAACAAGCGAAAAAGTATTCTTAAAATATATCATAAAGGCAGTATTTTATTAGTTCTAAATTAAATATTTGATTTAAATAAAATTCTAAAAGGTTTCTTTTCAAGCCATTTTAATGAAATTTCTTTGACTTGTTTTGTCGTTAATTGTTGTTGTTGTTTTAGTCTTTCATAATAAGCATTTGGAGTTCCTTTAAATAGTATACTTTTACCCAACAATTCTGTTCTACTCCACTGGAAACCTAAGTTTCTTTGCATATCTTTAATATCATTTATTTCACTTTTTTTTGCATTAATCAAGTCTTGTTCTGTCATATTTTTTTTCACTAACTCATCAACCTTATCTAGGATAAGTTTATTAATTTGATCACTATCATTTGAGTTTGAAAATTGAATTCGTATATAAAATTGCCCAGCGTTTTTATACATATCTGTATATACACCACTTTTAAAAACAGATTTAGGAAGACTATTCTCTGTTTTAAAAAAATTATTTAAATGTGCTGCAATAAGTTTCAAAGCTGCATCGTCTTTTATTTCCCATTCTGAGATAGCCCACGAAAAAACCATAGTATTTATAGAATCTTTTGGGTGTGGAGCTTGCATAGAAATATACTCACTTAATTGAGATACTGGCTTTAAGACCTTTGTTGGTTTTGGTTTTGACTTAATATCACTAAAATAGTTCTGTATCAGTTTTTTTGCTTTTGCTTTATTAAAGTCACCAACAACAAAAAGAATAATATTATTAGAATATACTATGTCATTATAGCGTTGCCTAAAATTATCTAAAGAAAAGTTTTTATTGTATTCAATTTTGCCATAACCATTGGCTGCATAAGGATGTCCTTTACCAAATGTTCCTTCGTATATTGCCAAACTTCCCTCAGCACTCCAATGTGGGTTTTTAGCATTTCTTTCTATTTCTGCTAATACTCTTTTCCTTTGATATTCAATACGGTTTTCAGTAATACGTTTTGCTCCAGCTTTTAATCTTCCTGAGGCTCTTTGTAAAGCAAGTTCTAATCCTTCTGGTACTACCTTTAAATAAAACCTACTAAAGTCTTTTTTAACTTGCGCATTACTTCCTTTTAAATAATGATCAAAAAATTTATTTTCATTAATTGAATCCATTTCTGCATACGGCATTATATGCTCAAAAAAGTGTTGCAATCCGTATTGTTTTGGTTGATCAATTGATGTTCCATCACGAAGCCAAAATTCTACAGAAACTTCTTCAACATTTTTATCAGGTTGTAAGACTACTTCAAGACCGTTTTGAAGCGTATAATAATCGTGTTCTAATAATAATGAATCTATTTGACAACTCGCATTCAAAAAATAGGTTAAACAAACAATCGTGCAAAATGTTCTCATATTCTATTGTTTTTTTGATAGGTGATATAATGTGTTCTTTTTTTATCAATTATAAATTAAAGAGTAAAGCGTAATTTTTATGTTACACCTTTTTCATAATTATGATAAAAACACACTCCAAATTGATAAGTACGTACTATTTGATTATAATCATCGTAAAAAAAGTCTATCCTACTATTAGAATAGACTTTTAAGTCAATATTACTATGAAATATATTAACCCATCAATCATCAATAAAAATCATAAATATTGATATGTAATAAATCTAACAAAAAACCGATTTTAATATTCACCATTGATATGAATGAATTACTATTAGATATTTTAAACATAATTCAAGATACTCTAATATGTAAACTAATGAGATACAACAATTTTATCAGTGATGACACCCTTATCTTTTAAAACAATCTTAATTAAATACACAGCACTTGACAATTGGCCTGTAGACATTTGAATTCGCTCTAATTCATGTGCTTTAATTCTATAATGACAAATTAATTTCCCAGATACGTCCAAAATATCCACGCTCTCAATATCTAAATTATTGTGATTTAATATTGTCATCGTAGCTGTTTCATTGTTTTGAATAATCTTTATTGTATTGATTTCCTCTTTGGAAACTCCAAGATTGGTATCCATGGCAAATGTAATTTCAAAACGATTGTTATAATTCCCTTGAGTTAGGTTAACATTATAATTTTGAACTCTCAAATCAGTATATGTTTGATTGTCTATATCATGTAGAAATATAGGTTGAGCACTATCAAAATTTTGAACATCAAAAATACTAAACTCCACCAACTGCTGATGCTCTACATTTACAATCAAAGGAATTCTTTTCTCTATATCAAAATTATGGGCTTGTGTAACATAAGGCATATCATCTAAAACCCACCATGCATCTGTCAAGAAGTCTTCAGAACTAGGCGCTTCTAATCCATAGTCAAATCCATCTGTGGCTGAATCATGAAAATTATGTAACAATTGTCTTTTAATGGTTTGATTAAACGTTACATTCAATCTAAATCGTTTAAAATCATCAGGAACAATATTAAAACCATATGCATTGTATTCAATATTATCCGCTTGGGTTGTAGAGGCATTTTCGTCATTTCTAAAAAAATAACTATTTCCATCAGACTCTTTTTCATAAACCCGATGAGAATTTTTGACATAAACTAATGATCCAGTAGAGGTAGACGAGGCTCCTTCAACCATAAACCCTTGTCCTACTGGAATATATCGTTTAGCAATTTTACTACCATTTGCTCCTGGTGGAGGTAAATTTACTTCATTTCCAAAAACATCATAAGCATAAAAAGTAGCAGGCGTAAAAGATTCTACACCTCCTGATGATATCGTGTAAGTAGCATAACCTCCTATATAGTTTGCTGTATAATGATCTGTTGGTTGTTGCTCCCAAAAATAAAGAACACCTGTTGTAGTTGGTGTAAAAGGAGCTGAAGCTACGTCAATATTTGTATTGTCAGTATCATGAATAAATAACAAAGCATCAATAGCAGAAGGATAAGGGTTTCCTATCAACGTGTATTGATTAGCAGCAATGCTATTACTTATAGTTCCATTGTTAGGTTTCCCTCTAAAATCATATAATTGTCCCCCAGCATCAATACCCTTCATTGTAAAGCCAAGACCAGGTAAAATTGTTGAGTCTTCATCTAAGGCATTCCATTCTGCATATTCATCTGAAACTACAAAAGTGTACAACCAACGATTAGAGATCGTTAAAGGTGAGGATATACCATCGAGATTTGTTGTGAAAAGTGCATCAGAACTCGTTATTAAACCAGTGGCATCATCTATCAAGCTAACTCTAGCATTTTCATTTCCTAATGATGACGAATTATTCCCAATAGGAGAGCACCAATAATTATAAGCAAAATGATTAGCTGTTCCTGTTTGAAATATACTTAATTCTCCAATACCTGAATTACCCGTTATTCCATTTCCTTGAATTAATTGAGCTTCGTTTCTTAAATAAAAACGACTATCTGTTTCATTTAAGTTTACATAGTCCTCAGAAAAAATAACACGATCACTTACAAAAAGATAATTAGAATTTCTAACAGAGATTTGCCCTGAAATAGAATTTGAAATTAAAACCATTAAAAGTATACATAGCTGTTTCATAATTTGGGGCTATTTAAGTTAATATTTAATAAATTGTTGAACCTTCTTTATACTATCATCTACTTCAAAACCTAAAATATAAGTAGCAGACTCTAATTTGGATATGTCTATATTAATAATCGTCTCATTTGTATTGACCGCTTCAATTTTATGCAATACTCTTCCCAGCAAATCGTAAATTAAAATATTACCAATATGCTTTGCATTTGGATTTGCTATGGTAAGAACAGTCTTTGCTGGATTAGGATAAATTTTTATAGTATTATCTTGCTGAAGTGATTCTTGATTATGCAATGTTGCATCCAAATAATTTGAATTGAAATAGTTTCTAATATTAGTATTCTCGGTAGCATTTGTTTTTTTGTTATATACTAAAAATGCAGCTACATCTCCATGCATACTAACTATGCCATTTGATGTTCCAGTTTTAAAAACTGACAATAAATAACCAATTTTAAAATTTCCAGATCCTGTATTAGCACCATTTACAGATGATTCTACGCCATTGATGTATGTAGTAATATTATTGGATAGGTCTCGATGAATTTCAATCAATTGCCATTGGTTTAGTTGAATTGCATTTGGCGTTGTAATGATTGCATCTGGGCTTCCATTATTTCCAACGTTTAAAATCATTGTATTATTTGAAACTCTATGTCTAGCATAATGTGAAGCTTGCCCAAAATAAAACCAATCACCAGTTGCAGATTGATCTGCTGGTTTTGCTAAAAGAAATATTGAAAAATCAGCAGGCAAATTAATTACATCAGAGCCTTCAATCTCCAAATACTTATCTTGAATAAAACTACCGTAAGCTCCTCCTCCTCTAACACATGGTTTGTCACCAATACAATTGCTTACATAACATGCTTTTTCAGCATCATCTTGTCCAAAATTTCTTCCATTGGTATATTCTGGTGGATTAAACCCTCCTGGAGGAGTATAATTGGATTGATCAATCCATCTTCGAACACAACCTTCTGTACAACTATTATCTGTATCGCAATATTGTTCTGTTATTATTGCTGACTCACTATTGGGATGATTTAAACAAAAATCAGAGTTGCAATTTGCAATATGCTGACTTGTGTTAATCTCTGCGCTTTCGACAAAGAATACCATATCAGAAATGTCTTCAGGTTCGGTTTGAGCGTATCCATTTGTTAAACCAAATAACAAGAAAAACCAAAGTGCTATTATAAAAAGCATTACTGATTCCAAAATTCGTTTTCTCTTTTTTAACATTTCAATATTTTTTTCGATATCTGAGTTTTTTAATCGCATTTCCAAAGCGTGTAAATTCATTTTTCTGTTCTCTGTAAATTCATCGTAGGAATTAACATCTTTTATAAGTTCATTTTTAAGTTCCATACTTGTTTCTTGAATAAAATTATCTTGATACATATTGTTGATTTTATAGCTCTGAATACCCTCGCTCCTAAAAAGAAGCGAGAACATCAGAAGTATTACAACCAATCTTACATCTATGACATTTAAGTTCCCAAACTAATAATTAGACCACCTGTTGTAAGACTGTAAACTTGAAAGAATTTACTGGTTGTTAATTTTATTAAAGTTTAATTTAAATTTTCCCACACACTACCCGTATAAACTCTTAACTTGTTTGTGGCTGCATCATAGTATACATCTCCAGTTGCAGGGGTTAAGGGAGCTGTTCCTGGCTTAATATTTAAAAGTGTATCTACCTTAACACTACCTCCTACTGTAAGTGTGTGATTTAAGGTAGAGATGTCAGCATTTATTCCTACCCTATCGTTAGCGAAATCCCCACCTATTAATGGCAGTAAAGAATTACTATTTTCGATATATAGCCTATTTGAGTTTGCTATTTGATAACCTGCTTGATAACCTATAAGAACATTTCCAGAAGTAGAAATTAATCCGGTACCAAAACCTGCTTGATATCCCAAAACAACATTATTAGATCCTGTTTGATTGTTATAATTTGTACTATCACCAATCATCACATTATTATTTCCTGTTGTATTATTTATACCAGACTCATAGCCAAAAGATATATTTGAACTTCCTGAATTATTGAAGTATAGCGGTCGATATCCCAAAGCTAAATTATGTGTTCCAGAACTATTGGTAAACAGTCCTTGAAACCCAAATGAAATATTATAATCTGCATTATTAGTATGCAATGATTGATATCCTAAAGCTATGTTGTGATCTCCAGCAGAATTAGAGTTAAGTGGTTCATAGCCCAAAGCAATATTATACTCTCCATTAATATTATTATATAAGGACCTATAGCCCATTGCATTATTATAATTACCAATCGTATTATTGTATAGAGCCTGGTCTCCTAACGCTACATTTTCGATACCAGTAGTATTACCATATAAAGCTCTATAACCAAATCCATTATTATGATAACCTGAAGAATTATTAAAAAGAGTTTCGTCTCCAATAGCATTGTTTTGATAACCATCTGCATTGTTATGCAATACCTGAATCCCAATACCGATGTTTTTGGTTCCCGATGTATTTAAATACATGGATCTATATCCCATAGCGATATTATCGTCTCCAATAGTATTAGAATTTAACGATTGGAAGCCTATGGCTATATTATCATCTCCGGAGGTATTATCTTCTAAACAAAATGACCCCAATCCTACATTATTATTTCCAGATATATTACTATTGAGCGTACTATTTCCAAAAGCAAAGTTGAAGTCTCCATCTATATTCGACTCTAAAGCCCTAAAACCATAAGCTCCATTTCCTACTCCAATAGTATTATCATGCATTGCTAAATATCCCATAGCGGTATTGTCTACTCCATTAGTATTAGAAAACATGGCATTCCTACCAATTGCAGTATTACGAGAACCTGTTGTAGTATTTTCTAAACTTCTATAACCTACAGCGACATTATCTTGAGCAGTAGAGGAGGTTAATAATGAATTATATCCTATGGCAATATTTCTATAGGCAGTATTATTGCTTAGCGCATAATTACCAATTGCAATATTATAGGTTGTAGTAGTATTAGCTCTAAGCGCATTATATCCTAAAGCGATATTATCGGCTCCATTTGTGTTTGAAAAGCCCGAATTTTCACCAATAAATATATTCCTTCTATTGCTTAAATCATTATTCTCACCAGCATTACTTCCAATAAAAACAGATCTTCCAGTATTAACAGTTTCAATTTGCCCCTTGGTAGTTATTCTTGTTCTAACAATATTATTAGTTCTAATATCTAAGGCTTGATTATCTATAGTACCCAGAAAATTTGTTCCGTTAGTAGTTCCAGTATTTCCTGTTGTTGACCAATCATTACTCACAGTAAGGGAGGATAAAATTCTTTCCCAAATCGTACCGTTCCAATAATAAAATCCAGGAGTAAGATCTGAAATAGTAGCTGTATTATAAACCAAAAGGCTCGTTGCTTCTGTTCCGTTAATAGTCGTGGTATCTGAAGTAGAACTTAATGATACTCTTGGTATAAGTAATCCTGCATTAGTACTTTCAATATCCAAAATAGATGAGGGGTCAGGTGTCGTTGTATTAATTCCAACTTGAGCATTTGAAACCAAACTAATACATGCAATAGCTAAACATAAAATAGTATTTTTCATTTCTTAAATAGATTTTGGGTTTAGCGTAAAACTAGGGTCAAAATTCTTTCTAAAAAATTAAAAAATCGACGAAACGACTATTTTTTGGGATGAAAAACACTTTTTTGTAGTTAAACAGGAATCTTAAACATATTTAAGATAGCCTCTTTTTCAAATTTGTATAACTTTCCTTACTGATACTAACATCCTCAGAAAACTTCGGAATGAGGTTGACAACATAAGTGTTTTCCTTTTTCATAAGACTTTCTATTGCATTAACATTGACGATGATTTGTCTATTGATTCTAATAAATAAATGAGGTGCTATCATTTCTTCTAATTGACTTAAAGAATGATTGATTAAATATGATTTTCCATCAAATTTCTTTATAAAAGCGTAATCACTCCAATAGAAATATGCAATATCATCGAGCTTTATAGGAATATAATGATTCCCTTCTCTTACTAAAAAACGGTCTTTTATTCCTGTATTTGTAGCCTGTAATGACATACTTTTATTGTTTTGATAGAGAAGTAATTTATTTTCATAGTATTTATTAAGCGCTCTATTCAGGTCTATATCTTTGATTGGCTTTAAAAGGTAATCTATCCCTGTTGTTTTGAATGCCTTTATTGCATAGTCATCATATGCTGTCACAAAAACTACTGGACTTTTCACCTTGAAATTATTAAATATTTCAAACGATTTACCATCAGATAACTGAACATCCATAAAAATTAAATCTGGGCAATCATTTGCATTTAACCATGCAATAGAATCATAAACACTCGTTATTATTGACTGCACTTTAATATCTAAGGTGCTTTTTCCAAAAAGGGTTACCAAATAATCGCTTGAGGCTTTTTCATCCTCAATTACCAATACATTTATCATTTAAATTTTATTTTTAAACACTGGAATCCAAACTTTAAAAATCTTTCCATCATCACTTATTCGTGGCTGCTTAGAAGATATTAATCGATATTGATTAATTAAGTTCTCAAGTCCAACTCCAAAAGAATCTTTTTTAAATCGTTTGTGCGTGATTGTATTTTGAACTAGTATCCCCTCGCCTTCTCTACTAATCCATATTTTTAACTTTTCTAGTTCCGAAAGTTCATTATGTTTAAATATATTTTCGATTAAAACTTGAATGGCCAACGGAATAACAAAAGTGAATTCCTCATCAATTCCTTTATCAAAAAACAATTTGAATTTATTACCAAACCTTATTTTTTGAAGGTATATATAATTTCTTATGAAATCCATTTCATTCTTTAAAGACACTAATTCTTTATTTCTTGTTTCTAAAACGTAACCATAGGTTTCAGAGAGTCTCTTGGTAAATTCTTTAGCTTCGTTGGGTTGAAAATCAATTAAAGAATATAACACACTCAAGCAATTAAACAGATAATGCGGACTAATTTGATTCTTTAGAACTTCCAATTGAGATTTTATATGTGCATTTTTAATACCTTCTTGCTCAATAATAAAATTTTGTATTTTCTTCTCTTTCTTTTTTCGTTTTGAAATATCAGAAACAATACTTACTACAAAAGTTTCTCCATTATTTTTAAAATAGGACAAACTTATCTCAGCAGGGAAAGCAGATTTATCTTTCCTAAGAGCATACACATCTAACCCCAGGCCATGAGGTCTATTATTTGGAGACTTCATATAACCTTTTCTCAAACCAACATGCTCATTTTGAGAGCTTTTAGGAATTAGGATTTCAATCTTTTTTCCGATTAACTCTTTAGAGTTATAGAAAAACAGTTTTAGAGCTGAATTATTTGAAAAAATAATTTCTCCTTTATTATTAGTAATTATAATTCCTTCAGAAGATGAATCAATTAAATTTTTGAAAAATAAATTATCTGACACACAGAAATATTAGTTTGGGATTATTGAAATTTAATTTAAAATAGTAAACGAATGCTTTCAATGAGAAAATAATGTTGTGAAATGGGTTGAATAATTTTTAAACAACTTAAATACTGTTTTATAGAAGTTTATTTGTGATTTAAAAACTTTTCAGTCTATAATTGGTCTGTTAAATTTAATGTAAATTGTTACCAAACTGATTGATATCACTCTAACCACTTTCATTAACTTCTATTTGTATATCGTTGAAATTGACTTAAACTAATTTCATATATACTAGTAAGTCAAAAATAAATAGGAGTAACTAAATTTATTATATAATGATTAAAGTATTAAGTACTAGGTTTCTTATAGTCTTATCCGTTTTGAGTATCATTTCTTGTAAAATGGATTCAGAAAAAAAAGAACATTTTCTATTCAGCAGTTTAGAAAAAGGAATATTTGATGTTGGTTATAAAAGTATTTGGAAAATTGATACATCAAGACAATATGAGTTTATTCAAGATTCTCTTGTGGTAGTACCAAATCAAAACAGACCTATTCTTTTCAATATCTGGTATCCAATAATTTCGGCAGAAGGCAAGTCTATGCAGTATAAAGAATATTTCAATATTCTAAGTGAGAATAATGAGTTCAAAACTTTTTCAAAAACCCTACAAGATTTTAATCTAAATATTATTTCAAATGAGCTTTTAGACCAAGAATATGAAGAGTTAGATTCTTTAGGTATACAAGCTCTCAACTTTCTTTTTGAAAAACAAACATTAGCGCATAAAAACGCATCTTTTCCTACAGAAAACAAGTTTCCTTTGGTAATTTATCATGGTGGAGCTCAATCATCTTTTGAAGATAATTCGGTCTTATGTGAGTTCTTAGCAAGCCATGGATACGTAGTGATTGGTTCTGCTTACCAAGAAGCAAGTGGTAGGACATTGTCTGTAGATGCTGGAGAGGGATCATTCAAGGATATTGATTTTTTAGTCAAAGAAGCTAATAAACTAGACTTTATTAACACTTCAGATTTAACCTTGATTGGCCATAGTCTCGGAGCGCAAACACTCTTAAAGTACCAATCAAAAGGTTTATCAAAAGCAAAAGCAATTGTGCCAATTGATGCTACTTTTGAATACCATAGTATATATAATGATCTGTATTGGTCTAATGTAATAAATCTCGTAAAATCAAATACGAATCAATTTAACAATCGCCTTTTAGCTATTTCAGAATACAGCTCCTTTTACCAACTATATGAAACACTTGATACAGCTGATAAATATTACTTATCTGTTGGTCATTTAACTCATAATGAGTTTATAGCTCAAGGAATAATTAAAAAATGGATTAACAATGAATTTGACTTACCTATAAATGATATCAATAAATCATATGCTTCAGTATCCAAAAGATATGCTTCTGTTTGTAAAACAATACTTGATTTTATATCAGAGAATGATATAGATGAGATAAGAGCAGCAGATTCGTCGTACATGATTTTTGAAAAACATTTAAAAGGAGAAAAAGAACAATGGAAATTCAATCAATCTATACCTCCAACTCCTCGTGAACATTTCAGCCTGTATCAAGAAAAAGGTACAGATGAAGCATTAAATATACTAAAGCAGTATGAGCAATATGCTGATTCAAATCCATTATATTACACACAATATGGTTTTAGTTGGGTATTTGATTTATTAAGTCAAAATAAAATTATTGAGGCTAAAAAAGTAGAAACGTATTTTAACCGTTTTGATAAAAATGGTATAGCGAACGAATTTCAAAAAAAAATCTCCTTTGGGAAAAAATATAAGGCAGATATTATTGTAAATTATTTCGAAAACAAATTGAAACTATTAAAAAATTAAATTTGCTGCTTTTTTAAATCCCAAATTCTGTATCAATAAAATCTTTCGAACCTTTTGGCCCCGTTAATTCAAGCCAAATTTCGCTTTTATCTCCACTTATTGAAAGTCCAAAGATGAAAAAATCACAACACGCTCTCTCAGTTTTAATAAATTCTGATAATTGATCTAGAATACTATCGGTTCCTTCGAACTTATAAGCATAACCATTTTCTAGCTCTTTTTTAATGAGAATTTGTTCCCTTAACTTTTTTAATAATGTTTCCTTTCTACGTTGAAGTTCAGGAGTTGTAAGCTTACAGGACAATTCACTAGATTCATTCTTTGCAATACAAGCTTTAGTACATATCGATTTGTTTTTTATATCAATTAAATTATTGGCATGTTTTAGTTTCGAGGTTTTCTCTAGGTTATTACAACTTACCAAGTTTAGAAGTATGATGCTTAACAGGGTTAATGCTCGTTTCATTTTTACGTTTTTTAATTATCTTTACAAAGATAAACCGTAGAGTATAGTCAACGGTCAAGTAAAAATTGAATTTTATTTTTCAAAACCATGCTAATAGGTCAATTATCCATTAAAACAGGGCTTTCCCGAGATACTATACGTTTTTATGAAAAGCAAGGGCTCATACCTATAGGGATTAAAAATAACGAATTTAACACCTATAAAGATTACTCTAATGAAACTTTAGAGAAGCTTATTATTATTAAAAAAATGAAAGGTTTTGGCCTGACCTTAAATGAAATTTCTGATGTTCTTGATTTATTAGATTCAAATTCTGCTTCTTGTGAAAATGTATCTGAAAAGATGTTTGAAAAAGTCAAATTGATTGACCATAAAATAAAAGAATTGAGAGCAATGAAGCGCTTAATTACAAATGGTATAAAATCTTGTTCTACTCAAGAAACCGAATCTAGCAATTGTCCTTTGATTTTTGAAGACATTAACTAGCTTTGGTCTGTTTTAGATTTATGCGAGAATTTTAAATTTTGTTTGGCTTTCCTCAAGGTATAAGATAGTTTTTTAAGCTATTCACAATTTTCCATAAGCCAATTCAAAGCTTCATTAATTACAGGATCGTCCTCGGGTAGTTCCATCTCATCACCTATGGGTATTTCTACATCTGGAGCTACACCATTCAAGTATATATTTTTATTTCGATCTTGAAATGTTGCAACTGCTAAAACAATATTTAAACTATCACTTAATTTTATTCCACGTGTTGAAGTAGATGCTCCATATGTTTTTTCGCCAAACGCTTTAGTGTTTTTTCTCCCTTTAAAAATGACCGCCATGGCCTCACCAGAACTCCCGGTTCCTCTATCTATAAGAAATGCAACTGGTATATCATCTGATAATATTTCAATTCGTTCAGTGGCCTCAGCAAGTAACTTTTTATTGCCATTAAAATCAACATATATAGCTTTACCATTATCATAAAGATAGCCATCTGTTTCTCCATTCCCTTTTTGTCCTCCTCCTAGTGGATTATCGCCAACTAGAGGCCCTACACCTGCTAACATAGGCCACATATTACCGCCTCCATTACCTCTCAAATCTACAACCCAACCACAAGGATTACTTTGTTGCATCTCAAATAGCCTGTCTTGCAGGCTTTGTGCAAATGTATTATCTCTCAAGCCTTGCGGTACAAATATCCTAGCAAAAGTCTTTCCTTCACGTTGATGTAAACCATACTCAATTTGCATTCGCGAACCATAAGGTGAACGGCGTTTATTTCCTTTATTGTTAGCGTAGCTTAAATTAGCATTGTTCTTTTGAAGAAAACTATGGTTATCATCAAGTTTTCCAAGAACAGATACTATTATATCATAGGTTTCATTAGTTTTTGTAAGTCCTTTTGCGTCGTTTAAGGCCTTTGCTCTTACCGTTTCCCAGTCAACATCAGAACTCGTAAGTGCATTGGTTTGAATTGAATCTATAGCTGTTATTAAATAGTTGCGTACTTCTGGGTTTATTTCATTCTTTTTACAACTGAAGATTAGAATTAAGATTGTAGTTAACACTAAAATTTCTTTTAAGATTCTCATATCCTTTATTATTTATATTTAATTTAAAATAGTAAACGAATGCTTTCAATGAGAAAATAATGTTGTGAAATGGGTAGAACTATTTTTTAACACCAAGAATTATGTTTTGGAATACTATTTTGATTATCTGAAAATTTAATTAATTCGTGTTCTTATATACATATTATAGAACACTTATGACCCTTTCAAAAACATAATATATAGCATTCCATACTGATTTTTTATCTTAGTATCTATTCATCTTAAACACCTAAAGGTTTTGGAAAAAATCAATACAACTCTTAATGCAGCTTACAGTTCGAAAAACTTCAAAGAACTTGGATATCAAATAATCGATTTGTTATCCAATCATTTGGAAAATTCGCATGCGCAACATCAAAATAAAGTCATTTCCCACACGCAACCAGAAGCCTCACTAACTTTTTGGAAAGATTACCTCCAAACAGACACCAACATTATAGACACATTTGAAACCATCATAAAACATTCAATCAATTTGCAACACCCAAGATATATGGGACATCAGGCTGCAGTAAGCCTTCCTATTGCAAGTCTTGGCGGCTTAATTTCGGATCTATTGAACAATGGTACAGGTGTTTTTGAAATGGGACCTGCATCTAACTCCATAGAAAAAGTGATTACTGATGTCATAGCAAAAAAAATTGGTTACTCATCATTAGCATCTGGTTTACTTACATCTGGAGGGTCATTAGCTAACTTAACTGCACTTTTAGCTGCGAGAAGTTCAAAAAGCAATACCGATGTCTGGAAATATGGGCATCAAGACAGACTGGCAATAATGGTATCTGAAGAAGCGCATTATTGTGTTGATCGCGCTGCTAGAATAATGGGATTTGGTGATATTGGTCTGATTAAAATTCCGGTGGATAATAATTTCAAAATAAGAACAGATTTACTTGAAGACTATTATAATAAAGCTAAAGCCAATAAACTCAATGTTATTGCACTTATTGGGTGTGCCGGTTCAACAGCCACAGGTTCATACGATGATTTAGAAGCCTTAGGAAAATTTTGCCAAACGCATGACTTGTGGTTTCATGTAGATGGTGCTCATGGTGGCAGTGTTATATTTTCTGAAACACATAAACCTTTAATTAAAGGAATTCAAGAAGCCGATTCTATCGTCATCGACTTTCATAAAATGTTAATGACTCCTGGATTGAACACTATGCTCTTATTTAAAAAGGGGAAAACAGCATACGAAACTTTTAAACAAAAGGCTAAATACCTGTGGGATGAGTCACAACAAGAAGAGTGGTATAATTCTGGGAAACGAACCTTCGAATGTACTAAATCTATGATGTCCATAAAGATTTATCTTATTTTGAAATCCTATGGAGAGGGCATTTTTGAGCAAAATATAGATGCGCTTTATGATTCGACCAAAAAATTTGCGAAACTCATATCTCAAAATAGCAAGTTCGAATTATTAATAGAGCCAGAGAGTAATATTTTAAACTTTCGGTTTATTGATATTCAAAATAAGAACAAACTCAATGCAGTTAATTCTTATATAAGACAATTCATAGTTGAGTCAGGCAAGTTTTATATTGTTCAAACTATGATTAATGATAACCGGTATTTACGATGTACAATAATGAACCCTTTTACGACCAGTGAAGATTTTTTAGAATTACTGATGGAGATTGAAAAAATTACAATTGACAACTTACATTTTGATTAACAAAATCTTATTAGTGTAATTTTATGTTATGAGTACTAGTATTCATAACATAAAATAAGTCATTCTTATCAAAAAAAAATTAAAGATCATGAAAAACAGTAATTTACATTTATGATAAAAAGATTAGTAATATTCTCGCTTCTTATGAGTTTAGTATTTCTTAATTCAGAAGCTCAAACTTTTAAAGAAAAATGGGAGTTAAATTTAGGTAGTAATATTCTCGCTTCACCGGAAGTCTCTGGACAATTTATATATGTTGGTACAGAAAACGGAATATTTTATAGTATAGATAAGGAATTAGGAAATATTAAATGGAAATTCGACACTAAAGGTAACATTCAATCTAAAGCTCTTGTCGTTGAAAACTTAGTGTTTTTTGAGTCAGCTAATATATTTTATGCATTAGATACCACTAACGGAAAATTAATTTGGAAAATAGATCGTAAGATTGCACCTGAAATTTTCGAGTTTAAAGAGAGAAAATGGATTTATAAGTTAGATCCTTATGATGATATTAGATCAACACCATGCTATTTCAAAGGAATCATTTATATAGGAACCACTGATGGTAAGGTTCTTGGAATTAATTCTAAAAATGGAACAATCGTATTAGACTTAAATACCAACAATAATTCACCAGTAAGAAGCTCGCCATTGGTAAAAGATGATATCATATATTTTGGAGATTGGAATGGAGTTATTTATGCATATAATTTAAAAGACAACGCCTTTAACTGGAAGAAAAAAACCTACCGTAATAAAGAATATATAACTTTTGGATGTATTGCATCAGGATTTGTAATAAAGGATAGTTTATTGATTTTTGGAGCCCGAAATCAAATATTAAACACATTACACATAAAAGACGGACAAAAAGAGTGGACTTTTTCTGATAAAGATAATGGATGGATAATTGGCAATCCAATCATTTTCAATGATACGCTTTATATTGGAGGTTCTGACAATTTTTCTATGTATGCTATAGAGCCTTGGCACGGTCAAATGTTATGGAAACATAATGGAGGTAAAAACATATACACCAAGCCGTTAATTAAAGATAACTGGCTTATATATACAAGCGGTAACGCTTATAAATATGAAGCTACTGGTATCGTTTATCTATTAAACAGAAAAAATGGTAGTGAAATAACAACGTTTGAAACACCTAATGGGATTTTTTCATCTCCTGCATTTATTAAGGAAGATGAAATAGTGTTTGGATGCTATGATGGTAAAATTCGAGTATTAAAAATCTTAAATTAATTAATTTCTGTCAATATTTTTCTTGTAGCATTTTCTAATGTAATTTCTCCCTTCATATAAGGCTTTAAATACTTATCTAATAATGCATAATGACTTCCAAAAACCCCAGTTCTTTCCATATAAGTATTAGCATAAGGCACTTTCTCTTCAATAAAAATCTGCTTAGTAAGTTCACCTGTTAAATAGAACAAATAGGCGTGTGAAAATGATCTAGGTAGTTTAACATTCATGACTTCACTCACATCTTTAATTGTACCTCCTATATAATAATACTTATCAAATATGAGATGATGCGCAGCCTCATGAAATAGTAGTTCAACCCAATTTCCTTTTATATCATTTTCACCTATGCCAGTCATTACAATATACGTTGGGAAAAGTGTCGTATATGGACGATGTACTAAATTCCAATCTGTTGCTGTTCCATAATAGGTGATATCAACTTTAATTTTTTCACCTTGCCAGCGGTGACGGGTTAGTTTTTGAATACCAATTGCAAATTTTTCTTCAGTTTGTCTTATCAAATCTATATTATCATTGAGTACATTTTCACAAGTTGCTTTATGTTCTGGCCAAAACGATTCCTTATAAACATTACTCACGCTTTTTAGAACATTTATGTGTTCTTCAAATTTTGGTGGAACAGATTTTAACTCAAAGTCTTGTGTTCTAATCCAATGTTTAAACGCTTTCATATAGTCATTACTTCTCAAATTAAAGTCTACAAAGTTGTTTTTATAATATTCAATTCCTTGATTTAAGCTTTGCTGTATGTCTTTAGAAAAATTTTGACGAATAATTGTACTGTCTTTTTGGACATTCATGAATGACTCCATCCATAAAAAATGATGCATATTAAACCAATAATTAATCTCAAAATCGAAACCTTCCGTTGAGTTTTGTATTCGATTTTGCGACTGGGTTATTTGATATGACAGACAAATTGTAATTAAAAAAACAAGGTTTTTCACTGTATTTAATGCTTAAAAGGTTTATAAATTAATCTTCGATTGATACTATTTCTTGATACAGTTTATAAATATCATTGATTTTAGGCTCTTGCTTCATCAATCTTATTCTCTCATTGTGTTTTGGCATCCATCTATAAAGCCATGACACACCCCATTTTTTATAGTACACATTAGGTTGGCTATACACCGGATCTTCTAATGCTTCACTCAAACTAATAAATTCATATTTCTTCTCTTTCAACTTATGTATCAAAACATCTATATAATCTGCATTTAATGAATTGTCGTGACATAAGTAAATGTGATGAATCTTTCTCCCATATTGTGTTTTACTTAGTTTGTCAAAAAAATCAAAATATTCTAATGTTTTTTCTATATAGGCATTAGCTATTTTAATTGCTTCAGCTTTATCCTCTTTTCTCAAATAATATTCATATAAATAATTATACATCCAATCAGAACTTTCAACCGTAAAAGGTGCAACAATATAGTCTCTCTCTTTTAAAGCCTTGCTAATCTGATATTGTTGAATGGAATCTTTTCCTAAATCATTAAACGGAAACCTAAAGTAAGATAATGGCTTATTATACTTAAGAGCTAAAGCTTTGCTTATATGCTCGCCTTTATCAATATTATCAATAAAAGCTTCTACCCCAACTTGCGAATAGTGAGGGTGACTGTATGAATGATTTCCTAGTTCTGTAAATTCTCTCTTTATCCAATGATCAAGCAATTCAAAATTCTTGACCACAGAATCTGTTTTGAATACTAGTCCTTCATTTATAAAAATTGCAATAGGAACTTGTAATGTATCAAGCTTGTTAAGCAATTTAGCATCGAAATTATCTTTAGTATATTTTTCTGTGTTTGGGACATCATCAATGGTTATAGATACTTTAGATTGACTAAACGCTACAAATGAAAAACAACAAACAAAAGTAATTAAGCAAGCTCTACGCGTTTTTAACATATCTCATTATTTAATTAAATATTTGTGTTCTAAAACCTTCAAATGCCCTAATGAAATAGTCTTAATTAAACTCATTCATTAAAATAATTAATTATGAATTGAACTTTATCTTCTACATCTTTATCTATAGGTATATCTGGAATAATTCCTGTTTTATTATAACCTCCATTTTCTGGGAATACCTTTTTATGCCAAGTCCCTGTTGGGTAACCAAATAGGATATTTTGCTTACCACTTTCTAATGGTAATACATTTATACTTGTATAGTCTATTCCACCCATCGTTGGTCTGCCAAAAGTTGTAACCTTACTACTCACTTTTTTAGAATGTAGTATAAATGATTCTGCAGCACTCATACAACCATTATCAATAAGTATAGCTACGTTTTTGATTTTAGATTTAGTCTCTGGAAATTTTCTTGAAGGGAATTGAGGCCCATCTACAATTTTACCTATATTATTTTTTATTCTATCTGCTACTGGACCATAAACATCACTTGCTTTTTGGCCTCTTTCTGCAAACTTTTCAAAATAATCCAGATTTGCTTTAGACGCTAGTACTTTACCTTGATTACTACTTTTAGGTCGTTCTGCATAGTAACTTATAAAATCAAAATATAAGCTTCCGCTACCACCTCCATTACCTCTTATATCAAAAATTAGAGTTGTTGTGCTCTTTAATAGGTCTGCATACTCGGTAAGAATTTTTTCAAATTCAGATTTTGAAGAATACGAAAATGAAGGTATGGATATCAACGTATTTTTATCATCAATCTTCTTTATAGTTGGTAATTTTGCACCATCTTTATGAATCATACTAATTTCTCTATTCTCAGAAAGTCCTAGTTTAGTCCATGTCGTGATACCAGCAATATTAATAAGTGTAGCATCTTTATAAATTCCTCCATATTTATAGGCAGTTGAATAGTTATAGAAATTAAAAGTACCATCTATACCACCTTCAACTTCCGTAGCCTCGAATTCTGCCTTTAATTCTCCAGGTTCAACGCCTTCTAATTTAGAGCCTATTATATAAGCTCTATAAAACCCTTCATCTTTAATAATGACAATCTCAGAATCTCCATCTGACCATTTTCCTATAATGCCATCAAGCCCATTTTTTTCAACCATGTTTTTCTGGTATTTAAGTGTCTTAAGTACGCTTTGAATATTTACACGTTGGCTTTTGATACGCTTCTTATTAGCTGCTAATTCTTCTTCGGAAAATTTTGGGGATTCAAACACAAACATGTGTCCATCATTAAAATAAGTGAGAAAATCTTGTAAAAAATTTGTGCAATCTTCACCTTTTATAGCCTTAGCCTTATTTCTATATTGCAACACCAAATCATCATATACTTTGGCCGTATCATCAATTCTCATTTGTGCTAATGCAATATAATTATCTTCAACTTTTTGGATTAAGTCTTCAAATGCTACTTTACAGTCACATGTCGTATCACTTTGTTGAGCATTTGATATAAGCGTAAAAAAAAGTGCTAAACCACTCAATATATATTTCATTCTCATCTTAATTAAATTGTGTGTATGCTAATAAACTTAACATATATAGTATTGCGCACATTAGTATTTGTTGTGAACTACTCTCAAAATGTTTTAAGTTTAATGGTGAGTGAATTATAGTAAGTTAAACAACAGCATTAAGAATAGTTTGGCAACGCTTAATTACTCTTTTTCAAATTGAAATATAGAACTCTTTTCAACGAAATAGTCAAATCACATAAACGACAGGACTCAATTACTGAAATCTATTTTAATTGGCATCGATGTTTTGTCAATAAACACCAATCCATCAAAAGATTTTGCAAGTGATAACTTTCTTGTTCTATTTAGATCTACAAATGAGTTATTTACAACGACTTCTTCAAACAACCACTTATTATTTTTTCTTGTTTTAATAGGCATTGGCATAAAGCAGACCTTATCATTTATAGCATTAATAATATGTCTAACATCTAATTTTTCGGCATTTATAGGATCCATTTTTTCTAACTCTCCTCCGTTATTGGCATATTCGCCATCACCTATAAAAAAACCAATTGAATACGTTTCATTTGGGTATTTCTTCTTCAAGTATTCACCTGCTACTTCTTCGTTTTCATTGTATTTAGATATATGGAAATTATGCCCTACAACAATTATTTTTTCGTCTTTAAATATGTACTCTTTTAACCATGAAATATTATCAGCCATTGCCGAATCTCTGGCTTTCCATCGTTTGTGGTAATCTTTATCTTTTAAAAAGTCTAGTCTGTAATTGAGGTACCTAACCCTATTATTAACTGTTTGATTAATATACATAAGGTTTTTACTGAAGTGCTTCTCATTAACAGATAAGGCTTTAAAAAAACTTTTATAGTCTTTAATAAGCTGATTAACTTCTAGACTTAAGGAGTCATAAACAGTCGTTCTTTTTTTCTTCAATTCATCCTCCAGCAAATCAAATCTATCGTCTAGTCTATTATATAGTTTAGGAGGAATGTCTTTCTTCTTTGCTTCCATTTCCATTAAAGGTAAAAATGCGCCTCCGCTTCCTTTTTGCACATCAAATCCTGCTATCGCTATATTTTTTTCCTTTACGTAAGCCATCAAATTTGCAAATTCTTGAGTTCTCCATATTCCATAAAACCCTAATGTCATAAACTCTGGCGAATATTTTTTCTTCCTATCATTTAAAATAACTAATTCCCCAATACCTGCTTCAAATAGAATAGTGTTGAATCCTTCCTTTTCATGCAAATATTTAATAAGATCATTCCTGGTATCGAAATTTTCTTTAGAACCATGATTTAACTCACCTAATAGCACAATTGACTTCCCTTTAATTTCTTTACTAATTGAAGACCAATTTCCATTAGAATAATTGAGATCTACATGTACAGAATGTGTGCTTTTATTTATAACTTTTAGTTGTTTTTCAGTGAGTTTTTGAGCAAAAGCAACAACTGTACAGCATAAGGAAATAACGAGTAATAATGATTTTTTCATACTATCGGAAGTAAACAAATTAATTTGTTTGATAAAGATAATACATCTATTATCAAGTATATAGTCTCATGTTACGAACCACTTAAAAATTGTTTTAAATCAAAAAGTAACTCATTTATAACAAAAAACAGTACAACAACCATAAACTTAAACCAATGAGCCTAAATACCTCTTAAATTAATACTCTGAACAAAACGTAATTCAAAATGAAAAAAGCACTATTATTTTTACTCGCAATTTCTCTTTTAAGCTGCAACTCAGAAGAAGAAACAGAAGCTTTTCCAGACGCTCTTTTTGAGCCAATATTGATAGCTCAAGACAATCTCTATGGCAATGGTGATGAAGGTATTCTTCAGCAAAACTTAGTTATTACCGATCAAGACTCTTGGATGAATTTAATTGCTCAAATGGATTCTGTAAACAATGAATCTAGTAACTTTTCGGAAATTGACATCAACTTTTCTGAGTATATTATTATTGCCGTTTTTGATCATCTTAGAACTAATGGAGGTCATGTTATCGAATTAGATATTGTTACTGACCCAGCCTATAATGTCACTGTAAATATAGCAAATACTATCTCTGAAGGAGGTGTTAATACCGTAATGACACAACCCTATCATATTGTAAAAGTTCCTGCCTTTGTGGGAGAAGTTACATTTAGTAATAATTAAGCTTTTATACCCTAATAATATAAAACCCTTGCTTCATGTTACTAGACTATGTGAAAAGACTTTTAAACTTTTATCGTACTAGTATCTATATCGTAAAGATTAAAATTGATTTGATTGATTACACAACTCAAAGTCTTAAGTTAATTGTTGATTAGTAGGATTGACGTTTGTGATTGATTGCCAAGCGCTCAAAACAGGTTTTGGGCGCTTTTTATCACTATTACAATCTTTTAAAGATAGATTCTAATATCGAAATTAATCTGAATAACGTTGGCCAACAATTTTCTTTAATTGATTAGCAGGGTAACTTGAATGCCTAGAAATGATTTTCCAGTGTCCAGCTTCAAAAACAAAAATGTCTGTATTTAAAAAACTTGCATTCCAAGGTTTACCTTTATATGTACTTTCCCAATCTATTCTGCATCGTAATATCGCTACGTTTTCATAAATAGTTATATTATAGTCGTATAGATCATATGCTTTTACTTGAATTATATCTGGGTTACAAGCGCCCCAAATATATTGTTCCTTATTTAAAAACTCCCCATTTGAATCAGAGCTCGTTAATAAAAAAGAGTCATGAAGTATTTGTCTTAATTCATCCTTATCTTTCACTTTAAGAGCACTAAAAAAATCTTCAAAAACAGTAATTACTTTCTGTTTGTCTTGCGCAATATCTTTAGCGTTTTGTGCAAAACAATGGCTGTTTAAAAAAAGAATCGTCAAAACCCCAATAATATGTTTCATAATTGTATGATTTAAATAATAACCCTAAACTAATCTTTAGTTCTTGTCGTATAATGATCTAACGAAATTTCATCTGCTCCAGTAAAAATAAATGTAAGGCTTCCAAAGAGCATTGCTAAAGCTGGTGTCATTCCTTCAAGACTATCATTACTCTTGATATGAACGAACAGCAGTGCAATTACAAAATTGATTACCAAAAAAAATGATGCAATTCTAATTTTATATCCTATTAAAACAAATAGTCCACAAACAAATTGAATTCCTACAGATAGCACTGCACTAACTATTGGAAAAGGAAATTGATGTGATTCTAAAAATGAGGCAAACTCTAGCATTTTACCCCAGCTTATAATATTATCAATGACACCATAAATTAATCGGCATCCTATAAATATCCTTAGTAATAAAATGCCAATATTATTTTTATGATTTAAGTAATCTTTTATCTTTAATAGTTTCATTATGCTAATATTATTATTTAAAAATTCATTATAAAGATTGTCGAGGTGAAAATAAAATATCCCATATTCATAAGGTGTTAGGTTTTAAGTGGAATGTCCTAAAAAAAACAATCCAGAGTTAAAAAATGTTTTAATTACTTCTATTTATGTTCTAGACCACTTGAAATGAAACATGACATATGAATATTCAATTCTAAAACATTCTTCTACTGCATATTATGCAGGTGATTTTATTTGTATTAGAGAGATATTTCGCATTTTTGATACTATTCATTCAATTGAAGTAATGATTGGTATTTTTATAAAAGCTGTTACTCCAGTCAAATCTTTTTTATTAAAAAGGTCAAAAACAAAATCGTCTTCATATAGTGTTATTAACCTTTCATATATGTTTTTCAAACCCGTTCCATTTGTAAGGAGATTATCAAAAGATGCGCTTAAAATAGTACCATTATTTTCTACTTTAAAGCACAAGTATTCCCCTTCAATAAATACAGAAATGTCAATTTCTAATTCGGTATTATCATAAGAATAGGCATGCTTTATTGCGTTTTCAATAATTGGTTGAATAAGCATACTTGGAACATACATGGATTGATTAGGTGTTTGAATCTCTTTTCTGATATCTAAGTGATCTGAAAATCTAACAGAGATTATATCAATATACTTTTCTAGCACAGACAACTCCTTTGCCAAAGGAATTAACGAATCTTCTTTGAACTCCAAAACCAATCTAAATAAATCACCAAAATCGGCAATTAGATTTTGCGATTTTTCTTGATCTATCTCTATCATTGAAGAAATACTGTTGAGTGTATTAAACATAAAATGTGGATGCAGTTGTGATTTTAAAATATTGAGCTTCGTGGTTGCTAATTGTGATTGTAATTTTGATTTTTGCAATTCAATGTTTTTTACCTTTTTTATATAATAATAAGCCGTTACAATACCTATCATTGAAAAATAAATAAGAAAGTTATCATGAATAACCATCATGAAATGATCGAATGATACATTTATAAAGAATGAATTAAAATCAAAATCTTTTTTAACGAAAATCGCAATCAAAGCCGATACAAAAATTATAAACCAACCAATAAAAAAAGAAAAAAACAAATGAACCGAAATAATCATTTTCCAGCTCATTTCTTTTTCAAACATTTTTTTTGTCAAATGAGCAGCTATGATCATAAAAAAAATGACGACAGCCCAATCCAAAAGAATATTATATACTAACAAATCGTACCAAGATAATTGACTGTAAGCAGTTAGGTCTTCCATCTTCCAATATACCTTTCGAGCTGCATCTAGTGCCACAGTTAACGTATAAAAAATGGTGAGGTAAATTAAAAGCTGAGCATCTATGAATTTTTTCATTTTTTATAATCCTAAAAAATTTAAAAAACCCTTCTTATAACTATGACTAATTCTCAAAAGTTTATCGTCATTCATCATGACATCTATTTCACCATAATGAGAGTGAATTAATTTTTTAATGTGTGTTATATTTACAACTGTAGATCTATGTACTCTTTTGAAATTTGAATTATTTAAATCAATAAGAACATTATTTAATGACGACCGCAAAACATGTACTTTTTCATTCGTATGAATATCAATATAACTACCAGAACCTAAAATGTACTTTATTCTATCAACGTCAATAAAAGAAACGGTTCTACCTGTCTTAATAGGTAATTTTTCTTTTATTTTATCTAAATTTTGATTACTATTTGATTGACCAATATAGTTAAGTAGTTTACTAAAATTTTCTTCAAATACTGGAGCTTCATTTTTTTGAAAAAAATGAAATACTCTATCTACTGTTTTTTTGAATCTTTCCTTTTTGAATGGCTTTAATAGATAGTCAAAGGCTGAATAGTCAAAAGCTTTTAATGCAAACTCATCAAAAGCGGTAACAAAAACTACAACAGGTTTTTTGCTAGAATTTAGTCTCATTAAGACATCAAAACCAGACATGTCCTTCATTTTAATGTCCAAAAAAATTAAATCAGGAACTAAGGCACTTATCATTCTTATCGCTTCTTTTCCAGTTTTGCATTCTCCAACACATTCTAGTACCGGGCTTTCACTAATTAAACTTCGCAAACGTTTTCTAGCTAAGGGTTCATCGTCAATAACAAGGCAATTTATTTTCATTTTAAAGTGTATTGTTTTGACCATTCAATTAATTTAGGGTATAAATCTGCTACAGTTTCTTGCTTCTTTTTATTCCTATATAAGGATATAAAACACGCATTGAACTCACGAAAATGTTTAAACCCTCTATGATCTATTTGTTGCTTTACGATTTTGTCAACCATTATATCAAACTCTTTTTCAGTAGAAAAATCCATTAGATATAAAGAGACCAAAGACCAATTCAAATATTCGGCAAAACATTTATATCCTGAACTATAATATTCTGAAGGCGTTCCTTTTGTAGTCCAAAAATCAACATTTGAAAACGCTTCAACAAAATCTTTAGATAGTACATATTTATCAAGTTCAGGATTGATATAACCATGATTTAATTCAGTAAATAATATCACTCCTCGGTTCAACATGTTTGCATCTTTTGAAAGGTTTAGGCTATTATTTCTTTGATAAGGGTAATTTACATAAGCTTGAATTTCATTAAAATAGTCATACTTGAACTTTGCTACAGATTGATTCCCTCCAACTAAAGGCGAAAAAACAATTTTAAAACAGTCATATTTAGTAGAAGGAAAATTTTTATTCAACCAATCTAAGATTCTCGTTGTTTTTATATCCTTTTCAAAAAACACAATTTGTGAGTTATAAAAAGCTTTGTGGCGATCATAAAAAGCTTTAAAATCTGTTTTTTCTGCAAAGCGCTGTATATCCTCTAATAAAAATTCAAACGTGTTTTCTTTACTAGTTGTAACTCGATTATAAATATTAGATTTTTTAATAATATTATCTTTAAAATGAAATGGATAGCTATCCATTTTATATTTAAAATATCGCATAATATCATCATCTAATAAACTATCTACTTGTTTGACCACATCTTCATCTTGGAATTCAGAAAACCAACTTATCACATCCTTATAGTATTGTGTATGTTTAACCACTAAACGTTGCTTGTTGCTTTGAGACAGCTCGGTTAACGCAATAATTATGTTAATCAACTCATGAATTTCTGGCACCTCAACAACTGTTTTATCCGAATACATGTTAATATAATCTTCATTAAATATCGCTCTGTAAGGCACCCCTTTGAAAGTCAAACTAATAGTATCATGCTTATCTAATATCACTTTAAAAGCATTAGTCTCATTAAGGTTAAGATCAAAACGAATAGAGTCTATCTCAGAAAATAGTTTCACTCTATTTTTCTCTTCATTATTAGTCTCGGCAAACCAATCATTATCATCATCTAAATCCCAGGTAGTTACAGAATTGTCATTGATTTTAAAATTCAAGCTTTTCTTATTGGTTTTAATAGTCAATAATTTATTGCTATCATTGTTTGTGTCTTCCCTGCTGATACATGAAACAATTAAAACCAGACTCAGATATAACATCAAAAAACTTATTTTGGTTGTGGGTTTCATCTTATTGTTATTATAAATTTTGAAAGTATTTACATTTATGGCTTAAACATGATTATTATCACATATGAATAGACACAAGCAAAGCAAAATGGAATAATTTATAGTTATAAAAAGTCATTCATGCTTAAGCTTAAGTTTATTATAAATGTTATATGTTTCATGTAATTTTGACTCACTATTATGCAAGTTATAATCCCCTTTAAAAGCCTTCTTACTTAACTTTGATATCTCTTTAATTGACTTTGACCATTCTTGCCATGCTTCGAGATCTTTTAATTCGAAATGGTAATACTGATTTAGAGCATCTATTAAATAATAATTAGACCTATCAATGAATTCTTTTGTTTCACTATTAATAGCAAAGACACTAATAGGGACAAGCATATCTTTAGAATAAGGACTTATTGTTTTTACTCGTTTAAAAGCCAATCTTGATGCTATCCATTGCTCTACACCAAAAATATTCATTGTCGGATCTACAGGTAGCCAGTGCTCTTTTTCTTCATCGTATATCTCAATCCAGACATGATCGTTATGTAACCTACCAAATACAGAAGCAGTATTACCGACTTCATTAATTCTATTTAATGCGTTAGTGTGCCTTCTTTCACTTAATTCTTGAATATTTATCTCTTTTATTTTTCGTTTTTTAATCCCTGCCTTTTCGTATAAATACAAAGTAACCATCGCGAGTTCATGGCAATTCCCTCCGCCTCGTTCAATAATTTCTTGTACTGTTCTTTGTTTATAATCTGTGGCCAACCAATCAAAATTTGAAGATAGCCAGTTTAAAATACGTTTCGCCTTTTCAACATTATTGCTGTCTTCTGGTACTAGCTCTATTAAAAATTTATCTTGATTACTGGTAATCAATTGTTTTAAATAGTTTTTGTTATCAAAGGAAACAGCATCTGTTTCTTTATGATCCTGTTTTTTACAACATATAAAGAACACCGAAAGCATTATAATTGTAATGAATTGTAACTGTTTATTATTCATCATACCTATTTAATGTTATACGCTTGAGGCTGTTATTCAATTCAGAAATAAGGCTTAATTATTCAATAAGGATTCTAAAATAACCTTAGCAGCAACTTGACTTCCTTTCAACGAAGGATGAAATTGATCTGGTCCATAATAAGAGAAATCATTTGTTTGATCAATATAACTTTTCCAAACACTTCCAACAGGACATAAAATAGCATTGTTCGCAGTTGCGCCTGCTGTATAATTTGAAATGACTCCACCAAATGTATGATAGTAGTTTATTGAAGGCCAAACCATAAAATATGCCAATTTTGTATTATTTGCTTCGCACAAGCTTGCATATTCTGCGCCTCCATTGACCAACATATCATAACCATCCTGTTGAGATGATGGTCCTTGTTGAATGACTACAAAGTCATAATCATTAGATGTTATAAGGCTTTGGACTTGTCCGTCAGCCCAATGATCTACAATAGCGTAATTTCCAAAAGCTAATGTTTTAGTGTTAATTATTAAGCCTCTTTGACGAGCTTCAGCCTTAACCAAATTGGGTAAATTGTTATAATATGTAAGACTATTTCCAACAAATAAGATGTTGTAGTCTGGCTCTGGCGGATCTGTTGATTCGTTTGTTGAATCATTGCTTTCTGCAATATTACGCTCATTCATATCGCTTGAAGAGCAACACATTACTGAGAATGCTATTAATATTAAAATTACGGATGTTTTTTTCATGATTATCGTTTAATTAGTTAAATATGGCATTGGGCTAACCGGGCAAAACATTGGAGAATCATCAAGAATATGACGTAGAGGGCTTACATGCCCAGAGCCAACAATGAGTAATACTCTTTTTGTTTTGGGTGTTGCAGCTCTATAGATATTATGAATCATTTTGAAGTTACGTTCATACCATCTTGCTAGATTTCTAGCACCACCAAAATTATCATTTTCACCTTTTCGTAAATCGCCAAACATTCCATAGTGGTTTCTTATATGATTATCTTCTTTGTTTTTTTCAATTAGATATTCGGTTATGGTTGAAGCATATAACAAACTATCACCTTGTTTATTTATTTTTTCCCAATTTAACTTTGGGTATTTGAGTTTATGAGGTATGTTTTTATTGTGCTTTAAGTAAAATGCTCTGAGTGAATCATTTCCCAGCATCATAGGAAAATCTATAGCATGAACCTTTGGTAAATTGAGCATCTTTCCTAATCTGCAGCCTATTTGTATCGCTTCATTTCTGTATTTAGTTAAAATGGTATCTATAGGGACTTCAAGGTATAAAGAATCTAACATGCCCTGGCTTTTATAGTTCACCTCTGTCGCAATAAGATCAGGTTTAAATAACGCTAATTTTTCGGCTAGTTCTTGTAATTCTTCTTGCCGTTTTTTTGTACGAACATCGTCTGAATTTACATTGTTTGCGTCCAAATGTGGGTTTGACATATGGTAAACGCCTAAAACCATAACCTCAATTTCATGTGGTTTGGGTTCAGGCCATATCAATCTATTGTAATTGGCTTTTGGTTCTTTTATATCTGGTTTTGATTTTTCATCACATGCTATAAAAACAACCATGAATAATATGATAATAAAATTTAGTGTTTTGCTAGTTCTCATTTTAAGTCTTTTATTAGTACTATTAGTCTCTTACGGTTTTCTTATTGACTCTAATACTATATAAATAATTCATACTAATGTCATAGAATTTAAAAGCATATTTTGATTCCTTAGCAGCTTTATTGTATGCTCTAAAAAGTCAAAAAGGTCACATAGTGTTTTTAATCACTGCTGCTTTCCTTTATCGGTTTTCAATGAGTTCTGAAATGAAAAAACCATTAGGATAGTAATTGGTAGAGAAATTTTAAAAATAGCCTCACCATTTCTTTAGAATACAGGTTTAAAATTCAATCTCACACTATTAAAGACAACAATTTTATATATATGTTTCAGTTTTTAAGAAGTATGATAGCAATGGCTTTAATAATGATAAATAGCTATCATTTACTGATAATAATTATTTAATAAAATGAAAATAAGCGCATTCAAAATTTAGAATGCGCTTTAAGGGGAATAAATCATAAAATCAACCTATTAATCCATGAATTTAAGGATTGTATAAATATATAGAGACTGAAAAAGATTTTCTTTATAAAAGCTAAAACCCGAGATATCATAACTCGGGCTCTTTGCCTATTACAACTTACTTATAGCTTACTTACCTAACATCAATAATTCGTTGCAGATAATTTCTGTGGTATAACGTTTTGCACCATCTTTATCATCCCATGAACGATTGGTTAATTTGCCTTCTATAGCTATTTCTTTGCCTTTTGTAATGTACTCCTCAACGACTTTCACAAGTCCACCACGAACTATAATGTTGTGCCAATAGGCACGCTCCACTTTGTTACCGTCTTTGTCTTTGTAACTATCATCTGTAGCCAAAGAGAATTTTGCCATTTTGTTTCCATCTTCAAAGTTGATAATTTCAGGGTCTTGTCCTAACCTTCCAATCAACTGTACTCTGTTTCTAAGTGTGTTCATAATTTTTAAATTTTAATATTAAACAGTTAATGCCATTGAACCTTCATTGATTCAACACTGCAAATATGCGACAGCTTCCAAATCATAGCCGGTAATTACTTATTTAAAATCGTTTGTAAATGTTTGTAGTCGTTTGTAAACGATTAATATTTTCTGTAACTTGCTCTAATGAAATTAACTAGAACTCTATTTTATTGTATGTTGTTGGTCTGTGCATGTATGACATGCTCAAGCCCGGATACAAACTATCTACAAAGTGCTAACGAACTCATAGACAATGATGATGGCGATGGCAATGGCGGTGTTGATTCTAATGCCTTTACAATTAACGAACAGTTGCAACCTTATTACGATAGGTTTATTGAAGAAATGCTAGATCGTGGTGAAGATTTAAGAGATATTCCTATAAATGTATTATTGGTAAGTCAGAGTGAAGAATCACAACAATTTGGCTATTGCGGACTAGGATATCGCTATTATAATGGCACCGAAAATGCACATGTTGAAATTGTATACAATGGTAACTGTTGGATAGATTTGACCGATATTGAACGAGAGAACCTCATGTTTCATGAGTTTGGTCATGCCTTATTAGCTCGACCTCATAAAGGTGATCCGCCCACATTTCCTAATGGTTCTGCGAGATCATTGATGTGCAGTTCAGTATATTGCTACGCATTTCATATCTACACTAATTATCAAGAGACCCAACGCAGTTTCTATCTAGATGAACTATTAGACGAAACCATAAATACCCCAAGCTGGGCTGGAGAAAAATTTTATAATACTACTATAGACAATGATCAAATTTCTGAAGATGCTAATGGTTGGTTTTCTGAAACATCATTTCAAGATGATAATCCTATAAATCCATATAATTACTTTATCGACAATACAGAATTCGCCTCTCCTCCATATGCTCTAGCGGTTACGGTTTCAACAAACTCTCAAAATGAAACCACAGGAAACTGGTATAAAGATTTTATCCTTTCAGATTTTGATTCTTGCTCAAATTTAATTGCCGAAACTAGCTTTAAAATAACAGCAGGTCTAGAAAATGGATACCTTAATTTGATTATAGATTTATACGATGATGTTAATTCAGAAATACCTTTTAGTAGTAATTATTCTGAACCAGGCTCGGTTGATGTTGGTTCAGGATTTTTCAGAATACGAACTAAAGCGATTTGTGTGCCTTCGGAAACGGCAAAATTTAGAGTAAGATTATTAGTAAAAAGTGAATCTAATACTACAGTATATTTTGATGATCTCAAGGTAGATTTATACGACTAAAACTTAAATTATGCAAAAACAATGTCCAGAATGTGGCGAAAAAATAGTTGGTAGAATTGATAAAAAATTCTGTAGTGATGCTTGTCGTAATGCCTATAACAATTCGATAAATAAAGATAGTAAAAACCTTATTAGAAACACCAATAATAGGCTTCGTAAAAACTACCGTATCCTCGAAGAATTAAATCCAGATCAAAAGAAAAAAATATCTAGAGCGCGATTGGTAGAAAAAGGGTTTGACTTCAATTATTTTACAAGCACATATACCACTAAAGCAGGAACTGTGTATTATTTTGTTTACGATCAAGGTTATTTACCTTTAGAAGGTGATTATTATGCGTTGGTAAAACGAGACAATTAAAATTGTAACATTTTTAGACTTTATAACACCCATAGTATACAACAAAACCATCCTTAATGAACAAACTTCTAATTATATTTCTTGTACTTTCTGCAATAGCTATTATTGGTTTCTTGGCGTATTATTTCAGCGGAAAACAAGTAATAATTAGAACACTTTCTAAAATTCCACATAAACCTGCTTCAAGTTTAAAGACTAATGAGCTTTCAAAAGTTACTGGAAAAGCCTTACACGTAGAAGAACCATTAAAAGCACCTTTTACAGGACGGCATTGTGTGTTTTATCAAATCATTATTCAGCAAAAGGTGAGTTCTGGTAAAAGTTCGCATTGGAAAACTTTAGTTAAAGAAGAACGATTTCAAGATTTTTTTATTGATACCAACGGTGATTTTGTGATTATAAAACCACAAGACCATCCGCGAAATTATATCTGTCATTTGGTCAAAGATAAAACACAATCTTCAGGTACATTTGATGACCCAACACCACAATTTGTGTCACTTTTAAAACGCTATAATATTAATCCTGAAACTTTCCTCGGTTTCAATAAGCGCTTACGTTATAAAGAGGGCATTATACATGTTGGGGAACAAATTACAGTTGCAGGAATTGCAAAATGGAAAACGCTTAGTGAACCATTACCAGAATACCCGTATTCTAAAATTGCTACTTTAGAAAGCGAAGGCAAGCAAAAGTTGATTATTACAGATTTACCTCAAGTAAGAGTAAATCAAAGAAAACGATAATACCTATTTCCAGTTTTGACCTTTTAACTCTAAAGCTGCTATTAAAATATCTTTTTGACTAATTTGCCCTACCAATTTGCCATTTTCAACAATAGGGAAACGACGTATTTTAGATTCCAGAAACTTATTAGCCGCATCAAAAACATTCATGTTGCCATCAATCGTTTCGACATTTTTTGCCATTCGGTTTTCAACTGTATGTTGCTCCATTGGCATATTATAATAACGACTTTCACTTATCTGCTTAAGGCAATCCCCTTCAGAAATAATACCAATTAACTCATTATTGCTATTTACTACTGGTCCACCAGAGATTTTGTTTTTTATTAATGTTTGAATGACTTCTTCAACTGTTTGCTCTGGTTTAAACGTAATTAAATCACGCGTCATAAAATCACTAACCTTTATTGCTGCTACTGTTGCAGTATTTTGTTGCTTCCTTGCCCCTTGAAAACTTTTAATGCCCATAACCAATCTATTTTGAGTGAACTTAAAGTTACTGAAAATAAGTGAATTATACCAAACCGAAAATCAGACTAATAATTTGTACATTTCAAAACACTTAAAAATAAGAGAATTGAATCAAAAAATTTGTGTCATTGGTTGTGGTTGGTTAGGATTTCCTTTAGCTAAAGAATTATTAAAACTTGGCTATGATGTTCATGGCTCAACAACTTCAAAAAATAAAATAGAACATCTAAAAAATGCTCATATTACGCCATATGTAATACGCTTTTCTTTAGAAGGCATAGAAGGTAATATAACAAAATGCCTTTTAGATTGTAAAACACTTATTGTTAATATTCCTCCTGGCTTACGGAAACATCCCGAAAGTAATTATATTCAAAAAATGAAACACCTTATCAATGCTATTGAACTTTCTACAGTAGAAAATGTTGTATTTGTTGGATCGACTTCGGTATATGCTGATGATGTATCGTTTCCTTTAATTACTGAACATTCACCAACTTCTACATCTAAAATTGCATTACAGTTATTAGACGTTGAAAGCTTATTCATGACTAATAAAAACTTTAAAACTACGGTATTGCGGTTTAGTGGACTTTTTGCTGAAGACAGACATCCTGCCAAATTTCTTTCAGGCAGAACACAACTTAAAAATGCAAATGCTCCTGTGAATTTAATTCATCGTGACGATTGTATATCTATTATCTTAAAAATAGTCAAACACAATATTTGGAATGACGTTTTCAATGCATCAACAACACCTCATCCAACTAAAAAAGACTATTATACTTCATTTTGCAAATCCCTTCAAATGGCTATTCCTGAATATGAAACGAATGTTGTAAGCAAAGGAAAAGTCATCGATTCTACAAAATTGGTACAGCTTTTGAATTATGATTTTAAAGTAAAACTTTAACAATTAGCAGACTTTTAAGAATTTATGCCAGATATTTTTATAGTTTTGGCGCAATTAACTAATAATACGATGAAAAAACTTATACTTCTTTTAGCTGTAATCGCAACATTTAGTGCTACAGCTCAAACAAAATCGGAAATTTTAAAACACTTTGAAGGCTATTACAAGCAAATGAAAAATCAAGGTGACGTCCAAGGTGTTATCAACGCGATGACACATCTCAATGTAATACAATCTAATCAGCAACGCTTAGACACATTAGCATATATCTATGTATCTGAAGGCAGAAATTTAGAAGCTTTAAATACTATTGGTATCGAGCAAGCTGCAACAGATTCTGATTTAAATACTGAAGTTAAGGCCATCGCTTTAAAAGGTGTAAACCAACCACAGCGTGCTTTAGTATTCTATGAAGAGTTATTTAGAAGAAATTCAAATTCATATCTCGCTTATGAAATAGCTGATCTTAAAATACAAACTCAAGATTTAGCAGGCGCAAAAGCCAAAGTTGACTTTGGTTTAGCCAATGTAAAAGATGATATGAAACGTGCCTATTATGAATCTCAAAGACCATATGAAGTGTCTTTAAAAGGAGCTTTAACATACCTTAAAGCATTAATTTTGTTTAATATGAACCAGACAGATAATTTAGATACAGCTATTGGTCTATTAGATGAAGCTTTAACTCTGGATGCCAATTTTAATTTGGCAAAATTGAGTAAAGATGCACTTGTCGCAAAGAAAACAGAGAAGAAAGATTAAAACGATAATAGTTTATATAAAAAAAGCACCCAAAATTGGGTGCTTTTTTAGTTCTATAATTGAAATGGTATTACCAGATTCGAACACGATCTTCAGGTGCTAACCACATCGCATCACCTTCTTTAATATCAAATGCTTCGTAAAATGCATCAATATTTTTTAACGGTTGCGTTGCTCTAACTTTACCAGGTGAGTGTGTATCTGTTTTAACAAGTCTTCTTAATGCATCTTCTCTTGTTAATGTTCTCCAAACTGTAGTCCAAGACATAAAGAAACGTTGCTCAGCAGTAAAGCCATCAATATCGTCTGGTCTACCTTGTTCTTCAAACAATAATTGCAACCCATCATAAGCGCCAAGTACGCCTCCTAGATCTCCAATATTTTCTCCAAGCGTAAATTTTCCGTTAATATTTAAGCTATCTAAAACCTCAATATTACTATATTGTTCTGCTAAAGCATTACCGCGTTTTGTAAACTCTTCAAGGTCTTGTTCAGTCCACCAGTTTTTTAAATTCCCATCAGCATCAAATCGAGATCCCGAATCATCAAAAGCATGAGATATTTCATGACCAATAACAGCACCAATACCACCATAATTTACAGCGTCATCTGCTGTATAGTTATAGAAAGGTGGTTGCAAAATAGCCGCTGGAAAAACGATTTCATTGTTTATAGGGTTGAAATAAGCGTTCACCATTTGTGGAGGCATTCCCCATTCTTTCTTATCTATTGGCTCATTAATATCAGATAAATTATCCTCATTGGCCCAATGCCCTACAGCTAACATGTTTTCTGCATAACTATTGCCTTCTTTAATCATTAAGTCTGCATAATCTTTCCACTCATCTGGATAAGCAATCTTTACAGTAAATTTGTCTAACTTTTTAATAGCTTTTGCTTTTGTTTCATCTGTCATCCAATCTAACTTCTGAATTCTATTTTGAAACGCTATAATCACATTAGCAATCATTTTTTCTGCCTTTTCCTTTGCTTCTGGTGGAAATTTTGCATCTACATATAATTGCCCTATAGCTTCACCTACAGTACCAGTCACTGTCCCAAGTGCACGTTCTTCAGCAGGACGTTGCTTTTTAGCACCACTAAGTTCTTTTGCATAAAATTCCCAATTGGCTTTCTCTATATCAGTAGTTAACCAACCCGCAGCGTTATTAATAGTACTCCAATCCATTAAGGTTTTGATGTCTTCAATAGGCGTATTCGTTAAAAAATCACTTAATGCAGTCATATATTTTGGCTGGGCTACAAGTACAGTATCAAACTTTTTTTCAATTCCCATATCAGCAATCATCTTTTTCCAATCTATTGCTGGACATAGCTCTTGTAATTGAGAAATTGATCTAGGATTATTATAATTTCTAGCATCTCTAGCTGAAACTTTATCTAATCTTGGCTCTACTAATTGCGTTTCCATTTCTACAATTCGCTCTGCAGCAGCAGCAGCATCTGCTTCACCATACTCAATAAACTGAAGCATTCTAGATACATGTGCTTTATACTTTTCCCTTATATCTTTAGATCTATCATCTTGCTCTAAATAATATTCACGCTGTAATCCAGTTCCTCCAGGACCTACCCAAGCAGTATTCATACTACTATCGTTTAAATCTGGGCCAGCACCAAGACCAGCAAAAGGAGCAGCTAGACCTACAACTTTAGCATATTCTGTTTGCATATCCTCTAAATTAGTAATGCCATCAATTTTTGCTAGGATAGGCTTTAAAGGCTCAATACCTGCTTTGTTACGAGCTATAGTGTCTAATTCAGAATCAAAAATGAGCAATGCTTTTTTCTGATCTGTGCCTTCTTCATAATTTCCTAATTCTTTAGATGTTTTTAAAATCTCTAAAACATCATCTCTTGTCGATTTACGCAATACGCCAAATCCTCCCCAGCGGGTTTCATCATCAGGAATTGTTGTTGTTTTTACCCAGTTTCCATTTACAAAGTTGTAAAAATCATCTTTGGGGCTTACGTCTTTGTCCATTAATTCGAGATTAATTCCAGGAATTTTCTCGACCACAGCAATTTCTTCTTTTGGCTCTTCTTTACATCCTATAAATGCAAAAACCACCAATAAAGAAACCACCAAAATACTTTTGATATTGGTTTTCATAGTGTTTGTTAAAATTAAATTTGATTAAAATTAGTTATTAGTTAGAAGCCTGAAGATGGAATTTGTTACATATTAACAAAATATTAAGATATTTAACACTAATCCTAGCATCTTTATTCAGGTTTTAAAATATTGTTTTTGTCAAATTCAAACTTCTTATTGATTTGCAAATTAAGGTTAGAGATTGTGACTAAAAGCTCTTTAATCCCTTGAAGTTGCTCTTTTTTACTGATGTTGCTAATGGTTAAAAGGCTATTCAATTTTTGTGTTTTGGTTTCAAAAGCTGTTATTCTTGCCAAAATCTCATTGGTTTTAAGTTGTGTTGGCATTTCTGTTCTAAACTCCAACAAAAACGTTTTTAGCAACACACGATCTCCATTAAAGAAGTTGAGATCGCCTTTCTTTAACAACTCAATTTGGGTATTCAATTCTTGAAATTTTTGCCAATCGGTCACTGCTTTTTGAGAATCTGAACTTAATCCAAATTCAGTATAGCGTAAGGCTTCAATATCTTTTTGGTAAATAGTTCTTGCATCTATTTGCTCTTGAGTTTCTTTAATAACTTCGGAAACGTTACCCTCATTACAATTAGTTAATAATACACAACTACAAAAACAAAAAAACGTTATAAAACGCATCATAAGGCATCTACAATTTGTGGTAAATATAGCTAAAGCGTATAAATCTCATATGTAATTAACAAAAATTAATGAGATGTTAATTTTACTGTTTTATGTTTTATGTGCTCTTAATTCTTGCTATTTTTGAGCAACGATTTAACATCACTTATATGCCTAAAATTTTAATCATTGGTGCCGGCGGACAAATTGGGTCTGAACTTACATTTAAATTAAAAGACATTCATGGTTCTGAAAATGTTGTAGCTACTGACATCAACTTTAATAATTTAGATATTGTCAACTCTGGGCTGTTTGAAATCGTTGATGCAGAAGACTATAATTCAATAAGAACTTGTGTTGAGAAGCATGATGTAGATACCATTTATTTAATGGCTGCCATGTTAAGTGCTACTGGCGAAAAATATCCAATGAAAGCTTGGGATTTAAACATGAATTCTTTGTTTCATGTATTGAATCTTGCTAAAGAAGGCTTTATAAAACATATATTTTGGCCCTCAAGTATTGCGGTTTTTGGTCCTTCAACACCAACAGTTGGTACACCTCAGCATACAACCATGGAGCCGACCACCGTTTACGGTATTACTAAACAAGTTGGTGAACGTTGGTGCGAATACTATCACAAAAAATATGGAGTTGATGTGCGCAGTTTACGTTATCCCGGAATTATTAGCTGGAAAACAATGCCTGGAGGTGGCACTACAGATTATGCTGTAGAGATTTACCATAAAGCAATATTAGAAGAGCACTATACTTGTTTTTTATCTGAAAACACCGAGCTCCCTATGATGTTTATGGAAGATGCTATTCATGCTACTGTAAACCTTATGCAAGCCTCTTCTGAAGATATAAAAATTCGCTCATCTTATAATTTAGCAGCGATTAGCTTTACTCCAAAAGAAATTTCCGAAGCTATAAAAACACACATTCCTAATTTCAAAATTACGTACCAACCCGATTTTAGACAAGACATTGCAGATAGTTGGCCAAAATCTATTGATGATTCTAGCGCAAGAACAGATTGGAACTGGAATCACGAGTTTAATCTAGAAAAAATGACTGCAGAAATGATTACGCAATTGCGCCATAAATATCTGGATTCTCAAATAAATTCTTAATCACTTGATGACATTTTAAAAGTTTAGAGATGTACCTGTAAAGGGTATTAATCTTATAAACGTGTATTAAAATGAATTCAAAACTTATTCCTATAGTAGTTACTTTAATTGGAGCGCTTTGCTTTGGTGGAAGTTTCTTCCTAACGAACTCTTCGTCTGGAGATTTAGATGTAGAGATAGACAAAACAGCTTTTATTATGCCAGCTGCTCATCGTGTGTATGCAAATCCAGATGCACTTAATGGAAAATATTATTTATTTAAAGCCAAAATCACTAATAACAGTAATACAACTTTAGAGGATGTGACTGTAAAATACCGCATTCCAGATTATATTGATTGGACAGAATTAACCGTTTCAGGTGAAATGTTTCCTGGGCAAACCTTAGTGATTCCGTGTTACCCAAAATTTAAAGATGATATTACTCAAAAAACAACTGAGTCTATAGAAAAAGCAGAAATAGAAATCTCTTGGGACGATGCCGAAGAGGATGATATCATCGAGGAAGAGTTCACATTCAAATTAACTAATAGAAATGAATATGTTTATACAGGAGTCAAAAAAGAAGAAATTAGCACTTGGTCTGATGTTTATGATAATGATGCTTTAATTGCCTGCTTTGTAACACCTAATGATCCCGTTGTAAAATATTACACACAAAATCTTCAAGAAAAACTGATGAAAGGTGAGGCTGCTTCAGTATCAAGAAAGCCTGAAGACGGTGTAAAATTCTTAGCCGGAATTTATGAAGGTACGCGAAAATCGCATATGGTATATAGTGGTACAAAAGGGATTCCACAATCTACAGATGATGTACAATCTATGGTACAACAAGTACGGTTACCACGTGAAGTAATTACAGGAAATACAGGTTTATGTATTGAGTTAAGTTGCTTATATGCAAGTGTACTCTCTGCAGCAGGTATTGATCCCATTATCTATATGGTTCCAGGTCATGCCTATCCAGGTTTTAAAATGAATGGCCAATACTATGCTATTGAAGCCACAGGAATCAATGGTGAAGGATTAGGAGGAATAATGTCTGCCGAAGATGCCTTCAAAAAAGGACAAAAACAACTTGAAGAATTTATACAACGCTCACAAAGCGGAGACCCAAGATATACACTTATAGATATTCATGCCGTAAATCAACAAGGCGCTACTGCTATGGATTTAAAAGACAATGATTTTATGCGTAAAAAAGTGGATGACATTGTAGCATCTTGGTCTGGAGGCCAAACAGTGAACCAACCTAATAATCCTAGAAAACCAGCGATAAATCCGCCAAACCCAACAATACGTACAAGCACTGGTTTGTCATTTGCAATTCCTAATGGATGGCAAACTATGATGAGACCCGTACAAGACATGCCAATTTTAACAGCTCAAGTGATTGCACCAGACCAAATGACCACTGTTAGTGTATTTGATGTTCCTGTATCTAATACACAACAAGCATTAGCAACAATAAATCAATATTTCTATAACTACGGCATGGAGATGCAATACCAATCTAATGGAAATGGTATCGCTGGACAAACCTATTCTCAAAATGGAACCTTTAATTGGGTTGGAAAAACAATTCGAACAAAAAACGGTATTCGCTTTGTAGCTGTTGGTGCACCAGATTATCTCTATAACCAAAACTCTGGAATTATAAATCAAGTTTATAATAGTATTAGATAATAACTAAAAACAAAAAACAATGAAAACAATAGCCACATATATAACTGTTATTTCACTAGTATTTTCATTAGTAGGTCATTCACAACAAACTAATCAAAAAATAGAAATGACTATAGACGAAATAGGAAATGCTAAAATCAATATTTCTATGACTATGAATGCCGCACAATGGCAGCAATGGAACGGCACTTATGGCGCAAATCCTTCAGCATTAAAAAGAGATATGGAACGTAGTATGCCTGCATTTATAGTTGATGATTTCAAACTCGATAAAGACGATATGAATCGATCATTCAATTTAAGTCTCAATGCTTATGGTGTTTGTAAAATTGACAAACGCGGACGATGGATTATGGATACCGATCAAAAAGATGCTCAACTAACAGAACTAACAGAACATAAATACATGTTAGTGAGTAGTCCGCCAGAATTTGGAGGAACCATTCAGCAAACCTATATGATTGAATTTCCAAAATCTGCGCATAAAATTAAAGTAGACAAGGATTCTTTCGGAAAATCGATATTTGAATTTGAAATGGACAACCCTTCGTCATCGTTTAATTTAATGCGTTGGTCTGGGTTGCTACTCATAATTGTTGGCGGCAGTTGGTTTGGAAAAAACGCAATAAAAAAAGTATAATGATGACATTATTAAATCTATTCGATGTCTAAGAAATTAATAAATACTTTTAAAATGAAAATATCAAAAATACTAAGCATCTTTATCCTAGTTTCATCAATCGTGTTATTTACAAACTGTTCAAGTGATGACTCAGACAACTCAGATAACAATCCCCCAGGTCTGTTTTCTGCAAATACTACAGATATCCGCTTTGATGGCGCAACCATTGAATGGACTGAATCTATAGATGTAGATGGCGATAACGTCACATATGCCATCATATTAGACGGCCAAGAAATTGCTTCTAATGGCACAGCACTAATCTATAGCTTTTCTGGATTAGAATCGGATACTAATTATGAAGGTTATGTAGAAGCAAGAGATGGAAATGGTGGTACATCAATAGCCAATTTCTTCTTTACTACTGACCCTGAAGTTATTATAAGAACTGTTGATATAGAATACAGATGGTGGGAAGGTGCAGGCGGTTATGGTATTGTTGCCTATTTTGAAGTACCTGCAGAAGATGATGCCGTAAGCTACTTTTTAGAGATATTGGACTTTACACCAGATCTTATCCCTTCAAATGTAGGAAGAACCTATTCTTGGACACCAGATGATGTTTTACCAACTGGTAATAATGTAGGCTCTGGCGCTAGCATGCTTACTGAATTTTCGCCTGGTATTTATCATGCAAATGCAACCACAGGTAGTGGTCCAATGTCTAATTTTGCAGCAGCAGAAAGCTACTATGCATCTATAGTATCAAGTGCTAAACTTACTATAGTTATTGGACAAGATTAACTGTAAATGAAAAATATTTATAAATAAAAAGGTAGTTTAACGTATAAAATTTGATTTAATAGCATAGTGTTTGTTGAGAATTGAAATAATTGTATCTTTCTGTTGATTGCTATTAATAATGAGGGAAGCTTACAAAATAAATCACCAACTACAACTAATCACTGCTATTAAAGCTAATAATTCAATTGCTTTAAAAGAATTTTACACGTCAAATTATCCAAAAATTGAAGCATTAATATTAAAAAATAGTGGTTCTCAAGAACACGCAAAAGACATATATCAAGATGCTTTTATCAGTATGTGGAATAATGTAAAAAACGAATCTTTTACACCTCAAAATGATTCAGCTTTACAAGGGTATTTGTATCAAATTGCAAAAAATAAATGGATGGACGTCTTACGGTCAAAACGTTTTAAAACAACACAATCGCTAACTGACGAACGCACATTATATCTAAAACAAGACGAGAACATTGAAGATGATAATGATGGATATACTAAAAAACTGAATACAACCATGAGTGCTTTCAAGGATTTAGGTCAGCCTTGTAAAGATTTATTAAAGACCTTTTATTTTGAAAAAAAATCACTGCGAGAAATCGCTTTTGAATTAAATATTGAAGAGACTTCTGTTCGTAATAAAAAATACAGATGTATGGAAAAATTACGAACAATTGTTTTAGCCTCTAAATCATAAAAAATTGAAAGATAATAGCAACATATCACAAGAATTATTAGAAACCATCGAGCGTTATTATAATGATACGATGTCTAAACAAGAACGTTCTGATTTTGAATTAAAGCTTGATGAAAATCCTGAGTTTAAAACTCAAGTTGAAGATATCAAAACTCTAATTTTTGGTATTGAAAACCAATCTCTAAAAGAACAATTAGATGTATTTCATGAAGATATTTTAGAACCACATTTTGAAAGTTCCTCGGCCTCAGGATTTTTTACACTTCGGAAATTAGCAGCAGCAGTCGTAATACTTTTAGCTGTGACTAGTTTTTGGTGGTTTAGCACTCCTCAAAATGAAAAACTTTATAGTGAATACTTTACTCCAGATCCAGGATTGCCAACTGTAATGAGTAGTAACTCTAATTTTGAGTTCTATGATGCCATGGTTAATTACAAACAAGGCGACTATAAAGACGCTATTAAAAAATGGGAATCTATACATCACAAAGGTGATACATTAAATTATTTTTTAGGTGTAGCCTATTTGGCAGATAAGAACGAAAAAAAAGCCATTCGTTTTTTAAAAAAAGCAACTCAAAATTCTGAGTTTGCTTTATCGAGTGAAGCTTATTATTATTTAGGTTTAGCACAATTAAAAAAAGGAAATGTCGAGGATGCTAAAACAAGTTTAAAACGCTCAAATACAGATAACAGTAAAGCCCTATTATCTCAGCTTAACAATTAATTTAAGGTATTAATAAATCAGTTGATTATGAAACAGTTTTATAATTGTTACAAACTAACTATATCTATTATTTTAGTGCTCGTTAGCCAATACGACTCTCATTCTCAACCAGGTATCGAGTACTCACGAGAACGTATCCAAAATTTAATAGACGTTGATTCTATAGAAAAGGCTGAACTAGAATTACGTACTCAAACTGAGTATTACATCCAGGCAAAACAATACGATTCACTTTCAAATTTAATTTATTTTCACGGTAAAATCTCCAATTTAAAAGGCGATTCTGATTTTATTACAAAGAGTGAGATTGCATTAGAACAATTAAAAACAATGACCAAAAATCCTGAAGCGCTCTATAATGCATATTCAGATATGGCTTCTCTTACTGTAGATAATGGCCTAAATCAATTGTCTTATGATTATAATCTTCTAGGTTTGAAAGAAGCCGAAAAAACAAGTGTTGATCGGCTAAATAAAATGGCAAAAAGAACATACGGTTTATCAAGTACTTCATATTTCATGAGGAAATTTGACGCTGTTAAAAAACATGGAATTCAAGCCTTCAAAATAAATCAAAAAAACCCTGAGGCAACTGCTGCAAATGTTTATAGCGCCTGTAACATTCTTGGTTTAATGATGCAAAGTGAGAATAAATTAGACAGTGCTTTATACTACTATAATAATGGTGTGAACGCTTTAAAAACATCAACAGGAAATACTATTGATGAACGTTATTACTTTCCTGCTGTACTCTCAGGAAACATGGCCATAATTTATATGAATCAAGGGCAATTAAATAAATCTTTAAAAACTCAGCAAGAAGCTATTTATAATTACAAAATCGTTATCGATTCCTCTCAAAACAACTCAAATTTAAATGGTATAAAATACAATTACCTATCTGTTATAAATGATATGGGCAGTAACTATGTAAAATTAGGGCAAGTAGAGCGTGCACTTCAACTATTTGAACATAATTACAATAAAGCTAAAGACTATTTTCCTGAGAACAGTATCCAACAAATTATTTTTACAAATCAATATGCACAAGGTAAATGGGTTGCAAACGATCATGAAGAAGCTTTAAAACTCATTGACGAGGCAGAGCTTAAATTTAAAAGCATCTCTAAAGACTATGCAGGTTATATGACTTTTTCTATGGCTGCAAAAGCTAATATATTAGAAAATTTTGATAGAAAAGAAGACGCTCATGATGCTTATAAATATTGTGACGAATTATATGACATTGTAAATCCAGGAAACTATAGTCATGACCGACTCACAACGCTTAGAGAAGCAACACTATTTTATTCTAGAAATGGTTACAAAGACGATGCGGAACAAAATGCAAATAGAATTATCACTATCGTAAAAGAAACTTCTACTGAAGATGACCTTGAAATGATAAAGGCATATAATCTTATGTCTGAAGTTTTATATAATTTAAAAAACTATAGCGAAAGTTTAAACTGGTCTAATAAAACCATTACTATTATTAATAAAAATAAGGCACTCAAAAGTGCAGACTCTATTTTTTGGAAAGAATTAAAAACCCATCCAATTCTTATTAAAAATAAAGCCAATTATAAACTAATAGATACTACAAATGTCAATTCGCTTTCTAAAATTCATAACTCAATAAAAAAACTCATAGATATTCATAATACAAGTACTTCAAAATACTCATCAAATGTTGATAAAAGTAAATATTTAGAGAGTACAAGGCCGCTTTTTGAATTCGCAATGCAAATCAGCCTTAAATTATATGAATTAACAAATGATAAGTCCTTTCTAGATTATGTTATTTCAATTCATGAATCAACTATTTATAATCGTATTCGATCAAAAATAGGCCTTAGAGATAATATGAAATTCAATGATGTTCCCAAAGAAATTTTAGAAAAAGAAACAGTACTAAAAGACAGTTTGGCAACTTTAAGATCTCAAATTGATGTTGACGAAAAAAGCATTCAAAATTTCATGTCTAAAAATGAGGAATGGAATTCGTTTTTGGAAGATTTAAAACAAGATTATCCTAAGTATTATAAAATGCGTTATGAAATTATAAAACAATCTTTAGGAAATATAAAAGACAATATCCCTTTGAATACAACAGTGGTTCGGTATTTTTTTATAGCAGATCATCTTTATGCTTTCTCAGCAAATTCAAAATCCAATACACTTTACAAGCTCGACTCCAAAAACCTAGTTAATCAAATTAATTTACTTTCTACAGCGTCTTATAACTCTCAAAACAAAAAACCATTTCAAACGCTTTATCAATTATACAAACAACTATGGCAGCCTCTTGAGAACGATATAAGTACAGAAAAAATCATAATTATTCCAGATCGTGAACTGTTTAACTTAAGTTTTGAATCACTAACATTTAAGTCAATTAGTGACCTAAAAGAATTAACAAATTCATGTTTACTTTCTAAGCATATTATATCATATAACTATAGTCTTTATTTGTTAGATAAAAATCGAAAAACTGTTGATTATAATAAAGACTTTATTGTTTTTGCCCCAGGCTTTAATGATGAAATGAAAGAGCAGTATAAAGTTAATATTTCAGATTCTTTATCTGTAGACAAAACCTATCTAACGCTTTTACCTCAACCTTTTACCGAAGATTTAGCGAAAGCGTCTTCCAAATTATTTGACGGCAATTCATTCATTAATGAAAATGCTTCAAAACAAATATTTACGCAACAAGCTAAAGAGCATAAGATTATTCATATTGGGACACATGCCGAATCTAATAACGTTTCGCCTGAATTATCACGACTTATCTTTGCAAAAAACATGAACGATACAATTTCTTCGGAAGACAATTCTTTGTATACCTATGAGATTTACAATCAAAATTTATCATCAAACCTAGCCATACTTACAGCTTGCGAAACAGGAAAACCAACCTATCAAGCTGGCGAAGGTATGATCTCATTAGCACATGCATTTAATTATGCTGGAAGTGAAAGTATACTAACAAGTCTATGGAAGATTGATGAGCAATCTAGCACTAAAATTATAGAAAACTTTTACGGCTACCTTAAGAAAGGTTTGACCAAAGATGAGGCCTTACAAAAAGCAAAATTAGATTATATCACCTCAGCAAACGGAAGAACTCTTGCTCCAGAGTATTGGGCAGGTTTAGTATTAATTGGTGATACAGCTCCTATAAATTTAAAAACGACTTCAAACACACTTATCTTTTGGATATTGGGTGTTATTATTCTCCTATTTCTACTATGGTTAATCTTTAAAAATAAGCGTAAAAAATAACTGTTGGTTATATACTGAAACGCTTACTAAATACTATTAATTATGAAACGATATTACAATTGTATCAGCGTAATAATGCTCATTTGTTTCTTTGGGTTTACTAAATATGGCGTTTCACAAAATGAAAAACACGCAGATATCAAAAAAATTAAGGAGCTGATAAATCGCAAAGAAATAGATAGTTCTCAAGCTGAATTAAAAAAACAAATAGACTATTTCAAATCTGTAAAACAATACGACTCACTAATTAATTATTATGATTTTGTAGGTAGTTTAACCCTTGCAAATAATGATAAGCAAATAGTTATTGACAGAACTGAACGTTTCACTTCAGAGTTATTGGAACTTAATAATCCTAATATTTCAGCATATGCAAAAATAGGTCTTGCTAGTATTTATTATCAAGTGAATGATACAAAAAAAGCCTATGAAGTTGCTTTAGAAGCTTACCCATTTTTAGAACAAGTCAAAATCAAAAAAGGTGTTTTAAAAGCAAATCTAGAATATGATTTGGGGTTTTATGCGCTAAAGTCTACCAATTATCCTCAAGCCAAATCACATTTCTCAAAAGCCATAAAAATCTTAAATAAAGCTGATAGTTTAGACTATGTTTTATTACAAAAAACCTATAACAATATTGGGATGGTTAATTGGACACAATCTCAAATGGATAGCACAAAGTACTATTTAGAAAAATCCTTATTTGCATTAAATAAATCACCTAAAGGGGAAGACTTTATGAATGAATTCTATCGTCCTGCCATTTTAAAAATGAATTTGGCGTTGGTCTCCCAAGCTATTGGAAAAAATTATGAAGCCATTTCATTTTCTGAAAAATCAATACAAAATTTTCAAAGTTTTCTAGACAATTCATTGGATGAATCAAGAAAAAATAATGCAAAAAAAACACAATTAGCTGGCATTGATAATCTAGGTGTGTTTTATGCTGAAATAGGCGAATTTAAAAGAGCTGAAGAGCTTATCAATTATTCTTATAACATTAAGAAAAAACTGTTTGATGAAGATGACTCTAATATTGTGATCTCTAAAATAATTTTAGCTGAAGCAAAAATCAATAATCAAGATTTAGAAGGTTCGGCAAAATTATTAGATGAAGCCATCACTTCTTTAGAAAAAAACCCTAGCGCCCAGCTTTATTGGAAAGGAGCAGCATATATGGTTAGAGCCTATGTATTTAATGATTTAGGTGAATTTGAGAATGCAGCCAAATATTATGATATAGGCTATAAGATTAATAAGGAAATTACAGGCAACACCCATTCAAAAGAAACATTAGAAGAGCTTGGTAATATGGCTGTTTTTTTTGCTAAACAAGGCCAAGAAAAAAAGGCGCTCGCTTTAGCAAATGAAGCTTACAATTACACCAAAAAAAGTAGTTTTAAGAACTCTATCCGAGATTTTTACAGCACGACAAATCTAGCAGAAACCTATTTTTATTTAAAGAAGTTTGAAGATGCAAAAAACATTAGCGAAGAAGCCTTAAATCTTAAAATCAAAACCGAAAACAACTCTATAAAAATATCCGACTCTATTGCACTACAATTCGAAAAACCTCGTGCAATTACTATTAATTGCAAATCTAAATATGAGCTAGAATCTAATAAGACAAAATCTTTTCTTTTAGATTTACTTAAACAAGTAGAAGCTGGAATTGCTATTTTAGATCAACGCAAAACTGTTATAAAATCTCACAGCGACCTCAGTAATTTACTAAGTCATAACACCGAATTATTTAACTTTTCAAAACAATTACGATTGGAGTTATATCGCCTAACAAATGATATGAACTATATAGAGAAGCTCGTTGTCTCACATGAATCAGGAATGTATAGTAGAATACGCTCCCGGTTAAATATTAGAGAGCATATGAAGTTCTTTGATATTCCAAACGCTATATTAGAAAGAGAACAAAAATTAAAGACAAATATTACCACAGCCTTACAATCTGAAAAAGAAACTATAGATCCCTTTTTTAAGGCTTCAAAACAGTGGAACACCTTTTTAGATTCTTTAAAAATTAAACATCCTAGGTATTACAAAATGCGATATGCAACCATTGAAAAATCATTAGATAATTTAAAAAATAGTGTCTCAGATAATACAACTATAATAAGATATTTGTTTGTTAATGATGATTTATTTGCCTTTGTTATTAATAGTAATAAGCAAACATTTCACAAATTAGAAACAGATAATTTAACTAAGAAAATAGATGACGTAACACAATCTGTTTTTAATACTGAAAACACAAAAAAAACATTACATCTACTTTATAATCAATTGTGGAAATCTTTTGAAAATGAAATCACAACAGATAAAATTATCATTATACCAGATCAAGAATTATTTAATTTGAGTTTTGAAACGTTAACACCTACTCTAATTGATAGCTTCAATGATTTGGCGAATTCATGTTTACTTTCAAAATATATCATCTCATATAATTATAGTCTTTACTTGCTTGATGAGGGCAAAAAAACGATAAACTTTAGCGATGATTTTATAGCTTTTGCTCCAGAGTTTAATGATGAAATGAAAAAAAACTATAAAATCACTATATCAGACTCTATTAATGTAGATAACGCCTATTTAACTTTGCTTCCACAACCATTTACTGCGGATTTAGTAAAAGAATACTCAAAATTATTTAATGGTAGTTCATTTATCAATGAAAATGCTTCAAAGCAAATATTTACCAAAGAAGCGAATGAACATAAAATCATTCATATTGGAACACATGCCGAATCAAATAATGTCTCACCAGAATTATCACGACTTATTTTTGCAAAAAACTTAAATGATAGTATTTATTCTCAAGATAATTCGTTGTATACCTACGAAATTTATAACCAAAACTTGGCTTCTAATTTAGCTATTTTAACAGCCTGTGAAACAGGAAAACCAACATATCAAGCTGGTGAAGGGATGATCTCTTTAGCTCATGCATTTAATTATGCTGGAAGTGAAAGTATTCTAACAAGTCTTTGGAAGATAGACGAGCAATCAAGTGCTAAAATCATAGAATACTTTTACGGATACATCAAAAAAGGATTACCAAAAGATGAAGCATTACAAAAAGCGAAATTAGATTATATCACAACTGCCAACGGAAGAACTAATGCTCCACAATATTGGGCTGGTTTAGTTTTAATTGGAGACACTTCGCCTATTGCATTAAATAATTCTTCAAATTTAGTATTCTGGATTGTAACTGTTACTGTACTTTTAATTCTAATTGGAGTAATTGCAAGAAGAAAAAAACGTAAAGTATAAAAAAGAGTTTTCATCAATATGAAAACTCTTTTAGTACTAATAAACTCTAAATAATAATTCCCCAATTAATAGCATCATGGAGCTTATATTACAGCATCGAAACTATTTTAAAATGTGAGCATTAAAAAGCTGTCAATATATTGACAGCTTTTTAATTAACTAAAATTAGTTAACTATTGCTTTATAATTCGTTTGGTAATCGAACTATTTAAAGCATTAATTTTAATAAAGTACATGCCGTTGGCATAGTGTTCAATAGGAATTTTTATAGATTGTTCCATTCCTTTTAAATCAACGCTATTGATGATTTTTCCAGTGACATCAATAATCTCTAAGTTCACTAAATCTAATCTGCTATTATTCTTAATTGTAAATTGATCAACTACAGGGTTTGGAAACAAGACAACATCACGATCTGATAATTCAAAATCATCCATACTAAGCGTGGTATCTCTAACTTTCAATTCAAAGTCGCATGTAGATTCATTACCAAAAGCATCAGTAACAACTAAAGTAATATTATAATCACCATCTGGTAAAACTGTTCCAGGAACTGGTGTTTGTACTACGTTAAAGCCACAATTGTCTTCTACAGCAACAATAGCATCTCCAACATAATCTGGCACAGTATAATCTCCTGTATTCATAATTGTAAATCCTCCTGCAGCTGGACACGTTATTATTGGACTTATGTTATCTTCAACAGTCACAGTTGCAAATGCTGAATCACTATTCCCACTTTGATCGGCTACAGTTAATTCTACGGTATTATCACCTAAATCAGCACAGGTAAAACCTGTAATATCTAAAGCTAAACTTGCAATCGTACAGTTATCACTTGAACCATTATCGATTTCCGAAGCTAAAATGCTTGCATTCCCTGAAGCATCTAATTCAACTACAATATTTTGAGTCACCACTGATGGGTTTTCGGCATCTACAACAGTCACCGTTGCAAATGCGGAATCACTATTACTACTTTGATCAGTCACAGTTAATTCTACCGTATTATCACCTAAATCAGCGCATGTGAAATCTGTAATGTCTAAACCTAAACTTGCAATCGTACAATTATCACTTGAACCATTATCAATTTCTGAAGCTAAAATGTTCGCGTTCCCTGAAGCATCTAATTCCACTACAATATCTTGAGTCACCACTGATGGGTTTTCGGCATCTACAACAGTCACCGTTGCAAATGCGGAATCACTATTACTACTTTGATCAGTCACAGTTAATTCTACCGTATTATCACCTAAATCAGCGCATGTGAAATCTGAAATGTCTAAACCTAAACTCGCAATCGTACAATTATCACTTGAACCATTATCAATTTCCGAAGCTAAAATGTTCGCGTTCCCTGAAGCATCTAACTCTACTACAATATCCTGAGTTATTACTGATGGCAAGGTCACGTCTTCAACAGTTACTGTCGCTTGAGCATCGGCAAAATTTCCATCATTATCGGTAACAGTCAATGTTACTGTATTATCTCCTAAATCTGCACATGTGAAATCTGTGAAATCTAAAGAAAACTGCAACTCATTTGTTGGTGTACAATTATCAGTGGTACCATTATCCACATCAGTATCAGCAATGCTCGCATTTCCAGTGGCATCCAGCTGAACCGTAATATTTTGAGTAAGTATATCTGGTGGAAGTATATCTAGTTTATCAGTAATAGTAAGGATAACTTTATTATTGTCTAGATAAGACACGTCAAACGTATAACGCTTGCCATCAAAATCAACATTTTCGATTGGCGATTGTAGGTTTGCTGTCGCTATAATTCCTGATGTTGTTGCAATCGTAAATTGGTCTCCGATAGTACCTTCAAAGCCCATAGTAACATCTACAATGCCTTCAAAAACAACTGAAGTTCCTGTAATAGCTAACACATCATGTTCGGTATCTGGTGTTAAACCGTTTAATTCTATATCCAAAATAGTATTTGCTGTAGACACATAATTTCCAACAACTGTTAATGTTCCTGGCGATGCTCCTGGAGCAAAGGTTCCATCATTAGTAAAATTGGCAATTGTAGGTAAATCAAATATGGCATTCCCTTTGACGACTCCACCTACTTGATGATCTAAAGTACTCGAAAAACTCATCGTTCCTGTTTCAGCATCAATAATTCCAGAATTAGTAACCTCAACGCCAATATTGGATTTATCTGCTACAATATCACCTGTATAAGCTGTTCTAAGAACACCCTCATTATTTAAAATTCTAGGCAAAGCTCCACTTCCTGAAAATCCAGAATCATCACCTATGAATTGGATAATACCAGTGTCTGCATTATTTAAAACGGCATTAGTCGCAATAAATATGTCTCCTGATCCATTCAAATCAATAGCACTGTTATTAGTCAATGTAGCGCCTATTGATATGACAACATTAATGTTTTCAATTGAAATTCTACTCTCGTTAACAAGTGTTCCACCTTGAAGGTTTCCACTCGCCCATGTGATGGTTTCATTTCCTAAGAAATCAAATGTTACCGTTTCTGTTGGTGCAATATTAACTGTATTTCTCCAATTGACTATGCCATCAATAGTTCCAGAAAGTACGCCAGATAATGTAATCGCTGTATCCCAATCGAGAGTTCCATCTACAAATATGTTATAGGTCCCATCTGTTAATTCAATACCAGGACTTGAAAGATTAAGCGTTCCGTTTTCAACCTGTATGATACCATCATTATTTTTTAATTCAATACCTATTGATGCTTTATCGGTAATATCAGCAAACGTAGTTTTTATTATCCCTTCGTTATTTAATAATCTTGGTAAACCTCCACTACCTGAAAACCCAGAATCGTCACCCTGTAAATTAATAACACCTGTTGCTGTATTATTTAAAACCGCATCTGTAGAAATAAAAATGTCTCCGCTAGAAACTAAATTAATAGTATTGTTGTTAATTAGCGTCGTTGCAATAGACATAACCACATTATTAGACTGAATTTCTATTGTACTTTCATTCGTTAGTGTTCCGCCTCCAGATAAAGTTCCAGATGTCCAATTTACAGTTTGACCTCCTGTAAAATCAAAGGTTGCGGTACCTAAAACACTGGTTGTACTTCTCCAGTTAAAATCACCATCAACAGCACCTATTAAAGTCCCAGATATTAATATCGTTGTATCCCAATCGAGAGTAGCTCCTGAAAATACATTATAGGTTCCATCTGTTAATTCAATACCAGGACTTGTAAGATTAAGTGTTCCGTTTTCAACTTGAATCGTTCCTCCATTATTTCGCAACTCCGCTCCAATTGAAGTTTTATCAGAAGGATCGCTAAATGATGTCTTAATTAGACCTTCATTATTTAAAATTCTGGGCAAACCTCCAGATCCACTAAACCCAGAATCATCACCTTGAAAATCAATAACGCCAGTTGTGGTGTTGTTTAAAACTGCATCTGTTGAAATAAAGATATCGCCTGAGCTTGCAAAATTTATAGTCCCATTATTCGTAAGTGTTGTCAATGTAGAAAGCGTAACATTACCTGACTGAATTTCAATAGTGCTTTCGTTAGTTAATAAACCTCCGCCTGTTAGGTTTCCACCAACCCAATTCACTGTTTCATCACCTGAAAAATCAAATGTCGTCGATACTAAAACATTTGCCGTACTTCTCCAATTGATGTCTCCATCAATAACTCCAGTAAGTGTTCCTGAAAGTGTTATCGCTGTATCCCAGTCTAGGGCTGCTCCCGAAAAAACATTATAAATCCCGCCATTCAACTCAGTTCCTGAGCTTGAAAGATTTAGTGTTCCTATCTCAACTTGAATCGTTCCTCCATTGTTGATTAATTCGGCTCCTATAGATGATTTATCTGAAACATCTGCATATGAGGTTTTAATTAATCCTTCATTGTTTATGATTCTTGGCAGACCTCCTGAGCCACTAATACCCGAATCATCACCTTGAAAGTCAATAACACCGGATACTGCATTATTCAATACACCATTAGTAGTAATAAAAATATCGCCTGAGCTCACAAAATTAATGGTCCCATTATTAGTTAATATCGTTGTTCCTGAAATAGCAACATTTCCACCTATGATATTAATGGTTCCATCATTTGTTAGTGTACTCCCATTTGCAGTAAAAGCACCGCCGCTCCAATTAATGTTGGTATTTGATTCAAATGAGGAGTCGTCAGTAAACGTAAAATTGGTATTTACATCAAATATTGATGTGCCTTGTACGTCGATAGATTTAACATTTCCAGCAACATTAAGCGTTACTGTAAATCCTGTTGGAATAACAACATCATCTGTAGCTGTTGGTACTAAATTGGTATCCCAATTATCGGTATTATTCCAATTTGTGTTTGCGCCAAGACCCGTCCAGGTCGTTTGCGCCATTGCCATTGTGCCAGAAATGCATAACAGCAGAAGTAGTAAAAATCGTTTCATAATTAATAGCATTATATGTTTATATAGCTATACATCGAAACGATTAAAAAATGTGAGCATAAAAAAAGCGTTTTGTGGAAAACGCTTTTTTTAACTATTACAATTAATTTACGAATTACAATTTAAACGTTTTAGAAAAACACCTATCATCAGATTTTAAACTCACATAATAGTCTCCTTTTACTTCTTTTGATAATTTGTAGGTGCGTTCTAATACTTGACTTCCTTTTAGTTCCTCTGAATGAATACACTTTCCGTCATAGAACAACTCAATTTTTAAGGATTTTAAATCAGGCGACAATTGAGATATCATTAACTTATCACCTTCCAATCTCACAACAGGTTTAAACTCCTTAGTTACCATATTTTCTATAAATGAAACGGTTTGAGATTCGATTTGAAAAGGTTTTATAATAATTTCGAACCCTTTATTAATTTCAAAAGTATAAAACCCATCATCTAAATCTGTAAAATTGAACCTTTTTGAAAAAGACCCATTTCGTTTAATTGTTTCTGTATAAAGAATTAATCCTTGACTATCTTTAATGATATATTGGTGTCCTTTTTTTGCATTAATGAATTTCAAAACAGCAATTGCTTTGCTTGAGACATTCCTATTAATTTCATTTGCGTAACCTGTTGCTATCGTCAACATAATTACTAGTACTAACATTTTTTTCATTGTTTTCATCACTTTTGGGTTTTAATGATTAACAGTGCAAATGTAGACTTCGATACATGTATAAAAAACAACTTATTTGATGTATTTGTATACTATATTAACATCAATTTTTGATTAATAATAACTTTATGTTAAAATAGCATACTTTTATGATAATTCTGAATAGAATATAAAGCTCTAATACTTTAAATTTGTAGGTAACTCACGGTTATGAAACAAAGAAAAGCGACTTTAGAAAAAATTAGTCCAAATTTTGGAAGCTCTGTTTTCGTACAAAAAAGCACTTCAGAAAACACCGATAAAAACCCATATTGGCATTTTCACCCTGAAATAGAGTTAGTCTACGTGAACAAAGGCCAAGGAAAACGTCATATTGGTAATCATTTGTCTTACTTCAATAACAGTCAGCTAATTTTAATTGGTGCAAATTTGCCACATAATGGATTCACTGACCGCTTAACACAGCATGGCACAGAAGTACTTGTACAATTTAAACCAGAATTTTTAGGCACTTACTTTTTTGATATTCCTGAAATGGCAAATATTAATGCGCTTTTTGAACGTGCAAAAAATGGACTCCTTTTTAAACCTGAAACAAAACGACGTGTTGGCAAGAAAATTCAGAAATTAAATGACGTAGAAGGCTTTGAACGTATCATACTTCTTTTGAAAATACTTCAAAAACTTGCAGAGGCTCAAGATTATGAAATTTTGAATGCAGATGGATTTGTTTTTGAAACCGAATTACAGGATAGCGCAAAAATAGACATCATTTACAAACACATTAATAACAATTTTCAAGATCATATTACTCTTGACGACATTGCAGATAAAGTAAGCATGACTGTTCCAGCATTCTGTAGGTATTTCAAAAAATCAACTGGAAAAACCTTCACAAAGCTTGTTAATGAATATCGAATTGTTCACGCTACAAAACTACTATCTGAAAGTCAGATGAGTATATCAAATGTAGCTTTTGAATGCGGATTTAACAATTTTTCGCATTTCAATAAGCTCTTTAAAGAGTTTACAGGTAAGAGCGCATCAAAATACAGAGGAGAACTTAAACTGATGGTTAAATAATTATTATGGTTAAAAAAGAAGATAAAATAGAGAACACTTTAGAGTACTATCATAAAAAAGAGGAGCAAATACTAGAGATAGTTAATTCTAGTAACCAATTAACTGCAGATGAAATTATTCACTATGGTGAAGAAATGGCTATTCTTGTTTATAAAATTACAGCTTTGGAAATCGCTAAGGAAAATTAATGATCTAAATTTTAAGTTAATACCGAAACATATTCACTTTATTTTTCACCATCCCATTCGGCATAAAATTGTTCTAAGAAACTTTCCATATACTTATGCCTTTCTGAAGCAATTTTCTTTCCTGTTTTAGTATGCATTCTGTCTTTTAAAAGTAACAGTTTTTCGTAAAAGTGATTAATTGTAGGTGCAGTAGATGCTTTATATTCTTCTTTTGTCATTTTTAAATTTGGTGCAATCGAGGGATCAAATAATTTTCGGTTTTTAAACCCTCCATAATTAAAAGCTCTAGCAATACCAATTGCACCAATAGCATCTAAACGGTCTGCGTCTTGAATTACATCAAGTTCTGGTGAGCGAAATTTTTGAATCTCATTTCCGCCTTTAAAAGAGATATGTTCTATAATTTTGACTACGTGTTCGATAACTGCAGAATCTACATTTATTTCAAATAAAAATTCACGTGCTTTCCGCGGACCGACAGATTCGTCTCCATTATGAAATTTACTATCTGCAATATCGTGTAATAAAGCACCTAGCGCAACAGTAAAATAGTCTACATCTTCATTTTTAGAAATGAGTAACGCATTGTTGTATACTCTTAAAATGTGAAACCAATCGTGTCCGCCTTCAGCATTTTCGAGTTCTTTTTTCACAAAAGCTTTCGTTTGTTTTATGATTTCTTCGGAAGTATTCATCATTTAAAATTAATAATTCCCTTCAGAAATGGAAAGGAATCATTAGCATTTCATTCAGAATTATTTCAAGCGTGCAGGCTCAACCCATTTAAACTGATATGAATTTTCAGGTATAATAATACGATCAGCTATACGTAACATTCTTGAAGGAAGTTTCATTAAGTAATCTCTTGCTTTTTCGGCCTCATCAGAAAGGTTATTGATATTACCAATATCCCATCTATCTATTAATTTTTGTAATATATCAATATAATCTAAAGAGGTATACACACCAATACGTTGTGCAGTATTAGAGAACTCTTCAAAAGCGGTTCCAATCTTATCTCCAGATTCTCTAAGGAGATGTGCAGGCATTGCAATTTTTCGCTTCATCATATAATGAAATGCCATCATCATTTGGTTAGGATCAACAGCAAAAATACGTTCTACAAACTCTGAATAGGCATGATGATGTCTCATCTCATCTCCAGAGATAATTTTACACATTTTGGCCAATTGTTTATTTCCTTTTTCTTTCGCAATTTTTGCTACTCTATTATGAGAAATATACGTTGCTAACTCCTGAAAACTAGTGTATACAAAGTTTTTATATGGATCACGATCTGTACCAATATCAAAACCATCAGCTATGAGGTATTGTGTGGTTTTTTCAATTTCTTTCATATTAACACGACCAGACAAGTATAAATATTTATTGAGAACATCACCATGACGATTTTCTTCGCCAGTCCAGTGCATCACCCATTTAGACCAACTGTTGCGTCCCACTTGGTCAACGCCTTCAACATCCATCAACCATGATTCATACGATGGTAAGGCTTCTTCTGTAATCATATCGCCTACTAAAACAACCCAAAAGTCATAAGGTAATTCTTTTGAAAGCTCACGAATTTCTCGTACTTCCTCATAAAATTTATCGCTTTCAGAGTTAGGTAAAAAATCTGTAGGTTGCCATATTTTTTCTATAGGAATGAGGTACTTTTCGATAAGTTGATCTACATCTTTTTCGAGATGCTGCATCACTTCCAATCGTATATTTTTCAACGACATGCTGTTTAATTTTATAGTTAATGGTTAATACGGATAGCATCAATAATTGTTTTTTCAACAGTAGTCATTAATGCTTCCTTATCGGTAAAGGTAGCTATTTCTATAGGCTTATGAATAGTAAATTTAATATGATTTCCAATTCCTAATGGAAATTTTCCGTAGCGCAACATTTTCCACGAATCATTTACGGTTATAGGAACAATCCATGCAGAAGGCATTTTCTTAATTAAAATTTCGAGTCCCTTTGTTTTAAATGCTTTAGGATGACCATCTTTGCTTCGGGTTCCTTCAGGAAATATAACGCCTGCATATTTATGCCTTTCTATATACTCACCAAATTCCATAATAGCCGGTAAAGCCTGTCGCGGATTTTTACGATCAATCAAAACTGAACCACCATGACGTAAGTTATAAGACACACTCGGTATTCCTTTTCCTAACTCTTTTTTAGCAACAAATTTTACATGATGCTTTCGCATATACCACATAATTGGTGAAATATCATACATGCTTTGATGGTTAGATATAATAAGTATTGGTTGATTTTCGGGGATGTTGTATTGATTATTCCAAGAAAAGCGTGTTCCTAAAACGTTTAAACAACGCATCAAACTAAATTGAAGTGCATCAACACTTATTTTATGAGCTTTATAACCAAATACATTAAAACAAAACCATTGGATAGGGTGAAAAAACAGCAAGGTCATTCCGAAGACAATAAAATAAATAACCGATAAAGGATAGGCTAAAAGTTTTTTCATGGCGCAAAAATAATTCAATGTGGTATATACACAAAAAAACCACGATTAAATCGTGGTTTTAAATTTTAGCCTTTAAATTATAATGCTTAGCAGTGATCGTTGTAAGCGTCCATAAGGTTTTCAGAAATTAATTCTGCTGGACGACCTTCGATATGATGACGTTCTAACATGTGAACTAATTCACCATTTTTAAATAATGCCATACTTGGAGAGCTAGGAGGGAAAGGTACCATATGTGCTCTTGCGGCATCAACAGCTTCTCTATCTACACCTGCAAATACAGTAACGATATGATCTGGACGTTTCGCATTTTGCAAACTTTGTCTCGCACCAGGACGAGCATTTGCTGCTGCACAACCACAAACCGAATTCACGACAACTAAAGTTGTGCCTTCTTTTGCTAATGCAGCTTCAACAGCTTCTGCCGTTTGTAATTCTTCAAAACCAACATTGGTTAAATCCTCACGCATTGGTTTTACTAATTCTGCTGGATACATATATTTTTATTTTTAAGATTAATATTTAGATTGCAAAGATACCAATTGTGTAACAAAGTCTATACCATTTCTACTAACAAATAGTATATTTGGATATAAATAAAATCTATAGTTTATGAGTTTTGCAAAATGGATAGGAGGTGCTTTGGGTTGGTCTTTTGGTGGGCCAATTGGAGCAATCATTGGTCTTGCTATTGGAAGTTTAATTGATGGTGCAGCCGAACAAAATGGTTTTTTATTGGGAGATGGAGGACAGCAACCACGAAGTCGCTCAAGACAATCATCACGTCCAAGAACAAAAACGAGAACAAGAACTCGACCCCAAACACGATCTGGTGATTTTGAGGTAAGTCTATTAATTTTAGCATCTGTAGTTATTAAAGCCGATGGTAAACAAGACCAGAGTGAATTGAATTATGTTCGCCAGCAGTTTGTTAGCATGTATGGAAAAGATAGAGCAAATCAAGCGTTTAAACTCTTTAAAAATATTAGCAAACAAAATATTCCAACACGAAAAGTGTGTTTGCAAATTAGAGAAATGATGGATCACTCATCACGATTACAATTGCTTCATTTTCTCTTCGGAATAGCAAAAGCAGATGGCATGGTCACCGATGACGAAGTCTCACAAATTTATATGATTTCGGGGTATTTAGGTATTAGTTCTCGTGACTATGGAAGTATAAAAGCTATGTTTTATAATAGTAGTGATAATGCTTATAAAATTCTAGAAATCACTAAAGAAGCTACCGATGATGACGTTAAAAAAGCGTATCGAAAGATGGCGAAAAAATACCATCCAGATAAAGTGATTCACTTAGGAAAGGAACATCAAAAAGGTGCTGAAGAAAAGTTTAGACAAGTCCAAAAAGCCTATGAACAATTGCAGAAAGAGCGCGGATTTTAATTATTAAACTAGTATGCCTACGAATAAGAATCCAGATTCCTAATCTAGGTGTTTTAGAGCATCCAAGTATATTTAAAAAGCAGGGAGATTGAAATGGCAGATAATAGCTTCAAAACGAATGATGACTATCATGAAATTTCAAACAAATAAATAAAACATCATCTATTTTGATTAAATTTTTTCGTTCCATACGTAAAACCCTTCTTTCCGAAGGAAAAACAAAAAGCTATTTAAAATATGCTATTGGTGAAATCATACTTGTAGTCATAGGAATTCTTATAGCACTAAGTATCAACACCTTGAATGCTAATAAAAAATCCAGAAAAGACAAAGCACTCGTTATTTCTAAAATTAAGAATGAAATTTTTAGTAATAGAAAAACCCTAAGTGATGCAAGAGCAATTAATCAAAATATTTTAAATGCTTATAACGATTTTACAACAGTATACAATGATAATTCATCGGAAGTGGTTACAACTCCAAAAAAAATGGAGCAGCTTCAAAAAACATATCCCGAATTTTTTAGAATTAAAGATTCTTTAAAATTAGATGATCAAAACTATAAATATATTGGAGGAACGGTTATCGAATTAGAAATACCAAACCTTACATCAATTGCTTGGGAAACAACTCGGAGTATTAACATTGCAAATGAATTTGACTATGGTTGTCTATATGATTTAGAAAACATGTATAGTCTTCAGGCTAGAGCACAAAGGGAAATTGATAAAGCAGTTGAAGCTTTGCAAAAAGAAGATATAAATACACTTTTTAAAGTTTTAGGTGTTATGAATCAATTGGATTTACAATTAAAAGAAGATTATGATGAGATGCTTCAAAATATAGATAATTGTAAATAATATGGACAAAGAAGCTATTAAAACAAAACTATTAGAGGATATAAAGATTACTGAAAAGTCAATAAAAGATTATAAAGAACTTACTAAACCCATTTCTCCAAGTGATGCAATTGGCCGTGTAAGTAGAATGGATGCTATCAATAATAAAAGTGTTAACGAAGCCTCTTTGCGCCAAGCAGAAATAAAACTAACAAACTTAAAACGTGTTTTATCAAAAATAGATGATGATGATTTCGGTATCTGCTTAAAGTGTAAACACCCCATTCCAGTAGGACGAATTTTAATAAGACCCGAGAGTTTGCTTTGTGTGAACTGTGCGAGATAAAGCCCAATATCTTCTTTGGTATCATAATTGTGAGACGTATTTAAAAAAAATTTAGGAGACCTTTTCGACTTTTGACCATTAATAAGTAAAACAGTGTATGAGTGATCAAGACATTTTAGTACTTTTTAAAAATGGTCAGCGTGATAAGGCGTTTAAAAAACTCTATCACCTTTATCCAAGAATTGAGAAATTAGTACTCTCAAAAGGCGGCAATAAAGCTGATGCTAGTGATGTGTTTCAAGAAGCTTTAATCATCCTAAATCGAAATCTGGAAACTTCAAATTTCAAACTCACCTCTTCGTTTTATACTTATCTATATTCGGTATCTAGATTTGTTTGGTCAGACCTACAAAAAAGTCTCAGTAAACAGCAACTACAAGAACTCAATACTCAAGAAGTTCAAGTATTTCAAGAGGTCATCGAAGAAAAAAAGTACCAACTTGCCGAACATGCTTTTTCCGAAATTGGAAAACGATGTCAACAACTTTTACAACTGTTTTATCACAAAGCCATGTCATTTCATGATATCGCAAATGTGATGCAATTTAAATCTTCAAAAATTGCAAAAAACCAGAAGTATAAGTGCTTAAAAAAAGCAAAAGACATCTATCAAACCAAATTAAAATCGGTTAACTAAAACCAATAAAAGCATGGAAACGTACAGTCAACATATAGAACTCATAAACGATTACCTCAACAATTCGTTATCTAAAGAGGCACAAATAGATTTTGAATCTAAGCTTCAAAATGACGCTGAATTTAATGCTATTTACAAAGAGCACATCATCTTTGTGAACGGTTTAAAACGCATCAATATCAAAAGCGATATCCAAAAAGCTAAACGCTCATATATCACCGAAAAATGGTTGAAAATCTCTGGGATTTCGATTATAATTATTGGTGCTTTAGTTATGTTATATACTTTGGTTTTTAATACTTCGGAAATTGAACCAAATTCAACTGACGAGCATCAAAGCTCTATTATTTCTAATAATCCATCAGAGGAAAAACAAGCTTCAGAAATCAGTATCGATACGCTAGAGGTTAAAAATGATAGCACAGCATCTCAAATTGAAGTGAGTTATGTTAAAACCAGTGAGCAAAAAAGATTTGGAGGAATATCCTCAACTAAAATCGAACTTAAAAAACGCTCAAAAACGCATAATATTGGCACTTCAAAAGACACTGTAATTCGATGTCAAGAAGGAACGATTCTAAGAATAAAGGCTGGGTCTTTTATGCATCCAAATACAGGTCAAGCGATTACTGGTAAAGTTGATTTAAAAGTTACTGAATACTACAAACTATCAGATATACTCATAACTAACCTAACTACTACATCAAACGGTAAACCATTGGAAACAGGAGGAATGATTCATATTGAAGCTAAGCAGGCTAATATTAATCTAGAATTGAAAGACGATAAACCTATAGACATCCTATTTCCGACGCAAAACAAAAAACCAGATATGCAATTATTCTCGGGGAAATGGGAAGATGATACTATGAATTGGACGCTTCAAGATGACGAATTAGAAGCTATTGAAGTTTCCGAAAAGATGATCGAAACCTTAGAAGAGACTATTGAAGTTCCATTTCACCAAGTGGAACAAGCCCCTACTTTTCCAGGATGTGAAGCCAAAGATAATGACAGTCGAAAACTATGTACAGTTGAGGCTATTTCAAAATTTGTGAACCAAAACTTTAATAAAGATATTACCTCTGGATTAGGGCTAACCGGAAAACAGCGTATTAATTGCTTCTTTAAAATTGATTTGGAAGGGAATATTACTTTTATACAAACTCGCGCACCAAACGCTGTACTAAGTCAAGAGGCTGATCGTGTTATTCGGTTACTACCAAAAATGAGTCCAGGGTTACAGCGTGGTCGACCTGTAATGGTTCCATATTCTTTACCCATCACTTTTAATATTGAAGGCAATCAAAATTTGACAAATCAAAACTCAAGAGCTCAAATTACCGATAGTGTTATAATTAATAGCGACATTGCTTTTGATCCAACTATTAGAGGCAATTCAATCAAAGTAGATACTGTATATTCAAATACAAGAGGTATTCAAGAAACGATACGGGAAATTATGCATGATAAAGACTTTGTCGTCGACTCTGTATTCATCAAAAAATGGAATCAGTATAAAGAACAGCGACTCATTAGAAATATCCAATTAGAAACAAAACCAAATTATTTTGAAACTGCTGTCATCTTAAGAAAACCATTGTTTGGAATTAATAATACGGAATTCAAAATCCTTGAAGATGATTCAATTTCTCGTGGTGGGCATATTATTAGAATTCCTTGGGATGACACCAAAATACCATCAAGAAGAGTCATGAAACTTGTTCCTAAGCAACTGTTTTCTGTAGGTCAAAAGACTGTTACTGCCGAAGAATTTGAAGCTAAACTAGGAGATAAGACTGATACCAGTATTTCTTCTAGACACCTCAGCTATTATGTGCTTAGAACTGCCCGGTTAGGATGGATAAATTGTGATCGCTTTATTAGTCCAAAAACAAAAAGAATCAAATACAAGCTAAAAATTAAAAATGCAGATGACGCCACTATCAGTATGGTATTTAAATCTATAAACTCGGTACTACCAGGTAAATATAACAAAGGGTTTTATGATTTTCAAACCATTTTAGATAATGAAGATGTCATTCTGGTTGCCATTAAACGATACAATGGAAAACTATATATAGATACTATTGAAACTAAAACTGAAGAAAATCCACAAATTAGTTTTGAGTTTAAAGAGGTAACGACCGAAGAACTTAAGACTATATTAGAACAATTAAATGGTACTTTTAAATAATATGAAATATATACTCGCCATAATATTAGTTCTAAATTCAATAGTAGTATATGCTCAAGATGTCGTTGGCAAATATCATATGGAGATTGGCTCTACAAATGTTTTTCTATCTCGCACATTAACATTAAATGCAGATGGCACATTTATTTTTCATGGTTATGAAAAGCACGAACACAGAATTCCAAATGAGGTTAACGTTTATGGAAAAGGTACATGGACCATAGATAAAAAAGTGATTTCGTTGTCTTCGGAAATTTTAGATGACAAGTACACCTTAAATTTCGACAAGTCTAAAGCTAGGTTTATTGCTAAATCACCTAGAGACAAGTCTGACCGTGATATTAAAACAGCTATCCAGTTATATGATTCTGATGTAATGATTGCTAATGGATTGAAGTTGATCAAAGAATAGGTTTACGATTCTTATTTAATAGTTTCAATTCCAAGATTGAGGAACCATCACCAACTAAACATGGAAGAGTTATGAAATCACTTTGAATTTAAACCCACTCTTTACATATTATAACTATCATTTTTAACATCTTTTAGAACCTTATCTACATATTTCTGATAAGCTTTAGGTGTGTTCTCAAGTGATTTTGTTAGCATTTTAACAGCCGATTTTTTCTTTCCTAAAAAGTAATTGGCAACGCCATGATTAAGCATTAAGTACCAGGTATTAGGGTTGTTTTTAAGGCCTATTTCGCTAAGTTCTAAAGCTTCCTTAAAGTTTTTATTTCTCAATAAAAACATACAAAATGTATTGATATCATATGCTGGTCCTATGGTGGAGATCGCCTCAGCAATAGTTTGTTCTAATGCTTCCGTTTTATTAAGCTTTTGTTGTAACCTTGCCTTTGTTGTGAGGTTTGTAAGGTTTTTATTTGCACCAAACCCATTATAACCACCATTAATAGAACGTTCTGCCCAAGTGAGAGCTTCTTCTAAATTAGTATTTTTACTTAAACACCAATTAGCAGCGGCATCCCACGCTTGCCAATGATAGGTGTTAATTCCTCGTAGTTCACTTCTAAGGCTTTCTACTACAGAGGTGTTTAAATCTACGCTAACTGTAAACGGAATTCTTTTCTCTCCCCATTCTAATCCAATTACTACACTATTTTCTGTTCTATTTATAAACTCATAATCTAATTGTTCTGATTTCTGACAAGGTACTCCAGTGACATCTACGCTTAGAGTAACATCTTTGTCTATATCTAGATAATAGCTTCCCCATTGATCATTGTTATGAGCAAAAAGCAACTTAAACTCGTTTCCATTTGGAATAACATGAAAGCCATACGTCCCAGCTTTTAGAGCTTCTCCTTCTATAAAAACAGGAGTGCTAAACGATATTGTAGTGTTCATATTTGCGCCAGCTCTCCAAGCAATTGGAGATCCATTCTGCGGAATTACATTAGGATTATTCCATACCTCTCTATTTCTAAGTGCTGGACTGTGATAGCTGATTTCAATTTTAGTAACTCCTAATTTTTGCATTTCAATAACTTCTGGGCTACCGCTTGGCATATTTAAAGTATGGAATGCATTCGAACGTTGTGCATCAACATTAAGAATAAATGTAAATGCAATTAAAATTGTGTAAAATATTTTCGTCATTGTATTATTAGTTTTTATGTGAATTCGTTTGTTTTAAACTATTGGAGTCAACTCTTTTATTCTGAAGATTTATAATATCTCATTCTATAGTTTCAGTAAAAAAATAAAACTAATATTCTGAAAGTTGTCTTAACTCCTGATTTCAAAAAACAGGAGTTAAGTTTGTGAATTTTTTAACAGGGATTACAACAATAACAATTCAAAATTTCAAGTATTTTGTACTTATGGAAATCTTATTTTTATTAACTATTTTTTCTGGAATATCTATAGCAATGTGTCTTTTCACAGTTATATACCTTAGGGTTGGTATAAAAGAAAAGAGCCTTAAAAAGACATTTTTAATTTTATTAATTGTGGCTATATCATTGCGGATAATAAAGTCTATCTTCTTTTATATTATGGTTAGTAAATCTTCATTTATGCCAGCTTTAGGAATAGCAATCGGGTTTCTCGGATTTTCGTCTTTTGGACCTTTAACGTATTGGTGTTTTAAATTTAATGCTATAAGAAAGTTTCAAAAAACAGAATACCTCCATTTAATATTTCCTATAATAGGTACAGTACTTATAATTGTTTTGGGGAAATTTTATAATACATTTTATTTAGCTTGTAGCCTTAGTTTAATTATATATTTGATCTATATATTCTTTGTGTTTTTTTACAAAAAAGATAAATTAATCAAAAATACTTTCAAATTAGATAAGGCTATTTTTATCACGATGGCTTTACTATTTTTTGTGTTTTTAATTCAATATTTCACACCAACAATCCAATGGTATGTTATTGGTACTGGATTATCTTCATTAATTATTACTGGATTATTCATTTACATGCTGAAACATCCTCCAATCTTGATGAAAGCTATCCATAAAACTAAACCTAAACCAAGCCAAATAGATACGATTATTAAAGCATTAGAAATTGAAAAAATATATCACAAACAAGGGATATCATTAACTGAGTTTTCTATACTCATCGATATTCCCAAGTACATAATTTCTGTAGTAATTAAGGATAGGTATCAAAAATCTTTTCCTGAAGTTATAAATCACATGAGAATAGAAGATATTATGACAAAATTGAAAGATCCTGATTCAGTAAATATTAAAGTGGAAGAGCTTGCTTTTGACGTTGGATTTAATTCACCATCTTCATTTTATAATGCATTTAAAAAAGAAACATCTATGACGCCAAGAGAATTCCAAAAAAATACTATTCTAAACAACTAAAAAATTACCCTCTAAACAAAAAGAAATCATCTTTCATGTCTTCAATTTGAGCGTCTTCATTCGTGATGATATAATCAATAGCTTGCGTTGTGAATTCATCACCTTTTGGCGTGAGTGATACAATGTTATTTTCAATTAGTATCATATTGTTTTTTAAAGCCAATTCTAAAACTGTTTTCGACCTCACTTTTTGCCAATTGATGTGTTCGTTTAAGTGATTGACATGGCGTTCGCGTTCTTCATCGTGATTTTTTAAGTGTAGTAAAAATGTTAATAATGACACTTCTGTACGCTGTTGTTTTTCTCTATATAAGACCGCAATAATACCTTTGCTTGGTGCAAATAAATACACGATTAAAAACAATACTCCAAGCATGGTCGTAATAGATCCAGCAATAGATCCATCTAGCTTATGTGCTAGCCAATAGCCTGAAATAGCACTAAACACACCAAATACAATAGAAAGCATTAACATCTTCTTTAAATCTTTAGTCAGAAGATATGCAGTTGCAGCAGGAGCAATCATTAGTGCCACAACTAAAATAGCGCCTACAGCATCAAAAGCACCTACTGTGGTTATTGATGAAACAGACATTAATCCATAGTGAATAATCGCTGGCGAGAATCCTAAAGATGCCGCTAAACCTTTATCAAACGTACTTAGTTTTAATTCTTTAAAAAAGGCAATCAACAACACAATGGTAATGATAAGAATACCACCAATAATCCATAAGGATTTTGGGCCAACATCAGCTCCAGAAATTAGCAAACGATCAAAAGGAGCCAAAGCTAGTTCGCCAACTAAAACCGCATCTATATCAAGGTGCACATCATTTGCTTTTTTAGCAATCATCAATACACCAATACTAAACAATACAGGAAATACTAAACCAATGGCTGTATCTTCTTTTACTAATCCAGTTTTCTGAATATACTCTACCAAAACCACAGTAATAACTCCTGTTAAAGCTGCTAATAAAATAAGAAGCGGAGAGTTTAAATCTTGCGTAATAAAGAATCCAACTACGATTCCTGGTAATATCGAATGACTAATTGCGTCGCTTATCATGGCCATTTTCCGAAGCACTAAAAACGTTCCAGGAATGGCACAGGCAATTGCAACCAAACTCGCTATAAGTTGTATTTCTATTTGCGCGCTACTCATCATTTTTAGTTAATTGATTGTATAAATTTAAAGCCGATCTAAAACCTTCATTTGTTAAACTCCAAGTGGATCCTTCAAGCGTCACATAATTTTTCTCAACCAATTTCTTAAGTGTTCCTCTAGTATAACCTTGAAAATTATTTAAAATCTTAACTTCATGAGGGTGTGAAATATCATCATGTGTAATGGCAATGTCATACATAAATGATAAGGTTTTATGTAACTGTAAATCACGTCGATTTTTGATGAATCTAATTTGCTTAAATAACAAGCCTCGACTTGGCGAAAACACAAATGAAATGAATACAAAAACAGCTGCAACAAGTACAATAACTGGTCCTGTAGATAAATTGTTTTGGCTTGCGCTTATAGCAGTACCAAAAACACCTGAAAAGGCACCAAATATAGCTGCTAAAAAGACCATAGTTGCCAAACTGTTAGTCCATTGTCGTGCTGCTGCGGCTGGTGCTAAAAGCATAGCACTCATTAATACAACGCCAACGGTTTGCAATCCTAAAACAATAGCTAAAACAATAAAACTTGTAATTAATATATCAATTGTTTTCGTATTAAACCCTAACGTTTTTGCATAGTCCTTATCGAAGAGTAAAATCTTAAATTCCTTCCAAAATAATAGCAATACAAAAAGGCAAATTCCAGTGACGATTGCCATCATCCAGACATCACTTTCCACAAGTGTCGCTGCTTGGCCAAATAAATACTTATCTAATCCGGCTTGATTAGCATTGGGTTGCTTTTGAATAAAAGTTAATAAGAGCATTCCAAAGCCAAAAAACAAAGACAATATGAGTCCAAGAGCAGTATCCGATTTGAGATGGGTTTTAGTAATGATTCCTCTAATCCAAAAGGTTCCAATCAAACCACTAACCAAAGCTCCTAATAACAATGTGTTGCTATCTTTCGCTCCTGTAATTAAAAATGAAATGGCAATACCTGGTAAGGCTGCATGCGAAATTGCATCGCCAAGTAAGCTTTGCTTTCTAAGTACTGCAAAACTCCCTAGCATACCTGTTACAGCGCCAAGAATTGCTGTTCCGAGTGTGATAGTACGAAGTGTGTAATCACTAAAAACAAGTTGTATGTAGTCTTTTAAATCGATGGTTCTATTTTAAAATATTATAAAAAATTGAAATTGAAAATACAGTCATTAGTACTCCTACCCATTTAAATTTTTGAGCATTTTTTTGAGTTACTCTTGAAATACTTTTCAAACCTATTTCAGGGTATAACAGATACAGGATTCCTTTACCCATTATAAGCAATGCATATACTGTTACTAGAACTTTTGGCCATGTCCAAACAAAATGAAACGCAAAAATTAGAGACCCAAATCCAAAATGCAAAAGTGCATTAATAAGGTTTCCTACGTGCCTTTTAGCTGTAAGTGCTAAAAAAAAGTCTACCCACATTTTTGGTCGTATAAAATGTGATAGTCCAATAACAAATAAATTGATTGCTAAAAAGAGTTCTATAGAATCTATATGTACCATTATTCCTGGATACTCACTTTATAATTAATACCATAAGTCTTTGTTAGGTTATCATCATTGAAAATATCCTTAACTGGACCTGTAGCAATTTTCTTTACATTCAAAAAAGTCACCCAGTCAAAATATTCTGGAACAGTTTGTAAATCGTGATGTACCACAATTACAGTTTTTCCAGCTTTTCTAAGTTCTTTTAAAATATTAATAATTGCAATTTCAGTTGTTGCATCCACACCTTGAAAAGGTTCATCCATAAAATAGATGGATGCATCTTGCACTAAGGCTCGAGCTAAAAATATACGCTGTTGCTGACCACCAGACAACTGACTTATTTGTCGGTTTTTAAATGGCAACATCCCTACTTTTTCAAGTGCTTCTAAAGCTGCTTTTTTTTGTTTTTGACGTGGACGTTTAATCCAACCTAAACTTCCATAGGTTCCCATCATCACCACATCTAATGCGGTTGTTGGAAAATCCCAATCAACACTTCCTTTCTGTGGTACATAAGCTACTAAAGAACGTTGCTTTTCATAAGACTTCCCATAGATAGTCACACTTCCAGCTATTGGTTTTAAAATACCTAAAATGGATTTAATAAGCGTTGATTTCCCAGCACCATTAGGACCAACAATAGCCATTAAAACACCTTCTGGAATTTCTAAATCGATATCCCAAAGTACAGGTTTGTAGTTATATGCTACAGTTAAATCATCAACTTGCACTGCTATCTTATTACTCATTATTTTAGTGCATTTACGATTGTATTTACGTTGTATTCAAACATACCAATGTACGTTCCTTCAAGCGTTCCTGCATTTCCTAAAGCATCAGAATATAATGTGCCTCCAATTTCAACTTCATGTCCTTTAGATTTAACAGCTGCTTGTAAGGCTTCAATAGTTCGTTTTGGCACAGAACTTTCTACAAAAATGGCTTTGATATTTTTTTCAATGATAAAAGCAGATAATTTCTGCACATCTTGAACTCCTGCTTCGGTAGCCGTTGATAAGCCTTGTAAGCCCACAACTTCAAACTCATAGGCTTTTCCAAAGTAATTAAAGGCATCATGTGCCGTCACTAAAATTCTTTTTTCCTTCGGAAGTGACTCTATAACAGCCCTTATCTTGCTTTGAAGCGCATCTAATTTTGCAATATATTTAATTTCATTTGCTTTAAAATTCTCAGTGTTTTCTGGATTTTTTTCAGAAAGAACTTCAGTTACTTTTTTTACAAACTGTTTAAAATAATTAATGTCAAACCATACATGTGGATCGTAATTAGAAGCAAAATAATCAGATCCTATTAAGGTGCTTTTATCAAGCTCTTCTCCTAAAGCAATTGGGGTTTTAGTAGCACTTCCCATTTTTTCGAAAACCTCAACAAGTTTTCCTTCAAGATGCAATCCGTTATAAAAAATTACATTGGCCTCAACTAATTTGGTGACATCACCTTCACTAGCTTTATACAAATGAGGGTCCACTCCACTACCCATTAAACCTTGAACATTTACATAATCACCACCAATGTTTTTTACCAAATCGGTAATCATGGTTGTCGTGGTGACAATATTTAATTTACCATCAGATTTAGTTTCATTTTTACAACTGAAACATGCTACGATTAATACTATGGCTATTATTTTTTTCATATTGATATTCTTGTTTTTTATTCTACTTAGCAAACATTCTAAAACTTGCTCCTAGACCAATTAACAAATCTTGACCTTTTGTTATACTTGTTCCGAAATATGTGTCTAACTGTAAATCGTTTGAAACTAAATACGTAAATCCGGCATCCCAATAATGATTGGCAGAGCTGTCTTCTGGCAAATCGCCATAAAGTTCTGCATACACGCCAAATTTGTCTGTAAAACTGTATCCATATGCTACTGTATAAATAGCTGCAGCTTCTGAAGAGTCACTCCCCCATTGTCCTCCAATATTGTAGCCAATGCTCGACCTTTCGTTTAACGTATGAGATAAAGAAAACCGAAAATCAACTCCTGTTGTTTCTGGGCGATAATCTTGTGAAGCACTAAATACAGGAAAAACATGTCCGATTAATGCAATTTCTGGCATCCCATTTTTTTCTTCAGCAATATCAAGCTTAACGCCTAATAATAAAGGAGAAAGCCCACTAGTTACATTATCAAGCTTATTCCCGTTTACTTTTGTCACACCTTCTACAAAGTCCCAGCCTAAACGCAATTCTATATTATCTAGAATCCCATAACGTATGAGTGTCGTATTGTATGTGTATGCTTCAGATGTAATAGAATTATCTTCAAAAGATTCGTATAAACCACCTGTTTCTATTTGAAGAACGCCTTGACCGACTGTTGACGATGCCTCAGTAGCATCTGGTCTATCAGTAACTAATGGTGTTGAGTTGACTTCAATTTGAGAATCATCTTGAGCAAAAGCAAATCCTGATAATAACAATAAAGTAAATAAAAAAGTATTTTTAATTTTCATCGACATAAATAATTTTAGTAAAGTCTTCATTCAAAACAATCGTATTAGATCCAATAGATATTTGGGTCATTTTATTACTAATAAATTGTTTTGAAACGGTTAATGTATTTCTATATTTAATTTGGTTTTGAGCACAAAAATCAAAGAATTCTTTGTCATCACTCATTAATCTTGAAATCGTGTAGGTCTTCCCTTCTATAGCCTCAGATAATGAAATTGAAGTATCTTCTGTAGTAATTTCACCATTTGCATTTGGAATTGGGTCTCCATGAGGATCAAACTTAGGATGCCCTAAATACTCACTTATTTTTTTGGCCAATAAATCAGAGGTTTGGTGTTCTAGTAATTCGGCCTCTCGGTGGATATCATGCAATGACATATCAAACATTTTAAATAAAAAAGCCTCCCAAAGGCGATGTTTTCTCACCACATTAAGAGCCATTTTAGTGCCTTTTTCTGTAAGTTGTAACGCTTGATATTTTTCGTAATTCAGTAAATCCTTAGCGGCTAGTTTTTTAGCCATATCTGTGGCAGCTGCATTAGAAATACCAAGTTTTTTTGCAATGTTTCCAGGCTTTGTATCCTTTATATCATGCTTATCATTGTTGTAAATTGCCTTTACAAAATTTTCAATCGCTACAGACATTTATGATTGCTTTAAATTATTTTTAAGTAAGCTTAAATATTTTACAAATGTAACTAAAATTTTGTGTTAGGACAACTTTCTTTTAATTACTAACTTCACAACATCATTAAAATTTATAAATCTATGTATCGATTATACTTGTTTTTTTTATTGCTATTTAGTTTTCAAGGTGTTATAGCACAATCTGAAAAACTACCCTTTCAAGCTTTAGATGTTTTTGAATTAGAATGGGCTTCCGATCCTCAAATTTCTCCTGATGGTTCTCAAATAGTATACAGACGCAATGGTTATGATATTATGAAAGATAACTCTAAAGGCAATCTTTGGATTATTAGTAGTGATGGCTCATCACATCGAAAATTGACCTCAAGAGAAGTCAATGAATCACAAGCAAAATGGTCACCATCTGGAGATCGCATTGCATTTGTAAGTTCAACTAAAGAAGGTGCCGAGTTGTATATGTACTGGACTAAAACTGGACAAATCGCCAAACTATCTCAACTTCCTAAGTCGCCAGGAAACATCACGTGGTCACCAGACGGGACGCATATCGCATTCACCATGTTTGTCTCTCAAAAACCTCCTGTTGTAGCAGATATGCCAGCAAAACCTAAAGGTGCTGATTGGGGAAAACCTGTTAGAATTACAGATCGTTTAAAACATGAAGCCGATGGCAGAGGTTATATGGAACCTGGGTTTACTCACATTTTCACAATACCTGCTGAAGGTGGTTCAGCACGTCAAATTACAACTGATGATTATAACCATAATAGTAGCTTATCGTTTTCGCCTAATGGTAAAGACATTTATTTTTCTGCAAATAGAGTTGAGGACTGGGAATACCGATTTAGAAATAGTGAGATTTATAAAATAAATATTGCTACTAAAAAAATCACAACTTTAACCTCTCAAGATGGTCCAGATTACGGTGCTAAAGTATCTCCAGATGGTAAAAACGTTGCTTTTTTAGGCTACTTAGATAAAGTTCAAGCCCATCAAAATACCGTTTTACATTTAATGAATACAGATGGTAGCCAACGAAAAATCATATCATCAAAATTAGATCAAAGTGTTTCTAATATCTCATGGGATACTGCAGGTAACGGCTTGTATTTTACTTATGATGAAAAAGGAAATTCTAAAGTAGCATATATAACGACTTCAGGAAAAATCACAAAGCTTACTGATAACTTAGGAGGAACAACTCTAGGTCGACCTTATGCGTCTGGTTCATATTCGGTATCTAATAATGGAACCATTGTATACACACAAACACGACCAGAATATCCAGCTGATTTGGCAGTGATTAAGAATAAAAAAGCACCTCAACTAATTACACATTTAAACGCTGATGTTTTAAATCATCGCGAATTAGGAACTACTGAAGAAGTCTGGTATAAATCCTCTTATGATGGACGTGATATTCAAGGATGGATCGTAAAACCACCTTTTTATGACGCCTCAAAATCTTACCCTTTGTTGGTTGAAAACCATGGTGGCCCGATTTTAAATTATGGGGATCGCTTTACTGCGGAAATTCAATTGTATGCAGCAGATGGCTATGTGGTATTTTACCCAAACCCAAGAGGGAGTACCAGTTATGGTGAAGAATTTGGGAACTTACTCTACAACAATTACCCAGGACAAGACTATAATGACGTCATGGATGGTGTAGACTATTTAGTCAATAAGGGTATTGTAGATAACGATAAGTTATTTGTCACTGGCGGAAGTGCAGGAGGTATTATGACCGCATGGATGATTGGAAAAAACAACCGTTTTAAAGCTGCGGTAGTGGCAAAACCTGTGATGAATTGGATTAGCAAAACATTAGTCGCTGATAATTATTTTGGCTATGCCAATTCAAGGTATCCAGGACAGCCGTGGGAAAACTTTGAAACCTATTGGAAATTTTCTCCTATTTCCTTAGTAGGAAACATTGAAACACCAACTATGGTGATGGTTGGAATGAATGATTTACGTACGCCACCTAGCGAGGCGAAGCAATTGTATCATGCTTTAAAATTGCGAAAAATTGAAACTGTTTTGGTTGAAATTCCTGATGCCTCACATGGTATTGCGAGTAAACCAAGTAATTTAATTACTAAGGTAGCGCATACTTTGGCGTGGTTAAAAAAGTATAATAATTAGAGCTTCATAAACTATTAACCTATTTTATTAAAAAATTAGAAATCAGGTATTTAAAATTATTTGATAGTTATTTTTGACTGTTTTTTTAGTATATTTAAGCAGCTATTGATTATTTGATGTGTCGTTGTTTTTATAATATACAAGTTTGTATATTTCGTTCTCTCCACAAAAGCATAACACAAAAACAGCATCACTTTTTAACTATTGCGAAATAGATTTCGTTGTAGAGCACAACTGTATCTTTTGATGAAAGTTGTTGTTAAAGTGTTGTATAAATTCTTCGATTACCCTATCTCATTATTGTAGCATTTAAATTTAGAACATTACACTGTCCGTTAAAAGAGTTTTAATTGGACTTATACAATAATCTAAAATACATTGTTATGAAACCAACAACACGATTAAACACACTTTTTCTTTTATTTATGGTATTTAATATGACCATGACTTATGGACAATATGTTCAGAGAAAAGCAGGAGAATTAAAGGCTGTCTTTGAAAAAATGCACACTACTACTAATATGGAAGAATGGAAAGGTACTCAAACCTGTACACCAGAAACACTTATTAAATTAGTAAAAGATAATGCGTCAATTACACCTGAAACTGAAACCACAAAAATTAATGGTCCTGATTTAGAAACGGCTACATCAAATATTTGGCGTGACCGAATTAAGGATCCAACTAAAGAGTTCATTGTTTCTGACCAAGAAATAAAACCTAAAGACCATCCATGTGCATATATTGTTCGTTCATACATGCGTGAAATCGATGCTCAAGGAAAATGGAAAACCTATAGAATAAAAACAACCATCAGGGTAGATTGCGAATGCACTGATGACAGTACCAATAAAGATATTAAAACTGGCACATTCATTTATGAAGCAATCATTAGAATTAGAGTGTCATCTAACAGTATAAAGTTTTCATACCCAAAAGATGAAGACTTAGGGAAAGTTAAAATAATCCGTTTAGAATGCTGTCCAGGTAAAGATGATGACCAAGACGACACCCCAAAAGATGATGATGAAGAAACGCCTGAAGAGGATGGAGAGGATAACGATGATGGCGACGGTGATGATAAGGACGACAAGGAGGATCATATGGCTAACGAAGAAAATGAAGATTGCTGTACATCTGAAGACCCAAAACAAACCATTGGCTTTGTTCCTGGCTTTGGGCTAACTAATAATTTTGAAGATTTTTCTTATGACTTAGGGATTGAATATTTAAGGAATATTGGAGATTCTTTTGGAGACGATACCTTATATGCAGGAGCTTTAGTAGGTTATATGGGAGAAAACAGGCAGGATGGAGAGGTCAAAGAAACCATGTGGTATGCGGCTGGAATTATTCAAAATAGGTCCCCATTTAGTTTTTGCGATGATTTACAATGGATCAATCAAATTTGTGTGCTCTATGGCGAAGGTCAAATAGATGCCTTTGGCAATACTGATGATTTTTCAACCTTTAGTGTAGGTGTACATACAGGCTTTAACTTTCAATTTAATGACAAGTTTGCTGTAGGCGCAGATGTAACCGTAGCCTCAATTGGCAGCACTACATTTACTTCGGAAAATGGCGGTTCAGAATTCAAACAAGATATTGGGGATCTCTTTGTAAATAAAAGAAACGGCGTTCGATTTGGATTCCGATTTACATTTTAAAAACCAATACATAAACCATCATTGCTAGGATGCTTTGATGGTTTTTTTAACTTAATAGTCATCTTAATTCAATACAACTATGAAACCAATAATTAAACCATTTTAGCGTATTATGTCTATGTGTACTCTTAATTGGATGTAGTACATTCAAGCCAACACAAAAAAGCGCAGTCTCATTTAATACTGTATTGGGATCAGTAAATTGGAAGAATGCAAAGCCCGATAAAAAAAACATGAATAATACTTGCTCTCCAACCATGCTAAAAATGGCATTGGCCAATTTGCCAAAAAAATTTAAAATCCGTAAAAATTTACATAAAGATATTTATGAAGACTTATTTAAACTTAATTCAAAATTCGAAAAGGTTATTAAAACCTATGATTTAGAAAGTAAATTAGCTGAAAACAATGGATTCTTTACGATTAGTGCAAAGGATAAGATGTATAATGCCGATTATAGCTCACAAAACAAAAAGGATTTCATTAAAAAGGTAAAAACACGTCGTGACGGTAAAACTGTGGATTGGGAAAATAAAGAAAAAAAAATAGATAAAGCACTCTCTTCACTTTACGAAAGCACAAAATCATCTCGTATTTCTAAATATGGAAGTATACAAATTAACACTTGTGAAGTTAAAATCTATCAAATTGTCACCATTAAAAAAATGACTTTAAAAAAAATGACTATGGTTCCGTTTGTCGTTATGCTTTTTGATTGTAAATGCAGTGAGAAAAGTTTAAAAACTGATGTAGACCATGGCAAAATAGTATTTAGTACAGATGTTGAAGTCACATTCCAAAACGACACATTTGATTTAAATGCTATGTTATTTAAAGTTAATGGGAATTCAAGATATTGGCTTGAGAGAGCGATCTGTTGTAAGGACAAAAATGAAGACAAAGAAAAAGATTAATTCAATAACATTATGAAATTTATAATTAAACCATTTAGCGTATTATGTCTATGTGTACTCTTAATTGGATGTGACAAATTCAAACCAACTCAAAAAAGTAAAGACAGCTTTAAAAGTGCTTTCAATGCGGTGAATTGGAATAATGCAACACCAAGTAAAAAAAGTCTCAACACAACTTGTACTGCGAAGATGCTCCAAATGGCATTAGACAGTTTGCCAAAACAATTCTATGTAGACAAAGGTTCACATGCAGAACTCTATGGTTATTTATCTGATATGTATGCAGAATTTGATCATCTTATTAAGACCTATGATTTAGAAAGTAAATTAGCTGAAGACACAGGGTTAACAACAATTAGCGCAAAGGATAAGGTGTTAAATGCATGGAGCGGTGCCAGAGGTAGCAAAGACTTTATTAAAAAGGTGAAAACACGTCGCGATGGAAAATTTGTAGATTGGGAAAACAAAGAAGCTAAACTAGATATTGCACTTTTAATACTTTATCGTGAGATAGAATCAATGTTTACAGTTAAAGGACAGGATATTAAAATTAATGATTGTAGAATTTTAATTAATCAAGCCATCGATATCAGAAAAATTACATCAACAAAAATTACATTGATTCCATTTTGTGCTATGTTTTTTACGTGTCAATGCACTGAAAAAAGCACAAAAAAAGACCTAAAAGATGGCAGAATTGCATTCAGTACTGTTGTAGAAGCGACGTTTCAAAACGACTCACTTGATTTAAACGCTATGATTTTTAAAACTAAAGGTAATCCAGTCTATAGTATTTATGAGGCGGATTGTTGTAAAGACAAAAATGAAGACAAAGAAAAGGATTAATTCAATAACATTATGAAATTTATAATTAAACTATTTAGTGTAATATGTCTATGTGCACTTTTAACTGGATGTGACAAATTCAAACCTACAAAACAAAGTAGTGATTCGTTCAGCAGTGTTTTTAGTCCATTAAATTGGGATAATGCAACACCTAACAAAAAAAGCTTAAAGAGCACTTGTTCAGACACTTTAGTAAAAATGGCGATTGCCAATTTGCCTAAAAAATTACCTTTAAAAAAAGATTCACACTCATTCCTGTTTTTAATTTTAGATGAAATAAATTCAAAGTTTGATGACGTTATTAAAACATTTGACCTTGAGAATAAGTTAGCTGAAGATACCGGAATCTTTAAAGTTACAGCTAAAGATAAGCTTCTAAACGCGAAAATTAATGCACGAAACGAAAAGGATTTTATTAAAAAAGTTAAGACGCGTCGTGACGGAAAATATGTAAACTGGGGGGAAAAAGAAAAGGAATTAAATAAGGCGTTGTCTTCACTTTATAAAGCTAGAATTGCTCAAAAGTTTGAAATGGATCCAACAGACATCAATAATTGCTCTGTTTTGTTCTTATACACTTTTAACATCAAAGAGTTGACATCTCAAAAGATCATCATAGCTGCCGAATGCATTATGTTTTTTAATTGTGAGTGCTCAAAAGAACACACCGACAAGGATTTAGAAAAGGGTCACATTGTATTTAGTACTTATGCCGAAGCTACTTTTCCTAATAACACATTTGATTTTAATACTTTATTATTTGCGAGCAAAGGAAAGACAGAATATCGAATTGTAACTGCAGACTGTTGTAAAAAAGAATAAAACTTTAATTATAAATTGAGATTGTTAACAACCACAACCATCATTACCACAAGCTTTGGTGCTTGCTTTTTTTCGCTTCGGAAACACACCAAATTTATGTAGCAAAAACCATATCGCTAAAGCAACTGCTGTAAACACTAAACTATTTTGTACGATGGTATTCATAATGTGTTTGTCGCTTTTATATCTAAAACTTTACTTTAAAAATTGAAAAGCGATTAGGGCAGCAAGATAAGCAATAATTGTCATGCTCGCTAATTGTAACATTGGCCATTTCCATGAGTTAGTTTCTCGTTTAACAATAGCCAAGGTACTCATACATTGCATGGCAAATGCATAAAACAGTAATAAAGAAATTCCTGATGCAAGAGTAAACACCTTTTCGCCATTCCTATGCACTTCGGCCGCCATTTTGCTCTTAATTGTGTCTTCATTATCTCCAGCACTTCCAACACTGTAAATAGTCGCTAATGTTCCGACAAATACCTCCCGAGCAGCAAATGAAGTGACTAGTCCTATACCTATTTTCCAATCATAGCCTAATGGTTTTATAGCTGGTTCGATAGCTTTACCAATGATTCCAATATAGCTATGTTCTAACTTATGGGCTGCTATTTTATCGTCTAAATCAACTTCAGAAAGAGATGCATTTTCTGTTCTCACAATAGTTTCAGCATTATTAAATTGCTCACCTGGACCATAAGACGCTAAAAACCATAATACAATTGAAATCGCTAAAATGATTTTACCCGCTTCAAATACAAATGTTTTTGTTTTTTCAATTACGGTTAAAGCTACATTTTTAAACAACGGAATTTTATAACTAGGCATTTCAATGACAAAGTAAGATTTACTTTTAATCTTCAATATCTTATTAAGAATATAAGCAGAAAAAATTGCCGTTAAAAATCCAATAATATATAATGCCATTAAGGTTAATGCCTTATAACTTAATCCTAAAAAACTACCTTCTGGAATAACGAGACCAATAATAATCACATAAACTGGTAATCTTGCAGAACAGGTTGTAAAAGGCGTTACTAAAATTGTAATCAAACGTTCTTTCCAACTCTCTATGTTTCGTGCTGCCATTACAGCTGGTATCGCACATGCATTTCCCGAAATTAAAGGAACCACACTTTTACCGCTCAAACCAAAGCGTCGCATAATGCGATCCATTAAAAAGACCACACGACTCATATAACCACTCTCTTCAAGCAACGCAATAAATAGAAAGAGAAACGCTATAGGAGGTATGAACACCATGATTCCACCTATGCCTGCAATGATACCTTCTGCTAGTAAATTGGTAAAAGCACCATCTGGCAATGTGTCTTTAACCCAATCTGCCAACGATGCAAAACTTTCATCTATAAAATCTGTTGGATAAGTAGCCCAATCATAAACAGCTTGAAACATTAAGATAAGAATAGTAAAGAATATGAGATAACCCCAAACCTTATGCGTTAATATTCTATCCAATTTGATACGCAAATCTTTAGCACTACTTAAATCAATGGTCTGTCCTTTTTTAAGCGTATTATTGATAAACTGATACCGCTTTATGGTTTCTTTTTGCTGTAAACGCTTAAGATCGGCCTTACTCTTTGTTTTAAAACTATCAATAGCATCAATTTGATTTCTATCAATTTTCCCGAAGTTCACATCTTGTGTAATGACTAACCAAAGCTTATATAATAATTGGTTTGGGAATGCTTTTCTAAGCTTATCAAAATAGGTGTTGTCAATTTCCGAAGCGTTTAAGCACGGTGTAATTGAGAGTTCTTTGTAATTTGCTATCAACGCTTTAAGTTGATCTATTCCTTTATTTTTTCTAGTGCTTATAAGTGCAATCTTAGTCAGTAATTCTTTTTCTAAGTACGGAATATCTAACTGAATGCCTTTATACTCCATTCGGTCAGACATATTAATCACTAAAATAGTAGGAATCTCTAAGTCTTTTATTTGTGTATAAAGCAGTAAGTTTCGCTTTAAATTTTCAACATCACTAACAACAACCGCAACATCAGGAAAATCCTTATCATTTTTATTAAGAAGTAATTCTATCACTACATTTTCATCCAGTGATGATGCATTTAAACTATAGGTTCCTGGTAAATCAATGATGTGTGCTTTTACACCTCTTGGTAATTTACAAATACCTTCCTTTTTATCAACAGTAATACCTGGATAATTACCAACTTTTTGGTTTAAACCTGTAAGTGCATTAAACACTGAAGTTTTCCCTGTATTTGGATTTCCAATAAGTGCAACATTAATTTGTTTAGGCATTAGAAATCTCGATTAAAATGTGAATAGCTGTTTCTTTTCTAATGGCTAAATGCGTACCGTTAATGTTAAGATACATAGGATCAGCAAATGGAGCCACTTGTACAAGTTGTACCGAATTACCTGGCAAACATCCCATCTCAAGGAGTTTAAGTGGAATATGAATTGAAGAAACATCAGTAATAATGCCTTCTTGACCTCGTTTTATGTCTGCTAAAGTAACCTTCAAGCTTATTTAGATTGATTTTAAAGAAGCAAAAATAAGTGAAAAATCTAGTGTAAAAAAATTGTTCTGCTAAAACTATTGATATTCCTTTTTTAAGCGTTTGATATCTTGAAGTAAAGAATCAACAGAGGTTGGACTAATTCCGTTGTATAAGCCTCTAATTTGCTTATCTTTATCTATAAGTGCGAAGTTTTCGGTATGCACCATACCATAGTCTTCAGAGCTATCATCTTTTACCACTAAATACGATTTTCTGGCCAAATCATATATTAGTTTTCGGTCACCTGTGACTAAATTCCATTTGCTATCATTAACCCCTTTTTCAAGAGCATAACGTTTCAATTGCGCCACCGAATCAATTTCAGGAGTTACCGAATGTGATAACAAGGCAACCTCATCATCGTTTAAAATTTCCTCTTGAATACGATGCATCTGATCAGTCATTATAGGACAAATCGTTTGACAGGTTGTAAAAAAGAAATCAGCCACATAAATTTTACCATCATAATCTTGTTGCGTAATAGTATCGCCATTTTGATTTATAAGTTTGAAATCTGCGATGGTATGATATTTTTTTTTATGCTGAATGGTACTATCAACCAAAGACGTATCTACTCTATTAGGTTGATAAATTGGCAATGGTTTTTCAACTTTCAGAATGGAATAAATTATTGAAATAATAACTGCTGAAACTAATAATAGCACTATGAAGAAAATTTTAAACTGCTTGATATAGGCTAACATCTGCTGGTTTTTAAAGTATTACTGTAAGATTCGAGCGCAAAAATACGACACAATACCAACAAAATGACTACTTTTAACAAGCTATATTTGAAAAAAGAGAAAAAATAATCATTATGAAGTTACGACTACTCATCCTTTTTGGGCTGGTACATTCTGTATCATTTTCGCAAGATTTTAATGAAACTTTAGATAACATTCGTGAAGCAGAAGCAAAATCTGCATTAAATCTCATGATACAACGCTCTAATCTCAATACAGGCAATTATGATTTAAAATATCACAGACTAGAATTGGATGTTGACCCTTCAATAGCATTTATATCTGGAGATATAACGACCTATTTTGAGGCAAAAAGTGATATGAGTTCAATCACATTTGATTTAGCGTCTAATATGATTGTTTCTGAAGTACTTCAACGCGGTAACTCATTGTCTTTTACTCAAAATGGCGACGACGAATTAGTTATTACACTTCCTGTTACACAGAATACAGGCGTTTTAGATTCATTAACTGTGACGTATTCTGGAAACCCAATAAGTTCAGGCTTTGGCTCATTTGAACAAACCACGCATAATGGAGATCCAATCATCTGGACACTTTCTGAGCCTTATGGTGCCAAAGGCTGGTGGCCATGTAAGCAAGATTTGATTGATAAAATTGATTCTGTAGATGTATTTATGACAACACCTCAATTTAATGCATCTAACGAAGAATATATATCCGTTTCAAATGGTTTAGAACAAAGTCAAGTTGTTAATGGCAGTGAGAAAACAACGCATTTCAAGCATCGCTACCCAATTCCTGCATACCTTATTGCAATAGCCGCTACTAATTATGAAGTCTACTCGCACACGGTTCCTAATAATGGTAATCCTTTTGATATTGTGAATTATGTGTATCCTGAAAGTTTATCAACAGCGCAAGCGGGTACACCGGTAACAGTTGATATCATGACTATTTTCACCAATTTATTTGAAGAATATCCTTTTGCTAATGAAAAGTATGGTCATGCTCAATTTGGATGGGGAGGCGGAATGGAACATACTACAGTTTCTTTTATGGGAAACTTTAGTCGTAACTTAATTGCTCATGAACTCGCTCACCAATGGTTTGGAAACAAAATCACATGTGGAAGCTGGAAAGACATCTGGTTAAATGAAGGGTTTGCAACGTATCTTTCAGGAATTACTATAGAACAGTTAGATGGCAACAATGCCTTTACAACATGGAAACAGCAACGTAATAATTCAATTACAGCAGCACCAAATGGCGCTGTTTATTTAAGTGACATAGATACGACAAATGTGAGTAGAATTTTTAATGGAAGACTTAGCTATAATAAAGGAGCTATGGTATTACATATGCTCAGGAAAAAACTCGGAGACAATAATTTTTTTCAAGCTTTACAAGATTATCTAGCAACACCTTCACATGCATACGATTATGCTAAAACTGAAGAATTTATCACTATTGTTGAAACCTCAACTGGTGAAGATTTGACCGAATTCTTTAGTGATTGGTTATACAATCAAGGCTATCCTAGTTATACCCTTACCTGGAGTCAGCCTATTGCCACTGAAGTTTCTATTACTTTAGATCAAAGCCAAAGCGATGCTTCAGTATCCTTTTTTGAGGCACCTGTGCCTATACGATTAATTGGAACACTTGGCGAAGAACTAGATCTTGTTTTAGACCACACCACCAATCAAGAAACCTTTACAGAAACCGTTAGTTTTGAAATTCAAGACATTATATTCGATCCAGAATCTGATTTAATTTCAGCTAATAATGATGTATTAAGCACAGAAGAATTTGAAATTGGCAGTGAATTATTTGTGTTTCCCAATCCGACTTCCAATGTGTTATACATCGAAAAACCAGAACGCTTAGCCATTTCAGAAATAAACGTTTACAATACACTTGGGCAATTAATTAGTACGTCTAATTGGCAACAAACCTTAACGACATCATCATGGTCTTCGGGCTTGTTCTTTATTCAATTTCAAACCAATGAAGGGGTCATTACTAAATCGGTGTTAAAAAAATAAGTATAAAACTGATTATTATTTTCTAAATGCAGCTAAAACACTACTTTTGTCGCTTAGAATTTTTATGATTAATGACACATGGAGTTTGTAATTAGAATATCTCAATTTTTACTGAGTCTTTCACTACTAATCGTATTACACGAATTAGGACATTTTATACCAGCAAAATTATTTAAAACCAGAGTAGAAAAGTTTTACCTCTTTTTTGATATTAAATACTCGTTATTTAAAAAGAAAATTGGCGAAACCGTATACGGCATTGGATGGCTACCACTTGGTGGCTATGTAAAAATTGCTGGAATGATTGACGAAAGTATGGACAAAGAGCAAATGGCACAGCCACCTCAACCATGGGAATTTCGCTCTAAACCATCTTGGCAACGTTTAATCATCATGCTTGGAGGTGTCACCGTAAATTTCATTTTAGCTTATGTAATTTATGTATTTATCGCATTTGTTTATGGCGATAAAACCACTAAAATTGAAAGCTTAAAAGATGGGTATTGGATTGAAAATAAACTCCTTCAGGATATTGGTTTTAAAACAGGAGACAAGATTTTAAAGGTTAATGATTTAACCGTTGTTAATGATTATGATGTGCGCTCTAACATTATTGGAGCTGAGTCAATTACTATTAAAAGAAACGGTCAAGAGCAGGTGATTACTCTTCCTGAAGATTTTCTTGGTCAATTTTCATCAGCAAAAAGCAGAGACCTATTTGAACGTAGAATACCATTTATGATTGGTGCTATTGCTGATACTTCAGCAAATAAAACTATAGATGTTAAACCTGAAGATATCATTACATCTATTGATGGTAAACCATTAAAGTATTTTGATCAATTAGATTCTTTAATGACGAATTATAAAGATCAAACTTTAAGTGTTGAATTATTACGTGGAAATGAAACAATTACAAGACAACTAAAGGTAAATAAAGAAGGTAAATTTGGATTTCAAGCCGCTATTGATAACGATCGTTTTGCTGAATTAGGCTACTATGATATCGCGATTCAAACCTATACATTTGGAGAAAGTTTTGGTGCTGGAGGAAGAGATTTTGTAGACACACTACAAAAATATGGTGCACAATTAAAAGCTATTTTTAACCCAAGTACTGGAGCTTATAAAGGTGTTGGTGGTTTTAAAGCGATATATAGTATTTTTCCTAGTGTATGGAGTTGGCAAGCCTTTTGGGTACTTACAGCCTTTTTATCAATTATGTTAGGCGTACTTAACTTGCTTCCAATACCAGCATTAGATGGTGGTCATGTCATGTTTTTATTATTTGAAATGATTTCAGGACGTAAACCAAGTGAGAAGTTTTTAGAGCGTGCGCAATTGGTTGGATTTATCATATTAATTACATTAGTACTGTTCGCTAATATCAACGATTGGATTTAAAAAAGTTTAAGCAATTTTTTTAAAAAAATTGTTTGACAAACTTAAAAAATAGTATATATTTGCGCTCGCTAAAGCGATAAACACTCCTCCTTAGCTCAGTTGGTTAGAGCATCTGACTGTTAATCAGAGGGTCCTTGGTTCGAGCCCAAGAGGAGGAGCTTTCTTTGACTCCCTATCATTTTGATAGGGAGTTTTTATTTGCAATCTCTTGAAAGGCTTATGTTTACTAAGGATAAGAGCGATGAAAGAATCCATTTTAGCCGTTCGATACTTATTGTTAAAAAAAATGAGTTTTTCAGGAAATATCGAACCAGTAATCTTTTTTTTGATGTTAGCTGGTGATGATTTATAGAGTTTGTCTATACCATGCATAAATGATATTCCCAAACTCAAATACTCTTCAATATCTTTATTTAAATCTTTAATTTTGACCCATTCAGCATTAAGGTCATTTATCTTTTTTTGGGTCTTTCCTTTCATGCCATTGTAAGTATTAACATCAATAAGATCATCAAAAAATTTCTCTTCAATAGATTCTATTCGTATGTTCAATTTATTTAATTCTAATTTGATTTGTCTCACTCGTAAATCTCTAGATTTTCGTTCACCGCTAAACGTTTCCTCGAGTAGTTCTTTGTAGAGTTCTAAAACATCTTGCTTGACAACAAGTTCACTCAATAAGTCTTCAAAAAGTTTATTGACATCACCTGCCTTATAACGCTCTTTACATTTAGGTTGGCAATGATAATAAAAGTGTCTTTTTCCATTTCCTCCTTTTGAAGCACTTCCTGTTAAAGACCTACCACAACTTTTGCATAATAAATGACCTCGAAGAGGCAACATCTCGTCAATCTCTGAAAATTTATGAATCTTTGCTTTATGCTTTCCTGTGATAATACGTTGTACAGTATCAAAAGTATTGTCATCAATAATTGATGGATGTAGGCCATCAACAATAACCTCATCTTCTTTCTTCCATTCTTTGATTAATATCTTTCCACAATAGACAGGGTTTTTAAGCATGTTCAACATACTCTGTTTCGTTATCTTTAATCCCCTGTTATAGTATTTCTTTCTAACCTCTTCAGCTGACAATACTCCCTTTGAATAATCTATAAAAGCTTTTCTTATTATAGGCGCTATGCCCTCTTTAAAAGCTAAAGTTGCCTTACCATCTGCGTTCCGATAATTCCTATACCCAAAGGGAGCCATTCCAACAAAACAGCCTTCTTTCATGGCTCTTCTTAACCCTTCCTTAGTTCGAATACTATTCTTATCATTTTCTACCTCAGGTATTACTAAATAAACAGCTAACATTACTTTAGAATCTGGTTGAGATAAATCTAGTGGTTGCTCAATAGCATTCACTTCGATTCCCATATTCTTGAACTCTCGAATTACGCGGTAGGCTTCTTCTTGATTTCTACTGAATCTATCCCATCGTGTAAATAATAAGTAGTCGATACTTTTTCTGTTAGCTTTTATATATGATATTAATTCCTTAAAAGCTGGTCTATCAAAATTTTTGGCTGAGTAATCTTCTCTAAAATGATGAAGTATGGTTATGTTTTTATGTTGACAATAAAATTCCAGCACACTCTTTTGATGAGGCAAACTAAAGCCTTTGCTAGCCTGTTCATCGGTAGATACTCTGGTATAAATTATTGCGTTTGGCATTTAGCAGATATTAAATAGCGCTCATACTCGATAATAGCAAAAAAGAGCAACTTAGACTTTAGAGTCTTTTCTGCTCCAGAAGTTATTTTGGAATTATAAACTATATTATTTGATTTTATTAACATTATATATTCAAATATATGCTTTAAAACACATAAAAACAAATAAAATATGTTTTATTAAGCTTTTTTAAGAAAAAAACATTAAATTTGATAAAAATATATGTCATGAGTCTAGTTCAGCAATTACTATCGGATAATCTTAAGGCCATTAGAAAAGAAAAGAAGGTTAGTCAACAATATATTGCTGAACGAAGTGATATGCTGGCGTCAACATACAATAGAATTGAAAATATGAAGGTATCCCCTTCTATTGAGACAATTGAAAGAATTGCAAATGCTATAAATGTTCCCTTTGCTGAATTATTTCAATCAAGAGAAATTTCAGATAAATCTATTACTCAAAAACTAGAAATGATTTCAAGTCTTTCTGATTATAATAAAAGTGTAGTCGAAATACTCCTAGACTCCATAATTGAAAAGGATAAGCTTGAGAAAACTCAGGAAATTAAAATGAAGAAACGTTTAGCTGATTTAGATAAAGCTCGTAAAAAATAGGACATGACTCAATCCTAAGGGATAGTAGTCTAAGACCATTTTTTTGACCTTTTAACAATTTTTACAAGCTATTACCTACTTTTATTACAGTATTTTTAAAGAACGTTTCTCTTCACTAAGAGCCTTCAATTTAGAACTTCTATCCTTAACTAATAACTCTTTATGAAGAAAAGCAGTAATTAGTATTACTGCTTTTCGATTATTTAAAATTATGTCTTAGTCCATGACCTTTTTTACTACACTACCCCCATTAACTACTCTACAACAACTGTTTTTTGTATAGCCTCACCATTGGCTTGAAACTTTACAAAATAAACTCCTTGTGGTATGACACCCATACCATTCCATTGAACAATCTTAGGAACATTAGCCAAAATACTTTGGTTTGATGTGTGCAAAAGTGTTCCATAAAAATCATAAACCTCGATAGTAACATTCGTATCAATAACATGCTGAAACGTAAAGGTCATGTTACCATTATTGGGGTTTGGAGATACACTTCCAGTAAAATTACCATTACTTCCAACAGGAAACTGAATACATTCTTCATCTGAATAAGGTGAACTTAAACCTGGACCGCAATTGGCTCTGACTCTCCATTTAAAACAACTGCCAATAAAATCATTCGGAAGGTTTAGAAATGTATCTCCAATATCACTTACAATTATACTTTGTGGTAGAGTAACCGTACCTTCTTCACAAAGACATGCAGGATTATCATTTGGTAATAACATGACATCATAGCTTGTTGCATCTTCTACATCTTGCCAGGTTAAAGTTAAGAAATCAAAATGTAGGTTTTCTGGTGTTTCGCAAGTATTTACGCAACTTATCATGGTGAAAGTTTCATAATTTACAGTCCACGTTACACAAAGAGAATCATCTGCTATAGCAAATTGCACCAAATATTCAAACCCTTCCTCAAAATCTAACGATGGAGTTGAGAGGTTTCTAAATACCTCACTTAAGTTAAAAGTACCTGGAGTCACACTTATCCACCCAAGAGCATTCACCCAAGTATAATCATCTGGATTTCGACTATCCACAGGCTCACTACCAATAGGCCTTCTTAAAATACCTATATGATATTTGTCTCCTCCATAAGATCTAGATGAATCTAAAAAAACATCTTCATCTATACAAAATTCCTTTTCCTCATTTCCAGACTCATCTTCAAAATGGAAAATACTTGCTTCAATGGGAAGCCTTATATCTCTCCATCCATAGCAATTCTCTTTCCAAATTCCATGTTTTATATAATATTTTTTATCTGGATCTAAATTGCAGAATTTTACTGAGTTTTGAAAAGTAATCTTTTGCACCCAAGTAATTCCATTAGAAGGATCTCCATCTACATCTACAGTATTAGCATCAGAGGTGTCTTGTGGATTTAAAGGGTCTAATATCTCATATAAACCCCACCAATGATTAGTTGCGTTTTGTTCTAGAGCAGTGACTTCAACACATTTATTTTCTTTATCACAAGTGATTTCCATTGCAAAATCTGGAGTATCAGTAGTGTCGCAATCTATATCAAGAATCTTTTCAATTTTAATGGCATCTAAAAAAATATTGTGAGCGGCACCACCAGAATCTCCAATAAAATCGTTTTTTGCTTTTAACCATAACTGTTTGTAATTCTTGTCGGGAGTAATAATATGTTCATTACTGGTTGTCCAATTCTCATTAATTATTTGTACAGCACCCAAAGATATACTTCCTTCTGGAGTTTCAGGAAGGAGAGGATAGTTTGTCAATGAGCCGCAAGCAACATCTTCTCCTGTACTGTTTGGAAAACCGTCAGTTAATAAAAACCATTCTAATTCAAGATTAGAAAACGGTGATGACGCGGTTGGTGGTTCTTTAATTGCATAAGTTAATCTATAGGTCACCCCCTCCTGAAAGTTATAATTTAATGCGATTCCTTCTCCATAATGTATATCTTTTTCTGGACAGGCAGAATCAAACTTAGAGTGACCAGATACTGTGTGCGCAGAAACAACCCCCTCATAAGCATCAACTGGAGAAAAAATATCAGCAGTTCCGTGTGTGGAAACCCAACCATCAAAACATCCTAAATAAAATGGATTGGTCATACTTTCACTGTTATTAGGATCACAAGTCGAGTTTTCAAACCCTTCATATACCAAGCATTCTGTGTTTAGTTGTGCTTGCGATTGATTAATAAAAAACATTAATAATATTAAAAAAAAGCATTTGTGAATTAGTTGTTTTTTCATAGATTTTAAATTTTATATCCTACTCTATTTTTTATCAGGCTTTTCAGGTTACGCCTTTAGTATGAACAAAATAAGAAGTGGTATTACTGAGTACAAATGCCTTGTGTTCTAAAGCTACTATTTTGAGGATGAGTAGAGATTTGATAGGGACAAACATATTTCGATTATAATGAATGAGTTTTTAACAACTAGCAATCACTAGCTAGGCAATATTAAACTTAATATAGATATAAAAGTATCAGACAGCTCTTGTAAAATTCTCATAAATTACAGGAATGGATAAGGTGATGGTCCTTCCCTTTGCTTTAGAGTCTAACTTCTGCGAATTGTTTATTGAAGAATATAGTATTTCGATATTATGAGTGTTTTTCAAATTTTGAATGCGTTGCATAACAATACCTGTGCTCATTGAACGGTTAAGTTTTGAGGATGTTTTCGCGTCTTCTAATTGTGATTGCCCATCATCTTTAATTTCTATGACCAAAATATGAGCCTTTTTAATAACTGAAATGTCTATTTTACCTCCAGAATGTAATACACCATGAATTATAGCATTCTCAACAAATGGCTGAGTAAGCATTGGAGGAATTAAGATTTTTGCTGCATCTATATTATCTTGAATTTTAATGGTATAATCAAATTTAAACGCATGATTAAGTCTTTGCAGTTCTAAATACTTTCTGATAAACTCTATATCGCTCTTAAGCGAAATAAATTCTACATCAGAAGATTCAAGAATATCTCTCATTAGTTCGCTAAAACTTTGTAAAAATGTTGCTGCTTGATCTTTTTTGCCCTTATACATATAACTTTCAATTGAACTCAAAGCATGGAATATAAAGTGAGGATTAAGTTGGGTTCGAAGGAATTGTTGTTGCAGTGTTATTTTTTCTAGATTTAAAGAAACTTCTTTTAGGCGTTGTTTATTTGAGTGATTTTTATGAAATATAAATCCAAAAATCAATATAATTATTAAAAACCCTACGCTTGCAAAAAAAATCCTTGTTTGTGAGTCTAGTTTTATTTTTTGAAGTGTAGTTTGGTAATTAAGTTTTTCTATTTGCAGTTGCTTTTTTTCGCCTTCATACTTTTCAAGAATCTCTTTTATTCGTTCGTTATGTTCTAATAGGTTTAAAGAATCTTTCAAATGGTTTAGTTCTTTATTTGTATGGTGTGCCAACTCGTAATCTCCGATGTTTTCATATACTCTTATAAGGTAAGATTTTACCTCTATAGATGGATAAGTGTTACTGTCTATCCGTTTAAAATATTGCAATGCCTTGTTATAATTTTGCTGTCTTTCATAACCCTTAGCCAAGTATTTGTATACATTATGTTGTAAACCAGTTGTAGGAATAGTGTATGTTTTTAGTATTGAGTCGGCCATCTGTGCATATTGTAATAGCTTTTCGTCATTATTCCAAGCATTATATAAACGAGCATATTGAATATAAACATTAGTTTTAAGCATTCTAGCATTGATGTTTTCGGCTAATAGTTCTGCTTTTTGTATTTTGTATAATGACTCCTTAAACTTACCTTCTTCTAACAACAATGTGCTATTATCAATGAGTAGTCTAATTGTTAATCTTTTATTTAGCTGAGTGTCAAATTGAGAAGCCGTTTCATAATATTCAATAGCCTTTTCTTTATCTTCTAAGACATCATAAACTTTTGCTAACAAGCGATAAGACGATAATAAATTAGTACTGTCGTTACGTTTCGAAAAAAAAGTAATGGCTTCAAGAATATCTTCAGTAGCTTTTGCAAATCGTCCTCTACGAAAATTAATACTTGCTAGCACTCTCCTGGTTATTCCTTTGAGGCTATCGCTAATAACAAATTGCTGATCTAAGTTGGCAAGTAACAAAACGTTTGCTTCCTTAAATTCACTCTCTTTCCTTAATAATTTTGCTTTTCTTATTCTAGCACTGGCTAATAGATTATGATTTCCTATTTGTTTAGCGAGAAAAAACTCTTTGTCTGCATACACCAAAGCGCTATCTATATTCATTGATTCATATAGATTTTGTATTCTAATAAGGTTTAGCAAATCTTCTTCTAGTCCATTATGGTTAACCGATGTTTTTAAGCGATGTAGCTGTTCTGCTATTTCTTTATCAATTTTAGAATCAAAACCATTACTATTAGGTTGCGCTATTAGCAAAAAAGGAAAAAGTATAAAGAGCAAACTTATTTTCATATACTAAAATTTGTAATACGTTTTATTACTTATTAATCATCTTTTTGAGTTGACACAAATAAGTGAATGAATAAAAACAACGTGTAACTTCTAACTTATAGTATATTTAATTTTTTATATAGACTTGCTTTATAAGCTAAACCAATAGGTATAGATTTTCCTTCCTTCATATGTATCCTTCGTTCTTTTTCATTGACAAGTTGTACAAAATTTAAGTTTACAATATATTGTCTATGAACCTGAACAAAAAAATGAGGAAGAGTTGAATCACACATCATTTTTAGAGAATTTCTAACCACTGCGCTTTTGTTTTGTCCTACTATTCGCAAATTTATGTAGTTCTTGCTTTCTATTTCCAACGATATAATATCTTCGAAACTAATTTTTTGTAATTTATATCCAATCCTAACTGTTAAATGACCATGACTTAAATTGGTTTCCATTGAGCGAGTTTTGTTATTATCAAACATAGCAAGCTCTATAGCAGCTTTTAGATTACTTATCTTAACTGGCTTAACAAGGTAATTACTTGGTGCTATTGAAATAGCATTTTTTATGACATCAGTGGTAGCCATAGCAGTGATAAAGATGATTGAAATATTGAAGTTCTTTTTTAATTGTTCAGCTAAAAAAATACCCTCATTATCAGCTCTCAAATTAATGTCCATTAAGACAATATTAGGATTAGACTCTTTAATTTTTGAATTTATGGTTGTGCCATCTGTACTTTTTCCAACGACATGGTATCCTAATATATTTAGCTTATCTTCAATAACAGCTAATTGATCTATATTATCTTCTATTATGAATATTTTCGTCAATTTATAGTCTTGTTTAAAAATCTAGGTTCAAGCTTTGTATGTTTAAAATTCAAAATTAATTTTATTTTTGAATTACAATAATTTAAAATTTTCACAAGAAACAAAAAGGAGTTTTGATTTGTACTTCACAAAACATAATCATTTATACATAGGGCAATAATTCTTTTCGCTCTTCGCCAAATTCTTTCTTACCAACGAGTTTATCTCCATTGTAATGTTACATTGTGATAATCTAAGCATAATATATTCTTTTCAGTAGTCATCCCCAAAAATAAATTCTCAAATGAGCTTCAAGATACTTTTCATTTTTTGAAAAACAAATCGTCTTTCTACTTAATCGTTTAACATGAGTTCTTAAAGTGAGGTTATGTCGTTCAATAATATTAGTGCAATATTGAAATCGTTTATGAATTGCTTTCGGGATGATACTCGGATAAATATTTAATCGATCTGTATAGATACATTTTGGGTAGAGTAGTAGAAGTTTATTGATTAGTGGTTTTATATTTTCTGAAGTTTTCCTGCCAACAATAAAATCAATCACTGTTTTTGTTTGTCGCTCAATAGCATAAGTAATCCAAGTGGCATTATCTTTATTACCAATAAAACTCCAAAGCTCATCAACTTCAAACTTGCATCCTAACTTTTGAAAGTAAGGTGATTTAATAGTCTTACTTATTTTGAGCATTCTTGACAACACTGTTTTAGTCGAAATATTAATGATTCGAGAAATACTTCTTACTCCGCATCCTTCTTTTAGCAAGATTTTGATTAATTCGTTAGTATCTGAATTATAAGCTTTATAACTATACTCAAGTTGAAATCGTTTGTTACAAATTTTACATTTATAGCGTTGCTTATTGTTCTGAAATCCATTTTTCATCGAGATTTCATTGCACTTGGGACATTGGATTTTTTCCATGACCTAATTTACTACATAACGATTTGAAGAACCCTTATTTTAAAACCTCTAAGAGATTTTGTCTGTTATAAATACATCAATGAACATGAAAAACCAGCAATCATTTTTCAATTTAATTACTGGTTTTCAATTATTTAAAATCACACTTTTAGCTATGACCTATTTTACTACACTACCACCTTTGAGAACCTCCTAAATTATAGTTATCTATGTTTGTTAATCCCAATTTATACCAATTATTACCGTGATAAGTAATTGCTTTACCTGCATGCTTATAAAGATCTGCTTTTGTTCCTAAACCTATTATCTTATTAGCAGCTTTTAACTCACCTCCTGGACCAGGTTCAAAAAGAGCAAATAAAACGATACCTACAACATAGCCTGCTTTTTGTTCTTTTGTTACCTCCGTAATTTCAATAAGACCTTGTGTGTCTACAGATTCAATAACACCTTTTAATACACCTATTCCTTGTTGTTTTGCACTTTCCTTTAATCTTGCTTTTCTAGCTGGATCTCCAGTCAACCAATTATACCAATCTAACAAAGTTTCACAATCAGAACAATTATTTCCAGATTGAGAATTAGGATCCCCTTCACCAATATAATTATAATTCTTTCCGGAATCCGAAAATACATCTTCTCCCATTGCATTTCTTCTTATTTGACCAAAATCTATTTTTTGGGCATCAGCTCCACTTGGGTCAGCCCAAAAGACAGGATTATTATCAAAGGCATTATACGTTGAATTAGAATGATGTGTAACTGGATCTATAGAAGTCCAACGAGCTATAGCTGGATCATATTGACGCAAATCCATAGAAAGCATATTCAGTCCTAATTCATCATTTTCTTCAACACCATTGTACCCATACGGATGGTCGGTACCATTAATCACGTTATTATACCCTTTATGTTTGAGTCCGAAGGGATAGATATTACCCGTAATTTTTAAGGGCTTTTACACTTTTTTTGCCACTACCTCAACTTCAACAAGAGGGTTATTTCAAAGAACATTTTCACTAACATAAAAATACGATTTAGGTTGGCTTTGACCTAATGGTTTTATTTAATTATATGTAGTTTATATATTGTAAATATCTTTCTCTAAATATTCTATTAGCTCTGGGTTGTCTGACCAATATGCTTTGGTTAATGCTGTTTGATCATGATTATCCTTGGCGTGAATATCTGCCCCATTTTCTATCAACATTTTCACAATTTCAATATGACCTCCAAAACTTGCTTGGATTAAGGCTGTATCATTATTTTGTTCAACATTTCTTTCATTTGGATTAGATCCTAATTTGAGCAAATAATTAACTATTTCTACATGACCATTACTACACGCACTAAACAGTGCTCCTTCAAAATCGGCACCATTTTTTATAAAAAATTTAAGTAGTTTTAATTTATTTGATAAAGCAGCAACTATTGTTATTGGTTGATCAAATTCATCTACAATTGAATTTATTATAGCACCCTGATTTATCAACGATTCAAAATATTTTGTGTTTTGAGAATATACAGCTAAATCCAATTCACTCTCATCCTCATCAAGAACATATAAATCCTTTAAAAACTCTTTAAAAGAATTTGAAATAGTAACAATTTCTTCGATCTCATGATCGAAGAAATGTACTGTATTACTATCTAATTGTAATAAAATTAAATTTCCACCACTGTCAATGGCTATAGGTAAAAACTTCCCTATGAGATTATTTGGTAAATTTGTTTGGTTTCTTCTTAAGTCGTAGATGCCTTCTTCTGTAATACCGAAGAAAAATTGAATATCAGATTCATACTCGCCTCCTAAAGTCTCGAAAATATTAAGTGTTGGCCTACCTCCATTATTCTTTAAAATAAACTTTTTATAGTCTTTTGGTAATTTCACATCTATATCTTGCTCAAATTTTGATATGTCTTTTTCTGTTATATCTCCAAAATTTTTCTTTATTTTTTGCTTCATATTAATTAATAGTAGTTATTTTTTAGTAGCTCTTCCTCCTGTATGTTTTACACCATCGTGAACATCTGTAGGTATTAAAATTAATTTTGTTGAGTTTTCTACATGGTGCCAAGTAAACCCTTTCGGGGTCTTTTTATATTTTGCTTTTTTATTTGCTAATGTAAAGTCTTTCCCAGAGGTGCTTTGTAATTTTTTTAACACAACCGTCTTTATTGCAAAAGACATAAAGTCAGGAAAACCTTTTACGTTAAAATACACTCCTTTTGGGTATTTTTTACGAAGAAAGTTATGTTTTTTAGCAGGTCTAAAATGATACCATTTTCCAGCATACTTTGCATTTATAGGCCATCTACCATTAACCTTCTTAACTGTACTAAGGTACTTAATCTTTTTTCCATTACCATCAGGGTCTAAGTATTTAATTGGATTTTGGCCAACATAATTATAAACGCCTAAATTTGATGAATTATAAACACCTCCATAATGTTTTCCATCTAAGAATGCACCTAATATAGGAGGGTCTACAGATTGCCAAACACTGGTTTTTCCGTCGTAATATCGTGCTCCATAATAGTATAGATTAGTTTCTTCATCAAGTTCTTTACTATTATATAAGTAAGGAGTACGCTCGGTATTACTATGCTCTTCAAGGAACGTCTCTCCAAAAGCAAAGTATTCTAAATGCTGGGTTACTTCACCATTAGAATCTGTAATATACGAAGAACTTTCTATTTGATCGTGATGGTAATAGTAGACAAAAGCCTCTTTATTATTACCATTTCCACCTGAACCATTATTTGTACCGTTTCCATTTCCGTTTCCGTTTCCACGATTTTGTGAATTATCCTCAGTAATAAAATCATCTATGTCTATGCCTAAATCGCTATAGATCTTATTGATACTATTTTTTAGTTGTCCTTGTTTTTTACTATATGATATTGCTTTAATTCCAGAACTTCCAGCTCTTTTTTGCAGCAAGCCTTCATTACTTTCATTTAACTTGGTGACAATACGCTGATCTTCAACAAAAAAATGTTTTGTGACCATACTATTACGTATTACGACAAAAGGATTAACATAAATTGTATAGTTTCCTATACTCCCATTTCCTGCTTTATTAGACCCATTTACAGCTACCGTTTGACCACCACCGTTACTCTTTAAAACACGCTCATTGTGAGCATCATATGTATAGCTATATATAGCTCCATTATCAGCTATGGCTTTTATACGATTCTCTTCGTCCCATAACATCTGTCTTTCCTGTCCGCTTACATCATGCGTCCAGCCTGTCTGATTTCCATTAGCATCATAAGTAAACGTTTGGTCTTCGACATGAATTGGAGCATGTGGTTGTGTATCTCCATATTGGTAAGCATAATCATAGGTTGTCTTATTTCTAGGGCTCCACTCATCGTCATCATAGCCTTTAAACTGGTGCAATTGATTTTTATTAACGATATTATGAATACTATTGTATTCCATATCGAGTGTATATCTGTTTTCATGATTACTTCCTAAATGGCTCCCTGTTGCATTAGTTAAACGGTATAAATCATCATAAGAGTAATTATAATCCGTTTGCCCTCCCATAAGGTTACTACTTGGTATTTCGGCATTATTTTGAAGACGAAGAATATTATCTACATTATCGTACGTATATACATAATCCATAAACTTACGATCCTCTGCTGTCTCGGATACTGTTGTTTTTAAACGCCTTCTATCTGGTTCATAACTATAAAAAGTCTCAGTATTATTTCCATAACTTCTATATACCTCATCTTCAAACTTATCATAACTTAACTGTGTAAGATAATTATAGTCGGCACCGTCTTTTAGTCCATTGAAACTGTTCAATTTTCCACCAAGATTATACATATATACTACTTCTTCACCATCTGGGTAAAGCATATTGGTTACTCTATTCCAAGTGTCATAGGTCCACTCTGTAGTATAAGTAAGGAGTTCGCTATCTGGTACAACAATAGTGCGTATGGCTTTAGTAAGTGCTCCTAATGAGTCATAAAAAAACTCCTGTGCTCCAGTAGCATCTTCTTGGAGTACAATACGTCCTACTCTATTATAATTTGCTCCAGGTTCACCATAGGTATATACCACATTATTTTGCGGGTTTTCAGGATAGCTAATCTCAACTAATCGTTCAAAATCATAGACATAGTTAATTGCATTTCCAGTAAGTTGTAAGTTTGCTGTTTTCTTTTTCGTTAGATTACTTGCAAGATCAAACTCAAAACGTGTTGAGCCAGCATCTGGATGCACAACTTCTGTACGACGACCAAACCAATCGTAAGACATATTAATGACATTCTCTTGAGCGTCCTTAACCTCTATGAGTTCATTAATGGCATTATAATTATAACTGGTCCAAATATCACTTCCCTGACTATATTGCTCTTTTACCGATTTGGTTAACCCTCTTACATTTTCGAAATTTTCTTTCCAAATGCCATTAGGGTCTGTAATTCTCGTAAGTAATTGTATATTGCCTTCTCTGTCATTTCCAAAGCCATAGACAAAATTAGTTTCGGCATTATCAGGAAATGTTATTTTAGTAGCTCTATCTAGAACATCATATTCTTTTGAAGTAGGGGCAATTGCATCGTATATAGGGTTAAATGTTGATTCATTTCCTTTAGGTTCGGTAATAGGATGATAACTTTCGGTTTTTCGACCAAATGCATCATAGTTTATCTGTCCAGAAACAATCATTTTTTCATCGTCTGCAACTCCTGGAGCATTATAAATGGCTGCATCCTTTTTAATTTGGATACTACGTTTTAATCCATCAATAAATGATATTGTCTCAAGGTTGTTATCCGGATTTTGTGGGTCGTAGTGCTTTGTTTTTGCCCAAGGTATTTCGGCATTGGGATAATATTCAAAAGCTATGGTATAAGGTAATCCAGCTGCTAACTCAAATGGTCCTGTTATTGTTTTGGTTCGTCCAACATTATCAATTTCATATCGGATTTGCTGATCATTGAAATCGGTATTGAGTAATATTTTTCCAAAGCGGTAATCATAATCTGAAGAAGTGCTATAGCCATATGCATCATTTATCCCAGTTGTGTAGGTCTGCACTTCGGGATCATATTCATAAGTATAAAAGAAGCGTTCGCCATTTGTGTTTTCAGGGTTTGTGATTTTGGTAAGATTTCCAAAAGCATTATATTCTAAATCATATATAGCATCATCACCACCATCTAATTGATTTCGAATACGTATTATACTTCCAGTATTTATATCAATATCTGTTTCTCGCACTCTAAATGTTTGCCCATTTCCTAATACAGACATGCTACTAGGCACATTCATAATATATGGCGCTGAAACGCTATGGTAATTTATTGTTGTTGTATAATCATCGTCATTACCTATATCTCCAAAATCCGTGTAGGTTGTTAAATTTCCTAATACATCATAACTATAAGTCATACGTGTATTTTTTTGTGCTGTATCTTGTCCTTCATAAAATTGTTTTTCCATTTCAATATTAGCAGGAAAAGCTGCACCTCCATCTTCTTGGATATAGGTGTCGGGTAAGGTTGCACCAGTAAGGATATCCTTAATTTCAAAAGTGTTTATGCTTTCTGTATATATATTTTCATTAGCGTCCTGAATAGCCTCACGCTTCAACAACCCTTTTTCATAATAATTATTAATATTATACTCTTGGACATGAGTTCTATAAATCGCATCATTGTTTTCTGTATCCAGGTGGTGGGTTTTTACACTTTCAAAACCATAGAATTCTCTCTCATTTCTATCATAGCGTCCATTACTATAATCAAAAGTACTTACTCCTGTATCTGCACCATCTCCTATAAAACCATCAAAGGTTTCTACTCTAGATAAAGCCCAGATATCATTTGGCAAATTATAAGTATTGCCTAAACGTTTATAATCTAATGCAAACTTAGAACCAAGTGGTTGTTTAACTTCTTTCAATAAATTGGTTCTTGCAATTGTTGATCGTCTAACAAAGAGTTGATTATCCTGATCAGATTCTAAAAAATCTGGAAAACCATCACCATCAATATCTGTTAAATCCATAGTATTTTTACTCACTCCTTGAGATATATTTGCAGAAGGATTAAAACACAATTTTACAACAGGTACAATAGGAATAATAGGAATACAAGCTGTAAAAGCTCCATTAGCTGATTCTCCAGTAGAAACCCCTTTGTTAACAGCTTTTATATTATTCCAGAGAATTGGATTTGCAAAACCATTACCTGTGTTAATAGCTACCATAAGGGATGTGGTATTATTATCCAATATTGGAGAAACTAAATTACTATCTACACCTTGATCTAAAATATAGTCTAGAAGTCCATCTCCGTTTACATCCCGTAATGTGTTTCTAATAACATTTTCTGTTCTAGATAAACCTACGCCTGCTGAAATACTATAATTAGATATGTTTATACTTAGTCCTCCTCCGTAACTAATTGATTTGCCATCGCTAAGTCCTAAATAGCCCCATTGCTCTTTAATACCAAATTCATAACCATAGTTTAGTTCCACCTCTCCATTTGCATATACACGATCTGGAAGACCATCACCATTAATATCCATCCAAGCAAATTTTACTTCATCAAGGTTAGTATTAAAATTCGCACTTAATCCTGCAGCAATTCGAGCTCCAGATTCTGATTTACTTGACTTTGACCCTCTTCCGCTTTTATTAGAATTTTGAGGTCCAGATTTTGGAAAAGTTCCTCCTAAAGAAAGACCAACAGATTGATGTGTCGAGCGGTGTACTTCACCAAAGCTTAAATCTCTTGCCTCTGGTTCTAACCCGCCTGTAGGTAAGGTATATTGTATTTTATTATCTGATACAATATCTGGATGTCTATCTCCATTCATGTCTATATAATCATACAATTGTTTGGTCCATCCCGTACTATAACTTGCAGAAACACCTAATCCTCCAGAGAAATTTACATTTTCAGTTTTACTAACTCTTTTGATAGCAATTGCACCAGTTCCTGACCCTCCTCCAGTAGCACCTGTTAATGGAGTGACTGGTTGAATATTGTCTGCCCCCATTCGGGATGAGCTAATATTATTTTTTTTAACAAAGGTGAGATTATCATAACCTATATAAGCCTGATTCTGCATCACAGGAATCATGTAAATAAACTTATTTTCACATGCATTATTCCCACCTTCATCTTCAAATATTTGATTCATTGCATCGGCATCATCTGCTTCACTCAAATCTATTTCATTAGTATTATCTGATGTTGTCTCGAGCTTTAATTCCGTTTCATTAATAGGTTGATTAGCTCTGTCTCGATTTCCGTTATAAGCAAACTGCCCCCAATGTCTGTACATCATGCCAAAAGACAATTCGGAATCAATAGTGGTATACATTCCTGGTGTTATAGTACTCAAGAAATTTCCTGAGATCTCAACATTCGCATTTGTAATTTGATTTGCAATTTTTCGATTCCTTATATGGTAATCAAAGAATAGTTTATCGTTTTGGTTAACAATAAGATCTGTAGAAGAAAAAGTATCTAACGTACCAATATAAATACCAAATATAGATACAAAGTTTACCTGCACTACCTGCTCATATATAAGCTCATTCGATTTTTTTATTGTAAATACAATTTTATTTTCAAGTATCTCTTCTGGCTCTGCAACGATAACAAATGATGTAGGTAGAATTTGTGGTGTTATGGTTAAGGTATCAGATTCATTTGCAACCCATTCTCTAGTAGGCTTAATTATTTTGTTGAAAATAGTATGCTCTACAGTAGGAAAAAATTCTAATAAAGGATTACCGTTTTCAGCCGTAACTTCATCAAAATCAGGATCTGATGAAGCTGTATAGTATACTCTTGGCATCCATTGAACTTTATTCCAGTCGATTGTCGTATTTGATTTGATTTTAAACAAAATAGCATCATCTTTAAGTACTGATTCCTCTAAATCAATGTCAAGACTTGGGGTATCATCATAATTATAATTTTGCTGCCAAATAACTGATGTTGTATTACCTGATTTTTTAACGATTTCTACGGTAAGATTATCCGATGTAATAAGCTTTGAAAAGTTGCCTTCTATATGAATAGTACCAGCAATTGGCATCCCTACAGCCATTGGAGCTGTAAGAAGGAAATCATCAGAAGCATTATACTGATATATAGGTAATTCATTTGCATCCTTAATATCATCTGTATGTTGTGCATAGGTAATAATTGGGTTCCAAAGTACCAGATCATCTGTTCCATCTTCAATAGACTGTACTCTAAAATAAAGCTTATCACCAACACTTACTGCAATATTTGAAACACCAGTTGGTGTATAAGAGCTAAAATCTTCAGCTAGAATAATTTTACTCCAAAGCTCTGTATCACCGTGTTGTATAACAACACGAACGCCATCTCCTGTTCCTGATAGTATTTCAGGTTCATCAAGAGCTACTGGAGCATTTATAGATAACGTTCCTGTATAAGGTGCTTCCCATATTTTCACAACATCATGTAAAGGATTTTGATCAATTGCATCTTCAATTTCCTGAGGGTCTATGGTAACAATACTCGCATCAATAACACTAGATGTATTTATTGGACTTGGTGTTCCCGTACTTGTTGGTGAGAAAGTTGGTTCACCATCTGAGTTAATACGATTAAAGAAAACCGTTCCATTATTAACAACATCTATAAGCTGATCGCCATTAACATCTGAAAAATAAGTTGAAGTTGTGTTACTAGTATTTGAATATTGTACGCCAGCAAAAACTACAAAATTAGATTCTAAACCAATATCAAAAGTGTTGCTATCGCCTTTTTCAAAATCTGAAATCCCTAGAATTGGTTTTTTTTCTCCAAATGTGGTTTCGCCATCAGGGCCTGACGAATTTGGTCTAAAATATAAGCCATTATTTTCTTTGAAAACTTTATCAGACAACCCATCACCATTAATATCGATAAGTGCTAATATTCCTTGATTATCTGAATGTGAAAAACCAAAATTAACCCCTGCTGTTTGAGATTTAGTAAAAAGATTCCCATCAAAAGGACCAACCGTTACTGCCATTCCAAATCCAAATCCAAATGACTTATTTCCTCCTAAAACAGAAGCATCATCATTAAATAAATCTATAGGATTTATAAAATCTCCTGAAACATTATCATTTTTTGGAGCCCAAATTTCTTGATTGGTATACGGTACATAACCATCATCAGATCTTACATCATCATAATAACCAAACTCTTGACGTGTAAATTCCTGTCCTGAAGCATCAAACTCTATAATATGTGTTAGTAAGGTTTTAAAAAAAGCTCCTTCAGTATAATTAAATTCATAACTACGAACATTTTGACCACTAAATTTTATATCTATTTTCCGTAAAACATCTGCGGTAACCTGCTTAAAAGCATAACGGGCATTAATAATGACATCTTTCCGTTTAGGCTCACCTAATTCACGGTCTCTTGTAAAACTCACCTCATACTTGCCTTCAGTATTGCCATGACCAGTGTATGTGATTCTATCTATATAAATATTTTGTCCTGGTGACCCGTTTTGCACACCAGAATCTGAAACTTTAGTACAATGATACTTTACAAAGTTGTTGTATAAATCGCGTACTTCAACAAGTGTCCAATGTGCAATATTACCACTATCATCCCTTAGTATTGAGCTTTCTACAATACTCAATGACGTCGTCCCCCCATAAGAATATGTCACTCCTGATTTATCTGTAACTTCCCACCAATAATTTCCAGGGCTGTTACCATGTCTAATTATTCTATCAAATTTACCTTCTACACGTGGATAAAATTGTTTTTCTTGAGTTCGTGGCTCTAAAGATGTCCTATGGGCAACTGGAAATAATTGCTCATTATTCATACTATAGGTTTCAGATTCCTCAGTTGGATTATACCTAGGAACTCCCCATCTAGTATCGATACTAATTGATGGTATTTGTATATTCCATCCTAGTCCCAACCAACTGTTTTCTCCACCATTATTATACTGAACAGCCAATTGTGGCTGTAAACCATGACGCCCTTGAGGTAAAACAATAGAATATGCTAAATTGGCATGTCCCATATTATTAGCGTTAGGTGGTTCAATTGTATTAATTGCTGCTCCAGGATTAGCTGCTCTTATATCTTTAATAGATGTAGGTAAATACCCCGAAGTTTGTGGTGATTCTGGGACTTTAATAATACCATTGATCATATCTCCTGACTTATTGAACTTCGACGAAATTGTATTGTATTCACTATTTAATTGTCTTTTTTTTAGTGCAACCCAATGTTTTGTATTCTCATCGAAATAGTATGTCTTAATATCTTTTACAGTATAGCCATCTGGTATTTTTGATATATCATATACTAAAGAAATTTTGGCATCACCATTAAAAGAAGCATCTTCAGCTAAAATGCGGTATCCATTGTAATCTTTAGTTACATTAACAAGACCTGGATCTAAAGTTGGTAAATCAACACTCCTTAAATTTGTTATTGAAACTGTTTTAGGTTTTAATAATATATTGGGTTGGATATTTACATGAGCACCTTTAACTAAAAGATTTAACTCTTCATAGGGGCTATAATAACCTAAAGCATAGACCTCTGAACGAATGGGGATTTTATTGTGAAAATTGACTTTAGTTTGTTTATTATATGCAATCTCTTTTTTAATAATTTCTCCATCTGGAAAAACAACTTTAATTAAAGCAGACCATTTTTCTTGATTACTTTTTTTAGAAATAACAGATTCAAACTCTGATGAGAGAGACCTAATTCTAATATCATCAATATATATTTGAGCATAATCGCTATCTTTTCCTTGCACAAAACCTTTAATATATCCCCAAGTATCAACATATTCTTTATCTAAGGGCTGATTAATTACTATAGCTCTGTCTTTTGATCCCGTTTTTTTTATGAGGACTCCGAGATTACGAATGCGATAGTTATAAGTTACGTTCTCAGGGAGAGTAAATTGGATCTTATTTTCTCCTTGCTTTAACCATCCTTTTTTAAGTTGTTCTTTTTGCTGTTTCCAACCTTCAGATTTTGTTACGAAATAACCCCCTACAGATAATTTATCATTAATACTTCTAGATATTCCTGTATGGTTACTAATACCATAAAGGTCATAGGTAAGCCACACTTCGTCGTCGTCACTAAACCAATGTTCAAGATTAACAGTAAAAATATTATCTACTGGGCTGTCTAATGGTTTGTCATCAAAAAAACCGATAAAGCCTTCCTTTTGATTAGAAGGGTAATACGTTTCTGCTGCCGTTGACGAGTTATGCTTTTTTGTATTTTTTTCGAAAGCTAAGCCCTCAGAAAAGACTCCTAATAGCATTAGAAGTATTATGATTACTCTATGTTTTTTATAGTCCATGACTTTGGTTTTTTAGTGTGTTGGGTTTTTTGTTGAGAATGTCTTAATCTATAATGAGTTTTCGAGATTCATTTTGTGATGCGCTTTCTAGAACGACATTATAGATACCAGCAGCAGAAATATGCTGCCCTGGAATTGAATACATCGATTTGTTCTTACCTTTAATAGTAGACAGCTGCCTGCCAGTTATATCAAAGACTTTAATAGTAATATCTTCTTGTTTTGACAACTTTACTTGAATGGTATAATTTCCGTCACGTGATTGGTTTGGAAAAAGGATAAAGGATGTTATTATACTGTCTTTAATTTTAATGGTATCTGATGCTGTACAACCATTTTCAGTAGTTATTGTTATTGTGTATGCTCCTGGTTCATTAACTTGAATTTGAGGTGAATTACTTGTAAAACCATTACTAGATGTCCAGATATAGTTCATTTTTTCATTGGATGTTGCAGATGCATCCAATATAATTTCTAAATTATCAAGACTTAAACGGCGGTCTTCTCCTAAATTGACTGCTATTGCCTGAGGTAATTCTAAAGTATAATCTACTTCTACTTTTGTTTGTAAAGCATCGATAGCTTTTAAAGTATATTTCCCTTCTGTTAGTTGTTTAATATGATTATCTTGATGGTGAATATCAGTACTTTTCCAGTGATCTATTATGTTATCGTTTTTGCTTAGTTCAAAATAGTATGGAGGCATTCCTCCCTGTACTTCATAACTTAGGATCGCATTATTATTGGTTTTACAATTTAAAGGAGCTACCTCCTCAAGAACTATCTCCAATTCAGATTTTAATGCAAAAGTAAACACATCACTTCCAGACCCATCTTCGTCCCATTTTATATTATTGAAAGTAAGACTATTATCATCTATTAATGATATATCTATATATTTTACTTTTTCTGAAATAAAACTTCCTTCACCACTAGGATCAATTACCAATAAATATTCATTAGCTTTTCCTTCTCCACTAAAAATAGAAGATGTATCAAATTTTAACTGTGTAGATAGCTCTGAAGCTAACATTCCTGTGACTTGAACCTTCCATTGACGTTTCATCAATGAGACTTGTGATACTTGATTATTTTTGTCTAGTATTGGGTCTTGGTCATTATCTGCCCAGATTATAAACGATTGATCATTAATTGATGTGCTATTCTCTTTATTAGTTGATACAATATCACCCAAACCAACTGTAATTAGAGAGTTTTCTTTAGTGCTATGCGATTGTTTTTGTAAAAGATTACTCTTATCATCTCTACCAATACCAGCAATACGGTGCTTAAAGATATCGTTGCCCTTGAGATTATAAATTTTGTCTTTTGAAGAAGATAAGTAATCTTTGCCATTGGTTAGTGTAATACCATATTTCAAGGCTAAAGCTGTTTCTACAATTTGTTTCTTTTTTCCACGCAAAACTTTATTATATATTAACACCTCTGCAATAGAACCTTTAAAGCCGGAAGCTTCTGTATGAGAAAAATCACCTAGGAGAACATGAGGTTCTTGTTCATAACTCGTAGTTGCTTTTGGTCTATACATTTGTGTATATGTATTGAGAAGAGGCTCTTTTTTAGATTCTTTTTCGTATTCTAAATACATGTCCGAATTATTTGCTCGGTCTGTACGAAGTACCACAAAAGAATCCTCACCATAAATCTTCCATATATCTTTATTAACTGTATTGTTTTCAATATTATAAACCGTAAATACTGTTAACTGAGAGAGTTTATCTATATCTGTTAAAACCGACAAATAATCATTATCATCATTAAATAATATTACTGGATTAAAATTGATAAGATGTTCTTGACTTTGAGATATTTCTTCACCACTACCATGTTCTAAAACATACTCTGTAGATGTAAAAGATTTTAGATTAGTATTAGTGAGTTGAAATTTGAGATTTTGTTTAGACTGGCCTATACTAGTAATTGTGAAGAAAAGTAGAGACAAGGTGTAATAATACGATTTCATACCTAATGGTTTAAATTAACTGCTTTAAGCTTACCAACTTAATTAGATATGAGCTCTAGTTATAAAACCTTAGTAGATAATGGGTTATGATTTCAAATATATCATGTATACTCCTTGGATTTTAACGTATAAAGACTATTTTCATAAATAGAGTATAAATACCTGATTTTACTCTTTTGTATAACTATGAGATTTTGACACATGCTCAATCCTTTGTTTCATTTTTCTATCATAAGAAATAGTTACGTCATCTATTAGCAGTTTTTTAGGACATGGAATCATACTAATAACCTTAAGTGTAATACACTTTTAGGGCAGGAAACAAAAATTATAATTGCTTTTTTGGTGTTGAGCGTAAACCTGATTGTTTTTTATTGGAAAAGGCATAATCAAAAGGGTTTGCTTAATTGATACGTAATCACATATTATGAAGTTATGCAAATAAATTCTGTTTGTATTTTATGAGCTTTCATCCCCAAAAGTATATTCTCAAATGTGCTTCTAGGTACTTTTCATTTTTTGAGAAACAAATCGTTTTTCTACTGAGTCTTTTAATATGAGTTCTAAGTGTCAGATTATTTCGCTCTATAATATTAGTGCAATATTGAAATCGTTTATGAATCGCTTTTGGAATAATACTCGGGTAAATATTCAACCGATCTGTATAGATACGTTTTGGGTCAAGCGACAATAATTTATTGATGAGCGGTTTTATGCTTTCTGTTGTTTTCCTACCAACAATAAAACCAATTACAATTTTTGTTTGCCGTTCTATGGCATAAGTGATCCACGTGACATTATCTTTGTTCCCAATAAAACTCCAAATCTCATCAACTTCAAATTTACAACCTAACTTTTGGAAATATTGCGGTTTAATAGTCTTACTTATTCTGAGCATTCTTGATAAAACTGTTTTAGTAGAAATATTAATGATTCTTGAAATACTTCGTATACCGCAACCTTCTTTTAGCAAGCTTTTGATTAAATCATTTGTTCCCGAACTATAAGCTTTATAAGCGTATTCCAATTGAAATGACTTTTGGCATTGCTTACATATGTAACGTTGTCTTTCATTTTGCTTTCCATTTTTAACTGAAATCCCATCGCAGTTTGGGCAATTTATTTTTTCCATCAACTAGTTTACTACATGTCGGTTTTCAAAAGCCTTCTTTCATCGGCTTTCCAAAACTTTCATTATTAATAACATATCAAAGAACGACAAAAACCAGTAATTAGAAATTCTTCTAACCACTGGTTTTTAATTATTTATAATCTGAAATTAACGCATCAACTAATTTACTACACTACCTTACCATCACTATCAAAATATTGACTAGATTGAGTTATATTTTCCTCACTAACTGAATAAGAAAATTCTTTAGCTTTTTTACCCGTTATTATTGTTGCGCTAAAATCATCCATTTGGGTAGAAAAAATTGTTTTACTACCAGTATTTGAAAACCGAGAAGAAGGCAATGTATGATTATCTATTGCGAAAGCACTTGCTCCACATCTATTACATCCAGGCTTATTTGGCAAACTATATACATGACGTGCTCGTCCAGTTTGGTTTAATAATCCTGATTGTCTACCTCCTATTATTACTTTTTTTAAAGGGTCTCCTGCCGTTGGCATCATTCCATCATAATCTATAAAATATATTGGATTATTAAACGCATAATTATAAGGAGAATGTCTACGCATTTTCTCTGCTAAAGGATCAAGATTCATCCAACGCCCCAAAGCAGGATCATAATTACGAGCAGACACATCGTACCAATCGAGTCCTAACTCTTCTCCAAATTCTTTACCACCAAACATAAACTTGCGTGCAGCTGAGTTTACATTAGCTGAAACATTGTTATTGTAGCCCTTGTGTTTGAGTCCAAAAGGATAGTAGTCTAAGATGATTTTTTTACTGTTTCACTAAAAAATCAAACCTATCTCTTACTTTTACTACAGTATTTTTAAAGAACGTTTCTCTCAGTTAAGAATCTTCAATTTAGAATTTCTATCCTTAAAGTTAATTCTTTTAGTTTATCAATGAATGTAGAAAAACAGTAATTAACATTTCTGTTAACCACTGTTTTTCTTATATAATTTATATTCTATTTTTATTTTAAATTTATCTATGTGCTATTGGGTCTGGATTTCCGTCAGGATCTCCATTTACAGTTCCACTACTTGAAATATTTCCCCACATGAGTAAACCTGCTACATGAGGAGAAGCCATAGAGGTTCCGCTAATCGTATTATATCCTCCACCTTTCCAACATGATTTTACAGCAACTCCAGGCGCACAAAAGTCAACTGGTGGTTCTCCGTAATTAGAAAATGATGCAAAATTATCATTAATATCCATAGCTGATACAGTAAATATATTAGATCCATTAACTCTTGCAGGAGATGGACTTGGTCCAGTAGCTGCAGCTGTTCCATCGTTACCTGCTGCTAAAGCAAATTTAATTCCTTGACTCGCCGCATTTATAACTGCGTTATCAATTGATGGATTAGCTGGATAACCCAAACTCATATTGGCAACATCTCCAGATTGAGCGTTCGCCGCAACATAATCCACACCAGACACACACCAAGATGCTGAGCCTCCACCTCTTCGATTAACAACCCTTACAGAAACTACACTTGCTCCTGCCGCTACACCAACTACACCTATATTATTGTCAATTGCTGCAACAGTTCCTGCAACATGGGTTCCATGTCCGTTTTGATCGTCTGGGCTTGATCCTCCTCCTCCAGTCACATAAGAGACACTTCTTGCTGTATCTACATTTAGATCTGGGTGATCTTGATCAATACCTGAATCTATAATCCAAGCCGTTTTTGTTCCTGTATATGTTTGTCCAGCTCCCACTCTTGTAATTCCATAAGGCGTTTCTTGAGCTGCATTTCCACCTCCACCATTTCCAACTCCGTCTGGCTTAGCTTTAATCACTGAAAAATTTTGAGTAACAAAGTGATCTTGCTCAATACTTTCCACTCTAGGGTCATTCATTAATTCACTTAATTGTGATTCATTAAGAACTGCTGTAAAACCCTCTAGAGCAAATCCGTAAGCATTTTTAATATTATCTATTTTCAGATTAGCTTTACTAAACCTTGATATTGCCTCAGATTTTAATGACTGCTCAGCCCTTCTATAGTTTTCAATCCCTTTTCCATTTTTCTTATTAAAGGTTCCTTCTTTTAAAACAACAATGTATTGTCCCTCTATTGGAGTACTTGTCGTTCCCCTAAAGTTTATTTGTTGATTTAATTCATTTGAATTATTTAATTCTTCTTCATCCAAAGAATCTGTTTGACATCCGATAATCGCTAAAGCAAAAATCCCAACTAATGCATACTTGAAAATTGTTTTTTGTTTCATTTTAAATGATTTAATGGTTAAAATTTCACAAAATATACACGATTAATCATAAAAAATAAATGATTTACTGAGTTATTCGTTGAATGTGTAAATATTATTCTTTTTGTTACGGTTTTTCCGTAAATCCAAATAAGAAAAGTACTACTATCATTGATTTTTATTAGTGCTCTAAGCCTCTATCACTAAATTTTTATTTAGCCGATTCTTAGTTTTGACATAGCTTTTTTAGTTGTTGCTTTCTTTTGATTGAGCTTTTGAGTATTCTAATCTTTCATATTAAGAACTCTTCTAATATCCGTTTCCATTTCGTGAAACAATTTTGGATTGCCTTTTATTAGAGCAATCTTAGGTTTTAACTCTTATCAATATATTAGTACAAAGAAAAACAGCAATTAACATTTCTATCAATCACTGTTTCTTAGTTATTTAATTCTCATTTTTAAGTCATGTTTCAATTTGAGACATAACCGCAATAGTGTATATTGATGAAATAAATTTTTATAGATAAATCTAAAAAGGTGTATTATTACCATCATCTTCTTCGCACTCAGTTAATGTCGACTCTACATACATAGCCCATCCATTTGCTGAAAACTCAGTTCCTTCTGCCCAAGCTGTTTCTCCTCCAGTTGGCCCATCAACTTCAGCATGCGCCGCAAAACAGTAATTATCATCCAAGCCTTCTAAACTGATCATATATACCACTTCATATGGTTCTACAGAAATAGGTTCGGTATATTCAAATTGTCCTACTTGAGGGTTACCTGAGCCAGTAAGAGGTGCCCAATCTTCGTCGCAATTACCAATACTCAAATGGGTGGTACCTATAATCCATTCTCCATTGCTAACATAGGTTATAATTAAATAATCTCCATCAACATCTACAGTAACTGAACCAGCCACATGATGTTGACCAGCCATCAACGTTGTAGTAAAACAAGGTTCATCAGAATCTGAAGCTACAATTTCTGCCACTAATGAATCGTCAATAATTTCATTATCCGTACATCCAAATGCACATAAAAATAATAATAAGGTAAATAAGTTCATTCGTCTCATTTTGTAAATCATTTTTAGGTTAAGTACCTAAATTTATAAAACTCCTCGATAAAACATTATTTTTTTAGACAAAATACTCAAAACATTAATAGAATTATGTTTTTTCTTACAAATAAAAGTTATTCATAGAGACATGCTTCTTCATATTATTTAATTTTACAACTCACTATCCCCAAAAGTAAATCCTTAAATGTGCTTTCAAATACTTTTCTCTTTTTGAAAAACAAATCGTTTTTCTACTTAATCTTTTAATATGGGTTCTTAAAGTGAGGTTATGTCGTTCAATAATATTAGTGCAATATTGAAATCGTTTATGAATTGCTTTCGGGATGATACTCGGATAAATATTTAATCGATCTGTATAGATACGTTTTGGATAGAGTAGTAGAAGTTTATTGATTAGTGGTCTTATGTTTTCTGAAGTTTTTCTGCCTACGGTAAAATCAATCACTGTCTTAGTTTGTCGCTCAATAGCATAAGTAATCCAAGTGACATTATCTTTATTATCAATAAAGCTCCAAAGCTCGTCAACTTCAAACTTGCATCCTAACTTTTGAAAGTAAGGTGATTTAATAGCCTTACTTATTTTAAGCATTCTTGATAACACTGTTTTAGTTGAAATATTAATTATTCGAGAAATACTTCGTATTCCACACCCTTCTTTTAATAAGCTTTTGATTAGATTATTTGTTCCTGAATTATATGCTTTATAAGTGTATTCCAGTTGAAATGACTTTTGACATTGCTTACATCTATATCTCTGTCTTTCGTTTTGCTTTCCATTCTTAACCGAAATTCCTCTACAACTTGGGCAATATATTTTTTCCATCAACTAGTTTACTACATGTCGGTTTTGAAAAGCCTTATTTCATCGGTTTTCTAAAACTTTCATTATTCATAACATATCAAAGAACGATAAAAACCAGTAATTAGAAAATCTCTTAACTACTGGTCCTTAATTATTTATAAGTAGAAATTAATGTATCAACTAATTTACTACACTACCCAATCTAAAATATAATTACTCATATAGTTTGACTATATTCAAACAAATTTAATAAATGAAATATCTACTATTTTTTTTAGGTCTAATAATTTTCACTAGTTGTTCAAATAAACCTGAAAATTGCGTAAAGTTCAAGACAGGAACATTTAAATTTACTGATAAAGTATTCAAAGATTACGTAATAATAAGAAATGATTCTTTACAAATTGAGACTAACAATAAAGAAAAAACTAAGGTTACATGTAGTGTAAAATGGTTATCTGATTGTGAATTCATTTTAACTCCTATTGAAAGCATTAATTTCCCCGACAGTATTAAATTAGAACGTATAAATGTCAAAATAACAGAAACTAAAGGTAATCGCTATAAATGTACATCATCTACTGAATCTATTAGTTATGAATCTGAAATAATTAAAGTTAATTAGATAAACTTCAGCTTTTATAACTAAAAATTAATATTGTGATTTTGAACTATTTGAAAATATTTATTCTCAGTTCGATAAATAAAAAAGGATAGATTAATAATCTATCCTTTAAATTAAATTTATTAACTAATTATATATTTCATATTTAGTTTATCCAATATTTCCGACACTTCTATTATATGATGTTCTGGTATTTCAAACTCAATTGGTATACCATCAAGCATTCTATCAAGCAAATTTTTAGAGTCTTTTAAACCAAAACCTCCATACTTCTTTAGAAAATTTGTAAACTGTATTCTAAATTGTTCTTTGGTTTCGAAACCATAAATAATTAATTTTTTCATTCAAAATAATCTTTAACGTTTGCTTCTACGGATATTACTTTTCCGGGATTAGCTCCAGTTGTTCTTTTTCCTGAGTTAAAAACAACTTTTTCTACATTACTTGCTTTACCAAAACTCGCAAGAGCCTCTCTGAAACCTGAAACTCCTAAAGCTCCTTCAAAATCACCTCCGTCTATTGTAAGTACTCCATCACTTACACTTATATTTCCTTGGAATGCAAAATCTGTGCCATCAAAATTACCAGAAATCTGCATGAAATCACCATCTGCATCATCAATTTTTAAACCTTCAAGTTTACCAGCTCCTCCAGATTTTGTAAAAGCTCCTTTGGCATCATCAACACTAGATGAGAGAGCACCAGCTACATTGTCAGCTTTTCCAAATAATTTTTTAGCTCCAAACTCAGCTAGATTCTTCAGACCTTTCCACGCCATTTTGGTTAAATCTAAATAATCAGATGCACCATTCGTTGCTCGTGATAATGCTTCGTCTTTCAATTCATTAGCAACAAAAACAGTAGTAGTTTCAGTTCCGACTGCTGATACTACAACAGGTGCAACCATTGCAAGTTGTCCTACAGCAGCAACAGTATTTGCAACTCTGGAAGCCTCTTGAGTTCTAACTAAATCTACTGATGTTACATCTTTTCCATAAACAGGAAACTGAACCATCTCCAAACCTTCTAACTCTACACCTAAACCAAGTTTATTCTCTTGAAAGGCATAAGTGCTATTATATGAATAATGTTCAGCCAATGGGTCAACTGCAAAAAACCTACCTGTAGAAGGGTCGTAGTGTCTATACTTAAACTCCAACATGTTATATCCAAGTTCTTCAGATATCTCTTGTCCTTGATAAGTTTTGTATTTATATTCTGCACCATTAATGACATTATTATACCCTTTATGTTTTAAGCCGAATGGATAGTAGTTGTTTTCTTCTATAATTTCGGAAGTAGAAATACTGCCGTCACTGTTGCTATCGTTATAGGCCAAACGTATATTTCCTAAATGGTCTTTGTATTGATAGGTATAATCAAAACCACCATTAGTATTAGGTTCTATGTATCCTTCTGGCTGAGAAAAGAACTTTAATGCTTCCTCTGTACCTGTCTTTTCATAGATATAGTTACCTGCGTAATAGGTCGCTGTTATTGTACCGCTATAAGGTTCCACTCGTTTTTCTAATTTAACACCTGTTGCGTCATAAATATAATACAAATGCCCTTCATTTGAGTCACTAGATACGATAAAAGTTGGTAAATTAAGATGATTATAACTAATAGATGCAATCTTTTTATTTAGGTCTTGCGTCATATTCCCATTGGCATCATAAGTATAGTCTGTGCTTTGAACACTAGCTTCTTTAAAGCCATACGCATTATTTCCAGATTCTAAAATATCAGTCAATTGATTGCCATCATATGAATACGTCAGGCTGTCCATATCATCCATAAATTGACCTGAATCATTAACGCCCGTTCTTTTTAAGGCATTAATATTTCCATTTTTATCATAACCAATTACACTTAGGTCATAGAGTAATGTTTGGTTTTCTCCAGAGGTTTTTTCAAAATCAGCTGTCAATATTCTATTTAAAGCATCATAATTATATGAGTATCCTCTTTTAATTTGACTCTCAAGCAGAATTGTACTTGGGTCTTCGCTAGCCGTACTCCAATAGGTTTCGCTAATATTACCATTAAATAAGACCTTAGAATTGTTATTTTCCTTTGTATTATAGTTAAGCTTAAAACCAAATAAATCATTCCCTAGATTATCAACATCATTAATCTCTTTAAGCCATCCTCTCACATTATATACGTAGTCAACCTCTTGAAGCTCATCCTCTAGATTTACAACAACCAAGTTCTTCAACTTCCCTCCTCTGCTATATATTGCTACATCTCCGCGCATTATATTACCAGATGTTTGAACAGTAGAGACATAAAACACCTCTCCATTTTTAAGGTAGAAGATGGTGTCTCCACGGCGTTCGACCATAAAAATATCTCCCGCAACATAATTTGTTTTATCACCTAAATTAGTGCCACTTTCATGAATACTTACCGCACCTGACGAATTGATTTGAATAGCATATCTAATATTGGTATAGCTTATAAAATCTGTTGTATAAGAAAGTCCACAAGCAAAAGTATAGTTAGCTCTATATGGTGCAAAACTCACATAACCATCTCCATCAAGATGTTCTTGAACCGTAAGACCTCGATCCCAAGCTCCATTAGTTCCTGTATTTTTTGTGATGATATTTCCAGAAACATTTAGTCCTGTATTATTAACATAAGTACCAAGATCTAACAACTCGGCTCCTACTTGCTTCATTTTCAACTGCCCTAATTCGTCATAGTTTTGTTTAGCAATGAGTTGGTAACTATCATTATTTATCTTCTGGACCTGTCGTATCAATCGATCTTGATGGTCGTAGATAAAATTATCTTCTAATACTATTGGATTTTTACTGTTCATTCTATGCGTTTGATGTGTTTTTAAGTTTTTCCCTACAAAATCTAAGAGATTACTTGACACATCTGATGTGACTAAATATTCATTTTCAGAATTTGTATGAATCGCTCTTCCTTTCTCATCATATAATAGTCTGTTGATAATCCAATTGCTGGTCCCTAGTACTCTAACTAGGCTTCCTGTTGCAAGTCCTGTTGTACTTTGCGTAAAATTTTGCCCTAAAGCTGAGTATCCAATATGCACATCTTCGATAATTGTATTAGGATCATAAAACGAACTATCTCCTACCAACACACCTGTACTTGCTATTTCTGACGAGGCAACAACCACACCATTTTGTTTATACAATATTTGAGTGCCCGATCGCTCTACTTTAAAAACATCACCAGGCTGATAATAAGTGGTTGCGATATTTTTAGTAAATCCATTTTCTCTAATTAAAACTCTATTAGTAGTGCCACGAGTATACAATCCATAATTTATGGTGTTAAGGCCTGAATCATTTGGTGTTCCGCTCTCATTGGTTAAACCCACAACTACGCGATGATCTGTATCTGGAACTGTCCATTGAATAAAACCATCTCCAACAATTTTTCCCTCGCTCACAAACCCAGCATCCCAACTACTTGAAGTAGTACTTTTTTCTAATGTATTATTTAATTCGGTAAGATTGGTTGTCTCATCTAAATTATAAGATGCCTCATAAGGATTTGAGGCATCCCATTCATAATCATCATAATAATTAATGGTGTATACATCTATATATTCACTAGGGATAACTCTATTTGTATAATAGACATCTGTACCATAAACATCTGTAGTAATTGAAAGTTTATCTTCAGTAATAAAAATAGCAGCATCCACATCTTCTTGCAACTCCAATCGACCAGAATTATCATGTGAGTCTGGTGGTGTAAAATTGTGCTTTCCTGTATAAATAACTCGGTCAAGTTTGTCATATTTAGTAAATAACCAATCATCATTGGTTCTTAAATTGGCATCTTGTGTTAAGACTGGACGATCTAAAACATCATATACGATATATTCCCAGTCTTTTTGCGGTATCTTTTTCTCTACTAATCGATTTCTCTCATCATAACGATATTGATAGCAAAATTTATCTAATACCGTCTGTACAATTGCATTGTTGGTATCTAAAATGTTATCAGACCCTTCTGGAGATAACACAAATGTGAGATTTCCAAGATCATCATATACATAATAGGTATCGTGACTTAGTTCTTCTTCATTAGATTCGATAGTACCATTGCTATTTAAATCTGAATCAGAATAGGTGCGTTTAAGTATGACTTGTCCTTGTTTGTTTTTGAATTCTTCGGTTGTATGATTATTTCCATCATTTGTATCCCAATTCTCATCTTTGGTAATTGTTTTATACAATTCACTAGAATAGTAATGTCCATCAAAAGCTAATACAGGCTCATCAAATCCATTAACTGTCACGTGGCTAACATCAAACAAGATAACATTATCATTATTAGCATTGGTTGGATTAGCGATATCAAAGGTATTGGTTTGATACTCTAATCTAATGGTATGCTCATTGCCAAGTTTCCAATCTTCTCCAGGTGATGCTTGTTCTAATACCCTATTAAGAGGTGAGGCTTCAAAGGTTTTTTCTGAATAGGCATTAACATCTGATACTGTTGCCCAAAGTTCCTCAGTATATTTTTGATGATAATAATTCTTTATATCTGTATCTACAAGTATAGTGTTGTCTAAAACATTGAGTGCTGTGGTCGTTAACGTATTATAGGTAGGAAGATACTCTTTTACCTGACGTCCTAAAATATCATACATAAAAGGAGTTACTATGTTTTCTTTGTTACCTCCTGCTTGTTTGGCTATAGACTGTTTGGGCCTTCCAAGACCATCTAAATAGGTGATGGTTTCTATTTTATTATCATCAGTGAGTAATACAGTCGTTCCTTTTTGATTTAAGCCATCATCGGTCTTAACTTTATAAGTCGTTGTCTTTACATAATTCTCTGTTGCGGTTTGTGCCAATACCAAGGCTGACACTAAAACAAATGCGATTGTGGTTATAACTGTTTTCATTGTTCTATAGTTTAGTATTGGTTTTTATAGTTATATTCATTCTGGCTCAAGATGTTATTCTCATGATCTCTAATCTCTTTGAGCCTATTAAAAGCATCATAATAATAGGTCATCGTATAACCTCTGGCATCTGTCATTTTGGTGATTCCTACCATTGGATCATACTCGTATATTGAAATTTGAGTATCAGGATAATCATCCATTAACTCCTCTATTTGAGTTGATGTTAAACCTCCATTTCCTAAATCGAAAGCACCTAATGTTGTTACAATTTCAGAATACGTAACATCTATGAGTTTAGCAACCGGATACATCTCGTTATAACCCCATATATAACTTATAGAGATCCCATCTTCTTTACTAACTTCAAGTAAGTTCCCATAATCATCATATTTAATAAATTGAATTCGAGCTTCTGGAGTATTACCTCCTGCAGCAACTTTTATCGTTTGTGGAAATATTTGATTTGGAGAAAATAAATGAAACATATTATGAGTCTCACTTAACTTAACCGTGTTTTTATACGTTTCTGTCTCTAAAACCTCATTAATCTTATTTAAATCTTTAAGTTGATCTCTTATTACAGTTGAATTACCTCCTGTTAAAGCTGCTCCAACTGGATAATAGTATTTGGTTTGTATATGTTGTTCAATTCCAGATTCGTCATAATAATTATCAGTTTGACTAATTTGAAAATTTTGAGTGTTATATAGAAAAGTTTGACGCGACTCTATATAGGGCGGACTACTTTGGTCGACGTTAAAATATTCTTTTGTTACAGTTTGGGTAAGTTGTGCCCATCCAGATTTTACATTATCGGTTATTGAAGCAAAAGGCACATTTGTGCAGACACCATTTCCAAAATAACATGGTTGATCATTGGTATCTTTTGGAATAAGCGAAGCTTCTGGACTCGCCGTTACCCAATTAGCATAATCTGAATAAAATTGTTTAAACTCGCAACTACTCTCATTATACAGTCGAAAAGTTGGAGCAATATCTGCATCAATGAAATCATATGTATTTACAACTTCACTTAGTTTTCCTGGAGGTTCTGTACCTGGCGTATACGGTGTTGTATTGTGTTTAAACACTTGTTTCTTAAGTAGCAGTCCTCGCTTATAATCTATATGAGCTGCAGGCGCATAAGGGAAGCTAAATACATTAGTAGCATTTGCATAATCCTGAGCCGATGTAAAGGTATATCTTGTAAAGCCATTGTTTTCCTCTGAGACATTAACCGTTTTATATCCTACATATGCCCCTTGAGATAATTCTACATTAGGCGCTTTTATTTCTACCGCATACTCTAATGTTTGCGGTAGAAATGAACTAACTTGGTTATCTGCGGTTGTAAACAAATACCTTTTATAAATTTGACTATAGCTTTTAGACAGCCCTAGTATATCTCCATCTACTGTACCAGATGATTTAGAGTTAGTAGTGTCAGTAGCTTCAGTATAACTAAATGAAATTTTACGAGCTGGTGTGACATCTGTGACTTTATCCTTAAAAATAATATCTTTAATTCTTACGCCTCCACCATAAACAAACCTAGATATATTAGATTCATAGTCTTTTACATTAAAACATACTCCAAAATCTAAGTAAAGGCAACTCGGAGTGAAAAATGAATAGTATCGTATTTCATAAGTACCAGCATCAAGTTCAAAATGAACTTCTTCCTTATCTAGCCTAATCGTATTTTCATAGTTGTTATTTGGATCTGCACTTGTAATCTTTAAATATGAATCAAAAAGTACATCCTCTGATTTATTACTACTACTATTACATGTACCATAAGTAATGCTATAAGTTCCTCTCTTATACACCACTTCTTGTGTGTGATTAATAATAAGTGTCTCGTAATTAGTTGAACCAGCTGGAACATTATCAGTGCTATCAAAAGTATAGGATATATCTCCTCCTGCGACCCAATTGTCTGGATTGTGTTCCTGATAAAAATCATCTGGAAGTGCAATTGCAAAATTATCATCATTACCCTGAGGAGGGCTAGTACTCCCTAATTGTATTTTACTTTGGTAAGTAATCGTATTGTGCTCGAAAATAAATTCTTTAACACCACCTGTTGGGTACGTGATTTTTTTAAGTAATCCTTTTTTTATGGCTTCTTTATCAAAGTTTGATCGATAACATGTATTATTTGCAATACCTCCTGCTCCATCATTATAACCCCAATTATCACTTGACGAATCAAATACTGGCAAGCTGTTTTTATCTGTATAGTCCAACACATAGTCCTGTGATATTCCACCAGCTGTTTCGGTAATTTTTTCTAACCATAACCGATCATTGTTAGTGTCATCATGACTGAAATCAAATGTTTTTAAAACAGAATTGTCTTGTTTTTTTATATCAATCTTTTTTAAAATCGCTCCTTTTCCTAGTTCAGATTCTGGATGTGTAGTCGTTAAAAAATCAAAAACTACACTTGGTAATTGATCATCTCTAAAATAGATGTTCGTTAGTTTTTTAGTATTACCATAGGTGGTAACAATCGATTTAGTCGATTTTGGATTCATAATACCCGAATTATACGAATTAGCAATCAAGGCATTATAATGTGATGGTCTATCTACAACCTCATAATTGCTATATGAAATTGAATTTTTAAACTCTTCATATACTGAAGTGTAATTAAACGTTGCTAAGGTTTGAGCATTACTCGTTTCTATTTTTGAAAGATGCCAAGCACTCCTGTTTTGCATTGTAGATGAAGATGTTCCTGGGTCACCATTAAATTTTGTGATTGCTGTTACAGTTTCTGATGTCATGTTTTCTTGAACATCAAAGAAGTACTTATTCCCTTTTGTATCGGTTAAAATGAAGCCATGCAATTCATAGGTACTTAGATCATAGTCTAATTCTATTGCTATAGCTTGATTCTTGGTTAGAAGTTCTGCTTTAAGAGGTATATTAACATCAGTAAAATCCTTAACTATTACAAAGCGTCCAGTAATCCCTAAAAAATTAAATTGAAATAAGTCTAATTGGTAATCATACAAGTCATCTGGATCTCCACTGGCTTTCCAAAGAAACTCCTGCTGATCAATTGAAGGGTTTGTACTATTATAATTCCAAAAATCACTATTATGAAAAACACCAGTTCCATTAAGTGGCGATCCAAAACCATCTCTCTTTTCATCAGGCAAACCTCTTACAGTCCTAGATATTACTCCTCCAGCATTTAAACTCCAACCAGTGCCTACCCAACTTGAACGGTTATTTATTTTAATCCCTTGGGTGTTATAACTCAAGGCGATATTAATCCCTATGCCATTGTTTAACGCTTTGCTATAAAGCGGAATGGAAATGTTGGGCTGACCTGTATAATGACTTACAGGTACTTCTTCAAACTGCATTAAATTGGCTACAGTTGGCGAGGGTGGAATGACTTCTGGCAGTTCTTGACCATAAACGCTTAAGGTCATTAAAACCATAAGCATTTTAAAAACAGATGCTACAAAATTTTTCATCAAAAAGTTAGTTTAATAGTTAATGGAATTACAAAACATATCTCTATTTGTTATAGAAATTATTTAGCAGTTTTGTATCTTAATTGTTGCTCATAAAATTATTAATGAACTGAAACCTTTTACAAAGCATTAAGCTTTAACTTTTAAAGCGAAATGCTTTAATTTTTTCTGAATCCCTCTAGTATCTTAGTAACTGTAAATATTAATCTTAACAATTTTATTTACATACTATGAGCAAACATATAAACGTCTTAATAGTAGAAGACGAACCTCTAATAATAGGCCTATTAGAGACCATGCTTAATCAAATAAGCGAAAACAATGGTTTATTAGATTTCAATGTAAGATCTGTAATGAACTGTGATTCAGCCTGCAATGAAATCAAGAGATCCATCAGCAATGAGGCTTTCGATTTAGTATTCTTGGATATTAATATCCCAGCATCAACTGACAAGAAACTTCTTTGCGGTGAGGATGTTGGAATTGAGTTAAAAAATCTATTTCCCAATGTAAAGATTGTTGTTTTAACATCTCATAGTAACAATTATAGATTGAACAGTATACTTAAGTCTTTAAACCCCGAAGGTTTTATTGTTAAAGCTGAAATAGATTTTGAAAAACTAAAAAATGCAATCATTGGAATCATTAATGAAGAACCGTATTACAGTAAAACTATTTTACAATTATTAAGGCGTCACCTACTCAACGATTTTGTATTAGACAGAACTGACAGACAATTACTATATCAGATATCCAAAGGAGCAAAAATGAAAAACCTTTTGAAAAAAATCCCATTGTCTAAGAGTGCAATCGAATACAGAAAGAGGCACTTAAAAGAAGTTTTCGATGTTGAAAATGGAGATGATTTAGACTTAATAACTAAAGCCGAAGAATGTGGATATATATAGACAACACAAATTGAAAATAAAAGTAAAAGCCTTTAACCTTCAAGAAATACTCATCGTATTGTTGATTATAGGCGTGTTTATGCTTATCGCATTACCTAACCTTATGCCATTAGTTGCCAAAGCAAAAAGTGTTGAGGCTCAAATACAGTTGAAATACATATACAATAATCAAACGTCTCATCGATACCTCTATTCTAAATACACAACAGATTTATATGAATTAGATTTTGAGGCTCCAAAAACAGTTAAAGCTAATGGCACTGCTAATTATGTTTACGACATATTAAGCGCAGACAACACCAATTTCATAGCAAGAGCAACTGCAATAACCGATTTTGATGGTGATGGCATTTTTAATGTATGGGAAATCGATCAAAATGGTGCGCCTAAACAAATAATCAAAGATTAATGATAATAATCAAAATCATATTAATAGTGACTTTCGCTCTGATTTTCTATCAAGATTATAAAGAGCGAATGGTGTATTGGTTTTTATTTCCCCTTGTGGGGCTCTGCGCTGGGTATTTGTATTATAATAGTACACCTTTAGAGCTATTTATCTCATCAGTAGTTCTTAACTTTTGCTTTGTTTTAATCCTTTTACTTCTTTTAAAAATAATTGTAAACCTATTATTCAAAAAAAAATTTAATGTTGCTACAGGTTTAGGAGATGTGCTGCTTTTTTTAAGTCTAGCTTTCACCTTCTCTACATATTCTTTTTATGTCATTTTTGCGTTTGGTTTAATTTTTACAACCATCACTCATCTATTCCTTAAAAAATATTACAAAATACAGCATGTACCCACAGCTGGCTACATGAGTATCTTTTTCGGATTATCCTATATCATTTTTTGGACTGGAATCAATAATTCTTTATACGCTATTTGATATGATTTTAGAAGACTTTCAAATACCTGTACACTTATCACAACTGATAAGTAGTGAACAAGCTTATCAGTATAAAATTATTCCTCAAGCAGAACATAGCAATCAACTTGTTTTTAAATCTGTTGATACTTCTGAATCCCTAAAACAAGAACTTCAAATCATACTCGGAAAAGACATACAACTCATTTCTGATTCCGAAGAAAACATAAATCAATACTTGTCCTCTAACTATAGGTTAAAAAATCAATCTCGTTCGAAAGCCTTTAACTATTCATCAGATTTTTTAGAGCAATTATTGACCACAGCTAAAGCCATAGGGAGTAGTGATATTCATTTCGAAGCTTATGAAAACAGATGTCGTGTTCGATTTAGATTGGATGGTAAATTAAAAGAATACTTTATCATTAATAAAGAAGACTATCCTATAATTATCAATAAGCTTAAAATAAAAGCAGGGTTGGATATTTCAGAAAAAAGGCTACCACAAGACGGTCGAATAACAATTAAAACAACTGCTAATGAATTTGATATTAGAGTATCTTCTCTGCCCACACTTCATAGTGAAAAATTAGTACTCAGGATACTGAGCAAAGATGCAGATCATATTGAGCTGAACCATTTAGGGTTTTCTCGTGACGAGTTAACTATATACAAAGAAACCATCAAGAAACCCAATGGCATTGTTCTTATTTCTGGTCCTACAGGTTCAGGAAAAACAACGACGCTTTATGCTACATTAAAATTACTGAACAACGAAGAAAGAAATGTGCTAACGATTGAAGATCCTATTGAATATACGCTTGAAGGTATCAACCAGGTACAGCTTAAGGAAAATATTGGGCTTGATTTCACAAGTACACTTCGTACCTTTTTAAGACAAGATCCTGATGTGATTATGGTTGGTGAAATTCGAGATGCAAAAACCGCTAATATGGCAATTAGAGCGGCTTTAACAGGTCATTTGGTATTATCAACCATTCATACGAACTCTGCTTGGGCCACTATAACACGATTGGTCGATATGGATATTCCGCCATTCCTTATTGCTAGCACTTTAAATGTAAGTGTTGCACAACGATTAGTTCGAAAATTATGCAATGCCTGTAAAGCGGAAAAAGCTATAGAAAAATCAGATTTTCCAAGTTCATTTGTGGCTCCAAAAGCACTTAATAAACAATCAATTCCTGTAGGATGTGACCATTGTTATTATACAGGCTATTTAGGAAGAAAAGCCATTTATGAAATTATACCAATTACTAAGGCGTTAATCGTACATATCAAAAATAATAACTTAGAGATTGATAATTATATCACAGAACAAGGTATAGTGACTCTGAAAGACAATGCCATTAACCTCATTAAAAATGGGACTACCTCTATTGATGAAGTGTATTCACTATTAATTTAAAAACAATTAAAATGAAATCAATAGTATCGTTAATTATAGTACTTCTAACCTTTGCAATTGGGCAAGCGCAAATAGATGATCGTCTATCATTAATTCAAAATAAACTGGACAGCTTGTCTATAACCAATAAAGCGCTAACAGATAAGTTAGAAGCCAATATAGCACTAAATGAGGTCACACTTTCTAATTTTTTATTAGCTGTATCTAATACACACAATATTAGTATTAATGTATCTCCACAGCTTAATCAGATTAATATCACAAATAATTTTTCTGATGTAACTGTCTCTAATGTGCTCATGTTTTTATGTAAAGAATACAACTTGACTATTGAATTTACAGGCGACATTTTATCTATTAAGCCCTATACCCCAATTCCTGAGGACAAAACATACCCTATCGCAATAGATTTCAACCCAAATAATGAAACCATTGCAATAGATACACGAGATAATAGTCTTTATGAAGTCTTCAGGAATATTATGGATGCCAGTGCAAAAAACTTAATGTATGCTCCAGGAATGGAAAATCAAAAAATCACATCCTATATTAAAGCTACCAATTTTGATGTTGCAATGAACAAACTGGCGTTAGCTAATAATCTAACACTTACTAAAACAAAAGATAATTTTTATGTGTTTGATTTACAATCGACCACTAACTCTAATGATAGAGCAAGCCTAAGACATCGTTTAAATCCTAATTTAAGCTTTAAGATTCTAAATAAAACTAGTCAACTTTTAGAAGTTGATTTTGTAAATACACCTATTGCTGAAGTTATTAGAACTATTGGTGATTCACTTAATTTAAATATGTTTATAGCATCACCATTAGAACAGGCTGGTAATGTGACTTTAAAAACAAAATCTATAAGTTTTGATAATCTACTCATTAAAATGTTTGAACCTCAAGTTGAGGTGAAATCATTAAATGGTAATGATAATACTATAGCAACTTCTGGCAATAGAAATTCTAATCAACAGACAAGCATTCCAGAACCTACGAGTTACACATTTAAAAAAGAAGGTGATGTTTATTTTTTCGGAACTACCAAGCAGTTAAGCGTTCGTAAGATAGAAATTATCACGCTTATGCATCGCTCTGTTAACCTCATGCCTGATCCTGAACCAATGCTATCAAATAATAATGTAAGAGATAATTTCGCAGTGGCCGATCAAGGCTACAGAAATCAAATCAATTATAATAATTCTAACACTAACAATACTGCAAACCGAAATCGAAATTCGGTTAATCAGAACGATCAGGACTCCAGAAGTATATTAGATATTATACCAGAAGAAATTAAACACGGGTTAGATTTTAAAGTTGATTTTGAACTCAATAGCCTTTATGTCACTGGTACTAGTGCTAAAATAGAATTCTTTAAAAACTTTGTAAAAAAAATTGACAAAACTATTCCTGTTATTTTAATTGAAGTTATGATTGTGGAGGCCCAAACAACTAATACCTTAGAAGCTGGAGTTTCTTGGGGAATTGGAGATTCACCAGAAACAACTCAGGGTAGTTTGTTCCCTACTACTGATTTAACCTTAGGTGCTCAAACCATCAACAAAATCATTAATGGTTTTAGTAGTACGTCTGTCTTTAATTTTGGTAGAGTGGTTCCTAACTTTTTTGCAACTATTAAGGCTATGGAAACCAATGGCGACTTAAAGATTAAATCTACACCTAAATTAGCTACACTTAATGGTCATAGAGCTTCATTTTCTAATGGACAAACATCATACTATGCTATTGTACAAAGAAATATTATTGGAACTGATAATCCGCAAACCTCTGAAATTCGCAACTACTTTCCTATTGATGCAAAATTAGGCTTAGATGTTAAGCCTTATGTTACAGGAGACAAACAAGTCTTGCTTGATATTAATGTCATTCAGTCCAGTTTTGGACAACGTATTGCTGATGATGCGCCACCAGACATCAACTCAAGAAATTTCTCATCTGTTGTACGAATGAAAGATCAAGATATAGCTGTTTTAGGTGGTTTAGAAGAAAATTATAAAAACAATTCTGGTTCTGGTGTTCCCTTTTTAGCAAGAATTCCTGTTATTAAGTGGTTATTTAGTAAGCGTGTTAGAGAAGGCAGAAAATCTAAATTAACTGTATTTATTAAGCCAACAGTAATTTACTAATGAAAGATAGGTTAATTACATATTTAACATTTGGAAACCGCTTTTATAGTATTGAACAGACGCAATCAAATGGGGAAGCAATCTACTATGGTATTGAATTAAAAAAAACTAAAAATCAAGTTGAAGTAGCAAAAAGCTTTGAGTATAAAAATCTTGATGAGACATCAAAATATATTCCAAAACACAAACCCGTTTTTCTAGTTATTAATAACGAATTTGTCATTACTAAGAGAATTGAAAGTAATGAAACAGAGCCTTTAAAACTAGCGCATTTAGCCTTTCAAAATATTAAAATTGATGATTTCTATTATGAGGTTTTAAAACAAAAAAACATTCACTTTATATCGATATGTCGAAAGGATTATTTGGATAAACTACTGAGTGATTATCAAACAAATAATATTTCCATCATTGATTTTTCTTTAGGTAATCTGATGATAACATCCATATCAAATCTCATTTCAGAAAAAGAGGTACAAACATCTAATGCAGTTATCACTAAAGAGAACGATCAGATTAGTGCTATTGAAATTGATAATAATCTCACGGAAGTATCTTACGCATTTAATGATACAACCTTAAAGAGCCAGGAACTACTTCCTTTTTCATCTGCATTAAGTTTAATTACAAAAACAAAACAAGTCGTTTCAGCTTTTAATAGTAAAGATCAAAATTTACTAACCAATTTTAAAGAAAAGCTGTTCTTTAATCAATTCATTAAAATTGGATTATCTCTCTTATTTATTACCCTATTAATCAATTTTTTTCTATTTAATAACTACTACGATAAAGTAAATCAATTAAGAGAAATAACTCAAGTGTTTAATGTATCCAAAAGCAAACTGATTAATCTTAGTGATAAGGTTCAGAAAACGCAAAAGATGGTAGAAGATGTATTAAAAAGTAATGCCTCAAAAAGTTCCTTTTATGTTGATGCGATAATCCATAATTTACCAGATGCCATTATACTATCGGAACTTAATTACCAACCATTACTTAAAAAAATAAAAGATGATAAAGCTATCCAAAATGATATCGATGTTATAATTGTTTCTGGAACAACTTCAGATAGAGTATTAGTATCTCAGTGGATATCTCAGCTCGAAACTAAAGATTGGATAAACAACATTGAAATCTTAAGTTTTGATGATAAACAAAAAGCATCATTATTTTCAATTAAAATCAATATTCAGGATGACACAAAAAACTAAAAATATAATACTTGTCTGTGCATTTTTACTTTTAGTTTGCCTTGCATATAAATTTGCTTTTTCTAATACCATTCAAGCAAAAAAAGAATACAAGGCTCTAAAAACAGAAGCTGTAGCTTTTGATAATATGCCAATGCAACTATCTTCTCTAAAACAAAAAGAAAAGTATTATGATTCATTGCTTACCCAATATCAATTAAAAGGAAACTCAATTCAAAATACTATACTTAAAACCATCAATTCCTATGCTGATAGTTCGAATCTTAAGGTTAGTGATTTTATAGAACCTCATCAAATTCAGCAAAATGATCTAAAAATCAGTACGTATCAATTTACTTTAGAAGGAAATTACAATGCAATTATTGGTCTTATCCATAACTTAGAGCAAAACACAAAATTTGGCGAAATCATAAATCTAGATTTTAAGAAAAAGAAAAACTATAAAACTGGTAAATATTTTTTACAGGCTCACATACTACTTAAAAGTTTTGGATAATTTGTGGCCAGATTTTATTTCTAAACGATGCTACTTAACCTAAACATCGGTAAATACATTGCTATTAATATAAATCCAACAAAAATTCCAATGAAAAGAATGATAAATGGTTCTAGTAACGTTGATAACATTTTAGAACTATTTTGAACCTTAGTATTATAAAGTGTGTTCAGTTTAGAGAAAATATAATCCGTTTGATTGGTCTCTTCTGAAACTTTTACAAGGGTAATCATTCGATCATCAAAGAGCTTATGCTTTTCCATAGAACTACTTAAAGATTGTCCTTGAATGATTTGTTTTTCAATAGTATCAAGTGCAGTCGTAAGTGGAAAAAAGTCTATCATTTTCTTTACTAGGTTAACACTGTCAACTATAGGAACTTTTGACGCTGTTAAAAGCATCATTGATTGTGTGAATTGTGATAAATAGACGGTTTTTAAAAACTTGCCCACAAAAGGTATTCTAATAAGAAGGTTGTCCTTTATACGTTTGTACCACTCTTTTTTTCTTACTACAAAATTTATAACTATTAGAATAAAAAACAGTAAAATAAATAACCAACCATACTCTTGAATTATGCTAGACAAATTCACCACCAACTGAGTTATAGCTGGTAGTTCAACATTTTGTTGTTTAAAAATATCTTGAAACATTGGAACAACGAACTGTAACATAAAAACCACAACTAAAATTGCAGTAGTTAATATGATGGCAGGATAAGTTAGAGCATTTATAAGCTGTCTACGCTGGTCATTTTTTTTTGAATAGAATTCACCTAATTGATGAGTGATTTTCGGTATTGTCCCTGTCTCCTCTCCTATCTTTATCGAATGATATTCATAATCTGAAAAATCTTTATAAACTCGTATCGCTTCAGAAAAGCTTTGCCCTTCGATAATAGATTTTAATATGGCTTCTAATATGGTTTTAGTCTTCTTGTTTTTTTGTGAATTTACAATAAGTTCCAGCGCTTTTTTTAGATTAATTCCTGCATTAAGTAATACACTAAGTTCTCCATAGAAATCTTCTTTAACTTTATTAGAAAATGGCTTTTTCAAAGTTATGATTTCCTTATTAAGTAAAGATTCTATGCTGTTACCCTCCTTAGTAATAACCTTTTCTCTTGCCTGTATTTTATCTAATTGAAATGCCATTAGTTCATAAATTGTGAAGCGTCATTTGATTTGAAAACAAATAGTTGCTGATTTCCATATGCTTTGGGTAATTCTAATTTCAATGCATCCAACTTACCTTTATAGATTTTTTTACCATCGAAAAAAAACAACTTCTCAACATGTTTAAAATGAAAAGTGTCTTTTGCTCTGGTTATGAATTCACTATTAAAATAATAGCTAATAGAGTCTCTTGGTGATAAGAATAATAGCTTATCCTCATTAACTGAAAATGATATATTGTTATATCTATTAAAATCAATCCATAAGGATTGCTCTAGCCTATTAAGCTCTGCCGTATTATTCAGGTTCTCTCCAATAGCCCACATATTTCTTTGAACAAGACTAAGCACCATAAAGGCGAGACCGATTACAATAGTAGATATTATCATTACTATCAGTATTTCACTTAATGTATATGCAGCTATCTTTGATTTCATTTGCAGTAAGAACTTCTTATAATCGTTTTATTTGTTATTTGATTGTGTGCTAAGAATTGTACCTCATCATAACGTCCATTCTTCCCTTTTTTTATAGAAATATCCCAACCATCATATTCATCCATATATGGCACTTTCAATTTATCGCTAATAGATAAATATTCTAATTCATTAAGGTGCGCCGTTATGGCTCTTGTATCGTTTCTAATCGAATTTGAGAACATATTGTTCATAATAAGGCTTGCTACCATAAATATGACAACAATTAATACTGAAGAAATGAGAGTTTCCATTAGTGTAGACCCTCTAACTTTTTTTAGTACAACCATTTCATTATGTTTTTAGGATTATCATCTAATACAAGACCAACATACTCATCTACCAATTCATGCGCGTTAATTTCACCATTGTACAAATGGTTTTGATATCTTGTTCCTCCTTCTATTGTAATAAAATTATTTGCATATATAGTACCGCTAACTTTTCCTCTGAGTTCTAAATTCTGCTCACAATACACCTCTCCTTCTATCTCAGCATTGGTCTCTATTTTTAGCTGAACATTATAATTGCTTGACGATGTTTTGCCAAGACATAAAACACTTCCTTTTATTTGGGCATTGGATTGAATTTCTAAAAGATGCTTGGCCTGCAGGTCTTGCTCATTATAATCACCATATAGCATTAAAGCCGAAGGATAATCTAATCTGACATTTTTTGACACAACTATACTCTTTGTTGCAAACACCTGAAACGTACCTCTCACATTTTCTTTAATCTCAACAGTTGGCGCTATTAAAATGACATCATTTAATTTAGAAGTTTCATCAACAGTAATTTTAGCACTAGACTGAACAATGATATGTCCAATTAACTCAATTTCTGAGAGAAAAATAGGCCTATTACTATACGCAAGTTTAGGTTTGTTTTTAAACGAATTAATAGCTTTCCTTACGCCTAAATCTAAAGATTCAACGTCAAACTGCTTTTCCATATGAGCTGCTGTAAAACTTTTAATGTGTTTTAGCATATGAAAACCTAATCCTGGAAATTGCTTTATGTCTTTTATTTTTCCGTTAACGAGTGTTGATCCATAATATGAATGACCAGAAATATTTCCTGATTTCACACCTCGTTTGGGTAAATAGACATCACCTGTTATTTTAGTTTGTCCAACGACAACTAATGGGTGATTATTTTCCTTAAGAAATAAAGCTATTTTATTACGCCCTTGACTTTGTCCAATTAAAGCCATTTTATCAAATGATTTTTGTTTTATCTCAGCTTTAGCATATACTTTTTCGTATAATCCCCAGAAATCTCTTTTGACTTTAAGTGACTTATAATCTTCATCGAAAAGAGCAATGGTAATAGTATCCTTTATAATTATATTGTTAGATAGACTATGCCCTATACCTTTATCTGTCAATTTTACCATTTCTATCAGATGATTCGTTTGAATCCTGAACCGCTTATGAGTGTGCGCCAAAATCAAAAAAGAAGCTAACAATAAAGCTATTATTACAGTAATAAATGTAACCGTTTGTAATGCGCCAGCCCTTAGCTTTTTCATAATTGTTCTTTTCTTGAAAAGGTTTTTACATTATTTCTATACTTCAATGTTATACGCTTTTTATTTCCACTAACTAAAACAATACTATCTCTCATCTGCCCTTTTTTGAGTAAGCATTGGTTTCCATTAATTTCAATTATAAACACATTTTGATTCTTGTTGTTGCTTTTAACAATTCCTAAATATTTAACTGGTTTCCAGGAAACTGTTAGCTTTCTTTTCTTTAAACTGGTTCCTCCTTTCTTTTTTAATACAGTTCCTAAAAAAGGGTCTCTTTCCGCAATGGTAATTGAAAATTTATCTACAGTAGTTGTAATCTTAAAATCTTTAATTGTTGCATTCTGCTGAACTATTGTTTCAGGTAATTCAGGATCTAATCCAGTAATTATTTTAAAGGCTATAGTTCCCCAAACACCTATAACTAATATTAGTAGTACATATGTTTTCTTTTTATTCTTCAACGGTTAGGTTTTGAGTTTGAAATTGAGTCTGATAGGCAGAATTTATTGCCTTTACTTGCCACTGATAATTATTAGCTGGAAGTAGTAGCGTAAAATTATTAGTCGTTATCAATGTGTCCTCAACAATTTGCTGTGGGGTTTCAAAGTTTGGTGTAGCTATTCGTAATTGATATGACTCGCCAAATTCTAACACTTCCCAAAAGAAATTTATTGAATCAGCTTGAATTACTGCATTATCTGTAGGAGCAATAATTATGATTTCTTCTTCGGAAATATCATCAACTTCAATAATCTCTTCGCAACTGAGAATACCCAATATGACCAATAATAGTGTAATTTTTTTTAGCATGGTTTTAATATCAAGTTATACTTGATATTAAAAGTAGTAACTACCCATGCAGGTGTGCAGGGCTTTTTGCTTTAAAAACTAAAGCATAATGCTTTGATTATAAAATATCTTATTTATTGATTTATTTGTGTTTTAATTAATTTATTTTCTTTTAACTCTTTGGTTATCAGTATAAAACTGTTCGATAGTAGCGTATGAAGGGGAGCAAGTTTAAAAAGCCACTAGAAATAGTGGCTTTTTTTTTGCAATATTACCTTCACCTCTCATATGTTGTCCAAAACGTGAATCGTTAAGTGTTCCACCATGACAATTTTCTATTATATTTTTAATTAATACGGACTTATACCTACACTAAATTGCAACGGTTTGTTTTCAAAAAACTTAAAACTCAAAATACTGTGAATTGGTGCTTCAGGATTAGAGTCTGATATATTTTTGGTTAATCTATCATACAACTCAACATCACCTCCAATAGCTTCAGCCAAATGTTTTATTTTTCTAACAGCTTTCTTATTATCAGAAAACAGTTCAGGAGCATGAAAAAAAACAGTTAGAAGCGGTTTGTCTTTGGTGACTTTCAAACTTATTCCTACCTTAATATCTGCTAAAACAGTAGTATAAGACTTTCCAATTAGTGCTCCAATTTGTGAAATAAAATAAGGGGTTTGTTTTTGAACATTCGCAATTTTCATAACGTCGAATAAAGTAGACTCATCAACATAACCAAGCGATAAGTAATACTCAGGTTGATCCTTAACTGATAACACATGACCTATTAACTTGACATCAAATGAAAACTGTTGTAATTCAGAAAAATGCTCGATTACAAGGCCTTTAGCCTTATGTTGCATTTGACTTGTAACCTCTTGATAAATCTTGTAATACGTAGTATTAGAAAGATGTCTAACAGATAACCATGATCCATACTTTTGATTACTGTCTTGAGAAAAGGGCTTTAATGAAGGATAAGTCTCTAATAATGAAATACCAAAATAAGTGTTTAGGTATTCTAGTTTTTTTTGTGGACTTTCTAAAGCATCGATGACATCTACTGTATAAGAAATAGATGGATTATTGAAACTGTAGCTAAATTCCAAAGAACTTTTATTGGGCGTAAGTAAACTATTTAATTTATATCCAGAAGTTGACCAATTTTTGGTCAACTTCTGGATACTATTATAGAAATTATTGGAGTTTTCTTGGAAATAACAACCAAAGGTTTCTATAAAAAAATCTAAAGATTTAATATCTAAATGCATAGATTAACTTGTTGCTATCGCCGGAACATCAAATACGACAGAGGTTTGATTCTTCAGCGTATTTTTAACAGGATTTTGATTATTGGTTGTATAAATAATGTCTAAATCATAGCTCACTGTATCTCCCTCTTGAAATACTTGCGTGTGATATTGTGATTCAACTTCTTTTTTATTCCACTGAATTCCTACGCCTCGAGGTTTAAAAGTTGTACTTGTACCACCAGCTTTCTTGACTGTAAATGTTGGAATTACCTGTAAGGCGTCATAAGCTGCCGCATCCCAATCTATAGAACTTAAATTTACCTCTAAGGTAAAATAGCGCTGGGTTTTTGATAAAAACACGGAAGCTGTACCTTGTGCTAGTTTTTGCGGCGGAACATTAATTTGTCCACTAGGCTGCGTTATTGAAGCTGTATAGATTAATGGCGAATTTGCAATTTCCACACCTATAAAGGTTTTATGCCCAGAAATGCTATTACCACCCATTGCAGGTGTTATTATAAATGTAGCTGGACTATCAGCAGTTGGATTATTTTCAATATTGGCAGGCGTTTTACTCGGGTTATCAAACCACATTTTGACATCAACCTCCAGAATAGGGTCATTTTGCGCTTCGTCTCCTTTTGCAAAGACAATAAGATTAGTAGAATTTACCGCTGAAACCGCTTGAATTATTTGCTTAAAGCCTGTTTTATTAGACTGTAAAGGTGCTAAATATTCTACACCACCATACATGTATGTGACTCTATAATTATAACCATTTGTAATTGGTAATGGCTGCTGACTAACAACAGACTGAACAAATGATGTATCAGTAGATTTAAAATTCAATTTTTGATTGATATTTTTAAATTTCCCTCCTCCTACATTAACATAACTGAAATTGACGATAACTTCATCGGGTTTTACATCTTCATTGTTATTAAAAGCAGGAGTTGCATCAAAATCAACTGTTAAACTCCCTATCTGAGCAAGTTTTAAATATTCTTGACTATTGTTTATATTACTAATAGTTCCTGTAATTGAAGGCACGCTAGTATCATCATAATCTACAGTATATTGCAAACTCCAAATACTACCTGCTGTAAGATCATAAGGTGCTAAAAACGTTTTGCTCCCATTTGCTGTGAATTCATAACTACTATTAGCCTGAGACAAAGTAGGGTAACTTACTGTAACTGAAATCTTTTTTACTGAAACCGGATTTGATAAGCCACCATTCATTGTGCCGCTACTTGAACCTTTTAAACTAGATGTATTTGTTCCTGCAAATGGCACATTGGTAGTAACAATCATTTGCTGTTGCCTCTTATTTATAGTGCTTTCAAAGTCTGAAATAGATAATCCCATATCCGAAAAAGATGGTAAGGCAGCTGTTGGCTGTATAGCCCAATCAACAACCATGTCTTCAGCATAATTTGAAGTAAAACTTTGTACTTCGCTTATTTTAAAACTTTCACTACTCGTCATCTTTTGAAGCGCTATAACTTTTCGAACAGATGCTGCTACTAATGAAGCTAATGTTGAATTAGCCCAATCGGTAACAGTTTTGACCAGACTTTGAGGAGGATTCTGGATTCCCCAAGTTAAATCAACATGAGAGGATTGTGACTCTTTTAAAAAGCCTTGAGCAGAGCCTGGACTCGTTTGATCTCCCCAACTATCATAAGTTGGCTGAGTAACTTGATAGGTGTAGGCCTCTGCAGAATTAAAGCTTAAAACTGCTGAAACACTTTGCAATCTAGCCGAAACATTAAGATAGTATTTTAACTCTAATGCACCACCACTTGTTGTAAAACTAGATTTTAAGTTTTTCATTTGCGAAGCAGTAAGGTTCATTAAAATTGCAGCTGTATCACCCCCATAATTAGAAGCATCAGCAACATAGGTAATCTTTTCACCTTGATCGGCAAACGTTATTTCTGCTTGACTTCCAGGTATTAAATCTAAGGTTTGAAAATTTGGACTGGTAACTCCCGGAAATCGAGTAGGATTAGCAAGAATGTCAGCCTTTATTTTACCTTGAATAGCATCTGGAATAGATAATTCTACATCTAGTCTACAAAAACCAGATCCGTTATTTTGATCATCAGTAGCATAAGTATGAAACTGAATAGATGGTTTCATATTAGCATCAAAAACAAATTGAGGCTTTGGTATTATGTAAAATGTATTAGGATCAGGATTAGGGCCTTTTTGATCGTCTCGATAATAATCCCAACTATATCCAGTTGAGTCTTGATATGTGCTTTTTGCGTTGTAATCTAACATGATATTAATAGTTTAAAAATTAGTATTTTAATGATTTGTATTGGGTAATGTTTGGTGAATAAAATCAGCTATTGCTTGCCAATCTTTCTTGGTTTGCTCTAAGTCTAATGCCTCTATAACTCCCATATAATTATCAGTAGATGCATCATTCAAATCTGTAATGACTGTCTGATAATCTAACAAAACAATATTCCATAAATCAAAAAAGGATTGTAACGGAATTTGAAGTGCTTTTACATTAGAAATCATATGATTAACAAACTCACTTATGAAAGCAAATGCCAACAAATTTGGGTTTGAACTTATTTGATTGATTTTGATTGATACATTTATATCAATACTAACAATCACATTACAAGGTCCCAGAATAGTATTATTCATAAAATGATCAGTCATAATACCTTTCATTTCTGTAATATTAGTAGCACCATTAAGATCATTAGATTTAATAATATTTAAATCTTGAGTTAGTGTCGCCTGATCTGCATTTGAGTTATTGATAAAACCTTTTAATTCATTTGTAATAGAACTTGTAACGCCTTGCTGAACTTTTAGAGCTGTTGTAATCGACTCAAACAGCGCTTTTATCTCTAATCTCTGTTCATCTGAAATTGTCCCATTCCCAACGTGTTTAACAATTGATTGAATTTGTGATATTTTAGACTGAAATGTTGGATTAAATGATGTAATTGTTCTAGGAAGGTGCAATGTTGTGGCTGGACACAATACATCTAACCAATGTTGAGCATGACTTTTCGTTTGCTTTATATCGGCTGAAATTTTAGTATACCAACTAGGTACATTTTCTAATTCAGGAGCTAAAGTAACTGAGGCCTGAGCATAATTAGTTATTTGTTGAGCCGCTGATATAGATTGCTTGATATCTTTGGTTGTAATTGGTAAATTTTTCATACTATAATTTTTTAGTCAAAAAAGTGAAAATATAGAGCCATGTTAATAGAATTATATTAGCATGACTCTTAATAACCTAAGAATCATTATTATGCTGCATTAGATTTAGCTTTAGCTGTATCTTTATTAATATGAACAACTTTATTCACTATTGTTGAAGCAGCAACACCCCATTGGTTTGCATAAGTTTCCAATGCTTTCCAATCTTTTTGGGCTTGAATGACATCTAATTTTAAACTAAACCAATCATCCGCAGTAATGTCTGAAGACGCCTCTGAAATATCACTAGCAACTGTAGAAATTTGAAGTGTAGTTTGTGCAAACCAATCTGTAAGATCTTGAAGAGAGTTTTGCATTTGTTTATTTAAGTCTAATAATTTTGAAATCGAATCGCTCATTAGTGATAATGAAGCTACTTGTTGTTGCTCTTCTCCTAGATGAGCAGTATCATCTGCTAACTTTGTTCTTGCAGCATTAAGCCTTGGAATATAAACAGCTAATACAGCTGTCAATTCAGCTATAGATGCCACAATTATGAATGCTCCTACTAACATCACAACGGGTGCTGCTGGACCAGTAGATGCTGCTCCTAATCCTATAACAGACACACCAGCAAAAAGGCCTACACCTGCTGCAATTCCAGCTGCAGTAATTGCTGCTTTATCTGCTGCAATATGTGCATTATCAGTAACAATATCACCTTGAAGTTTTACAATGAGCTTATTATCAGCTAATATTGCTGTTTGAATAGAATTATTTCCATCATTTAAAGCTGTGTAATCATTATCAGAGTTTGTCTTAAACGCATCAAAGTCTGTTTTAACACCATCTAATGTTGATTTTTCTGAATTAATATGTTTGCTAATCCAATTTAAACTATTAACAATAGTTTGTATTTGTGCTGCAGTAGGTACATACTGTTTACCATCTTTCGTTTTAGTATTTAAAATAGCTAATATTTCATCTGTTCCAGTTGCAAACCTAGATGCCATATTACTTATTGATTGAGGAAAATTACTTGTAATCCCTGGTTCAATTTTCGTTTGCCATGGTTTTACATGCTTTTGAGCTCCTTTTAAATTTGTGTTAAGTGTATCAAACCATGATGGTTTTGGACTAATAGCCTGTATTTGTGTATGTTCTACACCTATCACGTAACCTCTAATTAGAGATAATACGCCTAAATTTTTTGCCATTTGATCTTTTTGTTTTTTAAGATCTGTTGGCACTAATGTTTTAATGACTGTCATAATGAAAAGGTTTTAAAAATTAATAATGTATTACTTACTTTTTAAGTTTGATTGTTTTTCCAAATTGAAAATGTGTATCAGAAGTTTGAATATTTGTGGCAATTTCTGCAATGGCAGCCCAAGCTTCTGAAGCATCCTTTAACGTTTGCATTGGAATTAAAGTTTTATAATCTGTTCCTGTATAGATTTCAAGTTCTTGAATGGCTACATCTAGTTTGTTAGCTTCTTCTAACCATATAGGGCCTAAGTCTACAGAATCGTGAATTCCAATAAGTGTTTTGTCTAAATTAGAAAGCATCGTATTCATGTTGGTAAGTAGCATAATTTGTTGATCTTCTTTTTCGACCTTAACCGCTAATTTTGTGATTCTCTCAAAGTTTTCTGCAATGCGTTGATCATTAATAGCCACTTCAATTGCGTCATAAGTGAGTCCTCCAACCGCAACAAGAATCCCTAGTACTGGTACCTCTGCACTAGCAGTAGCTGCGGCAAAACCATATTCTAAAAATGTATATGTTAATCCTGCTCCGCCTGTAGCCATATTAGACATAGCGCCTGAAACTTTTTCTGTTTCTGTGGCAATATCTTGGTAAAGCACACTAATTTGATTTTGTAAGTCTAAAACAATAGTACGATCGCCTTTAATCTCTTTGTTTGCATCTTTAATAGAAGTATCTATTATTTTGATATAGCCTTTAAAATCTTTTGAAAACGTTGAAATGTCACTTTGTAAGGACGATGTTAATGTGCCATTTGCAATTAAGTGTGATTTTAACCATTGCAGTGATTCTATTGCGGTTTGCTTGTCAAAATCTCCGCTTAATGTATTATATATCGTTTGAAATGCAGAATTATAAGTAATAAACATTTGAGGAATATTACTAATAATACTAGGCTCTTTTTTATTAGACCAGTTATCTGATAATGTTTTTGATTTATTAAAAGCATCTTCAAGATCTTTAATATAATCTGGCGTTGGAACAATAGGGTTAAACGTTGAATGACTTATAGAGATAGAAGCCAAACGAACCGTAATTAAAGATGCATAAAAGCTCTTAAGAAGTTGTGTCGCGAGTTTAGTATTAGGTGCTAACATAATGGAATACAATTAATTATTATTCCAAAATTAGTGGTTAACTCTAGTTGATTTTAAGGTAGAAGTACGTGGTTAAATTATTTAGTAATATTACGTAAGCTTATAGTAGTATTATGCAATAGTTATATCAAAACATTTAAAACAACCGCATTTGTCCATCTTTATAAGTCTCGTGTAATTCGGTATTTAACCTAGGCATCGACTTGCCTTTAAAATATTTGAATCGTGCTAGTTTCACTAAATCATTTATCTGTTTTGCAATATTACCTTCGCCTCTCATACGTTGTCCAAATCGAGAATCGTTAAGTGTCCCTCCATGACAATTCTCTATTTGGTGTAGTACTTTATCAGCGCGATCTGGCATAGCTTTTTTAATCCAATCTGTAAAAATTTCACCTATGGCTCCATTTAATCGTACAATAGTATGTGCAATACTTAAAGCTCCAGCTTCTGATACTGTTTTTGCTAATGGTAAAATTTCATGACTATTAATAGATGGGATTATTGGAGCCAACATCACATTAACAGGAATATTATTTTTACTTAAAACCCTTACGGTTTCTAAGCGTTTTTTAATTGTAGCCGTTCTGGGCTCTAAAATACGACGTGTATCTTCAGAAAGCGATGTAATAGACATATTAACACTTACCAAATTGTCTTTAGCTAACTGTTTTAAAAGCTCCAAATCACGAAGAATCAAAGCGTTTTTTGTAATAATACTAACGGGATGTTTATACTTCAAGAATACGTCGAGGCATTGTCGTGTTATCTCAAATCGTTTTTCTGCTGGTTGATAACAGTCTGTATTTCCAGACATCACAATAGGATAGGCTTTCCAGCTTTTTCGCTTAATAAATTCTTCTAACAGCTGTGGTGCATCCTTTTTAACCAAGATCCTACGTTCAAAATCTAATCCAGCACTAAATCCCCAAAATTCATGACTATTTCTTGCATAGCAATAAATACAACCGTGTTCACAGCCTTGATACATATTCATTGAATAGGCCATGCCAACATCGGGACTCTTAACTTTATTGACTATAGTTTTTGGGAAAACAGGAAGGTGTAATGTTTTATTTTGATCTGCATCCTCGCCTTCTTTAGCACAATACTCTAAAAAATCATCGCGCTGTTCATGACTTAATTCAAAAAAACGATTGTGTACATTTAGTTGAGCACCTCGCCCCTTACGTATTGATTTTTTAAACATATTATTAATTTTTTGTAAAATTACAAAAAATCAAATTACATCATCATACTATCATGTCGTTTTATTCTAAAAAAATGCTAAAATTTAAACGTGACTGACAATCAGTTTATTAAAAAACGGTAGAGGGGTTTAAATATGTGAAAATTGAATATAAATACGATAAAATGGTTGCTTTCGAAATAGAATAATGATTGTAGGTTTACATCAGATTTTTAATTTATAGTTATGTCAAAATTATCTTTAACATCACGTATTCTATTAAGTCCAATAGTGTTGATTATACTAGTTTTAGCTAGTCCTTTCTATTTTTGCTATAAATGTATTAAGATGGCTGAATAACAGAAAGAGCAACATAAAAATCAGGTAAATTACTGATCATTTATATTTGGTATGGTCACATTTCTTTTTTTACTATTCTCCAGGGAAGTCTGCTTTACGTTTTTCTAAAAATGCTGTTGTGCCTTCTTTAAAGTCATCGGTTCCAAAACATTTACCAAATTGTTTGATCTCAGTTTTATAACCATCAACACCATCTTTAAAGTTCGCATTAATAGATTTAATTGCTCCTTTTATAGCTACTGAAGAATTTCTCATAATTTTTCCAGCAATTTTTTCGGCAAGTGCTATCAATTCACCTTCAGCAGTTACATGATTCACTAATCCGTATTCTAAGGCTTTATTTGCATCAATCATTCCTGCAGTCATTACCATTTCCATAGCACGTCCTTTACCAACCAATTGCGGTAAACGTTGCGTACCTCCATAACCAGGAATAACACCAAGAGATACTTCAGGCAATCCCATTTTAGCATTCACACTCGCAACCCTAAAATGACAAGCCATCGCCAACTCTAAGCCTCCTCCTAATGCAAAACCATTGACTGCTGCAATGACAGGAGTAGATAAATTTTCAATAAAATCAAATAACAACTCTTGGCCTTTAGCTGCTAGCTTCCCTCCTTTCTTGACATCAAAATCGGCAAATTCGCTAATATCTGCGCCTGCAACAAATGCTTTTTCACCACTTCCAGTAACGATTATTACCTTAGTATCTTTACTGTCATTTGCAACTTCAAGTGCATCATGCAATTCTTGAATAGTGTCTTTATTAAGTGCATTAAGTTTGTTAGGTCTATTAATGACAATTGTAGTAATTCCACTATTTGTATTCGATAAAATATTTTGGTAGCTCATGGTGTTTTGTCTTGTTATATCTTCGGAAATCGAACTGTAAAAGTCGTCCCTTTTTCGTATTGAGATGTAAAGGTAATATTTCCTTTATAAGTTTCCACAATATTTTTCACCATGGCTAGTCCTAATCCCATACCACTAGTTTTAGTCGTAAATTTAGGTTCAAAAATCTTGCTTTCATTCTCTTCGGAAATTCCTAAGCCATTATCCTCTACAGTAATAACCACCATCTCATACTCTGAAGCAACTCTAACTTCAATTCTCGGATTTTCTTTATCTAAAGGAATCGCTTGAATCCCGTTTTTAACCAAATTGGTAACCACACGTATTAATTGTGTACGATCAAAATTAGCCATGATATCATCATCTTGAGAAGAAAATACAATATAGTCTTCACTAAAGATATCTAAAGCTAACTTTACAATATTAGAGACATTTAATGTTTCACTTTGTTGTGCTGGCATTTTAGCAAAATTTGAAAATGCAGAAGCTATGGAACTCATCGTATCAATCTGTTGAATAAGGGTTTGGCTATATTCATCTACTTTTTGATGGATATTCTCATCTTCAGGATTAAATTTTCGCTGGAAACTTTGCACACTCAATCGCATAGGTGTCAACGGGTTTTTAATCTCATGAGCTACTTGTTTTGCCATCTCTCTCCAAGCTTGTTCACGCTCACCTGTTGCTAATTTCACAGCACTCTCTTCTAACTCATCAATCATGCTATTGTAAGAATTAACTAAAGTTGAGATTTCTTCGCTAGATGTAGATATGTCTATCTTTTTATTACGCTTTTCAAGACGTGTTTCTTTAATTTTATCTGAAATTGTCTTTAACGTTCTAGTAATATATTTAGATAATAATAACGCCAAAAGAATTGCAATGAGCATCATAAACAAATAAGCATATCCTAAACGTTCTAAAAACTCGTTAAGCTCTTTATTAAAAAACTCATCATTTTCTAAATATGGCAAATTTAAAATGGCTAACGGTTTAGATTTAGCATCATATAAATAGATATATGACGATTGAAATGTTTCGCCGTTTTTTTGATTTTTTACAACGTGTCTATGATTTACTGTATTAGAAATTGCATTCAATACATCGGTGTCAATACATTTGACTATTGAATCATTAGTTAAACTTGCTTTGGAGGTAATAAGTAATGTGCCATCTAAATCATATAAATTGAGTCTCAGGCTATGAACTTCAGCAATCCTATAAATTTCATCCTTAAAAATTAAAGCTACTTTCTCAGTTTCTACAGGGTAAGTTGTTTCTCGAATGACATAGTTGATGTCACTTATAATTGCTTGTTGTTTTCGCTCTAACCTTGCTTTATGATAATCTCTTGATTCTTCATTTTTTTGATAAACAGTAACTGCTCCAATTAAAATTGATGCAATAAGCACCAATAATATCATCGCAAAGAAAATGCGAACCCTTAAAGATAATTTGTTTAACCTCATCTTAATTTTTGTAGTACTATAAATGTATCAATTATTAAGCCAATATTAAGCATCTGGATTTTTCTGTCTTATATTTTTATAAATTTTAAAACCTAACATGAGTAAAATGCCTAGCACAAAAATCCCTATGACTCCAAATACCCAATTGATGGCACTTTTCAAAACCACTAAAAAAATTACGGCAAACAAAATAAAGGTTGCACCTTCGTTCCAAAGCCGCATAAAATTAGACGTTTTTTTAACCTCATCACGTTGCAATTGCTTGTAAAATTGATGTGTTTTTAAATGATATAAAATCAATAACACAACAAAGGTCAATTTCACATGCATCCATGGCAGTTTAAGTAAAACCGGATTTAAAACAAGTAACCAAACAGCAAAAAATGTTGCCAAAATCGCTGAAGGCCAAGTAATAATATTCCATAAGCGTTTTGTCATTAACTTCAATTGCTTTCCTAAGATTTCTTTATCAGGTGAAGGCTTATTAAAAGCTTCTATTTGATACACAAATAACCTTGGAATGTAAAATAAGCCTGCAAACCAAGTCACTATAAAAATAAGATGCAAGGCTTTTATATAATTGTAATACTCCATTATTAATCTTCAACAAATAAATAGTTTAACTGCTTGTTATTAAAAGCAGTATTAAATGCACTTATCTCATCACTAACCAATTTATCAAACGCCTCTAATTGTGCTTTGATTTTGACCGACAACTCATTTTTAACAGCAATATCTTGATCCGTTGGTGCGAAATCGCCCATACTAACTAATGAATTTAAATGCCCGAGTTTATTGGTCAATCGTATTGGAAAATTTAAAGGATCCTGACCACTACGGTTTTTTGTTTGATATAAGGCTTCTTCTATTTTAGTAAACGCTTCTTTTAACGTTTTTGATTTTTCTAATAACTCTTTTACATTAGCATCATCTTTGTATTGGGTTTCAAAAGCGGTAAGTTGGCTTTTGATTTTTCTGATTTTTTTAATGGATTTATGGGCATCATCCATAGTTTTATTGACATCTTTAATAAAACTAAATTGCTTTTGCATATCAGCTTGCGTACTTTCTGCTCTTGGATCAGCAACAATATTAAATGATTGTGGCACTGCAGTTCCGTTCACATTTAAATGCACCTTGTACGTTCCTGGAATTGCTTGCGGACCATCTAAACTTGCCCACCATAAAATCATACCATCAAGTTTTTCGGCTCCATCATAGGTCATATTCCATACGAATTGGTTCATCCCTTTTTTCACCTCTAATTTATCCTTCTTCTTATTTTTGGTTGAAAATGTCTTAATTGTATCTCCCTTTTGATCAAAATAAGTTAAAGACACCTCATCGTTTTCCTTATCATAATCTTTTAAATTAAAATAAGTAATCACACCATTAGGATGATTTGTTCCTGCTGTTTTACTTCCTTTTCTAAAACCACCATCCATTCTATAGGTGTCTTTTGGTTTAAATAGTCTATGGTCTTCAGAAGATGAACCATACAGTTGATGCAAAACAGTTAAATCATCAATCATCCAGAGGCTTCTCCCTTGAGTTGCCACAATTAAGTTGTTATCTTTTATAGTTACATCGGTTATTGGAACAATAGGAAGGTTTAACTGAAACGGTTTCCAATTCTTTCCATCATTAAATGAAATGTACATTCCTGTTTCTGTCCCAGCATACAATAACCCTTTTTTCTTTGGGTCTTCTCGAAGCACTCTAGTAAAGTGTTCTGGGTTAATTCCATCTATAATTTTAGTCCATGTTTTTCCATAGTCTGTTGTTTTATATAAGTAAGGTGCAAAATCTCCAGTCTTGTATTTTGTTCCTGCAACATAACACGTTCCAGCATCATAAGCACTAGGTTCAATACTATTAATCATCATCCATTCTGGCATGCCTTTAGGTGTTACATCTTCCCAATTTTGTCCACCATCTTTTGTGACATGAATTAATCCATCATCACTACCAACCCAAAGTAGTCCTTCTGTTATTGGCGATTCTTGAGCAGCAAAAATGGTACAATAATATTCTACTGATGTATTATCTTGTGTAATTGGCCCTCCTGATGATTTGAGTTTTTCTGGATCATTTCTGGTCAAATCCGGACTAATAATCTTCCAAGATTGTCCTTCATTTTCTGTGACATGCACATGCTGTGAAAAGGTGTATAAACGATTTGGATTATGCTTTGAAAATATGATAGGGAAATTCCACTGAAAACGATACTTCATCCCTTCGGCTCCATGTCCCATTGGATTGTCAGGCCAAACATTAATCGCTCTAAGCGTTCCACGTTTGTGATTATATCGTGTAAGAAATCCGTCGTAGCTTCCGCCATACACAATGTCATTATCTTCAGGATCAATGGCAATATGAGCAGATTCTCCACCAGCTGTTCGTTCCCAATCATCCTCTGTAATATTTCGACCATCAGTTCTATGTGGAATTCTTATAGTCGAATTATCTTGTTGTGCCACATAAATACGATATGGAAAATGATTATCTGTTGTTACACGATAAAACTGAGACGTAGGCTGATTATGATACGTACTCCAAGTTTCACCACCATCGTAGGTAACTTGTGCACCTCCATCATCTCCAATTATCATTCGGTTAGGGTCTTCAGGAGCAATCCATAAATCATGATGGTCACCATGAGGCGCATTATAGGTACTAAATGATGTTCCACCATCAGTACTTTTATGATAACGAACATTTAATACATAAACAACATCTACATCTTTAGTATCTGCATACAATCTTGTATAATACCAAGCACGTTGACGCAATTTACGTTCACTATTAACTTGCTTCCAAGTCTCTCCTCCATCTTCACTTCGATACAAACCACCTTTCTCTTTATTTTCGACAATAGCCCAAACACGTTGGTTATTTACTGGAGACACGGTCACACCAATAATCCCTAAAGTATCTTCTGGAAACCCTTTGTTCGTCGAAATTTCTGTCCAAGTCTCCCCTTTATCTGTGCTTTTCCAAAGTGCAGAGCCTTCGCCTCCAGAACTTAAACTATACGGTGTTCGCTGTACGCGCCAAGTAGATGCATATAAAATTCTGGGGTTGGTTGGATCAATTAATAAATCGACAACACCTGCATGTGCATTAGCGAATAAGGTTTTCTTCCATGTTTTCCCTCCATCTGTACTTTTATATATTCCGCGTTCTTGAGTGGGTTTATAAATGTTTCCTAAAACACCTGCGTAAACAATATTATGATCTGTAGGATCCACTGCGATTCTCGGTACATGACGTGAGTTTTTTAGTCCTGCGGAAGTCCAAGTCTTTCCAGCATCGACACTTTTCCAAATACCATAACCTGAAGACACGTTACCACGAACTGTCTTCTCTCCGCCTCCAACATATATCACATTAGGATCACTTTTTGAAACGGTAATTGCGCCTATACTTCCGCCAAAAAATCCATCAGAAATATTTTCCCAAGTACGTCCACCATCTAGCGTTTTCCATATACCGCCACCTGTTGATCCAAAATAATATAGATTTGGTTTATTAGGAACACCTGTCACTGCAGCACTTCGCCCGCCTCTAAATGGACCAAGAAGTCGATATTCTAGTGCATCGTATTGGGATTCGTCAAAAGATTGCGCATTTAGGTGTGTCAAATTTCCGAAGAGGAAAAGACACATAACTGTAGTGATTAGTCTCATTATATTGGTGGTTTAGTTACTCGCTTTAAAAATAAGCATAAAAAAATATTATGCCATTGTCTTATTCAATTTTAACTTGACTTCGCGACGTAAAAAGAACGCAGTCACAATAGTAGATAATACATCTGAAATTGGAAAGGACATCCAAATGCCTAATTCTCCATAAAACCTTGGCATAATATACATGAGCGGAATAAAGAAAATAGCTTGTCTCGTAAGTGTCAACAATAATGCTGGCAATGCTTTCCCAACAGCTTGAAAATAAGCAGCTCCTATAAGTTGAAGCGCTACAATAGGAACAGCTGCAAATGCCCAACGCATGTTATTTGGTGTAACATCAATCACATCTAAATCTGAGGTAAACCATTTGGTAATTACTTCTGGAAAAACCATTAAGCCTATAAACACAATAGTACCAAGAATAGTTGCATATTTTATAGCCGTATAAATGACTTGCTTAACACGATCGTATTGTTCTGCGCCATAATTATAACCTGCAATTGGTATAAAGCCTTGCGTAATTCCAAAGACAGGAAAGAGTGCAAACATCATCATTCGACCAACAATAGCATAAGCAGTTACTGATGTCTCGCCACCATAATTGAAAAGGGCATTATTAACTAATAAAAATGTAACGCTTACAACAGCTTGTCGCGCTAATGTGACGAACCCTAAAGAACCTATTTCAGAAACTATGGTACGGTCTAATTTAAAATGAGATAGATTGATTTTTAATTCAGAATTAGGAGATAGAAAATACCATAATATAAAGAGAAAGGATACGATATAAGACCCTGTTGTTGCCCAAGCAGCTCCTGCCATACCTAAATCGAATACATAGATAAATATATAATCGAACAGTAAATTTCCTATCGATGGGATAAGCATCGCATACATCGCAAACTTTGGATTCCCTTCAGCGCGAATAACGTTGTTGCCCATCATAACAAATCCTAAAACAGGAACACCATAAAGAATGATTTCATAATAGATTTTTGCCGGATCAAAAATAGCGCCTTTGCCTCCAAATGCTGGAATGAGGGTATCAACGAAATAGAGTCCGAAAACGGCAAACGAAATTGTAAAAAGAAAGGTTAATGTGAGTTGATTTCCAAACGTTTTTAATGCCTTTGGTTTATTTTCTGCTCCTAATGCACGAGAGATAATCGACGATCCTCCTACACCAATTGCCATACCTAAAGCTGCAATAAAAAAGGAAACCGGAAGCACAACATTTATAGCAGCGATGGCAGTTGAACCTATCCAATTTCCGACGAAAATAGTATCAACTAGGATATTAAGCGACATCACTAAAATTCCAATAGAGGCAGGAACGGCTTGCTTAATTAGTAGTTGACCAATGGGCTGTGTTCCTAAATCTTTAGAACTCGTTTTTGCCATTATATAGTACCTGTTTCAGACATTGCCCAATCCTTAATCCAATTTGATAATAGGTCAACAAATTCTTGATCATCATTTAAACATGGAACTGTAGTGAAATCTTTCCCGCCCATTTCATGAAATATCTCTTCGCCTTCCATCGCAATTTCTTCAAGTGTTTCTAAACAATCACTCACAAAAGCTGGAGTAACAATGGCCATTTTTTTAGTGCCTTCTTTTCCTAAGCGTTCAATTGTTCTATCTGTATAAGGTTGCAACCATGGGTCAAATCCTAATCTAGATTGGAATGATGTTGAGAATGTCCCTTCCTCCAGATTTAGTTTTTTAGCGACTAATCGTGTGACTTCTTTGCATTGATGTCTATAACAAAACTCGTGTGCTGGGGATGGCGTTGCGCAACAACTTCCATCAATTGTACAATGTGATTTTGTAACATCACTTTTTCTTATATGACGTTCTGGAACACCATGGTAAGAAAATAATAAGTGCTCATAATCTTTACCTTTTAAATGGCTCTCAATAGAATTTGAAAGGACGTCTATATAATTTGAATTATTATAAAAAGCTTTTAAATCTTGAATTTTTAACTGCGGAAAATGTGCTTGTCTTATCTCTTCAGCTAATACTAAAATCGTCTCGGTTGTTGCCATAGCAAATTGCGGATACAAGGGAATTAAAAACACCTCATCTACACCTTTATCGACTAATTCTTGTAAGCCTTTTTTAATAGTCATACTTCCGTAGCGCATTGCTAAGCTTACTGGAAAGTCAACCTGTTCTTGAATCTTAGCTTGTAATCGTTCAGACAATACAATTAAAGGTGACCCTTCGTCCCACCATATTTTTTTGTACGCCGCAGCTGATGCTTTAGGTCGTGTGTTTAAAATGATGCCTTTAACAAGTAATATTCGCGCCCAAAGCGGCACATCAATCACGCGTTCATCCATTAAAAACTCTCCTAAATATCTTTTGACATCTTTAGGTTCAGGACTATCTGGTGAACCTAAGTTAACGAGTAAAACTCCTTTCATGTATTTATTATTCTTTAAGCAATTCTGTTCTTATACTTTCAGGCACTATGCTATCTACCAATTGTTTCATAGCATCGTCATTACTGATAAACTTCCACCCTGTAAATTTAGGGTCATTGATTGCAAACATACTGGCGTCCATGTTAATAACTAATGCCATTGTTTTTAAATCTGACGTGACGTTGTCTTCGCCAAATTGGGTGTTCATAGTCGTTTTCATAAACTCCAAAAATCCTTTTTTGTCCTCTTCTGGTTTATCCATTTCAGAAACAAATGTCATTTTCATTTTGCTATTGTAAAATACAGCTGCATACGTCACATCATCTAATACTTTATCATCTGTAACACGTGTCACATTATTTGACAAAAATTCAATTTTCATGTCTTTAGAGTTGAACATTTGTTCCATCGACGCTTTCATCTGCGCTCTTGATGCCATATCAAACACCTTTGGGTATAAATAATCTAAAACACCATCAAAATTTTGATTGGTAATATAATCATGATACGTTTGAGCATGTTTTGTAATCTCTGCTTGAGATTGTGAGAAGCTATAACATGTAATTGATAAAGCTAATAGTAGTGTTGTGAAGAATTTCATATAATTTATTTTGTTTTTGCGAAAATACGACAGTATTTATAAAGTTTATTAAGATTAAATGTTCTCAGTGTTTTTTAACCCAAGGCCATCAAATATTTTTTAGGAGTTGTGCCATATTTCTTTTTAAATGCTGAAATAAAATGACTTGACGTGCTATAACCTACTTTAAGTCCAACTTCATTTACATTATGATCTCCAGCTTCTAAAAGTTTTCTAGCGACTTCCATTTTATAATCAAACAAAAAACTGAATACTGAGTCTCCATAAATTTGTTTAAAGCCTTCTTTGAGTTTTTTGAGACTCAATCCAATTTCTTCAGACAATTCTTGAAGTGTTGGAGGTTCGGCCATTCGTGCAATAATGATGTCTTTGGCTTTACGAATTTTAATTACATTGGTTTCATCGACCAAAAATGGGCATTGTTCAATATCTGCATCTTCACTTCTATTGAAATATAGACTCAAAAGTTCTAAGGCTTTTCCTTTGAAGTATAGGTTTTTAATAGATGAATTTAGATTAAAGTTGATTAATTGATTGAGTGCAATAGCCATAGACGGCGAAATCTTTCCGTCTTTATAGTATTTTTTATCCTTATTGTCGTCACTCAAAAAGGTGATATAATCGGCTTCCTGAGAGAATAAGCCGTGAAATTTTTTAATCGACACCAATACCGAAACCAACCATGATTTTGGATGCACTTCTAAATGAATAGGCAAATCACGCTGCGGATTATATAATAACAATGAATTCTCTTCCTCAATTTTTAAGCGATAATTACCATTATTAAAGATAAACTCACTCGAGCCTTTGATACAAAAGTGAAATTGTATGAAACGACTATCAATCTCACGTTCAAGGGTTTGAACTTCATGACTTTCATTTTGATAAGTGAGTACGAAAAATCCGTCATCTAATTTTGTTTCTTCAAATGAACCTCTAGCGACACTTTCTGAGTTAGAAACATGGGAATTATTTTTACTGTTATTTAGATTCATTCTAAACTAAATTGATTTAAAGTGTTGATTTCACTACAAAAATATGACATTTATCATATTATAATAAGAAATCTCTTTAAAAAACCACAAACGACACTTAAAGTTCTTCTAGCGTTGTTTTTTATCACTCACACTTTTTATTTTTGCTAACGTAATTTCCAAATCAGGTATGGAGCACTACAACATGTCGAGAGGCACAACATTTTATGCCATTGGTCTCAGCTACAAAAAAGCTGATGCTGAAGTGCGTGGTCATTTTAGTTTAGACGACACATCTAAAATTGCTGTCTTAGAACAGGCCAAACAAAATGGGATTGAAAGCTTAATTGTAACCTCGACATGCAACAGAACCGAAATCTATGGTTTTGCACAACACCCTTTTCAATTAATCCAATTGCTTTGTGATAATACTAAAGGCACCGTAGAAGAATTTCAAAAAGTGGCTTACGTTTACAAAAATAGAGATGCAATTGCTCATATTTTTAGAGTTGGTTCTGGGTTGGATAGTCAAATTCTTGGCGATTTTGAGATTATAAGTCAGTTAAAAATTAGTGCACGATTATCAAAAAAGCAGCAATTACTTAATCCATTTTTAGAGCGTTTGGTCAATGCGGTAATTCAAGCATCGAAACGAATCAAAACTGAAACTGAAATTTCTTCTGGAGCAACATCGGTATCTTTTGCATCTGTGCAATATATCATGAACAACATTGAAGCTATTTCAGAAAAAAACATTTTACTCTTCGGAACAGGTAAAATTGGAAGAAACACTTGTGAGAATTTGGTAAAACACACCAAAAATGAACACATTACACTAATCAACCGAACTAAAGATAAAGCCGAAGCTGTTGCTGGCAAATTCAATGTATTGGTAAAAGATTATGCCAACCTTCAGGAAGAAATCAACACCTCTGATATTTTAATTGTTGCTACTGGTGCTCAAAACCCAACGGTTGATAAATTGTGCATTCAGTCTTCAAAACCGCTATTAATCTTAGATTTATCAATTCCTAAGAACGTGAATAAAAATGTCACCGAATTGGATAATGTTACCTTAGTACACTTAGATGATTTATCTCAAATGACTGATGAAACTTTAGAGCGTAGAAAAGCACATATCCCTGTTGCTGAAACTATTATTGAAGACATCAAAACCGATTTCAACGCTTGGTTAGCTACGCGTAAATTTGCACCAACTATCAAGGCTTTAAAACATAAACTCACTGATTTTGCAAATGCAGAATTAGATACACAACGCAAAAAAATGAGTGACTTCAACGAAGTTCAAGCAGAAGTCATTAGTAATAATATTATTCAAAAAATTACCAATCATTTTGCGCATCATTTAAAAGGTGATGATGTCTCTACTGACGACAGCCTCGAACTCATAAAAAAAGTGTTTCAACTAGAAGCAACTAAAGACAATGTCTAAACTTATAAGAATTGGAACGCGTGATAGCGAACTTGCGCTATGGCAAGCCAAAACCGTACAACAACAACTTGAGCATTTAGGTCATAAAACACAACTCGTCCCTGTAAAATCTACAGGAGATATTGTACTAGACAAACCCATTTACGAACTAGGAATTACAGGTGTTTTCACAAAAACACTTGATATTGCTATGCTCAACGAAGAGATTGACATCGCAGTACATTCTCTAAAAGACGTCCCAACATTATTACCAAAAGGCATTGTTCAAGCCGCTGTTTTAAAACGCGGTAATGTTAGAGATTGTTTAGTCTTTAAAAAGAACGAAGAGTTTTTGTCTCAGCGTGACGCTGTAATTGCTACAGGGAGTTTACGTCGCAGAGCACAATGGTTAAATCGCTACCCAACACATACAATGGTTGGTTTACGTGGAAATGTAAATTCTCGTTTACAGAAACTAGAAGATAGCAATTGGAATGGTGCTATTTTTGCTGCTGCTGGCTTAGGTCGATTAGACATGAAGCCAGAAGAAAGCTTTAACCTCGAATGGATGATTCCTGCGCCAGCACAAGGTGCAATTATGATTACAGCACTAGAAAGTGATGAAGAGACGCGTGCAATTTGTGCAGAAATCAATCATGGCGACACCGAAACTGCGACATCAATAGAACGTGAATTTTTAAATCGTTTAGAAGGTGGATGCTCAGCTCCTATTGGTGCTTTAGCCTTTGTAAAAGAGGAAGAAGTTCATTTCCAAGGTGTATTATTAAGCCTTGATGGAAGCAAAAAAATTGAAATTCAACGTACAGTTCCCCTTGGAAAACATCAAGAACTCGCTCAATTTTGTGCCGACTATATTATAGAACGAGGTGGAAAGCGTTTAATGGATAATCTTAAAAAGTCATCCCAAGGTGTTAATGTCTATTCAACCAAAACTTTAACCGACGATCAAAAGCAATTGTTTAATGATGTTATTGTTTCAGAGAGTTCAGATTTTATAAAGATTAGTTTAAATCGAATGACACCAAAGGTTTTACGACCAATGCCTAAAAATGTTATCATTACAAGTAAAAATGCTGTGGAAGCATTACTGACTAATTTTTCTGCGGAAGAATTAAAATTTGAAAACATATACTGTGTTGGCAGACGAACAAAACGTTTGGTAGAACGCAAAATTGGTAAGGTAAAGCACACTGAAAATAACTCGAAAGCTTTAGCTAAATACCTAGTCGATTATATCGAAGGTACCGAAGTCACATATTTCTGTAGTGATATTCGCTTAGACGAATTGCCAACAATACTAAATGAAAATAATATTGAAGTTACTGAAGTAACAGCTTACGAAACCAAATATGATTCGGTTAAAATTAAGGATACTATAAAAGCGGTGATGTTTTACAGTCCGTCAACCGTTCAAAGCTATAAACAAGAAAATGATGATGACATCATTGCATTTTGCATTGGAGAAACGACAGCAAAAGAAGCTAGTAGGCATTTTGAAGATGTAAGGGTTGCTAAAGTACCAACCGTAGAAAGTGTGATAGAATTAGTAAACGAACATTACGTTTAATATGATAAAAAACGATTTATTTTTAAGAGCATTAAAAGGAGAAACTGTTGAACGTCCTCCAGTATGGATGATGCGTCAAGCTGGTCGTTATCTTCCAGAGTTTATGGAAATCAAAGCCAAATATGATTTCTTTACACGCTGCCAAACACCTGAATTAGCAAGTGAAATTACTGTGCAACCGATTCGTCGTTATGGCATGGATGCTGCAATATTATTTAGCGATATTCTGGTAATTCCACAAGCGATGAATATTGAGGTGCAAATGAAACCTAATTTTGGTCCTTATTTGCCTCATCCTATTCGCTCTCAAAAAGATGTTGATAATGTCATTGTTCCTGACGTAAAAGACGCCTTGAATTATGTCTATCAAGCCATAAAAGCCACAAAAGAAAAATTGAATAATGAGATTCCATTAATTGGTTTTGCTGGTTCACCATGGACGATTTTATGCTATTGCGTACAAGGACAAGGCAGTAAAAACTTTGATAAAGCCAAAGAATTTTGTTTTACCAATCCAATTGCTGCACATCAGTTATTACAAAAAATTACAGATACTACAATTGCATATTTAAAAGAAAAAGTAAAAGCAGGTTGTAATGCCGTTCAAGTGTTTGATTCTTGGGGAGGCATGCTATCTCCTGTCGATTATCAAGAATTTTCTTGGCAATATATACAACAAATAATTGATGCATTGAAAGATGATGCTCCTGTAATTGCCTTCGGAAAAGGATGTTGGTTTGCCTTAGGTGAGATGGCAGTTTCTGGTGCTTCTGCTCTAGGTGTAGATTGGACCTGTTCGGCTAAAAATGCACGTTATTTAACTGGTGGAAATATTACTTTACAAGGTAATTTTGACCCAACACGTTTATTTTCTCCGCCTTCAGAAATTAAAAAAATGGTACACCAAATGATTGATGACTTTGGTAAGGATAAATATATTGTTAATTTAGGTCATGGCATCTTACCTAACATTCCGTTAGATCACGCAAAAGCATTTATTGATGCTGTAAAAGAGTACAAAGCATAACTGATTTAAGTTTTAAAAAATGATAAAGAATATATTAAAAGGCATTCAAGCATATTCAAGTGCTTTTGCATTAATATCAAAGCTGAAGCTTTGGAAATTCTTTTTCATTCCAATTGGCATTAGTTTGTTTACTGCGCTTATTATTGTGGTATCAGCTTATGGTTTGTCTGATAATATTGGAAACTTCATAGCGCGAATTTGGCCTTGGGAATTTGGGAAAGAGACCTTTACTTCTATTTCAACATTTATTGGAGGTATTGTTGTTCTAGCTATTGGTTTGATTCTTTATAAGCATATCATTATGGCACTATCTGCGCCTTTTATGAGTCCTGTTTCCGAAAAAATAGAAGCCCATTTAACAGGTGTAGAACAGCATCATCATAGAAATACAACATTTAAAGAACAACTGTGGAGAGGTATTAGAATTAACCTTAGAAACTTAGGAAAAGAGTTGTTGATTACCATCCCTTTATTACTACTTAAATTTATTCCACTAGTTAATATTTTTTCTACTGTTCTACTGTTTTTAGTGCAAGCCTATTATGCTGGTTTTGGTAATATGGATTATACACTTGAACGTCATTTCAAGTACAGAGAAAGCATTCAATTCATTGGAAAACATAGAGGTGTTGCCATAGGTAATGGTATTGTATTTATGCTTTTTTTATTAGTTCCAGTTATTGGTTGGATTTTGGTTTTACCTTTGAGTGTAACTGCAGCCTCATTAAAAACAGTACATCTTCTTAAAGAAGATAATCGTTTGGGAGGTCATAAAATAGTCGTGTAATGGTAGCACAATTTGATGGTTTTGAAATCAATCCAATTCACGATGGTGATGCATGGAAAGTTTGCGACTTAATGGTGGCTAATACAGATCGTTTTAAACGTTATTTCCCAAAGACATTAGAACAAAATTTAAATCCAACGTTATCTCAATTTTTTGTAGAAAAAAAAGCAAAGCAGTTTCATAAAAAAGAAGAGTTTTTATTTACATTAAAACATTCTGAAACTAGAGAACTTATCGGACTTATCTACATCAAAGAAGTAGATTTGGACAAAAAACAAGGCGAATTCGCCTATTGTATTGGGTATCCATTTGAAGGGCAAGGACTCACTTCGAAATCAATTAAGAAATTATCAGTTTATGCGTTTGAAACATTAGGGTTTGAAACCTTGCAAATTATTGCGCATAAAGACAATCTAAGTAGTGTGAAAGTTGCTTTGAATAATAACTTCAAATGGCAAAAAACCTTAGAAAAAAATTTTATACCTACAGGTGAAGCACCTTTAGATATGGAATTATACGAATTATATAAATAAACTTATGCCTCATTTTGTAATAGACTGTTCAGAAAATGTTTTGAAATTAAATGTTCCAGAAGAAACTCTTCTAGCGGTACATAAACAAGCGGTTGAATCTGGTTTGTTTGATGAAAGTGACATAAAAGTAAGATTAAATCCATTTAAGGATAACTATAGTGTTGGAGGAAAAAAAAGTGATTTTATTCATGTTTTTGCCAACATCATGGAAGGAAGAACTACTGACCAAAAGGCAAACCTTTCTCATCAAATTGTTAAGCAACTTAACATACTATTTCCTTCAATAGACTTTATAGCTATCAATATTAGAGATTTTGAAAAAGCGACCTATTGTAATAAATCAATGGTATAAAAATGAAAGATAAATTCTTCAAATACATACACGAATTACAGGACACTATCACTTCTAAATTAGAAGCCATTGATGGTAAAACTGTATTTCAAGAAGACATATGGAAACGCCCTGAAGGCGGCGGCGGAAGAACTCGTGTTATCGAAAATGGTAACGTTTTCGAAAAAGGAGGTGTTAATATTTCTGGTGTTCATGGAAAACTTCCTGAATCTATGCAAAATTACTTTGGTGTTGAAGATGCCAACTTTTTTGCATGCGGATTGAGTTTAGTACTACACCCTAAAAACCCAATGGTACCAACCGTTCATGCAAATTGGCGATATTTTGAGATGTACGATCAAGAAGGCAATATTGTAGACCAATGGTTTGGTGGCGGACAAGATCTTACGCCTTATTATTTGTTGGAAGATGATGCGAAACATTTCCATCGCACTTGTAAAACAGCTTGTGATAAACATAACCCGAAATTCTACCCGAAATATAAAGCACGTTGTGATGAGTATTTTTACAATACACATCGCAATGAAGCTCGTGGAATTGGAGGCTTATTCTTTGATTATTGTAAAGCTTCTGAAGACATGAGTATGCAAAATTGGTATGATTTTGTGACAGACGTCGGTGATAGTTTTCTAGAGGCTTATGTGCCTATTGTTGAAAAACGAAAAGATTTAGAATTCACTAATGCGCAACGTGATTGGCAAGAAATTCGTCGTGGTCGTTATGTAGAATTCAATTTGGTTCATGATAAAGGCACACTTTTCGGATTAAAAACCAACGGAAGAATTGAAAGTATTCTTATGAGTTTACCGCCTCATGTGCAATGGGTTTATGATCATCATCCAAAAACTGGAAGTGAAGAAGAGAAATTAATAAACGTATTACAAAACCCAAAAGACTGGGTTAAATAAAACTAATGTCAGGTTGAGCGCAGTCGAAACCTCTATAAATAATTAAAACATAAATGTTATGTTCCCACTAAGAAGAAACCGAAGATTAAGAACCAGCGAAGCTGTTAGAAGCTTAGTTCGCGAAACGATTATTACGCCTAACGATTTTCTAGTGCCATTGTTTGTCGTTGAAGGAAAAGGCATCAAGCAAGAAATTGCCTCTATGCCAAATTACTATCGTTTCAGTTTAGACTTGCTAGAACGTGAAGTCAAAGAACTCTGGAAACTTGGTTTGAAATCGGTGTTACTTTTTGTAAAAGTACCTGATAACTTAAAAGATAATAAAGGTACAGAAGCCTTAAACTCAAACGGTCTCATGCAACGTGCTATTAAAACCGTTAAAAATGTATGTCCAGGCATGCTAGTGATGACAGACGTTGCACTAGATCCATACTCGTCTTATGGTCACGATGGAATTATTGCCGATGGTAAAATTATCAATGATGATACTGTCGATGTTCTAGCTGAAATGAGCTTATCTCACGCTCAGGCTGGAGCCGATTTTGTAGCACCAAGTGATATGATGGATGGTCGTATTTTAGCCATTAGAGAAGCTCTAGAAGATGACGGGTTTACAGACACAGGGATTATGAGTTACTCTGCAAAATATGCCTCAGCATATTATGGCCCTTTTCGTGATGCTTTAGATTCTGCTCCTGCAAATATCAAAGACATTCCGAAGGATAAAAAAACCTATCAAATGGATTTCGCAAATCGTTTTGAGGCCATTAGAGAAACCGAAATGGATATCGATGAAGGTGCAGATATCGTGATGGTCAAACCCGGTTTATGCTATTTAGATATTGTTCGTGAAATCAAAAATGAAGTTGATGTTCCTGTTGCTGTTTATCAAGTATCTGGAGAATATGCCATGCTTAAAGCTGCTGCCGAAAAAGGCTGGCTAGATCATGATGCCGTCATGATGGAACAAATCATCGCCATTAAACGTGCTGGAGCTGATGTAATTGCAAGTTACTTTGCTAAGGATGTTGTAAAGTTGTTGTATTAATAAATTGTACATCTTAAATTCTTTATGTTAACAAGACTTTCTCAAATCTTGTAAACTCTTATTTCACCTATACTTTTTCCTATCTACTAGGTTAACGCAAGGTTAACCTCTCCTTTTTTTGATTTTTTTAGAAATCTTCGTTTTAGATTTGTCTCATCATCAATCTTAAAAATCAAATTATCATGAGAACTTTAAACAACGATTTAATTACAGAAACGAACCAGGGTACGAAATCACACAACTGGAATTCAAGACGACGTTACAGATCAATTAAGTAAAACACATGAATTCATCAATCAAACAATCAACCTTAATCAAGAGCATAATGTCTTTTTTAGACATTGTGCTCTATTTTATCAAATTCGATTCTTAATTTTAAGCGAACGATAAACGCATGAAGAAAAAAATCAACCTTTTAATTATTGCTTCTGTTTTAGGAATAATAGCTTTATCTATAGTTCAGGGCTATCTAATCAATAATACATATAAGCTAAAAAAAGATGCTTTTATAAAAGAAACCAGACGCTCTATTTCTCAAATAGATGATTTTTCTCCTGCACTTGACTCTTTGTCTGGTATATGGCAAGATACTTTTCTTAATACAGTTTCAGATTATAAAATAGATTTAGCTTCTAAGTCAGACATTCTTGATGGCTTGCAATTAGTTATGGATTCTATCAACGATACTTATAGAACAGAATATCAAAAAGAACTCGTTAAAAAAAACATCCCTTATGGTATTAAGTTTCATAAAAAAATTAAAGCCATAATTCTATTAGACTCTATAAAAAATGATACGATTTTTGACGTAGAAAAATCGGCAAAACATATTATTCTAGGTGATCCAATTGCTGATGAAGATGCCATTGGCGTAAGCACAACATCATGGCAAACCGATCATACTTCAAGTAGAATTATCAATGGAGAAACCAAAGACATTGTTTTCTACTTATTATTTCTAACCCAAGACAAAATGGATATCGCTGGTTGGGAAAAAATTGTCTTTAAACGTATGGTTGGGTTACTACTATTATCACTCCTTATTTTTTCTATAGTTATTGGATTGCTTTATTACTCTATCAAAAACTTAATCACACAAAAGAAAATCGCAGATATCAAAACTGATTTCGTTAATAATATTACGCACGAGCTTAAAACACCATTAGCAACATTAACTCTAGCAACTAAAATGCTCAAAAAAGACGAAATACAACAGCAACCCCAACTTGTCGACAATACAATTAATACAATAGAGCGCCAAAATAAAAGATTACAAAAACTTATCGATCAAGTATTAAATAATAGTTTAGGCTATAATGAGATTCAGCTGAATAAAGAATTAGTAGTTATTGAACCTTACATTAATACGGTTTTAGACGACTTCTTATTATCGGTAAAATCTAAAAATGTAATGATAAATAGGGCGTTTTCAGAACCCAACCAAACAATCCTTTTAGACAAGTTCTACACCACAACGGCTTTATTAAATATTCTTGAAAATGCGGTAAAGTATTCAGGTGACACAATCAAAATTGACTGCAGCGTTGATAGCAAAAAAGACTTGAAAATTTCTATAAAAGATAACGGGATTGGAATTTCAGATCATGACCAAAAGCAAATATTTGATAAGTTTTTCAGAGCTGGTAATAAGGAAATCCACGATGTAAAGGGTTTAGGTTTAGGGTTATACTATACTAATCAAATTATAAAGGCTCAAGGTGGGCATATTACTGTTGAAAGTAAAGAAGGCACAGGCACTACCTTCATTTTAACCATCCCATTTAATTAAAAAAACATGAAACGTATTCTTTTAGCAGAAGATGATTTAGACTTCGGAAATATCCTAAAACAATATCTTGAAATTTCAGGATATCAAATTACTTGGGCAAAAGATGGAAAAGAAGCTTTAGAAACCTTTAAAAATGGAAGTTTCAATATTTGCGTTTTTGATGTTATGATGCCAAAAATGGACGGCTTTACTTTAGCCGAAAAAGTGATTGACATAAACCCTGAAACACCTTTCATTTTCTTAACTGCACGAAAGCTTAAAGCAGATAAAATAAAAGGTTTAAAACTAGGTGCAGATGATTATATTGTTAAGCCGTTTGAAGCCGATGAGCTTGTGCTTCGACTTAATAATATTTTAAAGCGCACAGAAAAAGCCACAAGTAAATTATCTCAAGAAACAATTATAAATATTAATGATTACACATTTGATACTAGCCGCTTAGAATTATCATGCAAGGATTACAAGAAGCAACTCACTCAAAAAGAAGGCGAATTAATTCTCTTCCTTTTCAATCATAAAAATCAACTCTTAAAACGTGAAGATATTCTCAAATCCGTTTGGGAAAACGATGATTTTTTCTCTGGAAGAAGTATGGACGTATTTATTAGTAGGCTTCGTAAGTATTTTAAATTAGACCCTTCTATATCTATAGAAAGCATACGAAATGTAGGTCTAGAATTTAAAGTGCGTTAACATAAGTGATCTGGTTGGTTAACGCTAGGTTAACGGCGCTTATTTTCTTTTTTAAACCCTCATCGTCATCTACATTTGTACTATTCAATCATTAAAAACGAACAGTATGAATTTTTCAAAATCAAAAGACAGACAAAACAGCATCAGAATAATAGATGTCAAAAAAGGGCTAAGTCTAGCAATCCTATTTGCTTTTCTTTCAGTATTTACTACTAATGCACAATCTACTCCAGAACCACCAGAGACTCCAAAAACGACAACAACCAAAGGGACATCATATTCTATTTCTATTGATAATGACGATGATGTAGCTTCAAACAGCTCTGTATCAATTTCTATTTCAGACGATTCTTATAAGTTTAGAGCAAGCTATCATAAATCTAAAAATGATGGTGTAAAATCTATCCTTCTAAAGACTTTAGGAAAAAGTAATTTAAATATTAATGGTAACACATATCTATGGTCTGATAATCAAAATGGAGATGAAGTTTTTGAATGCAAGCTTACAAAAGGCCATTTACGCATGTATTTAGATACTGAAGTTGCATCAAAAGGGTTTTTAGATAAAATCAACACACTTGGAAACGATTTAAAATACTATATATCTGGAACAGATCGTAAAAAAGAAGAAGCAAAAAAAGCTGAACGCGCACAACGTGACTTAGAGAGAGCTCAAAGAGATTTAGAACGTGCAAAACGCGATTTAGAACGTGCAAAACGTAACGCAAAAGATAATTAAACCTAATCAATCAAAAGAATATTCTATAATATTCTATAAATTAGCCATTAAATAAACTTATTTAATGGCTTTACTTTTATTATTTGCATTCGTATCTATTTTCTTTTCTTTTTTATGCTCTATTCTTGAAGCAGTATTATTGAGTGTAACACCAACCTTTATTAATGTTAAGAAAAAGGAAGGTAAAGCATATGCTGAATCGCTTGAAGCTCTTAAAAAAGATGTAGACAGACCTTTAATTGCTATTCTAACATTAAATACAATTGCGCATACTGTAGGAGCAATTCTGGTTGGTGTACAAGCTAAAGTGGCTTATGCTGAATTATATGGTTCTACAACCCGCTCTATTTTTGGTATTGAATTTACCGAAGATTTAATGGTTGGTGTCGTATCTACGATTATGACGATACTCATTTTGGTTGCTTCAGAAATTATTCCAAAAACTATTGGTGCGACCTACTGGAAACAACTTGCTAACTTTACTACTAAGGCTTTAAAATTTTTAATCATTCCTTTAAAGTATACTGGAATTTTATGGATTTTACAGCTCACCACAAAGTTAATTGGAGGCAAAGGGCATCATGGTAGCGTCTTAAGTCGTGAGGATTTCCATGTCATGGCTGATATGGCACATGAAGAAGGCGTGTTTCAAGAAAATGAAAGTAAAATTATTAAAAATCTATTGACGTTTAAAGATGTATTTGCCAAAGATGTTATGACGCCAAGAACAGTCATGAAAGCTGAAGATGAAAATACAACTGTAGAAGATTTTTTTAATAAGAATATGAACTTGCGTTTTTCAAGAATTCCTATTTATTCTCATAACTCAGACAATATTAAAGGCTTGGTTTTAAAAGACGAAGTATTTAAAGAAATGGCTTTAGATAACGGTTCTAAAAAACTATCTGATTTAAAACGACACATCATCGTAGTTGCTCGTAATTTGCCTATTCCAAAGTTATTTGAACAATTAGTTGAAAGCAGAAACCATATGGCTTTAGTTGTTGATGAATATGGTTCGGTAAGTGGTTTAGTGACCATGGAAGATGTTATAGAAACTTTACTTGGGCTAGAAATTATGGACGAGAGTGATAATGTATCAGACCTTCAGCACATGGCGAGAAAAAGTTGGGAAGCTAGAGCAAAAAAGCTCGGGATTTTAGACGAAAACATATCTAAAGACACCGAAGACTAATGGAAACTTGTATTATCAAATCACCTTTAGGGTTCACTAAAATTGTTGGTGATGAAGATGGTATTACTCAGGTTACTGTATTAAATTCTGAAGAAAAAGAAACCGATATTATTCCTAACGAATTAGAAGATTGCGTGATTCAACTTCAGGAATATTTTGAAGGCTCGCGTACAAAGTTTGATCTCAAATTAAATCCGCAAGGCACCGATTTTCAAAAGCTTATTTGGACGCTATTAGAAGAAATTCCATACGGAAAAACCCTATCCTATTTACAATTGTCTAAACGCCTTGGAGATGTTAAAGCCATTCGCGCTGTTGCCAATGCTAATGGTAAAAATCCATTATGGATTATAGTACCATGCCATCGCGTTATTGGTAGCGATGGAAGTTTAACTGGTTATGCTGGCGGACTTTATAGAAAACAATGGCTATTAGAGCATGAAAGTCCATATAAACAACAATCTTTATTTTAATGTATAGAGTTGCCACACGTTTTTTAGAGCGTTTTTTTAAGCCCGCAACGATATACCGATATGGGTTTAATTGGTCGCCCATGTATCGCCGAACCACGGCGAAAGTTATTGAAGTAAGTGACGATTTACATAAAGTCGTTATTACATTAAAACCCAATTGGAAAAATCGAAATTTTGTAGGTACTATTTTTGGAGGAAGCATGCTTTCTGCAACCGATCCGATATACATGATTCAACTTATGAAAATCTTAGGTGAAGATTATGTGGTTTGGGACAAATCTGTTGAAGCTCATTATAAGCGACCTGGCAAAAGTAGAATTTTTGGTGATTTTATTTTTACTTCCGAAGAGATCAACAAGATAAAAGACGATGTGTCGCTTAAAAATGAAATTAGTCTTGTCAAAACCATGAGTCTTGTGGATGCAAACCAAAATATTATTGCTACTTTTATTAAAACACTATATATCGCAGATAAACGTTTTTATAAAGAGAAATTAAAACAACGTGGCGCAAATAATTAATTTATTCCCTATGAAATTCTTGAAAAAATTCTTCAAATTCTTAGTTATATTTTTCGGTTTACTAATTATTGTATTATACATCACAGATACCGATTACCTCATCAAAGCAGTAAGGACCATTTATATGAAAGGTCATACAACGGCATTTTTAGAAGACTATAAAGAATTTGATAATCAAGCTATTGAAGCTGGAGTATCACAACCTTGGATTAATCACCAAGATTACAATGCTGTAACTGTGACTCCAAAGCTCGAAAAAGTTAATCAAGAATGGGGAACCATTGCTTATCTTATTATAAAAAACGATAGTATTTGGTTTGAAAAATATTATGATGGGTTTAACGAAGATTCAAAATCTAACTCTTTTTCTATGGCGAAAAGTTACGTATCTGGATTAATGGGAAAAGCCATTATGGAGGGTTATATTAAAAACTTAGATCAGCCTGTTTGTGATTTTCTTCCTGCATTTTGTGAAGGAAAAGCAGCCAAAATGACTGTAGGCGATTTATCATCAATGGCATCTGGAACCAACTGGGATGAAGCGTATTATTCACCCTTATCTATCACAACACGTGCTTATTTTGATGATGATTTAGCTAAGGTGATGAACGGTTTGGAAGTAGTTGATGAACCTGGTCAAGGCTTTAAATATGCTAGTGGTGATACACAAATGCTTGCTATGGTTATTGAAAAGGCTACTGGTAAAAAACTATATGATTATTTTGAAGACAGTTTTTGGAAGCCTTTAGGTTCTGAAAACTCTACACTATGGCAAGTGGATAGTGAAGGTCATGATTTGGTAAAAGCCTACTGTTGCATTGCAAGTAATGCGAAAGATTTTGCACGCTTCGGAAAACTGTATAAAGACTATGGAAAATGGAACGGGCAACAACTTTTGGATTCTGCATTTGTTGCCAAGTCTGTTAGACCAAGATTTCCAGAAAGCCCAGAATATGGTTATGGTTGGTGGCTACGACGCATGGGGAATAAGTACTTTTTTATGATGCGTGGACATCTTGGACAATATGTCTTTGTTGAGCCAAATGACAATATTATCATTGTTCGATTAGGGCATCAAAAATCCCCAGATATTGGCACAAAAACCTTTACAGACGATATTGGTTTATATATTGAAGAAGGTTACAAAATGCTAGGTCAACCGATTAACTAAGACGTTTCACTCAATTAAAACACGTTTAACTATAAAATAGAATAAGTCATGATTACAAAATTAAATATAGAAAATATTCTCTTTTTAGATATTGAGACTGTTCCCGAAACTGAACATTTTTCTGAATTAGATGACACCAAACAAGAACTTTGGGAACATAAATCACAATATCAAAGACGTGATGAATTTACAGCAGAAGAATTTTACGAGCGTGCAGGCATTTGGGCTGAGTTTGGGAAAATCATCTGTATTTCGGTTGGGTATTTCAAAATGGAAGGTGACATAAGGAGCTTTAGAGTAACCTCATTCTATGGAGATGAAGTAAAAATTCTAAAGGATTTCAAAAACTTATTGATTACACATTTCAGTACAAATAAACATTTACTTTGTGCGCATAATGGAAAGGAATTTGATTTTCCATATATCGCACGACGTATGATCATTCACAATATCGAATTGCCATATAAATTGAACCTCTTCGGTAAAAAACCTTGGGAAGTGCCGCATCTAGATACTTTAGAACTCTGGAAATTTGGAGATTATAAAACCTATACGTCATTGAAACTATTAACTAATGTTTTAGGCATTCCATCACCAAAAGATGATATCGATGGCAGTGAAGTCTATCGCGTGTATTATAAAGAAAAAGAAGTTGACCGCATTATTACCTATTGCGAAAAAGACACCATTGCTGTTGCTCAAATTTTCTTAAGATTACGTGGTGATGAACTATTATATGATAATGAGATTATTCATGTCTAAGCGATTTTAATTTCCCTTCAATAATGTCATCAAACTCTGTATTGAAATCTACTGTTCTGCCATCAATCCATAACCCATCTCTAAAAACAAAAGACAAATATGGCATTACTTTTCCCTTTTTAATAAAAAGGTTATCACCTTCTTCAGGTTTATATTCAAAATCAAAACAATCCCTTTTATTAAGTTCCTCAAATACAAACTCATTTGTTAATCCGTTTTCAATATCTGATGACGGCATTATATACCTACCTCTTTCAGTGGGTTCTATATAATTTATAGATTTAAATAACATCCAGGTATAAGATATTCCTGTTTTAATTGTGTCTTTTTCAATTGATGAATCACTATCATCATTGCAAATACAGAGTATAAAACCTTTATTAAAATTGCACATGGCTATTTAATTAATCACCACTTTTTGAGTTTTCTTCTGGGTGTCATTTTTCAAAGTTGCTATATAAGCACCTGTGGTCATCGATGAGACATCTATACGATGTGTTGTTTGATTAATATTCAAAGTCATCGTTTTTATAATACGTCCTTGTATATCATAAATCGTTAACTCAGTGTCTTCTAACAATTGTCCTTTTACATACAATAACTTGGGATCTGTTGTCGTATAAATCTCTAAACGGTTTATATCATTGGAGTTTGTATTCAATGTCTCTTCATTAAATCGTAAGAAGTATCGACCTATGCTGGTTATATCATCGGTTGGAGTTATCGTATAATCACTATCATTTAATAAGGTAAACGTATTATTGACCGTGTCTTCTAAATACACCTCTACGTTTTCTGGTAATGTGCTTGCTGAAATACTAATAGTTATCTGCTGTCCTTGTTCTATATGAACTCCTAAAGGAATCACTGCATTAGACAAGGCATCTAAACCTAAAGATTGTATGGCCATATCAATGTCTTGATTCTCTTCTAACAAATGTGAGTATAATGCAAAATCTGATGCGGCTTGATCTCCAAATACACTGGAGTCATAATTAAAATCCATACCATTAGATGCGTTGTTGGTAAAGTAGAAATCGGTGTTGTAGACCCCTTCGGTAGCATTACTGAGTTCTAACTGTAAGTGCACTATACTAGAACTTCCATCTTGCCGCCCTTGAATAAAATCATCGGTGTTTCCTATACTTCGCATCGCAGGTGTAAAATCAATACGGCCATTGTTGGTTGCAGATGCCACTAAGAAACCTTGACCTGGAGTAATAACCGCATTTGGATTGGCATCCAAAAACGCTTGATTCCAAATCGTCCAAACATTAGAACCATTGGCATCATAGCCATAAACCCCAGCACTTTGTGTGTCGAATTGAGAACTATTAGCCGCTAGAAAATCAAATAGCCTGATATAAGATGGATAAGGATTACCTACTAAATTCCATTCAGGATTAGTAGGGCCGTTGTTAACTATTGGAATACTCACATTTCTGGTATTCACCAATCCTGTAAATGTTAATGTACTTCCGTCTGTCGAAGCAGCTCTATAACCTGTTCCTGCATACATTGGTGCAGTTTCTGTATTCGAATACAATAGATACGTGTCTGTGACTTTATCAAATGGACCAAATAAGAATAAGGTATTCCCCGTATTGCTCACAATATTTGGATTGTCCGCTCTAAAATCCATAAACGATTCTCCAAAAACCGGTGGCGCAATCAAATCATTGCCTCCTGTACTTGATGTCGTATTTGTATGACGCATGTACTGCACATTTCCGACGACTAAATTATTAACAATCAAACTCGCATATTCATTAGAATCAGATTCTAAAACAACATTATCATTGGTGATTAAATTGGTATTAACCGTTAATGATCTTGATTTTTCAATCACCATATTTGCTCCAGAATTTACTCTAATAGTATTGATTTGAATATCATCAGTTACGGTATAAGTACCATCTAAAATAATAGCATTATCGGCTCCTGTGGTTGGTGATGGTGCGTATGGTGTCCAAGCACTACTGGTATAAATTAAGTCATTTGAGCCTACTAATTTTACCGTATAATCTTCAACTTCACCATATTGAAAGGTTTCACAGGGGTCAGGAATGTCATTCCATTTCAAAGATACTCGCATTCTAGTATCTGTTTCCGAAGCACTTAAAGGAATTGTAAAATTGCCACTTACTGGTGTCGTTTGTGTAGGAGCTTCTGTATATACTTGTTCCCCAGCGTCTTCAAAATCACCATCATTGTTATAATCAATCCAAACAGAATAACCCTCATTATATGGTGTAGGTGTCCAGGTTGGGGTAATTGTAATTGTATACTCTGTTCCTTTTCTTAAAGCTGTCGAAAAATTTGTAAAATCTGAATAATTTGATGCTCCAGAAGAGTTATCAATAGTACCTAATTGTATACGACTTATATGTTCATCTGTATCATCAGTACTCATTGAATCACAATATGTAGGATTGCTTGGTAGTGTCAATATTGCGACTTCATTACTGTCTTCAGACTCATTCCCGGCAGCATCTTTAGCTTTAACTTTAAACGCATAAACCGTTTCTGGTGTTAGCCCAGTAACCTGATAAGTTGTTGTTGAAACATTAGTAATTAGTACTGCATCTTGATATATATCATAAGAGACAATGCCCAAATTATCCGTTGAAGCTTCCCAAGCTAAATCAACCATTGTTGCAGTAATATTACTTGCTAGAAGGTTTAACGGTGTTGTTGGATCCTCAGTATCTGGTGCTAATGTTGTAATATTTACCGTATTGCTTTGAGGAGAACTATTCCCTGCAGCATCTTTAGCAATGACATAAAAATCATAATTAGTTAAAGGGTTTAATCCTGTTACTTGGTAAGAAGTCGCTGGTATTGTAGCAATCAAAACTCCGTCCTGATAGACTTCATATTCGGTTACGGCAATATTATCTGTTGCTGCATCCCAGCTTAAATCCACTGTATTTGCAGTAATATTAATTGCTGCTAAATTTGTTGGTGCGGTTGGTGCTTCGGTATCGGGAATAGCTGCTTCAGTAAAACCTCCTGTAAACACACCTCTACCATAAGTAGACGCAATAACCATATTATTAGTATCATCTCCACTTACATCCCAATAATCTAGCGCTGTTACACTTACATCACTCATTCCGTTATAGGATTGCGTCCATGCAGGGGTCGCTGTATCAAAGTTTAAAGTTTGCCAAACACCTAACTGAGTTGCCACAATAGCTTCGTTGGTGCTCAAAGGGTTTAGAAGAAAATCTCTTACAGGTATATTTGGAAGATCTCCTTCTTTGCTTACCCAAGATGCACCTGCATCTGGCGAATACCAGATACTTGTGACGCCATAATTATGCATAGTTACTATAAGATCATTGACCGTTTCTCCAAATCTAATTGAAGATACTGATCCCACGAAAGGTGTTGTAATTGACGTCCATGTCGCAGAAGAATTATTTACATTAGTTAATCGTATTAAACTCCCATCTTCCAAACCTACATACCATGTATTTGCTGCAAAGGGTGATGCTCTAAATGCAGAAGGTTGAGCAGTAAGAAGATTATCTGTCAATTCTCCATTAGAATTAGATCCTACATTAATACTTCTAATAGATATATAAGAATACGCACCTGTACTACAATTAAACGGACTTCCATTAGTTAGAAGTCTATTGGCATCATCATCATATCCCATTGGATTTACAAACTTTCCTGAACAACTATTATTATATAAAGTTGTTGCGCCTCCATTTATTCGGCTAACGCCATTCCATGGTAAATTAAATCTGTATATCGTATTATAAACATAAGTAGCAATCATATAATCACCATCTTTATCTACAAACGTGTAGAAGCCATCACCATCACTTAACTCTTCGGAAGGGTTTATTCCTGGTGATGTGTTTCCATCTCTAAAAGCCTGTGTTCCATTATCCTGTGCTCCTGCAGAAAAAATCCCATTAGTATCGCCATTTCCATCTGGACCTATTCCTGCTTTAACAAATTGAGTTACATTATAATTATTATTTCTTGTGTTAATCGTTCCTCCTGCATTACTGGAGTAAGAAATACCACCATCATGACCAAAAAGCATTGCTGAGGATGAGTTATTTCCGAAGGCAATTGAATGTTGATCTGCATGCACAAATTGGAACCCAAAGCCTCCATACCAATGTGATAGTTGTGTATATGAAGTCCCTCCATTGGTTGTTTTAAATAAATCTATTCCTCCAACATAAAATATATCATCATCTGCTGGATCTGCCTCTATTACTAAATCATAAAACGCTTGTCCACGACAAAAGTCATTTGCAGCAATATTTGTATCTGCATCATTAGGTAAATTCAATGCGGATATACTTGCAAAAGCGTTGGTTGTTTCATAAATGTGAACAGGCGAAGCACCAGTAGTTCCTTGAGTCAATGCATATATCTTATTTGCATTAGTTGCAGAACATTCTAACTCTACTCTATTAGAATTGGTTAATGGTGATGCAGCAGCTTCAGTCCAAGCACTTCCGTTAGTAGAACTAAATACTCTACCTCCTCCAGCGGCACCAATTCCTGGTGTACTAATTGTTCCCATCCATAATCTATTATCAGCGCCTATCTCAAAGTCATTAGGTATGTAATAGTAGTTGCCTCCACTAAAAGTATACTCCATATTTGCCGACTCTATTCGATTCCAACTTAGACCATTATCAACTGAACGGTATAAGCCAGCAGATTGAAGACCTAACCAATTTGTAGGATCAGAAGCATCTCCGTAGACATGTGCTCCCACACCAACAAATAATTCTGTTGAAGTTCCATTATCCCAAGCAATAATATCATTGACATAATAGATTCCAGATAAGAAAAGATTTGACGCGTTAAAATTAATATCACCAGTATCAGCAGGAGGGATATTTATAGCACTCCATGTTGTACCACCATCTGTAGTAACATAAACACCATTACCAACTACATCTCCAGCAGTATACTGTTCTCCTGTACCTACATACCAAGTATTTGAGTCTCTAGGATCAACAGTTAATGATGTTACAGAAAGATTTCCTGGCACATTATCTACTCTTGTCCATGATGAAGCAGCGCTACTAATATTTGTGTTTTTCCAAAGCCCTCCACTTACACCTCCAGCATAAACTGTATTATTTGTTGGATCGTTTGGGTCGAATATGATTACTCGTGTTCTTCCACCTACATTATTAGGACCTCTTTCTTCCCATGCATTATCAACACTCCCTGGAGTTCTAAATTGGGCTCTTTGATGAATCAATTGTTCTCGAAGAACAGTTAATTCTCCATCATCTAATCGACCCGTTGAAGGGTTTAAAGTGAGCTCCCACATCTGCTCAAAATAGCGATTAGGCGGTAAGCCATTTTGCTTTCGCTTTTTCTTATCCCATGTAAGAGTGTTTTTAAATGGGCTATTATTCAAATGATTCTTATGTAGTTCTCTTTGTTGTTGAATAGTAAGATTACTATTGATATCTGCTTTTAATTGAAAATCATTGAGTAAGGCTATTAATAGTATTGCTAAGCAAAAAACTATTGGGACGTATAATTTTTTAATCATTTTGTATTTGGGATTTAAAATCCTACTAACTTATTGTCTAAGAGGATTTTTATAGCGTTCAAAATAATGAGTTTTCATCAAATTTCACGCAAAATATCGGTCATATTGGATTATGTGTAGAAAAAATTAAGATTAATCTTACAAAATAGGATACGTATCTACTTAATCACCACTTTTTGAGTTTTCTTCTGGGTGTCATTTTTCAAAGTTGCTATATAAGCACCTGTGGTCATCGATGAGACATCTATACGATGTGTTGTTTGATTAATATTCAAAGTCATCGTTTTTATAATACGTCCTTGTATATCATAAATCGTTAACTCAGTGTCTTCTAACAATTGTCCTTTTACATACAATAACTTGGGATCTGTTGTCGTATAAATCTCTAAACGGTTTATATCATTGGAGTTTGTATTCAATGTCTCTTCATTAAATCGTAAGAAGTATCGACCTATGCTGGTTATATCATCGGTTGGCGTTATCGTATAATCACTATCATTTAATAAGGTAAACGTATTATTGACCGTGTCTTCTAAATACACCTCTACGTTTTCTGGTAATGTGCTTGCTGAAATACTAATAGTTATCTGCTGTCCTTGTTCTATATGAACTCCTAAAGGAATCACTGCATTAGACAAGGCATCTAAACCTAAAGATTGTATGGCCATATCAATGTCTTGATTCTCTTCTAACAAATGTGAGTATAATGCAAAATCTGATGCGGCTTGATCTCCAAATACACTGGAGTCATAATTAAAATCCATACCATTAGATGCGTTGTTGGTAAAGTAGAAATCGGTGTTGTAGATCCCTTCGGTAGCATTACTGAGTTCTAACTGTAAGTGCACTATACTAGAACTTCCATCTTGCCGCCCTTGAATAAAATCATCGGTGTTTCCTATACTTCGCATCGCAGGTGTAAAATCAATACGGCCATTGTTGGTTGCAGATGCCACTAAGAAACCTTGACCTGGAGTAATAACCGCATTTGGATTGGCATCCAAAAACGCTTGATTCCAAATCGTCCAAACATTAGAACCATTGGCATCATAACCATAAATCCCAGCACTTTGTGTGTCGAATTGAGAACTATTAGCCGCTAGAAAATCAAATAGCCTGATATAGGATGGATAAGGATTACCTACTAAATTCCATTCAGGATTAGTAGGACCGTTGTTAACTATTGGAATACTCACATTTCTGGTATTCACCAATCCTGTAAATGTTAATGTACTTCCGTCTGTCGAAGCAGCTCTATAACCTGTTCCTGCATACATTGGTGCAGTTTCTGTATTCGAATACAATAGATACGTGTCTGTGACTTTATCAAATGGACCAAATAAGAATAAGGTATTCCCCGTATTGCTCACAATATTTGGATTGGTCGCTCTAAAATCCATAAACGATTCTCCAAAAACCGGTGGCGCAATCAAATCATTGCCTCCTGTACTCGCTGTAGCATTTACATGTCGTTTATATTGGGCTGTACCAATGACTAAATCATTAACAATCAAACTCGCATATTCATTAGAATCGGATTCTAAAATGACATTATCACTTGTTTTTAATTTTCCATTTACGGTTAACGATTTTACTTTTTCAATAACGATACCTGCTCCATTACAAACAGTCATGTCGTTGATTTGAATATCATCAGTAACGGTATAGGTCCCATCTAACACAAAGGCGTTATCTGTGTTTGTAGAGGGTGAAGGCGCATAAGGTGTCCAAACACTACTGGTATAAATTAAATCACTAGAACCAACTAATATTATCGTATAATCTTCAACTTCACCATATTGAAAGGTTTCACAGGGATCAGGAATATCATTCCATTTCAAAGATACTCGCATTCGGGTTTTAGTATTTGACGCACTTAAAGGAATTGTAAAATTGCCACTAACTGGTGTTGCTTGTGTAGGTGCTTGTGTAAACACTTGTTCGTCTCCATCTGTAAAATCTCCATCTCCATTATAATCAATCCAAACCGAATAGGCTTCATTGTAAATTGTTCCTGTCCATGTTGGTGTAATAGAAATAGTATACTCTGTTCCTTTTCTTAACACAGTAGACATACTTGTGAAATCTGAATAAAATAGAGCACCAGATTCATTGTCTATGGTATTTAATTGTACTCTACTTATAAATTCATCACTGACATCTGTACTAGCAGAATCACAATAATCAATTGTATCATCTAAAGTTATAAAGGTAATGGCAGTCGTATAATTTGATGTTCCTGTAATTGAACATTTACTTCTTACCTCTACTTCATACTGTGTCAAAGGTGTTAGAGAGGTTAATGCTTCTGTGTTAGTTAATATATCTAGAATATCAGTCCATATAGGACTACCTAGTTGACGATACCTTAAATCAAAATCTAAAGGCGGTAATGTATCCCAATTTATAGTTGCTGTTGTTGTTGTAATTGAAACAGCAGTTAAACCTGTCGGCACTGTAGGTTCAGAGCCTTGATTTTCCCATTCACATAGTACATTATTGAATTGATAATCATCCCAACAGTTGGTTGCTATAGGCTCCGTTGGTTGTGTTCCGTTAAGTTCCCAAACACAGGTTGTATTATTGTAAGTTGCCGTTTCCCAACATTCTATTATTGCTGGTGCATCCTTAAGTGTAATAGTAACTACTGCAATACATGTATCAATATTTCCACTAGTATCAGTGACTGTCAATGTCACATCATTAGCCCCTTCATCAGCACAAGTAAATATAGTTTGAGAAGCAGAAATAGAAGCTATTCCACAATTGTCTGAAGACCCATTATTTATTTGTGCTGCGGTAATAGTCGCATTTCCTGTATTATCTAATTGAACCGTTAAGTCTTGACAAATAGCATTAGGGTTTTGATTATCTGCATCAATAGTTATATTAAATGAAGTTGTATTGGAATTTCCATTAGTATCGGTCACAGAAAAACTAATAATCGTTGTTCCTACAGGAAATACATCACCGCTATTAAGGCCTGTACCATCAGTTCTTATTGCTATTAATTCTCCTCCGCAATTATCTGTAATTGATGGGTTTACCCAAAAAGGCTGGTTATTTCCGCAGTTAAGGTTAATATCACTAGGACTATTTACAAATTCTGGAGCCACCTCATCAACAACAGTCACAGTTGCTATACACGTATCTGTTTGATTTTCTGCATCAGTTACTGTTAAGTTAACATCTACAGGAGTTCCAACATTACTGCAATTAAATGAATTAATATCTATGCTATAATTAGTAATAGCCATATCATCTGTTGAACCTCCATCTACATCAGTAGCAACAATTACCGCGTTTCCTGTATTATCTAATTGAACCGTTATGTTCTGACAAACTGCAGATGGTGGATCAGAACTAATTATTACATCAGCAGTAATATTTATATAATCTATAGCCATATCACTTCTAAATGGAGCGTTAGCACCATTTGTATTCCCTATAGGATTTGGTAGTGTTGTCCCACTAAAACGCAGCTTAATATTTTGATTATTATAAGCAGATAAATCTACATTTCTTTGTAACCATGGATCGGTTTGCGCTGAATGTTGTTGACCACTTAATGTATTTATAGTTGTCCATAGCATTCCGTTATCAGTACTAACATCTAGAGTTAAATCTCCCATATCTGTACCAAACATGTGATAATAAAAAGAAAAAACACCGTTTTCAAAGCCAGTTAAATCTATACATGGGCTTACTAGATAAACCGTACTCCCTGGACCTGGGTCACTATTAAGTGTTGCTTCTACATACATATAAAACCCTGAAGGTCTTTGGCCTGTAGGGTCTAATGGGTCGAAATCACCCGTAGGTCCAGTAGGTCCTGAAGGTGTTCCACCACTATCTCTAGTCCAATCTCCATCATCTCCAGTATCTTGTGTCCATAAACCAAGTCCTCCATTTACTGTGCTTTCAAAATCTTCATTATATGGGAAAGATGATATCGTTGTCCCAGAACAGTTTACAATATCAGCAGTTGTAATGCTAATCGTATTGCTTTGTACAGAACTATTATTAGCAGCATCTTTTGCTATGACGTAAAAACTATAATTAGTAGAAGCAGTTAAACCAGTAACTAGATGTGTAGTCCCAACAACATTTATTATGAAAACACCATCTTGATAAATATCATAACCTGCGACACCAACATTATCTGTTGAAGCTGTCCAGCTTAAATCTACAGTGTTTGTGGTTATATTACTTGATATTAAATTTGTTGGCGCTGTAGGGTCTTGAGTATCTGGAACTGTAATTTGAATATTAAATGTTTCTTTATAATAACCACATGAACCTACGGTATAGGTCACCACATAATTTCCAGTTGAAGATGCTGATATGTCAATTACACCAGTATTAACATTTAAGATTAAACCTGGAGTAGTTGAAAATGTTCCACCGGAGAGTCCTGAAATTGTAGGTGAAGGGTCTGGATCATTAACATCAAACGTATTGGAAGCGTATGTGAATTCTGCAAAATCATTATAATGAATATCAATATAATCCAATACAACTGCAGCATACTCTTTTGCGAAAGGTACCAAGGTTTGCGGTCGTGTATCATAAACATTGCCATTGTAGGTTCCTAAATCTCGAACACGCCTATTAACTTCAGTCATAATACCATCTACATTTCCGCCACCATCATTAGAACCAGAACTAGTTCCGCTTCCATTTCCAGAACCATGTCTTCTGTTGTTATAAAAATTTCCGTCGAAATAAGCATTAGAAAATGGTCTAGTATCGTCACATGTATTACTACCATAAGTAGAATTACTTGGAACAGCTCTATACCCTGAAGTAACTCCACATTGTGGGTTGACATTCGCATTATAAAATACAGCTGGTTGTTCTTGAAACAATTGACCTAAACTATTATCTCCTCTAATTAACTCTTCATGCGTATGGCTATTTAGATTGTTTGAAACCAAATTTTTAATTGTCGATCGATCTATATTGGTTGTACTATTTAAATTACCTGCATTTAGCTCTCCTGAAGTAATGTTATAACCTATCTCAATTCTTGGAACTGTATGACTTTGACCATGCAAATCTATATATAAGCCTTTTCCGAAGTTTGTTTCAACTGAAGTACTTGCTTGATCTATAAAACTGTGCCAAGCATTCCAATGGTCTAAAGCATCCGAATCACCACAGGTGGCTTCATTTTGCTCACGATTAGGATCTAATTTTGATCGGTGTAAATTATTAATAATAACATGTGCATAGCAGCCCGTAAGTCCAAATATTTCAGCTTGAATTTCTCTAATCAAGATATCGGTATTATCATCACGTTCATTAGTTCCACAGCTTCTATCAGGCAAAGTACTGTCATTGTCTGGATATGATGTACCGCCAATAGTACTGCCTGATTGTTTTACACCACCATGAGGCGCAGAAATAATTATAGGTAGATTACCTGGTATATACTCAATATATTCTCTTGTATCACCAGAAAATTGTTCATAGAATGTAGAAACCCCCGGAGTTTGACCATTAGATTGGAATACAAAAGCTAATGCAAACAGTAAAAAATAGTAATTTCTACTCATATATTCTTTGGGGATTTATAGCTGATTTTTTTATACAATATATTGATAATCTATTTAATAGACCCTTGTTATAAGTAATTGTCACAAAAAAAGCCCAATTACAAATATTGGGCTTTTAAATCGTTTTAAATTTAATTTATTATTTAATCACAACCTTTTGTGTGTTTTCCTGTAAATCATTTTTTATGGATACAATATAAACACCCGTTTTTATAGATGATACATCAATACGATGAGTGTTTTGGCTGTTATTTAAAGTCATCGTTTTTATCAACCTACCTTGTATATCATGAATTGACAACTCTGTATCTTCCAATAATTGTCCTTTAACATACAGTGCTTTTGGCTGTGTTGTTGTATAAATTTCTACTTTATTAGTTTCATTATTTGACGTATTTAAGGTTGTTTCGGCAAACCTTAAAAAGAAACGTCCAGTTCCTGCAACATCTGTGTTTGCAGTAAACGTATAATCAGAACTATTCAACAATGTAAATGTATTGGTAAGGTTATCTTCTAAATACACCTCTACATTTTCTGAAAGTGTCGTTTCTGAAATGGTTATTGTCACTTGTTGTCCTTCTGAAACATGAACACCGAGTGGAATTGCAACATCAGATAAATTAGTAGTTCCTATTGATTGAACACCATAATTACGCCCTTGGTTTTCTTCAACCAAATGAGAATATATTGAAAATACGGGTGCTGATCCAAAAAGTCCTGAGTCATAGTTATAATCCAATCCTAAAGATGCATTATCAGTGAAATAAAAATCTGTATTGTATGAATTTGATGCACTACTCATCTTTAATTGTAAATGTGAGATTGCAGTACTACCATCTTGTCTTCCTAGAATGAAATCATCATCACTTCCAATAGAACGCATAGAAGGTGTAAATTCAATCTGTGCTTGGTTTGTCGCAGAGGCAATTAAAAATCCTTGTCCAGGTGTAATTTTAGCATTTGGATTAGCGTCAGCATAAGCTTGATTCCAAATTGTCCAACCATCAGATGCATTACCGTCGTATCCATAAATTCCAGATCGTTGACTATCAAATTTAGAGTTATTTGCAGCTAAGAAATCGGATAGTGTTATATATGAAGGGTAAGGGTTTCCAATTAAATTCCACTCAGGGTTTGTTGGTCCAGATATAACCACAGGAGCATTTACATTTCCTGTTTCTACTAATCCGGTGAATGTAAACGTACTTGCATCTGTAGAAGCTGCTCGATAACCTGTTCCTGCATTTAATGGTGCAGTCTCAGTATTTGTATAGAGTAAATAGGTATCTGTAACTTTATCAAAAGGTCCAAACAAGAACAACGTATTTGCTGTATTACTTAAAATATTTGGGTTAATCGCTCTGAAATCAATAAACGATTCTCCATAAACTGGTGGTGCAATTAAATCATTACCTCCAACACTTGCTGTAGTGTTGACGTGACGTTTATATTGCACATCACCTATGACAAGATTAGAGACAATTAAGCTCGCATATTCATCAGAATCTGATTCTAAAATGACATTATCGGCACTTACCAAATCACCATTAGTTGTTAATGATTTTGATTTTTCAACGATTATTCCGGCGCCATCAGAAACTGTTACATTATTAATTTGAATATCATCAGTTACAGTGTACGTTCCATCTAAAACTAAAGCATTATCAGTTCCAGTCGTAGGTGAAGGAGCGTAAGGTGTCCAAGCATTATTTGTATAAATCAAATCATCAGAGCCAACAAGTTTTATCGAATAATCTTCAACTTCTCCAAAAGAAAAGGTTTCACAAGGATTCGGCAGAGCATTATACTTCATTGATATACGCATTCTGGTAGTTTGCCTTGAAGTCCCTAAAGGAATTGTAAAACTTCCAGTTATTGTAGTTGCTTGAGTGTTTTCTTGAACAAAGACTAGTTCTCCTGAATCATCAAAATCACCATCTTTATTAAAATCAATCCAAACTGAATAAGCTTCATTATATACTGTTCCTGTCCAAATTGGTGTAATCGTAATATTGTATTGTTCTCCTTCTGCTAATATGGTTGAAATATTTGTGAAATCTGAATACGTTTGCGATCCAGAAGGATTATCTATTGTATTCAATTGTACACGACTGATATATTCTTCACTTGCATTGTTACTTGAAGAACCACAATAAGTAAGCGAAGCATCTAAAGTTATAAAAGAAATAGCAGTTGCATAATTTGATGTAGAATCATTAGAACATTTGCTCCTAACTTCAACGACATAAGTTGTAAGCGGTGTTAACAATGTTAAAACTTGTGTATTTGTTGAAATATCTAAAATATCAATCCAAACAGGGTTTCCAACCTCACGATATCTTAAGTCAAAATCTGAATCTAATATGTCATCCCAATTAATTGTCGCTTCAGTACTTGTGATTGAGACAGCAATCAATCCTGTAGGTTCTGCTGGTTGGGTACCACTAACTTCCCATAAACATGTTATATTATTAAATGTTGCTGTTTCATAACATTCTGTTGTAGGTTCTATAGGTTGTGTTCCACTAATTTCCCACAAACATGTTGTATCATTAAAAGTTGCTGTTTCCCAACATTCTGTTGTAGGTTCTGCTGGCTGGGTTCCACTAATTTCCCATAAACATGTTGTATCATTAAAGTTGGCCGTTTCGTAACATGCCGTTGTAGGTTCTATAGGTTGTGTACCACTAACTTCCCACAAACATGTTGCGTTATTAAAGGTGGCCGTTTCGTAACATGCTGTTGTTGGCTCTGCAGGTTGCGTACCTAGGTTTTCCCATAAACATGTTCCATTGTTAAATTGGTAATCATCCCAACAATTTGTTGCGGTTGGCTCTGCTGGTTGCGTACCACTAACTTCCCACAAACATGTCGCATTATTAAATGTCGCCGTTTCGTAACATGCTGTTGTTGGCTCTGTAGGTTGTGTGCCTAAGTTTTCCCATAAACATGTTCCATTGTTAAATTGGTAATCATCCCAACAATTTGTTGCAGTTGGTTCAACGGGTTGTGTGCCACTAATTTCCCAAGCACAGATTCCTGTATTAAAAGATGTTATCTCCCAACATTCTAAACCTGTAGGCTCTGTAGGTTGCGTACCTAGATTTTCCCATAAACAGGTTCCATTATTAAATTGATAATCATCCCAACAATTTGTTGCGATTGGTTCAACGGGTTGTGTACCACTAATTTCCCAAGCACAGGTTCCTGTATTAAAAGATGTTATCTCCCAACATTCTAAACCTGTAGGTTCTGTAGGTTGCGTTCCTAGATTTTCCCACAAACATGTTCCATTGTTAAATTGATAATCATCCCAACAATTTGTTGCGATTGGTTCAACGGGTTCTGACCCTAAATTTACCCAAGTACAATAGGTAGGGGAACTATCATCTATATCAAATTGATAATTATCCCAACAATTTGTTGCAACTGGTTCAGTAGGTTGAGTTCCCGTAACGTCCCATACACATGTTGTATAATTATAATTTGCAGTTTCCCAACATTCTAAGCCTGTTGGAGTATCTTGTAATGTAATCGTAACGACAGCAACACATGTATCAACATTTCCGTTGGTATCAGTGACAGTAAGTGTTACGT
>CANLEE010000002.1 GCA_947489585.1 uncultured Psychroserpens sp.
AGTCAACCTCAAGTGTTCCACCACACTCATCGTATGATCCACTTAATTCGCCTGGTACTGATCCTGAAATCTCACATGCTCCAGTTCCTCCATTAGTGTATCCTAATGATCCTGGCTCGAATGAATTTGCTTCTTCACATGTAATCTCCATGTCTTCAACTTCATCAAACTCTGCCATTGGTGCTGGTAAAACAGTAATTGTTTTTCTAGCTGTGATTGTTCTGTTACAATCATCTGTATAAGTCCAGTCTACATATAAAGTTCCACCACACTCATCGTATGTTCCACTTAATTCGCCTGGTACTGATCCTGAAATCTCACATGCTCCAGTTCCGCCATTAGTGTATCCTAATGATCCTACTTCATATTGACTAGCTAATTCGCATGCAATAGAAATATCTTGTACATCATTAAACTCTGCCATTGGTGCTGGTAAAACAGTGATTGTTTTCTTAGCTGTGATTGTTCTCTGACAGTCATCAGTGTATGTCCAGTCAACCTCAAGTGTTCCACCACACTCATCGTATGATCCACTTAATTCGCCTGGTACTGATCCTGAAATCTCACAAACTCCAGTGCCTCCATTAGTGTATCCTAATGATCCTGGCTCGAATGAATTTGCTTCTTCACATGTAATCTCCATGTCTTCAACTTCATCAAACTCAGCCATTGGTGCTGGTAAAACAGTAATTGTTTTCTTAGCTGTGATTGTTCTATCACAATCATCTGTATATGTCCAGTCAACCTCAAGTGTTCCGCCACACTCATCGTATGATCCACTTAATTCGCCTGGTACTGATCCTGAAATCTCACATGCTCCAGTTCCGCCATTAGTGTATCCTAATGATCCTGGCTCAAATGAATTAGCCTCTTCACATGAAATCTCCATGTCTTCAACATCATCAAACTCTGCCATTGGTGCTGGTAAAACAGTAACCGTCTTACTTGCTGTGATTGTTCTCTGACAGTCATCAGTGTATGTCCAGTTTACTATAATTACGCCACCACACTCATCATAATCTGGTGTAGCTTCGCCTGGTACTGATCCTGAAATCTCACATACTCCAGTTCCGCCATTAGTATAACCTAATGATGATGCTTTGAATAAATTAGCTTCTTCACATGTAATTTCCATGTCTTCAACCTCATCAAACTCTGCCATTGGTGCTGGTAAAACAGTAATTGTTTTCTTAGCTGTGATTGTTCTATCACAATCATCTGTATATGTCCAGTCAACCTCAAGTGTTCCACCACACTCATCGTATGATCCACTTAATTCGCCTGGTACTGATCCTGAAATCTCACATACTCCAGTTCCGCCATTAGTGTATCCTAATGAACTTGGCTCAAATGAATTTGCTTCTTCACATGTAATCTCCATGTCTTCAACTTCATCAAACTCTGCCATTGGTGCTGGTAAAACAGTAATCGTTTTCTTAGCTGTGATTGTTCTCTGACAGTCGTCAGTGTATGTCCAGTCAACCTCAAGTGTTCCACCACACTCATCGTATGATCCACTTAATTCGCCTGGTACTGATCCTGAAATTTCACAAACTCCAGTTCCTCCATTAGTGTACCCTAATGATCCTGGCTCGAATGAATTTGCTTCTTCACATGAAATCTCCATGTCTTCAACTTCATCAAACTCTGCCATTGGTGCTGGTAAAACAGTAACTGTCTTACTTGCTGTGATTGTTCTCTGACAGTCATCAGTGTATGTCCAGTCTACAATAATTACGCCACCACACTCATCATAATCTGGTGTAGCTTCTCCTGGTACTGATCCTGAAATCTCACATGCTCCAGTTCCGCCATTAGTGTATCCTAATGATGATGCTTGGAATGAATTAGCCTCTTCACATGAAATCTCCATGTCTTCAACCTCATCAAACTCTGCCATTGGTGCTGGATTAACTTTAATTTGTTGTCTCTCAGTAATTGTTCTGTCACAATCATCAGTATATGTCCAGTCTATGAATAATAAACCTCCACATTCTGTATAAGATCCACTTAATTCGCCTGGTACTGATCCTGAAATCTCACAAACTCCAGTTCCACCATTTGTATAACTTAATGATCCTGGTTCGAATTCATTTGCTTCTTCACATGAAATTGTGATATTATCAATTGATTCAAACTCAGCCATTGGTGCTGGTAAAACAGTAATTGTTTTCTTAGCTGTGATTGTTCTATCACAATCATCTGTATATGTCCAGTCAACCTCAAGTGTTCCACCACACTCATCGTATGATCCACTTAATTCGCCTGGTACTGATCCTGAAATCTCACATACTCCAGTGCCTCCATTAGTGTATCCTAATGATCCCGGCTCGAATGAATTTGCTTCTTCACATGTAATCTCCATGTCTTCAACTTCATCAAACTCTGCCATTGGTGCTGGTAAAACAGTAATCGTTTTCTTAGCTGTGATTGTTCTATCACAATCATCTGTATATGTCCAGTCAACCTCAAGTGTTCCACCACACTCATCGTATGATCCACTTAATTCGCCTGGTACTGATCCTGAAATCTCACATACTCCAGTGCCTCCATTAGTGTATCCTAATGAACTTGGCTCAAATGCATTAGCCTCCTCACATGTAATCTCCATGTCTTCAACTTCATCAAACTCTGCCATTGGTGCTGGTAAAACAGTAATTGTTTTCTTAGCTGTGATTGTTCTATCACAATCATCTGTATATGTCCAGTCAACCTCAAGTGTTCCACCACACTCATCGTATGATCCACTTAATTCGCCTGGTACTGATCCTGAAATCTCACAAACTCCAGTTCCTCCATTTGTATAACTTAATGATCCTGGTTCGAATGCATTAGCCTCCTCACATGTAATCTCCATGTCTTCAACTTCATCAAACTCTGCCATTGGTGCTGGTAAAACAGTAACTGTCTTACTTGCTGTGATTGTTCTCTGACAGTCATCAGTGTATGTCCAGTTTACTATAATTACACCACCACACTCATCATAATCTGGTGAAGCTTCGCCTGGTACTGATCCTGAAATCTCACATACTCCAGTTCCGCCATTAGTATAACCTAATGATGATGCTTGGAATGAATTAGCTTCTTCACATGTAATCTCCATGTCTTCAACCTCATCAAACTCTGCCATTGGTGCTGGTAAAACAGTAATTGTTTTCTTAGCTGTGATTGTTCTTTGACAATCATCTGTATAAGTCCAGTCAACAAATAAAGTTCCACCACACTCATCGTATGATCCACTTAATTCACCTGGTACTGATCCTGAAATCTCACAAACTCCAGTTCCGCCATTAGTGTATCCTAATGAACTTGGCTCGAATGAATTAGCTTCTTCACATGAAATTGTGATATTATCAATTGATTCAAACTCAGCCATTGGTGCTGGTAAAACAGTAATTGTTTTTTTAGCTGTGATTGTTCTATCACAATCATCTGTATATGTCCAGTCGATTTCTAAAGTACCACCACACTCATCGTATGATCCACTTAATTCGCCTGGTACTGATCCTGAAATCTCACATGCTCCAGTTCCACCATTAGTGTATCCTAATGATCCTGCTTCGATTGAAGCTGCTTCTTCACATGAAACTTCCATGTCTTCAACCTCATCAAACTCTGCCATTGGTGCTGGTAAAACAGTAACTGTCTTACTTGCTGTGATTGTTCTTTGACAGTCATCAGTGTATGTCCAGTTTACTATAATTACACCACCACACTCATCATAATCTGGTGAAGCTTCTCCTGGTACTGATCCTGAAATCTCACATACTCCAGTTCCGCCATTAGTGTATCCTAATGAACTTGGCTCGAATGAATTAGCTTCTTCACATGAAATCTCCATGTCTTCAACTTCATCAAACTCTGCCATTGGTGCTGGTAAAACAGTAATTGTTTTCTTAGCTGTGATTGTTCTCTGACAGTCGTCAGTGTATGTCCAGTCAACCTCAAGTGTTCCACCACACTCATCGTATGATCCACTTAATTCGCCTGGTACTGATCCTGAAATCTCACATACTCCAGTTCCGCCATTAGTGTATCCTAATGATCCTGGCTCGAATGAATTTGCTTCTTCACATGTAATCTCCATGTCTTCAACTTCATCAAACTCTGCCATTGGTGCTGGTAAAACAGTAATTGTTTTCTTAGCTGTGATTGTTCTATCACAATCATCTGTATATGTCCAGTCGATTTCTAAAGTACCACCACACTCATCGTATGATCCACTTAATTCGCCTGGTACTGATCCTGAAATCTCACATGCTCCAGTTCCACCATTAGTGTATCCTAATGATCCTGCTTCGAATGCGTTAGCTTCTTCACATGTAATTTCCATGTCTTCAACCTCATCAAACTCTGCTATTGGTGCTGGTTCAACAGTAATTGTTTTTCTAGCTGTGATTGTTCTGTTACAATCATCTGTATAAGTCCAGTCTACATATAAAGTTCCACCACACTCATCGTATGATCCACTTAATTCGCCTGGTACTGATCCTGAAATCTCACATGCTCCAGTTCCACCATTAGTATATCCTAATGATCCTACTTCATATTGACTAGCTAATTCGCATGCAATAGAAATGTCTTGTACATCATTAAATTCAGCCATTGGTGCTGGTAAAACAGTGATTGTTTTCTTAGCTGTGATTGTTCTTTGACAATCATCAGTATACGTCCAATCAACAAATAAAGTTCCACCACACTCATCGTATGACCCACTTAATTCTCCTGGTACTGATCCTGAAATTTCACATACTCCAGTTCCACCATTAGTATAACTTAATGATCCTGCTTCTATTGAAGCTGCTTCTTCACATGAAACTTCCATGTTTTCAACCTCATCAAACTCTGCCATTGGTGCTGGTAAAACAGTAATTGTTTTCTTAGCTGTGATTGTTCTGTTACAATCATCTGTATATGTCCAGTCGATTTCTAAAGTACCACCACACTCATCGTATGATCCACTTAATTCGCCTGGTACTGATCCTGAAATCTCACATGCTCCAGTTCCTCCATTAGTGTATCCTAATGATTCTACTTCGATTGAAGCTGCTTCTTCACATGAAACTTCCATGTCTTGAACCTCATCAAACTCAGCCATTGGTGCTGGTAAAACAGTAATTGTCTTACTTGCTGTGATTGTTCTCTGACAATCATCAATGTATGTCCAGTTTACTGTAAGTGTTCCACCACACTCATCGTATGATCCACCTAATTCGCCTGGTACTGATCCTGAAATCTCACATACTCCAGTGCCACCATTAGTATATCCTAATGACTCAGCTTCGTATCCGTTAGCTTCTTCACATGTAATTTCCATGTCTTCAACTTCATCAAACTCTGCCATTGGTGCTGGTAAAACAGTAATTATTTTCTTAGCTGTGATTGTTCTATCACAATCATCTGTATATGTCCAGTCAACCTCAAGTGTTCCACCACACTCATCGTATGATCCACTTAATTCGCCTGGTACTGATCCTGAAATCTCACATACTCCAGTTCCACCATTAGTGTAACTTAATGACCCTGGTTCGAATGCATTAGCTTCTTCACATGTAATTTCCATGTCTTGAACCTCATCAAACTCTGCCATTGGTGCTGGTAAAACAGTAACTGTCTTACTTGCTGTGATTGTTCTTTGACAGTCATCAGTGTATGTCCAGTTTACTGTAAGTGTTCCACCACACTCATCGTATGATCCACTTAATTCTCCTGGTACTGATCCTGAAATCTCACAAACTCCAGTTCCACCATTTGTATAACTTAATGATCCAACTTCGTATGCATTTGCTTCTTCACATGAAATCTCCATGTCTTGAACTTCATCAAACTCAGCCATTGGCGCTGGTAAAACAGTAATCGTTTTCTTAGCTGTGATTGTTCTATCACAATCATCAGTATAAACCCAATCAATGAATAAAGTTCCGCCACACTCAGTGTAACCTCCACTTAACTCTCCTGGTACTGATCCTGAAATCTCACATGCTCCAGTTCCGCCATTTGTATATGATAATGAAGCTTGCTCAGATAAAGCTAATAAATCATTAGCTTCTTCACATGTAATCTCCATGTCTTCAACTTCATCAAACTCTGCCATTGGTGCTGGATCTACTGTAATAATATATGGACCTGCACTTAAAGGACGATCACAAGAATCAACTCCATCATAAGATACAGTTATTGTTCCGCCACATTCAGTATATTGGGCATTTATATTAGCCTCAATAGTTCCACTAACAGAGCAAGCTCCGCCTTTAAGGCCATTAGAATAAGAAGCATCATCTGCTGAAAAACCAGCCGCATCTTCACATGAAATGTTCGATGGGAAAACTGGCACGTCTAACGTAGCTTCTGGTGTAGGTAAAACAGTGATAGTTTGGGTTTGAGAATCTGTTTTTCCGCAATCATCAGTAACAGAATATGTTCTGATAACAACACCGCCTGTACAAGCATCTCCTAATTGACTATTGTCATCAGAAACCATAATTTCAAGGTTTTCTGCACAATTGTCACTTGCAGATACATTTTTAGTATCTGGCTCAGGAATAAGATCTATACATTCAACCGTGATATCTCCTGGTACTCCAGTTAAAACAGGGTCTTCATTATCACCTCCAAAATATTGAATAACAATAGTATCAGCAAAATTATCACAATCATCTTGAATTATATACGTGAACTCTGCCATCCATTTACAATCTGTTCCTTTAGAAACTGTTGACTTCTCAACGTTTACGTTTCCACAGTTATCAGAGAATAAAGCTGCAATATCTTCCTCTGTAGGCCCTTCAGGCTTATTTAAAAAACATTCAGCTATTCCAAATTGATCTTCTGGAATTGATGCATTTTTATTTAATTGAGGTGCTTCGTCATCTCCACCACTATAACTTACATCTAAATCGGCAGCCATATTTCCACAAGCATCCTTAATAGTATACTTATAGTTAACTGACCAATTACAATCACCACCTTCTGGAGTTCCAGATTTAGTAACAATAACATCACTACAGTTGTCATTATACAATGCTGCGATATCTGCTATACTTGGTCCTTCTGGAATATCAGCGTAGCATAAATTTAAATCAGTACCTCCAGTTGGCAACTCAGCGCCATCATTTAATTGTGGTGCATCTAAATCTCCTCCATTGTAAGAGATTTTAATTTGCTCTTCGAATGTTCCACACTTAACATCATAAGTGTACTCAACATTCCAAGCACAATCGTTACCTTCCATTAAAGTTGACTTAACAACTTCAGCTGGAATGTCACCGCACTGGTTTAAATAAAGATTCGCCACATCAGCCTCACTTGGGCCTGGAGGCGCATCTGCCTGGCATCGGTTGAAGAAAGTACTTCTAGCCGACTGCTGTGCGAACACTGAAACTGTACTAAACGCGAAAAGCATGATAAAGACAAATGCCTTCATGCTTTTAGTTTGTTTAGTCATAAGATCAATGCTACAACACGATAAGTTCGTGATAGATTGCCAAATTTTGGCTCGCCTACCACTTCGGGTAAAATTGTTCATAAACATAACATTTTGGTTTTAAATTAAAATTATCTTAACATTTATATTGACAATACGTGTATTGTCAGCAAAAGCGCAAATACAAAATTTGCGTATAAGCTTCAAAACAAAATATGACGTACTGAATACACAGAACATCAAGTAGAATGAAAATCATTCTATTTCTAATAAATGCTAATAATCAATTGTTGTGCTATTAAACAATTTTAAGGTAAGAACAATAAGTTAAGTGGCTATTAATTAACTTACCGTTAGGTTGGAAGTGAATAGAACTCACCTCAACTTACTTTCAAAAGTATATTATAAAATACTGACAGCCAAATAAATTTATTCTTTTTTTTCATAATAAACAGTTGAACATTTTTTTTTGCATTTAATCGAAAATCAATTCATTTTCGATGTAAAAATCATCGATAAAATGTAAGGTCTTTTCAATCAATTTATAAAAAACTTGATCTTCTTTTACAAATCCTACCTCGCCAGCGTAAGTCTCTAAAAAAGATTCTATTAGAGCCGAAGACTTGATTGGTTTTCTAAAATGTAGAGCTTGAGATGCATTAAGTAATTCGATTGCTAAAACACGTTCGATATTATAAACCACATTATAGCATTGCGTTGCTGCATTTGCTCCCATACTAACATGATCTTCCTGTCCATTACTAGACACAATACTATCAATACTTGCTGGTGTTGCTAACTGTTTATTTGCACTTACAATACTTGCTGCAGTATACTGCGGAATCATAAAGCCAGAATTTACTCCAGGATTGTCTACTAAAAATGCTGGTAATCCTCTTAGGCCAGAAACTAATTGATAAATTCTTCTTTCAGAAATGTTTCCTAATTCAGCCATCGCTATTTTTAAATAATCTAAAGCTAATGCTAAAGGTTGCCCGTGGAAATTTCCTCCAGAAATAATTTCATCTTCTTCTACAAATATGTTTGGGTTATCTGTTACTGCATTAATTTCGGTTTTGAAAACTTTATGAGCAAAATCTATAGTATCCTTGGTTGCTCCATGAACTTGTGGAATGCACCGAAACGAATATGGGTCTTGAACATGTTCTTTCTCCTGTTGCACCAATTCGCTTCCACTTAAAAATTCTCTAACACGTTCGGCCGTTTTAATTTGCCCTTTATGTGGTCTCACTAAATGCACCAAGGCATTAAAAGGTTCAATCCTTCCATCAAAAGCATCTAAAGAAATGCTACTTATTAAATCTGCGAGATAAGATAATTCATGTGATTTTATAAGCAAATGAATTCCGTAGGCACTCATAAATTGAGTTCCATTTAATAGTGCCAATCCTTCTTTTGATTTCAACTGAATAGGCTTCCAATTAAATTGTGATAGCACTTCTTGAGCAGGATATACCTTATCTTGATAAACAACTTCTCCCTTTGCTATAAGTGGCAAAGCTAGATGTGCCAGTGGTGCTAAATCACCAGATGCTCCAAGTGAGCCTTGAGTATAAATAACAGGTAAAATATCATTATTGTAAAAATCAATCAGCCTTTGAACGGTTTGAAGTTGCACTCCACTATGACCATAACTCAGTGATTGTACTTTAAGCAACAGCATTAATTTTACAACAGCTCTCGGTACTATATCTCCAATACCACAAGCATGAGACATTACCAAGTTTTCCTGCAACTGTGTTAGTTTATCTTTAGAAATTTCAACATTACAAAGTGAGCCAAAACCCGTATTAATGCCATAAATAGGTTTTTCTTGATTTTTAATTTTAGCATCCAAATAGTTTCGGCATTTTTCAATTTTATAAATAGCATCCTTTGAAAGTTCTATTTTTTTGTTTTGAAAAATGATATCTCGAATTGTTGATAATTCTAAAATTTCCGAAGAAATAAAATGTGTTGTATTCATAGTAAGGTTTTACATTATCAAAATTCAGAATAACATCTCTACTTTGCAACAAATGTTAATAATTAATAAAGATTCTTTTAAAAATCTAATAATCTGTATTTTTGAAGAACTTTAAACACTCATAAATTATGAAAAGATTAATTATTGTTCTGTTTGCAATTTCAATAATTGCCTGTAAACAAGAACCAAAAATCGATTACGCTGTCGTTTCTGGCAAAGTTGAAAATTCTAAAGCTACAACAGCGACTTTAAAAAGTGCCGATTTTAAAGCTGAAATATCAGTAGATGAGAATGGTACCTTCTCTGACACATTACGTATTCCTGAAAATGGATTCTACTCACTTTCAATTGGTAGAGAGTATACACCTGTTTACTTAAGTACTGGTGATAATTTAACTATTACTGTTGATGCTAAAAACTTTGACAAAAGCATTACCTATTCTGGTGAAGGTGCTGTTGAAAACAATTACTTAGCTGCTAAAACTTTGGAAAACATAAAAACTACATCAGATCGTGCTACATTTTATTCTGTAGAAGAAGCTGATTTCAAAAAGGCGATTTCTGAAATGAAATCAAAAAATGAAACACGTTTAAATGAGTTAGCAATTACCGACGAAGTATTTTTAACTTCTGAAAAACAAAATCTTATATATGATAACTACTCAATGCTTAAAAATTATTCGCAGAGACATGGTTATTATACTAAAAAAGAAAATTTTAAAGTTTCAGAAAACTTTTTCCCTGAGGAACTAAAAAATATGACTTTTGATAATGCTGAAGATTATAAATCATCCCAGTCATACAAAAACATGGCATTTGGTCAAACTCTTGATGATCTTTTTGAACCAATAGGCGATGATATTAATGCAATCACTACAAGTGATTTAAAAAGTTTGGAAAACATTAAAGTTGCTGCATTAAAAGATGATGTGATAGATTATTTAAGTAAGTTTTTAGTATCTCCTGCAAATTCAAATATGGAGTCTATCTATAATTTCTTAAAGACTAATTCAACTAAGGAAGACACAAAAAAATTACTCACTGAAACATTTGAAAAAAATAAAGATTTAGTGAGAGGAAAACCTTCGCCTGAATTTGTGAATTATGAAAACCATCAAGGTGGTGAAATGTCATTAGCTGATTTAAAAGGAAAATATGTTTACGTAGATGTATGGGCGACATGGTGTGGACCATGCATTAGAGAAATTCCATCATTAAAAGAAGTGGAGAAGAAATTTCATAACGAAAATATAGCCTTTGTAAGCACGTCAATTGACGAAGCAAAAAATCACGATAAATGGGTAACTATGGTAAATGAAAAAGAGTTAAGTGGTGTACAATTAATGGCAGACAATGATTGGACTTCTGATTTCGTTAAAGGCTATGGTATTCAAGGGATTCCTAGATTTATTTTAATCGATCCTGATGGGAATATTGTTAGTGCTGATGCGCCAAGACCATCAGATCCTAAACTTGTAAAAATGTTAGAAGAGGAGCTTAAAATGCAACCTTAATCTATAAATTCAAAAATAAAAAAAGCCGCTAAATTTAGCGGCTTTTTTTATTTACGATTCTTTAGGCTCAACTTCATCAACTTGAGGCTGTTCGGGTTGCTTAAATAAATCCATATAGGCTTCACCCAGAGCATCAATTATATAGCTTGCAATTAGACTTTGATAACCTACATCTTCAATAGCTATATCAGCAGCTTTACCATGCAAATACACTCCAAAAACAGTAGCTGCAAGAGCATCATATCCTTGAGACATTAATCCCGTGATAATACCGGTTAACACATCACCAGATCCTGCAGTTGCCATACCTGGATTTCCTGTTGTATTTACATAATATTTGTCATTATAAACCGTAATCGTATTAGCACCTTTTATCACCAAAATAACCTTATGCTTTTTTGAGAAGGCTTTTGCCTTTTTGAGTTTATCAAAATCGTCTTTCCATTTTCCTATTAAACGCTCTAATTCTTTTGGATGTGGTGTTAAAACTGTGGCCTCTTCAGGAAGAAGTTTTAAAAGTGTTTTTTTCTTTGATATTATATTTAATCCATCAGCATCAATGACTAACGGAATTTTGTTAGTTTTTAAGAATTTTTCTAATGCAAAAACTGTTTCATTTTCAATTCCCATACCAATTCCTAAACCAATCACCTTAGGTTCTATATCAAAGACAATATCAGATATCATAGTATCATTCACATCAGTAATCACCATAGCTTCTGGAAACGCTGTTTGTATAATTTGATAACCGCATTTTGGCACATAAGAGGTTACTAATCCAGCTCCAATTGATAATGCTGCTCTACTCGCTAATAGCACAGAACCTATTTTCCCATAACTACCGCCAATAATCAAACTATGTCCAAAATCTCCTTTATGAGCATACTTTTCTCGCGGCCTATAAATTGGTAAAACTTCATGTTTCCCAATCAATTCTGCTTCAGTCTCTGTCATGTATAAAAACTCTCTGTCAATACCAATATCGAGGACTTCCCATTGCACCGAATATTTTGAAGTATCTGGCAAAAAGAAGACCAATTTAGGTGACTGAAAACTTAAGGTATAATTTGCCCAAACAACACCATTATCATCTTCTGGAACTTTATCAGTATAAAGCCCTGAAGGGATGTCTACAGAAAGCGTGAATGCTTGACTATTTCTTAAATGAACAAATAAGGATTTCACCCAATCATTTGCTGATCTGTTGAGTCCAATTCCAAAAATAGCATCAACAATAATATCGTCTTTATTAATCTCAGGGAAATCGGCCTCACAAGCCAACATATCTGGCCATTTCTTTGTAGTTTGCTTAATTAAATCATAGTTAATCAAAAAGTCTTTTGAACGTTTATCGCTACAATTTACCACATAGGTTTTTACATTATAACCATGAGTAATTAAATGTCTCGCTATAACCAATCCATCACCACCATTATTCCCTATACCACAAAATACATGAATGGGTACTTGAGCACCTTGCATGCGCAGATGCAGCCAGTTAAAAATTTGAATTCCTGCACGTTCCATTAATTCGGTAGATGAGATATTTTGTTTTTTCGAAGTCAATTGATCCCCTTCGTAAATTTGCGCTTTAGAAAAAATCTTCATGTATGAGGTATAAAATCGGTTGTTAAATTGTCAGTTTTTATAACTTAAATAGTAGATTACGCTAATTTTTCTGTGTTAAACTGAAAAATACGTAAAACGACCCGTTAAGTTTTTTTATTCTTGTAAAAATAATACTTTTGAAAGGTATAGACTACTATAAATGCAAAACGAAACACAAATATCATCTCATATCATCTCAATTAGCTTTGGGACGACTATTATTATGACAACCCTTAGGGGTTATTAATCCATATCTTCAACCCATTTATATCCTTTTAGGAAAAACCAACTTAATTACTTTTAAATAACTATAGATGAATGTTTTAAAATTCGGTGGAACTTCAGTAGGTTCAGCAAAAAATATTAATAATGTCATTTCTATTCTAGAAAATTACTCAAAAACCGACAAGCTAATTTGTGTCGTTTCAGCAGTAGGTGGCATAACAGATAAATTGCTAAAAGCAGGAGAATTAGCTCAAAATAAAGATAGCGACTACACCTCACAATTTGATTTAATTACAGAAATTCATCAAACTATTTTATCTGAATTAATTCCTTCTGATAATAATGCAATTTTAAATCATCTTAATGATAAATTACAAGAGTTGAGAAGTCTTTTAGATGGCATATTTCTGATTAACGAAATATCACCTAAAACATCTGATAAGTTAGTTAGTTTTGGCGAATTATTATCTTCTTTTATGATTACAGAAACGATGAGAAAAAGAAACTTAGACTGTCTTAGAAAAAACAGTCAAGAACTCATCGTCACCAATTCTAATTTCACTAAAGCCGAAGTTATTTATAAGCAAACTAACAACAATATAAAACACTATTTTTCTGAAGCGAAACAACAAATAACGATTCTGCCAGGCTTTATTTCTAAATCAACTACTGGAGAGGTTACGACTTTAGGCCGTGGTGGTTCAGATTTTACAGCAGCAATTGTCGCTTCAGCTTTAAAAGTTAATCAGCTTGAAATTTGGACTGATGTTAGTGGTATGTTTACAGCAAATCCAAAATTAGTAAAACAGGCAATTCCAATTAAAAAATTATCGTATCAAGAAGCTATGGAGCTATCACATTTTGGCGCCAAAGTTTTGTATGCTCCAACTGTGCAACCTGCTTTAGATGCAGAAATCCCTATTCTTATAAAAAACACCTTAAAACCTAATGATGAAGGCACTGTCATTTCTAAAACGGCTAAACAAAATGGGTTAGCAGTAAAAGGGATTAGCCATATTAGTGATATCTCATTAATTACTTTGCAAGGAAGCGGAATGGTAGGTATTCCTGGATTTTCTAAACGCTTATTTGAAACGTTAGCAAATGAAAAAATTAATGTTATTTTAATTACTCAAGCCTCATCAGAACATTCAATTTGTTTGGGTATTGACCAAAAGGATGTCGATGCAGCAAAATTAGCCATAGACGATTCTTTTGAATATGAAATATCACTTCATAAAATAGACCCAATAATTGTTGAGAACGATCTTTCTATAGTAGCCTTAGTGGGTGACAATATGAAAAACCATCAAGGCATTAGTGGTAAAATGTTTAGAGGTTTAGGAAAAAACAATATCAATATTAGAGCCATTGCTCAAGGTGCTTCAGAACGAAATATTTCGGCTGTAATTGCAAAAAAAGATGTAAAAAAAGCGCTTAACACCTTACATGAAAGCTTCTTTGAAGTCAAGACAAAGCAGCTCAATATTTTTATTACTGGTATTGGTAATGTTGGTGAAAAACTTATAGATCAAATTCAGCAACAGCATTTATTTTTAAAGAAAAAATTAAAAATTGATGTGAGAATTATCGGAATGGCTAATTCGCGTAAAATGATTTTTAATGAAGATGGAATCGATTTGGATAATTGGGCGGCTCAATTTCATTATGCTAATAAATCGAGTTTGAGCGGCTTTTTTGACAAGGTTATTGAGCTCAATTTAAGAAACAGTATCTTTGTTGATATTACTGCAAATGAAGCTGTAGCAAACATATACGATGATTACCTAAGACATAGTATTGCTGTTGTTGCATGTAATAAAATTGCATGTGCCAGCTCTTATGAAAATTATAAAAACCTAAAAAGACTTTCGTTAAAATACAATACTCCTTTTTTGTTCGAAACAAACGTTGGTGCAGGATTACCAATCATTAACACATTGAATAATTTAGTTGCTTCTGGAGATAAAGTTATAAGCATTGAAGCAGTTTTATCTGGTAGTTTAAACTTTGTATTCAATAATTTCAGTGACAAAAATAATTTTCATGATATCGTAAAGCGAGCTCAATTTGAAGGTTATACAGAACCAGATCCAAGAATAGACTTAAGTGGCATTGATGTTGCAAGAAAGATGCTAATTTTAGCTAGAGAAAATGGTATGTCAATGGAAATTAATGATATTGAGAATAATACTTTTTTAACAAAAGCCAATTTAGAAAGCAGCTCAGTAGATGATTTTTATAAGACTCTAAAGACTAATGAAGATCATTTTCAAAAACTATATACTTCGGCTAAAAACAATAATTGTCAACTTAAATACGTAGCAGAATTTAAAAAAGGTAAAGCTAAAGTTGGCTTAAAAGAAATCCCTGAAGGTCATCCATTTTTTAATTTAGAAGGCAAAGATAATATCGTAATGTTTCATACCGAACGTTATCCTGAGCAACCACTTATTGTAAAAGGCGCTGGTGCTGGTGCTGATGTTACTGCTTCTGGACTTTTTGCTGACATTATTAGAATAGGAAACAAATAATGAAAGAACTAAAAATATTTTCACCTGCAACAGTTGCAAATGTATCTTGCGGATTCGATGTTCTAGGATTTTGCCTTGATAGTATTGGTGATGAAATGATAATCCGAAAAACCGACAAAAAAGGGATTCATATTACCAAAATTGAAGGCTATGATTTACCCTATGAAGCCGAAAAAAATGTCGCTGGTGTTTCTGCCTTAGCAATGCTCGAAGATGCGCAACCAGACTGTGGGTTTGAAATCGAAATCTACAAAAACATAAAACCTGGAAGTGGTGTTGGAAGTAGTTCTGCAAGTGCTGTTGGCAGCGTTTTTGCCATGAATGAATTATTAGGAAAACCCTATAACAAAACTCAGCTTACTAACTTTGCAATGAAAGGTGAAGCTCTAGCAAGTCAAAGTGAGCATGCCGACAATATTGCTCCTGCCATTTTTGGAGGGTTTACGCTTGTAAAATCTGTAGCACCTTTAGAGGTCATACAACTACCTACTCCTAAAGATTTATTCGCTGTTATCATTCATCCGCAAATTGAAATAAAGACTTCAGAAGCTCGTTCGATTTTACCAAAACAAGTCGCCTTACAAGATGCCATAACACAATGGTCAAATGTAGGAAGCTTGGTACATGCATTACACACTAATGACTATACATTATTGAGCAAATCCTTGACTGATGTTGTGGTAGAACCCTATCGTAGTGAGTTAATCCCGCATTTTGATGCTGTTAGGCAAAATGCGCTTAAGCATGGTGCTTTAGGTTGTGGGATTTCTGGATCTGGGCCCTCAATTTTTAGTTTATGCCACGGAAAAGATAATGCTCAAAATGTAGCTAAAGCCATTAAAGATCTGTATTCAAAAACCAATATTCTCTTTGAAATTTATAGTTCGAAAATAAATACTCAAGGCATTAAAATATTATAGATGAATTATTACAGCCTAAATAGAAAAGCGCCAGACACAACCTTCACAAATGCTGTTATTAAAGGACTTGCACCAGATAGAGGTTTATATTTCCCCGAAACAATTACACCGTTACCAACATCTTTCTTTGAAGATATTGATCATAAATCTTACAGTGAGATTGCCTTTGAAGCAATTCAACAATTCGTGAATCCCGAAATTCCGGAATCAGTTTTAAAGACAATTATTAAAGAGACCTTATCATTTGACTTTCCAGTTGTAAAACTCAACGACCATATTTCGACTTTAGAATTATTTCACGGACCAACGATGGCATTTAAAGATGTTGGTGCACGATTTATGGCAAGATGTTTAGGCTATTTCAATCAAAACAATGACAATGATGTTACGGTTCTAGTTGCAACCTCTGGAGATACTGGAGGCGCTGTTGCAAATGGCTTTTTAGGAGTAAAAGGTGTTAAAGTTGTGATTTTATATCCTTCAGGAAAAGTGAGTGATATTCAAGAAAAACAATTAACAACCTTAGGTCAAAATATTACCGCTTTAGAAGTAGATGGTGTATTTGATGATTGTCAAGACATGGTAAAAAAAGCCTTTTTAGACGAATCCATCACGAGTAAAATGCAACTCACATCTGCCAACTCAATTAATGTAGCGAGATGGTTGCCACAACTCTTTTATTTTATGTTTGCCTATAAGCAACTGCATCAACAACATGATGATATTGTATTCTCTATTCCTAGTGGAAACTTTGGAAATATCTGCGCTGGAATGATTGCACAACAATTGGGCTTGCCAGTAAAACATTTTATCGCATCTAATAATGCAAATAATGTTGTGACAGAATATTTAAAAACCGAAAACTATACCCCAAAACCGTCTGTGCAAACTATAAGCAATGCCATGGATGTTGGGAATCCAAGTAATTTTATTCGTATTCAAGAGATTTATAAGAATAATTTTGGGCAGCTAAAAACAAACTTATCATCATTTAGTTACACTGATGGGGAAACCAAAGCCGCGTTATTAGAACTATACGAGCAATACAACTATGTTGCAGATCCTCATGGAGCTATTGGGTACTTAGGCTGTAAAGACTATCTTAAAACCAATGAAAATGTACACTGCGTGTTTTTAGAAACTGCACATCCAACTAAATTTTTAGATGTGGTTGAAGATGTTATCCACACTACAGTGGATTTACCGCCTCAAATTCAATCAGTTATGGGCAAAAATAAGGTTGCAAAGCAAATTTCTAATTATGAGGGGTTAAAAGCGTTTTTGTTAAATGCTTAAATTTAGGGATATCAAAACACCTAATCCAACTTAGGCAATTTTAAAGCATTTAAAATACTCTTTTCTTTCATTAATTTTTCAATCGCATCTGAAGTTCGAGGTGCATCAGCAGATAAATTAACAGGGCCATTTTCAGTGACTAAAATATCATCCTCTATTCGAACAGCGATACCATACCATTTTGGGTCACAATCGCTTCCGTCAGGAATATAAATTCCGGGCTCGACAGTTATCACCATATTCGCTTTTAGTTTACCTCTCGTATTTGGGTCATGAACATCTAGTCCTATATGATGTGACGTACCATGTGGAAAATACTGCCTTGCATCCTTATCATTTTTTGCGATACCTAAATCTATTAACCCTCTATATACCACTTGTCTTGCAGCACTATCACATGACCTTGTTGTATTTCCAATTACTGTAGCCTGAATACCTGCTTCTTGAGCAGCATATACAATATCATAAATCGCTCTTTGTTCTTTATTAAATTTCCCATTAGCAGGAATTGTTCGTGTTACATCTGCGGTATAACCATGGTATTCAGCACCTAAGTCCATAAGCACCAAATCATTCTCTAATTTCATTTTATTATTTTCGATATAATGCAATATACAACCATTATTTCCAGCACCTACAGTACTGGGATAGCCTTCATATTCACTACCATATTTTTTGTAGATATATTCATGTACACCTTGAACTTCAGTTTCTGACATCTCAGGATGCATCGCTTTCATGATCTCACGTTGCCCAATTGCCGAAATACGAGCAGCCTTCTTCAATAACACTACCTCTTCTGGTGTTTTGACCTCACGCAATTGTGCCATTAAACTCCCTAAACTTCTGGTATCTCTTTTTACAGTTTCAGTCTGTATCTTTGCATTAACATTAGATTCAACATCATTAGTTTTATTTTCAATTGTATAATCATTAATAAGTTTAATTTGTGTTTTAAACGATTGAATTAAGTCATATAAATCGGCATTACTTCGTGTATTTCTATAATCATCTCTAAATCCAAAATACATCACCTTATCATAGCTTGTAAAATCGATTCCAGAATTTAAAAATACTTTACCTACAAACACTTGTTCAAACCCTAATTGCTCTTTAGTCGCATTTACTCCCAATCTACGTCCTGTCCATTGTTCAGCACTAGGATTACGTTCTTGTACATATAATTTTTCGTTATAGGTTTTACCATTGTCTCCTATTTGATTTTCAGAATAAATCACTAGCACAGCATGAGGTTCTTTATAACCTGTTAGATAATAAAAATTAGGATCTTGGTGATACACATAATTTATATCATTAGCTCGATTACGAACTGCATTAGCAAAAAATACAGCCACACTATTTGGTGGCATATTAGAACGCAAAGCATCTCTCCTACTTTTATGGAATTCTTTGCCTAAATAATCCTTAGGTAAGCCTTCTTGAGCAAACCCTAAAAATAGAACGAAACATAATGCAAAAGCAGTAGTAATAACTTTCATTAAATTTTAAGTTTTAATATTGCTGAAAATTAGTGATTAATTATCCTTTTCTGAAGAAAATATTTCAATATTAGTAGTTTTTAAATCTGTTATTATAGTTTTACTTAGCTTAGTTTTTTTAAACTTCAAATAAAAAAAATCATTATATTTCTATATGAATTATAGAATTAAAAAATCCCTCTTAATACTCTTTATTGTATTCTTTTCATGCAATAAATCTTCAAATTTTTTTATTGGAAAATGGCAAATATTTAATGTTGTAGAAAATAATGAATCTATTGATTTAGTTGATAATTGGATTGATTTAAAAAGCAATGGAACTTTCATGAGCTATGATGGCAGTCTTGAAAAGAAGGAAATAGGCAAATGGACTTATCTAATTGAAGAAAAAAAAATAGCAATTAATGGAGACGTAGATAGTCAATGGACTTTATCAATAAAAAGTGACACCTTATTTTTTCATTCTACAACAGATAATCTATATCTAATCGCAAAGAAATTAGAATAATTCTAGCTCATTTCCGTAGAAAGAATTAAAGCCTTTATAAATTATTAATACATTTTTCTTCCCAATATTCTTCATAAGGAATAATTATTTTCGATACTTTTGCAAAACAAATTTTGAATACGAATCACTCGTTATTTTCAACTAAAAAGTTAAACATGAAAAACACAGCTTTAACCGCAACTCATGAAGCCCTTGGTGCCAAAATGGTCCCTTTTGCAGGGTATAATATGCCAGTACAATATGATGGCGTTAATATAGAACACGAAGCTGTAAGAACAGGTGTTGGTGTATTTGATGTGTCGCATATGGGTGAATTTTTAATCGAAGGTCCAAATGCGCTCGATTTAATTCAAAAAGTGTGTAGTAACGACGCATCAAAATTAACTATCGGAAAAGCGCAATACAGTTGCTTACCAAATGATGATGGTGGTGTCGTTGACGACCTTATCGTTTATAGAATTAAAGACGAAACGTATTTACTTGTTGTTAATGCAAGTAATATTGAAAAAGATTGGAACTGGATCAGTTCTAAAAATGATGTTGGTGCTGAAATGCGTGATTTAAGTGAAGACTATTCGTTATTAGCCATTCAAGGTCCTAAAGCAGTTGAAGCTATGCAAAGCTTATCGAGTCATGATCTTTCAGAAATTAAATTTTATAACTTTTTAGTTGGTGATTTTGCTGATATTGAACATGTGATTATCTCGGCAACAGGCTATACAGGAAGTGGCGGATTTGAAATCTATTGTAAAAACTCTGAAGTAAAACAAATTTGGGATAAAGTAGTTGAAGCTGGAGCAAAACCTATAGGGCTGGCTGCACGTGATACGCTTCGTTTAGAAATGGGTTATTGTCTCTACGGAAATGATATTGACGACACCACTTCTCCTATTGAAGCTGGCTTAGGCTGGATTACGAAATTCACAAAGAAGTTTACCAATTCTGAAGCCTTAGAAGATGAAAAGCGTCGTGGACCAAAGCGCAAATTAGTAGCTTTCGAATTAGATGAACGCGGGATTCCACGTCAAGGTTATGATATCGTAGATTCTAGCGGAAAAACTATAGGCAATGTAACCTCAGGAACGATGTCACCAAGTCTAGGAAAAGGCATTGGTTTAGGCTATGTGCCTCCTATTTTTACAGAAGTTGGTAGTAAAATAAGTATACAAATTCGTAAAAATGCAGTACCTGCAACTGTTGTTAAATTACCATTTTACAAAGGGTAGTTTATAGACTTAAGATGGATTAATGAAGGCATTTGAGAGTAAACATCGGATTTTAATTTTAGGTGCTAGCGGATTTATCGGTAATGCAATTTACAAAGAACTCTGTGCTTACTTCAAAACTTTTGGAACCTATCGCGTTTCGAAGAAAATCTATGAAGACAACCATCATTTTTTCCAATATAATGTTGAAGAGGATGATGTATATGACATTCTCGAAGCTACAAAACCTTCTATCATCATCTCTTGCCTACGTGGTGATTTCCATGCGCAAACTATTGCACACCAACACCTATCAGAATATCTTCTAGAACATGACTGCAAGATAATTTTCCTGTCATCTGCAAATGTCTTTGATGCCTACAGTAAATATCCAAGTTATGAGTTTGATAAAACCTTAAGCGGAAGCATTTATGGGCATTTTAAAATCAAGATTGAAAATATGTTGCTTCGACTTCCGAAGAAAAAAGTAGCAATCATAAGATTGCCTATGGTTTTAGGCTCACAATCACCCAGACTAAAAGAAATCAAACAGCATTTACAGGACAAAATTGCTATTGAAATCTTTCCAAATATTATTATGAATGTTACGACAGACTCAAAAGTGACACAGCAAATTCATTATATTATTAATCGAAATAAATACGGAATTTTCCATCTAGGAAGTATTGATTTGGTTCATCATGATGAATATATTAAAGATATTATAAGACAACTTTCTTCAAAAAATGGTGTCACTTATAAGCACGTATATACGACTAATGAGGATCGCTATTTAGCCGTATTACCAAAATTCAACAAATTACCTAAACATTTAGAAATTACGAGTAAAGAAGTCCTTGAAGACTTATTAAAATAGTGGTTTTTGACATTTTATAGTAAAAACCAATCGCTTCGTCTTTTTTTATAGTTTCAAACACTTATATCTATTATTTTACGACAAAATACCGTACATTTAAGTAAAATACTTGCCTATGAATTTGATGAAAGATGAAAACATTGAAAAGCGTTTACTCCGATTTCCAGATTGGGAACACCGAAACAATAGTTTATATGCCGAATTTGAGTTTGATAATTTCAAAGATTGCTTTAGTGCCATGAGCAGAATTGCTTTTGAATGTGAAGCCCAAAACCATCATCCTAAATGGACAAACGTTTACAATGTCTTAAAAATTTCGTTATCTACACATGATGTTGATGGTGTAACCGAAAAAGATTTCAAGCTTGCAGAAGCGATTGAGGCTATTGTTGAAGTTCAAGATTAATTTTTGGTTCAATTTTTGAATATGACACCTTATCTAAACCGTCTTTATGCTTAAACACCTACACATATTTTTTATAACGTGCTTAGTTACTTCTTATACTTTTGCTCAAGATAAAAATGCATTTTGTAACCAACTTCAAGCATTGCAGAAAACAGTGAGTACACATCATTATCAGCCAAAAACAGTTGATGATAGTCTCTCTAGCAATGTATTTGATTTATTCATCAAAAGCATAGATAGCGACAAACGATTGTTAACCAAAGAGGATATTAAAACATTTGAATTAGATCGCTATGAAATTGATAATTATATAGCACATAACCTATGCTTTTTTATAGAAAAATATACATCTACCTTATCTAAACGCATTGAGACTTCTAAGACAATTATTAATGAGTTAGAACAAGAAAAATTTGACTATTCTGGTATAGACACACTTCGTTTTAAACTAGAAAACACGTTTGAATATTTTAATAATGAAGCTTCTATGCAACGCTATTGGAGCAAACGCATGCGTTATAATATTTTATATACACTTGTAGAGAACGATTCTATTTTAAAGGATATTAAAATCAACTTTAAAACCCTTGAAGCCGATTTAAAACCGAAGCTTATCCAGAAGGAAATCTGTAAGTTAGAAGAACTTCAAAACCGATTAGGCAGTGTTGATAATTTTGTAAAAGAAGCGTTCTTAAATGCCTATTTGCATTATCAAGATCCAAACTCATCTTTTTTTAACCCTACAAAAAAAGAGATGTTTGAAAATTCACTTTCAAATGATAAATATTCTTTCGGAATTATAACTGCAAAAAATGATAAAGGTGATATTGTCATTGCACATATAACTCCTGGAAGCGCTGCTTTTAATAACGGAAACTTTGAGGTAAGTGATGTTATTAAATCTATAAAATCAAATACAGAAACCTTAGAAACCTACTGCATTTCAAACGAAGATGTTTTGGCATTTACCAGCAACCAAAATCACCATACAGCAACATTTAAAATCAAAAAACAAAATGGAGCAGTAAAAGATATTGAGCTTACAAAAACAGTTACTAAAATTGAAGAAAATACCGTTTCTGGCTACCTCATAGAAAACAAATCTAAGGTTGGTTACATTAATATTTCTAGCTTCTATTCTGATTTTGAATCGCCAAACGGACTTGGTTTAGCTAATGATGTAGCCAAAGAATTATATAAACTTCAGAAAGAAAATATAGAAGGTCTTATTCTTGATTTACGATTTAATGGTGGTGGTTCTATGAAAGAAGCCGCAGATCTCTCAGGAATGTTTATAAACAGAGGTCCATTGTCTATTTTAAAATACAATAATGGAGAAACGACAACTATAAAAGATCTTAATAGAGGGTCACTATTTACAAAACCAATTGTGATCTTGGTCAATAACTATAGCGCCTCAGCCTCTGAATTTTTTGCTGCTGCTATGCAAGACTACAATAGAGCAATTATAATAGGAGCAACAACACATGGAAAAGCTTCAGCACAAGTTATTTTACCATTGGATGAAGACAAAGATTTAGGCTATTCAAAACTAACTGTCGAAAAATTTTATCGCATTACTGGTCAAAGTCATCAGTCACAAGGTGTGATACCAGATATTAAGCTTCCAAGTTTGTACGATGGCTTCAAAACTCAAGAACAATTTGAAGCTTTTGCGCTTAAGAATGATTCCATAGATGGTGTTAAAAAAATACCGAAATTAAAAGCATTGCCTATTAAAGCATTGCAAAAACAAAGTTTAGCTCGTACAAATGGTGCTACGACTTTTCAAGCTATTAAAGATTTAAACCAACTGATTATTAAAAATTATTTTCAATTAGATTCTGAATATCTACTAACGCTAGATAATGTCTATCGTGAAATGATGAACTATCGTAATCAATGGAAAACAATTAATAAACCTATTGACGCTCATGAATCTGGATTTACAGTGAAAAACTCAGCATTTACTAAAGAAGTAGTAAGTTATAATCCCGATCAAAAACTAATAAACGAAGCCGTTTTAAAAGACATTAAACAAGATATTTATATTGAAGAGGCACAAGCTATTCTTCAAGATTTACTCAATTTAAACCCCTTAAATTAAACATGAAAACATTAACTCTAAAATTAACTTTAGTCTTACTATTTATTGTCTCATCTATAAGTTCTCAAAATTTTGATAACGCCTCTGAATATCTAGATTTTGTAGGTAACGAACAACAAGCTGTCACAAAAAGCATGTGGAAATACACTAAAGCGGTAGCGCATAGTAAAAGTGACAGGAGTATTGATGGCAAACGAAAAAATCTTCTAAAAACTGTTGACAAAGCGATTGCGAAAATCAAAAAAGCAAACGGTTTTGATGGTGATGATTATAAAAATAAGGTACTAAAGCATATGACATTTAATAAAAACTTGCTTAATCAAGATTATGCAAAAATTATTGATATGAAAGAAGTTGCTGAGCAGTCTTATGATGCTATGGAAGCCTATATTTTAGCTCAGGAACTCGCTGATCAAAAAATGGAAGAATCACAACAAGAATATGAAAAAGACTTTTATGAGTTTGCCAGTAAACACAACATTCAAATTGTTGAGAGCGAGTCAGATTTAGGTAAGAAAATGAAGATTTCTAATGAAGTTTTTGAACATTATAATGATTTGTATTTAACTTATTTTAAAGTCTATATCAATGAGGTTTATCTATGGGAAGCTGTAGAAGCCAATGATGTTAGTGCTATACAACAAAACGCTAATGCACTCAATGCAGCAGCAAAAGAAGGGCTAGAGATTTTAAAAACTAAAACCACATATAAAAATGACAAGTCTATCATCAATGCGACTCAAAATGCATTTGAGTTTTTTATTGAAGAAAGTGGAAATAAAATTCCGCAAATCACCGAATTTTTAATCCTTAATGAGGATTTTGAAACGATAAAGAACACGATAGAACAAACACCTGAACGTAAACGTACCAAAGGGCAAATAGACAACTATAATAAAAAAGTTAAAGACATTAATAAAGGCGCTAAGAACTACAATAAAGTGAATGCAGAACTAAATACTAAACGTCAAAATATTATTAATAGTTTAAATAACACCAACTCAAATTTTTTATCTAAGCACATTCCAAAAGACTAACCTTAGATATTGTCTTTTCGATATAATTTCAATAATTTTGGGTCAGCAAAAAACTATTAAAACAGAACAGTAATGGGAAGAGCGTTTGAATTTCGAAAAGCAAGAAAAATGAAACGATGGTCTGCCATGAGCAAAGCCTTTACGCGTATTGGTAAAGACATTGTAATGGCTGTAAAAGAAGGCGGTCCTGATCCTGCTAGTAATTCTCGTTTACGTGCTGTGATTCAAAATGCAAAAGCGGTTAACATGCCTAAAGATAATGTTGAGCGCGCTATTAAGAAAGCAAGTGAAAAAGGTCAAGGTGATTATAAAGAAGTTATTTTTGAAGGCTATGCACCACACGGTATTGCAGTTCTTGTAGAAACTGCTACCGATAATAATACGCGTACAGTTGCTAACGTACGTAGCTATTTTAATAAAGTTGATGGAAGTCTAGGAACATCTGGTTCTGTTGTATTTATGTTTGACCATACCTGTAATTTCAGGATTAATGCTGAAGGTTTAGATCCTGAAGATATTGAACTAGAATTTATTGATTATGGTGCTGAAGAAGTTTTTGCTGATGATGATGGTATTTTAATCTATGCCCCTTTTGAAAGCTTTGGAGCCATTCAAGCAGAATTAGAATCAAGAGAAATAGAAATCTTATCATCTGGTTTTGAACGTATTCCTCAAGTTACAAAAAAGATAACTCCAGAACAAGCTGAAGATGTTGAAAAACTACTCGAAAAGCTTGAAGAAGATGATGATGTACAAAACGTATACCATACCATGGAAGAGTCTACCGATGAATAAGTAACTATTATTACTTATTCTTTTCCTCAATCCACTTGCTCATAAACTTTGTACTTTGCATTGAATGATGTTGAAGCAGTTGTCCAATAAAATTTTGTTCTCTATGTGCTTTTAGGTTTTTAGATATGTCAATCAAACGTTCAATCAATTGATTTTCAAATATTGATTTTGAAAATTGAGCTTTTAAAAGTTCAAACCCAAAAGTTTGCTGTTCTTTCCAAATGGATTCATTTTGATATAATTCTACAGCATAATCAGCAAAATTATCAACCTCATCGCAAACAAAATCTTGATCACTATTCTCTACAATCCCTTCTACTCCAATACTTGTTGAGACAAAAGGCATTCCATTTCGCATAGCATCAAATAACTTTCCTTTTAAACCTGCTCCAAACCGAATTGGTGCTAAAAGCACTTTCGAATGCGTCATCACATCATCGACATCATCTGCAAAACCTTTAATTAGAAACCCCTCCTTTTCGTTATGTAACTGGTTTACTTTTTGTGATGCATAAGCACCATAATTATGCAATTCGGCTTGCGGTAATCGTTTTCTAATAGCTTTCCAAAGCGTTTCTTTTAAATACAATAATGCATTATAATTAGGCTCATGAAGAAAGTTTCCTATTGATATAAAATGTTGACGCGCTTTAAAATTAGGAAGTCTCTTTATTTGTTCTTCGGAAATAGCATCAATTAAAAAAGGCAAATACAACAACAATGCCTCATCAATATTAAAAGTAGTTGCGAGCAGTTTCATTTCCGCAGTCGAAATAATCAAACTCAAATCACAGCGATATATACTCGCAACCTCACGCTTAGCAGTATCGTTAAATAATTTGCTGTTTGTAACTTGAGAATGTGTTTTGAATGCTTGTTGTCTTGCACGTCTCAAAAAATGCAAATCTTCGGTATCAAGAATTTTTATGGCGTTAGGACACTGTTCTGAAACACGCCATCCAAATTGTTCTTCAGTCATAAACCGGTCAAAAAGAACAATATCTGGTTTTAACTTTAAAATAAAATCATCAAAACTCGAGTGATTGAGCTCGATAGCAACTTTAGCAACGCCTATCGAAGATAGATCAAAAGCATTGTCACTTTTAGCACAAGTACTAGCAAAGGTTATTTGATACGATTGAGATTGAAAAAACGAAATTAACTGCATCATCCTACTTCCTGCAGCAGAACTTCTGGGCTCTGGCCATACAAAACCGATAACCAGTAGTGTCTTTGTCATGAAAATTATTGTGATTGTGAGTCGAACAGATATCTAAACCTTACACGATCTGCCCAGTCTTTAATGGCTTTAATTTGATCGTCAGTTAATTTAGCATCACCATGTGTATAGGTGTAAGAAGGCAAAGGCATTTTCTTTTCTGTGACTTCTTCTACCAATTCATCAATTTTATGTTTTCTTTTATCCTGATCATAACTATCCCAGTCAGACACATTAAAATGTCCTTTTCCGTGTTTAATATGATCTGCCATCCAATAATTTATAGGTGTAATATTATTGTACCAAGGATATCTTGTGACATCGCTATGGCAATCAAAACAGGTGTTTTTTAAAATATCATGAACATCAGCAGGTGGCTGCGTATCTGCTATAAAAGCATCAATAGATGCCATATCACCTGCATTTTTATCAGGCCCAAAAAACTGCATAATAATAAACACAATTAATAACGCTACGAGTATCTTTTTGATAATTTTCATCTGCTAATTTTTATGTATTTTGGTAGCTCTAAAATAATAAAATAGACGTGACTACAAAAGAACTTTATGAAGAATTAAGTTATGTGAATCATTCGCGTGAGAAACGCCTGCATTATGCCAATTTAGTTATTGCAAATCCAGACTTAATTCCAGAGTTATTGAATATATTATTTATGGTCGATGATAAAATCTCATGTCGAGCTGCTTGGGTTTTTGAATTTATGTGTGGTGAAAACCTCGAAGCTTCTATTCCGTATTTAGATGAATTTACTGAGAGCATGCATAAAGTGCATTTAGATTCTGCCGTACGACCAGTTGCTAAAGTTTGTGAATATTTAGTCCAAGCGTATTATTCTAAAATGGATAATAAGATAAAGTCTGCATTACTTCCGAAATATAAAGAGCGTATCGTTGAAGCATGTTTTGATTGGATGATTAATGACGAAAAAATAGCGCCAAAGGCTTATGCGATGAATACCCTTTTTCTTCTTGGAAGTGATTATGACTGGATTCACCCAGAATTGATTATAATTTTAGAACGTGATTACCAAATGCAGAGTTCAGGTTTTAAAGCTAGAGCACGGCATATTTTGAAAAAAATCAAAAAATAGCACCTATAAAAAGGGCTATAAAATAGATTATATAAGACTAAAAACTTCTGCTTCTGTCTTCCGTCTTCAAGCTAAAAAAACTATCTTTGCAGCCTTAAACACACAACCAATGTCAATATCATCTCTCAATGCCATCTCTCCAATAGATGGTCGATATAGAAGTAAAGTCAGTAATCTTGCACCCTATTTTTCAGAAGAAGCACTTATCAAGTATCGTGTTTTAGTAGAAATTGAATATTTCATTGCTCTTTGTGAAGCAAAACTACCACAGCTTTCAGATATTGACACGACCGTGTTTGATGATTTAAGAGTAATTTACACGTCTTTTTCTTCGGAAGATGCACAAGTTATAAAAGATATTGAAGCGATTACTAATCACGATGTAAAAGCTGTTGAATATTTCATCAAGGAAAAGTTTGACACACTAGGATTATCTAAATATAAAGAATTCATACATTTTGGCTTAACCTCACAAGACATCAATAATACAGCAATCCCTTTAAGTATTAAAGATGCGATGAATGATGTTTACGTGCCAGAATATTTTGAAGTTTTAAAACGACTTAAAGTTTTAGCCGAAGAATGGGCAGCCATCCCGATGCTTGCAAGAACTCATGGACAACCTGCTTCACCAACACGATTAGGAAAAGAAATACAAGTGTTTGTTGTTCGTTTGGAAGAACAATTTAATTTATTAAACGATGTACCGAGTGCTGCAAAGTTTGGTGGTGCTACAGGAAATTTCAATGCACATAAAGTTGCTTATCCTGATGTAGACTGGAAGGCTTTTGGAACGTCATTTGTTCAAGAAAAATTAGGCTTACAGCATTCATTTCCAACAACCCAAATTGAGCATTACGATCATATGGCAGCTTTATTTGATGCTTTAAAACGTATCAATACGATTATTATCGATTTAAATCGCGACATCTGGACTTATGTCTCTATGGAGTATTTTAAGCAAAAAATAAAAAAAGGTGAAGTTGGTAGTAGCGCAATGCCTCACAAAGTAAATCCAATAGATTTTGAAAACTCTGAAGGCAATTTAGGTATTGCTAATGCCATTTTTGAACATCTTTCTGCTAAACTTCCTATTTCAAGATTACAGCGTGATTTAACTGATAGTACTGTACTCAGAAATGTAGGTGTTCCTTTTGGGCATACTTTGATTGGATTTAAATCAACATTGAAAGGCCTAGGCAAATTATTACTTAACGAAACTAAATTTGCGGAAGACTTAGAAAACAATTGGGCTGTAGTTGCCGAAGCGATACAAACGATCTTACGTCGTGAAGCATATCCTAATCCATATGAAGCGCTAAAAGGCTTAACAAGAACTAATGAAACAATCAACGAACGCTCTATTTCAGAATTTATTGATACCTTAGACGTTTCTGAAGCTATTAAATCAGAATTAAAAGCCATAAACCCAAGCAACTATACAGGAATCTAAGATCTTAAAAATGCCTACAAGAAATACATTAACATTAGTATTTTCAGGACTTATAGCCGCTGGTTTCTTTATATCTGGCCTTTTAGATATTCTAGATTATTTGATTGTAAAAGCCATACTTTTTTCTGCATTTACAGCATTGGCCATATATTTAATTTTGATAGTAATGAAAGATTCTGAAAAGAAAAACCACCTTAAGTAGTCAGACTTAAAGTGGTTCATTAACATTTAAATAAATATCTGTGATAAGTTTTATTTAAAAAATTTAGTGATATCCTTAAATTGATTTTCTTCTATACTATTTTCATCAAATACTGAAGCCAATTCCATTATTTTGCTAAAGTTCATATCATCTCCAAGAATTCTAACAACAACAAAACCTTGCTCATTAGAATTTCCGAGGAGAATAAACTCGTCTACATCGTCACCATCACCAATACATTTTACGACAAATTTCCCATCGGTAGAATTTCCACCACGCATTAATTCTTCGTATTTAGGGTCTTTTAAAATGGTTTTTATTTTTGCCAATTCGATATCCATAGTCTCCTTATTACTTTCGTCTGCGACAAAAGCTAAAAGGCTTAATTTCTCAATTGACTCATGCGCTTCTTTTTGCGACTCAGTCAATGCTGTCTCATCAATTTTAAGCATACTTGTTGGTACGTCTAAACTTGTAAAACCTGGTGCTAACTCACTATCTACATAGTACGTTTGCAATGATAAATCTTGGTTGCAACTTTGTAAAGTCACAACCAAAATTACCATCTTGATTATTGTTTTGATTGATGTATGCATTGTCTTAATTTTTGTCTTTACCAGCTTTCTCTAAATGCTTACCTCCTGGTACATTCATTTTGCTTGTGATTTTAGAGATCTCTCTTAAATCAATATCTCCTACGATAGATACGATAACAGTTTCTACTTCTCTCTTTTTACCGTTGATTTCAATATTTTGCCCTTTGGTCATTTCTTTTAGACCATTAACAAACATTAATAGTTCTTTTACATGGTTTTCGTCTTTACCTTCTTTGACGTAAAACTTAACCGTTTGATCACCATCTTTAAAACGCATTAATTCATCTAAGCTTGAACTTCCAATGTATTTTTTTACATCTGCATTCATGCTTGCAGAAATTTTATCATCTCCAGTGGTCAATAACTTTACACTTTTGATTTTCTTTGCCATTTCTAGCATTTGTTGATCTTCTGGATCATCCATATTGATATCAATACTAGCTAGCATTGAAAACATTTTTTGATTGATAACTCCAGATGTTACGCCTTTCATATCCTCATACTTGTCAAAAAGACCGCCTTGTGCAAAGGACATAGATGTTGTTAAAGCGACTGCGATTATTAAAATTATTTTTTTCATGATTTCTTGTTTAAATTTTGTTACTTTTTTTTACTTGTTTTTTGATTTTTTACTTTTAAAAAATTTACTTGATGTTTCTGAAAATTCATTGATATACTTCACTTGTTCTGCGCCTTTAACAAAATTTGAAGATGCCAAAGACAGAGCTCCCATTTGATTTTGTCCTGTGTTAAACTGAGTTCCAATCATATCAAAAACTTTCTTCGTTTCATTGAAAGCCATTTGTTGTTCTAGAGTTAAATCCTCCATTGAAGTTGGCCCGCCTCCAAAAACATTCGGAATTAAAATTCCTAACATAAGAACCGCAACTGCTGCGACAGAAATCCATTGGTAGATATAGCTTTTTCTAGGTTTTAATGGAACGTCCTTCGTATATAGTTCTTGTTTTGTGTTGTTAAAGTATTGAAACATGGTTTTGTACGGCTCTAAATGCGGAGCAACTTTCTCTTGAGCAAAATAAGTTTTTAATTGCTGCTCTTCTTTTAGCGTTGTTTCGCCAGTGTCATACTTTTCCAGTAATTTTTCTATACTATTTAATACCATAACGATGTGTATTAGTTAATTTTTCTCTTATTGTTTTTCTAGCTCTTGATAAAGCGACTCTAATGGCTGTAGGGTTCATATCTACTACTTTTGCTATCTCATCAAAGTCATACTCTTCTATATCTCTAAGCTGTAATATTATTTTTTGTTGTTCTGGTAACTCCTCAATGATTTTCGAAACCCAATCGACGCTGTCTTTTGCTTCTACTTGTTTTTGTAGCGACGTGTTATTGTCTTGATAATTACTATGAACGATTTTCAAATTTTGTGCCTGTTTTGATTTTAGTCTGTCTAAACAAAAATTCTTTGTCATTGTCATCGAAAACGCTTCTACATTTTTATAGTCACTAATCTTCTCTTTATTATTCCATAATTTCATCAAAATCTCTTGCGTTGCATCTTCAGCTTCTTCTCTAGAAACTAGAAGTCTTTTTGCTAAACGAAAGACTTTATCTTTAAAAGGCATTACCAATTTTATAAAATCAGTTTGTGTCATTTGTGGTTTGTTAGTTCAAAACAGCTGATTATTCTGCTTCTTATTATTACGACGAGCATGTTTCAATTTTGTTACAGGATATTTTTTAATTTACAATAATGTAAGTAAATTTAGAGTTTAGTAGACTAAACTCCTATGAGTTTATATACCATTGAAAAAGAAAATTAATAGAAATTACTGAAGTTAGTATCGTTTTGCTAGCGTTATCCTTTTACTTCGGAAATTTTAAAACACTAAATTTAGACATGAAATTATTAAAAATTAGTCTATTACTACTTCTTACATTTTCGTTTATAAGTTGTTTTGAAGATAGAGATGATAATGCCGTTAGTGCCAGTGAGATTAACGATTTTGTATGGAAAGGCATGAATGCGGTCTATTTATATAAAGAAAATATTCCAGATTTAGCTAATAATCGTTTTGCTACTAATGGCGAATATGCAGATTATCTCAATAGTTTTGATACACCTGAAACTTTATTTGAAAGCCTCATCTACGAAAGCGAAACTGTTGACCGCTTTAGTATTATTATCCCAAATTATATAGAATTTGAACAATTGCTTGCTGGTACATCTAAAAGTAACGGTTTGGAGTTTAATTTCTATTTTAAACCTGGAAGTAGTACTGAGGTCTTCGGAATTATTAGACTTGTCCTCAATAATAGTGTTGCCGACAATCTAGGATTACAACGCGGACAAATTTTTGATGCTGTAAATGGAACACCTTTAACTAATGATAACTTAAATAATTTACTCAATCAAGATACCTATACACTAAATTTAGCAACTTATAACGACAATGGGACCGAAATGGTTGATGATGACTCCATTGATTCTTCTACTGATAGTGTAGAACTCACAAAACAAACCTTTACAGAAAATCCAGTGCATCAGGCTGACATTATTGATGTTGATGGTGAAAACGTAGGATATTTAGTCTATAACGGGTTTAACAGAAACTTTGATAGTCAACTTAATGCAGCTTTTGCAGAATTTCAAGCAAATAATGTACAACACTTAGTATTAGATTTACGCTATAATCCTGGAGGTTCAGTAAACACAGCATCTCTTTTAGGAAGTATGATTACTGGTCAGTTCACAGGTGATGTATATTCTAAATTAGTATACAATAGTGATTTGCAAGAATTAAATACCAATTTTGAATTTGTGACTAGTTTTGATGGTAACACCATTAATAGTTTAAATCTCAATAAAGTATATATACTCACTACCAGCCGTTCTGCATCTGCAAGTGAATTGGTCATCAATAGCTTAAGCGCTTATATTGATGTTGTACAAATTGGAGATTTCACCACAGGAAAAACCCAAGCGTCAATCACTATTTACGATTCTCCTAATTTATCTGCTGAAGACATTAACCCTAGTCATACCTATGCGATGCAACCTTTAATTGCCAATTCTATAAATGTAAATGATGTAGAAGTACCAAGTAATGGTTTAGTACCTGACATTACCTTAATTGAATCCCCAAGAAATTTCGGAACTTTAGGTGATATTAATGAACCGCTTTTAGCATTAGCACTGGCTGATATTGAAGGTATTGGTCGAATTAATCCGTTTACAACAGGTGAATTTAGACCTATTAAAACCAATATCAATATCAAACCTTACGAAGAAACGATGTACATCAATAGTGATTTAGTTTTAGATCGGTTAGATTTAGAATAAGAATAAAAAAAGCCACTTAGAAAGTGGCTTTTTTTATTCTTTATTAGCTCTAGCTTACTTGCCGTTCTAAAGCTATAAAATGTGTAGTTTCCTTATTAAATAACGGAAATATTTTTACTTCACATTTATATGAATTACCATCTTTTTTATAGTTAGTAATCACTTCAGTAAACGGTTTATCATTTTTGAGTTTTACGCTTATATTTTGCTTAGTTTCATCAGACGTTTTTGGACCTTGTAAAAATCGAGGTGTTTTATGAAGTACTTCTTTTTTAGAATAACCAGTCATTGTTGTAAATCCATCATTTATCCAAATGATGTTTTGATTTATATCTGTGATTACTATAGCTTCAAACCGTTGCTGATCAAAAATGTCATTCATATCGTTTTGCCAATCCAATTGATTAGCCATCTGCTTGACTTTCAATAGGTCTTGTTCTCTTTTAGCCGTCTTAAGTTTTCCCATATAATTTTCACTATAGATGTCCCAACTTAATAGAGGTAGTCTAGCACTTTCATTACGTATATGATGAGAAATTTTATCATACTCTGTTTCACTTAATGATGAAAGATAAATATCTAGAGCCATCATATTGGACAAATTATGCTTCATAGTTCAATTTTAAGATGAATTGATTTAAAATTAATCCATGATATTATTAATTAAAATAAATCCCACTTGGGATAATACTTAAGGTCACAGAATCAACTAATGAATTTGTATTTAGCTCATAAACATACAACTCACCATTACTTGTAAAATCTACAGCATCAACACCATATAAGGTTGAATTGTTCACTGTCATTCCGTAGAAATTTACACCTGCAAATTCAGCTGATGTTGGTAACGTTGATGCAGAACTATCCATTTTATAAACACTTCCTGCCATGTAGTAATACAATGTTCCATTTTCTTCAGCGAGATAATTAGGGTGTTCAGAAGTTCCAAAATCAAAAGAGGTAACACTGTTATTACTCGTGTTGATCTTAGATAACATTCCTCCAGTTTCATCACCAGTCCATGCTGGTTTACCTTCTGATAAAACCCATAAGTTCCCAGAGGCATCTAATTGTAAAGTATTAGGAACATCTCCAACAGTAATTGTTGCTGTTACCATATTAGAACTTGCATCGACAACAGATACAATATTATTTTGGCTAAATCCGCCTTGATGTGCAACATACAGTTGATTTCCATCGGCAACGATCTCTTCTGGTCCTTCTTCTACTGAAATCGTTTGTGCATCAAGCATATTTGTAGATAAGTCAATTATTGCTAGATAATCGTCTGTTGTAACTGTCCCATCTCCCCAATTTGTGACAAATCCTTTACCATTAGCAAAAGCAATATGTCTAGGATTATTTAAGCCAGTACTAATCGTCCCGACAGATTCAAACGTGTATCTGTTTACAATTTCAATTGTATTTGATACATTTAAAACGATATATGCGAAATTTCCATTAAACGCAATACTTTGTGCTGTATCGCCTAAAGGACTTGAGTTTACAGCATTAAAAATGCCATTCTCTGTTGTCATTAAATCATATGACACAAAAGACACAGAAGCATTTCCTTGTCCGAAATTACCTTCGTGAGAAATTAAGATTCCGTTTTCATAATCACCTAATGGTAACGCAGGTGTAGTGTCATCATCATTGCTACATGATGTGAAAATCAATGTAATTGATAAGAAAAATAAAGCAAGTTTTTTTGTAGTCATTTTTTTTAAAATTTAAGTGTTAATTTGATATTGAAATTTCTATTTGGCATTGGTCGCAATGCAACATTTTCGTAATAGGTATTATAAATATTATTGATCCTGAAATCAGCGATATAACTTAATTCTTTCTTAGTATTTATGGTATATGAAACCCCTAAATTACCTATGTCAAAACCATCAAGTGTGTCTCCTATAATCTCAACTTCTCCATTATATAAATGCTGATAAAATGCAGTAAATGCTTTATAATTATAGGATAAAGACATATTTGCTTTGTGAACAGGCACATAAAATAAACGTTGGTTTTTTTCTACATCTTCTGTTTCGGTATAAGAATAAGAAGTCGATAAGAATAAAATATGCTTTTCTAGTTGCTTAGTCATACCAAGTTCGGCTTCTAAACCATACTGCTTTGCGTTTGCGATATTAACTGGATTCCAATAGCCTGATATTGTATTTGGTCGCCATTGAATCAAATCAGACGTTTCTATATAGAAGGTATTTAATTTAAAAGCAATGTTTTTAAATTTAAGTTCATGCCCTAAATCTAATTGATAGGATTCTTCGGGCTCTAAGTCTAGATTCCCACCAGGATTCCAATACAAATCATTAAAAGTAGGTACTCTAAAGTTTTTGGACGCATTGAATTTTATAGTATAGGGTTTTACCAATTGATAACTTAAGTCTCCTGAAAATACTAACGGACTTTTAAAATCCGAAATCACATCTTTTCTAACATTAACATTATACTGCACCTTTTCGGATGGACGATGACTTACTATAGCAGTAGCAGAAAATGCATTTCGCTTTGGATTAGCAAAACTATTTCCTTCAGCAGTGCTATAACTATAATCTGTAATTACACTCAACGTTAATCGCTTTGAAAAATGACGTTTATAATGATGCTTGAGCAACCAAGTATTGGCATGACCTTCAGAAAAATTATTTAAATCTTTATTTTCAAAATACTTGAATTGCTCCAATAAATGAACCGCCTTAAGGCTTGATGTATAGGTGTTTTCTATATGAATCCATTCTAACATACTGCGATAATCTTGGGATTCATATTTACTATTTGATGGCGCTAATAATGTTGAAGAAAATTCGCGATCATTTCTAAAATTTTGATGGAATAGTTTGACTACATCTTTAGCTGAAATTATATAACCTAAATTGAGATTGAGATCTAGATTATTGAACGCGCCATTCTCATTCCGTCTGTCTGTACCTAAAAACTTATAATCGTTATCTGAATCAACATATGCCACTCCTAAACTACCTGACCAAGTCCCATTTCCGAAGGATGTATTATACCTTGCATTTTTAGTCTCGAAACTTCCAAGACCTAATTGAACGCTATGATTAAAATGCGTGTCAAAGTCAAGATTGTTAGATAAATGTATCGTACCTCCAATGGCACCACTACCATACTGTACGCTTCCACCTCCACTTCTAATACTTATTGTATTATAATTAGACGATGATATGGTATTAAAATCGACTTGTCCGTTAAGTTGAGAATTGATATTAATGCCATTCCATACTACCGCTGTTTGCGAAGCATTAGTACCTCTAAAAGATGGTGAAGACACCATACCATAACCATTTTCTCTAAAATAAATATTAGAGTTGAAGCGCAAAACATCAGTTAGAGAACTATTATTTTTTCTAAGAATAGAATCGCCAAGAATTGTAAGCTTATAACCATTATTGTAGCGCCTTAGCTTCACATCGCTTAATATGACTTCATCCAATTGCTGAATTGAATCAGTGGCTGTTTGTGCTATGGCAACGCTACCAAAAAGTAGCAATAAATAAAAGAGTGTTATATGTTTCATACCTCAAAAACTTTTCTCCCGAAAGTCATTTTGATTATGAATTAAGGCAGGTCTCCTGACTTGCGTCTTGCTATTGGTCTTCCCAGAAATAATTCCAGTGACAATGAAGGTAATAACAAGCTTTATAGCTTACAGTTGCGGGAACAGTTCTGGATTTGAAAATTAATTTCGCACCAGATTCCCTTTTAATCCATTCAGTTACACTGAATAGAACCTAAATTCAATGCGAAAGTAAACATTTTGTTTAAGGATTCATTCAAAACTTTAAATAATATTACTTTTGAGAAAATAAATCATTGCTTTTGAAATATTCATTTATCATTATCGTCATAGTTTTAATGTTCTCATGTAAAACGGAGAAAAAGGAAAATCCTATTATTAAATCTGTTGAAAAAAGTCAGATGAAGTTGAAATACGCTGAAGGGTTCTCATTGACAACCACTGAGTCATCCAAAATTTTAACCATCAGCAATCCGTGGCCAAATGCCGAAAAAGAATATACCTACGCCATAATCCCTGAAACATATGATCATATTAGTTTAGGCATTGACGAGTTTGAAACAATTTTGTTTACACCAATACAAAAAATAGTAGTGACTTCTACAACACATATTCCAGCTTTGGAACTCTTAGGTGTAGAGCAAACACTCATTGGTTTTCCTGGAACCGATTACATCTCTTCGGAAAAAACTAGAGCCAGAATTGATAATGGAGAAATTAGAGAACTTGGGAAAAATGAAGGTATTAATACCGAAGTTCTTTTAGAATTACGTCCTAATCTTGTGGTTGCTTTTGGCGTTGATGGCACCAATAAAAGCATGGAAACTATTAGAAATGCTAAAATCCCAATCATTTATAATGGCGATTGGGTTGAAAAGACACCATTAGCAAAAGCCGAATGGATAAAATTTTTTGGTGTGCTTTACGGTAAAGAAAAAGAAGCAGATTCTATCTTCAATATCATAGAGAAAGATTATTTAGAAGCCAAATCGATTGCAAAAAAAGCGACATCTCAGCCAACTATATTATCTGGAGCGATGTATAAAGATGTTTGGTATTTGCCAAACGGAACAAGTCCAGAGGCGCAATTGCTAAAAGATGCAAACACTAACTATTTATGGAGTAACACTAAAGCTAGCGGTAGTTTATCACTAAGCTTTGAAGCTGTTTTTGACAAAGCTAAAGATGCTCAATTATGGTTAAGCCCGTCCTATTACACAAGCTACGAAGACTTAAAAGCTTCAAATCCGCATTATACTGAATTTGATGCGTTTAAGAATAAAAACATCTACACCTTCTCAAATACCACAGGAAAAACTGGAGGTGTTTTATATTATGAGTTAGGTAGTGCTAGACCAGATTTAGTGCTTAAAGACATGATAAAAGTGTGTCATCCTGAGTTGCTAATCAATTATGAAACGACATTCTTTAAACCTTTAAAATAATTGAGTAAGAACTATACATATTCCTTTATCATTTTAGCATTAATTTTAGTGTTATGTTTTTTGACGAATATTAGTTTAGGCTCTGTCAGTATTCCTATTTCAGAAATATTCGATAGTCTTTTTGGAGCTTCAGATAATTATATCATTCAAAATTATAGGCTGCCAAAAGCTTTAACTGCTATTTTAGTTGGCTCCGGATTAGGCATCTCAGGCTTATTAATGCAAACCTTATTTCGTAATCCGCTAGCTGGTCCCTTTGTTCTTGGAATAAGTTCTGGAGCGAGTTTAGGTGTTGCTTTAGTTATTTTAGGTTCTGGATTATTTGGAGGTGTTCTTGCTACATTTTTAATTTCAAAATGGAGTATTGTCATAGCAGCAAGTTTAGGAAGTTTTTTAGTGCTTCTAGCTGTATTACTTGTATCATCTAAAGTAAGAGATACTATGGCTATTTTAATCATCGGTTTAATGTTTGGCAGTATAACCGCAGCAGTGGTAAGTGTTCTTGCCTATTTTAGTTCTGCTGAACAATTACAACAATACATTTTTTGGGGATTTGGTAGTTTAGGCAACCTCTCATGGCATGAGCTTCTTATTTTCTTTTGTATCTATAGCTTCGGAATCGTGTTGACCATAGTCTCAATAAAAGCATTAAACACATTATTGCTAGGTGAAAACTATGCGAAAAGCCTAGGAATCAATATCAAGAAAAGTCGATATATCATCATTTTAGCAACGAGTTTACTAGCTGGAACCATAACAGCGTTTGCTGGTCCTATTGCATTTATTGGTTTAGCGATACCACACATCACACGACAAGTTTTCAATACATCTAACCATAAAGTATTATTACCTGCTGTATTTTTATTTGGAGCAATTATAATGTTGATTTGCGATAGTATTGCCCAATTACCAACAAGTGATTATACCTTACCCATTAATGCGATTACTTCTTTAATTGGAGCTCCAGTAGTCGTTTGGTTATTGGTACGACAACGCAAAATGGTATTTTAATTATGGAACAGCAACTCGCACATATTGCATTAGTAGTTGAAGATTATGACGAAGCTATTTCGTTTTATACTAAAAAACTACAGTTTGATCTTATAGAAGACATAAAGCTAAGTGAAAGCAAGCGTTGGGTTATAGTAAAACCTAGAGGAGCATCTGGCTGTTCTCTCTTACTAGCAAAAGGAACAACCGAAGCACAAAAAAGTAGAATAGGCAATCAAACAGGTGGACGTGTTTTTTTATTTTTACATACTGATAATTTTGATAGAGATTATAACAATTTGCTGAAAAACAATATTGCAATTGTTAGAGCGCCTTCAAACGAAGTATATGGCAAAGTACTTGTTTTCTCTGATTTATATGGCAACCTATGGGATTTAATTGAACGAAAAACGAACTAGTGACAAGCAGGAATAAACATATCATCCTAAAAACCAAAGGCCTCTCAATCGGTTACACATCGAAAAAGGCAATAGCTGTCATTGCAGAGCATATTAATATTGAACTTAAACAAGGCGAACTTATCGGGCTTGTTGGTGCAAATGGTATTGGAAAGTCTACACTTTTAAGAACCATAACCACGATTCAACAACCTTTAGATGGTGAGATTGATTTAAATGGAAAACCGCTCCAAAGTTATTCTGGCGTAGCATTAGCAAAAGCTATGAGTTTGGTATTAACTGAACAACTCATGTCTAAAAACTTATCTGTTTTAGAATTGATTGCATTAGGGAGGCAACCTTACACCAATTGGGTTGGAAACTTAACCGAAGATGATATTTCAATCATTAATACGGCAATTGAACAAACGAATATTTCCGATTTAAAACATCGAAAATGTTTTGAGTTAAGTGATGGTCAACTTCAAAAAGTTATGATTGCTCGTGCTTTAGCTCAAGATACCGATCTTATTATTTTAGATGAACCTACGACACATCTAGACATGTATCACAAAGCCTATATCTTAAAACTACTTCAACAACTAGCTAAAGAGACTAATAAGACTATTTTGTTTTCTTCGCACGAGATAGATTTAGCCATTCAGTTATGTGATACTATGGTTGTGATGACTAATGACACGGTTATTTCTGACACGCCTTGCAACCTCATTGAACAAGGTGTTTTTGAAACTTTATTTCCAGAAGATTTAATTGGCTTTGATCAAAAAACGGGAAGTTTTAGGGTGAAAAAATAAAAGTCTATAAACGTTTATACTTTCGATTCCAGTACAAAAAGAAAGCAACGTTTATAACTAGAGTATATGGGAGAATATAAAATAGGCCAAATTCTACAATACATAATCCAAACAAAAGAATTGAAGGAAAAAAAAGTGTTGCTATTTTATCTCGCTTATTTTCAAAACCAGGTATCAAAAAATAAACAGTATAGCTTATTGTATTTACTATTGCCCAAATTACGGCTACAATAAATACATATTGAATTTCTCCAGTGCTATCTCCTATTATCATATAAGAAACAGACAATGGCAAAACCACATTGAGTAGTAATGAAACTAAATAAAATCGTTTTATTAATCGTTTTTGTTCTGAAATTGTCATTTACGTTAAACTTCATCAAATTTAAATAATTCCTTAAGTTCTTTTTGCAAACAAATCTTTTATCTTTGGGTAAATTTCTATTCATTTCATGAACGACAACCTCATACTCATTTTAGCAATTCTTGTCTCTGCAGCTATTGGTGCTTATTTAGGCATGCTTTTTATTAAGCTAAAAAGCAAAAGTGACCAGAGTACTTTAGAAGAACGGCAAAGCCAGATGTCATCTACTATTGACGAATTAAAGCAGAATCTATCAAAACTCGAAAGTGAGCGTGAAGATATCAGAAGAGAAAAAGAATTTTTAAATACAGAATTGACAAGAAAAAATACAGAGTATGAAAATCTTCAGCAGCAAAATTTAAAACGTGATGAAGAATTAGAAGAACGCCAAGAACAGTTGCGAAAAGATTTTGAATTACTCGCAACAAAAATCTTAGATGAAAAATCGGAGAAATTCACCCTTCAGAATAAAGAAAATATCAAGAATATTTTAAATCCGTTACAAGAAAAAATTCAAGTATTTGAAAAGAAAGTTGAAGATACCCAAAAGGAAAGCATCAGTATGCATTCTGCTTTAAAAGAACAATTGTTAGGCTTAAAAGATCTAAATCAGCAAATGACCAAGGAAGCGACCAACTTAACTAAAGCCTTAAAAGGCGATAGCAAAATGCAAGGAAATTGGGGCGAATTGGTCTTAGAACGTGTCTTAGAAAAATCTGGACTGGAAAAAGATAGAGAATATTACGTACAACAAAGTTTCACTTTGGATGACGGTACACGAGTGCTTCCAGATGTGGTTTTGCACCTTCCCGACAATAAGAAAATGATTGTTGATAGTAAAGTATCTCTAACCGATTATGAACGCTATGTCAATGCAAATGATGAAGAACGAGAACTTCATTTAAAAGCACATATCAATTCTATTAGAAAACACGTCGATCAATTGTCTGAAAAAAATTATCAAGATCTATATGATATTGAATCGCCAGATTTTGTGCTATTGTTTATCCCAATAGAACCTGCTTTTGCAATTGCAATTAATGAAGACAATTCATTATACAATAAAGCGTTCGAACAAAACATTGTAATAGTAACACCTTCTACACTATTAGCGACATTACGCACTATTGATACGATGTGGAATAATGAAAAGCAACAGCGAAATGCTATAGAAATAGCTAGACAAGCTGGAGCGCTTTACGATAAATTTGAAGGTTTAGTTAAAGATTTAACTGGTGTTGGTAAAAAGATTGATGATGCTAAAAAAGATTATTCGTCAGCGATGAATAAATTAGTAGAAGGTCGCGGGAATTTGATTACTAGTGTTGAAAAGCTCAAAAAAATGGGTGCTAAGGCAAAAAAGTCATTACCTGAAACTATCATAAAACGTGCTAAAAGCAGCGAATAATTTAAGATCATGACATACAAAACGATTGACTCTTCACGAATTAGTATTTCAGAATTAATGCAACCCTCTCACTCCAATTTTGGTGGCAAAATTCATGGAGGTTATATTCTCAATCTTATGGATCAAATTGCATTTGCTTGTGCTTCTAAACATTCAAAAACTTATTGTGTGACCGCTTCAGTTGATACTGTTGATTTTTTAAATCCTATTGAAATTGGCGAAATGGTAACTATGAAAGCCTCAATAAATTATGTTGGCCGTTCGTCAATGGTTGTTGGAATTCGAGTAGAATCTGAAAATATTAGAACAGGCGAAATAAAGCATTGCAACTCGTCTTATTTTACCATGGTTGCCAAAGATGATAATGGTAACACGGTTGAAGTTCCTGGTTTAATCGTTAATGATAAAACAGAAGTTAAGCGTTTTTTAAAATCTATTAAACGCCTTCAAACAAAGCAATCTCGAAAAAGAGAATTTGATAGTGAAGATTTTTCACATACCGATTATCTAGATGAATTAAAACACTACCGTGTTAAAATTGAACTTCCAGAACATTAAAAGTGAACTCTCAGCACAGCGTTAGGCGTAATACCTAATGAACTCTGCAAGGTTTCGCTTACATTATCATTTGTTATTCTATAAAAATTATTGATTTGGTTGGTTTTGTCTAACACATTCCAAATAGAAATCCCTAAATTGGCTCTAGTAGCTTTAGAGAGATTAAAATCATAAAGTGCCGATACATCAACGCGTAAATAATCCTGAAGTCGGTTTGCATTTGTAGCTCCAAAATTGATGGTATTGTCTTCAATCTCATTTCCAGCTATTGGACGTGTAGTTGGCTTTCCAGAATGCCAATTAAGCCCTGCAGAAAGCTTTAAATGTTCTAAGGTATAAGCAGCTCCTAAGGTTATGGTATGTGTAACATCAAAGTTACTAGGCATTGTTAGCTCAGGTAATAAAGTAAACTCATAGTCGCTTTTCATATAAGAATAACTCAACCACGCATTAAAATCGTGCATTTGCTTTCTTAAAATAAAATCGACACCAAAAGCATCATAATTCCCGTGTGTTTTTACAAATTCATATTGATTTTGAAATCCTTGACTCTGAGTTGTAATACCTTTAACGTACTTATAATAACCATCTACGCTAACTAACCAACTTTTCTTACTGTAGCTTAAACCCAAAGAGACTTGCTTGCTTCTAATTACAGGAATATCCAAATCATTAGACAATTGCCAACGTCGCTTTTCAATACCTAAAAAATCGTTTTGAAAATTAATGATTTGAGATGTATTTTGATGTTTAAATTCTCCCAAAACCTCTACTGAAAAGTTATTTAAAAATTGGTGTACAAATGTTAATCTAGGCTCCAAAATATGCTTCCTGAACTTATCTATATAATTATGTCTTAAACCGAAATTTAAATTGGTTTTGCTATTTAATGATTTATAATTTAATTGAGAAAACAAGCCATGGGTTCTGACAACTTCAGATATTAACGACCTAAATCGAGGATTATCAACATCATCAAGATTTGTGATTTTTGTTTCCACAAAATGATACCCATTTAAAAATTGCAATTTGTTATTAATCTTATAGTTTGTTTTAAACTTCACACTAGTTTCTGACACTTTGTTTTCCTGCTGGAAACGTTGCTCATCCAATATATTTACATTAATGGCTTTTAATTTATAATCGGTTTCATAAATCTCTAAAGCCGTTTGCCATTTATCATTCCAAATTCTATTGTATTGTATGGCTCCAGCGATGCTATTTTGCTTCAAACTGCTTTGACGAGACGTTTCCATAGCATTAATCATCGAATTTTCATTAAACCGAAGTTCATTGCTTGCATTCAAAAAATTAAGCTGTAGTTGGTCATTATCCGTTATATTATATATCCATCGCAATGATGTATCATAGAAATCAAATTCCTGATCAGAGTTTAAAATATCAATAGCATTACTTTCAACTTCAGTATCTTGAGAAATACGCTCAAAAAAGTTGGTATAAGTTGGTGTTTCAGCAAAATCACTAATCGATTTTCTAGCGGCAACTTGAAGTGATGATTTTTCACCCAAAGGAATATCAGCAAAACCATTAGCATCAATAAAATTTAGCCCCAAACTTCCTTCAAACTCCTTATTAACCTCTGAGCTTGTTTTCATTGAAATGGTACCAGAAACACCATCGGTAAGTGATACTTGTGTTCCGTTTTTAAGCACATTTACCTGTTGCGTGATTTGCGGATTAAACATAGATATTAAACCAAAAAAATGTCCAGATTGATACATTTTAATACCATCCCAAAGCATAAGATTTTGGTCGTGAGTTCCGCCTCTTATATTAATATTTGAAACGGTTTCATTAATACTCAAAATTCCTGGAAATGCTTGTACTGCCTGTAAAACATCTGTATCTATCAACCCTGGAAGGATATCAAATTGGGTGAAATCAATTTCGTAAGAACCATTATTTAATTTATTGATACCCTTGACAATGTATTTGGATAGGATAACTTCGGACAATAGTTGAAGTTCAAAAGGCGTGTTTTTAATTCGAACTAAAATAAAATTACCATCTAAGTTTTCAAATGTAAATTGCGTAGTATCCTCTAAATACAATAGAACCTCGACTAATGTTAATGTTTCCGAAGGCGGAACAATTGTAAGCCCTTCTAGGGAGTCTTCGGCATAATTAAATTGAATATTGTACTGTTTTTGAAGTACTTTAAACACATCAGTTATTGGCAGTTTAGTTTGCGTCTCTTGAGCATTAATCTCAAAAGAAAATAGTAAAAAAAGAAAACATAAAAAATATAGTTTATTTTTTATTGCCATGAATTACAACGTCATTTGATACATTAATTTTATAAGATAAATCCATTGGTTGTGTAATAGACAATAGAGCATTGTCAATATTATCATGCATAAATCCTCCTGTAAACAACCGTTCTGTATTTACATTCTCTACTATAATCTTAATATCATATTGTCGTTCCATTTCTGCTATAACAGCTTTAAAAGGAATGGATTTAAACGTACTTTTATTTTGCATCCATTGTGGAATTGACGTCGTTGTTTTATCCTGACTAAAGGTATTGTTTAAAAGTCTGTATGTATCTCCAGCATGAAGTGTCTTAGAAATAGCATTTGAAGTCACGCTTACTATACCTTCAAAACATTGAACTTCAAAGTAATCGTTACGCTGTTTCACATTAAACTCGGTACCAACTACTGTCACTACGCCTTGCGAGGTAATAACATCAAAGGTGCTTCCTTTTGCAACTTTAAAATAAGCTTCACCATCAAGATTGAGGCGCCTATTATCTTTCCAATCTGATTTACTGTATTCAATCTTTGTATCTGCATTTAAAGTGACTCTAGACTCATCTGGGAGTTCAATAGTTGTTTGTTGACTCACAAAAGTTTGCACTGCAGTTTTACTATTATAAAACAATGTGAAATAGATTCCAAAGGCAATAACTAATACACTGGCAATTCGCAACAATGGTTTAAACCAATCTAGCTGTTTTGTTTTTGGCTTTCTTGTTTGGTAAGTAGATTGAAAATCTTTAAATGTTTCGGCTTTTGAAAAATTAGAAGCTTTGAATTGTTTCGAACCATCAATAATAGCTTGATGCAATGCAAAATCTTCTCCTTGCTCGAATGCTTCTTTTTCGGCAGGAGTTAATTCATCATTTAACCATTTCTTGATTAGATCTTCTTTATCCATAAATTGATTTACTATATATATAACAACTTAAATTCAATTTCTCCTGATTATTTTATTTTAAACCCTTCTAATTCTGTTTTCAAAATATTAAAGGCACTATAAATCCTATACTCAACCACTTTCTTAGTGACGCCTAAAAACTCAGCTATTTCAGCATGTTTCTTTCCTTCAACTTTATTTAATAAAAACGCCACACGCTGTTCTTCACTTAAATTTTCTAGTACTCTTTTATAACGTTCATAAAACTCTTCTTGCTCAAGGATAAATTCGGGTGTCTCACTAGTATGCGATTTGGGTGTGATTTTTTGATGATTAAGTACCACCTTGTTATGCTTAATATCATTTAGCACCATATTATTAGCCACCGTAAGCAAAAATGATTTGGCCTTACTAAGTGTTACCTTTTTACAGTTATCCCAAAGTTTTATAAAAGCATCCTGTGTTTTGTCTTTAGGGTTAAACTGTTCTCCATATTTATAATACAGGAAATTGTGAACATCTTTTGAATATGTATTATATACTTGCTCAAAAACTTTGGCTTCACATATATTTTCAGGTAGTTCTTTAATCAATATTTAGTTTTTAGATTTTAAAGGTAAATAAATATTTATTTTTTTCAGGAGTTTTTAAAGTTGAGTTGTTATATATTAAACTGCATTAGAAATAACGAAATGCAATATCATGAAAGTAAGAATTAAAACAATTGTAATCCTATTTTTTTCATCACTAGTGATGTTAACTTCTTGCAGGAAAGAGGAGACTGAATTTATAGAAACGCCTCCAGAAGATAATTTAGAAGCTAATTCTCTAGTTGCAGATCTTATGCTAAGAACAGTTACAAACGATGGTTCTAATGATAATATTTTGGATCTTGCTAATTGTTTTAATATCAAATTTCCTGTTACGGTTACCGCAAATTCCATTAACGTCGCTATTAATAATGAAGAGGATTATTACATGGTAGAATCTATTTTCGACGAAGATTATACTGACATTAATAATTTGGATATTTCATTTCCCATTACCATCGTAAATTCAGATTTTTCAGAGGATACCATAAATAGTATGAGTGAGTTAATTGCAAATGCAAATAATTGTAATGGTGAAAATGTTGCAGACAATGATATTGAGTGTATCGATTTTATGTATCCATTTTCAGCATCAAAATTCAACACCAATAATGAATTGATAGTTACTGAAACATTTACAAATGATAAAGAGCTCTATAGTTTTATTGAAGCGATAGACACTAATGATATTACAAGTATTAATTTTCCTATAAGTGTTCAGTTGTCTGACGGTACAGTATCAGAGATAAATTCTTTATCTGAACTTGAGTCAACAATCGCTAATGAGCAAAACACCTGTGACGAAGATGATGATTATGACTATGATGATGATGATTGTAATGATTGTACACCAGAATTATTAGAAGATTTCCTAACAGGTTGCCAAGATTGGTATACCGATAAAGTACGACAAGATGATATCAATTACAATGATGTTTATGACGGATATGATTTTAACTTTTTTACTGATGGTACAGTTACCGCTTTCTGGAATTCGACATCAGCATCAGGAACTTGGTCAACTATAGGTACCGGAAATAACATGTCTGTTCTAATTGATATTCCTGCATTAACATTTTGTAATAATAATTGGGAGCTACAGGAAATTACGACTAATGGAGTCACTAAAATCGATTTAAGAATTAATAACGAAGATCGATTACGATATAGAAATACATGCAATTAGCACGCAACATAAATTGAAAAAGAAAAATTAAGGGATTTTAAATTGGTTGTTTGTTCCAAATTGTATCAAACTGCTTTAGCGTTTAATCGCTAGAGCAGTTTAAAAAAGCCTAATAAAAAATTATACGATGCGTAAATGGATTAAAATTTCGATAATTCTTATTACAATGTTACTAATTGTCATTATTGGCTATAAGTACATCTATCAAGATCATAGAAACATAGAAAATGAAGTGGCACAATATGAAATAACCACAAATGAAATTGCGCTCCAGTTTTCTGAAAACGCTGAACATGCAACATCAAAATACCTCAATACAACTATTGAAATTAGTGGTACGGTTTCAGAAAATGATAGCAGTACAATTACACTCGAAGATAAGGTGTTTTGTCAATTCACTAAAATGATTAAACATAATGTGGAGCTAAATTCAGAATTAAAAATAAAAGGACGTGTTATTGGTTACGACGATTTACTAGAACAAGTAAAATTAGATCAATGCATCATTAATTAAATAGAACTATGAAAACAAATTACATTATCAAAACCATCTTTACTCTAGTTATAATGACTTTCATAAGTCATCAAACTAATGCACAATTTAGAATCGTAGAAGTTGATCCTGCAGCTGACACTGTAACGATTAAAAACTTCGGAAGCACTACTGAAAATGTAGGATCTCACAGACTTTGTAGCTTAATTACCTACAGAACATTATCATCTCAAACAACTATTATAGAAGGATCATTTAATCTTGCTCCAAATGCTGAAGTCACAGTTTCCATTGCAGGAAATTGGCTAAATGATGCAGGAGCAGATTTGGGCTTATACCTTCCAACTGGAAGCTTTGGTATTGCTGCAAATATGATAGACTTTACACAATGGGGAAGTGGCGGAAATGGTCGAGAAGGTTTAGCTGTAACAAATGGGTTTTGGACAGCTGGAACGTTTATAAATGTGGCACCTCCATATCAATTTAACGGAAGCGCTAGTGATTTTGGCGTAGGTTTCTGGGATACACTTCTTAGTGTAGATGATTTAAATACATCTTCAAGTTTTAGTGTGTATCCAAATCCTACAAACTCAATATTAACTGTTGAACTAAATAGCAGTCAGACCAATTTAACTTACCAAGTTTTCGATATACTAGGCAAGCAAATTGTTACTAAAACTTTAGGAACTGAAAACCTATCTCAAATTGATGTTTCTAACTGGAATACTGGATTGTATCTTATCAAAATTTCAAATGGAGGTAAAACTGAAACCAAACGTTTTATCAAAAACTAAATACATAAAATAAAGCCAAATACTAAGCATATTAATTAGTATTTGGTTTTTAATTAATCTATACATTATGAAAAAAATATTTTTCATGCTTCTCTGTGCGCCATTTCTAGCAACTGCTCAAGGCGATTTATTGAATGAAATTGACACAGATGACACTATTAAAGATCAATTCGTTACAGCTGCATTTAAAGGTTTAAAAGTTGTTAATTTCGAATCTACAAAGCTCGTAGCAAAAAAAGAGTTCACATTCATTGTATCACATAGATTTGGAAGTATAGAAAATGGATTTGACAGTTTCTTCGGTCTTGATGACGCTGTAACACGATTAAACTTCGTTTATGGTATTTCTGATGGTTTGAATATTGGGTTGTCTCGAAGTTCCTTTCAAAAAATCTATGAAGTTTCTGCAAAATATAGGTTATTAAGACAGCAAGACAATGGGTTTCCATTTACTGTAGTTGGCTTTAATTCTATTTTGGTAAATACAGCATTAGAAGAAGCCAACTTACCAAAACTCGAATTTAAACACCGTTTAGGTTATACTGCGCAACTCCTAATATCTAGAAAGGTTAATTCGAATTTTTCTTTTGAATTTGCCCCTACATTTTTCCATGACAACTATGTGCAGCAAAACAACCAAGACAACTCACAGTTCGCCTTAGGTTTAGGTGCTCGACATAAATTGACAAAACGATGGTCTATAAATGCAGATTATGGCTGGCATCTAAATAGAGCTGAAAATTCACCTTTTAAAAACCCCCTTTCTATTGGATTTGATTTAGAAACTGGAGGTCATGTATTTCAACTACATTTTTCGAATGCTCAAGCCATGAACACAAATGGGTTTCTAGGACAAGCTACTGGAGATTGGAGTGATGGTAACATCTATTTTGGATTCAACTTAAGTCGTGTATTTTAAATTAAAAGATTATGAAAACTAAATATATATTATATCTAATTATTGGAGGATTACTACTTAACTGTAGTAATGTGAGCGAAGAAGACCTAATCGATTCAACACCATTACCTTCAACTATTACGTATAACGATAATGTAAAATCCATAATAGACACTAACTGTACTGGATGTCACAGTGATCCACCTATTAATGGAGCTCCTATTCCACTTGTCACATTTGAAAATGTAAAAAATGCTATTGAAAATAATGGATTAATATCTCGTATATCATCAAATGACCTTGGCTTTTTAATGCCTTTTGGAGGCCCACGATTACCACAAAACACTATAGATATTATTGTTCAATGGGAAGCCGACGGATTATTAGAAGATTAATTTTTTTAAACCTCATAAAATGAAAAAGATCATATTTATTCTTGTTTTGGTTAGTACTAGCGTTACAGCACAAAACAAATACCTCACAAAAACTGGAACGATTAATTTTGAAGCCTCGGTACCATCGTTTGAAGATGTCGCAGCAAAAAGCAATTCAGTAACAGTAATTTTAAACACTGAGAATGGTGAAATTGCTGCATTGGCATTAGTGAAAGGATTTCGATTCAAAAATGCCTTAATGGAAGAACACTTTAATGAAAATTATGCTGAGTCTGATAAGTTTCCAAAAGCAACTTTTAAGGGGAAAATTGAAAGCTTTGATATAAAAACTACTGAAGCGACATATATTCTAAATGGGACACTAACATTTCATGGCAAATCAAAACCTATAAGCAACATTACTATTAATTTGGTATCAATTGAACAGCAGATTACACTAAGCGGAAGTTTTAAAACAAAAGCATCTGATTTTGATATAGAAATACCAAAAATAGTGCGTAACAAAATAGCAGAAGACATTGTAATATCTTTTGAATTTGTATTACTTAAAAAATAAATCTATTTGATTATAGTTTAATAAATCGTTTGGTTTGACTAACATCATCTAACCAGGAAAATCAACACAAATAAAAAAGCCCATTGCGATTAAAACAATGGGCTTTTACTATGTTATTATCTAAATTATTGCTTTACAAATCGTTTAGTAAGCGTTTTTGTATCTGTCGATAGTCTTACTAAATAAATACCTGAATTCCAGTTAGAAACATCAATTGAAGATGCCATAGCATCTAATATTTTAGAATATACTTTCTTTCCTAACACATCGTAAACAGTCACATAGGTGTTCTCAAAATCATTTGACAACTTGATGTTTAATTTAGTTGTTGCTGGATTAGGAGAAATTTCAAATTCATTTTGAACTCCTAAATCGTTTACACCTAATGTTAATGATGCAGTAATATTATCTATATCTAAAGTTGATGAAGATCCTGGGAAATCATCAACATTTTGCCAGGTAGGAGCACTACTACTTAATATTCTCATTGTATTAACCGCTGCTAATGCTTGTTCTATAGTAACAGCACCTGAGCCTCCGACAGAAGTAAAATCTGCAGCAGAAATAGGAATCGTTACAGACTGCCATCCTGAACCTGCAATAACGTTAACTGCATTTGTAGTACATATTTTTTTACCACTTGGCCCTTGAAATGCAACTCTTAAATTTAAATCTGATGTCGTAACTCTAGCATCAAATCTAATAGCAACAATACTTTGGCTTGAAAAATCACCAGACCATTGTGCAGCAGCATTAAATATGACCATTTTACTACCAGCGTCTGGTGGATTTTCTGGAAAAATGGCAGTATACGTTAAGTAACCATCACCAGCACCATTAGGTCCACCATCAGCAACATATGCTGGAGGTGAAACTGCAGAACCAGGACTACCAATTATCCAGTTTTGCGTTGTAGTATCTTCAAAATCATCTACTTGACCACCAACAACTTGCGCTAATACAATTGAAGAGGTTAATAATAATGATAAAAAAAGTAACTTTGTTTTCATAATTTTTCTTTTAGCAAATCAAATATACCACATTTTCATATTATAGATTATCAAAAATGACGCCAATTGTTTTAAAACAAGAAAGCCATTAATTTAATTAATGGCTTTCTTAATAAGAATAAATATAATTTTACTGCTTTACAAAACGCTTAACCTTAGTAGCATTTTCAGATGAAACTTTAATAATATATATACCATTACTCCAGTTAGAAACATCTATATTTGATGAAATAGAGCTTATTTTTTTATTCAAAACTCTTTTACCCAAAACATCATAAACTTCAATCTTAATATCATCAGTATAAACTGATAAATTTAAAGTGAAATTTGTTTTAGCAGGATTAGGTGTAATTTGAAAATCATTTACTTCAAATTCTTCTTCACTTAGTGTTAACCCTTGCATTGTAACTCCTCTACCCTCAATTCCATGCCATTCTAAATCATAGCCTTCGAAACGAGCTCTAGCCCAAGCTAATTCTATCGAAGTTGCAGTAGCTGAAAACACATAATCATTATTATTACCTGTATTAGTTGCTCTTGTAGCAACTATTGTTCTAACCCCCGAATCTAATATATTTGATGACACCGACCAATCACGTTCTCCTTCTAAATCTTCAGTTGGCACTATTCCTGTCGCATCATCACCTGGATTCTGTCCTTCAAATCCATAATATCTATCTGTAAGAGTTGTTCCATCATATATAACAACATCATCTCCTGCTGTCATACCTTGAACTCCAAAACCAACACCTAACCATCTGTTATCTGGACCTATCATTGTTAATGTGGTTGTCGTTGAATTCACATCTATCTGTATAGAAAATTCTAAACCAGGAGTATTAGAGAGATTAATCAAACCTGTAGTATATGTTTGACTAAATCCAATATTAAAATAAAGTATACCTATTAAGGCAAATGTAATTTTTTTCATAGTGATTATTCTTTATTGATAAGTTTTAATATCGATTCATTCTTTGTCATAGCCGCATAATCTTTTGCATTATTACCTCTATGATCTTCAAAGTCGACATCAGCATCAGCATCTATTAATAATTTTATTATTTTTTCATTTCTAAAAATTATAGCATAATGTAATGGTGTTGTTCCATTAACATCTGCTAAGTTCGGATTCGCTTTTAATTCAAGTAAATGCTCCACAATAACAGGTCTATTCTTATAAACAGCAGCCATTAAAGGTGTACCATAATCACTATTACCATCAATATTTTTAACTTTTGAAGCTAAAAATAAAGCAACATCCTTATCTCCTTTATAACAAGCTAGTGTCAAAGGAACATACCCATTAGAATCAATAGCATTAATTGTATCACTATTAATCCTCATTAATAATTTGACATCTTCTACTGTTCCAGAGCGAGCTACATCAAAAATACTTTTTTGAGAAAAAGCAAATGATGATATTGCAAAAAAAACTATTAAGCAGAATTGTTTGATATTCAAAATATTAGATTTGAGTAATAATTGACTAAATTAATACTTTTACTTAAATTTAATATACAATTCACCGAAAAAACAGCCTATTTACTCAAATACATTTTACGTCTTGAGTACAAATTATAAAACTCGTCTTCCTTTAAACTATCTATAAACAAGATGCTCTCTCCTGTACTCTTCATTTCTGGCCCTAACTTTTTATTGACATTAGGGAATTTATTGAATGAAAATACGGGTTGTTTAATAGCATAACCTTTTAAATGAGGCTTAAAGTCAAAATCAGTAACTTTTTTCTCTCCTAACATCACTTTAGTAGCATAATTAACATACGGTTCGCCATAGGCTTTTGCAATGAAAGGCACAGTTCTAGACGCTCTTGGATTAGCTTCAATGATATAAACCATATCATCTTTTATAGCAAATTGAATATTGATTAATCCAACCGTATTTAGTGCTAAGGCAATCTTTTTGGTGTGGTCTTTAATTTGTTGCATAACAAACTCACCTAAATTAAAAGGAGGAAGCGTTGCATTACTATCTCCCGAATGGATTCCACAAGGCTCAATATGTTCCATAATACCAATGATATAGACATTTTCACCATCGCAAATTGCATCTGCTTCTGCTTCAATGGCGCCATCGAGGTAATGATCTAAAAGCAATTGATTTCCTGGCATTCTCCTGAGTAGATCTACAACATGCTCTTCAAGTTCTTGTTTGTTAATTACAATCTTCATGCCTTGCCCTCCAAGTACATATGATGGTCTTACTAAAATTGGAAAATCTAAAACATCTGCAATTGCAGCTGCTTCATCAGCAGTAGTTGCAATATCAAACTCTGGATATGGAATATTGTTCTCTTTTAAAAGATTAGAAAACAAGCCTCGATCTTCTGCTAAATCTAAAGATTGGTAGGTTGTTCCAATAATTTTGATACCATAACGATCTAGTTTTTCGGCTAGTTTCAAAGCTGTTTGACCACCTAACTGAACGATAACACCTTCAGGTTTTTCATGGCGAATAATATCATAAATATGCTCCCAGAATACAGGTTCAAAATATAGTTTATCTGAAATATCAAAATCGGTAGAAACAGTTTCAGGATTGCAATTGATCATGATGGTTTCGTAACCACATTCTGAAGCTGCCAAAACACCATGTACACAGCAATAATCAAATTCAATTCCTTGACCAATTCTGTTAGGTCCAGAACCCAAAACGATTATTTTTTTCTTATCAGAAACAACACTTTCATTAGCAGAAAATTTATGACCATCTGCTGTCTCAACTTCATTTTCAAAGGTTGAATAATAATATGGCGTTTGTGCTTTAAACTCAGCAGCACAAGTATCTACTAATTTATACACACGATTAATATTGAATTCTTCGCGCTTTTTATAGACTTGACTTTCTAAACACTTAAGCATATGAGCAATCTGACGGTCACCATAACCTTTTTGTTTTGCTTCAAGTAATAAATCACGTTGAATAGAGTCTATAGTAAATGTTGAAATTTCTTTTTCTAACTCATGTAATTCTTCATATTGCTTTAAGAACCACATATCTATTTTTGTGATTTCATGTATTCTACTTAACGGGATTCCCATTTGAATGGCATCATAAATGGCAAATACACGATCCCAACTTGCATAGGTAAGTTTATCAATAATTTGCTGATAATCTTTATAGCCTTTCCCATCTGCTCCTAATCCGTTACGTTTAATTTCTAGCGATTGTGTTGCTTTATGTAAAGCTTCTTGGAATGATCGTCCAATAGCCATCACCTCTCCTACGGCTTTCATTTGAAGGCCTAATCGTCTATCTGAGCCTTCGAATTTATCAAAATTCCAACGCGGAATCTTAACCACCACATAATCTAAAGTAGGTTCAAATAGTGCCGATGTAGATCCAGTAATTTGATTATTTAATTCGTCAAGTGTATAACCTGTAGCCAATTTTGCTGCTACTTTTGCAATTGGATAACCCGTTGCTTTACTTGCTAATGCTGACGAACGCGATACTCGCGGATTAATTTCAATTGCTATAATTTCTTCTTCTTCATCAGGGCTTACAGCAAATTGCACATTACAGCCACCAGCAAAATCACCAATACTTCGCATCATATGGATGGCCATATCACGCATTTTTTGATACGTTTTATCAGAAAGCGTCATGGCTGGAGCTACAGTTATTGAATCTCCAGTATGGATTCCCATTGGGTCCATATTTTCAATAGCACAAATAATGACAACATTATCATTTTTATCTCTAAGTAATTCTAATTCATATTCTTTCCAGCCTATTAGTGCTTTATCAATCATCACTTCATGAATTGGCGATACTTCCAATCCACGAGTTAATAATTCATCAAAATCTTCTTCTTTATATACAAACGAAGCTCCTGCGCCACCTAAAGTATAAGATGCTCTAATTACCAGCGGAAAACCAAATTCTTGCGCAATTTCTTTACCCTTAAGGTAAGAATTAGCTGTAGCCTGAGGTGCCATTCCAACACCAATTTTAAGCATCAATTCTCTAAATTTCTCCCGATCTTCAGTAATATTAATTGCATCAATATCAACACCTATAATATCAACATTAAAATCTGTCCAAATTCCTTTATCATCAGCTTCAATACAAAGATTCAAAGCTGTTTGACCTCCCATAGTTGGCAAAACTGCATCAATTTGAGGATGCTCTTTTAATACTTTGATGATAGACTTCGTGGTTAAAGGCAACAGATATACATGGTCAGCCATGGTAGGATCAGTCATAATTGTTGCTGGATTAGAATTGATAAGAATGGTTTCAATTCCATCTTCGCGAAGTGAACGAAGTGCTTGTGTTCCAGAGTAATCAAACTCACAGGCTTGCCCAATGATGATAGGGCCTGAGCCAATAATAAGGATAGATTTTAATTTTTCGTTTTTTGGCATGTCAATTTTTTTAAGTGTTCAAAAATAGGTAACATATAGGTACAAAAAAAGGTGTTACACCTAAGTAACACCTTTAAAATATTAACAATTGTTAATCATTATTTTTTATGTCTAGTTTCAGATGATACAGACAATTTCTTTCTTCCTTTAGCTCTTCTACGTGCTAAAACTTTTCTTCCGTTTACAGAAGCCATTCTTTCTCTGAAACCGTGTTTGTTCCTTCTCTTTCTTTTTGACGGTTGAAACGTTCTTTTTGGCATTGTCTTATATTTTTATAAACTAATATTCTTTTTATAAGTTGAGAGCTGTCTCAAAACTGGGTGCAAATATACAAAGAGTTTTTACTTTGACAAATGTAATATTAAAAATATTTACAATTGTTTTTATTAACTTTGCAGCCTAAATTTTAAATTCTAAAAATGTTCAACAAAAACATAAAATTATTTATTGCGTTTTTAATTGTTGCCTATGCTGTATACCAATTCACAGAAGGCTATATTGGTAACGGTATCATGTACATATTGTTATCTCTCATTTTTATATTTCTCTATTTTAAAAATGAATTTATACTACTTGCCTTCTTGAAATTAAGAAAACAAGATTTTGAAGGCGCTAAAAACTGGTTGAACAAAATTAAAAACCCATCAAGTGCTTTAGTAAAGAAGCAAGAAGGGTATTACAATTATCTTCATGGTGTTATGGTTGCCCAAACAAATATGAATGACGCCGAAAAATACTTCAAAAAAGCATTAGGACTAGGTCTATCTATGGATCATGATGTGGCAATGGCAAAATTGAATCTAGCCGGAATTGCATTTAGCAAACGTCGACCTTTAGAAGCAAAGCAACTGCTCAGCGAAGCTCAAAAATTGGATAAGAGAGGCATCTTAACAGATCAGATAAAAATGATGAAAGATGGAATGAAAAAATCTCAAGGTCCAAAACAACACTACGGAAATAGGAATATGCGTCGTCGATAGTGTTTAACAAATTGTCAATCATCGAGTTAATACAACCTTATTGTTCTTTTCTCTATAAATACTAGCCTTTTAACGACTATTTTTCAATAGCTACTAAAACGCTTCTAGCTTTGTCTAAAATATTAAAATCTAGACATGCGAACGTGTTTAACCATCATTGCATTTTTATTTGTGTTTTTAGCTTTTCCTCAAGAGTCTAAAACCTATTTTGAATATGAAATAACCAAGCATTTAAAAGCTTATAAGACAAAATCTGAAGCTGCCATGCAAAATGGTGACCGAGAGCATGCAGAATTTCTGTTCGATTCTTTATTTAAAAACCACTTAAAGTTTAGCTATATTTCAGAAATGTCGCTAAAAAAAGTAAAAGGTGGAACTTTACATACGTCAGATATAGAACATGCATTTCTATTAATTACAAAATCTGCTTGGGAACAAATAGATGAAAAGGAAATAGATGCTATAAATAGAATGTCTAAAATGTATAAAGAGCAAATAGATATTGTAGTCTTATTTTGGACTTCAAAGTCGGTTGCTAAACAACGTAGTCATAATTTCAATTCACTTGTTACAATTACTTATGTTGATGAACGTGAAAATAATTCAAATCATATTATAAGACCATATAAGCATTCATTTGGAGCACCTACTTGTTTTTTCATTTCCGAAGATAAACAACTCTTGAATATTGATAGGAAGTTTACTGCTAATCTAACTAAAGAAGAGGCCTCTCAAATCGCATTCGAATCTGCACATCAACAAATCAAATTGATTCTTTTTGAAGATGAAAAAACCAATGAAGGCATTATCACAATTGTAAACTAATTGCCTTTTTAAGGTTTTACTGAATAATATCCCTCTTTTGGGATTTCTATAAAATATTTTTTTCTAGACTTATTATTGAGTTTAGGCTCTCTCAACCATGGGTTGTGGATTTTCAATATTTTATAGTTAATCCCGTAACGTTGTGCAAACTTTGTAAAGTCTGTAACAACTGTATCAACTTCAACTTTATATGTTGGAATAGTTTTATATAAATCTTCCGAAGTAAAATTAAAACCATATTGTTTAGGATGGCTTAAAATTTCCTTTAAGGCCACGATTCTAAATAAATAACGACCAGTTTCTTCACCAAGAAGCAAGTCGTAATAGCTTGAAACACCTTGCTCTCTTAAGCGCTTAGAAACTCCTGCTCTACCTGCATTATATGCAGCTGCAGCTAAGGTCCAAGAACCTAATTGGGCTTTAGATTTTAATAAATATTTACAAGCAACTTCTGTTGCTTTTTCCAAATTATAGCGTTCATCTACATTTTTATTGATTTCCAAACCATTTTCACGACCTGTCACAGGCATAATCTGCCATACACCTCTAGCTCCAGCTGGAGACACGGCATTTGTAAGTCCGCTTTCTATAACAGCTAAATATTTAAAATCCTCTGGAATACCGTTTTTCTTTAAGATAGGTTCAATAATAGGAAAGTACTTTTCTGCACGTTTAAACATCAGTAAACCATTAGATTGCCAATAGGTATTAACTAAAAGTTCTCTATCCATACGCTCTAATATATCTGGATCTTCTAGTGGTATTGCTTCGCCAGCAAAATTTAAATCTTCAGGAACAGATAAGGCATAAACATTATAATCGTTAATGAGTTTTGATTGCTCAACCACTTCATTATCTGAAGCTTCTTTTTCATCAGCTTGTACAGCAAAAATAAATAGCCCAGACATACATATTAAACCAATAGCTGCTAAAATATTTTTAATCATCGTCATAATTCTTTTTTTTATAAATGTATAAAATTAAATGCTTGCTTTCAAGCATCTTGCAGGATTAGTTTTGGTAAGTTTTCATTAAACCACTTATACTTGTTCATAATCATGATATGCGTGCCTCCTTTTAAAACAATACAGTTTCCATTGCATGAATGTGGAAAAACTGCATCTTTATCACCATGAATATAAATAGCATCTTTATTGGGTTGATCTTGATTCCATTCAATAACATTTTCTATTGCCCAATCCAAATAACGCTTGTCGCTTACCGAAAGATATTTCTTATAAAGTTCAATGCGTTTGGTAATGGTTTCTCCAAAGGCATACTTGGCTAAAAAATCGATATTGCTTACTAATTGTGTTGGCAACAACTTATAAGCTTTTGTGAATTTCATAACTTTCATTCGCTTTGGTAACTCATGCTTTGATTTGACACTAGACACGACAAACAATTTACGTAAGTTTAAATATTTACTTATTTCTTGGACTAAAATCCCTCCAAAGGATACTCCTAACAATACAACATTGTCATGTTTAATGTGTTCAATCATTCGCTTAGCATACAACTCTAAAGATTCATTTTTAACAGGAATCATCCACTCCAACCAATGTATTTCAAATTGATCTTCAGGAAGTTTTATATGCTCAAATATGGTTGGGTTTGCTGCCATTCCTGGCATTAAATACACATGTATAATTTCTTGTTGCATAAGTGTTTAAAGTAATTTGGCTTTAATATCTATGATATTTTTCGTAAATTTGCATTACAAAACTATACAAAAGTATAGTTCCACCCTACCGACCATTGAATTAAATACAAATTATTATGATTGATGCTGCTGAATTAACAGACAATGACTTTTTACGCCAATTCGAATTAAAAGTAGACGGTGAACTTGCAAAAATTGAATACTCACTTCAAGATCGAAAGATTTTCTTGACAAAACTTATTATTCCTGATGGAATTTCTAACGAAGACTTTGAAGAAGAATTTTTGACACTCGTTTTTGAAAACATCTCCGAACGTAATATAAGTGTCGTTCCAACAAGCCCAGAAATTGCAAAATTTATAAGGCGTCATAGAAAATATAAAAAGATGCTACCTGTTGGCATTAGAATATAAGTCATAAAAAAATCCGAAGTTTAAACTTCGGATTTTTTTTTATTCTATTAAAGTTTGATAACATTAATACTCGACATCAAGGCTTCCGTTTTGTAATGTAACTTCTACCTCTTCTTGTGCTTCATCATCATAACCTGTTAACGTTCCTGAGAATGTCATCGTTAATCTTGATCCATTATTAACACTTACTACTGAATTAAAGTTATCACTAAAGTTATAGTAATACTCTAGGCCATTTTCAACATAGTAAAAGTAGTATACAGCATCTGCACCTGTATCGCCAGATTCTAATCCAAATTCGATAATTCTACTCGTGTCACCACCAATTGTAGCCGTTACATCTAATTCAGTATACATTACACCATCATCTGTAAATGTATCTTCATCAACTATGATTGAAGTAAATGTAAGTGTTTGTCCACCGATAGTCACTACTAGCTCATCACTAACTCCACCACCATTACTACTATCATCATCACTAGAACACGCAGTTGTTAATACTAACCCTGTCAAAATGAACAGGTTAAGGAAAAATTTTTTCATATTAAATAAGTTGTTTTTGATTAAGGCGCAAATATAATATAAGAAATATACTACGCAAATATTCTAGGCAACTATTTCATTTACAAAGGTAAATCGAACCAATCCGTCATCATCTATTTCTGTTAACTCAATGTCTTGTAATGTATTAACAAGTTCAGGGTTCCAAGGTGTTTTTACCTTCACATAGTTTTCAGTAAAGCCATGAATATAACCTTCTTTGTTTTCACCTTCAAACAAAACAGTTCTGGCAGAGCCTATTTGATTTTCATAAAAAGCGCGTCGCTTTTTTACAGATAACCCACGAAGCATCTTACTGCGTTTTGCTCTAACATTTTTAGCAACAACACCATCTAGTGATGCAGCAACAGTATTATCACGTTCAGAATAAGTAAATACATGCAAATATGAAATATCTAATTCACTAAGGAAGTTGTACGTTTCTAAAAATAATTCATCTGTTTCACCAGGAAAACCAACAATAACATCTACACCAATACAAGCGTGTGGCATCATTTCTTTAATCTTAGTAACACGATCAACATATAATTCTTTCATATACCGACGACGCATCAACTTAAGAAGCACATTACTACCGCTTTGCAATGGGATATGGAAATGCGGTACAAATGTTTTACTATTAGATACAAATTCTATTGTTTCATTTTTAAGCAAGTTAGGCTCAATAGATGAAATTCGTAAACGCTCAATTCCTTCTACATCATCTAATGCTTTAACAAGTTCAAAAAAAGTATGTTCGTGTTTTTTATTTCCAAATTCTCCCTTTCCGTAATCTCCAATATTAACACCAGTTAATACAATTTCTTTAATATTTTTTGCTGAAATTTCTTTTGCATTTTGAAGAACATTCTCCAAGGTATCACTTCTAGAAATTCCTCTAGCTAATGGAATTGTACAATAGGTACATTTATAATCACAACCATCTTGAACTTTTAAAAACGCTCTGGTTCGATCTCCAATTGAATAACTTCCAACATAAAAATCGGCATCTTCAATCTCGCAACTATGCACTTCTCCCATATCATTTTTTGAAAGGTCGTTGAGATAGTCTGTAATTTTAAACTTTTCAGTAGCACCAAGCACTAAATCAACACCTTCAACATCGGCCAGTTCTTGCGGTTTCAATTGTGCATAACAGCCAACTGCTACGACAAAGGCTTCAGAGTTTATCTTTTGCGCTTGTTTGACTATAGATTTGAAGCGTTTGTCAGCATTTTCGGTTACAGAACACGTATTAATGACATAGATATCTGCTTTTTCTTTAAAGTCTACACGTTCAAAACCTTCCGAAGAAAAATTTCGAGCAATTGTAGAGGTCTCAGAAAAGTTGAGCTTGCAACCTAGTGTATAAAATGCAACTTTTTTATTCATGTGTTATTTAATTTCCGTTAGCACAGAAATCTAATTATATTTACTCGTTTCTAATTTAGAGTGCGCAAATTTACAATTAATGAGCAATATGCTAAAATGGGTAGGCATTAAATTTTTATATTCAAAGCTAATTTTGAGGATTTTAGCAGTCTTTTTATTGATTTCCTGCGGAAACAATGCCAATACAGCACAAGATCATTTAGTTTTTAGATATAACGAGCACAAAAATATTGGCTCCCTAGACCCAGCTTTCGCGAAAGATAACGCAGATATTTGGGCTATTAATCAGTTATTTAATGGACTCGTGCAAATGGATGAAGATCTCAATGTACAACCTTGTATTGCCAAAGGTTGGACGATTTCTGAAGATGCACTTACCTATACCTTTTCATTGCGAAATGATGTCAAGTTTCATAAACATTTTCTCTTCGGAAAAGATTCTACACGACAAGTTAATGCTCATGATTTTCAATACAGTTTTAATCGTTTAATAGATAAAAAAGTAGCATCTCCTGGGCAATGGACACTCAATAAAGTAGAGTCGTTTAAAGCGATTAACGATACGATATTCGAAATCAAACTTCAACAACCTTTTCCAGCATTTTTGGGCTTACTAACCATGAAATATTGTTCAGTAGTTCCAAAGGAAATTGTAGAACATTATCAAAGTGATTTTCGTTCGCATCCTATTGGTACAGGTCCGTTTTTATTTAAACGCTGGGAAGAAAACTTAAAGCTTGTCTTCCGAAGAAATGCTAATTATTTTGAGACTGACAATAATGGAAAACAACTCCCTTATCTCGAAGCAGTTGCCATCACTTTTTTACCAGACAAACAAAGTGAATTTTTACAATTTGCACAAGGTAATATTGATTTTGTATCTGGCTTAGATGCCTCTTATAAAGATGAAGTTTTAACAGCTACAGGAAATCTTCGCGACAGCTATGCTAAACACGTCAATATGATTCGTGGTCCATATCTCAACACAGAGTATCTCGCTTTTTTCATGGATTCTAAAATTCCAGAAATACAATCAGAAACGTTAAGACGTGCTATCAATTACGGTTTTGACAAACAAAAAATGATGACTTATTTACGTAATGGCATTGGTATTCCTGCTCATGGTGGATTTATTCCCAAAGGGCTTCCGGGTTACGATACTTCTATAGGTTTTACATTTCAGCCAGAAAAAGCAAAGCAACTCGTGCAACAATTTAAAACAGATACCGGGATTTCTAATCCTGAAATTACAATTACTACAACAAGCAATTACTTAAGTTTTTGTGAATATATACAACGAGAGCTTCAAAAAATTGGAATTATAGTTAATGTAGATGTAATTCCGGCTGCCACATTAAAAGATGCAAAAGCCAATGGTAAATTAGATATGTTTAGAGCGAGTTGGGTTGCCGATTATCCTGATGCAGAAAATTATTTATCTTTATATTCAAGTAAAAACTTTGCGCCTAATGGTCCAAATTACACACATTTCAGAAGTGAGCAATTTGACACCTGGTATCAAGAAGCCTTTACAATTACTGATACTAAACAACGAGAATTACTCTACACTAAAATGGATAGTTTAGTGATGGCATCTACACCTGTTGTCCCTTTGTTTTATGATGAAGTTGTTCGTTTCACCAGAAAAAGTGTATCAGGATTAGGAATAAATCCTATAAATTTATTGGATTTAAAACGTGTACAGAAATCTAATCTAAAGTAAAATAATAGATATCATCCTCACCTTTACCTTTAGGTCGTCTTGAAGAAAAGTAACCTTCGGTTCCATCATCATTTATGATATAACAAAAATCATCACTTCTAGTATTTATAGGTTTTGGAAGTAACACTGGTTTTTCTGTCTCTGGATCACCTTTTAAATCATAACTATAGATATCTAAACCTCCAACACCGCCAACACGATCTGAAGCAAAATAGAGCACATTATCTTTACTTACAAATGCAAACATATCTCGTCGTGGTGAATTGATGTTTTTTCCTAAGTTTTCTACCTCTCCATACTCGCCATTTCCTAAAACTTTCACTTTAAATAAATCGGTTTGACCATGAGCACCATGTGCATTTGATGTAAAGTATAATGTAGAACCATCAGGACTTAAAACGGCATGACCATAATTGTATTTAGGCAGACAAAATGGTAAAGGCTCAAAGTTAGTCCAGCCGCGTCCTTCAATATATTCGCCTCTTTGAATATTAAGGTTAATAGATTTTAGCTTGCGTTTATATGATTTACCACGCTTCATAAAATTGGTGGTGATATACATGTATTTTCCATCAGGACTAAACCCTGCACTTGAGGTATTAAACACAAAATCTTCCGATTTAATAAACTGTTTTGGATTTATAATTTCACCATCTTCAGTTTTCTGAGCTTCAAACATGGTATAAATCAATCGTTTGTCATGATCACGTCTTGCTCTATTTCTATTATCTAGCATATAAGATGTATAATAGACTTTATCACCTTTGTAGAAAACGACTCCATATTGACTTTTATCGTCGTTAAGCTTTAGGTTTTTAATCGTGTAGGTTTGGGAAAACCCGAAATTTAGTGTCAATACTAAAATGATACTGCTAATAAACTTCATGTTTTTATAGTTTAAAATTAACTTTTTCTCCATTTTTTTGTCTCATCAAAGACATGTTCTAAAATTGCTTTGTCTACTTCAGAAAATTCAACATTTCTACGCTTCATAACTACTTCGGCTACTTCAAACGCTTTTTTGGTTAAATAAGTTGTGACCCCTGAATGCCCACCCCAAGAAAAACTTGAAATGAAATTTCTAGGAAAACCACTTCCAAAGATATTTGCACTTACTCCAACAACTGTACCAGTATTAAACATGGTATTGATTCCACATTTGCTATGATCTCCCATCATGAGTCCGCAAAATTGCAATCCAGTTTTAGCAAAACCTTCGGTTTGGTAATCCCAAAGTCTCACTTCTGCATAGTTGTTTTTTAAATTGGAATTATTCGTATCAGCGCCAAGATTACACCATTCGCCTATTACAGAGTTTCCTAAGAAACCATCATGTCCTTTATTAGAATAACCAAAAATCACTGAGTTGTTTACTTCGCCTCCAACTTTACTATAAGGTCCAACTGTGGTTGGTCCATAAATTTTGGCACCTAATTTCACAGTAGAATGTTCACATAACGCAAAAGGGCCTCTAATAATACTACCTTCCATAATTTCGGCATTCTTACCAATATAAATAGGGCCAGAATTAGCATTTAAAGTCACAAACTCAAGTTTAGCACCTTCCTCAATAAAAACATGTTGCGCACCAAGAATGTTATTTGAACTAGGTATAGGTTCAGATTGCCTACCATGAGTGAGTAATTCAAAATCGGCATGTATAGCATCACCGTTATTGGCAAAAATATCCCATGTATGTTCTATTTTCAATACCTCTTCATTATACTCTATGGCTTGATAAGTGTCAAAATTAATCTCATCTTGAGTGTCTTTTGTAAAAAAAGCAATAACGTCTTCACCATTAAAAACGGCTTGGTTTTCTTCTAAAGCTTTAATGATAGCGACTAATTCTTTATTTGGTATATAAGATGCGTTAATCATGACATTCTCATCGAGTTCAACCATAGGATATTTTTCAGCCATGTATTCTTCAGTAACTGTAGTTGTAGTATAACCTAGATGTTTTTCCCACTTTTCTCTAATCGTCAAAATACCAATTCTAATATCTGCTACAGGCCTTGTAAATGTAAAAGGCAACAAATTGTTACGTGATGGACCGTCAAAAAGAATATAATTCATAATCAAGATTGGTGTTAGATGTTAAAAGTAAATCAATTATGGAAAACAAAAAAGCCTTCGGGATAAATCCTGAAGGCTTTGTAACTATTATAAGTCTAAGTTTATTTTTGAAACTTAGCGTATTTGTTTTTGAATTTATCAATACGTCCTGCTGTATCTACTAATTTAGATTTACCAGTGTAATATGGGTGTGATGTTCTAGAAATTTCCAATTTAATTACTGGATACTCAACACCATCAACATCAATTGTTTCACTAGTCTCAGCAGTAGACTTTGTTAAAAACACATCATCGTTAGACATATCTTTAAATGCTACTAATCTATAATTTTCTGGATGTATTCCTTTTTTCATCGCTTATAACTTTAAAATCCTTACTATTTTGGAGGTGCAAATTTAAGTAATTTTTGTAAATTACCAATAATTTATTTCTTTTTTTATTTTAAGTAGAAATGTAACGTTTCAAGACAAAAGTACACTAACCAAACATATTAACTAAATAATCAACTCAAATTATGGAAACAGAAAAAATGTCAACAGGAAAGTTTGCAATGAATTACGGCATTATCTTAGGTGTTATTATGATAGCACTTAATGTAATAAGTTATGTCACAGGACAAGCTCTAGAAGGTGCGCAATGGCCTCAACTTGTTTACTACGTTGCCTTCCCAGTGGTTATCATTTATGCAATAAGTAAGTATAAAACCTATAACGCAAACGTATTGACCCTTGGGAACGCCATTAAACTAGGTGTAGTTATCGGTGTAATTAGTGCGATAGTCTATGTGCTTTATGGGCTTCTTTTTAATTATGTAATTGATCCTGAATTCATGCCAGAATTGATGGAAATTACTATAGATAAAATGATAGAAGATAATCCAGATATGCCTCAAGCTCAAATTGACCAAAGTGTTAAGTTCATGGAAATTATGTTTAATCCACTTATCGGATCTGCTTTTTGGATTGCAATGAGTGCACTTTTTGGATTAATTTGGTCATTAATTGGCGGATTAGTAATGAAAAGCAAATCTTAAAATATTTCAGTATTTTTGAACTTTAAACATTCAAAATTACTAAATGAATATATCAGTAGTCATACCACTACTTAACGAACAAGAATCATTAACAGAATTACACGATTGGATTGCTAAAGTCATGCAGTCCAATCGTTTTTCGTATGAAATCATTTTTATAGATGATGGTAGTACAGACGAATCTTGGTCAACCATCATGCAGTTATCCCAAAAAGATTCTAATGTAAAAGGCATTCGGTTTTTAAAAAACTTTGGAAAATCACAAGCCTTACATGCTGGGTTCACTAAAGCTGAAGGTGATGTTGTGATTACTATGGATGCCGATTTACAAGATAATCCAGAAGAAATTCCAGAACTATACAACATGATTGTTGTTGAGAAATATGATTTGGTATCTGGATGGAAAAAGAAACGATACGATTCGGTGATTTCTAAAAACCTTCCATCTAAATTATTTAATTGGGCAGCACGACGAACATCAGGCGTTAAACTCAACGATTTTAATTGTGGTCTCAAATCCTACAATAAAAATGTCGTCAAGAATATTGATGTTAATGGTGAAATGCATCGCTATATTCCAGTTCTTGCTAAGAATGCTGGTTTTACAAAAATTGGCGAAAAGGTTGTACAGCATCAAGCTAGAAAGTATGGTGAAACCAAATTTGGTATGGATCGATTTATCAATGGATTTCTTGATTTAATTACGATTTGGTTCTTATCGCGCTTTGGTAAACGACCAATGCATTTATTTGGTGCACTTGGTGTATTAATGTTTATAATAGGATTTGCATTTGCCCTTTATTTAGGAATTGATAAGCTATTTCTAAACCCAACAGGGCGACTTATTACACAACGTCCTCAGTTTTATATCGCATTAACAACCATGATTCTCGGTTCTCAGTTTTTTGTTGCTGGGTTTTTAGGAGAAATTATTCTGCGCAGTAAAAGAGACAAAAATCGTTATTTAATTAAGCAAGAATTAAATTTTTAAGCCGAATGCATTCTGCCCAAACATTATGGCTTATTTTATTAATCTTATTTCACCTCAAAATCATTCAATTACTTACTTTTGTAGTATAACTATTTAGACATGATTCATATTGAACCTCAACTATTAAAACGCGTCAATACGTGGTTAACTTCAACGTTTGATCAAGAGACTCAAAACTATATACAGGATTTAATAGCTAATAACCAAGCTGAATTAAAAGAGAGCTTTTATAAGGATTTAGAATTTGGAACTGGCGGAATGCGCGGCATCATGGGAATTGGCACCAATCGTATCAATAAATATACACTTGGAAAAAACACCCAAGGCTTAAGCAACTATTTAAAACAATCCTTTCCATCTGAAAAACTCAAGGTTGCTATTGCATATGACTGTAGACATAATAGCCAGAGTTTAGCAAAAGTTGTTGCAGATGTATTTTCAGCAAATGGAATACACGTCTATCTTTTTGAAGAGTTACGTGCAACACCAGAATTATCATTCGCATTAAAATATTTAAATTGTCATTGTGGAATTGTATTAACAGCTTCACATAATCCACCAGAATATAATGGGTATAAAGTATATTGGCAAGATGGTGGACAATTAGTTCCACCTCAAGATGCTGAAATTATTGCTGAAATTAATCGTTTGGATTATGCTGAAATAAAATTCGAAGCAAACACATCTCATGTAGAATATATAGGCAAAGCAGTAGATGATGTCTTTATCAATGAATCAGTGAAAAATGGAAGCTTTGACACGTCTACTGAAGCAAGAGAAAATCTAAATATAGTATTTACTTCACTACACGGAACATCAATCACAGCTATTCCAGAAACCTTAAAACGTGCTGGTTATACCAACGTTAATATCGTAGAAGAACAACGGGAGCCTAATGGTGATTTCCCAACAGTAAAGTCGCCAAACCCTGAAGAACCGGAAGCTTTAAAAATGGCGATAGAATTAGCCAAAAAAGTAGATGGAGATATCGTGATTGGGACAGATCCAGATTGTGATCGCTTAGGTGTTGTCGTTAGAAACTTAGATAATGAACTTGTGATTTTAAATGGTAATCAGGCCATGATTATCATGGCACAATTCTTATTAGAGCAGTACAAACAAAAAGGCTGTTTAGCACCTACAGATTTCATTGCAAGCACAATAGTATCTACGCCAATGCTACAAAACATAGCAGATGCTTATCATGTAGATTATAAAATTGGACTTACAGGTTTTAAATGGATTGCCAAAATGATTAAAGATTTCCCTAACCAATACTTTGTTGGTGGTGGAGAAGAGAGTTTTGGATTTATGGTTGGCGATTTTGTAAGAGATAAAGATGCCGTGACCTCTACCCTTTTAGCCTGTGAAATTGCTGCTCAGGCAAAAGCTAAGGGCATCTCGGTTTACGAACAATTAATTCAGCTCTATATTGATCATGGTTTTTTTAAAGAACGTTTGGTGTCAATCACTAAAAAAGGTATTGAAGGTGCTCAAGAAATTAAACAAATGATGATTGATGCTCGTGAAAATCCGCTTCAAAATGTGAACGGTTCGAAAGTAATTCGAATTGAAGACTATCAATTGTCTATAGTAAAAGATTTAACTACTGGTAAAGAAACAACAATAGATATTCCAAAATCAAACGTATTAATTTATTATACTGAAGACGGAAGTAAAATTGCTTTACGACCAAGTGGAACTGAGCCAAAGATAAAGTTCTATATAAGTGTAAATACGACATTAGACAATGTGGCAGCATTTAAAGCTACGGAACAAAAATTGGAGACTCGTATTGACAACATCTTAAAGGATATGAATCTCGATTAAATGAATTACTTAAAAAAACTCTTTCGTTTTATTGTACCATATAAACGTTATGCTATTTCAAATATCATAGCTAACGTGTTTTATGCTTTGTTTAGCACACTAGCTATGGTATCACTAATGCCAATGATTAATGTATTATTTGGAGAAGGTGAAAAAGTGACGAAAAAGCCTATTTATGATGCTGCATCAAGCATAAAGAGTTTTTCAGAAGATTACCTCAATTATCTTATTACCACAACATCTGAGCAACATGGTCCACTTAGGTCATTACTATATATGATTATCTTAATCGTTAGTTTATTCTTACTCAAAAATGTATTTAACTATCTGGGTTTATATTTTATAACCTTTTTAAGAAATGGCGTTTTAAAAGATTTACGAAACGAGATTTACGATAAAGTTACACAGTTACCTATTTCTTATTATTCTGAAAAACGAAAAGGTGATGTTATTGCTAGAATTTCAGGAGATGTAAATGAAGTAAAAGGCTCTTTACTTGCAGTCCTAGAACTTATAGTAAAAGAACCATTAACCATTTTATTCGCCATAATAGCAATGTTCATTATTTCAGTAAAACTTACAGTTTTTGTGTTTTTGTTTATTCCCATAGCAGGATTTATTATCTCAAGAATAGGAAAGAGTTTAAAAAAGAAATCTAATCGGGTACAAACTGAACAAGGTGTATTTTTGTCTACTCTAGAAGAAACACTTGGCGGACTTAAAGTTATAAAAGGTTTTAATGCTGAAAAACGATTCAATGAGACGTTTCAGAAATCAACAAAACGTTTTTATAATTTCTCAAACACCTTGATGAATCGACAAAATTTAGCATCACCAATGAGTGAAATTTTGGGCATTATTACCATTTCTGTACTACTTTGGTATGGTGGCAATATGGTTCTAGTCGAAAAAACAATGACTGGTGGTACTTTTATAGGTTACATTGGTTTAGCTTGGCAAATCTTAACACCTGCTAAAGCTATTAGTAAAGCGAGTTATAAAGTTAGAGCGGGAAATGCTGCTGCAGATCGTATCCTAGAGATTATAGAAACTGAAAGCCCATTGATTGATCGTGTTAATGCACAAACCAAAACTGACTTCACTTCTAATATTTCATTGAATGCTATTTCTTTCAAATATGAAGATGATTTAGTACTTAAAAATTTCACCATCAAAGTACCTAAAGGAAAAAGTGTGGCTCTAGTTGGACAATCTGGAAGTGGAAAATCAACCATCGCAAACCTCGTAACTCGTTTCTATGATGTTAATGAAGGAAGTATTTCAATTGACGGAATAGACATAAGAGACTTAAAAAAGCATTCGCTTAGGAGTCTAATGGGACTAGTGACTCAAGATTCTATCTTGTTTAATGAAAGCATAAAAAACAATTTACTTATAGGTAAAGAAGATGCAACTGATGAAGAGATTATAGACGCCTTAAAAATTGCTAATGCTTGGGAATTTGTAAAAGACTTACCTAACGGAATTAATACGAACATCGGTGATTCGGGTGGTAAATTATCTGGCGGACAACAACAACGTCTTAGTATTGCGAGGGCAGTGCTCAAAAACCCACCAATTATGATTTTAGACGAAGCGACATCTGCTCTAGATACCGAAAGCGAACGTTTAGTTCAAAATGCTTTGGAAAACATGATGAAAAACAGAACCTCTATTGTCATCGCACACAGGTTATCTACGATACAAAATGCCGATGAGATTATCGTCATGAACAAAGGCGAAATTGCAGAACAAGGAACACATAACGAACTCATAACTAAAAACGGAGTTTACAAAAAACTGGTAGACATGCAAAGTTTTGAATAGCTAATGAGCTATTTAAATACATTATATAAATCAGAAAAGGATGCAACGTGAGTCGCATCCTTTTCGTTTCTATTACCATTATTTGGGGACAATGGCAATATTTAAGTAGGTTAGGCTGAGACAAACATAAATTAAATTAATGGTCTATGCAAGAAAAAAATGCATTTCATCGTTATTTTTTACGTTTTATCGATGTTTTTTGATGCAAATAATTGATTATCAATCAAATGTGAAATATATTTTTTTTCATTAAACTTTCTGTACATTTAAGTGTCTAAATAAAAACCGTTTTTATTGGATAACGAACAAGATTTCATACAACGCCTTAGCACCTCATCTACTAAAGAAGCTGCTTTTAGGGAGCTTCTATCGCTTTACAAAGAGCGATTGTATTGGCATATTCGTCATATTGTTAAATCACATGACGATGCAGATGATGTCTTACAAAACACTTTTATTAAAGTCTATAAAAATATCCATAACTTTAAAGGTGACAGTAAATTGTTTTCTTGGATGTATCGCATAGCAACTAATGAATCTATTACACATATTAATAAAAATGCTAAGCGAATTAATCTCGCTAATGAAGATACACACCAGCACATGGTTAACAGCTTAAAAGCTGATGTCTATTTTGAAGGTGATGCCATTCAATATAAATTACAACAAGCAATTGCTACCTTACCAGAAAAACAGCAATTGGTATTTAATATGAAATATTTTCAGGATATTAAATATAGAGACATGTCTGATATATTAGAAACCAGTGAAGGTGCATTAAAAGCATCATATCATATAGCTGTAAAAAAAATAGAAGCAATTTTAACGCAAGATTAAACCAATTAAAGACTTGAGAGTCTTATTAGTATGACACAGAAAAAATTAGATAACAATATAACTTCAGGTTTTAAAACACCTAAAGATTACTTTTCAAAAGTTGAAGAGCAAATCCTTAATGAAGTTAAAGTAATAGATAAAGCAGAGCATTCTGGTTTTGAAGTTCCTGAATCTTATTTTGAAAAGGTTGAAAGCAATATTCTTGATACTATTGCTTTAGAAAATAACACAAAAGTTGTCTCGTTAATAAGTTGGAAAAAGGTGACGTATACTACGGCTATTGCAGCCTGTTTGGTATTGATGTTTAATGTCTTTTTTAATACTTCGGAAAAAGTAACCTTTGAATCCATTGAAATAACTTCTATAGAAAATTACATAGAAACCGAAGATTATACCGCTTACGAATTAGCATCACTATTAACTGAAGATGAACTTAACAAAGACAATTTTATTGATACAGAAATCTCTGAAACTACGCTTGAAGATTATTTGTTAGATCATGTAGAAGTTGAAGATTTAATTTTAGAACAAACACAATGAAAAACACATTTATAACTTTATTTTTTATAGTCCTAACGTTTAGTGCATTCGGACAAAGAAAAGAGCGTCAAGAGCGTATTCAAGCTTTAAAAGTTGCTTTTATTACTGAAAAACTAGAACTTACTTCTGAAGAAGCACAACGCTTCTGGCCTGTTTACAATGCAATCGAAAGTGAGAAAGAAACCCTTAGAAAAGAGGCTCAAAGCATACGAAGAGGATTAGACTTTGAAACCTTAACCGATGCCGAAGCCAATAAACTTATAACAGATATGTTGGGCATTGAAAACAGAAAGCATAATCTACATAGCAAACAAGTCAATGATCTATTGAAAGTGATTCCAGCCAAAAAAGTTATTTTACTTAAAGTGGTTGAAGAGCAGTTTAATAAACGTATGATTGCTGAATTAAAAAAACGACGTGAGAAGTTTAAAAAGAACTAGTATTAAAAAAGTTGACTCTTTTTATTCTGTAAATGTTAGTTTAGATAGTCGCCCTTTACCTGCTGCATAAGCCACTGTGTCATTTAAAAATCGTATGGTATAAAAGCCTTCATCACTTAAATGTGACCACGTATTCCCTGAGTCATTAGAATAATCAATACCATTAAACCCAATAGCAACAAGTTCTTTTCCTTTACCATTAGGGACATATTGTACACAACTTCGATAACCTGGTGATTGATTTTGAGCCACAAGCTGCCATGTTTTTCCGCCATCCGTAGTTCTAATTTTATTTGCAGAACTGTCTGCTGGCTTTGTATAATCGCCTCCTATTGCAAAACCATTCATCTCATCATAAAAATCGATAGAATACATACCTGTAGTTTCTATACCTTGAACAATTGGTGTCTCATAAACATCCCAAGTATTGCCTTTATCTGGAGAAAATAGAATTCGGCTAGCTTTTCCACCTGTAGCCACCCAAGTTTTATCACCAATAATTGCAATATTAGTGTCACTTGCTGCAAAAGCTGCTTCACCTTCTTTAGCTTTTGGTAGATCATCACAAGATAATTTTTCCCAATGTTTTCCAGCATTACGAGTAATAATAACACTCATACAATCATCTGTTGGATCTCCAATGGCAATCCCTTCTTGTGCATTCCAGAATTCCATAGAGTCATAAAAAGCTTTAGGATGATCTTCCTTATAAACAACTCTGTTTTTTTCTATATCTACATCTAATTTATACAGTAAAGCTGGAGAACCTATACTAATTCCAAAACCGGAGTTCTTATTGACCGATAAAGCTCTAAAGTTTGGTATTATTGAATCGTATTTTAAAGACACAGGAAAATCATCGAGTAAATCTTTTGGAATATTCAAATCCTGCCGATAGTAAACGCCCAATTCTCCATTTGATGTTAGGTAAATAACACCTACTGAGTCAATAACTTCTATTGCTCTTATATTTAAGTTAGAATCTTCTATTAAAGTTTTAATTTGAACTTTAGAAAATTGTTTCTTCTCAGATTGATATTTCATATGTTTATTATAGTCAAACAGCAATCCGAAGCTCCCTAAACCAATAATTAGAATTGGGCACAAAAACAGTAGCTTTACCTTTTTCATAAGTTTAATATTTATATAAAAATAGAAAAGCTTCGTGACCTAACACACGAAGCTTCTCAAAAATTAACATCAAACTAATCAATCAATTCTCCTTTTGTAAGGTTTTTACATCTGCTATTAACTGTTGAACAGCCGTACTATTTAAGCCATTATAAATTCCTCGAATGTGTTTATTCTTATCAATGAGCACAAAGTTCTCAGTATGCAAAAAATCGTCTTCAGTTTTGGTTTCCCCTAAATCTTCTTCAGCAAAATACCACTGTCTACCCAAGTCATAAATTTGCTTGCGATTGCCTGTTACCAAATGCCATTTGTTATTAATAACACCCTTGTTTTCAGCATAACGCCTAAGTGTAGAAACCGAATCGGTCTCTGGAGTCACTGAATGTGATAACAATAGGATATCATTGTCGTCAATGAATGCCTCTTGAAGCACTTTCATATTAGCTGTCATTTTTGGGCAAATTCCAGGACAAGTTGTAAAGAAAAAATCGGCCACATAAATTTTATCATCAAAGGTGTTTTCGGTCACTATATTGCCTTGTTGATTTACCAAACTAAATGATGGGATTTTATGAAATCTTTTCATTTTTCGTTCATTATATGCCAACCAGTTAGGTGTAAAAGAGGCTTCATTATAATATGGCAAAGCTTCTACTCTACTTTTTCTCTCTTGAGTTGTAGATTCGTCACAACTCATAAAAAAAACAAGTAGTAAACTACTGATTATGTTATTAATTTTGTACAATTTCATTTTTCAACTTGTAACATAGGTTCGCTTTTTTCAATCCAAAAATACGACCGTTTTTGGCTTCATAATTCACATAAATTTTTCCATTTCTTAGCCATGCTTGCTGCATACCTTCTTCAATTCCATTTTTAAGGGTTGTTTGTCTTGATAATTGTCCATTATCAAACCAACGCTTTTGAATTCCTTCTCTAACACCATTAACATAATATGATTCTGAACTTAATTTCTTATTAGGCCACCAACTTTTAACACTACCATTCAAACGATTTTCAATAAAAAAAGATTCTTTTTTAAGTACTCCATTTTCAAACCATTCTCTAGCGATTCCCTCTTTTTTTCCTTCATAATAACCTATAGAGGATAATAAAACTCCATTACTATGATATGTCACTGAATAACCACTATAAGGCTTACCATTGTAATACCACTTTCCTTCTAATGGATTCAATTTCAATAGATTCTTATTCACCTTAAGTGCATTAATTTCCTTGTTTACATAGAGACTTTCATTCTTAGTTTCCTTGGTTACACAACCAGAATTTAATAGAATTAAGAATAAACCACATAAACTAGTTAATACTATTTGGCGTCCCTTGATAATCTCCAGGAAAAATGATGTAATATTGATTAAGGTATAATTCATTTTCTATATGGTAATGGTATTCAGCTTCCGTTGTATGTTGCGTACTAGTTGTATGTCCTCCTGAAACATCTAAATCAGTTGGGTAACTTCCAGTAGAATTACATTTCCGTCCATAAATAAAAAATCCATCGGCCAAAATACCAATTAGATTAGAATCATCTTGAGAAAATGCAGTTGGTTCTAAGTGGTAGTGATAAACACCTGGACCAATATGTCCTCCTGTATAATCTAAACTTCCTGCAGCTTCATTAAGAGGCCCATTACCTTCTTGATCATTATATATAGCCGCTCCGCTTATTGCAATACCTATTGCTCCTAAGGATGTTGCGGTACTGCTATTTGCCAACTGTGGGTTTTGGGACACTGTTAATGTAGCTGAACCATCAAAATTTGGAATAATACTAGGTGTCAACATAACATCGATCTCTTCTTGATAAAGTGAATGACCTGTTCCCCAATATACTGTTGTATGATTTGGATTACCAGTAGTTTCGATAACTACATTTGAGCCATTTAAATAAATATCGGTTTCGTCTGTGTCAAACTCAGCAAAAGCTGCATGTAATTCTCCTGTTGTTTCCTGTTCTTCTCCAGAAGAATCATCATCACTAGAACACGCAAAAAACACTGTTATCACTGATACTGCTAATACTAAAGTTTTTAAATAATTTCTCATTAATAGTTGTATTAATTTGTTACTGTTTAGATTTAGATGTGCTTCTTAAAAAAAACTTGCGGTGCTGATACCATTAATTACGTCTGCCTAGTTTTTGTCTTTTGGGTCTAGGCGCTTTTTCCAATTCTTCTTTTGTTATAAAACCATCATCATTAGCATCAATCTTTGAAAAACTATTAGCTAGAGGTCCTTTAACCTCCTTTTGAGATAATTTTTCATCATTATTCTCATCCATTTCTTCAAAAATTTGATCTAGACTAGGTCTCCCTTTTTGTTGTTCTTGTTGTTGAACTTCTCCCATTAAACATCGACTCACATAAGGAAACTCATTTGTCACTAGATACATATATTGTCCGTTGATAGTAATCCCGTTGCATTCATCTAAATCTCCATGATTTTCAACAAACTCAAAATCAGAACCATAGGTGCCATCATAATGACCTTCTACAGCAATAGCAACAGTTTTATGAGTGGTATATGTACAATCTTCACCTTCTCTGGTGCCATCTAATAATTTATAACTCGATTTATATTTCCCACTTTTTGAATAGTATATTGGAAACCCATCATGAGCAAAGCCAACATGTACGAGGTCTACTCCAGCATCTAGGGTTTCTATCACAGATGTTGGTGCTCCATGATAGTGATACGCTCCAGTTGGCTGCACATGTGCATGGTTAAAATCAAGCCCTAAATCAATCACATTCTGAAACGCTTCAACACGATAATTTTCTCCAGTATCACAGATGACAACTTCAGCAGTTCTTGGCTCAAACTTAACACCATTTAAAGCAACGCCTGGCTCTCTTATCCATTGTGCTTCGCCAATATATTTTGGGTTAACCGGAAATGTATAGGTTTTATTTTGTGCAGAAATGGTATTTGGGTTACCTTGATTTGGAAATTCTCCTGTTTTATGATTTGGTAAAGCGTTTGTTACCATAGTTCTTATGTTTCCCTTTATAGAAACTTGTGTATTGCTTCCGTAGAATTTGTCTTCTAATGTGTAATCCCCAAAATAATCATTCTCACTTACAGAAGTGTTCTCATGTTCGTGTGAATGATTTTCTAATCCATCATGACTGTGTGCTTTTGTGCTTTTCTGACTAGTACAATTAAATAACACAACAACCGAAAAAATTGATATAATTTTAAATTGGATTTTCATTGTTAAATTAGTTTTACTGTTACTGGTTTAATATTTAGATATATTTGCATTAAGAAACTTGTGCTCAAAAAAAAGACTTCATATCTAATATTTCTATGAAGCCTTTTTTAACTAACCAATCAAATCAAAATTTTATATTATTTGTTTTCTTTTCGCCCGCCTCGCTTTGGTTTAGGTGCTTTTTCAAATTCCTTTTCAGTAATAAATCCATCCTCATCGATATCAACTTTAGCAAAATGTTTTTTTAAAGGTCCTTTAATTTCTTTTTTTGAAAGCTTACCATCTTCATTCTTATCCATTTCTTTTAACAGCTGCTCAAATGTTGGCGGTTCTTTACGATCATCTTTATTGCCTTGTTGTCCAAAAGAAGAGTTTGAAATAAATAGTGCTATACCAAAAACCAATACTACTGTCTTAATTATGTGTTTTTTCATTTTTATTATTTTATTTTGTACGTCTATTTAGATGACGTTTACATTAAAAACTTGTGCTTATACCTGTTAAAAAAAGCATAAAAAAAGACCCTTATGTTAAGAGTCTTTTTTATTAAATTAATGTCTAGGAGGTCTATCACCATCTCTACGTTTACCATGAGGTGATCCATTACGACCTTTTCTATGTAACGCCTTTTTAACAATACGTTCAAAGGCTTCCTTTTGTTCATCATTACAAATATTTTGTATCGCTCTAAAATGATAAAATGTTTCTAATTCTTTGTCTTTTTCTATATCACCAATCAAGCTTGCAATAGAATCTATTTCTGATTCGCTAATAGATTCCATTGAGATCTTATCAAACAATTCTCCTTTTAGTTCTTTTGAACCTTCTAATATTGTACGAATTCTTTTATGATGTGACGCTTCTAAATCTTTCAGTTTTTGCTTTTGAGTATCATCAAACTTTAGCTCTCTAACAATAAAATTATTTTGATTTCCACGTTTCCCCTTATGATTGCTTTTCCCTAAGTAATTAAACAGAAAAAAAGCATTAACTATAATTAGAAAAACCAATAAGATGTATAAGGGTATATTTTTTTTCATAATTTTCATATTTTAATTAAACACAGATTGATATTCGGCGGCAGACAAACTATAGGTTTGTGCAAATTCATCTATTTCGTCACCAGACGCATTTGAATCTAATTGTGTGATAGCAAAAACATTTAATGCAACAACAACTATTAGTGTTGTTATTTGAAATTGTGGCGTAAACCATGACCAAAGTATTGATTGCTTTTTTTCCTTTTCAGCAAACAAAAGCTCCAACGTTTTGTCTTTAAAAAAAGGAGGCACGTTAACTTGAGCAATCTTATCGGCACTACTTAGAGTGTCTTTAATTTTATCCTGAATGTTTTTATTAGTTTCCATGTTGTTCATTTAGATGCAATAATTTTGTAAAACTTGCGTTAAGCTTGATTTTCATAAAACACTTCTAATGTTTTTCGTAAATTTTTCTTCGCTCGAAACATTAAAGATTCGACTGATGACAAACTCTTTTCTGTAATATCACTTACTTCTTGGTAACTTTTTCCGTCGACCTTATGCAATGTAAATACAATGCGCTGTGCTTCTGGTAAACCATTAATAGCAAGAAAAAGTGTTTCGCTCCTTTCTTTATTTTCTAAAATTATTCCTGGGTGATTCATTTCCGTGAAATAATTTGTTCTATCAATTTCAAAGTTATCCCTCGAAAGTGACTGTAGAAATGCAAAACGCTTTTTAGTGTTTCGCTTTCTAATAAACTCCAAACATTTATTGGTTGTAATTTTATAGATCCATGTTGATAATTTTGACTGCCCTTTAAATTTAGAAATAGAATTAAAGAGTTCAACAAAAACATCTTGAGCAATATCTTCGGCATCTTCTTTATTAGGTACAAAAGACAGGCAGGTCGCAAACACTTTGTGCTGAAAGTCATCAAGCAACTTAGCGTAAGATGCTCTACTCTTGTTTTTTAATTCTTCTATAAATTCAGTTTCTGTCAAAAGCGGATGGTTAAATACTATATAATTATCTTTAGATGCTATTCTGAATTAAAACTTGCGCTAATTTTTAATTTTTTTAAAAGATAATACTTTATCATAAACCCTTAGTTAAACGCTTCTATATCTCAACTTTTAATGTACCTTTGCATGCTTAATTTTTTATAATGCGATTACACAGAAACTTATGCTTTGCAGTTATTGATGGTTTAACACTCATCTTTAACGAAGGAAAATACGCTGACAAAGTGATTCAGCAACTTCTAAGACGTGATAAACGTTGGGGAAGTCGTGATCGTGCTTTTGTTGCTGAAACTACTTACGATATTGTTCGTTGGAAACGTTTATATGCTGAAATTGCAGAAGTTAAAGCACCTTACGATAGAGATAATCTTTGGAGAATATTTGCTGTTTGGGCGACACTAAGAGGTATCAAATTACCAGATTGGAAATATTTTGAAAACACACCTCAACGAAAAATTAAAGGACGTTTTGATGAATTGACTCAAACTAGAAAATTTAAAGAATCTATCCCTGACTGGATGGATGACTTAGGCATTAAAGAGTTAGGAGAATCAATTTGGACTAAAGAAATTGCAGCTTTAAATGAAAAAGCTGATGTTATTTTAAGAGTAAACACACTTAATACCACTAAAGAAAAATTGCAAGCGCTTTTATTTGATGATGGTATTGAAACCGAAAGTATCAAAGGTTATCCTAATGCATTAAAATTAAAAGAGAGAGCTAACGTCTTTCAAACGGAAGCCTTTAAAAAAGGTTTTTTTGAAGTTCAGGATGCGTCATCACAATTAGTGGCAGAGTTTTTGGACGTAAAACCAGGAATGAAAGTTGTTGACGCTTGTGCAGGAGCAGGTGGAAAAGCACTTCACATTGCCTCACTAATGGAAAATAAAGGTCAAGTTATTGCTTTAGATATTTATGCAAATAAATTGCACGAACTCAAACGTAGAGCGAAACGCAATGGCACTTTTAATATTGAAACTCGACCAATTGAATCTACAAAAGTTGTCAAGAAATTGTATGGCAAAGCTGATCGTGTTTTGATAGACGCGCCATGTTCTGGTTTAGGCGTATTAAGACGAAACCCAGACGCCAAATGGAAATTACAACCAGAATTTATTGATAACATAAAAACAACACAGCAAGAGATTTTACAACAATACTCAAGAATTGTAAAAGAAGGAGGTCAACTAGTATATGCAACGTGTTCTATTCTACCTTCAGAAAATAAAAATCAGGTTGACATTTTCTTAACATCAGAAATGGGAAAAGAGTTTACCTTTGTAAAAGATAAGAGTATTTTATCACACAAATCTGGGTATGACGGATTTTATATGGCATTGTTAGAAAAGAAAAAATAAGATTACTATGAAACACATTTACTTTTTAATTACAGTATTAATTACAACTACGGCATTTGCTCAACTCACACCACCAAATGAGTTACAATCATATTATGGCACTCAAGTCAATTCTACAGGGCTTACATTAAAAAATGAGTTAATTAATTTGACAATTAACAATCATACCAACTTATTAAGCTATAGTGAAGTATGGGATTCTTCTAGAATAACAGATGAAGACCCAAACAATTCGAGCAATGTATTGTTAATTTACGGTTACGATGATCCGCCTTTTGATGGTGATGTAACAACAGATCGTACCCGAGGAAAATTTAATAATGGTGGTAATGTTGGTGACTGGAATAGAGAACACGTCTATCCAAGATCATTGGGAAATCCTAATCTAGGTTCTACTGGGCCAGGTGCAGATGCTCATATGTTGAGACCTAGTGATGTACAAAGAAATGGAGCTCGAGGTAATCAGCCATTTGCTGATAAAAGCTCAGGGCAATTTCTAAACGGAGAATCTGGTGATGTCAATGGTGGTTGGTATCCTGGTAATGAATGGAAAGGTGATTGTGCTCGTATCATTATGTATATGTATTTACATTATGGCGATCGGTGTTTACCATCTGTAGTTGGAATAGGAAGTAGCGCTTCTACTCCAGACGATATGATAGATCTATTTTTAGAATGGAATGCTGAAGACCCTGTTTCAGATATCGAAATTGCACGTAATGATTACCATGGTAATACAAGTAATACTTATGCCCAAGGAAATAGAAACCCTTTTATAGACAATCCATATTTAGCGACTGTAATTTGGGGAGGACCTGATGCACAAAACAGATGGGAAAGTCTTTCTATTACAGAATTCGAACAGGAACAAATTAAAATGTATCCAAATCCAGTTAATGGCGACGAAGTTTCAATCATAGCCAATCAAGATATTATAGCTGAAGTTTATGATGTATTAGGAAAAAAAGTGACAGTTCAAAACATTAGCTCAAACCAAAGTACATTAAATGTTTCTGGATTATCAAAAGGCATTTACATAGTGAGGCTAAATTCAGAAAAAGGGAGTACTACCAAAAAATTAGTTAAGCAATAAACTTGCTTTAGATCTAAAAAAAAGCGTCTCAAATTATCGAGACGCTTTTTTTCTACATTATAATGTCATTTTTCCAAACATATGGTTCTGGAATATTAGTATCATCAATCAACTGTCTGATATCTATTTCAATACCACGACTCATATTGGTAATTGGCACATCGTTTGGTCCGCCTTCAAAAGGGTTCTCTGTATTTTCACCAATGGCTTCCATGGTATGGAAGACCCAAGCTAATAACGTACTAAACGGAATTGAAAACCACACAAAATGCTTGGCAATAAATTCTTGTATTTTATGCAGCGTTGACGTGTGAGATTCGTGATTTACCAAATCTGAAATAATATGCTCTCCAATAGCTTCAAACTCTTGCATAATACCAAAAGGCAATAGAATGATAAAAACCCAAACAAAAATATAATTCATTGTTGCATATTGTCTTGGGTAAGGAAAGTTTTTGATGCGTTCACTCTTACCTTGCAATGTATAAAACTCAGTAAGCATACCATTCATTTCCATATGTCTAAAATCCTCAATAGCACCTTGTTGCATCAACTCTTTTAAACGCCTCGATTGCACACCTAATAATTGTGAGGCTCTATTTCCTTTTGCAAACACTTCGTTGTATTCTTCTTCGGAAATATAACCTTTAATAGCCTCTTCAATAGGAATCGTGTCCTCACAAACTAAGAAGTTTTTTTCTCTAAATTCTTGGTTTGATTTTCCTGATTTTAAATGTTGTTCCCAAGGTTTATCAGCACGCAATTGATAGCGTAAGGCTGTTAACCAAGCAACGTGTCTATGAACTAGTTCTTTATGAATCGCATTTAAATCATTATCGCTTAATGTTTCTTTTGTGTGATCATTATTAATAAAATCTTTAACCATGATTGTCCAAGATCGCGATGCATTTACGATACCACCCCAAATTTTACGAGCTTCCCATAATCTATCATAAGAAGCATTATTTTTAAAACCAACTATAAATGCGACCGCTGTACCTAAAACACCAAGAGGCAACCAAGGTACATGCAACCATTTGAGTCCTAGAACATCAAATAAAATAACTGGAATCGCAGACAACATTAAGAATAAAAAAATATGGCGACGTGTCCATCTTATCACGCCAGTTACAGGAAATATTCGCTTGGTATACATAAAATTGGTTTAAGAAAACTAAAAGTAAATAATTCTAATCAGAATAAGAACAAGAGGTTGTGAATTATTTAGTGAATAACTCTCAATTTTCAATCACATAATCTAAATAAGTTACATTGAAAAAGCGTAAATTTGGGCTTTTAAAAAATCTATATAAAATACGATATAATGATTCATTTCTTCGGAAACCAAAACAGTAAAGTCTTTGCTGTTCAAGCAACAAAAGAATTATCAACCGAAACCATCACTAAATTGACATGGTTATTTGGCAACCAACCAAAACTAGAACAAGCATCTCTCGATGCTTTTTTTGTTGGTCCACGTGTTGCAATGATTACACCTTGGAGTACCAATGCAGTTGAAATCACCCAAAATATGGGAATTAAAGGCATTATTCGTATTGAAGAGTTCGAATCATGTACAGAAGATTTTAAAGGCTATGACCCAATGATTTCTGAAAAATTCAACGGGTTACACCAAGATTCGTTTACTATTGATATTCAACCAGAAGACATTCTTAATATTGTAGATATTTCAGCATATAACCAGAAAGAAGGTTTAGCCTTAAATGATGAAGAAATAGATTACTTAGAAAATGTTTCAAAAAAAATTGGCAGACCTTTAACCGACTCAGAAGTTTTCGGCTTTTCTCAAGTCAATTCAGAACACTGTCGTCACAAAATTTTTAACGGCACGTTTATTATTGATGGCGAAGCGCAACCAACGTCGCTTTTTAAAATGATAAAAGAAACGTCAAAACAAAACCCAAATGATATTGTTTCGGCATATAAAGACAATGTCGCATTTGTTAAAGGTCCAAAGGTTGAACAATTTGCGCCAAAACGTGCTGATGTTCCAGATTTCTACGAGAAAAAAGAATTTGAATCTGTAATTTCTCTCAAAGCTGAAACCCATAATTTCCCCACTACTGTTGAACCATTTAATGGTGCTGCTACGGGTTCTGGAGGCGAAATTCGCGATAGACTCGCTGGAGGAAAAGGCTCTTTACCATTGGCAGGAACCGCTGTTTATATGACTTCCTATTCGCGTTTAGAAGACAATAGGCCTTGGGAACAAAAATTTGAAGCTAGAGAATGGCTCTATCAAACTCCAATGGATATTTTAATAAAAGCTTCAAACGGCGCATCAGATTTCGGCAATAAATTTGGGCAGCCATTAATTACAGGCTCCGTTTTAACTTTTGAACATGAAGAAAACTCTTCATCAAGTACCTCAAAAGCTAGAAAACTAGGTTATGATAAAGTTATCATGCAAGCTGGTGGTATTGGGTATGGCAAAGCAGAACAAGCTATAAAAGACACACCTAAAGATGGTGATAAAATTGTAATTCTTGGTGGAGAAAATTACAGAATTGGAATGGGTGGTGCTGCAGTTTCCTCAGCAGACACTGGTGAATTTGCTTCAGGTATTGAGTTAAATGCAGTTCAACGTTCTAATCCTGAAATGCAAAAACGCGCAGCTAATGCTGTTAGAGGCATGGTCGAAAGTGAAGAAAATTTTATTGTTTCTATTCATGATCATGGTGCCGGCGGACACTTAAATTGTTTATCTGAATTAGTTGAAGACACAGGTGGTAAAATTGATTTAGATCAATTGCCAGTTGGAGACCCAACGCTTTCTGCTAAGGAAATTATCGGTAATGAATCTCAAGAACGTATGGGACTCGTTATTGCTGATAAGCATATAAATACTTTACAAAAAATAGCAGAGCGTGAGCGTTCTCCAATGTATACTGTTGGTCATGTTACAGGTAATAATCGGTTTACTTTTGAATCTAAAACGAATGGAGACACACCAATGGATTTGGCTTTAGAAGATATGTTTGGCAGCTCGCCAAAAACGATTCTAACTGACCAAACAGTCCAAAGAAACTACAAAAACTCTCGATACAAAACTAAGAATTTAAACATTTACTTAAATCAAGTATTACAATTAGAAGCTGTTGCCTGTAAAGATTGGTTAACAAATAAAGTAGACCGCTGCGTTGGCGGTAAAGTTGCTAAACAACAATGTGTTGGTGCTTTACAAATTCCGCTAAATAATGTTGGAGTTATGGCATTAGACTATAATGGAAAAGAAGGAATTGCTACGTCTATAGGTCACTCTCCCATCTCTGGTTTAATTCATCCAGAAGCTGGAAGTAGACATGCAATTACTGAAGCGTTAACCAATATTATTTGGGCACCCTTAAAAGATAATTTACAATCTGTTTCATTATCTGCTAACTGGATGTGGCCTTGCAAAAATGAAGGTGAAGATGCACGTTTATATAAGGCTGTTAAAGCGATATCTGATTTCTCAATAGATTTAGGAATCAATGTTCCAACGGGAAAAGATTCATTATCAATGAAACAAAAATATCCTGATGGCGAAGTTATTTCACCAGGAACAGTAATTATTTCTGCTGCAGCAAATTGTAATGAAATTTCTAAAGTAGTAGAACCCGTTTTACAACAAAATGGGGAGCAGATTTATTATATTAACATATCACAAGATGATTTTAAATTAGGCGGAAGTTCTTTTCATCAAACCTTAAATACGATTGGAAATGAAGCACCTGATGTCAAAAATCCTAGTTTCGTAAAGACAACTTTTAACACCATTCAAAACTTAATAAAAGCTGATAAAATTTCTGCAGGTCATGACGTGGCCTCTGGTGGATTGATTACTACCTTGTTAGAAATGTGTTTTGCTGATAGACATTTAGGTGCCGATTTAAACCTTTCTGCTTTAAATGAAGATGATTCAATAAAAGTACTGTTTGCAGAAAATGCAGGAGTTGTTTTTCAAGGAGATGCTTCTGTGGAAACAACTTTATCAGAAAATAACATTGAATTTTTCAATATTGGAACTGTAAATAACACCGAAAAAGTAACCATCAAAAATAACGAGGACACCTTCACTTTTGATGTTTCTGAAATGAGAGATACTTGGTATAAAACCTCACTTCTACTCGACCGAAAACAAACTGCAAATGGATTAGCAGATGCTCGTTTTGAAAACTATAAAAATCAACCGCTTACATATAAATTCCCTTCACACTTTACAGGTAAACTTCCAAAAGCAAATTCAAAAAGACCAAAAGCTGCCATTCTTCGCGAAAAAGGATCCAACTCAGAACGTGAAATGGCCAATGCCATGTATTTAGCTGGTTTTGATGTAAAGGATGTGCATATGACCGATTTGATTTCTGGTCGTGAAACGCTTGAAGACATTCAGTTTTTAGGAGCCGTTGGAGGGTTTTCAAATTCTGATGTTTTAGGCTCTGCTAAAGGTTGGGCTGGAGCTATTAAATATAACGATAATGCGAACAAAGCCATTAAAAATTTCTTTGAAAGAAAAGACACTTTATCGGTTGGTATCTGTAATGGTTGTCAGTTATGGATGGAATTAGACCTCATCAATCCAGATCATAAAACTCATGGTAAAATGGTACATAACGACTCTCAAAAACATGAGAGTGCATTTACTTCTGTAGAAATCCAAGAGAACAATTCGGTAATGTTATCATCTCTAGCTGGAACGACTTTAGGTGTTTGGATTTCTCATGGTGAAGGCAAATTTGATTTACCAAATACAGAAGACAAATATGACATTGTAGCAAAATATAGCTATGAAGGCTATCCGCATAATCCAAATGGTTCAGACTTTAATACAGCAATGCTATGTGATACAACTGGAAGGCATTTGGTAACCATGCCTCATATAGAACGTTCAACATTTCAGTGGAATTGGGCTAATTATCCAGCAAATAGAAAAGATGAAGTATCGCCTTGGTTAGAAGCTTTTGTGAATGCTAGGCAATGGATTGAAAGCAAACAAGTTTAGCGCAATAATTGCTCTAAAAACTCCTGCTTATTACGTCTTGACACGGGCAATTTTTTACCATTTTCTAAAACAACATAGCCTCCATCATTCTTATTAAATTTAGCAATGTAATCTAGATTCACTAAATGAGATTGATGAATTCTATAAAACCCAAAATCGCTTAACATAGTGTCATACTCTTTTATGGTCTTAGATACCACAATCCGTTTTTCATTAGCGAGAAAAATAGATGTATAATTATCATCGGCTTCACAATGAACTATCTGATTTAATTTTACAAGTTCAATACCTTCCGAAGTTGGAAACGCAATCTTTTTCACACTACTTTGGTTTCCTAATAAAACTTCCAACTTGTTGTGAATCCCTTTTAATCCGATCTCTTTTTGATATTTTTCTATAGCTTCGATCAATTCTTTAGGGTTTATAGGTTTTAATATATAAGCAATGGCACTTATCTTAAATGCCTTAATAGCGTAAGCACTATACGCAGTAACAAATATGACACTAAACTGAATATCATCAATTGATTCCAACAACTTGAAACCAGTACCATCAGTCATTTCGATATCTAAAAAAACCAACTCTGGTTTTTCCTTTTCAATCAGTTCGATACCGCTTGAAACACCATCTGCTTCTCCAAGAATTTCTACATTTTTACAGTATTTATATAAAAAATTGGAAAGTGTTTTCCTGCTCTTTTTTTCATTATCAATAATGACGCTTTTAATCATAATTTTGGCAATAAGGGATTTCAATATGAATCTTAGTTCCTAATGATTTTTCATTATCATAAAGGTCTTCAATTTTAATATCATAAACACTATTTGTGAGTTCTGTATAATTGGCCAAACGTTCACGAATAAGTTTCATCGCAATAGACAAATGTTGTCTATTAGGCGAATCATCCTTTTTTCCAGCTTCTACTCTACCAATACCATTATCTTCAATACTACACTTTAATACTCCAAATTTCTCGTTTGCGTTCACTGTATTTGACCTTTCTATAGAAATAAGTATCATACCTTTAGATTCTTTTGGTTCAATACCATGAAGAATTGCATTTTCTACAAAAGGTTGAAAAATCATAGGCGGAATCATAATGTATTCAAGACTAGAATCTTCTTTTTTAATAGCATAATCAAAACTATTTTCAAATCGAAGTTGTTCAAGGCTTAAATAGGATTCTAAGGCATTTAAATCATCTGTTAATGGTATGAATTCTTCTTGAGAATGCTCTAAAATCTGGCGCATTAAATGAGAGAAACGTGAGAGGTATATTTCGGAATCTAAAGTGTTATTTTCAGACACATAACTTTGTATCGAATTCAAAGCATTAAAAATAAAATGTGGATTCATTTGAGAGCGCAATAAGCGTTGTTCTAATTCAAAACGTCTACTTTTTATTTTATGATGCTGGTTTAATTTCTTGTACTTATTAGTTCGCCAAACAAAATAAAGCAAAATTAAAAGTAAGCTCGAAAATATCAATAAGAAAATCTTTGTATAGCGTTGTTTTTCAATATCTAAAGCCTGTTGTTCTAACTTAAGGTTTTGAATTTCAATTTCTTTATTTTTTTGAGCGACATCAAATTCTGTGAGCAACTCCAAAGATTTTAGTTCTATTTTTCTTTCATATACTGAATCTTTTAATGTAACTAGTTCTTCATAAAATAAAATAGCTTCGTCTTTTTTATTTGATTTTTTAAGTGCTCCAATAAGCTTTGATAAAACAATCAAATAGCTATTGTTAGCTCCTAATTTCTTATAGTTTTCTTGGGCAATTTTGAAATATTGAATCGCTTCTTTATCCCTATTTTGAATAGAAGCTATATCACCTAGTTTTGCATTTGCATGAGCGACACCTTCAATATCTTCAAATGAAATCGATAATGACTCTGTTTGTTTGTATTGAATTTCGGCCATTTTATAATCTTGCAAATGATTAAAATTAATGTTTCCGAGTTGTAAGGTAGCAACAGCTAATAATCGATTAAAGCCATATTCTTCTGAGAGTCGTTTTCCCTCTTCTAAATAGACAATGGCTTCGTCATAATTAGCTAACCTCTGATTACTAATTCCTATATTAATCGTTGATGATGTATAAGGGTGAAGCGCATTCATGTTATTGAAGATGTTTCTAGCCTTATGATTATAACTAATAGCTTGATTATGATTACTTAAATCCATGTATATATTAGCAAACGTAGCCAAAGTCATTGCTTGCAATCTAATATTGTTTTGTGCTTCAAAAACAACCAGTGCTTTGTTATAATAATCAATAGCGATATTATGCTCTTCCTTTATCAAATAGGCATTTCCTATATTTCCGTAAGCAGAAGCTATATATGCTGAATCTTGAAGTTTAAGTGCAATATCTAAGCTCATATTTTGATAATATAAGATAGAATCGGCCGCAGCTTTTTCGTTAAAACTCATGCCAATATAACTCAGTAATTTACATTCTTCTTTTTCATTTTTTAATACCCTTGACAATTCTAGAGCTGTTCTGTATAAACTATCAGATTTTGAAGGTTGGCTATAGAAATAATAATCTCCTAAACTACCAAGAGCATTCAATCGCTCAGTATCATTACCTGAAATAGCTTTTATGGTTAAACTATCTATATTTTGAGCTTCAAAAGATTGAAAGCATAATAACAGAATAATTACCAACACGCTTTTAAGAAATAGCTTCATAACATTAAAAATAAGGAAATTAATCTTGGGCTTCTAGTTTTTCGATACGCTCAAGGAGCATATTTAATAAAGCTTGTGTCTCTTCTTGAGATCTTTTTAGTGCTTCAATTTGTTGTTCTTGAGTATCAATAATATCTTGCTGTTCTTGAATGGACTTTATTGCTAAGACACCAAATCCAGAATAATTTAATCCTAAATAACCATCATCTCCCTGACTAACCAATTCAGGGAATAAAGGTTGTATATCTTGCGCCATAAATCCTATAGTTTTTTTAGCAGACAATTCTTGATCTTTATACAAATAGCGATAGAGTTTTAAATTGCTGATTTTCCCAAGAATAGATTCAACATCTGTAATACTTTTCTTTAAACGTCGATCAGATACAGGAACATACATACCACTTCCTGATGCTATATGCCCTCTTTTTGTACCACTTTCTGCAAAAGATAAGTCGTCTCCAGAATGATATATTTTCCAATTAGCCGTAGTAGAACTATTCTCTAAAGCGATACCTCCAGCACTACTTGCTGTAATACCAGATTGTTTTATATGAACATCAAAACTTGGTGATGTTTTCATTATTCCAATACGATTATTTCCAGCATCAACTCTAAACATACTTGTTTGATCATCACTTTCTATCCTAAAATCTCTATCAAGCCCTTGCTCATTAAAAACAAACCATGTATTGGCATCTAAATCGACCGAAGTGATTCCATTTTCAAAGATTCTAAAACGACCATCATCACCATCATCGGTTAAAGCTGCAATAGCAGTTCCTGATGTATTTATATCATACCAGTTGGTATCACCACCAATATAAATATTTCCAGAATCTTGAACTTCAAAATGATTTGAGCCATTGTCTTGCACTATAAAATCACCACTCGAGTTCAAATTAAAAGTAAGATTATTTGTGCCTTGAGTAATGGTTGTAGCTTGCGTTAAGGCTCCTCCAAAAACAATATCATTTGCATTTGCAGTTAAACCATTTACTGCTACAACATCAAGCGCCAATGCTCCAGTTGTTCCTCCTCCTGTGAGACCATCTCCAGCTGTTACAGTAGTAATATCTCCAATTGCCAGATTAACTGAGTTTCCATCTTCGATATCTAATTGTCCTGTAGTTGCATTATATGAAAGAGTTTGATCGTCTGTACCAATTCCATCTTGCAACGAAGATAAATCAACAATTTCTGAAGTTCCATTCTCAATGCCTATGGTTAAATTAGTTCCAGATAAACCAGAACCTGAAATATTTTGATTGTCTGTACCCACAGTTGAGTTGTCTACCCAATTTACATTACCAGTAGCATCTGTTTGCATGATTTGGTTATTGGTTCCTCGAGAAGATGGTAATATGTAATAATTAGGTGTTACTGAAGTATTGGCTTGAGTTCCTATAGCTACATTTCCAGCGAAAAAGCCTGCAAAAGCAATTCCTGTATTTCTGCGTACGTCTGAGTAAACCCCATATAAATCACCTTGAGCAATAGCACTATTTCTTGTATAGGATCCGTATTTAGTTCCAGTACCTGTTGCATTAATAAAATTATTAGTTCCTATATAGCTTCCAGACCCATTACCTATCATATTATTTAAAACTCCTTGAACCTGAACACTATTAGATAACATTTCGTTTCGAACTCCAAATTTTAATCCATTACCTATCGTCATATCATTGTAAACTCCATGATGAAGCCCATTACCTGTACTTGAGTTTATAATATATATTCCTGAATTAGAACTATCATTTTGGTTGACCCTAACATTTACACCTCGATCTGCTGTAAACTCTTCAATATCTAAAGCATAATCTGCTGTAGTTTTACCAATGGCAACATTACCTAGTGTATACATATCATCATTGATGCTATTTGGAGAATTCGTTGTTCCTTCCTCATAGAAATCATGGTCGTCTGAAGCTAAGGTTGAAGGATCAACCCAACTCACATTTCCAGTGGCATCCGTTTGCATGACCTGATTTATTGATCCTCGAGAGGATGGTAAAATATATGTATTTCCACTATTCGTTCCTACTGCTACGTTTCCCAAAAAATAACCTGCAAAAGTAGTTCCTGAATTTCGAAGCGCTATGGAATAAACTCCGTAATGATTTCCTCCAGCTGTAGTATCTATATAATTATAACTACCATATTTATTTCCTATACCAACTCCATATAACCGATTCCGAGATCCATAATGAAATCCGGTTCCATCAACACTTAAATAACTATCGGAACCATAGTGATTTCCATTCCCAAACCCTGTCATTACTACGTATGACCCAGTAAGGTTTCCATCACCAAGAATAGGTATTTCAGTAAACACTCCATATTTAGCTCCATCATTAATACCATTTAGTCTACTATGAAACCCAACTTGCAAACTGTTACCTGACCCACCAATTAGATTACTTACTCCAAATTTACTTCCGGAACTATTGTTAGAAACATGATTAAACAATCCTGTAGAATTACCATTAATACTATTAATAACATCTGTCCTAATTCCAACTTTATGATTAGTCCCATTACCATCTAAACGATAAATAGTGCCAAAAGCACTGTTAGAATTCAAACTAGAATTTGTAATCCGTTGAGCACTTACTTCACTTGCGCTTGACGTACTATTAATTGATAAATTTATTGCTATATCTGCAACAGTTTCTTCAATATCCAAAGCATAATCTGCAGTAGTTTTCCCAATAGCAACATTTCCTTGAGTGTAAATATCATCGTTAATGCTATTAGGTGAAGTTGTTGTTCCTTCTTCGTAAAAATCATGATCACTTATAGAGGATGATGTTTTTAATTGTTCCCAAATCGTGCCATTAAAATAATAGTATCCTGCTCCATTTCCACCAATTACCGAAACATTCGTGTTATAAATTAATAATCCGGTTGCAGCTGTATTAACACCATCAAGCATTGTAGTAAGAACATTATCTAAACTTACTCTAGGAATTAAAAGTCCTTTATCTGTTGCTACAACATCTAAAATAGATGAGTCATCTGGTGACGTCGTTCCTATACCGACTTGCGAAAAGGTATTTGTAATAGAAATAAATAAAACAATAATGAGAAGGAATTCTAAACGTTTCATAACTTTAATGGTTTAATTAGAATAAAATTACGTCTCAAGGCTGGGCCATAAAATAACCTTTTAGTATTAGGTTGATTTCATCAAGAATTTGGTTGCAAATCAAGTTTTATAATAACTAATCCTTAGAATATCCCCTTTTATAGTTATTGGCTTTAGGGTAAAACCCTTTTTACATGTTTAATATAAGTGACTATCTTTATCAAATAGAATCTTATTGTGAATACTATGAAAAACATATTTACCCTCTGTCTATTATGTATTAGTATGACACTGTTTGCTCAGCGTTCATCTGAGACTTATCAACATGCCAAAATCTATTACAATTCTTATGAAGATATCTTAAACTTAGGACGTTTAGGCATTCCTGTTGATCATGGAATTCACAAACGAAATTATTTTATCATCTCTGATTTTTCGGTTTCTGAATTGAGCAGGGCACGTGAAGCAGGTTATACTGTAGAGGTTTTAATTGAAGACGCTGTGGCACATTTCCTTAGACTAAATAAAGCAGCCACACCAGAGAGAAGAAATGCAACCTGCAATGATAACGCAATTGTTTACGAAGTGCCCGATAATTTTGATTTGGGTTCTATGGGTGGCTATTTAACGTATCAGGAAATTCTAGATGAACTTGATGCTATGAGAGCTCAATATCCTAATTTAATATCTGCTCCTAGCAATATAAGTAATTTCTTAACTGAAGGTCAACCTGATAACTCCGTCACACCTTCCATAGGTAATAATCCTATTAAATGGGTTAAAATCACTGATAATCCCGATAGTGATAGTTCAGTTGAAAATGAACCACAAGTACTTTATGATGCAATTCATCATGCTAGAGAACCTGTTTCAGTAATGCAGCTTATATTTTACATGTGGTACCTTTTAGAAAATTATGATACCGATGTTGAAGTTCAAAATATAGTTAATAACACTGAACTCTTTTTTGTGCCAGTTGTAAATCCTGATGGCTATTTATACAATCAAGTAACTAATCCAAATGGAGGCGGATTATGGAGAAAGAATAGAAAAAATGGCTCTGGAGTAGACAATAACCGTAATTATAATTTTTATATAAATGGTGATCCTAATAATGGTGTTTGGGGAGGACCTGGTAGTTCCTCAAATCAAAACTCTGATATATATCACGGACCTTCACCATTTTCAGAAATTGAAAACCAAGCAATGAAGTGGCTTGTAGAAAACAACAACTTTAAAATCGCTCTTAACAATCACACCTTTGGAGAATTACTTTATTTTCCTCATGCCTATGCTGATGTTCCTACTCCAGATGAAGCTCTTTTTATTGATTTAACCTCTGAACTTGTATCTCAAAATGGTTATAATAATTTGAGAGATAATCCTTTTTCTGGCGATAGTGATGATTTTATGTATGGTTCAGTTGGAACTCACGATAAAATACTAGCGATGACTCCAGAAATTGGCCCTTCATTCTGGCCACCTTCAAATCAAATTGTTGGTTTATGTCAAGAGATGATGTATTTAAATCTTACTGTAGCGCATATGGTGAATAATTATGCAACAATTGAAGACACTACACCTTCATTTATTGAAAACTTAGCATCTAATGTGAATTATACGATTAAACGATTAGGCATAGTTGATCCAGCAAATTTTACGGTAAGCATCAATCCTGTTTCTAGTAACATAACTTCTGTAGGTAGCGGAAATAATCATAACGGATTATCCTACGGACAAGACATAAATGATGCTATTGCAATAAACTTAAGCCCAAGTATTAATACTGGTGATATCATTACCTATGAATTAATAATAAATAATGGAGCGTTTAATCGCACCATCACAGTGAATAAATTATTTGGTCTATCAACTATTTTACTTGATGAACCTGCTAACGATACGACAACCAATTGGACAACTAATGATTGGCAAAGCACCACCGAAAGTTTTGTATCTGCAAGCAATTCAATTACAGATTCTCCAAATGCCAATTATTCTAATAATGAAAATAGTAATATCACGCTTTCAAATGCAATTGATCTTTCTGGAGCATTGAGTGCAAACCTTTCATTTTATGCAAAATGGGACATTGAGAATAATTTTGATTATGTACAAGTAGAAATTTCAGCAAATAACGGAAGTACTTGGGTGCCTCAATGTGGCAATTTCACTAATACTGGAGTACCCAATCAAAATGGAGCAAATAATGAACCGCTTTATGATGGCACTCAAAATGATTGGGTTTTAGAAACTATCGATTTGAGTGACTATCTAAATCAAACCATTTTGATACGTTTTAGATTGGTATCTGATGGTTTTGTAACCGAAGATGGATTCTTCTTTGATGATTTGCAAGTTAATGTACTTCAGGATAATTTAAGTGTAGAAAACTTGAATCGAGATGATTTTGATATATATCCCAACCCAGTTGAAAATAATTTACATATAGAAACTCAAATTGATAATTACAGTATCTCAGTGCATACTATTCTAGGACAAGTGTTATTCTCTTCTAAGAATAATTCTGGAAATCGTTCCTTAGACTATTCTAGCTATGCAAAAGGCATATATCTTATGACAATTGATTCTAGCGAAGGTAGTAAGACATTCAAAATATTAAAACAATAATTTAGCGTTTAAAGTTTAAATATTTATAAATAAAGAAGCGTCTTCAAAAAATGACGCTTCTTTTAGACATTAGGACTTGTTACATCTTAACTATTTCTGTTTCTCCAATTACCAATCCCTTACTTAATTTTGCATCCCCTTTATAAGCTATAGTCGCTTCACCATAAGAGGTCACTTTTAGTTTATTAGAAACATTAAGTCTAAAACTCACATCTCCATAAGCGGTTAATTTTGTTTCTTTATTATTAACTGCTAGCATATTGATTTTACTTTCTCCATAAGCAGTAAATTTTTGCTTATCAATTTCACCTGCTTCAATTTCTAAAAAACTCTCTCCGTATATCTCTACTTTAAAGCTCTTTAATTTTACCTTATTCATATACACCTGCGATTCTCCATAAATTCTTAACTGCATTTCGTCTTGCCATATAGGGCTAATAAAATCAAAACGTTGTTCTCCTCTTAAAGCAAAAGTCTTAACTTTCTTATAAGTCACTATAGCTTTTACAATTGTTCCTTTATATAGAGGAATTTTCTGTTTATAGCCATCCTTTTTAACTTTTTCAGTTGGAGAAGATATCTTAGCACCTTCTAAATAGAGATGCAATGTCTTATCATTTACTTCAATATGAAATTTCTCAGGTGACTCTGTGTTTTCTTCTATAACAATAGATTCTTTTTCACCTTCTTGAAACGTGACTTGTATATGAGGGCTTATGATAATCTTATCAAAGCTTTTTAATACTACTTCATTATTTTGAGCTATTATACTCATAGTTGACATGAGGCAACTTATCATTACTAATAGGCTGTTTAAACGTATACTTTTCATATTATTCAAATTTTAAATATTTAATTAAATCAATTTTTGTCGCAGCTAAGGCCTTAAAACCAACGACGATTATTACTAATAAGGTTAATACAAATGGAGCTATAATAAATGGTAAAACTGGCATCTCAATTCTGTACACAAAATGTTCTAACCAGTTTTGTGTAAAATAGTAAGCCGAAGGAATTAAAACCAATGAAGCAATACATGCTATCTTAATAAAATTCTTGATAAGTTGAACAATTATTTCATTGGTAGACGCCCCTAATGTTTTTCTAATAGCAACTTCTTTTAAGCGCTGTTGAATGGTTAAACTTGATAATGCAAACAAGCCTAAAAGCGCAATAAAGATGACTTCAATAGTGAGAATCGTAAACAGCATTCTTTGTTGTCTATATTTCTCATGTACTTTCTCAAATTTCTGATTTACAAAATAATATGAAAATGGATAGCCAGATTCAAGTTCAGTATTCCAATAACGCTCAATTTTTGCAATGCTTTGTTCTATTCCATCAGGTTTCAATTTAAATTGCACATTTCGAACGTTATATTTCAACCAAGATATTGAGTTAAAATGCAAATAGAAGATTGGCTTTATTTTTTTATCAAACCCATCTGTATGGTAATCTTTTACAACCCCAACAATCTTAACATCTTTACCAAAAACAGAAACAATCTTGTTGATTGGATTTTCTATCCCTAAACGTTTCACAGCTGTTTCATTTAAGATTACATTGTTAATACTGTCTGATGCAAATTGATTTGAAAATGTTCTACCAGATATCATTTCAGCTTGTATCATTTCCAAATGCCCATAATCGATAGGAATAAATTTTGTGTCGACAACATTATCCTGATACTGTATGTTATTTGAGAAATCTTCATCAGTCCCAGGTGTTTCTAGACTTGTAGATATAGCTAGCACATTAGGATCATTGCTAAACACCTTTTTAGCAAGAAGATATCGTTTCCATTTATTACTATCATTAGCAAAATCTACAACCATGATTTGATCTCCAGAGAACCCTAATTCACTAGTATTCATATAACTCACTTGATGATAAACTATTAAACCACCAATCAAGAAAAAACCAGAAATAACGAATTGTAAACCTAGCATGAGGTGACGTATAAAAACCATGCTTTTGCTTCGCGAAAAATTACCTTTTAGAACATTAATAGTTCTAAAATTGGATACATATAAGGCATATAATATTCCAATTAATAAAGCAATAACTAATGTTAAAGCAATCATTTGTGACACTAGCTTTACATTATTTAAGTGTAATGTTGTATTTAGATAATCATTGAAAAAAGGTAAGATAAGCTCGGTTATTATTAAAGCAAAAACCAAGGCAATAGCACACAATACAAAAATTTCTAACACATATTGAAACTGCAACGAAAAATTGGAAATGCCAAGTGTTTTCTTTATCCCAACTTCTTTTGCTCGTTGTGAAGCAGAAGCAATAGAAAGGTTAATAAAATTGATACTCGAAATGATAATAATCAAAATTGACAAGCCCAACATAATCATCAAAAACAAATAATTACCTTTTCCTTCTAAGGGTCCAAGGTCACCTCTTGAGTGCAAACGAAATCCATTCAACTTTTCTAAAAATGGTGTCGAACCTTGCTGCTCAACATAGTCATCTAAAGTCAATCCTTGAGCTGCAGCTTCTTCTTTGTAGCTATTATCCACAAATACTTGAAATAACTTTTTTTCTAAGCTTTTAATATCTGTTCCTTCTTTAACTTTATAATAAGTATGAAAAGAAAACGATCTCCAAGTACCATCAAGGTTGATATGTTTCTCTTTATTTATAATAACCTGAGGTTCCATAGTAGATGGTTTCTGCAAGTTATATACACCAGATACTATAAAGTTTTTCTTTCCAATTTTAATCGTATTTCCTAAGGCTTTTTTGTTTCCAAATAAACGATCTCTTATCTCATTTGAAATTACTATTGCGTCAAAAGGCTCTAATATATTTTTTAGATTCCCTTCTATTAATGGATATGGAAAGAAATCGAAAAAATTTGAAGTTGTATATATAATTTTCCTTGTATAAGCGGTTTTATTATTCACCACTAATAAGTCTTCATCATACCATGAAGGCATTGCTAAAAAAGCTGTAATCTCGGGAATTACTTCGGTTGATTTAGGGCCTTCAGGTTGAGTAGTGTCATCAAAAATTTGCCCATCTAAAAACGCATGACCAACTTTATAAATATCATTTTTATTAGGGTTCCATTGATCATAAGAACTTTCTTCATTATAAAACAAAAGCACAATGATTAAACCTACTAATCCTAATGTTAAACCCAAAATATTTATTAAGGTGTTAAGCCAATTTTTTTTACTATTTCTAAAAAACAGTTTGAACCAAAGTTTAGTCATAGCTATTCAAATTTTAAATATTTAATTAAATCCACTTTAGTTGCGTTAAATGCTTTAACACCTACCACTACAAATACTAAAACTAATAATACAATAGGAGCTACGATATAAGGCCAAACTGGCATATCTATGCGATATACAAAATTGTCTAACCAGTTTTGCATAAAATAATAGGCAATAGGTAGTAAAATTATCGAAGCAATCAAGGCTATCTTTAAAAAGCTTTTCACCAGCTGCAAAATAATTTCTTTTACTGATGCTCCTAATGTTTTTCTAATAGCAACTTCTTTTAAACGTTGTTGAATTGTTAATGTCGCTAAGGCAAATAAGCCTAGTAAAGAAATAATGATGACGATAATTGATAGGATTAGAAACATGGTTTGTTGCTTTTCGTATTTATCATAGGTATCAGCAAATTTTTTGTCTAGAAATTCATAAGAAAACGGATAATTACTATCTACATTTTGTTTCCAAAACTCTTCAATATCTGAAATTGTCTGAGACGTATTATCAGGCTTTATTTTAAACTGCATAGCATGTATCCATTGTGACGCGAATGGGAATGTTTTCCAATGGATTAAAAACATTGGATCAATTTTAACATCAAATCCATCAAAATGATAGTCCTTAATCATACCAACAACTTCCATTTGCTTGTCATCTTCATCACTTTGCCATCCAATCCTCACTTTTTTACCAATTGGATCATCGTAAATTCCTAATCGCTTCGCAGCAGTCTCATTTAATATAATCGCTGTAATTGTATCTGATGCAAATTCAGGAGAAAGAGCTCTTCCTTTTAATACATTTAGTTTTGCAAAATCTGCATAATTATAATCTATTAAGTTAGAGCCTGTATTAAAACTCACGTCATTATAACTTAAGCTTGTACCATTAACGTTACCTTCTCCAGGCACAAACATACTTGCCGAAACATCAATAATAGCTTCATGATTATTCAGCACTTTTCTTGTGAGTTGATACTTCTTATATTCGTCATTAATATTAAACACTTCAACTACAAGTGTCTGCTCTTTTTCAAAACCAAGATCCTCATGAATCATATAGTTCATTTGATTATAAATCACTAACACTCCAATTAAGAAAAAACCTGAAATTAAAAACTGTAAGGTCAACATGACGTTTCTGGCAATAATTCCTTTTTTGCTGCGTGAAAAGTTTCCTTTTAAAACTTCAATTGTTTTAAAATTAGATAAGTATAATGCAGGAATAACACCAATGAATATAGATGTAGCTAAAGCTACAAGTATAACTTGAGTTAAAATCATAGGTTTAAAAATCGTTAGATCTTTATTTATAAATTCATTAAAATATGGCAAGACTAGTTCTACCAAAATCATTGCTAACAATAAAGCGATTAAGCCTTGAAAAACGATTTCAAAAACATATTGAAGTATGAGTGTTTGTTTGGATAATCCCAGTGTTTTTTTGACGCCTACCTCCTTAGCGCGTTGACTTGCAGATGCGGTTGATAAATTAATAAAATTTACACATGAAATAATAATTAACAGTATCGAGAGACCCAATAGAACTAGGAGTAATTGATAATTTCCTTTACCTCCAGGACCCGCATTATTTGCTAAATTATGAAGGCGAATAGTTCCTAAATTCTCAAGTAACGATTCCATAAAACCGTAACGTTCCCTTGCTTGTTCTAATGTTAATCCATTGGCTTCTAATTGTGGCTTAACATTTTTTTCAATAATGACATTATTCATTTTAGTCATGACTTCTCCTGTGTCTGCGCCAGGGTTAAGCTTACAGAATAATTCATTTTGATAATTCCCCCAATGCAATTCGAAAGGCGTGCTGAATTGTAGTAAAAGCTCAGATTCATAATGTGAGTTTCCTTGTACTTCGTATACGCATGCTACAACACACTCTCTACTATCGACATTAATCAATTGTCCTATTATGCTTTCATTTCCAATAATTTGTTGCGCCAAAGACTTTGATATTGCAATATGACTTCTACTTTCTGCAAATTTTGCAGTTGATCCTTCTATAATTTCAAAAGGGAAAAAATCAAAGAAATTTGGTTCTGTAAATGTTACCTTATCTGTATAAACTTTTTTAGCGTCAAGTGACAGTACACGGCTTCTATAAAATGGAGATATTAAAACAGTTTCTTCTACCTCAGGAATATCACTTTTATAAAGTATTGCTTGAGCAGAAGTACTTGAAAACCAGATTCCGTTTTCTCGAGATTTATTAGCGACTCTGTATACATTATCCTTATTAGGATTCCATTTGTTATAACTTTTTTCGTCACTAAAGTATAACAACACAATAAGCAAACCTGCTAAACCCAAAGTAAGACCTAATATATTCACTACTAGGTTAAGCCAGTTTTTTTTGCTGTTTCTAAAAAATATTTTAAACCACGTTTTTAACATGTCTATTTGATTTACTGTTCGTTTTTTGATTGATTTTGATTGATGATGATGATTCTATTGTACTAGAACATCTATACTATGTTCATTCTCTTGCTCAGAAATAATCTCGCCATCTTTAAGAGTAATAACTCTGCTAGAAAATTTGGCATCATAAGATGAGTGTGTTACCATGATGATTGTAGTACCTTGTGCATTAAGTTCGGTAAGGAGCTCCATAACTTCATTCCCATTCTTACTATCAAGGTTACCGGTAGGCTCATCTGCTAAGATTAACTTTGGATTAGTAACTAGAGCTCTTGCTACAGCTACACGTTGTTGTTGTCCTCCAGATAATTGCAATGGAAAGTGTTTAGCACGATGCGCAATACCGACACGCTCTAAAATTTCGATCACACGCTGTTTACGTTCACTAGTAGGCACTTTGTTATAGATTAGTGGTAATTCTACATTTTCATAAACAGAGAGTTCATCTATCAGGTTGAAGTTTTGAAACACAAAACCAATATTAGCTTTTCGTAAGCCCGCTCTTTGTTTTTCATTATACGATGCGACCTCTTCATTATCGAACACGTAACTACCATCATTTGGTGTATCTAGTAAACCAATAATGTTTAACAACGTTGATTTTCCACAACCTGAAGTTCCCATAATAGATACAAATTCACCTTCTTTAACTGTTAAACTGAGCTGGTTTAGAGCAGTAGTCTCTATTTCCTCTGTTCTGTATATTTTTACTAAATTTTTTATTGTAATCATGTTACTATTTATTTTTATTATGAATTTTTAGTTTGATATAATCATATAATCGTGTGAATTCTTGCCCTTTGTTTTTTGAGGCTTCTATAAAGTCTATACTTACATCATGAATTTTTGCTTTTTTGATTTCTGAAATTGATAAATCCTCAAACCCAAAATTCTGCAATGCTTTAATATATTCTATACTAATATCGTGAATTGCCAATTGTTTAACACCATGCGGTTCTACTTTGAGCATTTTCAGACTCTTAAGTGATTTAATATAAGACTCTGACACATTATGTATTGAAAAACTAGATATCATATCTATCGAAATTTGCCCATTAAACAACGTAGTAACAGCTTCGATATATTCTAAACTAGCATCATGGTAGACCAATCTACCTAATTCTCTAATACTTGGATTGTAACCTAACGCTTTTACTCCTGTGATATAGTCTTTAGAAATATCACCTAAAAACAATTTGAAATAATACAATTCATCTGTAATATCGAAATTCTCGTTTTTCAAGAATTTTTCAAAATTAGAATTTCTAGTAAACTTAAATGTACCTTGTCCATCTTCTTTAGAGAAATCACCTCTAAAATTTAGAACTCCGGCTAATCGTGTTAGCTTAAAAGAAGATGTAGAGTCTGACAAATTTTCAAATTCGTTTGTATCAAAACAATTCACGATTAAATAAGTTTGCTTCTTCTTTTTATTTTGATCTGTTAACTCTATACAAATTGTATTATTATCAACAGAAGCGTTCCAAAACCCAGTATTTACTTCTGTATAATTTTTATATTTATTGAATGTAATAACATGCATTTTATTGCTTGTATTTTGCTGAGCAATTGCTATTATTGGCAATAATAGAATTAGCATCATAACTCTAAATTTTTGTTTTGTTTTCATAATATTCTTATTTATAGATTTAAATAGATTAACATTAGGGTTAACCTATGCGCTTTTTATTTATTAATATTAATTTCTTCAACATCTATGAAATCATCATAACTTGATGTAATAACTCTATCTCCTTCTTTCAAACCATCCAAAATTTCATAGTAGAACGGATTCTCTCTTCCAATCTTTACAGATCGTTTCACCGCTTTATTATCTGAGTTCAATACAAAAACCCATTTTCCATTTGTACTTTGGTAAAACATACCTTTTGGCAATAAAAATGCTTCACTATTATTAGACAAAAACACTTTAGTTTGTAAAGACATCCCACGCTTTATATTGTCACTTATAGAATCTTTAGCAAAATGCAATTCAACTTCAAATTGACCATTGACAACTTCTGGGTATATCTTTGAAATAGAGACTTCATAGTTTGTGTTTAAAACATTGACGCGACCTCGCACTTGTTCTTGCAATTTTGAAATGTAATATTCATCAACTTTAGCTACCAATTTATAACCATCTAACATATCTATTTTCCCAACAGATTGTCCTTGATTATAATTCTCACCTAAAATAGGACTGAAGGATGACAATAGTCCATCAATTGGTGCCTTTACGATAAAGTTTTCTTTGTTCCTTCTTAAGAGCTCTAGACTCTCTTGCATATTAGCAATTGATCCATTTATTCTAGACATTTGAACATTTCGATCACGTCGCTCTTGAGTTACACTGTTTCTTATAGCATCATTACGTTCAGACTGATATTTATACTCTTGAACCGATGAATCATAATCATTTCTAGCAATCACATCTTTTCTATATAAGGTAGTATCTGTTATATATTTGCGTTTAGCATTTTTAAACGAATTATCAATACTCAATAATTGTTCTGTTAAATTAAGTTGTTGGTTTTTTATATTGACTCTAATGTTTCTCAAATTATTGATTTGTTCAACAATAGCTGTTTCTTGTGTTAAGTAATTAAGTTCTGCATTAGGATTATAAACACGTAACATAGGTGTTCCTTTTTTTATCATTTGTCCGCTCTCAACATAGATTTCTGAAACCGAACCACCTTGAACTACGTTTATTAACACAGACGTTTTAGGTTCTACGACACTATTAAATAATACAACATCTTCAAAATCGCCTTTCTTTACTTCTCGAATGGCTAATGTGTCATTATTAAGATTAACTTGCTTTTTTCTGGTCATACTTAGTACTGTTATTACAAGTAATACTAACACAGGTAGACCTACTAATACCAGTTTTTTAGTTGTTCTCTTTTTGGGTTGTAATTGCTTGTCCATTTTATTTTAGATTCGTTTGGTATGCTATGTGCCACAAGTGTGCCATCAAAAAATAAAATCACAACTAACTGATAATTAAATAATTAAAAAAACAACACCAAATTAAAGTGTTCGTTATCGAACATTTATTTGTTCGTTATCAAACAGCTTTGTAATTATGCATATGAGAAAAAAGGAAGCGACCATATTATTAGTAGATGACGATGATGATATTTTGTTCTCAGCAAAAATCAGCTTGAAAAAGTATTTCACACAAATTATTACGACCAACAATCCTAAAACGATAATAAGTCAATTAGCAAATCAAATTGATGTCGTTCTATTAGACATGAATTACCGTATTGGATTTGAAGATGGTAAAGAAGGGCTTTACTGGTTGAAACAGATAAAAGAAATTAGCCCTGAAACAACAGTAATTTTAATGACAGCCTTTGGTAGTGTGAATCTTGCGGTTGATGCCATTAAACAAGGCGCTACTGATTTTATTCTCAAACCTTGGAATACCGAAAAGCTATATAGTATTATAAATGCTGGTGTTGAATTATCACGTTCTAAACGCAAAAACATACAATTAGAAACGATACAGGAGCATCAAAATAAAGAATTTCATAAGCAAACGGAACACATTATAGGTAATTCACCTGCAATGAATGATGCTTTAGAACTTATGCAAAAAGTGGCGCCTACAGATGCCACCATTTTGGTTCTAGGTGAAAACGGAACTGGAAAATATGTTTTTGCCAAAGAAATTCATTTACAATCCAACAGAAAACATCATCCATTTATACATGTAGATTTAGGGTCTTTAAATGAAAATTTATTTGAGAGTGAACTTTTCGGTTATGCAAAAGGTGCGTTTACTGATGCATTAAAAGATACGCAGGGTCGTTTTGAATTAGCTAAAGGAGGTACAATTTTTTTAGATGAAATTGGAAACCTCCCTCTGCACCTTCAATCTAAATTATTAACTGTAATTCAAAATAGAAAAGTGACCCGTGTTGGTGAAGCAACAGAGCGTCTTATTGATGTTAGAATTATTTGTGCTACAAATGCTAACATTCATCAAATGGTAGAAGAGCAAACATTTAGACAAGATTTATTATACCGAATCAATACGATTGAACTTAATTTACCAGCTTTGAGAGAACGACAAAAAGATGTTATACTATTAGCAAATCATTTCCTCAAACAACTTACACATAAATACCGAAAAACCATAGTAGAAATTTCTAATGAAGCAGCAAAAGCATTACAAGCTTATCATTGGCCAGGAAACATAAGAGAATTAGAACATATTATTGAGCGTGCAGTAATTATCACAGACAATTCTAGAATAGAAGTTGAAGATTTACATTTTTCGACTAAAAAGTTCGAGACGAATACGGTTAAAACACTAAATTTAGAAGACACCGAAAAAGTATTAATTAAAAACGCATTAGATAAACATCAAGGCAATATTAGTCACGCTGCAAAAGCGCTTGGTTTAACTAGAGCTGCATTGTATAGACGTTTAGAAAAGTATAATCTATAAGTTTGATTAAAAGCATATACATACAACTTATTGTCCGTAGTCTACTATTAGTAAGTAATGGCATTGCCATTTTCTATCTATTTAATAATAAATATACAGTAACACTCATTGTATCTTGCTTGTTTTTAATTGCTCAAATAATTTTACTTATAGACTATATAAAGCTGTTACTCGCCGATGTAGAAAAATCTATTGATTGTTTACTATACGATGACTATTCTATTTCAATACCAATAAAAAAGCGCAAAAATAGTTTATACAATAAAACCGCTTTACTTATTGAAAAACATAAAAAAAGAGTATTTGAACAAACTTCAGAACAAGTTGTATTTACTAATATTATTGAAAGTTTAGCATTAGGTATATTAATTTTAAAAAAGGATAAAAAACAACACATTGAAATATTTCAAATTAACGATACATTTGTTAGCTTCCTTCAAATCCCAAAATACTACAAGTGGGATTTATTAAAAGAAAAGATAGAACCAATTATCAATTTAATTGATTCAAATAACTGGAAAAAATTAAGGCATACAGTCACCATAAATATTAACGGTAAAACGGAAACCTTCTTTTTAAAAACATCTGTGACTAAAACCAATGAATTTGAATATTTAATTATTTCTTTAGAAACAATTCAACAACTCATTGATAAAAAAGAAAAAGAAGCTTGGTATAAACTTATGAATGTGATGTCTCATGAAATTATAAACACCATAACTCCTATTAGCAGTTTGGCTAGCAATTTAGATACGTTATTGCAAGAAGATAATCAAGATGAGGATACCTTTGATGAACTATCTGAAGGCTTACAAATCATAAAAAAAAGATCATTACATCTTACAGATTTTGTTAGCAGCTATCGAAAATTAGCTGAATTACCATTTCCAGATAAAAAAGAAGTAGACATTATTAGTTTAATATATGATACGCTAGCACTCTATAAAGACGAATTTGAACAAAAAAAGATAACTATAGATTTTCCTTATCAAGATCGTATTCTACTTACCATAGATTCTAAACAAATAGAACAAGTCTTTATTAATTTAATTTCTAATAGCTTATATGCATTTGAGGGCATAGAAAATCCAAAAATCTCAATTAACATTAATAAAACCAATCTAAGAACTAATATCACGTTTACTGATAATGGTATTGGAATTTCAAAAGAAATTAAAGACACTGTTTTCATTCCGTATTTCACAACGCGAAAAAACGGCTCAGGAATTGGGCTAACGCTATCTAAGAATATCATGGAGTCACATGACGGACATATTTATTTTAAATCAGAAAAAGGTAAAACAGTATTTATTTTAAGTTTTATTTAAATAAAGATGAATCTAGTCTCTTAATTAAATAATTTGTATTAATTTACCTACAATTAATCTTCATTTATGACGCTTAACTATTTTGACAACAGTGTTCCGCACTTAGTTGAAGAGTACTATCAACTCTCATTTACAGATGAGTCCGTGCCTTTTCAAACTACAGTATTGCCTGTTGGATTTACACATGTAACACATTTGTTCTATGGTCATCAAAAAGCCGTTTTCAATAAAACGGAAATGCCCTTAAAAGACACAATAATTAGTGGTCAATTTTTTAGGTCGTATCAATTTCATTGCCTATCTAAATCAATGTCATTTGGAATTAGTTTTCATCCAACGGCCTTGTTCAAAATTTTAAATACAGATATCTCTAAATTAGACAACAGGCATACGTCGCTTGAACAATTTCACCTTGAGTTTTATAACAAAATTAAACCTGCATTTGAGGATTTCTCTAATCCAGAAAAGATGGTTACCAGTCTAGATAGACATCTTTCAAGTCTTGAACTTAACACGAATAAGAATACTGAAAATATCGATATTGTTATTAATTTAATAAAAGGCAAAGAAGGTTTGATAAGTATTCATGATATTTTAGACCATTTAAACATTTCTCAAAAAACATTAGAAACACAGTTTAAAAATATCGTTGGACTTACTCCTGGAAAGTATATTCGATTGTTTCGTTTTATTAAATTGATGCGCAAGTTTGAAAACCAAGAAATAGCAATCAATGATCTTATCTATATGTTCGATTATTATGACCGGTCACATTTTGCGAAAGACTTTAAGCTGTTTATGGGCGAAACACCTAAATCTTATTTCAAAAAAGATTATCCGCTATTAAAAGCTGTATTTAAAAATAATTAAGGGTTACGATTTTTTACACCATTAAGCTATTAATATGTTATAAGTTTACAGAATGAAATGATAGTCTGTCATAAAAAATTAATCATAAGGGTTTATTAGTTTTTAGTTATTTGTAGTAAAGATTAGACAATTCATTTTTAGTTAAATTTCAATAAATTAAGGAGTTGCGTCATTGCATCTCCTTTTTTCTTGCACACATTTGATATTCGCTTATTATTTCATAATTTGCAATACTACAATCCTTTCAAAGACAATGACAGAAATAACGAGACTATTTGACTTTCCGTACTACCAATTAGAAGTTCATAATTTAGATGCTGCTTTAGTAACCAAATATGATGGCAAATGGGTTGGAACATCCACTAAAGACTATTTAACGAAATCTAATGCTGTAAGTAGAGCCTTATTAAAGCTAGGCATTCAAAAAAATGATAAAATAGCAGTTATTTCTTCGACCAATAGAACCGAATGGAATATCATGGATATTGGCATTCTCCAAACTGGAGCTCAAAACATTCCAGTCTATCCAACCATTTGTGCTGAAGACTATGAATATGTTTTAAACCATAGTGAATCTATTTATTGCTTTGTATCTGATGTTGAAGTTTATGAAAAAGTTAAAAAGGTATTAGCTAATACAAAGCTAAAAGACGTCTATTCTTTTGATCATATAGAAGGCTGTAAACATTATTCTGAATTATTTACTCTTGGTGAAGACGAAAGCACACAACCTGATGTTGAAGCTCGAAAAAATGGTGTCTCTCCTAATGATTTAGCAACTATTATTTACACTTCTGGAACTACTGGTAAGCCAAAAGGTGTTATGCTAACCCACAACAACATTACGAGTAATGTTTTGAGCAGTATTCCTAGACTACCATTATCTCACGGAAATCCAAGAGTATTGAGTTTCTTACCTATTTGTCATATTTTCGAACGCGTTCTTATATACATATATCAATATGCTGGTGTATCTATTTATTTTGCTGAAGGCATTGACAAAATTGGAGATAATGCTAAAGAAATAAAACCAAATTTAATGAGTGTTGTTCCTCGATTACTTGAAAAAGTTTTTGATAAAATAATGCTCAAAGGCGAAGACCTTTCTGGTATTAAAAAAGCATTATTCTTTTGGGCTGTAAAACTAGGAGAGCAATGGGAACCTTATGGTGCAAATGGTGCTTGGTATGAATTTAAACTGAAAATTGCCAGCAAATTAATATTTAGCAAATGGAGAGAAGCCTTAGGCGGCGAATTATTTACTATGGTTTCAGGAAGCGCACCACTACAACCTAGACTGTCAAGAATATTTTGTGCAGCAGGAATGCAAGTCATGCAAGGTTATGGCTTGACAGAAACATCGCCAGTAGTATCTGTTGAAATGTATAAAGACAATCATTTTAAAATTGGAACTGTTGGCAAACCAATTGATGGTGTAGAGGTTAAAATAGCTGAGGACGGTGAAATTTTAATTAAAGGTCCTAACGTTATGAAAGGGTATTTTAAAGATCCTGAAAAAACAGCAAGTGTTATGACTGGTGATTATTTTCATACAGGTGATAAAGGTCAAATTGATGCTGAAGGATTTTTAAAAATAACAGGCCGGAAAAAAGAAATGTTTAAAACCTCTGGTGGAAAATATGTGATTCCTCCGCTTTTAGAAAACGATATGAAACAATCTCTTTTCATAGAACAAATTATGGTCGTTGGAGAAAGTGAAAAAATGCCAGCAGCAATAATACAACCCAATTTTGAGTTTATTCGAGACTGGATAGAACATAAAGAACATGCCATAGGTACTTCAAATTCTGAAATCGCAAACTCAGATATTGTAATCAAACGTATTCAAAGAGAAATTGATAAATACAATAAAAATTTCGGGAAATGGGAACAAATCAAACGTTTTGAACTTACTCCAGATGTTTGGTCAATCGATGGCGGCCATCTAACACCTACCATGAAAATGAAACGCAATATCATTAAGGGGATTTATCAAGATCTCTACGATAAAATTTACCGTGTATAATTAATTATCATATTCTCACTTTCCGTAGCTCTATTTTGTGGATTTTTTAATTTTTATGTTAAAAATCGTATTTTTATCATACTAATTAATTAAATCAAGAATTATGAAAGCAAAAACTTTTATTGTTGCCGGCTTAGTCGGTGGTATTGTTAACTGGTTGTTAGGATGGCTATTTTATGGTATTCTTCTAAAAGACACCTTTCCTCAACCCGCTGAGTCAACTAATACAATGATCTTTATTTTATTAGGTTGTTTAACCTTTGGACTATTTATCTCTTACATTTATAATAGATGGGCTCAAATTTCAACTGCAGCTACTGGAGCTAAAGCTGGAGCAATCATTGGCATTTTCATGAATCTGTTTTACAATTTCTTTAATTTAGCCATGAACCCAGAAATGACAACAAAAATGTTTGCTATCGATTTTGTAGTTTCTGTAGTAATGACAGCAATCACAGGAGCGGTTATTGGAGCTTTAAGTGGCAAACTTAATGGAAAACCTGAATAGGCTAACTTCAAACACATAAAAAAAGCCTCAGCAGAAGAGGCTTTTTTCAATTAATAACTAACATGTTATGTGTAATTTATTATGCGCGCATAATTTTATCATAAATACTATGCGTGCATAGTATTTTTTTATTATATTTGAATTTCAAAATTTCAGCATATGAAAGACAAAACCATAGACTATGTACTAAGAACCACATGGCTAACGGTCAACAAGATGTACAATGAAGAAGCATCTCAATTTGGAACTACAATGGCAACAGGTTTTGCTTTATTGAGTATAGATCCTGAAAATGGAACACCTTCAACCTCTTTAGGTCCAAAAATGGGCATGGAAGCTACTAGCCTCTCACGCACGCTCAAAGCTATGGAAGAAAAAGGGTTAATCATTCGTAAACCTAATCCAGAAGATGGTCGCGGTGTCTTAATTCATTTAACAGAATTTGGTAAAGAAAAGAGAGACTATTCTAGAGAAAAAGTGCTCACATTTAATGAAACGATTAGAGCAAATGTATCTTCAGAAGAACTTGATAATTTTTATAAAGTAGCGGAAGTCATCAATAATATGATTTCAAACAAACAGATATACAACCAAAAAGAACACATTTTAAAATAAGATGAGTAAACGTCGAATTAAAAAAATAGCCATTATTGGTTCAGGAATTATGGGAAGCGGTATCGCTTGTCATTTTGCTAATATTGGAGTTGATGTCCTATTATTGGATATTGTACCAAGAGAACTTAATGATAAAGAAAAAGCTAAAGGTTTAACTTTAGATGATAAAATTGTTAGAAACCGCTTAGTGAACGATGCACTTACTGCATCTATAAAATCTAAGCCTGCACCTCTGTATCACCCGTCTTTTAAAAACCGTATCACAACAGGTAACCTTGAAGATGATATCGCTAAAGTAAAAGATGTAGATTGGATTATGGAGGTTGTCGTTGAGCGTTTAGATATCAAACAACAAGTGTTTGAAAAACTAGAGAAACATAGAACACCTGGGACTTTAATAACTTCAAATACTTCAGGTATTCCTATCAAATTTATGAGTGAAGGACGAAGTGAAGATTTTCAGAAGCATTTCTGCGGAACACATTTCTTTAACCCTGCACGTTATTTAAAGTTATTTGAAATCATTCCTGGACCAAAAACTGATACTTCTGTTTTAGAGTTTTTGAATGGTTATGGAGAACAATTTCTTGGTAAAACATCAGTCGTTGCTAAAGACACACCTGCTTTTATAGGTAATCGAATTGGAATTTTTAGCATCATGAGTTTATTTCATGCAGTGAAAGATTTAGATTTAACAATTGAAGAAGTTGATAAATTATCTGGACCTGTTATTGGTCGTCCAAAATCAGCAACGTTTAGAACTGTGGATGTTGTAGGTTTAGACACTTTAGTACATGTTGCCAATGGTATTGGAGACAATTGTAAAGATGATGAACGTATAGCCCTTTTTAAATTACCAGATTTCATCAATACAATGATGGAAAATAAATGGTTAGGAAGTAAAACTGGACAAGGGTTTTATAAAAAACATGTTTCTTCTGAAGGCAAAAAAGAAATACTTTCACTAGACTTAAACACCCTTGAATATAGAGAAAAAAAACGTGCAAAATTTGCCACTTTAGAATTGACTAAAACCGTCGATAAAGTCGTAGATCGTTTTAAAATATTAGTCAAAGGAAAAGATAAAGCTGGTGAATTCTATCGTAAAAGCTTTGCAGCTTTATTTGCATATGTATCTAACCGTATTCCAGAGATTACAGACGATTTATATAAAATTGATGATGCTATGAAAGCAGGATTTGGATGGGAACATGGTCCTTTTCAAATCTGGGATGCCATTGGTGTAGAAAAAGGAATCGAGATGATGAAAGCAGAAGGTTTAGAGCCTAATGCCTGGGTAAATGATATGTTAGCATCTGGAAGCACATCGTTCTATTCAATTAAAAATGGTGCAACTTATGCTTATGACATTCCGAAGAAAACACAAGAAAAAATTCCTGGTCAAGACAGCTTTATCATACTAGATAATATTAGAACATCTAATGAAGTGTTTAAAAATTCTGGTGTTGTTGTTGAAGATTTAGGTGATGGAATACTTAACGTAGAGTTCCAATCTAAAATGAATACTATAGGTGGCGATGTTCTTGCAGGATTAAATAAAGCTATTGACCTAGCTGAAAAAGATTTTGCAGGATTAGTTGTTGGTAATCAAGGCGCAAATTTTTCAGTTGGAGCAAATATCGGAATGATTTTTATGATGGCTGCAGAACAAGAATATGATGAGCTTAATATGGCTATCAAATATTTCCAAGATACAATGATGCGCATGCGCTACTCCTCTATTCCAACAATTTCTGCGCCTCACGGAATGACTCTTGGTGGTGGATGTGAGTTATCAATGCATGCCGACAAAGTTGTCGCAGCTGCAGAAACTTATATCGGACTTGTAGAATTTGGTGTTGGTGTAATTCCTGGAGGTGGAGGTTCTAAAGAAATGGCTTTAAGAGCTCAAGATATTTTCAAAAAAGGTGATGTAGAGTTAAATGTATTACAAGAATACTTCTTAACAATTGGTATGGCAAAAGTAGCTACTTCTGCTTATGAAGCGTTTGATTTAGGCATTCTTCAAAAAGGAAAAGATATCGTAGTTGTAAATAAGGATAGACAGATTGCAACCGCAAAAGCCCATGCTAAAATAATGGCAGATGCTGGATACACTCAACCTGTTAAACGAAATGATATTAAAGTACTTGGAAAACAAGCTTTAAGTATGTTTTTGGTAGGAACAGATTCTATGCAAGCTAGTCATTACATAAGTGAACATGACAAGAAAATTGCCAATAAATTAGCATACGTTATGGCTGGTGGAGATTTATCTGAACCAACTTTAGTCAATGAACAATACTTATTAGACTTAGAACGTGAAGCCTTCTTATCGCTTTGTACTGAACGTAAAACCTTAGAAAGAATTCAGCACATGTTAAAAACTGGAAAACCTTTAAGAAATTAAAAAAATGAAAACAGCATATATAGTAAAAGCATATAGAACAGCAGTTGGTAAAGCACCTAAGGGTGTGTTCCGTTTTAAAAGGACTGATGAATTGGCAGCAGAAACCATCAAATATATGATGAAAGAATTGCCAAATTTAGACCCAAAACGAATTGATGATGTCATTGTTGGTAATGCAATGCCTGAAGGCTCTCAAGGATTAAATATGGCACGCTTAATCTCATTAATGGGATTAGAAGTGATAGATGTTCCTGGAGTTACAGTAAACCGTTTTTGCTCTTCAGGAGTTGAAACTATTGGGATGGCAACTGCAAAAATCCAAGCTGGAATGGCAGATTGTATTATTGCAGGTGGAGCAGAAAGCATGAGTAGTGTACCTATGACAGGTTTTAAACCAGAATTGAATTACGATGCAATTGTTAAAGCTGGTCATGAAGATTATTATTGGGGAATGGGAAATACCGCTGAAGCAGTAGCCAACCAATTTAAAGTCTCTCGTGAAGATCAAGACGAGTTTGCTTACAACTCGCATATGAAAGCTTTAAAAGCACAAGCTGAAAATCGTTTTCAAGATCAAATTGTACCTATTGAAGTTGAGCAAACTTATATAGACGGAAACGGAAAGAAAGCAACTAAATCATACACTGTAACTAAAGATGAAGGTCCACGTGCTGGAACAAGCAAAGAAGCTTTAGCAAAACTTAGAGCAGTATTTGCTGCTGGTGGAAGTGTTACTGCTGGTAATTCTTCTCAAATGAGTGATGGTGCCGCTTTTGTAATGGTGATGAGTGAAGATATGGTTAAAGAATTAAATCTTGAGCCTCTTGCTAGAATGGTAAATTACGCAGCAGCTGGAGTCGAGCCTCGTATCATGGGAATAGGACCTGTAAAGGCTATTCCAAAGGCTTTAAAACAAGCAGGATTAGAACAATCAGATTTAGGCTTAATTGAGCTCAATGAAGCTTTTGCTTCTCAGTCTCTAGCCGTAATAAGAGAGTTAGATTTAAATCCAGATATTATTAATGTCAATGGAGGTGCAATTGCACTTGGTCATCCTTTAGGATGTACTGGAGCAAAACTATCGGTTCAGTTATTTGATGAAATGCGCAAGCGTGATATGAAAGGTAAATATGGTGCAGTAACCATGTGTGTAGGAACTGGACAAGGTGCCTGTGGCATATTCGAATTTTTAAATTAAAAAGAACAAAACAAAATATAGCAATGGAAGCAACAGAAAAAGACATCTTAAGAGGTGGACAATTCTTAGTCAAAGAAACTAAATGCGAAGACGTATTTACCCCTGAAGATTTTTCGGAAGAACAAAAAATGATGAAAGATGCGGTAATGGAGTTTAATGATCGTGAAATCATTCCTCATAAGCCACGATTTGAAGCTAAAGATTATGCATTAACAGAAGAAGTTATGCGCAAAGCTGGAGAACTTGGTTTTCTTGGTGTAGCGGTTCCAGAAGCTTACGATGGTTTAGGTATGGGTTTTGTATCTACATGTTTAACCTGTGATTATATTTCTTCTGGTACTGGTTCTTTTAGCACAGCTTTTGGTGCACATACCGGAATTGGAACAATGCCAATTACGCTTTATGGGACTGAAGAACAAAAAAAGAAATATGTCCCAAAATTAGCAACAGGTGAATGGTTTGGTGCTTATTGTTTGACAGAACCTGGTGCTGGCTCTGATGCTAATTCTGGTAAAACTACTGCAGAATTATCAGCAGATGGTAAATCATACAAAATCAACGGACAAAAAATGTGGATTTCAAATGCAGGTTTTTGCAGTTTGATGATCGTTTTTGCACGTATAGAAGATGATAAAAACATTACTGGTTTCATTGTAGAATATGATGGAGACAACCCTAATGGAATTACATTAGGAGAAGAAGAACACAAATTAGGTATTCGTGCCAGTTCTACACGTCAAGTATTCTTTAACGATACTGTTGTTCCTGTAGAGAATATGCTAGCTGGTCGTGGTGAGGGCTTTAAGATAGCTATGAATGCACTTAACGTTGGACGTATTAAATTAGCTGCGGCTTGTTTAGATTCTCAACGTCGTATTTTATCTATCGCTGTTCAATATGCTAATGAACGTAAACAATTTAAAACACCTATTTCAGATTTTGGAGCTATAAAAGTGAAACTCGCAGAAATGGCAACTAGTGCATATGCTGGTGAATCTGCAACTTATAGAGCTGCAAAGAATATTGAAGATCGCATTGCTATTCGCGAAGCGTCTGGAAATACGCATCAAGAAGCAGAATTAAAAGGTGTTGAAGAATATGCCATTGAATGTTCTATTTTGAAAGTAGCTGTTTCTGAAGATGTACAAAACTGTGCAGATGAAGGTATCCAGATTTTTGGTGGTATGGGATTCTCCGAAGAGACACCAATGGAAGCTGCATGGAGAGATGCTCGTATTGCTCGTATTTATGAAGGCACCAATGAAATTAACAGAATGTTGTCTGTTGGAATGCTTGTTAAAAAAGCAATGAAAGGTCATGTTGATTTATTAGGTCCAGCACAAGCAGTACAAGAAGAATTAATGGGAATTCCTTCGTTTGAAACACCAGACTACTCAGAGTTGTTTTCTGAAGAAAAAGAAATGATTAAGAAGCTAAAAAAGACCTTCTTAATGGTTGCTGGTGGAGCAGTTCAAAAATATGGTCCTCAATTAGAGGATCACCAACAATTACTAATTGCTGCTGCAGATATCCTAATTGAAATCTACATGGCTGAATCTGCAATTTTAAGAACCGAAAAGAATGCAAAACGTTTTGGTGAAAAAGCGCAATCAGTACAAATTGCGATGTCAAAACTATACTTATATCACGCTGTAGACATTATTGAAGAAAAAGGAAAAGAAAGTATTATTTCTTTTGCTGAAGGCGATGAGCAACGCATGATGCTAATGGGACTTAAGCGTTTTACTAAATATCAAAACTATCCTGATATTGTAGATTTACGAAAAGAAATTGCAGAAAAAGTTAAAGCAGAAAATAAATATTGCTTTTAAAAATTTAGTTGAGCTGTCTGTTTGAGTACAATCAAAAGCCCTATGACATAACTTGATGGTTGTGCTTGATAAGACAGATTTTGTTTTTAAAATTTAAGGCTAATTCAAATTTTCTAAACAACAAAAGCCAATCCTCTAGTGGGATTGGTTTTTTATTTTTATTATCTTCGGAAGTATTAAAACAAAATACATGAAATATCTATTAAAAGTTCTTTGCATCCTATTCACCATAGTTTCATATGCACAATCCAATACCGAAGTTTTTCTATTTGATTTAGAAACTAATACTTCTAAAATAGAATTAAAAAATGCCAAAAACCTTTCTAACAATGAAGGCTATGACAATCAGCCATCATTTTTAAATGATCGTTACATTTTGTTTGCTTCAACCAGAAATGGCCAAACCGATATATCTAAATACGATATGCGCTATGATTCAAGGTCTTGGTTAAATTTCACTGAAGGTGGTGAATATACCCCTTTAAAAATCCCGAATAAAAATCAAGTATCTGCAGTTAGGTTGGATAAAGATGGCCTACAGCGATTATACGCATACAATATAAGTAATGGTGAATCTACAGAACTCATACAAGATTTAGTCGTTGCTTATTATACATGGTATGACGAACATACAATTGTTTCGGCAGTTATTGAAGATGATGATTTGAACCTTTACGCTACCAATCTTCAAGATGGTAAAAGTAGAAAGTATGCTACAAAAGTTGGACGCTCATTTCATAGAATTCCTAATTCTAACTTAGTGAGTTTCATTTCCAAAGAAAATGAAAATCAATGGCAAATAAAATCGCTTAATCCATTTACAGGAGCCACAAAAGTAATTGCAAACACGATGAAAGATGTAGAAGATATTTGTTGGCTTAACAACAAAACGATACTTTCTGGAAAAGATAATACCTTATATAAATTAACGCTGCAAAGAGATAACGACTGGAAGCAAGTTACTAACTTATCATCTAGCGGGATTACTAAAATCACACGTTTAGCAACCAATGCAGAATCAAATAAGTTGCTTATAGCTGGAGATATTAATCCTGGAACGACTGAAACTCAAACTAATGAGAGTACCACCGAAACAGAAACTACAGATGAATCTACTCAATCTGGAGAATCTACTACAGAGAGCTCAGAACAAGCGTCACAAATTGAAACCATTGTACAACGCAATCTAGATGCTTATAATGCCAGAAACATTGATGCATTTATGGCAGATTATGCAGACGATATAAAAACATATGCCTATCCCAATACATTGCGAACAGAAGGTAAAGAAGCCATGCGCAAAAGTTATAAAAATTGGTTTGATCGCGTTCCAGATTTAAGGGCTTTTGTAAAAAAACGTATCGTTATTGGTAATAAAGTAATTGATGAAGAACAGGTGACTGCTAATGGTCAAATTTTAAATGCTGTAGCCATTTACGAGGTTGAAAATGGAAAAATAATTAAAGTGACATTTATTCAGTAAATCTTATGAAACACCTATTTATAATTGCTTATTTATTTAGCTTATCTTGTTTTTCTCAAGCCGAAGAAGAACCACAAACGAAAGACTCACTAGCACCTAAGCTCGAAAATATTAAATGGATTTCAGGAAACTGGAAAGGTGAAGCTTTTGGTGGTCAAACCGAAGAAAACTGGAGTGAACCTTCAGGAGGGTCAATGATGGCTACATTCAAACTCATTAATGATGGTAAAGTGTCTTTCTACGAAATTGAAATTATCAGAGAAATTGAAAACTCTCTAATTCTTCAATTAAAACACTTTGACCACAATTTAAAGGGTTGGGAAACAAAAAATGAAACAGTAGATTTTCCATTGAAAAAAATTACATCAAACCAAGTTATTTTTAAAGGTATGAGTTTTGAAAAAGTGAGTGATAATGAAATGAATGTCTACGTAGATATTAAAAATGATGATGGCAAAGTCGAAATTGTAAAATTTAACTATAAAAAATAAACCAGATGCGGAACATTTTGTCCTTAATAATTATGCTGTTGCTACTTTTATCTTGCGGAGCCAACTCAAATGTTAATGAAACAGCATCGACAAAACCAGAAAATCAACTCTTAAAAATTAGAAAATCAAAAACACCTATAGTTATAGATGCAACTGCAGATGAAGCTATTTGGAAATCTTCAGATTGGCATCCAATAGATCAACTATGGTTAGGAGCCCCTTATTCTGAAACTGATTTCCATGGTCGTTATAAGCTTACATGGACACCTGAGGCTCTTTTCCTTTTGGTTGAAATAAAAGATGATATCCTTTTGGATAAAGAAGAAGACCCATTAGTTGCATGGTGGGATGATGATTGCTTAGAGATTTTTGTTGATGAAGATAACAGTGGTGGAAATCATCAATTTACGCATGATGCATTTGCATATCATATAGCCTTAGATGGTAATGTTGTTGATATGTCAACTTCAAAACAAGGGAAACTCTATAATTCTCATATTGAATCTCAATTAAAAACCGAAGGACAAACCTCAATATGGGAAGTCAAAATTTCGCTTTATGATAATACATATATAGAGGATAGAACTAATTCACCTGTACGACTAAAGCGTAATAAAAAAATTGGGTTTGCTCTGGCTTATTGTGATAATGATACTAGCACAAATAGAGAAAATTTTATTGGTTCCGTAGAAGTCAAAGGGGAAAACAAAAACAGAGGTTGGATTGATTCAGATATATTTGGCACTTTATTACTTATAAATTAATACATCAAAAACTTATAATATGAACCGGTTAATCGTCTTCGCTTTTTTAGCACATTGTATGTTTTCTACTGCTCAAACCCATCAAAACATTTATGATATTATTGATGCTGTTTCAGAAGATCGTTTACGACAAGATGTAAAAACATTAGCTAATTTTGGTACGCGACACACCTTAAGTGACACCCTTTCAGAAACCAGAGGAATTGGAGCAGCAAGACGATGGATAAAAGGTCAATTTGAGACAATTTCTAAAGATTGTAATAATTGTTTAAATGTTTTTTATCAAAAAGATTTAGTCAAAAAAGGTACCAATCAACGCATCGTCAACGATGTTATGGTGGTAAACGTTGTTGCAATACAACGTGGTACAAAATTCCCAAACAGATACATCATTATGAGTGGTGATATTGATTCTCGCGTATCAGATCCTAATAATTTTACTTCAGATTCACCTGGCGCAAATGATAATGCTACAGGTATGGCTGGAGCAATTGAAGCTGCTCGTGTATTGTCTAAATATCAATTTGAAAGTAGTATCATTTATGTTGGTCTTTCAGGAGAAGAGCAAGGACTATTTGGTGGTCAAGGTTTAGCTAAATATGCAAAAGAAAATAATTGGGACATTATAGGTGTACTCAACAATGACATGATTGGAAATATTACTGGTGTAGATGGTGTCATTGACAATCGTACGTTCCGAATTTTTTCTGAACCTGTGCCACCTACTGAAAATGAGCAGCAACGAAAAGCTAGACGTTTTTATGGTGGTGAAGTTGATGGTATTTCTCGTCAATTAGCACGATACGTTCATAAAACCGTGAGAACCTATATGCCAGAAATGAATCCAATGTTAGTTTATAGGTTAGATCGTTTTGGTCGTGGTGGGCATCATAGACCTTTTAATGATGTTGGGTTTCCAGGGCTTAGAATTATGGAAGCTCACGAAAATTACACACAACAACATCAAGATATTCGTACTGAAGATGGTATTCGCTATGGTGATACTTTTGAACATGTTAATTTTAGTTATGCTAAAAAATTAACGGCTGTAAATGCTATTAATATGGCAAGTTTAGCTTCTGCTCCACCTTCACCTACAACTGTTGAAATTGGAGGCATTGTAGAGCCTTCGGTTAAATTAAAATGGAGCCCTGTTGAAGGCGCTAAAGGGTATAAAATATATTGGAGAGATACAACTTCACCTACTTGGGACCATAGCAGATATGTCGCTAATGTTACCGAATTTACTTTAGAAGGTATTGTCATCGACAATTTCTATTTTGGTGTCGCTTCTGTTGCTGAAGATGGTTTTGAAAGCGTTGTGGTATTTCCTAATAAAATTATGAGATAATATCTATGAGACATATTGCTTTTATATTATTTATATTTTTAATGTATTCATGCAAGACAGAAACTCCTGTTGAGCCTAGAGATATTAGTAGTTTGCATCTCCCAGATTTAGATGTTCTTTTTGAAGATTTTAATACGCTAGATAGCACCAAGCAATATCGTGAGTTTGCAAATAAATTATATAGAAATAATCGAGACCTAAAATCTTCAGAGATGTATGTCTATGCTGCTTGGATGTATAGTCAAGCAAAGTTGATGGACTCTTCTGCACTTATGGTTAATTTGGCTATTGACAATGGTATGTCAAACCCAAAAATACTTTCAAAATTTGGAATAGAGAGTGATTTAAACTTCATAAGAGTTCAGAAACGTTTAGATTCAATTCAAAATGAGTTAAAAAATATAAATAATTTCGATATTGAATTGGGTTCTATGCAAGAATTTTGGACGTATTTTGACCGAGCTAAAGCTGATACGTCTAATGCAAATTCAATTTTTAAGGAATTTGTTTTTAGCAATCATAGAGAATTAAGAGACTATTATACTATACGTTATAATAATTTGGATGCTATGACAACTCAGATTATTAAAGATACTCCTGAGTATTATACTTATTTAAAAACACAGTTTAAAAAAGACAGTATTTATGCTTTAAAATCTAGAGTTACTGAATGGATGACAAACTTTAAATCCATTTATAAAGATGCTGTATTCCCAAAAGTTTACATTGTTCCAGGTTTATTGAACTCTGGAGGAACTGCTTCTGAAATGGGTATGTTTGTTGGAGGTGATATGTATGGAAAAAGTGATGACATGCCTATGCAAGGGATGACCGATTGGGAAAAAGGAGCAATTTCTAACACAAGTGATTTACCAAAGTTGATCATTCATGAGCTAATGCACTTTCAACAAAACTATGGCGATGAAGACAATGCCCAAAATGTTCTTGGAAGCGTATTTATGGAAGGAGTGTGTGATTTTATGGTTGAATTATGTACAGGTTCTGAACTCAATAATGAAAATACCGAATTCTTAAAAGATCCTACAAATTTAAAAATGGTTTGTGATGATTTTATAGAAGATCGGTATACTTTAGATTACTCTAAATGGCTTTACAATGGAGAGATTGAAGACAGACCTTATGATTTAGGATATACTTTTGGTTATTTAATTTCTAAATCATATTATAATAATCACAAAGACAAAATTCAAGCTATTTACGACTTATTGAATACTGATGACTATAAATCAATTTATAAAGGAAGTGATTTTGCATATTTATTAGAATAAAAACAAAAAGACCACCAATACTGGTGATCTTTAAGTAAAACTAATTCTAAAAACTAACTAATTAACTAAAATCTTCTTTGAGTTGATTCCATTTTCAGCCTTTACAATAACAACATAAGCTCCTGTGCTCATATGGCTAGCGTTAATGTTTAACTCATTATTTGTGTTTGATGTAAGTGATCTATGTACTGATTGACCTAAAATTGAATATACTTCAATACCTTCTATTTTTAAATTTGATTTATTAGATATTCTAATTTGATCTGAAGACATATCAAATCGGATATCTAATAACATTTCTTTTGTTTGAAACTCTGTTGTACTCAGCGTTTCAGGTTGTCCAAATACAATTTCAAATCTACTTAAATATAAACCTGCATTTAAGTTAACTTGATACGCGCCATCCTTAATACTATGGTATATACCAAGAGCTTTATCATGTACAAATATCTTGAAATCATTAGGGATATTCTCTAATTTATCAATTGCGATACTATTCATTCCATTAGCATTTGTATTAACACCTATAGGAAGAATTGTCTCTTCATGAATTTCATTTACACCTTGACTAAAATATTTACCAGAATCAATTAACCAATACATATCATCTGATTGGATATCTTCCGATTCTGTATCAAAATCTGAGTCATAACCTGAAGTTGCGTTTTCATCTGCTAATACAGATATTTTTCTTGTATAGGTATTTACCGAATTAAATACTAATCTAATTTTCATTCTTTGATCTCCATCTTCAGGAGTTGAATCTGAATTATTATTTCCATTAAGATTAGTGGCAAATAAGTTAGATAGACTTAGCATAATACATGCTAATAAAATCGATACTCTTTTAGTAGTTGTTTTCATAATAGTAGTTTTTAATGATGGCTAGCATCATTGCTTAGTTAAATTCTCTTGTTCTAAATTAAAATCTGTGCAACTGTCTAAACTAATTTAGTATGTAACACTTTGAGGGAGAATACTTCGTTATTATGAAAAGTATTTTGGATTAACTAGATATTGAAAAATATTATGAAAGAGTAAATAGGTATTTATGTTTCATAGGCTTGGGGCCAAATATTTAATTGTCTGTTATACACACAATTTCAATAACACTTCAAATATAGAATGGATATACCCTAGGTAGACAAATACTCGTTTATTTGGGATATTTACTCGATATAAGACACAATATTGCAGAAAATATCGATTAAATGACTATTGCTTTTAGTAAGAAAAATACAAATCAACATGCTGAATATCAACACATAATCAATTAATCACTATAGAATACATATCAATATACTTTTTTAAAGAATAAAAGTCTATTAAAAACGAAAAGACCGCTCGAAAGCAGTCTTTAAGTTGACATAAAAATTAAAAAACTAACTAATTAACTAAAATTTTCTTAGTGAAACTTCCTGTTTCGGTTTCCACTTTTACAATATAAGTTCCTGTACTAAATGTTTTTGTCTCAATTTTAAATTCATTCTCTGTTGTATAGTCATCTGATGCAAAAACAGATTGACCTAGAATGGTAAATATTTCAACACTATCAATAGCTAAATTTTTTGGATTTTTAACTGTAATACTTTCACCCTCTTTATCATATAGTACTAATAAAGTATCATCTTCAACTTCGGCAGTTTCTACACTTAATGATTCTTGATTATTGAATACAATTTCAAAACGAGTTAAGAAAACACCTTGACCTATATCAAAGTTATATGCTCCTTCTTTGAGATTATGGTATACTCCTAAGTCTATATCATGAATGAAGATATCTAATGAGTTAGGTATATTTTCTAATTTATCAATTGCTATTTTTTGCGAACCAGCTGCATCTAAGTTAATTCCTAGAGGAAGTACGGTTTCAATATTCATTTCATTAATCCCTTGAATCACATACTTTCCTTCATCAATTAACCAATACATATCATCTGCTTGATTGTCGTATAATTCGGCATCATAACCCCAATCATAACCAGCAGTAGCATTCTCATCAGCGGTGACTAATATTTTCCTTGTGTATGTACTTGCAGAGTTGAATGCTAGTCGAATTTTCATTCGCGTATCTTCTTCTTCGGTTTGATCTTGAGAATTTTCATTAGAATTACTGCCATCAGTACGCATAAATGTAGATGAACTTGCGCCTTCAGTAACAAATATACGTTGACTGTTATTAAACTTAATCGTGCCTGTATTTTCTCCAACTACGAAGAATCCTTGACCAACTGGAATATAACGACCAGGTAATTTTGTACCTACCATACTACTCTGGTCTACATCTGGATCAGCAGTTCCATATGCAATAGCAGGAACTGCTCCAGCTAAATTATATGTGGCATATCCTCCTTGATATTCAGCTAAAACATGAGAACCACCGCCCCAATGTTCCCAAAAATAAAGTGTTCCTGTTGTATTTCCTGGTGCATCTATCGTAGGTGCATTATCTAATATAAATTCGTGTGCATCAATAGCAGAGGCATATGGGTTTCCAACTAAATAGTCATTATCTGCATTAAGAGGTAGTGTAATATCTCCATTATTTGGTTTTCCTTTTACAGTATAATTTTGTTCTAAAGCTACATTACCAGAGGTATCATCAATACCTTTCATTGTAAATCCTTCGCCTGGTTTCATTGAACCAGAACTCCTTACATGCTGCCATGCAGAGTAGTCATCATCTGGCTGATTGGCAAATTTCCAAATCCAATAATCTGCAATCCCAATTGGAGATCCAGAAGTACCATCATAGCTATTAGTTATAAAATTAATATCCTGTGGCGAAGCTGGATTTGTTCCATCTTTAAATGTACTCTCAATTGTATAATTAGTATTATTAGAAGATGTGCTAGATAAACCAACAGGAGAAGACCAATAATTATATGTAAACTTATCTTTTGTTCCTTGTTGATCTTTCTCCAGTTCTCCAGAGCTACTAACTGCCAAATCACTGTTTTCAGTTTGAATTAGTTGTGATTCGCCTTCTAAATCTATATCTCCATCTAATTTAAGATAGTGAGTTATGGTAAGCCCATTACCTGATTTGGAAGCATTACTTCCAGATACTGTTATTTCATTTGAATTTACAATTAAACCAAGAAGTGACCTGTTTTTAGAATTCACATTAGAATTGTCCATGGTTAAATTATGAGCTGTCTCAACAATATTCCATTCTACATTAAGTAATGAATTTACGATAGATTTTGCGCCTGGTATTGTCTGAACACTTCCATTTGTCCAAGTGGAGCTTGAATCCCAAGTCCCATTTTGAGCAGATTTGTAAGGCAATGGTGCCGTTTGCGTCTCAATTGAACTTGTTGGTAGGTTATAAAGCCTCCCATTTATTGTAGTTTCAGAAGACTTGTTAAACAGACAATTTCCTCTAAGATGTGATAATGGAAAATATCCTTTTAACTTATTCCAATCTAAACTCGACACATCATTTTTCGTTGGCGTTACATTTTGCTTTTCAAAATATGAACCTGCCACTGCATTAGATTTATTTTCGATTTCCTGGTTCATGATATATCTTAACTGATCTTCAGATAATTTGACATCCCAGACCCTTACCTCGTCGATGTTTCCTCTAAAATACTGAGTAGGAGTCGCGGTTCCAGCTGCTCCAATAAAAAATGATTCATTAGTATCACTTGGAGGAGACTTAGCTTCTGATCGTGTTTCTACGCCATCAATAAACAGTTTTGCTATTGAACCATCAAACGTAGCTGCTACATGATGCCATTCATCATCTGGCACAGGCACAGAACTTGTTATAATTTCTGTAGCACCATTTTTCCATGATAAATGAAGTAAGTTATTATTTAACACTCTAAAATCATATCCTGAAGTGTAAGATGTTCCTCTCTTAGAAACAATTGACTTGTTACCAGAATCGGCAGCATCTCTTTTTATCCACGCTGAAATTGTAAAACCTGAAGGGTTAAGATCTAGATTATCTCCAATATCTACACGTGTGGATGTTCCATCAAACCTGAAATGATACGAATCGTCCATTTCTTCTAATTTTGCTAAAGTAAAGTATTCTCCATCTTCTAAGTTTAGACCTGTAAATGTAACTGTCTTTGTACTCGAATTATAGGTTCCTGTTATATTTTTATAATTTGTTAAATCACTATTTTTAGATACAATCATCTCTAAATCTGAACTCCCAGAAATACTCCACTGACTTAAATCGAAATCTAATTTGATTGTACCAACATCATTAGTACTTTCTCTTGCTTTCCAAATTCTGTTAATCGTACTTGAAATTCTTTCTGGCACCACTGAAGATTGTAATTGAATGTCAGCACCATTGTTTCCAACCAATAAATAATCCCTATCATTTGAAATTGTACCTGATTCATCTTCCATAGTTAAAACTGACGTTTGCTTAGTAATTTCAGCAACGTGAACACTCTTTGATTTTAATTGTAATAATCCAGAATCATCATCTCTTGCTATTCCGAAAACATTATAACCAAATCCGGCATTATCAGATCCAGTCCAAGCATAAGAACTATTAGAAAGTACATAATCATTACTCGTACCCGAATACCCAAACGTTGTTGTATGGTTTGGTGAGTTTTCCCACCTGTAATATTCATCATTGTATCCAAGTGTAATTCCATATTTGATAGCCATATATGTTTCTACCCTTTGCCTTTCCATTGCCGTTAAAGCTCTATCGTATACAATAATCTCTGCAACTCTACCTTGCAATAAGTTACCTATATCGGTATTACTATTATTTCTTCTTCCACCAATAATTACATCTCTATCGGTAGTCTCACCTGTTCCAAAACCGGCATCACCATCTGTATAAGTCGTTAATGGATCTAAATAACCATTGACGTATTTTTTAATTTTACCAGTAGCTTCATTTGGATCATTTGCTAATGATGCGCCACTAATATCTACAACTAACGATGAAATTTTTGGATCATTACGCGCATGAGTTATTCCGTAGTTAATTCCACTATTTGGGTCTCCTTGTCCTGTACCAGCAGTTCTAGCCAATGTATAATGAACCACACGATCTCTATCTCCTAACCATAACTGGTAACTTCTACTACTACCCGTTGCTCTTGATAAGATTGTTCCTGCACCGCTTTGATCTGTCAAAAAAGCAGCAAAAATTGACATACTTGAAGGATTTGAAATACCTGCATCTGGTGAAGGTGTAATATCTAATCCGGTTCCTGATACTGTAGCTGTTGGAATTTTCATATACTCACCACCACTTCTTGTGAACCTTAAAGCTGGATTGAAATTAATAGCATCAGTAAGATATGTAGGACCATTTGTTGATCCTTTAACTATACTAAATCCGTTTGAAGAATTATCTCCCCAAGTATTAACACGTTGATTGTTTGTTGTAGTGCTTGTTGAAGCATCACCTTTCAACCAAAGCTCTAAATTGCTAGGCACATTACCAGGTGATGTCGTAACAACAGCTGCGTCACCTTGAGCATCTTGAGCAAAAGCTACAATTGTGTTACATAGGAAAAAGAAGATTAAAATAAATAATTTTGCAATTGTAGGTCTTCCAAAATTGTTAATAGGTTTCATAATAATAGTTTTTAATGATGTGTCGCATCATTGGTTAAGCAAAATCTCCCTTACTTTTGTTTTTAAATAGTTATGTTCGTCAAATGCAGTGTTATTAAAACTATATAGCTACAATAGTAGATAACACAATGAGGGAGAATACTTTACTATTATGAAAAGTATGTTGGATTAATTAGATATTGAAAAAATATTATGAAAGTGAATTACCAATTTGGTATAAACGCGTATGTTATATATTTATCCTGATTTATCTGCAAAAACAGATTTGGTAAGATTAAGACATAACATAACAGCGTTAGCTGCTTAAAATAGGTATTTTTATTTCATAGGCTTGGGGCCAAATATTTCATTGCATAAAATAGGGTACAATGTCAATATCATTTTGTAAAATTATACTTACATAAAGCAAACATAATTAAAAAATCGATTAAACGCATCATAAATTCGACGAAATACACAAAAAAGTTAAAAATGACGCTAAAATACATTATAATTTATAGTCTCTTTTTTAATATAAAAGTAACAAAATCAATATATTATACATCAAACCTATTTACAAACAGCTATAAACACCTAATTTCTAATGGAATATTACTTTAAAACTGATACAGAATGGAGGCATTGGCTTCATCAAAATCACCATACAAAAGATGGCATTTATTTGATATTTTATAAAGTTGAAAATAAAGAAACATCCATGCGATGGGAAGAAGCTGTAAAAGTTGCTTTATGTTATGGATGGATTGACTCTACAGTTAAAAGTTTGGGTAATGGAAAACGTAGACAATATTTCTGCCCTCGGAAACCTAAAAGTGTATGGAGTGCGCTTAATAAAAGATATATTAAAGTGCTTTTAGAAGAAAATCTAATGCACGAGAGCGGCCTTAAATCTATTAACACAGCAAAACAAAACGGAAGCTGGACAGCATTAGATGATGTTGAAAATGGAATTATTCCAAAAGAGTTACAACATGCCTTTGATGAACATCCAAAGGCTTTTGAAAACTATACTAACTTCTCCCCTTCTTATAAAAAAGGGTATTTATATTGGCTTTTTAATGCTAAAAGAGAAGCTACTAGACAAAAAAGAATCGCTGAGATTATCAAACTCTGCGAGGCTAATATTAAAAGTAGAGATACTTGGTGATTAAATACCTCTTATATAACTTCCATAAGGATCCTTAAACTGAATACCTTCAGTAAAACGGTATTTACTTAATTGTTTAAACTCTACTAGAGCCCAAAGTACAAACTCTTTAACAAAGTAACTTTCCTCTTTTTTAAGGTTGGGTTGGTACTCCCCTAATAAATCATCTAAAGGTGAGATAGCATCCAACAGCATTTTATATTCTTTATCTCTTAAATCGTCAAGAATTTCAAATCCGTCTTGTTGGTTAAAAAACCAAGAAACGATGGTATCATATGGTGTTTCTTCATCCTCTTTTTTCAACTTTTCTATCTTCGGAAAGAATTCAGAAAACAAAGTCTTAACCGCTTCGCCAATTAAATTATACGCCACCATAGCTGCACCTTCTTGCTCACCTTCATAAACCAATTCAACTTTTCCGGTGATAGACGGAATAATCCCAACAAAATCACTCAAGCGTAACATCGTTGTATCATCTCCAGCTTTTAAAGCACGACGTTCAGCAGTACTCAATAGGTTTTCTAAAGCTGTAATGCTTAAACGAGCACTCACACCGCTTTTAGCATCAATGTATTCGCTTTCTCTTGCTTCAAAAACAATTTGCTCTAATAAATCTCTAGCCAAATCAGGAACAATAACTGTATTTTTCTGGTTCTCAACCAATTTAGCTTCTTGCTCGGTAATTAATCGTGCTGTTTCAATATCTACAGGATAATGTGTTAAAATCTGACTTCCAATTCTATCTTTTAAAGGGGTGACAATACTTCCTCTATTGGTGTAATCTTCAGGGTTTGCCGTAAAAAGAAACTGTACATCTAATGGCAATCTTAATTTAAATCCGCGAATCTGAATATCGCCTTCCTGCAAAATATTAAATAATGCTACTTGTATTCTTGCTTGCAAATCTGGCAATTCATTAATCACAAAAATGCAACGATTAGCTCTTGGAATCATTCCATAGTGAATAACGCGATCATCTGCATAATTCAATTTCAAATTAGCAGCTTTAATAGGGTCAACATCACCTATAATATCAGCAACAGTCACATCTGGGGTTGCTAATTTTTCAGCAAAACGTTGACTTCTATGTAACCATAAAATTGGTGTATCATCCCCTTTTTCTGCAATTAATTCTTTAGCAAAACGTGATATTGGATTAAAGGGATCATCATTGATTTCAGAACCTGAAACATAAGGAATGTTCTCATCCAGTAAATTTAACATCAAACGTGCTAATCGAGTTTTTGCTTGTCCGCGCAATCCTAACAAATTGATATTGTGTCTTGATAGAATAGCCCTTTCCAATTCTGGAATTACAGTATTCTCATAACCATGAACGCCTTCAAAAGCAGTTTCTTTATGCTTTATTTTGGTAATCAAGTTATCACGCAATTCATCTTTTATAGACTTTGACTGATAACCTGATTTTTTTAAATCACCTAAGGTTTTTATTGTATCTGTATTCATATATTTTATCCTCTAATTCTTTTTTTTCTGTTTGTTTCGTAGTCTTCAAATATCATTTCACCTAACCCTTTTAACCCTGTATAAAAGGCTTTTCCTTGATTAGCTCTTGTAAATTCCTGTACAAATTGCATCAAATAACGATCTTGAGCTATCATAAATGTTGTAATAGGTATATGCAATTTTCGTGCTTGTTGCGCCATGGCATAACACTTATTTGTAATATATGGATTGAGTCCGTTACTATCCTTATAATATTGTCCGTCAGGCAAACGCAAACAACTTGGCTTTCCATCGGTAATCATAAAAATTTGCTTATTCGTATTACGTTTTCTTCGTAGTAAATCCATAGCTAGTTGTAACCCTGCAACAGTATTAGTATGATAAGGTCCAACTTTTAAATAAGGTAAATCCTTAATTTCTATTTGCCAAGAGTCATTTCCGAAGACAATAATGTCTAACGTATCTTTAGGGTATCGTGTTGTGATTAATTCTGCTAAAGCCATTGCCACGCGTTTGGCAGGTGTGATACGATCTTCACCATATAATATCATACTATGACTAATATCTATCATCAAAATCGTGCTCATTTGTGATTTATGCATGGTTTCTTCAACAACAAGGTCATCTTCAGTAAGGTTAAAATTTCCAATACCATGATTAATCTGCGCATTACGCAAACTTTCAGTCATTGAAATCTTATCTAAAGCATCTCCAAATTGGTAGTTTCTAAAATCACCTGTATGCTCATCACCTAAGCCTGGACTTTTGCTTTTGTGATTCCCTTGTCCGCTACGCTTTATTTTTCCGAAGATATGTTCTAATGCTTGTTGTCTAATGGCCCGTTCAGTTTTGGCAGTAATAGCCATATTCCCATTACCATCGGGATTGATTTCTTCCTTGATATAGCCTTTCTTTTTGAGGTCTTCGATAAAATCATCAATGGTATACTCGGCTGTGGTGAGTTCGTATTCTTTATCTAATTCACGTAACCAAGAAATCGCTTCATCAAAATCGCCAGAAGTATGCGTAATCAACTCTTTGAAAATCTCAAAAAGTTTCTCAAAAGGCGATTGATTTGCAGCTTCATAAGATTTAAATACAAAGCCTTTTTTTAAATTACTGTTGTGTTTCATAGCTGTATAAAAATACAACTATTACAATTCAAATGCGATAAAGTTTTTATAAAACTACTCGATGAATTTTAATTTCTGAAGATTCTCAATTTTGATTGCTTTTCCTTTCATAGAAATCAAACCATCTTTTTTGAATTGAGAGAGGATTCTAATCGCAGATTCTGTAGCTGTGCCAACAATATTAGCATAATCTTCTCTAGAAATTACAACTTTAAGATACCCCAAATCATCAACCCCGAAGTTATCATGAATATAAATAAGAGCTTCAGCCAAACGATTTTTAACCGTTTTTTGAGCCATATTTACTAAATTATCTTCAGAGTGCTTGAGTTCTTTTGCAAACGCTTTCATTAGGTCGAATGAAAAATCATTATTATCATGTAGAGTATTGACAATTTCGTCTTTAGGAACAAAACATAATTCAACATCAGTAATAGCTATAGCACTTAAATTAGCACGCTGATCACTAATCATAGCACGTTGACCAATAAGCGACCCCTTACTTAATAGTTTTACAGTATGATCTTTCCCATTTGCACTAAGTTTTGTCAACTTACTTACACCAGAACTAATACAAAATACGCCATTAAGGGCTTCGCCTTCATCAAAAATAACCTCGCCTTTTTTGTAAAATCTATTGGTTTTGCAGGCAGATACACGTTTTAACTCTTCATGAGTCATAGACTTCATGGCGTTAAATTGTCGGGCCAAGCATTGTTCACACTTACTCATGACTTATTTAGTTGTTGTAATGTAAAAATAATCAAAACATGACAAATATCATATTATAAACGGGCTTCATTTTCAATATTTGCATCAGGTATAAATGAGCAAATATTATGGACAAGTTATCTTGTTTCCACTGTGGTGATGATTGTAGTAAAACAACAATCACTTTTAACGACAAACAATTCTGCTGTAATGGCTGTAAGACCGTTTATGAGATTTTTTCAGAAAACGATTTAACTTGCTACTATGATTTACAGGCTTCTCCTGGTGCAGTACCTAAAGATATTCAAGGCAAATACGAATTCTTAGCTCAAGACAATATTATTGAAAAGCTTACCGAATTCAACGATGGAAACACTCAAATTGCTACACTTTATATACCACATATTCACTGTAGCTCGTGTATTTGGATTTTAGAAAATCTCAACAAATTAAACTCAGAAATTTCGTCATCTCAAGTAAACTTTGGAAAGAAAACCGCTAGAGTTACTTATAATTCTGAGAACTACTCTCTCAAAGAAACTGTACTTCTATTAAGTACTATTGGCTATGAACCTTATATCTCACTTGATGATTTCAAAACAGGGCAACAAAATATAAATAGAAGCCTTATTTACAAATTAGGCATTGCGGGTTTTGCCTTCGGAAATGTAATGTTCTTGTCATTTCCAGAGTATTTTCAAGTTGATGGTTTCTGGATAGAAAAATATAAACCACTATTTCGTTGGTTGATGTTTGCGTTTTCACTTCCTGTCGTTTTTTATGCTGGTCGAGATTATTTTATTTCAGCATATAAAGGTTTACGCTCAAAATTATTAAATATAGATGTACCCATTGCATTAGGTATTGCTGTGCTATTTATAAGAAGCACTACAGAAATTATCTTCGATTTAGGCTCTGGTTTTTTTGACAGTTTAACAGGTCTTGTTTTCTTTTTATTACTTGGTAAATTTTTTCAACAAAAAACATATACGTTTTTATCCTTTGAGCGCGATTACAAATCCTATTTTCCAATTGCGGTTACCAAAATAACTTTAGAAGGTAATGAAACACCAATTCAGGTATACGATATTAAGAAAGGAGATCGCTTACTTATACGAAATGAAGAATTGATTCCAGTCGACAGCATTCTCATCAATGGAAAAGCTAGAATTGACTATAGTTTTGTAACTGGAGAGTCTGAAACAGTTAGCAAAAATTCTGGAGACAAACTCTTTGCTGGAGGAAAACAAACCTCTGGCGTGATTGAAATGGAAGCCATCAAATCAGTTGAACAAAGTTACCTCACACAATTATGGAGTAATGCTATTTTTAGTAAAAACAAAGAAGATGGTTTCACAACTTTAACAAATAAAATCAGTAAAAAATTCACAATAGTAGTGCTGAGCATTGCTATTATTGCAACACTATTTTGGCTATTTGTTGATCAAACAAAAGCAATGAATGTCTTTACCGCAGTATTAATTATTGCTTGTCCGTGTGCCATTGCCTTATCGGCTCCTTTTACCTTTGGAAATTTGCTACGCATCTTCGGAAAGTTAAAATTCTATGTTAAAAACGCATCTGTTATTGAACAATTGGCGTCAATTAATACCATCATTTTCGACAAAACGGGAACCATCACTTCTAACAAAAAAAGTACCGCTAATTATGCAGGTGCTACACTAAGCAATTCCGAAGAAATATTATTAAAAAATACACTTCGTAGTTCTAATCATCCTTTAAGTAGAACATTATATGACATTTTAGATGAGCATAATATTATCACCATAAATCATTTTGAAGAACATATCGGAAAAGGTATTGAAGCTACACATGATGATAAACATATCAAAATTGGTTCTGCAAGTTTTGTTGGTGTTACAGAAACATCAGCTTTAAACACCACAGTACATGTAAGTACAAATAATCAATATAAAGGAAAATTCACCTTCTACAATAGCTACAGAAAAGGCTTATCAAAATTATTTAACAAACTAAAAAAACAATATGATTTGGTAATTCTTTCAGGTGATAATGAAGGTGAATTAGAGAATCTTCAAAAGTTATTGCCTTCAAAAACGAAATTGATTTTTAATCAGAAGCCTGGCGATAAGTTAGAATACATCAAATACCATCAAAATGAAGGCGCAAAAGTATTAATGATAGGCGATGGGCTAAATGATGCAGGCGCATTAGCACAAAGTAATGTTGGTATTGCTTTATCAGAAAACGTAAATGTTTTTTCACCTGCTTGTGATGCCATTTTAGATGCTTCAAAATTTAATCAACTCAATAAATTTATAAGTGCTTCAAAGAGCGCAATCAAAATCATTAAATGGAGTTTTTTACTATCGTTTATTTACAATATCATCGGGCTCTACTTTGCAGTTACAGGTCAATTAGCTCCTGTTGTAGCAGCTATTTTAATGCCATTAAGTTCGATTAGCATTGTAGTATTCACGACAATTGCCACTAATTTTTTAGGTAGAAAGTTGAGTTAAAAACTGTCTCAAAAAAGTGAGAATTAAAAGATAAAATTATTTTCCAAACATGATATAAATCATGTTTTAAGAACCTGTTCAAACGTAATTTTGAACTATAACTTCTAATAGGTATGAGTGTTATATATATTTTATTAAGTATCAGCATTATTGTTGCTATTGTGTTCTTTATTGCATTTATAACTGCAGTAAAAAAAGGGCAGTTTGATGATAGCTATACGCCTTCTGTTAGAATGCTTTTTGAGGATGAACTCATTAAAGAACAACCAAAACCATCTGTTAAAATAAAAAAGACTAATTAAATTATTATGGAAGTACAACAGTTTAAGTACGATAATAAAATCGTTAAAAATTTCCTCTATGCTACTATGCTTTGGGGAGTTGTAGGAATGTTAGTAGGATTATTACTTGCATTTTTATTTTTATTCCCTAACCTAACTGACGGTGTCTCATGGCTAAGTTTTGGTCGCTTAAGACCATTACACACCAATGCCGTGATTTTTGCTTTTGTTGGTAATGCCATTTTTGCCGGTGTTTACTATTCGACACAACGATTATTAAAAGCAAGAATGTTTAACGACACCTTGAGTAAAATCAATTTTTGGGGTTGGCAATTAATTATTGTTGGTGCTGCAATTACATTGCCTTTAGGTTATACAACATCTAAAGAATATGCCGAATTAGAATGGCCTTTTGATATTGCTATTGCATTAATTTGGGTAGTTTTTGGCTGGAACCTAATTGGAACCATTCTTAAACGCAGACAACGTCATTTATATGTTGCTATATGGTTTTACTTAGCCACATTTGTAACTGTTGCCGTATTACATATTTTCAATAGTCTGGCATTACCTGTTAGCGGACTTAAGAGTTATTCTGTTTATGCAGGTGTTCAAGATGCTTTAGTACAATGGTGGTATGGTCATAATGCCGTCGCATTTTTCTTAACAACACCATTTTTAGGATTGATGTATTATTTTGTTCCAAAAGCAGCCAATAGACCTGTTTATTCATATCGATTATCTATTGTTCATTTCTGGTCATTAATCTTTATTTATATTTGGGCTGGCCCTCACCATCTATTATATACTGCACTTCCAGGTTGGGCACAAAACCTTGGTGTTGCATTTTCAATCATGCTATTAATGCCATCTTGGGGAGGGATGATAAATGGGCTCCTTACACTTCGCGGTGCTTGGGATAAAGTTCGTACAGATCCTGTATTAAAATTCATGGTAGTGGCAATTACTGGTTATGGTATGGCAACATTTGAAGGCCCTATGCTATCTCTAAAAAGTGTGAATGCAATGGCGCATTTTACCGATTGGATTATTGCTCATGTACATGTTGGAGCCTTAGCTTGGAACGGCTTCTTAACCTTTGGTATGATATATTACTTAGTACCGAAGTTATTCAAAACAAAATTACACTCTATAGCCTTAGCCAATCTTCATTTCTGGATTGGAACCTTAGGAATTATTTTCTATGCCTTACCAATGTATGTTGCAGGTTTTCAGCAATGGGCTATGTGGAAACAATTTAATCCAGATGGAACATTAGAATATGGTAATTTCTTAGAAACAGTGACAGCTATTATGCCAATGTATTGGATGCGCGCTATTGGTGGTACATTATTTCTTACTGGTATGATTATCATGATTGTGAATGTGATTATCACTATAAGAAATGGTAGCAAAGTTGGTGATGAACTAGCAGAAGCTGCAGCACTTAAACGCGTCTCTAAAAGAAGAGTTGCAGGGGAAGGATGGCATACTTGGCTAGAACGTAAGCCAGTGAAATTAACCATTTTTGCAACAGTAGCTATCTTAATTGGTGGTATTGTTCAAATTGTTCCAACCTTATTAGTAAAATCTAATATTCCAACTATAACAAGTGTAAAACCTTATACACCTCTAGAATTAGAAGGTAGGGACATCTATATTAGAGAAGGTTGTGTAGGTTGTCATTCTCAAATGATAAGACCGTTTAGAAATGAAGTTGAACGTTATGGAGAATACTCTAAAGCAGGAGAGTTTGTTTATGATCACCCATTTCTTTGGGGAAGTAAGCGAACTGGCCCCGATTTACACCGCATAGGCGGTAAATATTCTGATAATTGGCACTTAAATCACATGTATGATCCACAAAGTACCTCATCGGGTTCTATCATGCCAGCATACCAATGGTTGGTTCGAAATGAACTCGACAAATCACAAACGGAAGCTAAAATGAGAACCATGGTCTCACTTGGAGTGCCTTACTCTGATGAAGACATTGTTAACGCTCAACAATCAATGAATGAACAAGGAACTCAAATAGAGAAGAACCTTTACACTGATCCTGATTTTGCTGAAACTTACGAGGCAGATAAACAATCTGGTGGTGAAACATTCATAGAAATGCGCGATAGAGAAATTGTCGCTATAATCGCATATTTACAACGTCTTGGTACTGATATTAAAGTTAAAGATCAAGATTTATCAACAACTCAAAACTAATTCGTCATGTTAAAATTTGTAAAAAATCATATGGAAAGCATAACAGGAATAGAAATATATCCTTTGATTTCTCTAACTATATTTTTCAGTTTTTTCGTCATCTTATTTTGGTGGGTAATTACTGCAAAAAAAGACTACATCACTACTGTGAGTAATATTCCATTAGACAACCAAAATCCATCAGAATTATGAGAAATATACCATCATGGATAAGAGTACCTGTTGTATTCTTTATCATTTTCGGACTTACAGAATACGTTATAGATTCTGGTGATGAACCAGCATTTATAGCAGAACCATTAGTTTCATTATTCTTGTTACTTGTTTTTTTAATTCTCGTAGCAATTGAAGCTATTGTTGGTGCTTTAGACAATGTATTGTATCAAAGCTTAGATGCAGAAGCAAAAGCAAGATATGACGCAAAAAAGGAAGCACCTTCTAAAATAGCATGTTGGTTTAAAAAAATATATACCAAATCTTTAGGACAAAAACCTATTGAGGAAGAGCATGACATCATCTTAGATCACAACTATGATGGTATAAAAGAATTAGATAACGACTTACCGCCTTGGTGGTTATACGGGTTCTATGCTTCTATCATTTTTGGTGTCGTTTATTTAGCAAGATATCATGTATTTAATGGAGATACTCAATTTGACGAATTAGAAGCTGAGATTGCTCAAGCTAAAATTGATATTGAAGCTTATAAAAAAACAGCAAAAGATCTAGTAGATTTCAATACTGTTACTGCTTTAACAGATGCTGGTGATTTAAATGCTGGTAAAAGTATATTTGAAACCAATTGTGTAGCTTGTCATAAAGCTGATGGCGGCGGCGGAATTGGCCCTAACCTGACTGATAAAAACTGGATTTTAGGTGGTGGTATCAAAAATGTATTCAAAACTATTTCTGAAGGTGGTCGTGATGGGAAAGGAATGATTGCTTGGAAGCAAAGTTTAAAACCTTCAGAAATCGCCCAAGTAGCAAGCTATGTCCTAAAATTTGAAGGCACAACGCCTGCAGAACCTAAAGCTTCGGAAGGTGATATTTGGGTTGATGAGACGACGTCTTCAGAAGATAATATTGAAACCATTGAAGTAAAAACTGATTCTGTCATTACAACAGAAGATAATTAAACTATGGAAACACCCCAAAACGAAACCTTTAGAGATTCTATTGGAACAGTCAACGAAGAAGGCAAACGTGCTTGGGTGTATCCTAAGAAACCCAGTGGACGCTATTACGAAAAACGAAAAATTGTTAGTTATGGGCTTCTTGCATTTTTGTTTGCTGCGCCATTTATTAAAATTGGGGGTAATCAATTTTTAATGTTTAATGTCTTAGAACGACGCTTTAATATATTTGGGTTTCCTTTTTGGCCACAAGATTTTTACTTATTTGTTATTTCAATGCTCATAGGTGTCATCTTTGTGACTTTGTTTACCGTAGGTTTTGGACGTATTTTCTGCGGATGGATTTGCCCACAAACGATATTCATGGAAATGGTTTTCCGAAGAATAGAGTACTGGATTGAAGGTGATAGGAATAAACAGCGAAAATTAAATAGACAAAAATGGGACGCTGAAAAAATAAAAAAACGCCTTTTAAAATGGTTTATCTTTTTAGTGATTTCCTTCCTCATTGCAAATGTGTTTTTAGCATATTTAATTGGAAGTGATAAACTTATAAGGTATGTAATTGATGGTCCTTTCAAGCACTTAGGAACTTTATTTCCATTAATTATTTTTACTGGAGTATTCTATTTCATTTTTGCTTGGTTTAGAGAACAGGTATGTATAATTGCTTGTCCTTATGGTAGATTACAAGGCGTATTATTAGACAATAAATCTATTGTTGTTGCCTATGATCATAAACGTGGAGAAGGTGATAATGGGCGTAAAAAGTTTAGAAAAAATGAAAACCGACAAGAATTAGGTCATGGAGATTGCATTGATTGCTTACAATGTGTTCATGTTTGTCCAACAGGGATTGATATTAGAAACGGTACGCAATTAGAATGTGTGAATTGTACAGCTTGTATTGATGAATGTGACCATATTATGGATAGTATCAACCTACCAAAAGGATTGATTCGTTATGCTAGTGAAGATAATATTGAAAAGAAAAAGAAGTTTGAGTATACACCAAGACTAAAAGGCTATACAGCTGTATTAGTAATTTTAGTTGGTGTACTAACAGGTCTTCTTTTACTAAGAACCGATCTTGAAGCTAGAGTTTTAAGACTTCCTGGTCAATTATACGAACACAAAGAAGGTAATATTATAAGCAATGTATTTACTTACAAGTTGATTAATAAAACAACAGACACTATAAGTAAAGTAAGCTTTAAGTTACGTAAGTATAAAGGTGAAATCAAACTGGTATCTACATCTGATAATTTTGAAGTACCAGCTCAAGGATCAGCCGAAGGCACATTATTTATTGAAATAGACAAAAGTCAACTTACAGGTGATAAAAACAAATTAATGATTGAGGTTTACAATGAAGATGAACTCATAGAAACCACAACCGTTAACTTTTTAGGACCTAGAAGTTATAATTAAAACTAAATATTATGAAATTAAATTGGGGAACAGGAATCGTACTAGCATTTATAGGGTTTATAAGCTTTATCATGTATTTCGTAATTCATATGAATACATCAGAAAAATATAATACTTCACTAGTTACTGAAGATTATTATAAAGCCGAATTAGAGTATCAAAATGAAATTGATAAAGAAGCTAATGCTAAAGACTTAACATCAAATATCTCATGGAAACGCACTGATAAAGGATTAGAAATTTCCTTCCCCAAAGTCATGGATATAAATCAAATCACTGGAAAAGTGTTCCTATATAGACCGTCTAATGAACAAGTGGACTTTGAAACTGCAATTTCATTGTCTAATCACAATTTGCTCATACCTGACAAACGTTTGTTAGATGGTCGTTGGAACATTAAAGTGGACTGGCAATATAAAGGAAAATCATATTTGTACAAAAAAGAAATCGTCTATTAAATGCTTTGGTCTGCACTCATATTTGGTCTTTTAGGAAGCTTCCACTGTATTGGAATGTGTGGTCCTATTGCTTTTATGTTACCTGTAGATAGAAATAATTCTAGCAAAAAAGTATTTCAAATTTTCACATATCATTTCGGGAGACTTCTTGCCTATGCGTTTATAGGATTAGTATTTGGATTAGTTGGCAAAGGCTTGTATCTCTTCGGAATACAACAACAGTTATCTATACTAATAGGCATCTTAATGATTGTGATTGTTCTTATCCCAATTCAAACATTTAATCGATACAATTTCTCTAAGCCCATTTACAAACTGATATCAAAAGTAAAATCCTCATTAGGTCAAGCCTTAAAAAAGAAAACAGCAGATACATTTTTAACTATCGGTTTTCTTAATGGATTTTTACCTTGTGGATTAGTCTATATGGCAGTAATAGCATCAATAACGACACAAAACGCTGCACAAAGCAGTCTATATATGTTACTATTTGGTATTGGAACTATACCATTAATGACCGCAGCGGTTTACTTAGGTAAGTTTTTAAATACAACCGCAAAAAAACGTATTCAAAAAGCAATTCCTGTGTTTGTGATCATTATTGGCTTATTATTCATTGTTCGTGGTATGGGCTTAGGCATTCCTTACTTATCTCCTACTCCAATAGTTGAGGTGGCTTCTAGCGCTATAGATTGTCATTAGAATGCAGACTTATATACTTTCCAATATTTTTTCAAACTCAAACTATGTCTTTAAACAAAGCTAACATAAACAAATTACAATTGTCTAAAGACGATATGAGAACCTATGGCTACCAAGTAATTGATGCTCTCGTAAATCATTTTGATTCACAGCATATAACAAAACCTGTGGCTTATGCTTCTAGAGAAGAAATGGATACACTTTTTAATATAGAGGTTCCTGAAAAAGAGACCCCTTTTCAGGAGGTATTTGATTTCGTAGTTGAAAAAGTTATTCCAAATAGTAATATTGTATCACACCCTAAATCCTACGCCTTTGTTCCTGGGCCCAGTAATTATGTAAGCGTCATGGCAGATACTTTAGCAACAGGGTTTAATATATTTTCAGGAGGATGGGCTGCATCTCCAGCAGCAGCTGAACTTGAAATTGTTACTATGAATTGGTTATTAAAACTATTTAAATTTCCAACTAAAAAAGGTGGAGGAATATTTACTAGTGGTGGCTCAATGGCAAATTTAACAGCACTTGTAACTGCCAGACGGCAACACTGTGGTGATGATTTTTCGAAAGCCATAATATATATGTCAGATCAAGCACACTCATCAAATATTAAAGCCATACGCGTTCTTGGTTTCAAAAAGGAACAGGTTCGGATTATTCCAACCGACATAGAATTTAAGATGGCCATAAATAAACTGAAAAATGCGATTGCCAAAGATAGGCTGGAGGGGCTTCAACCCTTCTGTATCATTGCTTCCGCAGGAACGACAAATACAGGAACCGTAGATCCTTTAAACGAAATTTCAAAAATTTGTAAAACCGAAAATTTATGGTTTCATATTGATGGTGCCTATGGAGGAGCAGCTATTCTATCAAAAAAAGGAAAAGAATTATTAAAAGGTATTGAAAAAGCTGATTCCTTAACTATCGACCCTCACAAGTGGTTATTTCAACCTTATGAAATGGGTTGTTTATTAGTAAGAAATCACAAATGGTTAAGTAAAACATTTAGCGAAAAACCTGAATACCTCAGAGATATAGAAGGTAATACATCAGAAATAAACTTTTATGATCATGGCATCCAATTAACCAGGCGCTTTAGAGCATTGAAATTTTATATGTCGATGAAAACATTTGGGTTAAACGCGTTTAAAAATGCAGTCACTTACGCTATTGATTTAACAGATAATGTTGAAACTCATCTGCGAAAAAGTTCAAACTGGGAAGTAATATCTCCTGCTACATTAGCGGTCATAAACTTTAGATACAATCCAATTGGTTATTCATTTTCAGAAAAAAACCTAGATCTACTTAATCAAAAAATTTCTCAAAAAATTGTAGCTTCAAGAGAAGCTTTATTAGTCACTACAGTCTTACAAAACCAAATTGTTCTTAGGATGTGTTTAATTAATCCAAGAACCTCTTTTAATGATGTCAAAGATACTTTAGAGTTGTGCGAATCTTTTGCAAAAACACTTGTTAGATAAGTTTACTTTATCATGTTTTACCTGACATTTATCATAGTTTTTCAAGGTATCAAATGGTAACTTTAATTAAGAATTAAAAACCTAAGACTATGAAAAAAAGAACACCAATTTCAGCAATAATGACAAAGGATGTCATCACTTTAAACCTAACGGATAATTTAGAAATTGCAGAATCCCTTTTTAAAAAGAATCATATCCGCCATATACCAGTAGTAAGCGGCGAAAAAATAATAGGTATGCTGAGTTATACCGATTTACTCAGAATAAGTTTTGCTGATGCCATTGACGACAATGAAGAAGATGTAGACACTGTTGTTTACAATATGTTTACTATTGAGCAGGTGATGGCCAAAAACTTAGTTAGTGTTAATCCTAACACAACAATAAAAGACGTTGCAGAAATACTATCTAAAAAAGAATTTCATGCATTACCTGTGGTTGATAACAATAAATTGGTTGGTATTGTTACAACGACAGACTTGATAAATTTTTTGATTGAACAGTTTTAGTGTGTCATCATTAAAACGATAAATCCTGGAAGGTTAAAGCAACCTTTCAGGATTTACTATTTAATTCAGATGAAATCATCCTATTTAAAATATTATTCGTTATTTGTATTAAAATTTAATCTAAATGTTTTCAAAAGCTTGTGAATATGCCATAAGGGCATCTATTTTTATTGCCAAAAATTCTTTTGATGGGCAACGTGTTAGTCCTAAGAAAATTTCAGAAGAAATTAATTCACCTCAAGCATTTACTGCAAAAATTTTACAAGCTCTGGTCAAACATAACGTTATTAATTCTGTTAAAGGCGCTTATGGTGGCTTTGAAATTGAGAAAGAAAACATTTCGAACATCAAGCTATCCCAAATTATTGAAGCCATTGATGGAGATAGTATTTTTAATGGTTGTGGGTTGGGTTTAGAAAAATGTGATGAAGAACATCCTTGTCCAATGCATGACAAGTTCAAATTTATAAGAAATGGTTTGAAAGACATGCTAGAAAACACGAACTTAGAAGAATTGGCTTTAGATCTACAAAAAGGTTCGGCCTTTTTAAAAATTTAAATCGTTATAAAACATAATGTAAACACTATGAGTATACATATAGAAGCACAAAAAGGTGATATCGCAGAAACCGTATTATTACCAGGTGATCCAATGAGAGCCAAATGGATCGCAGAAACATTTTTCGAAAACCCTAAACAGTATAATGATGTTAGAGGTATGCTTGGTTATACAGGCACTTACAATGGAAAGCGCGTATCTGTACAGGGCACAGGAATGGGTATCCCTTCATGTTTAATTTATGCTCACGAACTCATTAATGACTATGACGTAAAAAACTTAATTCGGGTGGGTTCTGCAGGGTCTTACAAAGAAACTATTAAACTAAGAGATATTGTGATCGCTATGGCTGCTTCCTCTAATTCTGGAATCAATAACTCTCGATTTATAAATGCCGATTATGCACCAACAGCAAATTTCGATTTATTTATGAAAGTTGCTGAGTATGCTAAACAAAATGATATAACCATTAAAGCTGGTAATGTATTATCCTCCGATGAATTCTATCAAGATGAGTATGATTCATATAAAAAATGGGCTGACTTTGGTGTGCTTTGTGTCGAAATGGAAACGGCTGGACTCTACACCATTGCTGCTAAACATAATGTAAATGCCTTGTCAATATTGACGATTTCTGATTCTTTAGTTACTGGCGAACATACCTCGGCAGATGAACGAGAATCTACATTTAACACTATGATTGAGCTTGCATTATCCACTTTATAATAATTAAAAATCTTTCTTTTTCGACTTAAAAACAATCCGTAAAACTGGCAACGCAACCCATATTGCTAGCATTACAAAAGAGATTATAAGCCCAAAACTAGTGCCGAAAAATTGCTTAAAAACGGCTCCTGTATATCCTAATAATGCCGAAATATCTAATTTCAAAAGTATAAGTGTTCGCGATAAATCTATAGGATTTAACATAGTACCAATTAATGATACTTTATCTAAGGGGTAATCTTCAAACATAATTAAGGTCATTAAAAATAAACCGTCGTAAATAATAGCTAAAAACAACCATAGTAGAATTGCATAACCAAAACCTTTAATTTTATTCTCATTAGACATTGCGATATTAAATGCTAAGGCCGTAAAAATTAAAGTTAGAAATGTTCCTGTGACTAATAATAATGAGAAGTCCCATATAGCACTACTCTCAAATAAACCATAAAACACAAACGGGATTCCTAACCCCAGAATCAAACTAATTGATAATGATAAAGCTACTCCTAAATATTGTCCGAGAAATATCGATGACCGTTTCAAAGGTTGCGCTAAAAGTAGTTCTGTAAATTCTTTAGAATTGTAGTAATACATCACACCAAAAATGGTTCCTATTAGTGGCACTAAAACAATAATGACATTCATTAAAGTAATGACTGCTTTTGATAAATCATTGTTTAAAAACAAAAGTACAACACCAAGTAGTAAATAGAATGCAAAATAGACATAGCTCCAACGACTACGCATTAAATCAAAAAAACTGTATTTTAATATCTTAAGCATGATTGTCGGTTAATATAGACGCAATAGCATGTTCAAAATCAGGCTGATTGGTCTTGGTTTTTAATTCTGAAATCGTTCCTCTGAAATAAATTTTTCCTTCCAATAAGAATACAATTTCATCTGATACTTCTTCAACAAAGCTCATAATATGTGAGGTGATGAGAATTGTTTTTCCTTTAGCTTTTTCTGCTTGAATTAAGTCCTTTAGGCGTATCAAAGAAATGGGATCTAATCCTGTTGTAGGCTCATCCAATATGATTAAAGGACTATCGAACATAAAAGTCAATACAATATTTACTTTTTGCTTTGTTCCTCCTGAAAGTGTCCCGAGTTTTTTATCCAAAAACGGTTCTAATTTAAAAAGCTTAATCAGGTGTAAATCGGTGTCGGTATTTTGACGCAAGTCTTTAATCATCTTAATCAATTCTCTTACTTTCAAATTACTAGGGAAATTGGCAATTTGTGGTAGATAGTCAATTTGATGTCTATACTCCGATTTTTTCTTAATGTTCTTTCCAAGAACACTGATGTCTCCCTTATCAGGAATAACCATACCAAGAATAGATTTAATTAAGGTTGTTTTCCCTGAGCCATTGGGGCCGAGAACAGCAAATATGCCACCTTCATTAATAGTCAAATCCAAACCACTTAACACATGGTTTTTACCAAATTTTTTATGTAATCCTTCTATATTTACCATGTTACTTTTTTTGTTTGTGGATGATGATCCATAAGATTATCTGGTGTAAATACAGGAGATACTTTTTCAGAAAAATCAATAATATCAATAAACATACTACGCAATAGAATAATGGTTTCTGGTGTGCGATTTACGATGTATGAAAACAATTTTACAGGACGGTAAGGCACATCTCCAATACCATCTTTATCTAAATCATATCCGGTATAATTACTCCAGTAATTCTTATCAAATACATTATCATTAACCTTGCTATTGTAAGCAATATCAAAGGAGTTATATAAAAAATTATTTTCGACAAATTGATTAGTGTAGCATGCACCACGAACTTTTATAGCCCAACCATTATTTTTGAAATTGTTGTGTTTGTAGATGATTCGGTTAGAACCTTCAATATTAATACCAATGGTATTCTCTTCAAACGTATTGCCAATAATTTCAGAGTCATTAATCTCCTTCAATAGCATTCCATAAGATGCTGTTCCCCAATTTTCTTTGAATGTATTGTTATACATTCTAATTTTTTTGGAAAACATCACTGCTACTCCTGCGCCATTATTTTCGAAAGTATTGTCTTGATAGGTATCATCATTTGAAAACATAAAATGTAAACCATACCTAATGTTTAATGCACTAACATTATTTTTAATTAAACAATCATCGGAGAACTCCAAATAAATGCCATCGCGAACATGCTCTATATAATTATGCTCGATTTCAACATGGTGGCTATACCATAATTGAATCCCATTTCCTGAATTATATTCTTCTACGGCATCACCAATAACTTTATTATGAAACACCTTTCCATGACTTGATTTTTCAATATATATTCCGAAAAACAACTTTTCTAATACCAAATTCTGAATTACAAAGTTTTTGCTTTTTCTTACACGAATAGCGGCGTAGTCTTCAGTATAACTTGTTCCAACGTTGATAATAAATAAACCATCAACAGTTACATTATCTGATATAATTGTTATGATTTCGCCTTTCAATTCACCATCAATAACTGGGTAATTTTCTCCAACAATAGTTAGTGGTTTGTCTATAACAATGTCATGCGCTTTATAAGTTCCTTTTTTGACGACTATTGTATCAAAATCTTTTGCGATTCTTATAGCCTCTTTTAAAGAAGTTATTGTACAATCACCACACACCTCAATAGTTTGTGAAAACCCGATAAAACCTATAAAAAAGATTATATAAAACAGATTATGTTGAACAAAAGTTTTCATTTATAACACATTGTATTTAACTCCAAAATTTAATGTTAGATTTTCATTCATTTGAATACCATTATAATTCTCATAAATTGGTGCTCCAACTTCAATACCAAATCGGAAATCATTTAAGCTAGAGCTTTTAGGAAAGGCTATATTAATACCTGCAAAGGCTTTAATTTTATCGCTTCCGTAATTAGTTGTATTAGCTGTAGTAACCATCATTGGGTTTAAATCTGAATCCATTCCTTTAAGTTTTCCTTCTAAAACACCTAAAACACGAGCAGACAGGCTGAAATTTTCAGTGAGTTTGTAAGCGCTCCAAAAGTTGAGTTGATATAGATTTCCAAAACGGTAGTTTTCACTGTTTTTCCCTGTTCTTAAGGTACTCAAAAACTGTGCTCCCCATGACGTCTTAGCAACGTTTCCCTTTAGAGTAGCTCCAAATGTAAAATCATAAGTTCCACTTCCTAACTGCATAGCATAAGGCAATTTAACATCGTTCATCATTGGCGTGTCATCACGATTCTCAATATCACCTATAGGAATATTCAACATTCCATTTAAATGTAATGAGGTCTTATGGTTATCAAATAAGCTATACATAGCTCCAACTTTTAAATCGCCTAATCCTGATGAAGTTGTTGAAAAATCACGCATCATCGTCATACCATTCATCATCATTCTTGCTGTTAAATTCATGTCTTTTTTAGAAAAACGCTGCATCAACATCAAGGTTAACGTATTTGATGGCGCATACATAACACCAAGCATATACATTTCCATAGTCATGTCTTGAGGCGCCACCATAAAATCGTTGTATATGTCATTATTGGTTATATCACTAGTTCCAGATTTATTTCCATCCATAGTCATATTCATATACCTTAAAGAGACCATTAAACCTCCTTTAGCATGCAAATGGTCTCCCATAACCCCAATTGGCGCATGAGCATCTGGTCTGTAATGATCATGATGATTATGATCTAAAACTCCAAATTTTGATGTTTTAAATTTAGTTTTAATGCCTTCCCAAGAATAAATTTCTCCTCCTTTTTGTGACTTAATCTCTATTGCAACTTCTCTATTTTTAAATGCGGAAAGATTAGCTCCCATAGGGCTTGGGATAGCTTTACTTTTTAAATATGTTGCTGTTTCAGCATCTATAAGCTGTCCTGTTTCATAATCTGAAACTTTTAATGAAGCCATAGAAATCTTGTCTGTTATTTTTAAGTAATTAATTAGACATTCGATAGCATCAAACTGGATAGTTTTGCCTTCTTTTTCTGCGGAAGCCCTATGCAAATCATCTGTAATATTCATATTACATTGTATACATTGCTTCCTGTTTTGTGCTTGAAATGTGTTTACAAATAGGCACAATAAGAGTATTGAAAGTATGTTTATACGTTTCATAAATTTGAGTTTAAAATGCTTCTTAGTTTTTGTTTGAATACTTTAAAAGTTCATCCCAACTATACAAAACACCACCTTTATTTGCTTGCGTTTGTTCTGCATCAGATCTATTTTCAAAAGCCGATAAAAAAGCACCCATTGGACTCGGAATGTTTTCACTGACTAAAAATGTAGCTTCAGTAGCATTTATAAGTGTTTCAGGGGATGTATAATCATTAGATAAGTATAGCGCAATTTCAGAAGTATCAAACTCATCCATGAAATTGATCATGCATTCGGTGGCATCAAACTTATAGACTTTCCCTTTATGAGTTACTACTTCGGCAGCATGTACTTTATCTACTATGGTCATCTTACAAAAATGACAGCCATCACTACCATATTCTATGGGTTTAGGTGATACATTACAGCTAAAAAAGAGTAGCAGTAATACAATGTTTAAATAGTGTTTTAGTGTTTTCATGATTTTAGTGTTTTTTAACCTTTTCTACATAGCCAAAGATTTTTTATGATTTTTCCTTCCAATTAAGTAGGCAACAAACCCTGCAGCAATACCAAGCGCAAGAAATAAAGCACCTAATTGCGGATACGAATGTGCTCTGAAATTGAGGATATCTTTACTCCCAAAAAGTGGCGGTTGAAATCCCATTTGAGTCCCATCGGGATTTGTAAATTTCATAATAGCTTTCGGGTCGAGGTTATGACCATAATCATGTTCCCATAAATAAAAATCATACATACCTGCAGCACTCAAGACAATCATTAAAATAAACCATCCTAAAAACCATTTATAGTTCCCTTTGAAAGCTATAAGTAATCCAATTACGCTTGTAATTATAATTCCCATCGGAAATATCTTAAATTCAGGAATCGCTTCTGGAATATACTTCATCCCTACATAATGGTTCATCAAATTGATATTTTTGATGTCATGCGGATTGGCATCTGAAAAGTCATTGATATGAATATACATCCCTAAAGGTGTAGGATATTGTGGCGCTTCCAAAGTAATTTTCCAAAGCGGAAACAAAAACAACCCTAATGGTAAAATAGCTGCAAGCAACATGATGATATTTGACTTTTTCATCGTCTAAGATTTAGTGGTTTTTATAGTGTTTTAAAAAGAAAGGCGAGAGCGAAAAATTAACCCTCGCCTTTGTAATAGGAAAATAAACACTAAAACAAAATTTCCCTAATTTGTCTATTCAATATCCTCTCCTAATGACCACTTTAATGGCATATTAGCATTTGCAGGAGAGACCCTAACATAGCCTTGCATCTCTTGATGTAGTGCAGAGCAGAAATCTGTACAATAGAATGGCCATACACCAACTTGTTTTGGTTCCCAAACCGATGTCTTAGTTTGTCCAGGCATAATCAATAACTCTGATGTATTTTGACCTATTATAGCAAAACCATGAGGTACATCAAAATCTTGTTCTAAATTGGTAATATGAAAATAGACCTTATCTCCAACTCTAATCCCTTCAATGTTATCTGGCGAGAAGTGACTTCTAATCAAAGTCATATATACATGAACTTCATTTCCGTTTCTAACGACTTTAACATCTGCTTCAGATTTGGCAGCATGAGCATGCTTATTATCTTCTAAACTATAAAACTTTTGAGAGCGTTCTTTAATTAAATCTGCTTCCATAGCAGCTGCATAATGTGGTTCTCCATGTGTTGGAAAATCTAGCAGTAATTCCATTTTATCTCCTGAAATATCATATAATTGAGCACTATGCTCAAGTTCTGGTCCAGTTGGCAAATAACGATCTTTCGTGATTTTGTTCATCACGAACATGTACTTGCCTTGCGGCTTTCCAGAGTTTCCTCCTGGAATAGTTAAATGACCAACAGAGTAAAACGTGGGTTGTCTATCTAACACTTCCCATGTCCCTACCTTCCATTTAACAACTTCCGAAGAAATAAAGAAAGTTGTGTATGCATTTCCTTTATCATCAAACTCTGTATGTAAAGGTCCTAATCCAGCTTGTTCAACAACACCAGCTAAAACATCTTCAAAATTTAAGATTGGAATACCATAAGCATCTCCAGCAAATTTCTCATTTTTAATAGCATCTAACATTTTAGTAAATGAGTGTACTGTTAAATTAGCAGATAATTTACCATTACCTACGATATACTCCCCAGTTGGATTCACATCACAACCATGTGGTGACTTAGGTGTTGGTAATAAATATACAGCTCCTGGAACCTCAGACGGATTAACAACACGCACTTCTTTGATCATTGTAGACGTTGCAGTATGTGTACTTTCATCATATACGTTATGCGCATAATTTGCAGGCATCATTTTTCCGCCTCCATTATTGACATATTCTTCAATTTTTTTCCAGTTAATTGCTGCTATAAAATCTTTATCATTTTGAGATGCATTAACTTCTAATAAGGTACTTGCCTCTTCAGTATTATATGTAGAAAAGAAGAACCAACCATGAGAAGCACCACGACCTGGATGCGCCAAATCGTAATTAAAACCTGGCATTAGTACTTGAAATTTTATATCCATATGTCCATGCTCTGGTTCTACACTAATAAAAGATAATGCGCCTTGAAAATTACCTTTATACTCTCTAATTGGCATATCACGTTGTGGAACAGGAACTGAGAAACGTGTACCAGCAACAACATATTCTGTGTTTTCTGTTACAAAAGACGAACTGTGGTTACCTGCACTGTTAGGAACTTCAATAATTTCCGTAGTCTCAAACGTTTTTAGATCGATTTTTGCTATTCTCGGTGTATTATTTTCATTAATAAAAATGAATCTACCATCAATTTCCCCATTAGTTTGTGAAATATCTGGATGGTGTGAATCTCCCCATGGAATAAACCCATGTGAAGTATTCAACATTGGCTTGGTCTCTTCCGAATACCCATAGCCAGAAGTCGGAAACTGTGAGAATACAGGAATCTCTTTAAACATTCGTCCAGATGGCAATCCATAAACGGTTAAGTTACCGCTATATCCGCCTGAAATGAATGCATAATGCGAGTCATGTTCTCCAGGCGCAACATATACCTTTTCTGCTACATTACTAGCTAAACCACCAGAGTTACTGACTGATGATTTTGAATTATTACAACTTGTATAAGTACCAAATACAAATGCAAGAGCAATAGTTAATTTTAATAAATTCTTCATATCTTCTTAAATTAGATTAGTGTTTTTTATTCTTCTGTTGGTGGTAATAATACTTTGTCAATAACATGTACAATACCGTTACCAGCTTTTACGCTTCCAAGTATTTTTGCACCTCCAATCATAGGTTCTCCATCAATTACTTCTACTTTTACATATTGGTTATTTGCTTGCCCAAGTTTCTTAAACTTCTTTAAAAAGTCTTTTGAATAGTTTCCTGGTGTCACATGATACTTCAAGATATTTGCTAAAGCATTCTTATTCTCTGGTTTCAATAAATTTTCAACGGTTCCTTCTGGTAAAGCAGCAAAGGCTTCATTAGTTGGTGCAAATACCATTAAAGGTCCTGCATTGACTAATGCATTTTCAAGTTCTGCAGCTTGTACTGCAGCAACCAAAGTTGAATGATCTTTTGAACCAATAGCAATATGTAAAACCGTAGGTGTGCTTCCATCATCTTCAATAAAAGCTTGCCCTGTTTTTTCATTGGATGCGGTTTCAGTTTCTGTAACTGTTGTGTTCGTTGAGGCTTCGTTGTTTCCATTTTTACATGAGCAAACAAAAGCTGCTATTGCAAAAACTAAAACGAGTGTTTTGGCTGTTTTCATAATATGTGTTTATAGTGTTCTGAAATATTCTAATACTGATCTTGCTTCTGCTTCTGTTAAGTTTTGATTGGCCATAGGAGATCCATTAAATTCAATCAATAATTCTTTAGCTAAAGCATCATTTTTCACCATCCCTTCTGGGTCTAAAATCATATTCATAATCCATTCTGGTGATCTGCGTTCTAATAATCCTTTTGGAGCTGGTCCAATAAATTTCTTATTTGGTCTATGACAAGCTGTACACATTTTCTTAAAAACTTCTGCACCTTCTGCTGCCATTTTTTGGTCTATCTCTGTAGTCAAAGTCATAGATGTAATTGGACCAACACCTTTATTAGTTAGATCTACCTTTTTTGATGCAGGTGTTCCTACATCCTTAGGAGCATCCACTTTTGCAGGAGCTTCTTTTCTACCATAAGAAATCTTTTCTTTTTCCTTTTTTTCTTTGCCTCCACAGCTTATAAGCAGTGTCACAAATAATACCATCATTAGTTTTAGTGTTGTCTTCATATTACTTTAATTTATTGAGTAAAAATACTGACTAACTATGCCAAAAATTATGATATTTATCATATTTCGGATAAAATTATCCTATTTGAATTTTAAGATAAATCTTAAGCAGGTTTTTGTTAAATATTGACTATAAAATTATCCTTGTTTTCAATCAACCATATGTTTGCTTATCTTTAAAGCAACTAAACCAAACGCAAATGAAAAAAATATGGTTCTTGATGCTATTCATAGCATCTACTTCCCTTTTTGGACAAGACATCTCTTTAGACTTATTAAAAAGCATGACGCCTCGTAATATTGGCCCTGGTGGTATGTCTGGACGTGTTACAGCTATAGATGTAGTGCATACAAATCCAGATATAATGTATGTAGGTACAGCTTCAGGTGGCCTGTGGAAGAGTGAATCTGGAGGCATCACATGGTCTCCCATTTTTGATGATCAAGTAACAGCATCAATTGGTGCAGTTGCTATCCAACAGTCTAACCCTAGTGTAATTTGGGTTGGAACTGGAGAAGGCAACCCAAGAAACAGTTTAAATGGTGGCTATGGTATTTTTAAATCGTTAGATGGTGGTAAAAGTTGGAAAGCCATGGGCTTAGAAAACACGAGACATATTCATCGTGTAATTATTGACCCAACAAATCCAGACATAGTATATGCCGGAGCAATCGGTTCGCCTTGGGGAGAACATCCAGAACGTGGTATCTATAAAACGACTGATGGTGGAATTACATGGGCTAAAATATTATTTGCAAATAATAAAACTGGTGCAGCAGATTTGGTTATGGATCCAACAAATCCAAACAAGCTAATTGCAGCACTATGGGAACATAAGCGTGACCCATGGTTCTTTAATTCTGGCGGCGAAGGCTCTGGTTTGCACATCACACACGATGGCGGAAATACTTGGAAAAAAATAACAGACAAAGAAGGTTTCCCAGAAGGAAACCTTGGCCGTATTGGCGTAGCAATAGCGCCTAACAAACCAAATATTATTTACGCACTAGTTGAGGCAAAGAAAAATGCTCTTTATAAGAGTGAAGATGGAGGGTTTAACTGGAAAAAAGTGAATGATAAAAATGACATAGGAAATCGACCATTTTACTATTCTGAAATCTATGTAGATCCTCAAAATGAAAATCGTGTCTACTCTATTTATACCTATGTAAATGTTTCAGAAGATGGAGGAAAAAACTTCACACAACTTATGCCTGCTTATGGCGTAAGTAATGGTGTACATCCAGATCATCATGCTTGGTGGATTCATCCAAAAAACGGAAACTTTATGATTGATGGTAATGATGGAGGAATGAATATCACAAAAGATGGCGGTAAATCCTGGCGATTTATAGGCAACTTACCAGTCGCTCAATTCTATCATATTAATGTTGATAACGAAATTCCATATAATGTTTATGGCGGCATGCAAGATAATGGCTCATGGAGAGGTCCTGCATATACATGGAGAGTTCAAGGAATTCGTAATAGTTATTGGCAAGAAATAAGTTTTGGAGATGGATTTGACGTTGTTCCAGATCGTGATGATGCAAGATATGGATGGTCAATGAGTCAACAAGGTTATGTAAGTAGATATGACTGGCAAACTGGAAATAACTATCTCGTTAGACCAACTCATCCAGACCCAGAAGTCAAATTACGTTTTAATTGGAACTCGGCAATTAATATTGATCCATTTAACAATAGTACCATTTACTTCGGAAGCCAATTCGTTCATAAATCAACAGATAAAGGAGATACATGGACCATTATTTCACCCGATTTAACAACAAACAATCCTGAAAAACAAAAACAATCAGAAAGTGGCGGTCTCACTATGGATGCTACTGGTGCTGAAAATCATACAACTATTTTGGTGATTGAACCTTCAGAATTAGAACCTAATATGCTATGGGTAGGAACCGATGACGGAAAAGTTCATTACACAACTAATGGAGGTGACTCATGGAATGATGTGACTACAAACATTAAAGGCTTACCTGCTGGAAGTTGGATTGCTCAAATAAAAGCATCTAACAAAACTAAAGGGGAAGCTTTATTAATTGCTAATGATTATAGACGTTTTAATTATACACCTTATGCTTACCGAACCAAAGACTATGGAAAAACATGGACACGTATTGTAGATTCTGGAGATGTACAAAGTTATACCCTCGCTATTGTTGAAGATCCAGTAGAATCTAATTTATTATTCTTAGGAACTGATGACGGGCTCTATATTTCATTTGATGCAGGAAACAAATGGACCAAATGGACCAACGGTTTTCCAACGGTTTCAGTCAAAGATTTAGTAATTCAACAACGTGAACACGATTTAATCATCGGAACATTTGGCCGTGCGGCTTGGGTATTAGATGATATTCGTCCGTTACGAGCTATCGCAAAGAACAAACAAATCCTCAATCAAAAATTAGAGTTATTCGATCCACCAGTGGCCTATCAAGCAGCTTATCAACAACCAACTGGAAGTCGATTTGGAGCAGATGCGATGTATCACGGCGAAAACAGAAGCTACGGTGCAAGACTATCGTATTTCGCAAAAATCGATGAAATGAAAAAAACTTCAGAAGATAAAAAAGAAGTTGAAGAAGTAAGCGAAGACAATGACTCTGAAACTGAAGAAGCAGAAGTAAAATGGGATTCTATCCATCTAAAAATTTATGATGGTGACCGTTTAATACGTACTTTAAAGCAAAAGGCTCCAGATTCTACTGGTCTACAGAAATGGACATGGTTTATGGATGAAGCTGGCGTTGATTATCCTTCAAAACGAATTAGTAAACGCACAAGAGAGCCTGGAGGCATGAATGTAAAACCAGGAACTTATAAAGCAGTGATGAGTTTTGGAGATCAATCTTCAGAAGCTATGGTTACTGTAAAATTAGATCCAAGAGTTAATGCTTCATTAGCTAATATTAATCAGGTATATGATTACTATAAAAAATTAGAAAACATGCAGCAAACTGCCGCAGATGCTGTAAAGCAATTAGTAGAGAATAAAAACATTGCAAAAGAGTACCAATCCTTACTTAAAAAATTAGATAAGGATAAATACAAAGACGATATCAAAGCTTCAAAAGAAATTATAAAACATGTGGATAGTATCGTCGATAAATTCTTAGGTAAGGAGGATAAAAGACAAGGGATCACTAGAAATCCAGAGGTTACAGTAATGCAGCGTCTAAATTTAGCAAGAAACTACGTAAGAAGTCGACAAAATGGGGTTTCATCTACCGAAACTACATTAATTAAAAATGCTAAGACTGCTTTAGAAACTGTATTAAACGAAACAAATACTTTTTTTAATGAAACTTGGAAACCCTATCGCACAAAAATGGAACAACTACAAACCAATCCGTTTAAAGAGATTAAGACATTTAAATTAGATTAACATCAAACTAAAACAAATATTATGAAAACAAAACTTTTAGGAATTTGCTTAGTAATTCTAATGTTTTCTTGTAAAGAGGAAACTAAAGAAAAAGCAATGGTTGAACGAGAAATTCAGCAATATACTATTGAACAATTTATGGACAATGAAGCCGTTGGAGGTGGGAGTTTTTCAGCAGACAATAGTAATTTATTAGTATCAAGCAATCGAACTGGTATTTACAATGTCTATACTGTTCCTACCAAAGGAGGAGAAATGACTGCAATTACGCAATCTGATAGTACGTCTGTCACAGCTCAATCGTATTTCCCTAATGATGACAGAATGTTATTAAATGCCGATGGAAATGGAGATGAGATTGATCATCTTTTCGTTAGGGAACTTGACGGAACCATAAAAGATATTACTCCAGAAAAAGGAGCAAAGGCTAATTTCTATGGTTGGTCTGAAGATGACAAATATTTATACTTTGGATCAAATAAAAGAAACCCAAGATATTTTGATGTTTACAAAATGTCTATCGAAGATTATACTTCAGAATTGATTTATCAAGATGATACTGGGCTTAGTTTTTCAGGTATGTCTAATGACGAGAATTATTTTGCTTTGAGTAAATCTTTAAATACAAATGATAGCGACTTATTTCTTTATAACGTTAAAACAAAAGAGACCACTAAGGTGAATGCTAATCAAAGTGGAAATTCTTCTGAAGATTTTTCTAAAGACAATTCGACATTTTATTACACAACTGATGATGGCTCTGAATTTGCTTACCTCATGTCATACAATTTAGAAACTCAAGAAAAGAAAAAAGTATTGGAGAAGTCATGGGATATTATGGGAATTGGTTTCACATCAGAAGGGACATATATGGTTGTTTACGTTAATGAAGATGGTAAAAATGCCATTGACGTTTTAGACGCCAAAACCATGACACCAATTGAATTACCTAATTTTGGTGATAAAAGTATTACAAGTGTTAGGTTTAGTGATGATGAAAAATGGATGCGTATGTATGTTGGAGGTTCTAATTCACCTTCTGATTTATATACTTATAATTTAGAAACAAAAGAGCAGAACAAACTTACTGATGTACTTAATGATGATATTAATGCATTAGACTTAGTAACTGCTAAAGTAGTGCGCTATAAGTCATTTGATGGCACTGTAATCCCAGCAATTTATTACTTACCTCATCAAGCATCTGAAGACAACAAAGTGCCAGCAATGGTTTGGGTTCATGGTGGACCTGGAGGACAAACGCGTCAAGGATTTAGTTCTTTAATTCAATATATGGTTAATCATGGCTATGCTGTTTTGGCTGTCAATAATCGTGGTAGTAGTGGCTACGGAAAAACATTCTACCAAATGGATGATTTAAACCATGGAGAAAAAGATCTGCAAGATTGTGTGGAAGGCAAAAATTGGCTAGCAATACAACCAGAAATTGATGGTGACAAAATAGGAATTATAGGAGGATCATATGGTGGTTATATGACTATGGCTGCCCTAACTTACACTCCTGAGGAATTTGATGTTGGTGTCAATTTATTTGGTGTTACCAACTGGATACGTACATTAAAAAGTATACCTCCTTATTGGGAATCTTTTAGAGAGTCTCTATACTTAGAACTTGGCGATCCTTTCTCTGCAGACTCAACACGTTTAAAACGTATTTCACCATTATTCCATACTGATAAGGTTACTAAGCCTTTAATCGTATTGCAAGGTGCTCAAGACCCAAGAGTTTTACAAGTTGAGTCTGATGAGATTGTTGCTGGAGTCAGAAAAAATGGCGTCCCTGTAGAATATGTTTTATTTGAAGATGAAGGTCATGGTTTTGTCAAAAAAGAAAACCAAATTGAATCCTATAGCAGAATTCTTAAATTTTTAGACACACATCTTAAAAAAGAAAATGCGCCTATTGAAGGGGAAACTGAAAGTACAGAAATTGAAGCTGAAAAAGCTAACTAGTTTTTCAATTTCATAAAACGAAAAAAAGCTTGAGCAAATTGCTCAAGCTTTTTTCGTTTTAGAAAATGATCTAATAACTAACTAAAACTAGATTTTAAATGTCATAACTGGTAGTGTTGCATGATTTGCAACATCTTCGGAAACACTTCCTGTAAAGAAATGTGCTAAGCCTTTTCTTCCATGGGTTGGCACAGCAATTAAGTCGGCCCCTAAAAGATTAGAAGCATTTAATATTCCTTTTTCAACGGTATAATCTGAGGTATAATGTACATCATTTAACTTCTCTAAATTACCATCTGCTGTTTTAAGAAAGTTGGCTACAGTAGTTTCCATTTCCGTAGAACTTTTAAATCCTTCTCCAGGGACATTGACATGAATCAACTTAATATTATTAAACATTTGACGCGCTTTTAAATAAGGCTCGATCATTTCCTTTGAGAAATCACTCGCAAAAGTTACCGTTTCAAAGTCCAAGTTTGAAGGTTTTTGCTTTACAACTAATACTGGGATTTCTGAGTGACGTACAACTTTCTCGGTGTTTGACCCTACAAAGATTTCAGATAAACCGCTAGTTCCGTGTGATCCCATAACAATCATATCTACATTATGCTCTTCAGCAACTTCGGCCACTTCACTGAACACTTTAAAATGCTTTACAATTGGTGTCACGCTAACTCCTTCGAGGAAATCTTTATTTAAATACTCATCGAACTTTTGCTCAGCAAGTTTTAAATAGAATACCATTTGTTCATTTTGCGCATTGCCAGAATTGATTAAACTCCCTTTATCGAGCTCTAACATATGTAATACTAAAAGATTGGCATTATTTCGTTTTGCCAAAATAGCAGCTGCTTCGAGAGCATATTCAGAATATTCAGAAAAATCTACTGGTACAATTATCTTATTCATAATACTAATATTTAGTGTTTGTTTTAATTTTATAATGTTTCTGTAATGACTTAAACAGTCATTGAAAATAATTTTGTTTTTGGTTGTTTACGTTGAAGCAACACATCAAATGCCATACAAACATTTCTCACATAAGGCTGCCCTTTTTTTGTGACTTTAATTCCTTCTTTTTCAAATATCACTAACCCATCGGTTTCCATTTCTTTGAGCTTATTAACAATATCACTTAACTCATTAACATAAAGTGATTTATTTGACCAACTCGTTTCAAAATGACACATTAAATTCAAAATATGCTGTCTTATAATCAAATCTTCAGTACTTAGAATATGACCTCTATATACTGGAATAATATGTTGTTCTACTAAGTGATAGTATTCTTCAATGCCTTTTACATTTTGAGAAAAACCATACCAACTATCACTAATTGATGACACTCCTAAACCAATCATAGTCTGTGTTTTAGAAGCTGTATAACCCATAAAATTACGATGTAATGTATCAGCTTTCATGGCTTGAAATAGTGAATCGCTTTCTAATGCAAAGTGATCCATCCCAACCTCATAATAACCAGCATCACTTAAAAATTCTTTACCTAATTCATACTGCTTGCGTTTTGAGTCACCAGAAGGCAAATTGGTTTCCTTATAACCTCGCTGTCCATTTCCTTTAAGCCATGGTACATGAGCATAACTATAAAATGCAATACGATCTGGCATCAATTCTTTAGTAAGTTCAATAGTTTTTGCAACGTCTATCTCTGTTTGAAATGGCAAGCCGAAAATAATATCATGACCAATTGAGGTATACCCAATTTCTCTAGCTATTAATGTTGCTTTTTTGACATTCTCAAAAGGTTGTATACGATTTATAGCTTTCTGAACCGTTTCATTATAATCTTGAACACCAAAACTTACGCGTGTAAATCCTAAATTGTAAAGCGTTTGAAGGTGTTCTCTCGTTGTGTTATTTGGATGACCTTCAAAGCTAAACTCGTAATCGTCTGCAAGATTTGCTTTTCTTAAAATACCTTTAACGAGGAATTCTAAGTTTTCCGAAGAAAAAAATGTTGGTGTTCCTCCTCCAATATGAATCTCTTTAATTTTTGGACGTCCTTTTAAAAGTTTGCAGTATAAGCTCCATTCTTTCAATACCGCTTTAATGTAAGGTTCTTCAACATCATGTCGCTTGGTAATACGCTTATTACAGCCACAAAACGTACACATACTCTCACAAAATGGAAGATGAATATAAAGACTTATTCCTTGTGAAATATTACTCTCTTCGAATGATAGTGATAATGATTCTTTCCACTTTTTAAGTGAAAATGACAGATTATCCCAATACGGAACAGTTGGATAACTTGTATAACGTGGTCCAGCCACATTGTACTTATTGACTAATGAATTGCACATACCTAAACAATTTAAGTCAAAATTACGTTCATTAATCTTCTTAAAATATGACATAAATCATATCTTGAAAATAAATTGAAAAGTTTTCTTACGATTTAAATAATGATTATCTTTCAACATAAATTAACACTTAAAACAAAATTAATGAAACGTTCAATTTTATACATTCCGATTTTAGCCTTGTGCTTGAGTATTTCATGTAAATCTGATAAAAAGGAAGATGTCACTAATGACACTAATGTGGAAGTAGGATCTGACACAAAAGACATTCCGCCTCCACCTCCTCCAACATCAGATAAGGAGCCAGACTATTATAAAGACACTAAAAAAGTAACACTCGCTCTTGATGCCAAAAGTAATAGTGGTGTAACTGGAAATGTAATTTTTAAGCAAGATCAAGGTGTTGTGACTATGATTGCTGTATTAGGTGGGCTAACTGAAGGGGAGCACGCTATTCATATTCACGAAAAAGCAGATTGCTCATCAGATGATGGTAAATCTTCGGGTGGCCATTGGAACCCAACAGGTCAACCTCATGGAAAATGGGGAAATGCTACAGGTTATCATAAAGGTGACATTGGAAATTTCACAGCAGATGAAAACGGCCATGCTTCGATCACTAAAGTAACAGATGAATGGTGCATTGGATGTGGAGATGATACCAAAGATATACTTGGTAAAGCAATTATAGTTCACCAAGGCGTAGATGATTTTACATCTCAGCCATCAGGTGCTGCTGGAAGCCGTGTAAGCTGCGGCGGAATTATTCAATAAGACACAATCTAAACGTTATATAAAAGCTACCTTGTGTAGCTTTTTTCATTTATCTTTATCGTACATTTTAATGCTATACATGCAATTAGAAACTTTAATTTCTCAATTTCAAAAGAAAGATGAAAAAGCTTTCGAACAACTCTATAATATGTATAGTGATAGTATACATGGTGTTATCTACAATATCGTAAGAGATCATAAAATTGCAGAAGAAGTGATGCAAGATGTCTTTATCAAGGCTTGGCATAAAGCTGACACATACAATACTAGCAAAGGCCGTTTTTTTACTTGGATTCTTAACATAGCACGAAATGCAGCTATAGATAAGACAAGATCAAAGTCATACAAGAATTCTAACAAAAACCTGAATGCTGAGTTTTTCGTAGATATTTTAGAAAGCACTGATAATCTTAATGATAAAATCGATGCAATTGGTATTCAAAAATATGTCAAGGCACTTGGTGAAAAGTGCAAAAAAATCATTGAGTATTTATACTTTAAAGGCTATACTCAAAAAGAAACCTCAGAAGAATTAGACATACCATTAGGAACTATAAAAACAAGAAACAGAAATTGCATCAAAGATTTGAGAGCAATGATTTTAGAATAACATGGATATTAAAGCTTACATAGACTCAGGAATACTGGAACTCTTTGTTGCCGGACAATTGTCTGAAAATGAAAACAAAGACGTTCAAGATATGATGTTAAAACATCCTGAAGTCTTACAAGAAGTTCTAGACATAGAATCTGCTATAGTTAAGCTGTCTTCTACTATGTCTCCTAGTGATAATACACACTTATTATTACAACGCATTAAAGAGAAACTACAATTTGGAGCAAGTGATGTGAAAGTTATACCAATTAACAAGCCACGATATAACTGGTTAACATATACTGGATGGGCCGCAGCACTTATTGTTGGAGCAGGATTACTATGGACTTTAAATCAAAACCAACAACTTGAATCTCAAGTTTCAGAAATGGATACTGAAAACTTATATCTAGAGCAGCAAATAGAACAAGCCAAAACTGATTTGGTCATTAAAGAAAACTTATTAAAAGTTTTGCGTGATAGAAACATTATCTCCGTCCCATTAGATGGGCAAGGCAATTTTACCGATAGCTATGCTAAAGTTTACTGGAATAAAGCAGATAATAGTATTTACTTAGATGCACAAGGCTTACCAGAAGCACCTGAGGGCAAAGTATGGCAAATATGGTCATTAACGCTAAATCCATTATCACCAACTAGTTTAGGAACAATAGATAACTTTAACGATGATGCTAATAAGATATTTAATATTGCCAATGCTAACGAAAGTCAGGCTTTTGGAATTACCTTAGAGCCAACTGGAGGAAGCAAAACACCAACAATGGAACAATTACATACCCTAGGTGTAGTCTCACAACCTTAATTGAAAAGGAATTACTTTATACCAAAGAACGTCAAACAAAAGTTTGGCGTTTTTCTATTAAAAAATACGTAGAACTACGTATAAAAGCATAGCTAAAAACATTTACCTTTAAAGAAACCAAACCATTACTGTTTATTATGGAACTTATAAATAAGATTCCGAATTGGGTTAGAATTGCCATTTTATCAATTATTTTGATTGCAATAAGCTTTAAAGCATTTGATATCTCTAAAAAACAATTTGTATCATTATATAATGAGAATCTGACAAAAATTGTAGCTATTGATGCTGATAACTATAAAGATTTTGTAGCCCATTCAAATCCTGCGATTACAACTTCGCAAAAAGAGTTATTAAGTCGAAAAGTTAAAATCCTGAGCAAACAGCGGCACCAATATTTGGATCTCACTGGCATTTTGTATAAGAACTACTATGGCCTCCTCTCCTTGTTTCCTTTTATTTCAGGATTAACTGCCGTCTTTATATTTATAATAATGCAAAAAGGCTGGGAAAAAACAAATATCTATATAAAAGGCACATTTATGATTTTAGCCTTTATTTCCGCTTTGGTTGGCATTTACCCTGAAGTCTACCAGCAAAAAGAAAATATAACACGGTATTCGAATGTCTATTTAGAATATACAAAACTTCAAAAAGACATCTATAACTACAATCAATCTGCACCATTTATTAATACAGATGACTCAATCACCTTTAAAGATTTTATTATAAAAATAAATAATAAAGATAAAAGTCTTGTTGATTTTTATTTAGGCTTAGAAAAAAAGGAAATCTCGAAAGATGCTTTTGACCTTAACTAATCAACTTTATCATGAAAACTAAAATCAAACATATTGTCTATTTAATGTTAGAAAACCGTTCGTTAGATCAACTATTGGGTTGGTTATATGATGACTGCGAACCTTTGGTAAATATTCCTTCACAAAAGAAGCCAACATACAACGGACTTAAAGAAAACACCTATTTTAATTTTGATAAAGAAGGTAACAAATATTTTGTTGTTAAAGGTGTTGATAATATGAATGTACCTGTTCACGATCCTCATGAAAAATACGGCCATGTGAACATGCAACTTTTTGATACACCTGAAAACCAGCCTTGTGGAAAAACACCTCCAATGAGTGGTTTTTATAAGGACTTTGCCAGCTATGATGATCAAGTACATCAAATCATGCAAACCTATACAAGAAATGAGTTACCTGTACTGAATGGCTTGGCAAAAAGCTTTGCAGTTTCAGATCATTACTTTTGCTCTGTACCAACACAAACCAATTGTAATCGCGCGTTTGCTGCTTCAGGGAATTCATTAGGTATAAATGATGATGGTGAGCTAGAAGCCTTTGTTAATAATAGAGATTTCAGTAAGGTACCAGGACATTTAAGTCAGCCTGTTGGTAATCAATTTAGTGAAAAAACCATGTGGAATGTATTAAGTGATCATGGGTTTGACCAACCATCAGATTGGATGCATTACTATAGTCATGGTACTTGGTGGGAAGACTTATTAGGAGTTGAAGGTTATGCGTATACGCGAGATTTAATGAGACAATTGCAGCCTAAAATTTTTGATTCGCACTTTGACAAAATAGATGTTTTTTTTAAGCGTGCTAAAGAAGGCACCTTACCAAAAGTTTGTTTTCTAGAACCAGAATGGGGGTTAGAGATGCCTATTGATGATAGAGACTATGGAGTTAATGGTAATGACTATCATCCACCAACAAATTTGATTCCAGGGGAAACCTTTGTTAAAAAGATTTATGATCATTTGACCTATAATAAGGAGGCTTGGGCAAACACTTTGTTCATCATAAATTTTGACGAGCATGGTGGTACCTATGATCATGTTGGGCCATCACCATGTGCCACTGAACCATGGGCAAGCGATGGAACTCCAACACCAAAAGAAAAGAATAGAGAATGTGGCTTTGATTTTAACCGTTTTGGAGTACGTGTACCCCTATTATTAATATCGCCTCGTGTACGAAAATCGACTGTATTTCGTGCTGAAGGTAATATACCATATGACCATACTTCTGTCATAGCGACCATTCTTAAAATGCTAAACATTCCAAAAACATCTTGGGGTTTAGGTGGTAGAACAGCCAATGCTCCTACTTTTGAAAACGTTTTTGAAGGCAACCCAGTACGTCAAGACATCCCTCCCGTAGAGGTTAATAAACATCCTAAAACAATTGAAGGTATTGAAACCATAACACCTCCAAACGATATCCATTTGCGAATGGCACATAGTTTATTACACCGCGTAATTAAACAAGAAGGTTTAAGCAAAGAAGAAACAGATGAATTAGGCCTACCAAAATTAATAGATGCAACAACAGTTATAGATCTTTCTAAACGACTGAAAGTAGCACTAACGATTATTAAAGAACGTTGAAAAGGAATTATTACTTACTGAGAAACACCAAACAAAAGTTTGGTGTTTTTTTATCACTCAATATGTCATTGCTCATATAACTACTTAATAATCAATGTACTCCATTAAAAACCCGCAAAACTACGCATACATTAGACTGCGAATTGCTTTAGTTTTATTGAACTCATCATAGACTAAATTTAAAGTTATAGAAACACAAATAATTGAACAGCTAACAAATTGGGAAAAAAAGCACCTTGGTATTTAACCATGGCCAGTAGTGCCATTTTAATTGCAATAGGACTGTTTTTGATTAATAATATTTATAGGTTTTCGATTCGATCTTTCATTGTTGGTCCCAACTCATAAATACTAGCAAGCAATTCTTTTTTAAGTGGTTTAACGGCTTCGCTTTTTCCAGCTGCTTTATAAATTTCGGCAACGTGATATAACGTCTCAGGCTCATAGGTTTTATCAATAATGTGTTTATCAACGATATCTAAAGCCGTACCTAAGTTTCCACTCTTAAAATAGGCCCATGCTAATAAGTCATAAGATTGTGGTGTTGGACGGTTATCTACTTCAATTTTTGCTATAGTAATGGCATCGCCAAGACTTATGTGTTTTTCGGTGTATAACAACACATTGTATTTGTTATACATATCACCATAATCCATATTTTTCATAGCTGTTTTATATGCCTCTAATTCAGTTTTTCTAACAGACTCAAGCCCCATATAACTTGCTATTTCTGATTTGAGAAGATAGTAATCTGGAGCTTTATAAGTCTCAGTGACTGCATTTAAAATACGTAAGGCTTCCATCGGTTTTTTTTCATACGAATAAACAATCCAAGCAATTCCCTTTTTGGCATAAGCATCATTTGGATCTAACTCTAATGCTTTTAAAAAATATTGATATGATTTCTCAATCTCACCTGCATGCCCATAGAAATCTGCAATATTTGTATACGCCCATTGTTTTAAATGGTTTAGGTTTGATGATTCAGCAATAATCATAGCTTTTTCCATGTATTTGATTGCTGCATCCAAATTCCCTTTATAATCACTCCATTTTGATAAACGAATGAGATAATCAAAATCGCTAAAATTCTCAAATGTCATCAAGTACGATTGCGCTAAATCATAATTCCCCAATTCTAAGTGTACATCAAATAACATTTTGCGTGTGGCCTGAAGGTTTTCGTCAAGCGTTTCAGCTTTTTCTAAATGGATTAATGCGTCCTTGAATTTGTGCTGAGAGATATAATTATAAGCCATACTTCTGAGGTAAGACGGGTTTTTATAATTTGTAATCTCATTGACCTTCAACAATTGTTCTTCCGCTTTTTTAAGATATTGTATATCTCCTGTAACAGAAAAATAGTCGGTATAAGTCGATGCCAACTTCCCTCTGTAAGGGAATTGATTTGGTGTTTGTTTTAATTTTTTAGACCAAAAAGAGTCATTCTGTTTTACCCGTTCAAGTGTTACATTTTCAGCTGTAACGAGAAAATTATTATAATCATTTGCATCCGTTATTTGTGTATTGGTTTTAGTACAACTGGCACATAATAATACAACAAATAAAATAGTAAAGTATGTGTATTTAGAATTCATAATCAATGTTTTGTTTATAGTATTTCTTTGTTAAAACAACTCTGAAACGGGTTTGTTTATATCCCATTCAGAGTAAAACTAATTCTACCAAGGTGAAGCTAGGTAAGGAAATGATGATAAAAATGGTTTGTCATTACCATCAACATTATCATTTGTCAATCCAGGGTTATCGGTACCCATTGGGCCTCCAAATATCAATAAAAGTTCTACAGAAATGACATCATCAGCTAGCGTACGACCAGTTAACACATTTGTACCATCAAAAAATGTTGTTGTTCCTGTTAAGGATACTGTTAATACATCTGTAGCCAAAACTCCTGTAAACTGTTCTGAATTAAAGCCTAAAGCATTGGTATAAGCAGCATCGGTATGTGCTGGATTTAAAGCCTCCAGTTTTGTTTGAAACTTCGTTTGAAAAGCGGCATTTTGAGCCGAAGGAATTGTTCTATTGAAAGCATTTTTATCTACCATTTCTACAAATACGGTATTGATTCCTGGTCTACCCATTTGATCTTCTTGTGTATAAATACCTGTAAAGTTTGGTCCTGTTGGTTCCATTGAACCCGTATCGTCATCATCGCTGCAGTTTAATGCTAAAAATGATACTAGTAATGCAATTGTCGCTAATTTTATATTATTGAATTTCATTTGTTTCTTTTTTAATTATTAATACTTATTGTTTTCTTTTTGATTCTACCCAAACGTTTACAGAATCTCCTAATCCTACCATAGATTTTGGTAATTCTACGACTATTGAAAGCACATTAGTCCCTTCAAAAGTGTCACTACCAGGTAAATTAAAACTTGTAGCAGTCCCATCAATGATTGCACTATATTGTGCAAAGTCAAAAAAGAATGGGTCATCACGAGGTCCAGCAAAAAAACGCATTTCATTATTAGACTCAATAATAGCATTCGTGCTATAAGGTGTAATGTTTACAGTATTAAACCCATCTGATGAAAAGATACTACTATTCAACCCAGTTTGTGATGGTGCAAATGGTCCAAAGAAATACATCACACCATCTCTAGGGATGGCTTGAATTACTAAATCTTCTATGATATCACCATCATTGTCAATATTAAATTCGACCAATACATTTTCATCAAATGCTGCATTTGCTGTACTTCCAGGACTAAGTAAGCCTTGTATAGTAGCTACCAATACGATATTGTTAGTATTTTCACCTTGAAAGGCATACAGATCAGCAATATCACTTGTTCCACCCATAACTGCAGGAGCATCAATATGATCTGCCGCGATTGCAAAAAAGCCAGCAATAGCTATAACTGTGACTCCAATTAAAATTTTTAATTTTTTCATAATACGTTGAGATTTTTGTTAATTATTTATTTGTCTCTGAAAACACTTACGAAAAAATTACACCTAGGGTTTTATTAAAATTTTGTCAACACAATTAAACGCTGTATATAGATAAAGAATTAACTTTACTTAATAAACTATCATATTATGAGAGACCCGTTTTTAGAAGCAGCAATCAACGAAGCCAAATTGGGATTGCAAGAAGGTGGAATCCCTATAGGTTCTGTAATTGTACATAATAATAAAATTTTAGGAAAAGGACATAATCGACGTGTGCAAGAAGGCAGTGTTATTTTACATGGCGAGATGGATGCATTAGAAAATGCTGGGCGACAAAAAGCCTCTGTTTATAAACAAAGTGTATTATACACAACACTTTCTCCTTGTCCGATGTGTACTGGAACGATTCTCTTATATGGTATTCCGAAAGTTGTTATTGGTGAGAATAAAACATTCATGGGTGAAGAAGATTTATTAAAATCTAAAGGAGTTGAAGTTATCGTTATTAATGATAATGAATGCATCGATATTATGACAAAATTCATCAATAATAAACCTGAATTATGGAATGAAGATATTGGTGTATAAAACTCAAGGTTCAAATAAAAAATTAACTTTGTGTGTCTTTTAAAATTAAAGTATGAACCCATCTACTAGTGGTTGGATTGAAAAATTCTGCTCTCAGCTCTCTAAAAAAGGGATTCCTTTTGAGACCTATACAGATATGTATTATGGTTTAAAGCAATACGGGTTTATCTATGGTGTTAATATTTCTATTACTGAAAAAATAGAACAGGTTCTTAACTATTCTGAAGATGAGCTAGCTAAAGCCAATCTCATTACAGGTTTATATCATGTATACTATTTTTATAGAGGCACATTCACTAAGAAGGAATTCATCACAGATTTATTACGGTTTTATAAGGCATTAGAAATTGCAGATTTATCGCTTTGGGATAAACTGGTTATTGGAAAGAGTGACACCTCAATGCTTGAACGATTAATTCATGATCGTGTTAAATTCGACGATAATTTATTAACTAGAAATTTCAATAAGTCGATTACTAATTCCTTACTTTTTTCTGATATTCTTACATTTGAATCTTTTCTAAAAGAAGGCGTTGAACCAAAATCTTATGCTGCTAAATTAGAAAGTATTATCATTGGAACTTTGTATCAATCGCTTAATTCTAAAAGTAAAATCACTGATTACGACAAAGAAATTATTGATATTTTTGAATCTTCCACCACTTTTCTTGAAGAAGATACCACCGAAATTGAAGACCTCATTTACGATATTGATTATGACATCAACTTTAATGAAAAAAAGTACTTATTAGATTTAATGTGCTTGTCTGTTTGGGATGATGAGATTTTAGAAAAATCGGAGTATCAATTTTTAAAGCAATTAGCAAAACGTCTTGATATAGATATTTCCGAAATACAGGATTCTATTCTATGCGTATCCAAGTTTCATGATGAGCATAAAAAAGAAGTGATGCTATTCTTGCAGACCAACCCAATGGGTAACTTCTATGAAAATTCATCTCAGCTTGTTAATAAATTGATTAGACGTAACAGTAAACGATTGGTTAAAGAGATGCGCCAAAGTAAGGAATTGATGATGTTAATTACAAAATCAACACATTCTGATTTAAGCAAAGAAGAACAAAAACAATTGCAAGCTCAGTTACTAGACATGCTAAAAACGGTACCAAGTCTGGCCATTTTCATGCTTCCAGGTGGTGCTATTTTATTACCTCTTTTTGCCAAATTGATTCCTAATCTACTACCATCTGCTTTTGATGATAATAGAATTGAAGACTAACTTATTGCTTCACAAATTTTATATTGGCATTGCCTTTTTCAGTTTTGATTTGGAAAAAATAAATACCAGAATTCAAGTGTTTGGTTGAAAATGCGACTTTTTGGCTATTGAACATTTCCGAAGTATTGATAAGACGTCCACTAATATCTACAATAGTATAATTTCCTTTTAAAACTGTACTAAACTCTATATTAAAAAGATCTTTTACTGGATTAGGGTAGCTTTTAATCGTATTCAGAAATTGATCATTTGTCGAAAGCGTAGTTGATGATGCTGAAGCGCTAATTACAGAGGAATTTAAAACACCATCAATAGAATAAGCCGTTATTTTAAACCATACGTCATCGTTTTCAGAGATGCTTGGATTTGTCCATAGATATGACGGATTATCAAGCGATGTTGCTATAGTATTAAAATTGTTTTGGTTATCTATACTGTATTCTAAATCGTAGAAAATTGGTCGTCCATCATCAGGATTATTCAGTTCCCATGTGATTGGAGTACTCGTATCATAAACACCCGAAATAGGTGATGTAATAGTAATATCGGGATGCTCATAATCATGTAATAACTCGGCAAAACCAATCCCAGTAACTGCTACTCCATTTATTGTACCTGTTATTGAAGTTGCGCCTTCAAAAAATCGAAATGGGAATTGTACTTCGGTGGTTTCATGTAATGTGGTAATTATTATATCTATAGCATTGATAGCAGATGTTAATCGCCACTGTTTAGAATAGCAACGTTGACCATCTGGCATCCAAGTATAAGCCAACCGATCAATTTGAAAATCGTCAGTCGTGTATTGTGTACTTTCATCAACATAAGCTGATAATATTTTATACTTATCATTATTTGGAATTAACCGATCTGAAGTAAATATATTCCAAAGATTGAGATCCATTCCATTGGAGAGTTGCATACTAAACCATTCATATTTCTCACCAGTGAATGGATTAAAATCACCATATTGCCTATCTATCCATCCTGTTCCAATAACTGGTTCAGTAATACCATTAAAGGTTATTGATCCTGTAACTTCATTCATCGTTTGAGAGAAATAGTATGTGTAATTCGATTCTCCTTGATCTAAATATCCATCATCTCCAACAATAAGAGGTCGTTTAAGCGTTTCGAATTCTATATCTAATCCAGCATTTGTTATTAAAGCATACAGTTCATATTCAAAAGGAATAGGGATATTATTGACATCTTCTTTATTTCGCCAAGATTCTGTACCTGCCAAAAAAATATCAGCTTCGATATCAAAACTCGTTGTAGATAGCGTTGTATAGTTCAAAGGCTTAACATCTTGAATAAACGTACCTGTATCATCATCTGTAATATTCAAAATTCTAAATCCGTCAAATCCTGATTGCGGAAAATGGAAAAATGTATACATAAAGCTATAACTTTTCCCTGTAGTTTGGCCAACAACATGACCAGCTGAGTACCACCATTCTACGGGCTCACCATTATGACGACCTTCATCTATTGGAAATTCAACTTGACCGCTTGGCGTATATGGATAGGTTTTCCAATCCTGAGCAAAAGCCGCCGTGCTTATCACACATAAAAATATGAGCAGATTAATTCTAAATTTCATAGCTAAATTTTTGAATTGGAAAACTAAAGTTTTAAACATTTACTGGCAAATATTACAGTTTATAAGTCAATTTTAAAGTTTTAAGTGACTAAAAGCGTAACATTTTAGGTTAAATTGCGACCAATAGTTGATTTCTTAAAAGTAAGATAGATATGATCAAAAACTCTACCTTAAAGCAAAATGCTATAGTTTTTTTAATTCCGCTAGCACTTTTATTAACCTTAGTTTTTCTATTAAAATCAAATGTATTTCTAGCTAATCAAAGTTTGCTATCTACATTCATCACCATTGATTTTATTATTACGATTCCAATTATTTATTTCTTACTCATTAGAAAACGTAATATTTCAAATCTTACCATAGCGCCATTTCTTATTTTATGTGTTGTTGTTGCTTCGTATACAATTCCAACTACTCATCAAGATGTATTGAGTTTAGCCAAAACTTGGTTAATTCCTATAGTTGGATTAAGTGTGCTCACTTTTGTTGTCATCAAGGTTAGAAAAGCGATACATATTTATAAAAAAACAGCGAACAATCATCACGATTTTTATAGTGCTCTTGTAGAAACGTGTCAGTCTTTATTCCCAAAAACTGTTGCTAAATTAGCAACTAACGAAATTGCGCTTATTTATTATGGTTTTTTTAACTTCAAAAAAGCCACATTACAATCTAATGAATTTTCAAACTATAAAGGCTCAGGTATTCTATCAACACTTGGCGCTATAATTTTTGTAGTTGCCATTGAAATGGCAACAGTTCATATACTTATAGCCAAATGGAGTACAACCTTAGCTTGGGTATTGACTATATTAAGTTTTTATTCTGCCCTACAATTAATTGGTATTATTAGATCTGTCCCTAAACGGCCTATCACTATACATGATGATTATTTGCAATTACGCTTCGGAATATTAAGTGAAACACACATTCCTTTTGATGCCATAGATCATATAAAGTTAGCAAGTTTATCAGATTTTGATAAAGAGAAAAACACTAAGACTTTATCGCTTTTAGGTGAACTTGAACACAGTAATATTGTTATTCATTTGAATACACCTCAGCAATTAAACTTTATCTACGGAAAGCCTAAATCTTACACAAAATTATTGCTGTTTGTTGATGATAACCAGAATTTTAAAGCACAAGTAGAAACGCATCTTCAAAACTAATCATATTATGGAATTACAGAATTATTATCGTCTATTGCATATTGAAAAATCGGCAGATATAGATGCAATTAAAAAAGCATTTAGAACCGAAATTGCTTTATATCATCCTGATAATAACAAATCGGAAGGTGCAAAAGTTCGATTTAATTTACTGGTTGAGGCTTTTGATATCCTTTCTAATCCAAAAAAACGTGAAGCCTATGATAATATGCTTGATGCAACACAAGCAAATAAACCTGTTATCATTGAACCTAAAGCTGAAGCGCAGTACGAGGAATGGAAAAAGGAATCTAAGAAAAAATCTAAAGACTATTGGAACACTTCTCTTACCGAATTATTAGTATTAGACATCTTTTTAGAAGCAGGATTTAGCGGCTTATTTTCAGGAAATTTACTTGATGGTATAGGAGATTCATTGGGTGACATTTTTGACATCTTTTAATTAGTGTTTAAGTCAACCATTCTTTAAAATCCTTCACACGTTCTCTAGCGACAATCACCTCTTGTTCATTAAATGTATTTAGTTTAATCTGCAGTCTAGAATTGGTATAACTTACCATATCCTTTATTGCATTGACATTAACGAAAAACTTTCGGCTTATTCTAAAGAATTTATGAGGTTCTAACTCATCTTCAAGTTGTTCTAAAGTGGTATCTAGAAGATAATTTCTTCCTTGAGAAGTAAAGGCATAGGTGCCTTTATTTTCGCTATAAAAACATTCGATATCATCAATATTAATAAGTTTTAAATGTTGTCCTACTTTTACAGAAAACCGTTTTTTGTACTCGCGTTCTATAGGGTTAACTAATAACTTTTTTATATCATTAAAATCTAGAGTAACCGACTGTTGCTTTGGTGCACGTTCTTTATATTTTGAAACTGCTTTAGCAAGATCATCTTCATCAATAGGCTTTAATAAATAGTCAATACTATTGAGTTTAAACGCTTGCAAAGCATATTCATCATAAGCAGTTGTAAAGATAACTGCAGAACTAATATCTATAGTTTCAAAAATTTCAAATGATAAACCATCACTTAGTTGAATATCTAAAAAAATCAAATCTGGATGCTCATTATTTTGAAACCATTCTATAGATTCTTCAACTGAATGCAACATGGTTTTAGCCTCCATTTGTAATTCTGTCAACATACGTTGTAGTCGTCTTGCTGATGGTTTTTCGTCTTCTATGATAATTACATTCATTGTTTAAAATTTATTTTTCACTTCTAAGTTTTCAGTTTCATTAAAAGGTTTATTCCCAAAAAGTGGTCTCTACGCTTTCTTCTTCTTTTAGAAATTTCTCTGCTTTTTTATCTTCCCAACTTTTCTTAAAAAGAAATCTTCCTTTAAAAACAATCCAAGCATGTATACTAATAAAAACAGTCCACAACACTAAAGTTGAAATATTTAATCCGGTAATATTACTAGTATATGGTCCTTCTTCCATGACATAAAAATTTAATGAAATGAGTCCCACTACAATAATATATAAGGCTAAATGCAAATAGAATATTTTAATTCGTCTAACTTGATGCTTTACACTAGCAAGCTGTTTTTCTTCGTCTTTATTCAATTTCATAATTATAAGTTAATTACTCCCAACGTTGATACTCTTCTTCCATTAATTTTTCAACCTTTTTATTTTCCCAATTCTTACCAAAAATTAAGCTTGGCAAAAACACTGATGCTGCATGTGCTAATAAACCTATTCCCCAAAAAGAAAATGTAATAAAATTACGCCATTGAAAATAGCTTTCTCCTTCATTTAAATTGTCAATATTGATAAAAACAAAGACAAGGTTAACTAACATAAAAATTAATGCATGGGTGTAAAACCCTTTAAGTTGTTTCACTCTTTTTGCTGCAATTTGATAGCGCTCTTGGTATCCCAATTTTCTTGATTCCATTATTCCCAATGTTTATTTTCTTTATCCATTAGCTGCTTAATTTTGCGTTCTTCCCAATTTTTTCCAAACATAAAATCTGGTCCAAATACACCAAGAAAGTGGAATAACAATCCTATTCCCCAAAAAAGTGGTGTGGCAAAGGTTCCAAAGCTAAATAATCTTCCTCCATTACTAACAATCAAAATGATAATGAACAAATTGACAATCACATAGGATGCTAAATGCCAGTAAAACCCCATAAGTGCTTTCACTTTTTTCTGGGCTCTCATATACGCTTCTTCTCTTTCAAAAGCTCTCTGAGCAGATCTTTGTCTTTCGTACGGTTCTATATTATTCTCCATGATATTTCTAATTAATTCCAACGCTGTTCGTCTTCTTCACGCATAAATTTTTCAATTTTACGTTGTTCCCAAGATTTCCCTAGGACACCATCGTTTACATATACTTTGTAAGCGTGAAATGCTAATCCCATTCCCCAACCTAACATCGGAAACCAAAACCATTGGATGGTATGTGGTGTATAGCGATACCAGATGAATATTAAAAACGGAATAACTACGCAATAAGAGAGTAAGCTGTAATAAAATTCTTTCATCTCTTCTACACGTTTACGTGCTCTGACATATCTGTCGTCAAATTTTGATTTTGGTTCTATTGCTTTCATGATTGATACTTGTTTTGTAAGCATTGGAATTGCGACTGCAAAACTGTTTGCTTGTTGATTGATTGATACTGTTTTATTTGATAATAATTTATAGCGTTGTTTGATATTTTCTAATCCTACGCCACTACTCTTTTTTACAATTTGTTTGGGTTGGAGATTGTTTTCTACAACAAGGCTTCCTCCAATTTCAAAAATTTTAATATGCAAAGGTTTGCTACTCGTCACCATATTATGCTTTACTGCATTTTCTAACAAAAGTTGTAATGATAATGGCACCACCTTGCTTTCTGGATTTGATGCTCTATCTGGTATTTCAAAGATGATACTGTCTTCAAAACGCATTTTTAGAAGCGACATATAAGTTCTAGCAAAATCTAATTCTTCATCTACAGTAATCAAATCCTTATTCTTTTGCTCAAGAACATAACGGTATACTTTTGACAAAGACGTTGTAAACTTTTGAGCATTCTTTGGATTCTCCTCGATTAAACTCGTTAGCACATTTAAGCTATTGAATAAAAAATGTGGATCTAACTGATTTTTTAAAGCGTCAAACTTAGCACTGGCAGCTCCTGCGATTACTTTTTGTTCTTTAAGTTTATTTTTTTGATAGCGATTATAGAAGAAAATCACATAGAATACAGAAATAATAGTTAGTGTAATCCATAGTCCAAAACTATAACCTTGCCAGCTTTCTCTGCTTATAAAATCGTCCCATTTAACATTATATATAATAACAGATGCAAAGACTCTCAATAAAAATATAGCGATTAATGTAATGATTACTGCTCCAATAATTCCGACAATTATTCGCTTTATAGTATCTCCCTTTTTCCAACTTTTGCGCTCCATGTAATCAAAAAACGCCATATTAGAATACCCGAGTACAAACGAATACAACTGATAGAATCCAAATTCAACTAAAAAATCATTAGTGGTATCGAAACTAAATCCATTAGAGAGTAGATTTCCAATAATAAACACTAGACATCCAATGATGAAAGTAATGATGATATTTTTAATTGATTTTGTCATGATACTTCAGTTTATTTTTTACAAGTCTCGACTACTTGTTCCGCACGATTTTTCCCCCAATTTGGATGTAATTCACTTTCTGGTTTAAAGTTAGTAAAAAGTTCTATGGATTTTTCTATAGCCTCACAATAAGGTGCTGTGTCTTGTCCAAAATATTTTGCACTTCCCATGCCCCATTCTGCCTTTCCAAAAACGACTCTTGGATTTTCTGGTGCTAATTTCTCAGCTTTAGCATATAATTCAGAAATTTTTCCTGAGTATTTCATTCCGTAAGTCATTCCATCAAAGGCTACCCAATTGGTTAATACATGCGCTTGTATTACCATAATTTCTGGATTGTCTTTACTAATTGTCATCGCACTATTAATATGTTCTTGCGCTTTATCTAATTGTGCTTTTAACACAGCTTCATCCTTAATGTTCCAGCTTTTTAAGCTATTAATTTGTGCAATATAATAGTGTGGTAGCCACTGATCTGTTTCAGCATTTGAAATACGCTCAAACATATTCTCTGCTTCGTCCATTTTATTTTCTTGCCAAAGGCTAAATGCCTTTTGCATTCCTTTTTCAAAATTGGTTTGTGCATTAGTTAATCCAGAGATTAATACAATTGCGATAATCATTAATTTTTTCATGATATTAAAGTGTTATAGTTTGTGTTATTGATTTATTTTTTACTTCAAATTTTGCATCTTCCCATTTTGGTGGTCCCATAAACCCTCGTGCATTATTAGAACATCCATAATCTTCTTTTGGAATGCCTAAAAAATTACTATCCAATTTATTATTCTCATTTTCATCATGAAATAATGAAATTGCATAAGTACCTGCTGGAATATCTTCAAAAGTTACTTCACAACTATTATTTTCAATCTTACTCATTGTTCCTTTAAATCCTTTACCTAAAAACGAAGCTTCAGAATTATAAATTGAGACCAATACTTTTCCAGTGTTATTACTAAGGTTATTAATTTTAACCGTAATATCCTGACCTGTGCCGTCTTGAGCATTTAGTACTTGACTAAATACAATGAAAATGATAATTTTTATTAGTGTGTTCATAATACTATGTTTTATACTGAAACTATTTCAGCTTGATTGATGAGACAAATATCTAACAGAAGTCAAGGTTTTTAAAAAGCGAATGACTGAACTGTAATTTTTTATGGATGAATTGTGAAATAAATTAAGAATTGAGTAACTAATTTGAAAACTTGACTACTAATCAACTATCTACTCTAATACAAAAATCAATACAATGAAAAAATTAGCTTTACTCGCATTAGGTGTTTTTATAACCTTTTCTATTAATGCACAAGACAAACGACTTAAAGGAATCGAAAAAGAATTAAATAAAATTCTAGAAACTACAAAAGCAGCGAGTTTCGCAGTCGCCGTTGTTGAAGGTGATAAACTTATTTATGCTAAAGGTTTTGGTTATAGCGATTACGAAAATAAGGTTCCTGCAGATGCCAATACATTATATGCTATTGGTTCTTCCTCAAAAGCATTTACGTCGTCTGTTTTAGGACTATTACGTGCTGATGATAAACTATCGTTTGATGATAACCCAAGACAGCATATTCCTGAATTGGAGTTTTATAATGATGATATGAATAACAATTTAATTATCAAAGACCTTATGCGTCATAGTACAGGTTTACCTAGACATGATGGATCGTGGTATTATTTCCCAACACATAATAAAGATTCTCTTTTAATGCGTGTAAAATACCAAGAACCTTTTACAGGAATAAGGCAACAGTGGTATTATAATAACTTTGGATTTTTAGCTCAAGGTGTTATTGCCGAGCGAATCACTGGAAAAAGTTGGGAAGACAATATCAATGATTATTTTTTCAAACCATTAGGTATGAACAGATCTAATGCAACAATTGCTGAAATGAAATCGAGTTCCAATGCAGCTTTTGGTTACGAACTAAAAGAGGATGTTATCAAAAAAATGGACTATTATGATATTGCTGGAATGTCGCCTGCAGGAAGTATCAACAGTAGTGTAAATGATATGTCAAAATGGTTAATCACATGGATTAATGATGGAAAATATAAAGGCGAAGAAATTATTCCTGCTAACTATATTGATGAAGCCCTAAGCTCTCAAATGGTTGTAGGAGCAAATACGCCTGATGATGAATTTCCAGATATTCATTTTGCAAATTATGGTTATGGTTGGTTTTTACAGTCTTTCAAAGGGCACTATCGTGTTGAGCATGGAGGAAACATTAACGGATTCTCTGCAAATGTAGCTTTCTTTCCAAGTGACAAAGTAGGTATTGTAGTATTAACCAATCAAAACGGATCTGCTGTACCTTCTTTAGTAAGAAATACAATTGCAGACCGAATGCTTGGTGAAGAAGAATCTGATTGGGTTGGACGTTATGAAAAAAGGCTAGAAAAAAACAAAAAAACTCAAGAAGAGATTAAAGAAGATTCTGAAAGTTCTAATGTAAAAAACACAACACCTTCACATATCAATTTAGATTATACAGGTAGTTATTCTCATGGAGGTTATGGAACATTTGAAATCACTTCAAAAAGTGATTCATTATTTACAAAAGTTAATAATGATGACATCTATTTACATCATTATCATTATGATGTATTTGAACTTGTAGATGTAGTAGACAATAAAATAGACACAACACAATATGGAAATTCAATAAAAGTAACATTTCTCACTAATGACGCAGGTGACATTTCTGGAGCTAAAATGAAGATAGAACCTACTGTAGATGCTGTTGTATTTAAACGCACACCTAATACAATTGATGTAGATACTAAAACTCTAGATTTATATACTGGAGAGTATGATATCTCAGGAACAGAAATAAAAGTATACACCAAAAAAGATGTGCTTTACATATTTGTAAAAGGGCAACCAGAATATGAACAAATACCTACGGCTAAACATAAATTTTCATTTAAGACTTTAGAAGGTTTTAAAATTGAATTTTTAGAATCTGAAGATGGTTCTATAAACCAAATAAAAATGATTCAACCCAATGGTACCTTTGTAGCTAATCGCAAATAAATTAGGTTAGATAATACAATGGTGCGCTTTGCGTTCTATTTATATCTAAAAACACCATGAAAAGAGTAGGTATTGGTATTATATTAGTTGTTGCATTTTTTGGAATGCTATATGGAGGTCTACATCTCTATGGATGGTATATCTTTAATACACAATCATGCAGTAGTTTTAATATAGACAATATCGAATTGAGAACTGGTGTTGATATTCCTAAAGTGAGTTCAACAGATTGTATATGTAATGACAATACTAAAATTTCAAAATTTATAATTGATACTGATAATGTCGATTTAGATTATTATATCTCAAGAAATGATTTCACACTAGTTGAAGGTTTATACATCAAAGAAAATGACAACAAGAATTCGACCTATAAAGTAATTCTTAATATAAACACAGCTGAATTAACCGTTAATTTGACTTATAAAAATAATTAGTGAACTCTAAAAATTGCCTATAAAAAAAGCACCAATTTAATTGGTGCTTTTTTATTTATATAGGTGTTATAATCTATTTCACATCCATCAACTCAACATCAAATACTAAAGTCGCATTTGGTGGAATCACGCCTCCAGCTCCAGCAGCACCATAACCTAAGTCGCTCGGAATTACCAAACGAGCTTTATCTCCTACGTTTAATAAACAAATCCCTTCATCCCAACCTGGTATTACTTGACCAACACCAACTTGAAAATCTAAAGGTGCATTTCTTTTGTATGATGAATCAAAAACAGTTCCGTCTGCTAGTTGACCTTTATAGTGCACAGATACCATTTTACCTGCTTCAGCAGCTTTGCCATCTCCTTTTTGAATAATTTGGTAACGCAAACCACTTTTCGTTTCTTCAAATCCAGAGGCGAGTTTATCTAATTCAGCTCGTGCAGCTTCACGCTCAGCCTCAATACGTTTTTCTCTAGCGCCTTCAAATGTTCTAAACGCTTCTACAGCATTAAAACTTTCAGCGTCTCCTCCAACTCTTACAATTTCTAACGTTTTGATAGCATCCTCTTGAGCTATGGCATCAACAACATCTTGACCTTCGATGACTTTTCCGAAAACTGTATGATTATTATCTAACCATGGTGTTTCAACATGCGTGATAAAAAACTGGCTTCCATTAGTTCCTGGTCCAGCGTTTGCCATAGACAATACACCTGGAGCATCGTGTTTTAAATCTGGATGAAATTCATCATCAAATTTATAACCTGGATTTCCTGTTCCTGTTCCTTGAGGACATCCACCTTGAATCATAAAATCTGGAATCACTCTATGGAATTTTAATCCGTCATAGTATGGTGTTCCTTGTGGCTTCACTGCATTTTCTAAATCCCCTTCAGCTAATGCTACGAAATTACCTACTGTTCCTGGTGTTTTCTGAAATTCTAAAGCGACCAAAATTTCGCCTTTTGTTGTATTAAATTTTGCGTATAAACCGTCTTGCATCGTGTTTTATTTTAATTGAGGTGCAAAGATAACAAACTCTATTAGAAGAGTGAAGCTCGATTTGGAATTTGCGTAACATAAAGTTAGCTTTACCAAAAATAAAGTCACTATGAGTTTTATTACCAAATTAAAATCAGCTTTAGGAAATTCTAAAAAAGAAGCCACGTCACCTAATTCTGATACATTAGAATCAATTATGGCTGCCATTGAGCATGAACCATTTGCACTCTCTGAAGATAATGTTTTATACGCTGGATTAAACGAGCTTGGTGGTTATTATTCTTTTCAAACTGTTATTTGTGGTGCCTTTAAAATAAAAACAAAAAAAGGAGGACATCTTACTATTAAAAGTGAAAATTCAACTTTAGAGTTAGATTCTGAGTCTGTAGAGTTTGAATCAGATCCTACTGATGTAAAAGGTAGACATATTACAAAAATCGATTTTCAGATTGACGAAAAAGATGCTGCCAAAATAAATCCTGAAACAATTGATGAATTAATACTGAAATGCAAAACCTATGATATTAGTTTTACACCGGTAGAAAAAAAGTAATCTCATACTTATTTATATAGTTTCTTCAAATTCGGGACAATCTAATCTTATATCTTTATTTAATAACTCTTTTTCAAGAAGATTACAATAGTCTGACATTTCGTTTTTTTGGTAAAACTTACATCCAAAACAGGTTCTTTGTACTGTTAACACTCCATTTTTATTGAGTTTATAAATGAGTTCACTAAGCGTACTAAATAGGCTTTCTAAATCGGTAGAATCAAAATTATCGATTTGAGATTTAAGTGGATTTGCAAAATCATGAACTTCAGAAACAATCTTTTTTCCAGAAGGTGATAACTGAATATTATATCTACGATTATCTGCAGATGAATAGACCTTGACAATTAATTTCTTTTTATCTAGAATTTTAATCGCATCACTTACAGTAGGTTTCGTAACATTAAATTCTTTTGCCAAATGACTCACATTACACAATTCTTCTTTGTGAAATGTAATAAACACCAAAATCTGAATTTGAATTGGGCTCAATCCAACGATTTTTGATTTTTCCCAAAGCAAAATTTTAAACACTTCAGAAATACGCTCAAGACCTGTTACAATCTTGCTCGATAAATCTTTCTGTTGTTGATCTGGATTAAAAATACTGTTATCTTTCATAAAAATGTCCCGCTTTACTTGCGGGACAAAGTTAGTCATCCTAATTAAATTAATTACAATTTTCCATTTCTAGAATAAAATAGCCTTTTTCTAGAATAGCTTCTTCAACTTCTTGTGTAGCATATTCCATATGACATAGGCGACATTCTTTAGTAGAAACTACTGCATTATGAATAGACTTATGTCTTAAATACTCATTTCCGAACCTAAAAATGATAGTTTCATCAGTGACATCACTTGGTACAAGAATGTCAAAATGCATCACATTTCCATCATCACGTTTTACGTAGGTATCCCAAACTGAAACTTTCATTATTGCTTTACTTTATATGGTAATGATAAATCTCCACTGGCTACACTAAACACTTCATAAACACCTAACATTGGTAAACTTTCATCGCTAGTATTTACTTTCATAAAAGCTGTAACACCGTCATAGTTAAAATTAGTTTTATAATTAATTCTATAATCAGGCACCACAACTTTAATGGTGTTTTTGTTAGCAGTTACTGGATAGCCAGGAGAATCCATATACATAGGCATTCCAGGATTTGTTGGTGGTAACACAACCGTTTTATCTGCTTTTTTGAATTGTTTTACAGATAATCCTCCAGCTACACGTTTGTCTTCGTGCAAAATGACCCAATGTGGATGCCAAATAAGGCCATCATTATCGAAAATATTATCGCTATTTTCATCCCATAATGGAGTGTCATCAAAATCGGGATGCGATGTTAATGCCAATGCTACAATGCCATTAGTTTGGTTAAAGCCAACATCTATTGGTTTTAACGTTGTTGGAAATACGTAGCCTAATACTGGAGCTCCATCTAACTGACCTACTTTTACTGGTGTTGTTTGTGCGGCCTTACCTACAACAGAAATCTCCCAAATGCTTATGCCTAAATTTGGTTGATGTATAACATTGACAGCTTTAATATTGAAATCTTCATTATTATATGGGTTGTCTTGAGCACAAGACACTGTTGTTCCAAGAACGAATACTGTGGATATTAATAGAATTATTGTTTTCATATTGTTGTTGATTTTGAATAGTTAGGACTCTTTTAAATTAGGAATCCTAACTATATGAATTAAAAAATTAACCTTTTACATCTGCCATAGAAGCTCCAAAGTTAATGTGCAACGTGTTTCCATTTGGCGTTACTAAAGCTGGAACAGATTCTACTCCTGCACGCTCAGCTTCTTGGATTCGCGATCGATCTTCACCAATATTGACGATTTCAACATTATTGGCACCTACCAAATTGATAATGTCATGTTCAGCACTGATACATACCGAACAGCCCGCGTGATAAAAAATTGATTTACTCATACTACTATTATATTTTTATGTTCTTGCATTATTGCAATACAAATATAGTAAGGATTCCTAACTATTTTAATTATTTAACATATATTTTACTTTTTTTTGGCCTTCTATGATTTTAGAATGTTCAAAATTAAATAGCTAGTTAGCTACTTCACTGATAAACTTAATACGATACAAACGAAGTTCTTCGTCATCATAATCGCCATCAAACTCTTCAATAGCTGCATCTATTTTATCAGTTTCTGACTCCATAAAATACTCATGAATTTCTTCTTGCTGATCTTCATCTAAAACATCATCTAACCAATAGTTGATATTGAGTTTTGTTCCAGAATAAACTATAGCTTCCATTTCTTTTATAAAATCTGGCATAGACATGCCTTTAGAAGATGCAATATCAGTGAGTGGTAATTTACGATCTACATTTTGAATAATATATAACTTGATGGCAGAATTAGACCCTGTGCTTTTTACAACGAAATCATCAGGTCTAACAATGTCATTATCATCAACATATTGTGCAATTAAATCAACAAAGTCATTACCATATTTTTTAGCTTTTCCATCACCTACACCATGCACATTGCTCATTTCTTCAATGGTAATAGGATATTTCAAAGCCATATCCTCTAATGAAGGGTCTTGAAAAATCACAAATGGCGGCACACCCAAACTTTTAGCATTTCGTTTTCGCAAGTCTTTCAACATTTTCATTAGGGTTTCATCTGCAACACCTCCTCCGCCTTTGGCAGCAGTTACGATACCATCATCGCTTCCTTCATCAAAAACGTGATCTTCGGTCATCATAAATGATTTTGGTGATTTTATAAATTCATGACCTTCTTCGGATAGTCTTAACACTCCATAAGTCTCAATATCTTTTTTAAGATAACCTGCTACTAATATTTGACGAATTAGAGCCATCCAATATCGCCTGTCACGATCTTTTCCTATACCAAAAAATGGCTGTGCATCTGTTTTATGAGAAGAAATTAATGCATTGGTTTGACCAATTAAAACTTGTACTAAATCTTTTGATTTATATTTTTCATTCGTTTTTTGGACAGTTTCTATCAAAGTCACTGCTTCTTTTTGGGCTTCATGTTGTTTTTTTGGATTACGAACATTATCATCCATATCACCACCTTCACCAGTTGCGTTATCAAACTCTTCTCCAAAATAATGAAGAATAAACTTTCGCCTAGATACAGACGTTTCAGCAAAAGCAACCACTTCCTGTAATAAAGCATGACCAATTTCTTGTTCGGCCACAGGTTTTCCAGACATAAATTTTTCTAACTTTTCAATATCTTTATAAGCATAATAAGCTAAACAATGACCTTCTCCTCCATCTCGTCCTGCACGACCAGTTTCTTGATAATAACTTTCTATACTTTTTGGGATATCGTGATGAATCACAAAGCGAACATCTGGTTTGTCGATTCCCATTCCGAAAGCAATCGTCGCCACAACAACATCACAATCTTCCATTAAGAACATATCCTGATGCTTTACTCTAGTTTTAGGATCTAAACCAGCATGATATGGTACAGCTTTGACACCATTAACTTGTAACACTTGGGCTAATTCTTCAACACGTTTTCTACTTAAACAATATACAATACCTGACTTACCTTCATTCTTTTTCACAAAACGTATGATATCTGCATCAACATTTTTTGTTTTAGGGCGAATTTCATAATATAAATTCGGTCTATTAAATGACGCTTTAAAAGTTTTAGCATTTTGAATATCTAAACTTTTTAAAATATCTTCTTGAACCTTAGGTGTAGCTGTTGCTGTCAATCCAATAATTGGAATATTATCACCAATACGCTTTATAATATGCCTAAGGTTTCGGTATTCTGGTCTAAAATCATGTCCCCATTCACTAATACAGTGTGCTTCATCTACTGCCATAAAAGTAATTGTGACCGATCTTAAAAATTCGACATGTTCTTCTTTAGTAAGTGACTCTGGAGCTACATAAAGTAATTTAGTAACACCATTAAGGATATCTTCTTTGACACGTTTGACTTCAGTTTTGTTAAGTGAAGAGTTTAAAACATGGGCAACACCTTCTTCATTAGAGACGCCTCTAATAGCATCAACTTGGTTTTTCATTAAGGCAATTAATGGAGAAACTATAATTGCAGTGCCCTCCTTTATTAATGCTGGAAGCTGATAACACAGTGATTTTCCGCCTCCTGTAGGCATAATAACAAATACATCCTCACCTGCAACAACACTTTTTATAACACTTTCCTGAAGTCCTTTGAATTGAGAAAAGCCGAAGTATTGTTTGAGTGCAGAATGTATATCAATTTCTTTTATACTCATTAATCCCTATTAGTATTTTTGATACATTTGCATAAACCTAAAGATAACAATTTCTTTATACCCATCAAACTCAAAAAAAATTAATTTTGAACAGTATTCAATCTATCCTTAAAACCGCCAAAAAAACTATAGATTTAGAACGTGATGCTATTGCAAATTTGAGTCATTTATTAACTGATGATTTTGCAAATGCAGTATCTTTGATATACAATTCAAAAGGTCGTGTAGTGATTACAGGTATTGGTAAAAGTGCAATCATTGCCAATAAAATTGTTGCAACTTTAAATTCAACAGGTACACCATCTGTATTTATGCATGCTGCAGATGCTATTCATGGTGATTTAGGGTTGATTTTAGAAGATGATGTCGTGATTTGTATTTCTAAAAGCGGAAATACACCAGAAATTAAAGTATTGGTTCCTTTAATCAAAAATGCAAAGAATAAAATGATTGCGATTACTGGAAATGACAAATCATTTTTAGCACTTCAAGCCGATTTTATTCTGAATGCATATGTCGAACAAGAAGCTTGCCCGAATAATTTAGCGCCTACCACTAGCACTACAGCTCAATTAGTTTTAGGTGATGCCTTAGCGGTATGTTTATTAGAACTTCGCGGATTTTCAAGTAAAGATTTTGCTAAATACCATCCAGGTGGTTCTTTAGGAAAACGGTTGTACTTACGTGTTAGCGATTTATCTTCTGTGAATGAAAAACCAAAAGTGGGATTATCAACAAGTGCAAAAGATGTGATTGTTGAAATTTCAGAAAAAATGCTTGGTGTAACAGCAGTAGTAGACAACAATAAAATAGCTGGTATTATTACTGATGGTGACTTGAGACGAATGCTTACCAAAAGTGATGAGTTTATTCACTTGACAGCTAAAGATATTATGAGTAGTCATCCTAAACGCATTGACGAAGATGCGATGGCCATAGATGCAATGGAGCTTATGGAAACACATGGTATTTCCCAATTACTGGTTGAAAAAAATGGCAACTATGCTGGTGTTATACATATTCATGATTTAATTAAAGAAGGTATTATATAATGGCAAATAAGAAGACCGATGAGATGTCGTTTCTTGATCACCTAGAAGACTTAAGATGGCATTTAATACGAATTACACTTTCTATTTTGATTTGTGCTACAGTTGCTTTTATTTTTAGTGGATTTATTTTTGAACATATAGTCTTTGCGCCTAAACGCATGGACTTTCCTACGTATAAATGGTTATGTCAAGCATCGCAATTTATTGGCATTAATGATGCGACATTTTGTGCGGCAGAATTTCCTTTTAAAATTCAAAGTAGACAAATGGCAGGACAGTTTTCTGCAGACATTTGGACTTCTATTTATGCTGGATTTGTGATTGCTTTTCCTTATGTGATTTATCAGTTTTGGAGTTTTATCAGTCCAGGCTTACATTCAAGTGAACGTAAGCATTCGAGAGGGTTTATATTTACAACATCATTTTTATTCTTTTTGGGTGTCTTATTTGGCTATTTTATAGTAACGCCTTTATCTATAAATTTCTTAGCAAATTATAGTATTAGCCCTGAAGTTGTTAATGAATTTGATATTAGTTCTTATATCTCTACGGTAAGATCAGCAGCTTTAGCCTCTGGTTTTGTATTTGAGCTGCCTATTATCATTTATTTTTTAACCAAAATAGGTTTGGTGACACCTCAAATTATGAGGAAATACCGAAAATTTGCTTTGGTCATTGTATTGATTCTTTCAGCAATTATAACACCTCCTGATTTAGCGAGTCAAGTTATTGTTGCTATTCCAATATTAATTTTATACCAAGTAAGTATTTATATATCTAAAGTGGTTGTTAAAAACCAAAACAAAAAACAAAAAGTCCATGTCTGATAGTGTTTCCGAATTTAATGCGTATCGTTCTAAAATGAACGACGCAATTCTAGCAGATAATAACAAAGTTATCAAGCGTATTTTTAATCTCGATACTAATGCCTTTACCGAAGGTGCTTTAGATAAGAGAACAAAAGAACTTTTAGGCTTAGTAGCCTCAATGGTATTACGCTGTGATGATTGTGTGAAGTATCATTTAGAATCCAGTTATAAAGAAGGTTTAAACAAAGAAGAAGTTGTAGAAGCCTTAAGTATTGCAACACTAGTTGGTGGTACAATTGTCATTCCGCATTTGCGTAAAGCCTATGAATACTGGGATGCATTAGAAACTCAGAATCCTACTGACCGTTAAACTTATAATAAACTAAAAAGCAAGTCTTTTTGAATTTGTTATTTTAGCGCTTATTACCTCATTTATGAAAAAGTTAAGAGCCGATAATTTAATGAAGTCCTATAGTGGACGAAAAGTCGTAAAAGATGTGTCTTTGGAAGTTAATCAAGGAGAAATCGTTGGTTTATTAGGACCCAATGGCGCTGGTAAAACGACATCTTTCTATATGATTGTTGGTCTTATTAAACCCAATGGCGGTAATATTTATCTGGATGATACTGAGATTACATCATTTCCAATGTACAAACGTGCACAAAACGGAATTGGATATTTAGCACAAGAAGCTTCAGTATTTAGAAAATTGAGTATTGAAGATAATATCTTGAGTGTACTTCAAATGACTAAGCTCAGTAAAAAAGAGCAAGAACATAAAATGGAATCTTTGATTGAAGAGTTTGGTTTAGGTCATATTCGTACAAACAGAGGCGATTTATTGTCTGGTGGTGAACGCCGTCGTACAGAAATTGCTCGTGCTTTGGCAACTGATCCAGATTTCATTCTACTCGATGAGCCTTTTGCAGGTGTTGATCCTGTGGCTGTAGAGGATATTCAACGTATTGTTGCTCAATTGAAAAAGAAAAATATTGGTATTCTTATTACCGATCATAACGTACAAGAAACATTAGCAATTACTGATAGAACCTACTTGATGTTTGAGGGTAGCATTTTAAAAGCTGGAAAACCTGAAGAACTTGCTAGCGACGAAATGGTACGTAAAGTTTACTTAGGTCAAAACTTTGAGTTACGTAAAAAGAAACTTGAGTTTTAATAGTTTATCCTCTACGTCGCTCCAATAAGACCATCATCATAAATCCTAAAATGATACGCTCGTCATCATCGTTATCAATAGGCTTCAATTTTGAGAGTGCAAATTTTCTTCCAAAAAAAGATGGTTCTTTTTTAAGTTGACAGACCGCTTGGTCTTTTAAATCGGTTACTGTATAACTCGGATTAAATAAGTATCCTGTTAATCCACCAAGAATAGGAATATTTCCTAAAACCGAATCTAGCACTTTTACCCAAGCATTATCTTCTCTAATATGGTATTGTAGTTTTTGATGTTGGTCTATAAGTTCATAATGTGCTTTCCAGATAGACGCCCAACCTTTTCTCGCTATTTTTCCAATTTCTTTGCCGTGCGCATCTTTCATACTATATGCTGCAGAAAAATCAATCCATTTATCTGCCTTAATACTATGAGTTAAATTGCTCTTATTCTCATTATCATAAATGCTAATATCCTCTTTAAGTTTAAACATTTTCTGTCTCACATATGCCACAGTTCGACCTGAGGCATCCTTAGCTGAAAAGTCATTAGAAATTGTCGTCACATTGAATGTAAAGTGTATTGGAAATTTTAAGTCCTTCATAGTGTAGCTTAAGTGTTTTCATTTTTTGTATCGCCAATAGATTCAAGACTTTCTTGTTCGGCTATTAATTTCTTTTGGTAGCGACCTTGCACAATGTCAGTAATAACTAAAACTACAATCACAAAATAGAACGTTGTTTTACTCATTGGTACAATCTCATTTCCGAAGATTTTTAAATGTGCTAAATGCCCACCTTCTGTCACTAACATAATTCCTACGATAAACAAAATAAAGAGTCCTAACACTTCATACATTCTATTTTTTGCCAAAAATGTCGAAATTCTATCGGCTAAAACTAGCATCAATATTCCACTTAATACAATTGCAATTGCCATAACAATAAAAGCAGTTGTAGAATTTTCTATATCACTAGTTAAACCTATAGCTGCTAAAATAGAATCGAATGAAAACACCAAATTCATTAATACAATACTTGCAATTGCTGCATTAGACGTTTTCTTTCCTTTTTCTACATCTCCTACTTCATCATCCAAATTGTGTTTAGCAATCATATGCCATATTTCTTTGATAGCAGTATAAATAATAAATCCACCACCAGCAAGAACAATCAAACTATGACCATTAAACGCAAAACCTAAAACATCTCCAATATGACCTGTTAAAAACGAAAACGGTTCTTGAAAGAAATCAATAATAGACACTAACACAAATAACAATACGATTCTAAGAACAATCGCTATTAGAATCCCAACTTTTCGCACACGCTTTTGATCAGACAATGGCGCTTTTTTTGATTCTAAAGAGATATAAAGTAGATTATCAAATCCTAAAACAGCTTGCAGCAATACAAGCATTAATAATGTAAAAATAACTTCTAACATGAGTATTAATTATTTGGTTGTTAAATTATCGAGTAGTGATAGTACGATATATACTACGATGACTATTGGAATTGCTATAAAATGAAAAAACACTAATAATAATATTGTAGCAATAATAAGAATGTATCTATAGGCATTATTAGCAAAGCTAAAATCTTTAAATTTCAAAGCCAATAACTTGATGTTAGAATTAAGCAAATAGCAACTTAGTAATGTAAAGGCTATTAAAAACCATTGATTTAATATAAGTGATGTTGCAAAGTTGCTATTCTGAAATTCAATAATTAAAGGTAATGACATGACAAGCAACGTATTTGCTGGTGTTGGTAAGCCTTTAAAATAACTCTGTTGATCTTCATCGATATTAAACTTAGCCAAACGATACGCTGATGCTAACGTAATAAACAAGCCTATAAGTGCTATTGGTTCAATATTTAAATCGCTAAAACTAAAATTTGAGTTCCAGTCATCCTGTTTTACTATTTCTGGAGCATTAATACTCATGGAAATCAACTTAAACATAACAATTCCTGGAACTAAACCGCTAGTCACCATATCAGCTAAAGAATCAAGCTGCACACCTAATTCACTTTGAACATTTAATTTCCTAGCTAACAAACCGTCAAAAAAGTCAAAGAAAATCCCTAGAAACACAAAAATTGCAGCCGCAACAAAATTGTTATGAACAGCAAAAATAACTGCAATACTACCGCTAAGTAAATTTAAGAGTGTAATAAAATTAGGAATGTAGTTTTTTATAGACATACATAAGATTTGTGTAAAAATAGCAAACTATTTTCGACTATTGCAAGTGAAGTACAATATCTATGACTATTTACAGTTTAATAGGTGAATAAAATTGTGCATCTTTGTAAAAAATTTTTGCTATTGAAAAAGTACCTATTCATCGCTTCGACTTTGATTACCTTTTTTTGCACTGCTCAAACTAAATATTCTAATGAATTTTTGAATATTGGTGTGGACGCAGCTGCTCTTGGCATGAGTAATAGTGTAGTATCTCACACAGCTGATGTAAATTCTGGATATTGGAATCCTGCTGGCCTAGTTAACCTAGAAGACAACCAATTGGCCCTCTTACATTCTAGCTATTTTGCAAACATTGCTAACTATAATTATATCGCTTTTGCCAAGCCTCTTGATGACAGAAGTGCTGTTGCTTTATCACTCATTCGATTTGGTGTCGATGATATTTTAGATACAACACAGTTGATTGACGATCAAGGAAACATTAATTATGATCGGGTTAGTTTATTCTCTACATCAGATTATGCATTAACGTTTTCATATGCTAGAAAACTACCACTAGATGGTTTAAGTTATGGTGTAAATGCTAAAGTAGTTCGTAGAATTATTGGTGATTTTGCTAATTCATGGGGATTTGGTTTAGATGCTGGAATTCAGTTTGAAACTAAAAATGACTGGAAGTTTGGAATCATGGCCAGAGATATCACCACAACTTTTAATGCCTGGTCATTTGATGATGATAAACTCGCTGATATACAAAATGCCATAGAAGGTCAAAACCAAACTGTACCTGAAGATACAGAAATTACGATTCCAAAATTGCAAATTGGGATGTCTAAGAAATTTATTTTTCATTACGACTATTCGTTATTAACCTCTTTCGACTTAAATGTTCGTTTTGAAGAGAATAATGATATTTTTTCAACATCATTTGCAAGTGTAAATCCTGCTTTAGGCTTTGAATTTGGGTATACTGACCTCGTGTTCTTAAGAGCAGGTGTTGGTAATTTTCAAAATGAACTGCAATTAGATAACTCTGAAAACTTAACATTTCAACCCAGCTTAGGATTAGGGTTTAAATATAGAGGCATTCAAATAGACTATGCATTTACTGACATTGGAGATCAAAGTGCTGCTTTATATTCTAATGTGTTTTCGTTAAAAATCGATTTTAGTATCTTTAGATAGTGAACCGAACATTACTCGCCTTATTATCTGGAATTATATTAGCATTAGGCTGGCCAACATATGGTTTTCCGCTACTCCTTTTTGTTGCTTTCGTGCCATTACTTTTAGCAGAACAGCAATTGCGTTTATCTAACGTAAAACGAAAAGGTCTTAAAATCTTTGGGCTCTCCTACATAACGTTTGTAATTTGGAACCTCATCACCACAAGCTGGTTACGATTTGCAGATGTATTTGGGGCAAGTTTTGCTGTTTTTGTCAACTCAGCTTTAATGGCGCTTCTATTTTTAATTTATCATAAATATGCAAAACGACAGTCACAAAATAGAGCTTTGTTGTTTTTAGTTACGTTATGGATTAGTTTTGAAAAACTACACTTAGGATGGGAGTTTTCTTGGCCATGGCTCAATTTAGGAAATGGTTTTTCAGATTATATTACTTGGATTCAGTGGTATGAATACACAGGTACTTTTGGAGGCACACTTTGGGTTTGGATTTTGAATGTTTTGATATTTAAAGGTGTACTTTCTTTTCAAAAAGAGCGTTCTAAAACTATTTTAAGATCAGTAGTACTGAAATGTGCTGGACTGATTATTATTCCTATTTTAATTTCCTTAGGCATATACAGTACTTACGCTCATGAAGGCAATACTGTTGATGTGGTTATCTTGCAACCTAATATTGATCCATATTCTGAAAAATACAATATGACCAATATTAAATTTACAGAATTATTAATGGAGTTATCAAACTCAAAAATTACAGATTCAACAGATTTTATTATTGCTCCTGAAACATTTTTAGCAGAAAGCACGCGCCTTCCTCAGTTTAAGAATTCATTACTTAAGAGCAGACTTAAGCGCTATATAAATGAACATCCTAATGCAAACCTTTTAACTGGCATTTCGTTTATTGATGTTTTTAAGGATAAATCAAAAATCAAAAAAGAAACGAATCAAGCTAAAAATAATCCAAGTATTTATTATGATGATTACAATTCTGCAATTCTAATTAACACTTCAGATTCTGTTCAGCAATATAACAAATCAAAATTAGTAGTAGGCATTGAAAATTTCCCTTATCAGGATATTTTAAAACCTATAATTGGTGATGCAATGATTGATTTAGGAGGGACAGTTGCTATGAAAACCACCCAAGATTATAGAGGTGTTTTTACATCATCAAATTCAAAATATATTGTTGCTCCAATTATTTGTTATGAATCAGTTTATGGTGAATTTGTTGGTGGTTATGTAAGAAACGACGCAAATTTTTTAAGCATTATTACTAATGACGCCTGGTGGAATGAAACGCAAGGGCATAAACAGCATTTGAGTTACGCACGATTAAGAGCTATAGAGACACGACGTGATATTGCTAGAAGTGCTAATACTGGCATTTCTGCAATAATAAATGCAAGAGGTGAAATTACTAACAGTTTAGCCTATGGTGAAAAAGGCGCTTTATCTGGTCAAGTTACTACAAATAACAAAATGACTTTTTATGTATCCTCTGGAGATTACATAGCTAGGATTAGCTTTTTCGTTTTAATATTTGTGTTCTTGATTGGTTTTTTCCGAAGAGAACGAGAATAGTCTAAATTTTCAAAGGTTAGATAAACTATTGACCTCTATAGTACAAAATTGTACTAAATGTTTTTACGATAATATTAATATCTAAAAACACACTTCTATGTTTAATATAAAACAAATCGTATTGCAATTTTGTTAAACTATCATCTACTGATGACCCGTAACGTGTATTCACTTGAGCCCAACCTGTAAGACCAGGTTTAACAATATGTCTTGTTTCATAGAACGGAATGATTCTAGATAACTCATTCACAAAAAATGGTCGTTCTGGGCGAGGGCCAATAATGCTCATATCACCTCTTAGTACATTAATAAATTGTGGAATTTCATCTATACGAGAGCGACGCAAAAGCCTACCGAATTTAGTGATTCTTGTATCGTTTTTCTGAGCCCACTTTGCACCTCCCATTTCAGCGTTAACAACCATGCTTCTTAATTTAACAATCTGAAATAATTTTCCGTTTTGACCAACACGTTCTTGAAAGTAGAACAACGGTCCCTTATTAGCAATCATATTTCCGAAAGCAATAAAAGGTATTAAACATATACCGAAAAGCAACCCTATAATTGAAAATACGATATCAAAGGCTCTGTGAAAAAAGAGATATAAGGTATTTTGGTTGCTTCGACTGAATGGGAAATATTTATAAAAATCTTTACCAACAAATTGAATTGGTACACGATAAGTAATTTCTTCAAAAACCTGAGTGTATTCTCTGATGATAAACCCTTGATCTAATAAGGTGATGAGATCATGATACACCTCTGCAGTGATGCTCTCAGAATTATAACTTGCAACTAATATTTCAGAGATCTTTTCTTCTCTAATAACTCTCATTAAATTTGAAGCCTCAAATTCTTTCAACCCTTTAAATTTAATCGGTGATTCAACTTCAGTCTCAGAGTTAATAAATCCAACAATTTTATAGTTAGGATCTGATTCATTTAAGGGTTTAATTATATTCTCAATATTTGAGATTTCACCAACTAAGAGTACTTTTTTATAAAATCTAGGTGAAGATATAAACGCAATATAAGCCCATCTCCAAAGAAATATGGCTGTTATAATGCATAGATAAAAGTATATAATTTGAAGTCTTTGCTCTGGAAGAAACGGCGTCAATACTGGTGTCAACAAATAAAACAACACTGTTGTTGATGCTGTTAGTACAATATTCCTAAAACTGACATCTAGCTTGCTAGATTTTTGAAGATCATAAATTTCAAATATTGTTCCAAAAATGGTGATGTAAACTAATAAAACTAAAATATAAACTAGGTTTCCTCTTTCAATAGTAAGGTAGTCGTAATCTATACTGTTTTGCAGAATATACAAACCTAATATAACTACAATTATATCAAGGATACGCAGCAATACCTTACGTTCAGAAATTTCGAAATGTATATCTTTTTTCGAGCTCATTAGTTAAGAAAGGAACTTTTGTAAATATAACAAGTTAAGTTAGATTTTGGCTATTATCTCATTAAGATATTAAACCATTTTTTTTTAACATGTTTCCAATCAAACTGTTCAACTTCTGTTCTTGCCGATTTTATAATCATTTCTCTATTTATGTCATTATCAATTACATCCAATATAGCCTTTGCCATTTCACTCGCATTATTAGGCTTAACTAAAAAGCCTGTAGATTTATCTTTTATTAAATAGGGCATTCCGCCTACATTAGTAGACACAACTGGTAAACCCAGAGCCATAGCTTCGATAACACTTAAAGGCATATTATCAAAATTGGTTGTATTAATAAAGATATTATAGTCTTTAGAGAGGTTAATCCATTCGTCTTTAGTTAGCTTTCCTGTAAACTTTGTATTCAAACTCAGATTTTGATTTAAATCTTTTATGACTTTAAAAGACCCATCGCTATCTGGTCCTACCATACACAATTCTGCATTAGGGTAAGTTTCTTTTAGCAATTTAAAAACATATATTGCCAATTTGGGATTATAAATTTCAGAAAACGATCTTACCCATAAAAGCTTTGGAACTTCATAGTTTCTATGAGTAAAAGGGTAGTTTTGGATGTCTATTGTATTTGGAATATGGACAATGTTTGTATAACCGTAATCTTCGAAAGCTATTTTAAGATAGAAAGATGGAGAAACATTACATTTAGCATGTTTAAAAACCATACGACTCTTTTTGGGGTGTAATTTTAATCGTTGGGGTAAATTTCCACCATGCAAAATTGGCATATATGCTATTTTAAGAACACGACAAAGTTGACTAATCACAAAGGCATAATAAAAGTTTTGTGTACTATAAGTATCTATTAAAACTAAGTCTACTTTTCTAGATAAATACAAACAGGATTTAACCATATCCATCATACGCATCAGTTTATTGCTTAAACTGGAAGCATAATATACCACATAACCTTCACTACTTAGGAAATCTCCCAATATACTTATGTAAGACGTATTACTAGTTTGCTTTTGCAATCTGTTTCCTATGTATAGGATTTTTTTCATAAGTCACATTTAAAAGTGCTAACGCATATATAAAAGCTGGTGCAGCTAATCGCATGGATGAGTGATTTATAGTTGCGAACCAAAAACACAAAAAAGCATAGAAAAAATAATTTCTTTTATTCCTTGCCTTCATATCTAATGGCTTGAGTAATAAAATAACCAAGATAATTACTCCGAATATACCATGTTCAGCCAACAATCTACTTAATTCACTATGAGATGTAACTCCTTGCCCATCAATTTCAATACGTTGATCCTTTGCTCTACTGGAACCAATACCTAAAAAAGGATTAGATAAGAAGCCATCTAATTCTTCTTCAAATAATTTCTTTCGACCAGTAGTAATATCTCCTTTGTCTCTTCCTAAGTGATCTCTATTGCTATAACGCAAATCAACATACCCATTAGTTTGAGAAGAACTAACAGCCCAAGTTGCCACTATTGTAAAGATAAAAACTGTGAATAGTATAACAATCTCATTTCTTTTTTTTCGTGAAACCCTTAAATAATATATCCCTAGAAATGCTAGAATTGCAATTGCAGCAGTAAAAACACCTCCACGACTAAAGGTGACTACCGCTCTATAAGTCATTGCTGAAAACAAAGCAATATTTAAAATTTTCAAGCTTAGCGTTGGTGACTTTGTAAATAATCTTACAACTAAAATAAACATCCCCAAACCTAAGATGGTAGACACTTGATTTGCTCCCCAACCACCAGAAGATGCTCTATTAGATCCTGTACCTGATAATACTTCTTTCACACTTGGATTATAGAAGAATATATATACGGTATGTGATATAATTGGTAGTAATATATAAAGTAATAGTTTATTCATTTGTGCGACACTTACTTTTTTATCATAACAGAATAATGCCGCTGCTCCTAAACATACAGGCCCGCTAAGTACAAAAGCAATATTCGTTCTGAAGTTTGCATCAAAACTCAACGTCGTAGAAGCAACAAATATTGACGGCACCAATAATAATAAATATAAAAAATAAGGATATCCTCTACCTGAAACACCTTTATAAAACATTCCCATTATTACAAATACTATTACTAAATACTTTCCTGCCTCATATGAGATAGAGCCCTTAGTCATTCTTAATAAAACCTCCGCACCAACAAAATAGGAACAAGCAATTAATACATAATATGTTTTTGAGGAATTAGGTGCTAGAATAATTTTTGCAACAAAGAATATAACGGCTATTGCAAAATATAGCATTGCTAAATTTTCATTAAAGTAGATGAGCATACCTATAACAGCATGTAATCCAATAGCATTTATATAGGTAACATCAGTTTTCAAGACAAAATTCTAAATTATCATCATTCAATTTCAAGATAAAAATAATCTATCTTGGGTTATAACGATTAAAGTTTATTGCAAAAATAGAAATACTAAGAAAATATTTTTTTATAATCATCCAATGGAAAACGATAATGGTAACTTTTACCTAAAAGAAACAAAGCAAAATGAACCATAAAAACAGGGATTTGCGGTCTTAAAAACCTCAAAAAAGAATCATACGTTTTATTAGAGTAATTACATATCAAAAACGGTATGGTATCTGGATTTAGATAGTTTTTACTAATATTGATATCATCGACTTCTAGTGATGAATTAAATGTTTCAAAAGAAACATCTTCTTTTTTTCGAACTAAATGATAAAGCTCTATTACAGATAGTGCTTTTTGATCAAAATAAAATAGAACACTACTTGATACATCAATCAGAATCCATTTGCTCAATTCTCTAATATAGACTTCATTAAATGAATGTCCACCATATTCTTTATTAAATGGTGCTCTTGTATTTCCCCATTCACGCACTTTAATACCATTGATAACACAAAAATTATTAAATACCTGAGCCATATCACTACAAACACCACCTTTTCCTGACAACATAATTTTAAGTGCTGCATCTGAAGGTTCACTTAGACCTGGCCCACCCTTTATATTATTCTGTAACCAAACACTTAAATGTTTAATTAATTCTAAATCTGTTTCTGGTTTACCTTCTTTGAAAATGGCATCATTAATTTCATTGAAATAATCGGGAATATCTGCTTCTTGATTAACTTGATTGTAAGTACATTTATCAATATCTTCAATACTTGAATTTTTAGAAAGTAGTTTAAAACGTGCTATATATAAAAATGGATGTCGTTTAAAAACCCAAGATATTCTCTTTAAAATCATTTACAATACGTAGTTTAATAGCAAGTGCTAAATGTAATTTTTTTTTTTTGCCAGACCTAATAAACTTAGTTTTCAAACAAAATTCATGAAAAAGTCTAAATTAAGTAAAATTTGAACACCAAATTTCCCAGAATAGTCCCTCAACTATTCACTTAATAATTTCTCCCTTATTCGCTTGTTATAATATGAGTAGGTAAATTTAATCAGTTCTTGATTTCGGGCTTTGATCATCTTAGAATACTGAATATCAGACAAATTTAACATTTTTTTAATTTTATCAGCTAGATTTTCTAAAGTAATTGGATAAAATAAAAATCCATTGATTTCATCCTTAATATAATCATCAATTGAGGAGATATTAGACACCAATGGTAAGCATCCATAATTCATAGCCTCAGCAATGACTTTAGGAAACCCTTCAGATGCTGAAGGCAATATAATGGCATGTGATTTCTTGTAAATATTATGGACATTTTTACGTGATAAAAAACCATGAAAAATAAAATTTAGACCGCTCTTATTAGCATATGCTTTGTAGTGTTCTATGGCTATTCCGTCGCCTACAATATGAATGTCATTCAATTTCGCTTTTTCGGTTATATTTAAACTTGATAATGTCTCAATTAACAAGTCAATCCCTTTTTCTGCTTCTAATCGTCCAACAAAACAAAAACTAATAACATCATTGTCAAACCTTTTACTTTCAATAATATCACTACCCTCAGAAATTTCCTCAAGAGTCAAACATGGGTTTTCAAAAGTTAAACAGTTAGAAGGTTGATTTTCCCATCTGCCGTTTATAGTTACTTTTCGCTTTTGATTTTTTAACAACCAACGTTGAAAACGATAAGCTAAAGGCGCATTTTTCTGTTTCCAATTTCCGGCATATTTATACCATCCTTTTTTTGAACTGAACAACATCAAATAAGGAATAACGAAAACACCAATTCCAGTAGGTGCTCTAAATTGGAAATAATCAGTTTCATTAATGGCTTTCTGTATTGTTCTTAACACGGATGGTGATTTCCAAACAATAGCCAATTTATTGGTGATTTTTGGGCCTCCTAACGCAGGCAAAGCCACAAATGATATCTTGTTTGAGATGTACGGCAAAGCACTTGCAGGTGGTATTACATGATGCAACATTGCAACATGAATAACCTCGTCGAACACATCTAATAAATTATTAATCTCTGTCACAGTAGATCCTAAACCGACAATGTTGCCATCTTGAGTTTTATAATGCTCTGTATGTGAAATTATAGTTAGTGTACTCATCTCAATAGCGCAATATACTGTTTTATAATATTTGACCAATCATGCTGTTCAGCCCATTTTTTTGCTCCATTTTGATACTCTTTTTTATGAGACAATATTCTATCAATAGATTCTTTGATCTGTGTTTCACTATCAAACTCAACCAATTCACCTGAAACATTAGGTCGAATGGCACATTCTATACCGCAACCTTTCGATCCAATGGCTGGAACACCTAAAGCATTAGCCTCTAAAATAGCAATACCAAAACCTTCTACATCGCCAGACTTATCTTCTGAACTCAGCATCATGAAAACATCAGTTTTGCTAAGTATTTGTTTCATCATTTGATTATCTAAACTACCATGAAATGTGATATAGTCTTGAACCTGCAATGTCTTTGCTAATGTATTAAAAGCATCAGCTTCTGTTGGAATCCCAATACAATGGTAATGCAATTCAGGAAATTGTTTGATAAGTACTGGTAATTGCCTAATCACATTTATTTGTCCCTTACGTGAGCTTACTCGACCAACTGTCGTCAAAGCGGGTTGTCCTTTCAATTCAAAATCAGAAACTTCACTTAATTCCCATTTATCTAAATCAATACCATTAGGTATCACTGCAACCTCTTTATTTAAATGAGCAACTAAATCTCTAGTATAATTAGATACTGCGATAATGACATCGAATTTCTTAAGTGCGATGTCAATAGATTTCCTTAGACCATAGGATTTAAAGTTGACTTCTGTCCCATGAATTACAGCAGTTGTTTGTGCACTTCTAAACATACTCAAAAAGCTAACATTCCAGAGTGAAAATTTTCCTGTCGCAATAATGTGAGAAGCAGTTTTAAAGTATTTATGCGTTATCAAGACACGCTTCACATACATTTTTAAGCGCCAATTATGGCGTTTAATTCTAGTGATTGAAAAAGGCAAATTTTTATCAAAAGCAGCCTCCTCATTACCCTCTTCTGAACGTTGATCTGCTATAACTTGAACATCAAAATTCTGCTTAAACAAATACAATGCTAGATTATAAGCATGATTACCTATACCACCAGGTTGAGGTGGAAATTCTGAAGTAACAATGACAATATTTTGCTTTGGGAAATTCACGCTAATTCTTTAATTAATGAACCTTCTTTAATCTTTTTACTCGATAAACTCCAAGATTTAAAAACCTGATAAAATACCAATGGAAGTATCAAAACACTCACCAAAACACCTAATACTAATAGTGGTTTATTCTTTTTAAACTGATATGGAAAAATAGATAATGGTATCATTCTCAACATCGCCAACCTAGACGCTTTGTTGCCAAAATAACGTCTAAAAAAATAAAGAACACTAGGAATAGGCCTTGCAGCAAAAAAATTTGATGGTCTAAAAGCATCCCAACTTCCCATTTCACGTAATCCACCTTCTCCAGCTTTAACATCTATACAACTTGCTTTAGGGTTTGATACACTTTTAATATCAGCTAAAAACAAACGCAATCCAAATTCGCCATCACCCATTCTTTGTCTTTCAAATTGCCTATCAAATAAATGGACTGTTCTAAACACATCTTTATATAGCATTGCATTTCCTGTTGCAAATTGAGATGCGACAGTAAAAAACGATCGCTCTTTTGGTATTTGTTGTCCTTCAGGATAAAAAACTCCAGCAGATACTTGAGCATCAAAAAAGTCTAGACATTTTAAATGTGATGATATCCAATCTGGCTCAATACGAACATCATCTTCAGATAGTGCAATAAACGTCCCGTTAGCATTTCTCACAGCATTATTTCTGGCCAACCAAAGTGCTTTTTCTTCTTGCTTTATAAGTTGAATATCTAATTTATAATCTTTATAAAACGTCTCATCAAATGGATCTGATTGATCAACAATAAGAACCTCAAAATTTGAGTAATCTTGGTTTTCTAAATCGCTTAACACATCCTTTAAATAGTTATATCTATTTAATGTTGGAATGACAACACTTATTTTTGGGTTATTTGCAATCAATGATGAATTAAAACTTTCATAATCAACATCGTATACTGAAATAGTATTTATTTGAACTCTTGCAATACCCCTTGTTTTATACCATCCACTTATTTCTTTTAGAGGGTTCTTAAATGAGAATAAACGTAATATCAACACATAGAATACCCATGCTTTATTGAAATATTTTCTAATGAAATGATAATTATCACGTACAGAAATATCATCAAAACTCTCATAAGTATGCGCGTCTCCTATATATCCTTTTTGAATGGCTTGCCAAGACAAATCATAGTCTTTAGCAAGTTCAGACTTAAATCTTGTATCGGCTTCTAAATGTAATAGTATTTGTTTTGGTAAATCTTCAGTTTTGGGAAACACCGATTTCCCTGTATGAGTATACAATTGAAAATAATGTGTTGGTTGGAGATATTTTAAAAAATCAAAAAGCATAGATTATGTTGTAGTTGTCAATACGTTTTTGACTAATTTATATATTTCTTCTTTATTAAAGGTCTTGTCATATAAGCTTTTAAAATAGCTAGACGTCATATTTGAGTTATTAAAATAAGCTCTTAATTTATTTTCAAGGTCTACAGCCGATTCTGGATTAAAAGTAAAATCATCTAAATTGAATTCAGAATCATTAATAAAAGTCAATGCTCCAAATTTTGACGACACTATCACAGGTACACCAAGAGAAATGGCTTCAATAAAAACCAAACCAAAAGCTTCATCCAAACTTGGCAATACTATAACATCCATTTCTTTATAAAAAGTCACCATATCCTCTGCAGATAAGTGCTCCACGAAAGTAACTTGATCTAGCAGATTTAAACGCTCAGACATTTTTTTTAAGTTGTCGTAATCTTCACCTCTTCCTGCAAAATATAATTGAAAATTGCCTTTGGATGATTCTTTTAATCTTGAAGCGGCTTCAATTACTACTTTTTGATTTTTATGAGCTGTCAACCTTCCTGGGCAGCCAATATTTAGCATCGCACTGTTTTCTATAAATTTTGGCTCAGTTAAAACTGTATTTTCTCCTGAAATATTTGTCCAAAATGGCACTACTTGCAATTTCTTCTGCGGAATTTTATAAATCTTGAGCAGTTCTTTTTCCGTTAAAAAGGAATTAGCGACAACGACATCTGCCAATTTTAGAAACTGTTCTTTAATAAACAAATTAGATTTACTGGGCTTCATTTGATTGTTTAGAGAATGAAACCAAACTATATTTTTTTTAATACCGAAAAATTTTCCGAATAATAGTGATGGGTTTACATAACTAAAGTTTGATAAAATCACATCTGGCTTATGCGCTTTGATAAGTTTAAGGATTTTTAAATAATTAGACATGTAGCCTCCTTTATTTTTAATGATTATAGATACATTTTCTTTTAAAAATGTTCGTTCTCGATGCTTTAATGAAAAGTTTATGACGTCATGACCTTCACTTTTCAATTTAGCTGATAATTCAAAAAAGAAACTTGATAGATACCCTTTGTTATATGTATATAGTATTAATATTTTCAATGTCTAGGCTTTAATATTTCTTTTTAAAATTCCAATACATAGAACGCAAATCTCGATATAATTTAAAGTTTGGCAATAGTCTTCTATTATTATTTCTCCCATGTGGAAAATCTTCTTGAGGTACATTTTCGATATGCAAAAAATTGCACAAGGTTTTATAATCAAAATTGTGTTTTGGTTTCATTAATAAGAAGTTATCCTTATCACTAAAAAACTCTAAAACCTCCTCATTGTGTTTGTTGTATATTGCTTTGTATTCTTTTTCATAACCTTCTGCACAAGGCACATGATATATATTTTTATGAAAAGGAATCCTTATACTACCAAAAAACTTAATCACACTTTTGTACCAATCATTAGGATGCCTTTTGGTTAAAATAAATTTGGCATTGGGATATAACTGATAAAGTTCTTTGTAAAATAATGGCCAAGGCATATCCTGAACAGCATCCCAAACTTCTAATGTTTCTAATATATAATTTTTAAGATCTGATTTATTTTTAAATTTCAACAAATTCTTGTCAACACAATACACTCGATAACCAAGTCTCTGCAAAGCTAGGTCTAGAGATGTTGTTCCCGTTTTCTGAAAACCTATAACAAAAACCTTATCCATTTTTATTGATCAATTTCATCTAAAATACGATTATATATCTCTATAACCTGCTGCTGTTTTTGTTCAAGATAGTTTTCAGAATAACGCAGTTTACAATAACTAATAATTTCTTCCTCAGACATATCATCATTGTAATTAATTACTTCATGCTCGGTATCCATACCTAAATAATAATCTTTAAATTTATGGTATCCACCTAATACCTTATCTGTAAAATAGAGATGAATGTTTGGTATTCTAAATACATCGGCAAAAATTAAACCATGCAAAGATGAAGATGCAATAAATTTGCACGATTTTAAATCATTTATGACGTCTTTTGCATTTCTATGTGGATCAATTACTAAAACTTTATCACTAAATTTTGTATTAAAAACAATTTCCTTTTCTCTACCATTTGGAACAACGCCTAGTTCATAGCGTTTTTTTACTTCATCTTTATAAATATGTGACGCCAAAATTCCTGGATCTGCAAATACTATATCATTATGACCACATTGCTGAGCACTTAAAGGTCCTCGAAGCAGCAAAACTTTCCAGTTATTATTTTGTCGTTTATAGCGATCTAATAAAAAACCTGCTCCTAAAATGTAACCTGAATAGTCCTTCGGAAAGTTGCCTAAAATAGAACCTGTAAAAACAGCCTGGCTTTTTTTATAAGATTTAACATGAATCATTTCTCTATTGAAATACCTCAATAAATCTTTATTGAATTGATCTCCAAAATTATTTACTCTAGCATATAAACTATACACAATTTTTCTATTGCTAGCCTTTGCTTTCAGATAATCTAAACCATCTCTTAGGTCTAAAAATTTATTTCTAACAAACCCGTATATAGTTCTTAAATATTTTCTTAGCATAATTCGTTATTAGAATTAAATCTTAGCCTAAAATTAGGAATAATATGAGACAACAATCTCAAAGCATTCAATATTATATAAATCTAGTTATAAATTTTATTTTTTCTTAAAAAAGCAACAATAGTATTCCAGTTTTTTCTACCAATGATTGGAACAATATACACCCTTAATTTTGACCTAAACTTATTGATGCTTGTTGGTTTTGATATATGATATTTTTTATTAATGTGTGGTTTCTTAACAGGCTTTCCAAACATCGTTTTTGGAATGGGTTCATTTAAAAACAAACATAAGTCTTCCCATAGAAATGTATCAATTGAAATCGTCAGAAAACGTTTAGGATAATTTTCAGCATATTGATTTGCTTTATTATAATACCTCTTGAAATACTCCAAAAATTGATTTTTATTCTTTATATCTTTTCTTATATTGATAAACGGATATGACATATAACGGGCTCCTGTTCTTCCATAAGATTCATAAAAACTTTTAAACCATGAGGCTTCATTGCGTTTTAATATGATGTATTTAACTTCTGGTTTATCTAAAAAACGTTCCCATTCAAAACACCAAGGATAATCCTGAAATGCATCATGAGCTTCAAATTTCTGATTTAAAAGTGCAATATCACCTTTATTATAATCACCATCTGGACCAATAACATCATAACCTAATATTCTAAGCATAATAGTTACTGTAGAAGTACCCGTTTTAGGTAAACCAACAATTATGACTTTATGTTTCTTTTTGGACAAATTACAGGTCGTTATTTATAACCAATAGCAATTAAGTGTGCTGTTTCCTGAGATGTGTTTTCGACACCTCGTGATTGAAAACGATTAATAATATTAGAGTATATAGATTTTAATGTTCCAAATGGTTTGTTCAGGCTAAAACTCTTTAATCCTTGAACTCTGTACTTTCCTGTTTTTACGCCATAATGTACATCGACATTATCAAAATATTTTTTTAGAAGTGCTTCCAACTCAGCTCGCGTGTAATGCCTCACATGATCTGGATTTTTATCTGGCCCTTCATTCTTAATATAATCACCATTAGGTGTCGTAAAATAAGCCCAGCCACCTTTATCAATGACTTTTGAAATATTTTTTACGAATACATCATCTTCTTCAACATGTTCAATCACTTCAATACAAACTACTGCGTCGTAAGAGGCGTCTTCTAATGTAGATTTTGTCATATCTTCAATAACAACATCTTTAATATTAGTACGCTTTTTTTGAATGGTTGCTAAAATATCATCAGTGAAACCTAAATTCAATTCTTCACGAGTGCCACTTTCTTGTGGTACATCTAACAATGTAATATTGGCTGGCACATTTATGGTATAAGGTGATTTGCGCCCTCCTACATCTAGAACTGACATCTTTCCGAGTTTTTTATAAGACTTTATAAGTCGCTTTATATCGTTGCGTACAGTAACCAAATGTGTTGGCATAATAGAAAATGTTGTCCAACGCATGAATTCGTAGTTTGTCATATGACCTTCTCGTATTATGTTTTATGATATAAGATTACAATATTAGATATAATGAATTAAAAAACCTCGAAGTTTAATTAAAAGCTATTTCAAATTTTAATCTTCATAAAAGCTAACAAAAGCTTCATTCTGGTTTTTTAGGTTAAATGTTTCTCGCACACGACTAATAGCAAAACTTCTGATATTTTGCTTTTCTTCAGAATCTAGATGAATCACATCCATTATTTTTTGTGCTAATAATTTCGGTTGTCGTTTTGGAATCACCCATCCAGTTTTAGTATCCAATACATTTTCACTCAAACCTTCTGCATTCGAGACAATGCACATTAGACCCATAGCTTGAGCCTCTAGGACAGCGTTGCAAAAACCTTCTTGGATACTGTATTGTAAATAAATATTAGATTGTTCTAATTGTTTTTTCACATCAGCCTGAGACATTTTCCCTGCAAAAGTCACACAATCTTTGATATTTAATTGATGAGTCACAAAGAGAAGACGTTCCAATTCGCTTCCTTCTCCAATGACTGTATAATGAAAGTTGATCCCTTTTTCTTTGAGTTCCTTTATAGCCTCTAAAGTATATTCTAATCCCTTTTTCCAATGCAATCTGGCTACTGTTATCAATTGTATGACTTCACTCTCAGGCTGTCTACTTTCAGTTTTAAAAAAATCAATATTTATGGCTGGAGGAATCACTTTAATCTTATCTGCAAAAATATTATAATCCATCAAATCACGTTTCATTTCTTGAGAAAGGACGTGGTACTGGACCTCTTTTGTAAACAAACTATCATAACACTTTTTATGTTTTAAAGGCGAAAGATATAAGTCAAAACCTCTAAAACTCACAGCCATTTTTGCGCCAATGGCTTTTGCCACATTCTCTCTATTTGCTGACAACATCCCAAACCCGAAGTGTAACCAATTTAATGATTTGGAAAGTAAAAACTGATTGACAATTATGTTTCTTATTCGATTCTTAAAAGCTATGCCATCGCTTTTATCTAATTGGTATAATTTATAGCTACGCTTAGGATATATAAACAACACTTTTATAAATGCCACAAAACTATTGAAAAGTGATTTCAAACGACTCTTACCAAAACTTGGAGCGGCAACGATATCACATGGAAAATTGAGATCTCCATCTTCAACATAATCAACGAACAATACAACATCAAAACCATTATTCTGTAATCCTTTAATTTTATTTCTAAAAAAAGTCTCAGAATACCTTGGTACTGTTGATAACACCAGTCCTATCGTTTGTTTCTTTTGAATCTCTTGATGCATTTTATAGGTCTTCATATAATTTCATCATACCAATTAGCATTTGTGCTTCGTTATGATGTTCTTTTACTGTTTTTAAAGCCCTTGTAGTAATCTTCTTTACTTCACTTTTGGGCATTTCAATTATATCAATAAGTTTTTTCGCCATTATTTCCGAATTACGTACAGGAACTACAAATCCGTTATAAGCATTAACTATAACTTCGGTCATTCCACCGCAATCAGTAGTTATGACCAAAGTATTTAATGACATTGCTTCTAATACAACATTAGCAATTCCTTCCTTTAAACTTGGCAAAATCAATACATTTGACGTTTGGATAAGGTTCTTCACCACATGAAATGGTTGATGACCTAAGAGTATTACTTCATCTTGTAAGTTTAAGTCTTCAATTTGATAGGCCAATTCAATATTTCCTAAAGCACCTACAATGGTATATTTGAATTTATGACCGTTATCTTTTAATATTTTGCAGGCATCTAAAGCATAGGTATAACCTTTTATCCAATGTGGTCTACCAATTGATATCATTTCAAATATTGAATTCTCTTTTTTTATATCATCTTTAGAGCATTCAATATTCAATCCACTATATACTACCGAAATTTTTTCACTTTGTGCAGCATAATTTTCTGCTTCAAGAGCAATTGCATTTGAGACTGCATGAAACCCATCTACTTTGGGGAAATTTTCAGCATACATCGCTGCAAGTTTCTTATCAGCTATAGGCGAGTGATTAATTTGTGAGCCTCTCAAACTCAATACTAATTTGATACCAAAATCTTGAACCCATAACCAATCTTTTATTCCTTTTGCCCACTGTAGATGAAAAATATCTGGTTTGTACCACAATACAGGATAAAACTTTATTTTATCTAGTAACGCATTTCCCTTTTTGGATTTCACTATAGCATCCAGCTTTTGTTTATCTTTTCTTCTAAAAATAAATAATAGAATACTATATTTTAATAAGTAAATCGTTTTATGCCATTTTGTATTTTGGTATCCAGCAACAATGCTATTAGCACCATAATTACTATTTTTTTTTATTTTACCAAATAAATAAATCTTACAAGTATTAGAAGCGTTAAGTCCATGAATTAAACGTTCTATAAAAGTAGAAGAAGGAATAACTCCAGAGTAAATAGCTATTTTAAGATTATTATTCATATATACAAAATATCATTAGAGTTTTTAAGTTACAATCTTAACATATCAAATATACTTTATTGAATAAAAAATAATGTTTAAATAATTTCTTGAGCCTTAAGTTTACTTAATTTTTGAAGACTAAACTTTTCTTTATTCAAACATAAAAAGTCTGCCCCTAATCTATAAATTAGATAGTTATTGTTTTTTAAATACGCTATTGATTTAAGCTCCTCAGTTTTTGAAAGATGTTTATGTTCAAATAATATTGCTTTTGGGTTATAAATGTTAAAATCTAATTGTGAGAGAACATTCCAGTCATAACCTTCAGTATCTATGTGCATAATATCAATCTTTTTAATCTGGTGTTTACTTAGTACCTCTTTTAAAGTCACACCCTTTATTTTAGATTCTACAATGTAGGGTTCTAAAATCCCGTTTAAATGTTTCGTGATATTTTCTTTACTAAACGACCCTAATTGATCATACCAAGCTGGCAACATTTCAATTTTAGTTTTTGCTTCTTCATCAACCGAATAGAAAATTTGCCAATCACCATCTTTGTTTACCGCTGAATTTTCAAAAATAAAGCGTGATTCTTTGTTATAATTTTGCTTCAGTTTTTCAAATAAAAATGGCACTGGTTCGATAAATAAAGCTGTCCATGTGTTATGTTTTATTATCAAATTATATAATGGATCTCCTGTCACTCCATCATTTGATCCAACTTGAACAATATTTACATAGTCTTCATCAAACAATTTTTCAAACCAAATTGATGGTATGTCAAAATATATTTTAGGTTTAGAATTGAACCTTCTTTGTAATTTAATTAAATAATCACCAATTAGAGGTAAATTCTTAATGTGCTGTTTTAACGCTTTTTTCATTTCTGGTACAGAAAATATTATTAAATATAATTATTCCAAACTTTAACCTTTTTACTACTTTGTATTCGGTTTTTAACGAAGTTATAGTCTTTTATAAAAATAGTATTGAATTGTTCTTTGTTATAAGATTCTAATTTAATCAATTCTCTGTTTAGCGGATCATATTTGTAAGGATGAAAATCATAACTCAATAATATGTCCAAAATTTCTACGTTTTCAACACCATAAAACTGATTACTGAAGTTAATTTCAATAATTACCGCTTTTAGGTTATCGCTTTTTAAGGTAGAAGAACTTCCACTTAATACAAATTTTTCAAACCCTTCAACATCAATTTTTAGTAGCTTAAATGCATCTGAATTATCTAAAGAATCAATTGTTTTGACTTCAACTTTAACTGCTCCTTTGTAAGTATTCTCTACCACTTTATTCATTGTGCTTTTATCTGTGGAAAAGAATAAGTAATCAAGTTTATCTGCAACACCAATATTCATTGTTTTAATTTTGGCGCCTAATTTATTTAATTCAATTTGTTTATTAAGTCTTTTAAAAGTAGATGGTACAGGCTCAATTGCTATGGTGTTACATTTACTAATACCTGAGGCTAACAAAGCATAATGACCAATATTAGCACCTACATCTAGAAAAGTATCTTCTTCTCTTAAAAAATGAATTAGAAACATTGATTCATAAAACTCATAAAGCCCGAAGTATATATTTCCAACCATCCCACCATCTCCTTTACTAGCAAAAAATCTCAAGCCATCAACCCACTTATATTTTATATTAGTTGTATACCTGTTTTTTAAATTAAAAACAACATATCTAAAAAGCGCCTTAAATCGGTGGTTTTTTGTAACAGGATGCAGTTTAAACATCTTATTACGTTGCTTAATCTTTCTATAAACTTTCGTTTTTTTAATGCGTTTCAACAAATTATTTAGATATCGTTAGTTTAGAGTTAGCTGAAATTGATCGAAAAAAAAACTCCATAAATTCAATTGATTTTTCCATAAATTGCGATTTTCTACCTGTAGTATTTCAAATTGTTTAGCACTCAAAGATTGATGAAAATCTAGTATTTTTTCTTCAATATGGTCTATTTCTGAAGGTTCAACCCAAACCATATGATTATTCCAATCGATATCATTTGATAATGGTAGTAGACCATCTGTATTTATATATACAGGAATGCGTCCCATGGCTAATGTTTCATAAAATCTTACAGAGAAATTCCCTGCGCCTCGATAACAGATGATATAATCTGAATTTTTCATGTTATCAAAATACTCTTCTGCTATTTTAGTTACTCCTCTACCATGCATAACTCCTCCTCCATATTGATTTCTAATAATAAAATTAGATTTAATTTTTGAGGCATGTTCCAATTGTCTTAAAATCTTAAATCGATTGTATGATGTCGATTGTATTTTTTGAGGACTCATTTTAATTAGACCTAAATGATATCTAATATTTCTTCGCAATACTTTAAGTAATTCTTTAGTGCTGTTAAATATTGATCCTGAAGCTTGACCACAAAAACCAACCGTTGGGATAGCTTCATATGGTCGTAATATTACGCTTTTATTTTCATTATATCTTTCTACAGGATCTCTCAAAAAGACAGGCAATCCTTGATGCGATTTTGGCAGTTTACTTTGATAGCCACTATAACGAAACACTCGAACATTAGGAAAATCTGGAATTTTAACACCAAAATCACCTGAGATAAAAACAAATACAAACTTATTAAGAGGTTCTGCACTTTGAATAAATTCTAAAGCTTTGTTTTCATCTTTTTGCTTGATATAAAAGTCCCAAGACATAGGTAAAATCAACACATCAGCATTTTCTATTTGATCTACTAGATGCATGTCTTGATTAGAGAAACCAAACACATCAAATGCTGGATTAGCAATAAGTTTATCTGATTTTATAAATACTTTTAAAAGAGGAAATAATGCAAAACGCTTTTTTGGATTTGAATCGTATAGAGATTTGGGGTAATACAATTTCATTTGATGCTTTTGTGAAAATTATTCTCTTTTATATAATTGAGTTTCAAATATATCTAATAATTTATTAACACGAGACTTATCTTGTTGTGGGAGTTTGTTTGTCGAATGTTTTTTATTAGTTATTAAATCACTCTTAGGATGTGTTTTACTAGAAGGTATTTTATAATACAATTCTAAGTTTTTTATTGGTTCTATAGAAAAAGCCTTACATATATCATAAAATTCTTGAATATTTTCAATCAAGTTTTCGTATCTCACTATAGCAGATTTATTATTGTATCCATTGAATAACTCTAAAGGAATAACATTTTCTATACACCATCTTAAACTTAACTTTTCAACATCACTTAAACGTTCATATTGAGTTATATCATAGTTAAATTTTTCCTGCACTAAATTCACTAATTTTTCTTGATGAGAAAATATAGCTAGATTATATAGCCATGGAAAATTAGCTTGCTTTTGTGATCGAATGACATCATATGGATTACGAATGACATGAAGCACAGGAATATTAAAGGTATCATTCATATATTTTGCTGAAAGATTAGCTCGAACGAACTTGATGATATATTTTTTAGGAATAAAAGGCCAAAGATGTTTTTTAAATTTTCGGTTACTATTTTGTGCAATCCAATTACAATCTACTTGATTTTTAAAAACATTTTCTAAATAACGATGTGATTCTATCCCTTCTGCTCTTGTTTCTATCCATTTATCACATATTAAATGACCTTTCTTTGTTCTTGTTTCATGCTCTGGTTCAAAAAGCATGCGGTATCGATATTGCCTAGCTATAATTTCACTTAACCAGCTCGTTCCACTTCTGGCAGTTCCAACTACAATGATATGCTTATTAAATTTTGACATTAATTATTAGTGATAAGATGTATATATAACTCTTCATGAGCTTTAAGAAACGTTGACATTGAAAAATGTTTTACGCTATACCCCCTAAGGGCAGAGCCTATTTTTTCTCTTTCTTCGCTTTTCAAATTTTTTATATGTTTTATTTTGTCAGCAAGTGTTTTAGCATCATTAGCTGGGAAAAGGAACTCATTAAACTCCTTTAAAACATAATTAATTCCTGTGATATTAGACCCTAAAACTGGAATTCCCATACTCATAGCTTCAACCAATGCCATTGGCATTCCTTCTTTTCTCCCTTGATCCAAAGTAGGTATAACATATAAATTAGACTGCGCAATATAGGGACGTACATCTAGTTGTTTTCCTAAAAAAGTAACTTGATCTAGCATATTCAATTGTGAGCATAGTTCTTGAACGGTTTTACCATATTCATTATCATTATCACCTAAGACAAGAAGCCTAATACTATTATCTTTCAAATGATGAATTGCTCGAATTAAAACTTCAATCCCTTTCACAGGTACTAAATTAGCAACAGTAATAACTTCAAAAAATGCAGATTCATTTTTCTTAAATTGAGTTGAATTATAATATGTTGTATCTATTCCTAAAGGTATTAATTTTTGAGATTTTTTATTTGGGAAATACCCTTTCATTTCATCATTAATGGTAATAATAAAATCAGCCAAATAACTTTTAATTTTCCAATGCTTATTAAAACCCATAGCCTTTTTTGTGTAAATCCACTTTTTCCCTGCTATACGTGCTGCTATAGCTTCAGTCCAATCATTACTCCATTGCCAAGAATGAATAATATCAAAATTGTTTTTTTTATAAAATTTTGATACTGGCCATATTCTAAATATTAAAGAATAATACGGTCTATATGCTGTTTTTGTTTCAAATATATGAATAGGATAGCCTAAAGATTCAACAGTACTAAAGAAGCCTCCTTTACTATGAGCGCATGCTATCTCAATATCAAATTTGGTTTTATCTAATCCTTTTACTAAATCATAGACAACCTTTCCACTTCCTGCAGTATCAAAATTTGGAATCGTAAATAACACTTTGATTTTAGAATTTTTACTCATATTTATTTGCTACAATAAAGAAAATCTTGGTCAATTAATTATTATATAATTTATCCCATAAACTCAATGTTAACAACATGCTAACAGAATGTGCATGATATACTTTATCCCTTTGATTAAAATCATCATATACTTCAGAAATAAGCTTCTTAGGCACAATGCTATTTTGAAATAAATAATTTTTCAGTTGTAATTGGTTAGACTCACCTAAAAACTGTAGTTCCCAATTACGTTGTACTATAGGTGATTGAACAATTTCCTTGTAAACTCTACTTGCTTTAGAATAGACTCTATAAGGTAGATTATATGGCATTTTATTATAATGATAATTATTTAAGTTAAATGGTTTCTGCTCATGCCAAACTATTTTAGCTAATGCTGGATTTTTACGTTTTATATATTCTATTTGTATAGCTCTTTGTGCCAAATATGCTTCTGGAATCTTACAAATAAATTTACACATTTCATCATCATAATAGGGAACTGTAATTGGTTTTATTTCACTAAATACGCTTAGGTTAATACTTGTCCATCTTGGTGCCCAATATATACTTTTAAAGGCTCTAATTCTCGCATTCGCACTCCCTTGGATATCAATCTCTTTATGTAAACTTGTTATTCGTTCCTGCAAATATGGCTTGAAATCACCTTCAAACCCATAATCCTTCCATAATTTTTCAGCTAATATTTCGCCAGAAGGCTTTACTATTTTTTTATAAAGTATTTCTACTTGTTGCATAAAACCTAAATCATCAGGGACACCCATATCATTAAACAATACATCTCCCCAATGCCCTAAATTAAAGACATCACCCATTTGGCTATAATGATCAATAATTGCCATTTGTCTTGGGTGGGTAAATTCTGAATAGCAGTTATTTATTTTGGCCAAACGCTCAATATTAGGCCACAGGTAACTGGGTTGAATTAAAAATTCTTGGAATTTAAACCCACAACGTTTTGCAATTGTTCTACCTATTTTCCCTTCGGGATAACCATCTTTAAATGAATAACTATAAGATGATACATTTTTTCTCAATGCCTTTAGAGCCACCGCTTGAGTTCTACTATCGAGCCCACCCGACAATGGTAAAACAACCTGGTTATCGCCTACTTGTTTCTCAATGATGTCTTCAAATAGTTCTCCAAAAGCATCTACAGTTTCATCAAATGATAAGGACTCATTAGGATCATAAAACCATTCAAAAACTTTAGAGGAAGATATCAAATTTCCATCAACATCTAATTCATTTTTAGTTCCTGGACGCAGTATTTTTTTATGCTTCCAATAGGTATCATCATCTAAAAAAAAACCTGTAGCAACAAATACACAAATAGCCCTTAAATCAAGAGATTTAGGCTCTCCTTTCAAAGTAGCAATTGATTGCTTTTTAGGAATAATTGATGTTATAATTTCTGACATGATTTATAAATGCTGTCTTATAGATTCAAGGACTTGCTTAGGATGAAAAACATCAACTACCGCTAATAGTTTTCTTTTAATAAAAGGCAGATATCTCAAATGGTGCAATTTTTTATACTTATTTTGATCAATTAATATGTATTTTTCAAAATAAGCTTTCAAATAAGCTTCGTCAAACTGTTCATCGTTAACCATATCTCTCCACAACGTTTTTAATGATCCTATATAATTTCCACTTAAAAACGTATTAGGGTGTGCTTTAAAATTTTTATATTTTTTTATAAAATCTTCATAATCATATAAATGGTAATGTAATAAATATCCACTTTTAGTACTATTTATATCTGTTTCATTAATCGTTTGATAACGATGTACATTTTTGGGGATTGTATTAGAATCTACTCTTATTGCTAATTTACCCATATTATGACCCAACCAATAGGAGTGCATTATTGATTTTTTATTGTAAGGATTATAGAAAGAGAAATAAATGCGATTAAAATGACTTTTAAAATTTTTTTTGAGTTTGAATTGTGTCTCTTCAAGCATTACTTTATCGTAAGCCATTTTTCTTGATAAAACTTCTAAAGTTTGCAATTGCACGACATCAAAAGATTTTAAGGGTTTAAAAAAATCAGATAAACCAATCGGATGTTTATAATCTGTTAAGAATAGCTCATCTGCATCAAGAGAAATTAACCAATCTATACCTAAATCACGACATTTCATTTGTGCGTCATAGGTATTCAAACATTGTCTTGCAGTATGTATTTTATCTACGTTACTACAAAGATGTTGCATATAATCTAAATGTTTAAACGTATCTGCAGAAACAGAAACATTACTCACAACACCTTCAATATCACCAATTAGCTGCTGCCCATTATCTGTAGTACCATCAAAATAAACATAAATTGTTTCTATACCTATTTCTAAATGATACAACACATTTTGTCTTAATAAACGTGCTTCGTTTTTTACAGTAATGACTAATGCAACTCTCATGAAACCCGTTTTAAATTAAATCTGAAATATAGATACATTTTTAAATAGTTAAAATTGAGTTTTTCTAACCTAGACATTCTATATCTTGCGCGATTAAAGAAACGTGTAACATATGTATTGTGAAGAGAAACAGAAAGTTCTAGCGTCTTACTAACACTTTTTATAAATTTTAAATGTTCAAAGAAATATGCTTTATAGTAGGTCTTACTTTTATTATCTAAGGCTGAAACACTATCCCCCGATTTTCTAAAATAAGCTGTCGTGTTTTGATTCTTAGTAATCATTTTATTCAAAAATGCTTCATGATAAAATACACGATCTCCAATAATATTATACTCGGTAAATGTCTTTGCCAACTTACACAAATGCGACTTAAAAACTAATGCACTAACATTCAATATTGGGCAATATAACACATCATCTATTAATAAAACTTGTTTTTCAATAGTTTTAAATACTGGATGCTGTACCTCACCAAATACACCTTTTTCATTAAACTTTAATGTTTTAGCTACTACAACATCGCAATTGTTGGATTTTAATTTATCTAGTTGTTTTTCCAAAAAATCATAATCTACCTTATCATCACTTTCGGCAATCCAAATGAAATCACCTTTTACAAATTCAAATCCTTTATGCCATTGTTTAAAAGGTGAGCCTGTATTAGTTTTGTTCACAATGAAATGGGATACTTTAGGATGATTTTTATAATTTTCTAACACCTGTAAACTGTTATCTGTAGAACAATCATCTAAAATAATAACTTCGAAATTTGAATAGGTTTGATTAAAAATGCTATCTAATCGTTCTCTTAAATACGGAGCATGATTATAATTTGGTAATATAATAGACACTAATGGTTTCAAGATCTTCATTGGTTTAGGCAGATTACTTTTTTCTTATCCATAAATTTCCTCCTGAATTATTATACGATAATGGCATTGATTTAAAAATTGTCTTATGAAATTTATGCAAATAATCTGAAAACAAAACAATTTCAAAGTCATCATTATACATTAAGAATGCTCTTAAAAAATAATCTTCATTCCAATTAAATCCATTAAAGACCCATTCTTTAGGATATTCAAAAGGATAAAAGACATCATGAAAATGGATGTAAACACCAGAGTTTAAAATAGGTAAAATATTAAACAAAATATGATGCAAATCACTTCCAGTTTTAACAACATGAGAACTATCAATAAACAAAATATCATCTTTCTCAAGTGTTTTAAATAGATTCAAATCTACTTTTTGAACAAACGATTCGACAATATTTGTTTGTTCCTTATCAAAATCTGTTAATAATGAGTTTAATCGCTTAGGAAAAGGTTCTACAAATGTCAGTGATATTTTATTATCAAAAAAATGTTCATTGACATCTAACATGAGTGCAGATGAAAACCCCGAACCGATTTCAATTACTCTTTCTGGTTTTAAGTGCCTTAACATAGAGTAAAGAATAATACCATCAGTATAAGAATAAAATTTATTTTCAAAATAATACCTTAATTCATTATTTTCATGTTTTTGAAATGGTAATTCAGTATAATAATTACTAAGTGTAGTTAAAAGCTCTTTCTGTCTAATTGTATGAAAATCAATCCCTGCAACATCTTCTGGCGAGACTGATTTCCAAATATCATCCTCATTACTTTTGATTTCATCTTTTGAAACAATAGGAGAGTAAAAATGTCCTGGAGGAAATTGCATGCTTTTTTTATACGCTACTTGCTTGAGATGAAGTGAACGTATATAGGGCAATTTATTTAAAATCCTCTTTATGAAAACTGACATTGGTTCACTTGATTTTTGTGATCAAATTATATAACCTCTAAAGTAATTTTTTTCCTATCAAAAATCAAATTAAGTTCTTATTTATAGTTTAAAAGTTTATTTATTAACTTACCTAATGGGTTAAATTCTAAAAATAACTGTTTTTGACGATATCTACTCAATAACCAAAAGAACTCTTTATATAATATTTTTTTTAAAATGGCTATGTCATTTGACATTTTTCCTTTGTTTTTCTGTGTAGCCTGATTCTCGTGAATTCTAAATTTTATTAATGAATCTTTAAGAATGATTATTGGTGTTTTTTTTAGTATTTGAAACCAATATTCAAAATCTAGAAATTGGTTTAAATCATCTCTAAAATAACCTATATCGTCTATTAGATTTTTTTTGAACATAACAGCTGAAGGCTCTCCAACAAAATTTACTGGTGCAGCATAAAATTGCTTAGATTTAAATATAGATTTAGTAATTAATGCAACTGGTTTAAAATCAAGATTTAAATGATTTTGCAAATCTCCATAAATTTTTAACCAATTATCTATTTTATCTCTGTCAACATTATCATCAATAATAAACTCTCTTTTACAAGCTACTAGTCCAGCATTAGGCTTCAATTCTAAACCATTATACATCATTTCAATACAGTTTGGCAACAATACATCGTCCTGAAATAAAAACTTAATGTATTTACCATTGGCTTTTTGCATGGAATTGTTCCAATTATTACCAATACCTCTATCAACATTAGTATATATGTATATCGGGAATTGAGACTTATCTATATACTTATTAACCAATTCTAATGTATTATCATTAGAGGTATCATCAGACACTATGATTTCTATATTAGAATAAGTTTGATTTAACACTGAATCCATTGCTTCACAGATAAACTGAGCGCCATTATACGTAGGAATGCATACAGATATTAAAGGGTTAACAGCCATAGTTTCAATTTTTATATGCAAAAATATTTATTGCCATGTCAAACTTCTCACATAATATATGCCTTCCAACAAATGGCTTTTTTCTTGAAAAAGATTCTTTTAAGTGATATCTAAATCCGTTATGTTTAAGAATGCCTAATATGTCATCCAAATGCTGTTCTCCAGTTATATCACTATGATATTCAACAAAGATATGCTTCACGTTGTGTAACATATCGCTACAATCTTTTAATACAGTATACTCTGCGCCTTCTATATCTATTTTCAACATATCTACTGGCTGATCTAAAAAGTCTCTTAGGCGCAATGCTTTGATTTTTATCGGAGATTGATTTTCGTATTCTACTCCTATTCGGCCACCCATACCATTGTCAGTAAAGAAAGTTAACTCCTCAGTAACATTCCAAACTGCATTCTCATATAAGGTTACCATGCTTAACGATTGCGAATGGATATTTTTCTCTAAAAAAGGCAGCACAGCTGTATCTGGCTCAAATGCCAAAATACGAGCAGACGGGTACTGTTTTTTAAAAAACAAAAGACTTAATCCCATATTTGCTCCACAGTCAATAATCAATGGTGTTTTAGAATCTGTATTAAATTGATAAATACCATCTTTAAAGACTTCTTTGTAAGTATCATAAAATGCTCTTCCATGATGAAAATAAAAAGGGTTTTCAAATAATTGAATCTCACCCTCTTCTTTTGATTTTGCTTTCAATAAATCTTTATCAAAGCCAGAAATAAAAAAAATGAAATTTACCTTGTTAAAGATCTGTTTTAAAACAGTTTTTATGTGCATTGGTTATTTTTATTATGTCATCAATTTACCTTAAACTATCTTTTTTGATTTTAGAAGCGTTCGTTTTTTTAACACTACACGTTTCTTAACAAACAGATAATGATGTTTTATTATTCTCAGCAAATTCTCAAAATAAAACTTTAAAGGATATTTATAAAATTGCTTATTAAAGAAATACAGTATACTACCAAAGTTATGAGTTTTTAATAAAGGTTTTCTACTTGGTCCTGTATAATGTATAAAATCTACTTCTGTATTTGTCTTTTTTTTAATAGAATCAATCGTTAGGTTTTTGTATTGAACCTCTTCATCTTTGCCATAAATTCCACTATTAACAACTACAACTTTTAATTCATTTTTATAATACAAAATGTTAACTACAAAATTAAAAAAACCTTGATCTCCAAACTTAAAACGTGTGTGTTTTGAAAATCCAGTGTTTAGTTCATTTCTATAATGCTTTAAATACTCCTTGAATGGTGTGATTAGCGTGTTATGCATTATGAAATGTCCAGATGAAAAATACCATAAATGATTCAAATTAAATGGTATTTCCTCAAATGAAGTAGGATTAAAAGCATAGTTAATAAACATTTTCTTCGATTTCTCATCGTGATAATCTAAAGTTTTTCCTTGAAGAATGTAAAAATCATCTTTTAAACTAACTAGTTTTCGTTTAAAATCATCACTCGTAATTATAGAATCTGCATCCATATGTAAATAATAATCATATGCAAAACCCATTTCAGGTAAAAAACAGATATTAATTTTTGTCAGTAAACCAGTTAACTTAAAATCATGATAGGCATTTATTTCTTTAGTTGAGATTACAGTGACTTGCTTCTTTTGCGCAATAGAGTTAATTGTAAAATCACCATCTTTTAAAACAATAACTGGATTTAGGATACCATAGTGCTCTATACTAGCTATTAAAGCTTTGCAATAGTGAATATGACTTTTTGCCAACGAAATAACTATAACTAGAGATCTTTCTTTCATAAAACTAATTATAACACATGTTTTACTGCCCATTTTTGCCAGGCATAAATATGCCAAACACCCCAAGATGAAAATAATCCATCATTATAATAATCTGTTACAGATGCCTTAATCCGTTTAACATCTAAAATTTCTGCACCATAAAATGGTATCTCAAAAATATGATGGATAACATCTTCCTTTAATTGATTTTTCAACCAATCATCTAAAGGTACCATAAACCCCATCTTGCTTTTATTAATTAAAGACTCAGGCACAAATTGGCTTAAACAATTTTTTAAAGTTTTTTTTAAAACTTTGTGATGAGGAAGATTGGATCTTAAACTCCATGTAAACATGATACTTTCCTTATCCAAAAAAGGTACACGAACCTCCAAACTATTAGCCATACTTGAACGATCAACTTTAGTAAGAACACGCTGTAAATGTGCATAAAACTCATTATGTCTCAAGCTATGCAATAATTGCTTTTTAGAGGAAACTTCATCAAAGTTATATAAGTCAAGAAGTTCTTTAGAATATGGTATATTAGGAAACATTTCATCTAAGTGATCAGGAAAAATATGCATGTGTTTTGCCATTTGCCAATCACTAATTGTTCTATAGTAATATGGCGCAGATATACTGCTCAAATTACAACGATTTAATAATCTAACTAATGGTTTTCTGATACTAAACGGAATATTAAACAAATAATAATGCTCTAAGAACTGTCTAAATCTTGGATAGCCATAAAACAATTCGTCTCCACCATCACCAGACAACATAACTTTATAGTTTTTGGCTGCATGTTTGGTTAGTAAATAAGTTGGCAAAGATGAATAATCACCAAAAGGCTCTGCACATTTTTCAAAATAACGATCTATACTCTCAAGAATTTCTGAAGCTTTTACTAAATAAATATCTTGTTCTACCGAAAGTTCTTTTGCGTAATCTTTTGCTATTTCACTTTCATTAAGCGACTTGTCATCCACTTCCAACGTTATAGCTTTTATGTCAGATTTATTTGATTTTGCATGTGCTGTAACCAAGGGACTATCAACTCCACCACTCAAAAATGTAGCTATCGGAACATCACTAATTAGCTGTCGTTTTAATATTGCTCCTAATATTTTATTATACTGACTGACAGTTTTATTGTCTTCTTTCTTTTGATTAGTCATTATTTTAGAAAAACTAATAACTTGTTTTTTATTTAGCTTCCCATTCTTTTGAAATACAACTAACGCTCCTGGATTAACTTGAAATACAGATTGATACACTGTATTAGGTGCTTGCATATAGCCAAAACCAAAATATTCTTTAACTATATCTGGTCGAAGCTCTAAAGAGTTAGTTAACCACGGATGCTTAAAAACTTGATCAAACTGCGATGCAGACACTACACCTTGGTCAGTCATACCATAAAATAAAGGTTTAATACCTGAAAAATCACGTGCGAGAGAAAATGTCTGTGTTTTAGAATCTACAACAGCAATAGCAAACATACCATTCAATTCCTTTACAGTTTGTTCAATTCCAATTTTATCAAATAAATGAACTATGACTTCAGTATCAGATGTAGATTGTAAGTCTTTTAATTGATAGTTTTCAGCAAGCGCTTTGAAATTATAAATCTCGCCATTAAACACAACATCATAACGTCCTGAAGGGCTTTGTTTTGGCTGATTTCCGTTAGGTGAAAGATCCAAAATTGACAGACGGTTAAAACCCAATTGAAAATTTTCTCCTCGTTTAGTTCCAGTTGCATCTGGGCCTCGATGCTTAGATAAAGCTAAAATTTCAGAAAACCTATTAGATGATGTTAATGAATCTAATCCATTGAAACTAAACTCTCCCAAAAATCCACACATAAAAGCTAATTAAGTAAATTAAGTTTTCGTAAATATCTCATTAATTTCAAACTAATTTTTATATTCAGCTTCAATATAAAGCTTATATTCATAAATTGAGTTTTACCTCCTAAAGTTTTTATGATATACTTTACATTTTTATAGTATTTCTTTTTCTTGACTCCTAATTTCAACAAAGAAATAGCATTAGTTGTTGTATGATATATCAATCTTTTTTTCAACAACTCATCATCAAAAAACTTGGAGTCTTTTATAATTTCAGAAATACTTAATAGTGATTTATTTCTGTTAGTTTCTACTTGAATCAAATCTTTTTGTCCTGATAACTTGTACACATCATTAGAAAAATCATAATATACCAAATAGTCATTTACATAACAGACAGTATTACAAATTACAGCTACATTTGTATCAAAAACGTAATCTTCCCAACATCTTGCATCTATCCAGCTAATGTCTTTTATTTTGTTTCTATCCCATAAACAAGCCGCAGTTCCCCAAGGCCTGCCATCAACAAATATATTTGGCAAAATAGTACTTGGTTTAGAAGCGTCTTTACGCATTTCTTCTATCACATTACCCTCTTCATCTACATAATAACCATTAGCATAAGCCATGATAGCTTCGGGATTATTTTTTAAGGTATATACTGTTTTCTGTAGAAAATCTTTATGCCAATAATCATCTGCATCTAAAAAAGCGATATAATCACCTTGTGCCTTTAGCATACCAAAATTTCTTGAGAAACCTGGCCCTTTATTTTCCTCATTCTTGAAATAGGAAATATTAGCTTTTGAAAATGGATTTGGAGGTATTTCAGAACAATCATCAATTACTAAAACTTCAAAATTAGTATAGGTTTGCAGAAAAATTGAAGCTAAGGTTCTCTCCAATTTTTTTGGTCTGTTATAGTAAGGAATGACAATAGAAATCATTATTTATTATTTACCTAATCCTTTTTGATAAAAGGGCATGTCTCTAATAATTGTTTTTTTCTCAAGTTTAACAAATTAGTATCAGGTTGGGTTATTGTTGAGTTAGACTTTAATAATTCTAACAATATATTTTTAGATTTTTGTTCTGCTGAAAATTTAAATTCTTCATTGTATGTAATTCCAACAGATTCAAAATAGTCATAAAACTTGATGTTATCCCCTGATAAATTATCAGAAAATTTCATCCATAACGCTGGTATTTTATAAGTATGCGGTATAATAAGACCATGCAAAGAGGAAGAAATAATAGCTTCACATTCTAAAATTTCTTGTGTTGTTTTTACGACATCATCAGTTACTAAATCGATGACCTTAATATCTTTCTTATCAGAAAATATTTTTTTGACATCTTCATAATCAACAAAATGAGGTATAATCCCTAATGCGTAAGTCTTTTTCTCATTATTAGAAATAAATTGTGGCAGCAATAGTGCTGGATCTCCATATTTTTCTGGAATTGCATCATAACCTAATTCTAATAATCTAGCTCTTGTTCTTGGTCCTCTTACAGCCAAAAAAGTAGCATTAGTAATTAACTCATCTTTCTTAATGATGCCACTTCCCCAAACTATTGAATTTGAGTTAATTCTTTTGATAATACTTCCTAAAGTAAAATAGTGCTTAACAAATAAGCGATACTTTTTACTTTTTAAAAACTGTACCCTAACTATTTTTTTTTTAGCTAATTTTGAACAGATAAATGGCGCTAAAGCATCTCCATAGTTCTCTCTACCATCTTCCCGATTTAAGCTGTGCCAATATATATGGAGTTTAAACATTAGATTCCTGAATTATGAGCTCTATATTTCTAATTTGCTCTTCCGATAGATTTGATTTCCATTTATCTTTTCCTGATGGATTTAATGGTTCAGAATTCAAATTGAAATCTAAATTTAAAAATTTTTTTATCCTTTGCATTAAATCATCATAGTCATCATAAAAATCTTCATAAGAAACTAGCTCAACACTATTTGGAAATTTTTTATTTAGATATTCCAATCGATTCATATGTGCTAAGCACCTAATGGTACATTTACTTTCTAGCGGTAGTTCTTCAAAATAATCTTTGTTAGATTCAGTAATTCCTAAAAAGGTATTAGGTTGATCAAGTGGTAATTTATGATACCAACTTAAGACACCTTTATGGTTAAGCATACTAGATACTGTTGAAAAGACATTTCTTTTTATACCAATAAACTTGGCTTCAGGAAAAACTTTTAAAATATCTTCTACAAACCAAATATTAGGATGTGTTTTCTCAAGAATGTATTGCTTTTCACTCTTATTAAATACTTTTTTATATTGTTTTAAAATATCATTAAAATTACTTCTATTCTTGTTAAGACCAACTGCAATATTGGTAATTGGTTCAAAAAAACGGTCATCTTCAATAAAGGCATCAACCTCAGGACTGTTTTCAAAAGTTCTACCTAACAGGTGGGTCCCTGATCTACCAGATCCAATAATAAAAATAAGATTTTTGTTATATTTTGAAGATATCATGTTCTAATAAATATTTACCTCTAGATTTCACATTAAGTTTCCCTGTATTGAAAAAATCTCCACCTTCAACTCTAAATCTAAATTCATTTTTAACGTTATCTAATTTCGCACCATTTGTTTCTTTCAAATTGATAGCTAAGGCATAATCTCCTGGCAAAAATGGAAACTTCTTTATTTGTAATTTTATTTTATTTTCCCCTGGAAGCAATCCAATTACCCTTTCAATTAATTGATTACTCAAATACACTAATCGCTCACCATTACTACCATCAACACCTAATTCAACAATAATGTTATCAACTTGTTTTTTTGACTTAACGCCTATGACCAAATTAAAATCATCTCCAGATTTTATAATATTGAACATTTCATTTTTATCATTCAATAATTGAATGTCATGTATATAAACATTTTTAACTTCATGATCAACTACTCTTTTGAAATTGGATGTAATTGCACCTATGCTCAGGTAGGTATTTATAGCCTCTTGAGTATCACCATCTTTAATGATTTCACCATTTTCTAGTACAATACATCTAGAACACAAATTTTGAACTGCCACCATATTATGACTAACAAATAGGACAGTACGACCATCACCCTTACTTATATCCTGCATTTTGCCTATGGCCTTTTTTTGAAATTCTGCATCACCTACAGCTAAAACTTCATCTATAACCAAGATATCAGGCTCTAAAAATGCCGCTACCGCAAAAGCCAATCGAACACGCATACCTGATGAATATCGCTTTACTGGTGTATCAATGTACATTTTACATCCAGAAAATTCTATAATCTCATCTTCTTTACTTTTAATTTCTGCTTTAGTCATTCCTAATATAGCACCGTTAAGATATATGTTTTCAAGTCCCGTAAGTTCTGGATGAAATCCAGTACCAACTTCTAATAGACTGGCAATTTTCCCTTTGGTTTTTATCTCACCTGTAGATGGACTAGTAACTCGTGATAGGATTTTTAACAATGTGGATTTTCCTGCGCCATTTTTACCAATAATACCTAATACCTCTCCTTGTTCTACTTTGAAATCTATATTTTTTAATGCCCAAACATAATCACTAGTTGCTTTCTGGCTGCGATCATTTACACCTCCAACTTTTAGAAATGGATCTTCTTTTCCGCGAATTGCATACCACCATCGGTTAAGGTCATGACTAAGTGTTCCTGTACCAACTAAACCCAGTCGATATTGCTTACTTATATTTGATACACTAAGAATGATGTTAGACATAGTTAAACGGTATCGATGAATGTTTTTTCAGTTCTATTAAAAATAATGATTCCAAAAAATAATGTCATAAAAATTATTGAAATGGTATAAATTATACCAAAAACAGTTATTGTTCCCTGTCCTAACAACATGAATCGCGCAGTTTCAACAATATAAGCTAATGGATTATATTCTACTAACCATGCCATTTTGGGCATTTTTTCTCTTACTAGTGCTAGAGGATACATAACTGCAGAAAGGTACATTAACAATTGAACACCAAAAGACACTAAAAACTTTAAATCACGATATTTAGTTACTAAGGATGATATGATCATTCCTAAGCCTAGGCCAAACAAGCCCATTAACAAGATAAGAATTGGAAATAGAACTATTGATAAGTCGAGATGTACATCTGCCCCTTGTAAATAATAGATGACATAAAAAACAATAAATATTATGATTTGAATTCCAAATTTTACAAGATTGGAAATGATTATGGATAATGGTACAATGATACGTGGAAAATAAACTTTGCCAAAAATGGCTGCATTACTTTTAAAGGTATCACTTGTGGCTGTTAAGCACGAATTAAAATAATTCCAAATAGAAACTCCAGCAAGATTAAAAAGAAAAGGTGGTATTTCACCTGTTTCAATATTGGCAACTTTATTAAAAATAATTGTAAAAGTTAAGGCTGTAAATAATGGTTGTATAAGATACCACAAAGGGCCAAGAATTGTTTGCTTATAAAGTGTTACTATATCACGTTTTACAAACAAAATTAACAAATCTCTGTACCTCCAAATCTCTTTAAAGTTAAAATCTATTAATTTCTTTTTAGAAGAAATTGTATATAACCAGTTATCTTCTGAATTATTCAATATTATAGGTTTTCAAAATGGTTCCAAGTGAGTTTTAAACCTTCCCTAACGGTATACATAGGTTTATAACTTAGCAATGAATTAGCTTTATCAATATTAGCCAAAGAGTCCCGAACATCTCCTTGACGAGGAGGTCCATAAACAGCTTCTAAGTCTGATTTCGCAGATTCTTTTAAGGAATTCCACAAGTAATTAATACTTATGCGCTCGCCACAAGCTACATTAAACACTTGATTCTTAGCTGCATCAGAAGCAAAAAAACCACGAATATTAGCCTGCACAGCATTATCAACAAATGTAAAATCTCTAGTTTGTTCTCCATCGCCATTAATTTTTGGCGACTCACTATCTTTCAATGCCTGCATAAATAATGGAATTACAGCAGCGTAAGCTCCATCTGGACTTTGTTTAGGTCCAAACACATTGAAATATCTTAAACCAATGACATCTGTATCATACGTTTTACCAAAAACATCAGCATATAGCTCATTGACATACTTGGTTACTGCATAAGGAGATAATGGATTACCAATCTTATCTTCTATTTTTGGTAAACTTTTACTATCACCATAGGTTGAACTTGAAGCTGCATAAACCATACGCTTAACAGTTGAAGATTCTTTTATGGCAATCATCATATTTAAAAAACCAGAAATATTGACTTCATTGGTTGTAGCAGGATCATTTATAGAACGAGGTACAGAACCTAAAGCTGCTTGATGCGATACATAATCCATATCCTTCATAGCATCTTTACAGGTTTGCAAGTCTCTAATGTCTCCCTCTATAAGTTCGAATGCTGGATTAGAATGAAACTCTGTTAAATTCTTTCTGTGACCATTAGAAAAATTATCTAATACACGAACTTTCTTAGCATTATATTTCAAAAGATACTCAACAATATTTGAGCCTATAAAACCTCCTCCTCCTGTTATTAAGAACGATAGGTTGTTTAAATCTTGATTATGATATTTATTGTCGTACATTATAATCTTGCGTCTACACTATGTTTTGGAAGTAATGATTTTACATCGAAAATAACTCCAATATCAGATTTTATTTTTTGAATATCTAGTTCTAAAAACTCATTATGAGATACAGCTAAAACAATCGCGTCATAGTTGGTTTTTAGCTGAGATACATTATCTAATAAATCGAAACCATACTCATGAACTACCTCTTCCTTAGAAGCCCAAGGATCAAAAACATCTACATTTACACCGTAGGTTTCAAATTCTTCGATGATATCAATGACTCTTGAATTTCTAATATCTGGGCAATTCTCTTTAAAAGTGATCCCTAAAACGAGTGCATTAGAATCTTTAATTCTCGCTCCTTTTTTGATCATCATTTTTACAGTTTCTTGCGCAACATACCCGCCCATGCTGTCATTCATCTTACGTCCTGCAAGAATAATCTCAGGATTATAGCCAGATTCTATTGCTTTTTGAGCAAGATAGTACGGATCCACACCAATACAATGACCTCCAACTAAACCAGGAGAAAATTTGAGAAAGTTCCATTTAGTACCTGCAGCTTCTAAGACAGCTTTAGTATCAATATCTAATAATCTAAAGATCTTTGATAATTCATTGACAAAGGCAATATTAATATCTCGTTGAGAATTCTCTATAACCTTTGCAGCTTCAGCCACTTTAATTGAAGGTGCCGAGTGCGTTCCAGCTACAATAATTGACTTATACAAGTCATCAACTTCTTTTGCTGTTTCAGGCGTTGAACCAGATGTTACTTTAAGTATTTTTGTTACTGTATGTTTTTTATCACCAGGATTAATACGCTCAGGAGAATATCCAGCATAGAAGTCTTTATTGAATGCCAAACCAGATTGTTTTTCTAATATAGGAACACATATATCTTCGGTTACACCTGGATATACTGTAGACTCATAAATCACAATATCTCCTTGCTTTAAAACCTTTCCTACACTTTCACTGGCTTTAATTAACGGAGTAAATACTGGTCTTTTAAGTTCATCTGTTGGTGTTGGGACAGTTACAATATAGATATTTGAATCTGCTATATCGTTTAAATTGTTGGTTATGAACAATCCTTTTGTAGAATTTGGGGTAGAACTCAAAACAGACTTTAAATGATCATCTTCAACTTCTAGAGTTTTATCTACACCATCACTAATCTCATTGGTACGCTTTTCGTTAATATCAAACCCTATTACCATAAACTTCTTTGCGAACTCTACAGCTAGAGGTAAACCCACATATCCAAGCCCTAAAATGGTTATTTTTTTATTGGTATTCATTTTCAGTTAAGTATCGATTTTATAATAAAGTTCAAATCTAAATAAAAACTCCAATTCTGCACGTATTTTTTATTGATTTCGACCTTATCTACCCAAATAATCGTTCTATTGTATGTTTCGGGGTCAATTTGTTGAGATAAGATGGTTTCTTCGTCTTTATATTTTATGGTTGCTGGTCCAGTAATTCCTGGCTTTACATTTAAAACAACTCTATCTTCACCAATCAATTCATCTGCAAACCCCTGTACATCAGGTCGTGGACCAACAAAACTCATATCACCAATTAGCACATTAAAAAGCTGAGGAAGCTCATCTATTTTAGTATTTCTAAAAAATTTACCTAGACGCGTAGCACTTCTATTGAGATGCCCTAAGTGGTGTCTTTCTTGCCTTAAGGTTCTTAATTTATAAATCTTAAAAAGCTTACCGTGTTGCCCAACCCGTAACTGTGAAAATATCCCGTATTGCTTAGTATCAATTGTAGATATTAAAACCAGTATGATTATTGGTGAAAAAAGTATAGGAAATAGTAATACGGATAATATTAAATCAAAAATCCGTTTTATCAAAAGTTGTTTTCTATTAATCACCTTATACACGTCTTAAAAAACGCTTAACTCGCTTTAAAAATGTATCGCTGTCTCTTTCATGATAAGCATTACCATAAACACCATACCCATATCCGTAACCATATCCGTAGCCATAACCATAATTATGGTTAGTTTTATGTTTATAGAAGTTCAATACAAAGCTTATATTTTTCACCTCGCCTGCACGATATTTTGCATTAATTAAAGCTAACATTCCTTTCTTGGTATAATCTAATCGTACCATAAAGATAGTTGCATCTGCATATTGAGTCAGCTCTAACGCATCAGTCACTAAGCCCAAAGGTGGTGTATCTAATACAATCATATCATAGTCTTGTCGCAATTGACTAATCAAGGTGCTCATTTGGTCACTCATTAATATCTCTGAAGGGTTTGGAGGCACAGGTCCAGAAGGTATCACATCCAAATTCTCAATATGTGTAGTATATTTCACATCTTCATAGGAATATTCTCCAATAAGATAATTTACAACACCTTTATCATTATTTATATTAAAATCTCCAAAAATCTTAGGTTTACGCAAATCGAGCCCTAGTAAAATGGTCTTTTTCCCAGACAAAGCATAAACAGTAGCCATATTAATAGAACAAAATGTCTTTCCTTCTCCACTTACTGAAGAAGTAATCATTAGAGTTTTACCATCTGTAGTTCCTTGTTTTTTGTACAAAAACTGAAGACTTGAACGTATTGACCTAAACGACTCTGCTACAGCAGATTTAGGCTTTTCAAATACAATTAAGTTATTTTTATAATTATATTTTCCAATTAAACCCAAAATAGGGATCTTAGATAATTGCTCTATTTCATCTGAACCATGAATGGTATTATCTAACAAGAATAGTACAAAAATTAAAAACATTGGAGTAAAGAATCCCATCATCAAAGCCATCATGTAATTGAGTGATTTATTAGGACCAATTAAGCCTCCTCCAATATCTTTAGCTTCATCAATAACAGTAATATCAGAAATATTTGCTGCCTTAACAATTGCTGCCTCACTTCTTTTAGCTGTATAAATATTATAAGCTTCTTGACTAATATCAAGTTTTCTTTGAATTTTCAAAAACTGTTGTTGGTCTTCGGGTAAATTACTTAGCTTAGCTTCCAAATTTGCTATACTTCTGTTTATCGTTGACAATTGAATACCTATTGTTGTTTTAGTGGCATTAATAGTTTCTAAAAGCACATTTTTTTCAGCATCAATTCTCCTATCTAAATCTTTAAAAAGACCTGACCCTTCTTTAGTTGTATACTCTAAATTTTGACGCTCCGATGCCAAGCCAATTATTTTTGAAACACTATTTAAAATATTCCCTTCTTGAATTCCAACACTTGTGGGTGCCGCAATATCTGTATAATCCGTTTTAGTATTTAAATAGTTTTCTAAATTTTTTAGATAATTCAACTTTAATTCTTCGGCTTCTTTGTTTAAGTCATATGTCCTTAATTGCGTTGAAACCTGCGTGATTTCTTCAGAAACGTTAAACACTTTATTTTGTTTTCTGAAATCGTTCATTTCGTCTGTGACATCCTTAAGGTTGGAATTTACAGCCGCAAGACTACTATCGATAAACTTAATAGTGTTTGTAGCATATAAATTTTTCCTTTCTAGCTCTGATCTACTCAGTATTTCTGAGGTTGCGTTTAAATAATCAACTATTTTAGCCTTGTTATTTCCCGCTAATTGTAATCTCAAAACAGAAGACGCCGACTGAGAATAAGGCGCAATCATAATTCTGCTTTTATAATTATTTACAATCCCATCAAAACTTGAAAATCGAATAAAAAATTCAGATCCAGCTTTGATTCGTAATGACGGTTTAAAGAAAAGACGTCCATTAAGAAAAGGCAAGTCTATTAATTCTCCTATTTTATATTTCTTGATAAAAGGACCTGTTTGCACAGTGATTCTATCAACAGATTTGTCATCATATTTCTGAGCACTTCTATTTGCACCTTCAAATTCAGTAAAAACTTCAAACTCACTATTATTTAAGAACCGTATACCAATCGGGTATCCTAAAACCTGAGGCTTAGATTTATCAATTACAAAATCAAAAGGAACTCTTTTATAAACATCTTCTTTCCTATACTTTCCTTCAACCAAATACTGCATATAGAATTGTAAAGAGTCTACCACTTTTTCATTGTGACTCCTTGTTTTAATTGCAGTAATTATTTTACTTACCTTACCTGATACACCTCCCCAATTAAAAGAGATACTGGTATTAGCAGTAAAAAACGGATTTTGATCGTTCTCAATTGAAATTAGAGAATCTAATTTATAAACATTCTGCTTTCTTACATTGATGAAGTATGCTATGAGAAGCGCAGAGCCAATACTTAGCATAACTAATTTCCAGAGGTTTAAAACTTTAAACAAATAACCTCTAAAGTCAAAGCTCACACGGCCTGATTCGCCTTGATCAAATTCTTCTTGAGTGTTATATTCCATAGTCTATAGTCTTGTAAATAGTAATAATGTAGTCGTAACTAATGACAGGACTGTAGCTATCGTCCCTAAGGTTTCTACTGCAGTTTTACCTGTTCCAATTGATTTTTGTTTTAACGGCTTAACATAAATGATATCATTTGGCTGAATGTAATAAAACGGTGATTTCATGACATTAATATCGGTTAAGTCAATCGTGTGTATTTGTTGACCTTGAGGATATTGCCTAATAATTTGAACCTCTTTCTTATTACCTGTGACAGGAATTTCGCCAACATTAGCAATAGCTTCAAAAACATTAACTCTATCTTGAAAGAGCGTTATTGTACCAGGGTTTCCAACCTCGCCATTAGCTGTAAATCGAAGTCCAGATAATTTTACCGTAATAAAAATATTTGCGGTTTCTTTAAATTGTTCTTCTAAAAGTTTTTCTTTTATCATGTTCTCAATTTCCGTAGTTGTGAAACCAAGTGCATTGATTTTTCCAAGTGTAGGAATTCTTATGTTGCCATGTAAATCAACTGTAAAGCCGTCAAAATAAGCACGCTCAGCACTTGAAGCATTCAAATTTCCATCTCCAACTGGATTAAAAATAGTAACATTTTCTTGATCCAACACTTTAATTCTAATGTTTAATATGTCATTAATTTGAACACGATAAGGTTTTTGCTGCTCTACCATAATTTGAGTGGAGTCTACAGCTGTATTTTTATTTTGCAGATAGATGGTATCTTTATGTGGTATACAGGATGTAGATAAGATACATAATACTATTCCTGTAAGCAATAATAGTCTATTCATTGTCAAGTTGCTTGTTGCTTCACAAATATAGCCTATCACTATTAATATAAAAACTATTCATCGTTTTTTTAATATCTACTTTCACGTTCATTTTATCAAAAAAGAAAATGGTAAATCACATAATATCGCTTTCTTTGTAAAAAATTTAGTTTGAACTATCTAACAGTAGAAAATATATCAAAATCCTATGGAGAATTAGAGCTTTTTTCTAACCTCTCTTTTAGCATTCATAAAGATGATAAAATTGCATTTGTTGCAAAAAATGGAAGTGGCAAAACGTCAATTCTAAACATCTTATCTGGAGCTGATAGTCCTGATTCTGGGCAAATAGTTATGCGAAACGGTTTACGCATATCTTTCTTATCACAATCGCCTCAATTTAATCAAAACCTGACCATTAACGATACCATTTTCAATTCTGAATCCCCACAATTAAAGATCATAGAAAACTACGAAAAGGCATTACAAAATCCTGAAAATATAGAAGCATACCAAAAAGCATTTGAACAAATGGATATTCATAATGCTTGGGAATTTGAACTCCAATTCAAACAAATTTTATCACAACTTAAACTGGATAATCTCGACCAAAAGATTAGCACGATGTCTGGCGGACAAATAAAACGTCTTGCTTTAGCACAAGCGCTTATTAGTAATCCAGATTTATTAGTATTAGACGAACCAACCAATCATCTAGATTTAGAAATGATTGAATGGCTAGAACAATATTTTGCTAAAGCCCAGTTTACACTTTTTATGGTAACACACGATCGCTATTTTTTAGAACGTGTATGCAATGAAATCATTGAGCTTGATCACGGAAAACTATACACCTATAAAGGAAACTATTCTTACTATCTCGAAAACAAAGAAGCGAGAATTCAACAAGAGCAAGTCGAAACTGGCAAAGCCAAGCAACTCTTCAAAAAAGAGTTAGAATGGATGCGTCGCCAACCAAAAGCAAGAACTACAAAATCGAAGTCTCGTATTGATGACTTTTCAGATATCAAAAAACGTGCACATCAACGTAGAAAAGATCATAAAGTTGAGCTTGAGATTAATATGGAACGCTTAGGCAGTAAAATTGTTGAATTTCACAAAGTATCAAAAGCCTTTGATGACCTCGTTATCCTTAATGGTTTTGAATATGTATTTAAAAAAGGCGAACGTATAGGTATCATTGGAAAAAATGGAACAGGGAAATCCTCATTTCTTAATATGCTGACCAATAGTTTACAGCCCGACTCAGGGAAAATCATTATTGGCGACACTGTAAAATTTGGCTACTACACACAAGGTGGCATCAACATTAAACCACAACAAAAAGTCATTGAAGTCATTAAAGAGTTTGGAGAATTTATACCCTTAACCAAAGGACGCCAAATTAGTGCCAAGCAACTCTTAGAGCGTTTTCTTTTCGACGGAAAAAAACAGCATGACTATGTTGAAAAATTAAGTGGAGGCGAACAAAAACGTTTGTATTTATGTACTGTTTTAATTCAAAACCCTAATTTTCTAATTTTAGATGAACCCACAAACGATTTGGATATCGTGACACTAAACATTCTTGAAGAATTCTTACTTGATTTTCCTGGATGCTTACTCGTCGTCTCTCATGATAGATATTTCATGGATAAAATAGTAGATCATTTATTTGTCTTTAAAGGCGGAGGTGAAATACAAGATTTTCCTGGTAATTATTCAGATTATCGAACTTACGAAGCATCAACACCAAAAACATCTAAAAAGACGACTGAAATCTCTAAAGTTTCTGAAGAAAAAGAAAAAGATTATAAGGCCGAAAAATTATCATACAACGAACAAAAAGAATACAAGAATCTTGAAAGCAAAATTCGTTCCTTAGAATTAGATAAAAAAGCGCTTGAAGCACAGTTTAATGATGTGACCCTTTCTCAAGAAAAAATTAACGAACTATCACAACAATTACAGGGCATAATAAATGACATTGAAACCAAAGAAATGCGCTGGTTTGAATTATCAGAAAAGTTTGAATCTTAACCATGTTTCAGATTATTGAATACATAAAATTTTTATTTAAGTCTACCAATCAACACGGCGTACATTCCCCTTTTGTTTATGATTTGGTTACCAAATGTTTTTATGACAACACTAAGCATGAAACATATTCAACATTATCAAATTACAGAAAGGCATTACTAAGCAATAAGGAATCTATTGAAATTACCGATTTTGGTTCTGGTTCAAGAGTGTTCAAATCTAACACTAGAGCTATAAATAAGATTGCTAAAACATCTGGAACCTCAAAAAAAAGAGCTCAATTATTATTTAGAATCGTTAAGTACTTCAAACCAAAACACACACTAGAATTAGGAACATCTTTAGGTATTGCTACCCAAGCTATGGCATTAGGTCATCCAGAAAACAACATTATATCTATTGAAGGTTGCGCTCATATTTCAGAATTCACAAAACAACACTTATCCGATTTTAATATTAAAAATGTATCACTCAAAACTGGCGAGTTTGAAACCATGCTTCCGAAGTTAAAAGACTCTAATTATGACCTTATCTTTTTTGATGGAAATCACAATAAAGAAGCCACACTTGATTATTTTAATACCTTAATCGAAACAGCACATAACGATTCAGTTTTTATTTTTGATGATATTTATTGGTCAAAAGATATGCTTGAGACTTGGAATATCATAAAAACTCATCCCAAAGTCACAGTGACTATCGATACATTTTTTTGGGGATTTGTAAGCTTTAGAAAAGAACAAGCCAAAGAAAATTTCACGATTAGATTGTAACATCATCTACTATTTGACGTCATATTATAAATTGAAATCTGTAACTTGCCGTTCAATAGTTTAGTGTTTTAAACTTTAGGCACTTATAACTTAAATACTTATAACCATAACCACTATGAGTAACGTCATTGAAATTAGAGACATCATTCGTGATTTTCAACTCGGTCAAGAAACCGTTCATGTTTTAAAAGGTATCGATTTAGATATTGAAATAGGTGATTATGTAGCCATTATGGGACCTTCAGGTTCTGGAAAATCTACACTTATGAATCTCTTAGGTTGTTTAGATACACCTACGGCTGGAAGCTACATACTTAATGGTAAAGATGTGAGTCAAATGAGTGATGATGATTTAGCTGATATTAGAAATACCGAAATTGGCTTCGTTTTTCAAACCTTTAATCTCTTACCAAGAACAACGGCTTTAGATAACGTTGCCTTACCTATGGTGTACGCTGGAGCTTCAAAATCTGAACGTAAACAACGTGCCGAAGAAGTCCTTACAGATGTTGGTCTTGCCGATCGTATGGATCATAAACCAAATCAATTGTCTGGTGGTCAACGTCAACGTGTAGCTGTTGGTCGTGCATTAGTAAATAAACCTTCTATTATACTTGCCGATGAGCCAACTGGAAATCTCGATTCTAAAACAGGTTTTGAAATCATGGCACTTTTTGATGAGATTCACAAAGCTGGGAATACAGTAATCATGGTGACACATGAAGAAGATATTGCAGCTCATGCTAAACGTGTCATTAGACTTCGTGATGGCATCATAGAAAGTGATACTAGAAATTAAACATGGGATTTCCTTGGCTAATAGTAGCGTTAAGTATTGGCTTTATTTTTGTATTTATTCAAAACAAAAAGCAACTACATAGCGCTTTTTATAAAGACTTAAATCTTACACAACTTGAAAACGAACTGTTTAAACTATTAGATGATATACTCGATAAAGTAGATCCTACTTCAGATTTTTCAAATGTAGATTTCGAAAACTTTGAAGCCTTTGATAAGGAAATTGCCAATTATAAAGCTGGCATCATCGATAATAATGCCCTTAGAATTGATTTTTTAAAAGACGAATTTTCTCCAACTGGTGGATTTAAAATCTTATCTGATGATAATGGATGGCAAAAAGAATTTCAGGCAATTAGCAAAAGATTCTTTAACTTGTATGATGCTTTTATAAATTACTAATAGAATACATGTTACTATATATTATCATTATAGCTTTAATTATTGCTTTTATTGGTAATCCTTTTCGTGCTAGACGTTCTAACTATAAGAATTCCTACCAAAAGAAAAAGATTAAACGACGTTTTAAATAAACTCCTATGCTGTATTTGATTGCCATCCTTATCGCACTCTACATGTTTATCAAAATCATGTCGAAGAGAAATCAACGTCGAAGAGAAACGTCGAGAAAGCGATCTATGTTTGATAAAGGTGGTTTTAGACGATAAACTATGGTTGCAAAAATTCTACTGATTGGTATTGGATTAATCTTAAGTTTAGTTGGTGCGTTTTATTCCTACGGAATTCTCCTGTATACAGGAAAAGAAAGTGATGATTCGGCATCGTATTTCGTCATCATTCCCATTTTAATACTCTTTTTAGGCGTTTATCTCATTAGAAAAGGAATTATTCTTAAACGACATTCGTAATATCTCAAATAAAAACTTAATGTAATTCGCTTCAAAAACTCGTAACTTTGAATTCACAAGAACTCGTGAACGACTATGAAAATATATACAAAAACAGGAGATAAGGGAACAACAGCACTTTTTGGTGGCACACGTGTTCCAAAACACCATATTAGAATTGATAGCTACGGAACCGTTGACGAACTCAATTCACATTTAGGATTAATTAGAGATCAGGATATCAATAATCATTATAAAGACGTGCTTATTGATATTCAGGATAAATTATTTACGGTCGGTGCCATTCTAGCAACCGATCCTGAAAAGGCAACCCTTAAAAATGGAAAGCAACGTCTTAATATTCCGAAAATTTCCGAAGACGACATAGCTCAACTAGAACAGGAAATGGATACGATGAACGAAGCCTTACCGCCAATGACGCACTTTGTATTACCTGGCGGACATCAAACTGTGTCATTCTGTCACATCGCGCGCTGCGTATGCCGAAGAGCCGAACGTTTAGCGAGTGCTCTGAAAGATCTTGAACCTTTTCAACCCGAAAGTTTAAAGTACTTAAACCGACTTTCTGACTACCTCTTTGTATTGGCACGAAAGTTGTCTTATGACTTGCAAGCCGAAGAAGTAAAATGGATTCCGAAGAAAGAATCCTAAAGTACCACTTTGCAGAATAATTGATTAGTTCTACTAGGCTTAAATGATTGAAACTATAAGTTCTTTTAAATTTTTATTTAATTAATTCACTTTTTTCTTGACTTTATGAACTATAATTTTATTTTTGCAAAAAAATAAACCCATAAAGAAATGTATTGGACATTAGAATTAGCATCTTATTTAAGTGATGCGCCTTGGCCAGCAACAAAAGACGAATTAATAGATTACGCTATTAGAACAGGAGCTCCTTTAGAAGTTGTTGAAAATCTACAAGCGATAGAAGACGAAGGCGACTCTTATGATTCCATCGAAGAAATCTGGTCAGATTATCCAACTGATGAAGATTATCTCTGGAACGAAGACGAATATTAAAGTAATTTGAAGGTCAAATTACTTTAAACGTAAAATAAAAGTTAAAAAGTCTCATTTAGAGACTTTTTTTGTGCCTGAAATTTTCAGTATAACTAACACAAATCATATCTTTGAGGTGTAAAAATCTTAAAGATGCAAGGTGATTCAAAAAAAGTAAAAACGTCAACCTGAACTCGTTTCAGGTTCTCACAACTAGAGTTGAAAAATCATGAGATTCTGAACCAGGTTCAGAATGACAACACTAGTATTTTGGTAATCATCTTATTAAAATAAATAAACACAAATGAGTTTTTTAAATTCAGTACTTAAAGTATTTGTCGGTGACAAATCTAAACAAGATGTTAAGGCACTTTCGCCTATTGTAGAACAAGTAAAATCTTTTGAAAGTGCACTTGAGCAATTATCACATGATGAGCTACGCGCAAAAACTGCAGAGTTTAAAGCAAAAATTGCTGAAGCACGTAAACCACTTCAAATCAATATAGATCAGTTATTATTAGATGCCGAGGCTACTGATGATATAGATAAAAGAGAAGACATTTATATAGAAATAGATAAAATCAAAGATGATATTTACAACGTCACGGAAGACGTTTTAAACGCTATTATGCCCGAAGCCTTTGCAGTGGTTAAAGAAACAGCAAAGCGCTTTGTTCACAATACTGAAATCCCTGTACAAGCTAATGAGTTTGACCGCATGATTTCTGGTGATAAAGATTATGTCACATTACAAGGTGATAAAGCCGTTTGGGCAAACTCTTGGGATGCTGCCGGAAAGCCAATCACTTGGGATATGATTCATTATGATGTGCAATTAATTGGTGGCGCAGCAATGCACCAAGGGAAAATTGCTGAGATGCAAACGGGTGAAGGTAAAACATTAGTAGCAACACTTCCAGTGTATTTAAATGCATTATCTGGTAATGGTGTACACTTAGTAACCGTAAATGATTACTTAGCAAAGCGTGATAGCGCTTGGATGGCTCCTATTTTTGAATTTCACGGATTAAGTATTGATTGTATTGATTACCACACACCTAATTCTGAAGCGAGACGTAAAGCCTATCGTGCCGATATTACCTACGGAACCAATAACGAATTTGGTTTTGATTACCTGAGGGATAACATGGCACATTCGCCAGACGATTTGGTACAACGTCCACATCACTATGCAATTGTCGATGAAGTCGATTCTGTATTAGTCGATGATGCACGTACGCCTTTAATTATTTCTGGGCCGATTCCACAAGGTGATCGTCATGAATTTACTGAGCTAAGACCTAAAGTAGAGGAGTTAGCAAGTATTCAAAGAAAAGAATTAGTAAGTGTTTTAGCTGAAGCAAAAAAATTAATTGCTGAAGGCGATACTAAAGAAGGTGGTTTCCTTTTATTAAGAGCTTACAGAGGTATTCCAAAGAATAAAGCTTTAATCAAATTCTTAAGTGAAGAAGGTATCAAAGCATTACTTCAGAAAACTGAAAACTTCTATATGCAAGATAACAACAGAGAAATGCCAAAAGTTGATGCAGAACTCTACTATGTTATCGAGGAAAAAAACAATCAGGTAGAATTAACCGATAAAGGAGTTGAACATCTTTCTGGTAAAGACAATCCAGATTTCTTCGTGATGCCAGAAATTGGTATGGAAATCTCAAAAATTGAATCTAAAGGGCTTTCAAAAGAAGACGAAGCTGCTGAAAAAGAAGAATTATTTAGAGACTTCGGAATCAAGTCTGAACGCATCCATACGCTCAACCAATTACTGAAGGCCTATGCTTTATTCGAAAAAGACATCCAGTATGTCGTTATGGATAATAAAGTCATGATTGTTGATGAGCAAACAGGTCGTATCATGGATGGTCGTCGTTATAGTGACGGATTACACCAAGCGATTGAAGCCAAAGAAAATGTAAAAATTGAAGATGCCACGCAAACTTTTGCTACAGTAACTCTTCAAAATTACTTTAGAATGTATCGCAAACTCTCGGGTATGACAGGTACTGCGGTAACTGAAGCTGGTGAATTTTGGGAAATTTATAAATTAGATGTGGTTGAAATTCCAACCAACAGACCCATTGCACGTGATGATAGACAAGATTTAGTTTACAAAACAAAACGTGAAAAATACAATGCTGTTATTGATGAAGTCACCAAGCTCTCTCAAGCAGGTCGCCCTATTTTGATTGGTACAACTAACGTTGAGATTTCTGAACTTTTAGGAAAAATGTTATCGATTAGAAAAGTACCTCACAACGTACTTAATGCAAAACTCCATAAAAAAGAAGCCGATATTGTTGCAGAAGCTGGACAGCCAGGACAAGTAACAATTGCAACCAACATGGCTGGTCGTGGTACCGATATTAAGCTTTCAGATGAAGTAAAAGACGCAGGTGGTTTAGCCATTATAGGTACTGAGCGTCATGATTCACGTCGTGTTGATAGACAGTTACGTGGTCGTGCAGGACGTCAAGGAGATCCAGGAAGTTCACAGTTCTATGTCTCTTTAGAAGACAACCTAATGCGTTTGTTTGGTAGTGAGCGTATTGCCAAAATGATGGATAAAATGGGATTAAAGGAAGGTGAAGTAATTCAGCATTCTATGATTTCAAAATCTATTGAACGTGCACAGAAGAAAGTAGAAGAAAATCAGTTTGGTGTTCGTAAGCGTCTATTAGAATATGATGATGTTATGAATGCACAACGTGAAGTGGTTTACAAACGTCGTCGCCACGCTCTTCAAGGGGAACGTCTACGTGTAGACTTAGCGAATATGATTTATGATACCTCTGAAGGGATAGCTATAAGTAATAAAGAAGCTGAAGATTTCAAGAACTTCGAGTTTGAATTGATCAGATACTTCTCTATGAGTTCTCCAATTTCCGAAGCTGATTTCGGAAAACTTTCAGCTCAAGACATTGCTGGAAAAGTATATAAATCGGCTTTTGAACATTATAGAGAAAAGATGGAACGCAATGCTGAATTAGCATTCCCTGTTATTGAGAATGTGTATATAAATCAGCGTGATAAGTACAAACGTATTGTAGTGCCTTTTACCGATGGTGTAAAGAACTTACAAGTGGTTACAGATCTTGAAAAGGCTTACCAATCAAAAGGAAAACAGTTAATCAACGATTTTGAAAAGAACATTACTTTAGCGATTGTTGATGATGCTTGGAAAACGCATTTACGTAAAATGGATGAGTTAAAGCAGTCTGTACAATTAGCAGTTCATGAGCAAAAAGACCCGTTATTGATTTACAAATTTGAAGCCTTTGAGTTGTTCAAAGAAATGATTGACCAAGTGAATAAAGACGTGATTTCCTTCTTATTTAAAGGTGAATTACCAACAGAAACACAAAATACCATTCAAGAGGCGAAAGCACGCAAGCAAGAGAAACTACAAACGCAGAAAGACGAAATTCCTAATATGGATGAGCGTGCTGCACAAAGCAGATCGGTTGGTGCTGGCGCATCACGTCAACAGCAGCAAGTGGTTGAAACGATTGTTAGAGAGCAACCAAAAATTGGTCGTAACGATAAAGTTACGATTAAGCATGTGATGAGTGGTGAAAACAAAACGGTGAAGTATAAGCAAGCCATTCCTTTAATTGAAAAAGGCGAATGGGTGTTGATTGAAGATTAAAACTATGTTAAAACGGCACGTCGTCTTACTGCTGCTTCTATTTCATATTGGAATACAAGCACAAGACATTGGGTATTCAAAACATGAAACCGATAGTGTCGTTACGTTTAATTTCTATAATAAAACACATGCACCTGTAACGCTGTTTGTAACGAAGTTATCTGATTTAAGCATCACAGTTCCTGAAACCTCTTTACTGTGTCCGCCACAGGATTCACTTGAACATGTCATCAGTATCCCAAAGATTTACATCGACGAAAACCCTGATTTTAAAGTAGGTGATCACTTTAGTTCTTCAGCAACATTTGGGGTGCCACTGGATAAAAAAGAGATTAAGAATGTCTTATATGAACTTCCTTTTAAATCTGGTAAGCGATACAAAATCATTCAAGGGCATAACGGAAAATTATCGCATTACACAGATCAATCGCGATATGCTGTAGATTTCAAAATCCCTATTGGCGATACTATTGTAGCAGCTCGTAGCGGACGCGTCATTAGAACTGTAGATCATTTTACAGAGCATGGCGGAAAAGCCTATAGAGACAAAGCCAATCAAATTATAGTTTACCATGACGATGGCACGCTTGCATTTTATGTGCATTTAGACACCGATGGTGTTTTGGTAAAGGTTGGTGACATGGTAACCGCTGGACAAGCCATTGGTATTTCTGGACATACGGGATTTTCTACAACGCCTCACCTCCATTTTGTAGTGCGAAATTTTAAATCGGCCATTCCTATTCAATTCAAAGCCAACAAAAAACTAGGCAAAAAGTCTGGTGTTTGGGCTAAGAAGCCGAAGTCTTAAGCTACTGCTATATACCTTTAATATTTACTACGGAAAACCGTAAGACACTCCAATAATCATAGTGCAGATTTAGCAAAAAATATACGTAGTTCTACGTATAAATTTTCTATCAAAAACTACTAACTTCGTTTCAGTTTGAATGGGGTTCATTAGAATGGAATCTTATTCGAATTAGTTGTACTTAATTTATGAGCCTAAGATTACTTTTTGGAATACATGGAGTTGAATCAAGACAAAAGTTTCACGCTAAAATTGTTGAGTTTTATATAAACATAGCGAATGGAAATGTTCCGAAAAATATAGTAAACTCACTCAGTTGGAAAATTGCCAATGAAGTACATGATGATTACAAAAGATTCTGGATACAATATCCTAAATCTAGAAAAAGATATTCAAAGCTTTTACTAAAAGACCTTGATCATCCGCAAGTTCATGAACAAATAATTTATTACTTAAAATCTAATCACTTAGAAAAATATGTAGAATATGGTTCTGTTCTTATTGAATTATCACATGAGGAATTCCTGAAGTATGAAAAAAGTCGTGAAGAGTTCCAAGATATGTTCTAAACATAAACAAAGTACAACAACGTGTATAGTTCATTGCTTAAACACGCAACTAACCATACACAAACACGTTTTAGGAAATTATGCTAAAAACATCAAGAGAATTAAATTTATCAACTTCTGTTAAAGAATTATTTAATTAGTACATGTCCAAATGGAGAAATTCCTTTAGATTTATAAATATTAAAATTTAAGACTCAAATGAATATTCCAGATAAACTTATTCAAAAAATTAATGACAAAAATTTAGTGATTTTTGTAGGTGCTGGTTTATCCTGCAGTGTTGGATATCCTAATTGGAATTCACTAATAGTTAATATTTTAGAAGGGATTTCTGATCGAGAAGAAAAAAGCAGTAAATACATTCAAGCTCTTAATGATGAAATATTGAATCCTATTGAAATTTTGACTAAGATTTTTAAACACAGAGAAGTATCCATAGAAATTTTAGATAAAACAATTAGAAAACACGAAAAGTCTGAGCCAACAAATGTTCACCGAAAACTTAGCGAACTTTCTGATAAAATTGTTACAACTAATTATGATTCCCTTTTGGAAAGAGCCCTACCCGATTTTGAGCAAATCACATATAATAATCAATATAAAGTATCACACCTATCAGAATACGATCAATATATTTTTAAAATACATGGAGACATCCAAGAGCCTCATAATTGTATTTTATTTCCATCTGAATACGATGAACTCTATAAAAAAGAAGAGAAATCCTCTACTTTTGAATTGAAAAAAATTATTTCAGATAAATCGATACTTTTCATAGGTTTTGGAATGAGCGATCCCTATATAAATCATTTATTTGATTACATAAATAACCTCTATTCAGGTTTTAACCCTGAACATTACATAATAACCACTGATGAAAAGAAAACTTGGCCAAATAAAATTATTCCAATTTTAATCAAAAGCTACGATAATTTAGAAGGTTATATTGATAATCTAATTGAGTCAAACAAAAGACTAAATGAAGATGATAAGGAGCTCAAAAATAATGTAGAAAAAAATTCCGACTCTCCCATAATAAAAATTTCTGGTCATCATGAATATGACTCTCCTCCAAAAAACAAGTATTGGGTTGGAAGACAAAGAGAACTGGATCATATAACAGGTCAAAGTTTTAAAGCGATTTTTATTACTGGTATAGGTGGGCAAGGTAAATCAGCACTAGCTGCCCATTATATTAACAATTATTTTGATCCTAAATCGTATGAGTTTGGAGATTGGAGAGATTTTAAGGAAGAAGCTAATAGATTTCAGACGAAATTCTTATCAATAATTAAAAGACTCTCTCCAGATTTCAATTTTTCTGAACTTGAATTACTAAACAACAAAGAAGTTGTTGATACATTTTTCAGTGTATTAGGAAAAAGAAAAATAATTTTTGTTTTTGATAATATTGACAATTATATTGATTTAGAAGCTTTCACTCCTGCTGGAAGTTTCTCATACCTACTTAATCAAATTCTTAAAAGGGATCATTACTCCAAGTTTATTTTTACATGTCGGCCTTTTATTCGTGAAGCTGGTGTAGACTTTTATCAAATTCAATTAAGTGGTATAAATGCAGATGAATGTCTTGAATTGTTTAAGATGTATAATGTCTCTATTTCGAGTATTGAATTAGAAGCTTTATCACAAAAAGCACATAAAATTACCAAAGGACATCCTCTTTGGCTAAATTTAATAGCTGGTCAAGCAATTCGAGGAATTGGGACAGTTTATGAATTTATAGATAAGATTGAGAACAAATCATCATTCAATGAAGATGACTTTTCATCAATTTTGTCTGGGAAAATTTTAGACGCAGTTTGGAATAGCTTAAATGATAAACAGAAAACTTTGATACGAAGCATAGCAGAAACTGTTAAACCTGAAACAGAAAGAAACCTGATGAATATTTTAAAAAGTGAGTTAAAGCCAAATAGTTTTAATCGCTCTTTAAAAACTTTGAAAAACTTACACCTCGTGGAGTATTTAACCGGAGGAGAAATTGAATTACATCCACTAGTTAAGGAATATGTTCTTACTAAGTACGCTAAAACTGAAAGATCGAAATACATTACTTTATTTGTTAAATATTACGACAGGTTCATATACATTCTAAAACCAAATTTAAGCTCAAGTTTATCTTTAAAAGAGTTCGAAAATTGGACTTCAAAAATTGAGTTACAAATAAATCAGAATGAATTAAAATCTGCTTTAGTATCATTAGAAGAAGTTAGTGATTCTATTCTTGCAGCAGGTTATACTGGTGAATTTATAAGAGTTACAGAATTATTATTTATTGAACTAAACTGGGAGGAAGCAATAAATTTAGAATACCCATATTTTCATACTCAATTAGCAAATTTATGTTCTACTCAAACTCAAATGGGACGTTTTGATACATCACTTTCCAACTTAGAAAAATATTCAAAATTAATACCTGGAAAAAGTTCACATTATTTATCCTACTGTAGTGAAAAAACTTACAATCTTTGGTATCAAAAAAAGTTTGAAGAAGCAATTCTAATTGGAGAAGAAGGAGAATATTTATTAGATGCATCCAATTTAGCCGACCAATACAATTTAAAACACAATTTAGCACTAGCAAGAAGAGACTCTAAAATAAAATCTAATGTAAAAAAAGCATTAAAAGTCTTTCTGCAAAATGAGTCTTTAGAAGATATTTTAAATAAATCTAAGATAAACAAGGATCTTGGAGGTAATTTATATGGAAATGTTGGAAAGTGTCTTGAATTTTTGGATGAAAAAGAAAATGCTCTACTTTGCTATGCTATTTCTCTCAGGCTATTATTAATAGAAGACCGATCAAATTCAATTTTAAACATAGGATATGCTTGTAGTTGGATTGGAGGTTTACTTGTAAATTCAGATAGAAAAAATGATGGTTTATATTTTTTAAAATTTGCAATAAATAAGTGGGAAAGCACATCTCCACCAAGATATAATGACGTCAAAAAAGAATTTGAAAACGTTACAATAAATAAAGAAACTAAGGAAAATATTGACAATACATCTTCTTGGAAAATAGAAAAAACATGTGAAAAATTTATAGGTGAAATGATTGCGTAAAATGCAAAACTTGCTACAACAAAGTGCATAATCAATTGCTTGTAATGTGTGTACTCGGAAAATTCTTCTGATTTCCCTCTGGTTCGTTTTCTTTTGCTAACTTGGTCCTAGCCTACGCTACTAATCATACACGAACACGTTAAACGAGTTCCAATAAATTATACCAGCAGCATCTCAGGGTCAGGGCAATTCCCCCTATAAAACTCCAAATCATTCTTAGAACATACACCTGGATAATCACCAACATAGCCTTGTAGATCTTTAATGATTTGAAAGTGCACATGTGGCGGATAATCGCCATTCACGCTAGCATCACCTAAAGTCGCGATTTGCTGGCCTTGTTTAAACTGTTGGCCCACTTTGAGATGTTCTATAGAAGCCAAACTCAAATGCCCATACAAGGTGTAGAATTCAAAGGTATCGATATGATGTTTTAAAATAATGGTTGGGCCGTAATCCCCAAAATTGGTATTGTTTTTAAAACTATGCACTTCAGCATCTAGAGGTGTGTATATTGGTGTGTCTGCAGCAATCCAAAAATCAAGGCCTAAATGAATATTACGTTCAGTATCGGGATTGGTATCGTTAAAGTAGCTGCTACGTTGGTAAATGTTTCGAGTTTCGAGATAGCCACCATAGGCCACTTTGGCGTTGTTTGCTTTTATATGTTGATTGATATAAGCCTCTAAAGTTTCCGAAGAAGAGATATCAACAGCTTGGAGTGCTGTATTAGTAACCGATAAGTCTAGAGCGACATAATCTGATTTTGGAATCGAAGGCTCTAAAACATAAAGTGATTGCTTACCGAGTTTGGCTAGTAATTGAGAAAACGCTTGTGAGGTCATGCGTGGTTTTTTCTCAAAAATACATTAAATGAAGGATATTTTATACGATTAAAAAATGATCATGTGGCTTGTGAGATCCTGAAACAAGTTCAGGATGACGATACGTTTAAAGTGCCTACAGAATGACGGGTATTTATACTATTAAAAAGGCAGTGTAACTAGTGTGATCCTAAAACAAGTTCAGGATGACGATACGTTTAAACTGTCATACAAAATGAAGGATGACGATACGTTTAAATTGTTATACAGAATGAAAAATGACGGTGTCGTTACTTCTTCAAAGCAATTTCAAGTGCTTCAGTTTTATCCTTAGCATAAGTCAAAGTGCTATCCATAGCAAAACAGGCTCTGAAATTCTCTAAAGCTTTTAAACTGTCGCCTTTCATCAAAAGCGCATCGCCATAACTATCATAAGTATTTGCCGATTTTGGAAACTCCTCCGTATTTAACCTAAATACAGCTAAAGCCTCATCAACTTTATCTTCATTTAATAACAAATAACCCAACCTATTGGTATCCCCTTCACTTATATCATAAGCTATGGTATCTGCTTTTACCTTGTGATAAAAACCAATCGCATCCTTAACATTGGTATCATAAATACGCTTCGCCATTTCCTTATAAACGCTTTTCTTTGGCATCTGGTATGTTTTTCCATCTCTTATAGCTCTTATATTACCAAATACAGAACTAAAATTCTCACCAGAATTATTGGTCAAAATAATAAAGCCACTTTTTGCATCGACTTCATTGTGTAAAAAGGTTACAAAACCAACCCAGCCTCCAGAGTGATTTACAACTTTTGGTTCTCCTGGATCATAGTCTAAAAACCATCCAAAACCATAGCCTGTATCCTTACCATCATTTGTTTTTCCCGAAATCCAAGCCTCGTCTAAATAGTCTTTCGAAATAATGCCATAGTTCACTAATGCCATATTCCATCGGTACAAATCATCTACAGTCGAATAAATACCGCCATCACCTCTAACACCATTTAAATTATGATAATCATCTGCGATATAATCCTTTTGATTCAATGACAAACGATGTCCGAAAACACGATTGGGCATGTTAGCATCTGCGTCTACTTGATATTTATAAAGTGATGTATTGGTCATACCAATAGGGTCGAAAATGTTGTCCTTTAGAAATTCGCTAAAATGTTGCCCAGATAACTTCTCAACGATCGAAGCAAGTACCATATAGCCTGTGTTGCTATATGCCCATTTATCTCCAGTTGGAAAATCTAAATCGAGATTTTCAGCATACATCATTTTTAAAATCTCATCATTCCCAAGAATATAGGTTTTTGTAGAGTCTTCGGGTATGAAATTATGACGCATGAAACGTTCATAATCCGCCAATCCAGACGTGTGGTGTAGCAAATGACGTACGGTAATGTTATCATAAGGAAAATCTGTTAAAATGGTATTAACATTTTGGTCATACTCTAATTTCCCAGCTTCTTTTAGTTTCATAATAGCCATGCCTGTAAACTGCTTACTTACAGAAGCCAAACGAAACTGTGAATTTAAGTCTAAGGAATCGATTGGATCTATAGAGCGTAAGCCGTTAGAACTTTTAAAAACAATGGCACCATCTTCATACACAAGAATGTTTCCTGTAGCAATCCCTTCGGCCTTCATAGCCTTGACAAATTGTGCGTACTCGGTCTTTTTATCTACGGAAATTATAGCATTCGTATCTGTTTTACATGAAAAAAAGTATGCCGAAATGAGACATACTAGTGCTAGTTTTTTTAATAAAGTCATGATGGTGATTAATGTATTTCTATATCATAAAAATAAGTTTTTTTATTTAGTTTTTGAGAACAACATCACTATACTTGGCATTAAGTACAATCGTTTTTCCTGTAGGTCTACCATTAGGATAGTTTTCAATGGTCTTCTGACTTGTCATTTCATCGTTTAATCGCGAACGATTTCCTTTAAAATACACGCTATAATTTGTTGCTGGAAGCACAATAATCGCTTCACTATTTTCAAGAATAACATTAAGGTTTGAAAAACTATCTGAGATATTAGAAATTGATAAATCTCCAAAACTACCATCAATAATGGCATTTCCAATTAAATCACTAATCTGCATATCTGACGAGTTGCTGTTTAATCTCAAACTCCCAACCGTATTAAGATGGGCATCATTAACATATTTCAAGTTGAGTTCTCCGTTACTCCATGTCGTCACATCAACAGGAGAATAAGACACATTGATGGAAGTCTCGCTTCCATCAATGTGATTTGCTACAAGTGTAGCGTGTGATATATCTGCTTTTAGGTTATGAATTACAGAAGACATTTTTAATTCGCCATGTCTTACATTCAAGTTTAATTTTGCACCCTTAGGCATTTTAATCTTTATAACTCTCTTAACATTATCATTTCCTCTCATTTCTAAACGATGTACTCTTCTAGCTTCACGACGCTCTTCATGTGCTTCACGACGCGCTTCGTGAGCTCTTTGACGTTCTTCATTACGTTCAGATAACTTTTCATGACGCTTCTCCATTTCCTTCATTCTTTTAGCCATACGCTTTTCTATTTCTTCACTGCGCTTTTCCATTTTCTCACCATACTTTTCTCCCCAAGCTTCCATTTTAGCAGCCCATTTTTCATCAAATTTCTCAGAAAATTCTTCACTCCAAGCTTCCATTTTCTCTTCATATTCTTTTCCAAATTTCTCGCCAAACTTTTCTCCAAACTTTTCTCCCCAAGTCGTCATTTTTTTCTCATAAGATGTAAAATCTATGTTTCCCATTTCTCGAGCCCAATCTTTCATTCGCTCACGATCTTTAGCAGGATAGTCTTTACTCCATTTTTCAAGATAAGCTTCACCTCCTTTTTTATAAGCTTCGGTATCAAAACTTACGTTATTGACGCCTTCTGGAAGTTCAGGCATCTCAGGTAATTCCGGCATGTCAGGAATTTCAATACGTGCAAGTTCAGGCATCTCAGGTAATTCTGGCATCTCTGGCATCTCTGGCATTTCAAGCATTTCAGGTAATTCACCTAAAACCTCTAAAGCTTTTAAAGCCTCCAATGATTCTAATCCTATGTGTATATCTCCTAAGTCTGCCCAAGAGCCATGAAATCCACCTTCAGATGAAATTTTTACTTTATCACCAGAGCCTTCAATTTTAAGCTTCCAATCTTTTAAAGCCTCTTGCAATTCTTCTTTAGATAATTTTTCGCCTTCGATATAGGCTTCAACTTCTAAAGTATTTTTGTTCCATGTGTCAATCTCTATTTGTACATAACTTGTACTTAAATCGATAGACACATCTTTTGTGACATCAATTGACTTAGACACTTTTTGTAACTTTTGTTGTGCTGAAACACTTACCGTGCAACAGAAAAACAATAGTAATAACGTTCTATATAATGTTTTCATTGTTTTGTTTTTTATTCTGAAATATGAAAGGCAATAGAATGCCCTAAGGCTTTCAGATTATTTGCTTATGCTTTTATTTTTCCTTCTTCCGAAGTATTTAAATCATTTAACTGTTCTTTTAAGCGATACAATAAATTAAGACGCAATTTCAAATTATCTATCAATGCGCTAACCGTTAACTCATTTGGGCCGCCTTCAGTTAGTTCTACTGAAAGACGCTTATATTCTTGGTTTAACTCAGCAAGCCGTACAACATAACCATCAAACAAATCTTTGTTTTCTGGTGTTTGTTTCACTTTAGATAATTCTAAATTGATATTGGCTAAATAGTAATCTTCTACCTTTTTAAAATCTGGAGAAATATCACCAAGTGATTTCAACTGTTCTTCTTTTTCAGAATTATTAGTATCTACAACCTCTGTTCCAATAGATTTTGGTTGTTCAGAAAACTTATATGCTCCAAAAGCCAATCCAATTAACACGACGATGCTTGCTGCTATTTGCAACACACTGAAACGTCTTTTGATTGATGTCTCAACTGGCAAGGCTTCATCTAACTTTTCAAGAAAGCGTGATTCGTGGCCTTGAGGCATTTTTTCTTGTGATGCCTTATTTTCGTTTTCAAATAATGTTCTAAGATCTTGTGCCATTACGCATAGGGATTAAGAGTTCTTTTAATTTCGACTTTCCTCTAGAGAGTTGTGTTCGCGATGCAATTTCAGTAATATGTAATATCGCTGAGATTTCCTGATGATCATAGCCCTCAACTAAATACAACATCACAACGTAACGGTATTTGTCTGGTAGCTTTTGAATCGCGCTTTTAATCTCATCTAAAGTTATTGTATCATCTACTAACCATTCGTTTTCATAACTGCTATCAACAACTTTAAGGTGCACCTCATCCAGTTCTTGCAAATGCTGTTTTCTGGATTTTAAACAGTCGATACTTTTATTAATTACGATACGTTTTAACCAAGCTCCAAAAGTAACTTCTGCTTTGTATTGATTGAGCTTTGCAAACGCTTTAATAAAGGCTTCTTGTACGATATCTTCAGCTTCCATAGAATCCTTTACAAACCGCATGGCAACTATATACATACCATCACAATACTGATTGTATAGTTTTAATTGCGCAGTCCGATTATTCTGCTTGCATTGTTCAATAATGTCAATTTGAAGTGTATTCAAATCTCTTTTGGTTTGGTTGCATACCAAATAAATCAATTCGACTCATTTAGTATTAGTTCACTTTAAAGACGATACAAAAAAGTGAGTGTTGCAAGATTTTTATATTTTTTTTTAATTTAATAAGAATTTTACACAAAATAGCGTTAAGTCTTTACTTAACATTTCAATTTCAATTATCTTTACAAACTAATTAGTTACAATTTTATCTTATATGAATACGTTTTTAAAACGCCTACTTGTTACTTTATCGTTGGTTGCTGTCGGACTCTTTGCTTACTCATATTTTGTTGAAGATATTTTTTCTAACCGTTTGAGTCCTAAAGACACTGTTGAGTTTAAGCTCAACGATCTCAAACTTGAAGTATTCTACAACAGACCTTCTAAAAAAAATCGTGAAATTTTTGGTGCATTGGTTCCTTTTAATAAAGTTTGGCGAACAGGAGCTAATGAAGCAACGACCTTTGAAACGAACAAAGACTTAATGATTCAAGGTGTTTTTTTACCTAAAGGAAAATATACGTTATGGACGGTTCCAAAAGATGCAACATGGAATGTCATGTTTAATAAAAAACAATATGATTGGGGTGTTGACGAAGAAATGCAAGTGATGTGGGATCCTAATTATGATTTGCTAGAAATTGATGTTCCTGTAGAAAAATTAGATACTACAGTTGAACAATTTACGATTGCTTTCGATAATTCTACAGATGACCTCAAACTTACAATGGCTTGGGATAATACAAAAATTGCAGTACCTTTAAAAGTAATAAAAGACCAAAACTAAAGGTAGCTTGTCTAAAACATCTAAATCGTCTGCATTACATGAACAAGACGGTGTATCGCAATCTGATATCACCAATGATTCTTCTATAAAAAATATTCAGCAAAAACGAAAAGCGCAACCTAAAGTTAAAGACTTAGTGTCTGAAATTTTAAACGGCAATATTACAGCGCTCAGTAGAGCTATAACACTTGTTGAAAGCTCTAACCCAAAACATTTAGAAAAGGCAAATGCTATTATCAAACTGTGTTTACCTCATGCTAATTCATCAATTCGCATTGGGATTACAGGAGTTCCTGGTGTTGGAAAAAGCACCTTTATTGAAGCGTTTGGAATGCACCTTACTTCTATTGAAAAAAAAGTAGCTGTGCTTGCTGTTGACCCAAGTAGCAGTTTGAGTAAAGGCAGCATTTTGGGTGATAAAACCCGAATGGAAGATTTGGTGAAAAATGCAAATGCATTTATTAGACCTTCACCTTCTGGATCATCCCTTGGTGGTGTGGCACGCAAAACTCGTGAAACGATTATTTTATGTGAAGCTGCAGGTTTTGATACTATTGTTATTGAAACTGTTGGTGTTGGACAGAGTGAAACTGCTGTTCACAGTATGGTTGATTTCTTTTTATTATTGAAAATTGCTGGTGCAGGAGATGAACTTCAAGGTATTAAACGTGGTATTATTGAAATGGCTGATGCCATTGCCATTAATAAAGCTGATGGTGATAATTTAAAAGCGGCTAAACTCGCTAAGGTCGAATTTAATAGAGCCTTACATTTGTATCCACAAAAAGAATCGGATTGGCAGCCAAAGGTTACCTTATGCAGTGCCTTAAAACGTGAAGGAATTGATGAGTTATGGAACTTAATCTCTGAATACGTTAATCATACAAAAGCCAATCAATATTTTGAACAAAACCGAACTGAGCAAAATAAATTCTGGCTTCTACAAACTATCGAAGAACGTTTAAAATCTGATTTTTTTAATCAGTCAAACATCAAAAAAGCGCTCAAAACACAATTGCAATTGATTGAAGACGGAAAGACAACACCTTTTGTAGCTGCTGAATATTTACTGAATTTATAATCACAAAAACCTTTTTAAGATGGATTATAAATTCACGATTATTATTCCTATCTATAACGAAGAAGACAATATAGAACGTCTTGAGAAAGCACTACTAGACTATATTGAAATTGCTTCTTTACCAACTAAAGTTCTTTTTATAAATGATGGATCAACAGATTCTAGTCAGAACATTATTGAAACCATATGTGATAGAACCGCTCATTTTAATTATCTGTTATTTTCAGAAAATAGAGGTTTGAGTACTGCTTTAAAAGCTGGGTTTGATTATTCAGATACCGAAATCACAGGTTATATTGATGCTGATTTGCAAACAACTCCTAATGATTTCAATCACTTACTAGAACATATAAAAGATTATGATTTAGTAACTGGAGTACGAACCAACAGAAAAGATAGTTTTGCAAAAAAGCTATCATCAACAATCGCCAATACATTTAGACGACTATGCACTCACGATGGCATGGATGATACAGGCTGCCCTTTAAAAGTTATTAAAACAGTATATGCCAAACAAATTCCAATGTTTAGAGGCTTACATCGATTTTTACCTGCTATGGTACTCTTACAAAACGGAACGATAAAACAAGTCTCAGTACAGCATTTTCCAAGAATTGCTGGTAAAACAAAGTTTGGTTTTTGGAATCGATCTATAGGACCTCTAATGGATTGTTTTGCTTATCTATGGATGAAACGGAGATATATCAACTATCATATTGCTAAAAAAAGTATATGAGTCATTGGTGGATATATTGCATTGGTTTTTTAGCTCAACTTTTGTTTTCTTATCGTCTTATAGCACAATGGCTTGCTTCAGAACAACAGCAACGTGTAGTTACGCCCACACTATTTTGGTCACTTAGTTTAATCGCTTCTATATTGCTTTTTATTTATGGCTTTTTTAGAGATGATTTTTCGATTATGCTTGGGCAATCATTAACCTATTATATCTATATCAGAAACTTACAACTTCAAAAACAATGGCGAAAATTCTCGCTAGGCATGCGTTGGATTTTTATATGTTTCCCAATATTACTAGTTTTCTATTTCCTTTTGAATAAGACCATATCCATTGATGTATTATTTCACAACACATCTATTCCATTTTGGTTGTTACTCTTAGGAAGCATTGCGCAAATTGTATTTGTGTTTAGATTTGTCTATCAATGGCTCATTTCCGAAATAAAAAAAACATCAACATTACCATTAGGGTTTTGGTTACTTAGTCTTATTGGTGCAATCTTAATTTTAATTTATGCTATAATTCGAAAAGATTGGGTCCTCATAATTGGTCATAGTTTTGGCAGTCTTATTTACATAAGAAACATCATATTAATCTATAAGAAAAACTAAATTCTCATGGTTTTGATTGCGATTTAAGTCGCGCTTGAACAAGGTTGTTTAGTTTATAAAACAAGAATCCGGAAATTGCTCCAAATAGCATTCCACAGACAATGTCTAACGGATAATGCACACCGACATAAATACGGCTATAAGCCACAATAAAACTCCAAAACAGAAGTATAAAAATGAGATTTTTAAAATATGGCCTTAGTAGTAAGCCTCCAAAAACAGCTGCTGCCATAGAATTTGAAGAGTGCCCAGAAAAGAAGCCATATTTCCCACAACGCTTGGCAATGAAACGAATGTGTTCCATAACATCTTCGGCACGACAAGGTCTTGCTCTCATAAAGCCATCTTTAAATACATTGGTAATTTGATCTGTAAAAGTAATCATACCAGCGATTATAAAAATCATTGGCAGGAGGTATTTTAATCCATATTTTTTATAAATTAAAAACAGTAAAAGGGCATATAAAGGGATAAAGGTTAGCTTGTTGGTGATAATTAACCACAAACCATCCCATGTCTCAGTCCCAAGGTTATTGAGAAAAATTAAAAGGTCTTTATCAAAGTCTAAAAGTTGATCTAACATTACTCGTCGTATCTAGAAACTTCTCTATCATAAAAATTGGTGGCATCCTGAATGAGGTTTTCAGCTTCAGCTTCAATTTCTTTTTGATCATGCTCATCAAATTCTTCAAACCACTCTACGTCATCATCTTCAAGATTAATAATAAATCGAGGAAATTCTGTATGAATCACATATATCGCATTTGGATGATCTGTATTGTCTCCTAAGATGAATTTTGGTAGTTCCATATTTCGAATTCTAAGTGTTTGTGTTTGACAAAATTAATTTTTTCGTAAGATAATTAAATCTTATAAACAATAATATTGCAGCCATAGTTAAACCTGCTAATAAACCAAGCCATATACCAAAGCTACCATAAGCGTCTTCTTTTCCAAGGAAAAAGCTAATAGGAAAACCAACTACCCAATAAGAAATAAACGTAATGATTGTTGGGATTTTCACATCTTGTAAGCCTCTAAGCGCACCTAAAACAACCACTTGAATACTATCACTTATCTGAAAAATAGCTGCTGCTATCATTAATTTGGCAGCAATAGATACCACTTCGGTATTATCTAATAGATTTTTACTATCATCTAGATCTACGTATAATTTTGGTAAATCATCATGAAATATAAAAAAGAAAGCGCCAAAACAAACAGCAAGTAAAATGGCGAGTAAAAATATAGAAAACGCAATTCTTCGCAATTCAAAATATTGATGTAACCCTTTTTGATTACCTACTCTTATCATAGAAGCTACGCTTAATCCCATAGCAACCATAAAGGTCATCGAAGACAAGTTTAGTGCAATCTGGTTTGCTGCTTGAGGATTCTTTCCTAACAGACCACTTAGCCAAATTGCTGCTGTAAAAATTGCGACTTCAAAAAACATTTGCATAGCACTTGGTAAGCCTAAATTGATTAATTTTCTAATCATTAATTTATCAAGAACAAAGATTTTAATATTGGTTACAAAAGCCTTTGATTTTTCTTTTTTGGTAAGTATCCACCATAGATGCGCTACCATTATAAATCGAGAGATCAGTGTCCCATAAGCTGCTCCGACAATTCCCATTTCTGGGAAACCAAACTTTCCAAAAATTAATACATAATTCAAAATTACATTTACAATGTTTGCCAAAATAGTAGCATACATTGGATATCTAGTCATTGATAAACCATCACTAAATTGTTTAAATGCCTGGAATACGATGAGTGGAATTAATGAAAACGCAACTAAGTTTAAGTATGGTAAAGCAAGCTCTACAACCTCAACAGGCTGTTTCATAAAATATAGCAGCGGTTTCGCAAAGAATACAGATAAAAACAGGACGATTCCTAAAACTGTGCATAGAAATAGGCCATGCTTAAAAGCCGATTTCCCTCCTGTAAAATTGTCGGCAGCATCAGCTTCAGCTACTAAAGGTGTAATTGCTGTAGAAAACCCTATACCAATTGACATGGCGATAAACATAAAACTATTCCCTAGAGATACTGCAGCAAGCTCTGCAGTACCCAATTGACCAACCATGATATTATCAACAAAACTAACAAAGGTATGCCCAAGCATTCCCAAAATAACAGGTGCTGCTAATTTAAAATTATAGTTAAATTCTCTAGTGTATTGTGATAAAATCAAAAGCTTTATTTTGAAAGATCAAAGTTAAGTCATTTGAATTGTCTAAGCTCTTGCTTATAATAGTTTTGCTTAAAAAAAATTCAAATGTTTGATTATTAAAAAGTTATGAACTGAAATTGTTAATAAGTTGAAATATTAATGACCTTAATACAAATCCAAAACCGTTATTTTTACTTCAACAAATATCTTATTGTAGTAGGTTAGGTATTTGGGGTAGAAACTTTTTTAGCTGTTATTTTAGAGGGATTTAAAAATTTTATTGTTAAAAACGTTTCATGCAAAAAGAGGCCTAGGCCTCTTTTTGTCATTTATAGGCATCTTTGAATCAACAAAACTAAGTTGTTGTTAATTACCATAAAAATCATGACTATGATCGTATAGCTTTACTATTGTTCTTTATTACAACGTTTTCTTCTTCACAATCAAGTAACACCAGTGTTACGCCATTTTTAGAAGCCATTGTATCGTATTAGTATAGGTTTAAACAATTATTAAGTGAACTATGACTCGTTCTATTTTTACAATTAAAATTCAGAAAAATTAAAAACTATTCTTCAAACCAACGATCTGCATATATCCCATAAATAAAATCCATTTCATTTAAAAACACATATTTTTCGTCTTTCCATTTTTCAAAAGAAATATGGTAAGCGAATATTTTCACTCCACTATTTCTCAAGTTCCTATAAAGAACTTTATTGTGGTTAATTGTCTTTCTTGAAACAGACATATATTTAATATTTTTCTTTTTTACGTAGTCTAGTTTTTCATAATAATTCATGTTTTTAAAAACACTAGGAGCAGCTAAAAAAGTAACTTTGTTTTTAATTGCTTCATCAACTGCCTTATTAGAAAATAACTCCATCATTAGCCTACTTTTATCAACAAATTTATCTGCAAATTCTTTAGGCGAGTTTATTTTATCGGTTACTAAAATGGCATCATTATGAGTTTTAAACCAGCTATTAATCTCATTCATTGATAGTGCCGAATATTTATTATGCATTTTTATTTTCATAAATGTCTCATGTGTGATAGAATCTTTTTCTTCAAAACCATTATTCTCTTTCCATCTTTTCCAGTCATGAGCAGCCACAAATTTATTATCTGCAGTTTTTAAAATATCCAATTCAAATAACCTAAACCCCTTTTTATAATTGTAATCTAGTGCTTCTAAAGAATTAGTATAAGTAAAACCATCAATTTCTCCTCCAGCATGAGCTATATAACGAGATGTCTCTTGTTTTTTTAAGGCAAATGACTTTTTATCAACTTGGTTATTATCCATGTTTACTTGAATAGAAATAGCATTTGGTTCAATTCTCTCTAGACTAATGCCTTTTTCTGAATAACATATATAGGACATATTCTCATCTATTTTTGCTAATTTGACTAACCCAAATTTCATTAATTCATTTCTGAATTCTTTTGATTTTATTTGTACTGGATTATGGGCTACAATTACAAAATCAATACCATTTTTAATAAGTCGTTTAACTCTTAAGATAAATTTTCTTATTTCATTTTCCGAATCATGAATACTATAAACTTCTATTTTATTAGGATTGTCTAATAAAACTAAGTTTAGACCTCTTTTATGATTTAGTTTTTTATCATTTAAGCTAATAGCTGTATAATCTGAGGATGGAATAGGTTTCAATATACCTCTATTTGAACTTGAACTAGTTAGGTATAACGTTCCTCCAGGATTATTAATTTTAAAATATTTATTATTTAAAGTAGTTGGGTTATCTAAGCCATATTGCTCAATTAATTTTAGGTCATCAATGTCATCTTTTAAAACTTCTATATTATTTTGAAAGTATTGTTTTACTTTGCTAATTACAGTTCCTTTTCTAATAAACATATTTATTTTTGTAGAATCTACAATATCTATAATCATATTGATTTTATTACCAAAAGTATTTTTTAATATCCGCTTATTATTACTTTGTCTGTGTGATACTCTCATACTCTCATCAAAAACAAAAGCATGATATCTGTTATTCTTGATGGCAAAAGTATCTGTTTCAAAGCTTAAAGGTTTATGTTTACTTATAAGTTTTAAAGTATTAGAATGAAATGCTTTTGAAAAGCTTTTCAAAGTGATTTCAAAATCTTCATCAAAGCCATCAACTCGTATTGATGCTTCATTTAATGCAAGTAATTTTTCTTTGTTTTTTTCCACAAAGTCTTTCTTATCTCCAAGAATATAATCTGATAAAAACTTAACATTATGCTTTATTTCTGCTCCATCTAAAATTATTTTGGCTAAATCAATTTGTTCAATTGTATTAGCACCTTTTACAGATTTTAATCTCTCTTTTATTGCATTGGTTAATAAAAACAGTTTTCGCTCTTCAATTTCATTTAAAACATTTGAACTTCTACCCATAAATAAATGATCTGGAAAAATGTAAAAAACTGTGTTTTCCAAAAGGTCTTCATTCTCTAGAAAATTGATAAAATTATTTACCATATAATCAACAGATGCCACCATGAACTCTAAATTTGAATCTTTTTTAGAAATATTTTTTTCCATTCTTGCATCATATTTCCCATCAGGGAAATGAGTAGAGATAGTTGAAAGGTAAAGTGCAAATGGCTTATTTTTTGTTTTAAATTTTAGAACCTGCTCTTTAGCTTCTGCAAACAAATCAAAATCATGAAGCCCAAAAGAAGATTTTCCATATTTTTTATCATAATATGATTGAGGGAAATTTTGGATACCATAAGTTTTAAGCAAATCGTTAATACCAGCAAAATCAGGGTTTCCGATTAAATACAATTGTTCATAACCTGCTTTATCTAATACATGGCTAATTCCAGTTATTTCAGCATTAATGGAATTTTGAAACGTATTATTTCCATGTCCTTTGAAGATCATTGGTATGCCTGTTAAATATGTATACATAGACCCTGATGTCCAATCACTAGCAAAACCCTGATTCATATCAAAAAAACTGTGTTTCTCTTTTAGCTTTCTTAAGTTAGGTGTTAAGTCTTTTAATTTATCACTCAAAAGACCCTTTTCATAAGATTCTAATGAAATAACAATAATGTTTTTACCTTTTTTTGCTTCAACATCAGTTGAATAAACATAATCATTCGGGTTAATGTTTAATTCTTTTAAAGCAATATCTAAACTTTTATCGCTTACATTATTAAGCTTGAAGATTTCATAAATATTATGAAAAACTCCACCAGAAATAGACAATAAGATAAACATTCCTAGTGCTAAGCTTAATAAAAATACCTTTTTTGCTTTTTGAATTAATTTCTTATAAATGAAAGATAAAATAAGTACAATTAGAATTATCAAAATAGTCAAAACGATTCCTTCTTTTATGAAAAAAGAAAAACTATTTGCTATATCATTAAAATTAAAGTGCTTATAAAATTTCAAATCAATTAAGCTCCCTCCAAACAAAAGAGAATAAAACTGTAAACTAATAAACAAACTAAAAACAAGAGTTAGAATTAATCGTAATATTTTGTTAGAAATTAATAAGAGAACACTTATACTAAAACAAAACAAAAATATTATTTGAAAAAAATCGAACATTTTTTTAGTATTAAAATTAGTTAAAAAGCATTGTAAATTCCATTAAAAAACAAAGCTCTTCCCAGCCATTCTCTAAACTTATAAAGCATTGGAATGGGATCTTTTAAAACAGATATCACTTCTGTGTTACTTAATATATCTTTAAAATTAAATATACTTAAAGGCTTTCGCTTTATTTTTTTTAAAACCCCTTTAAACCTCAAATAATGAATATGCTTATAAGGTTTAAATTCATTTTTTTCTCCTAGAGTAGTTTGTATTAATAATTCAGCAAAATTTACACCTGCAAATTTTGAAGCTTCAACACTTCCCCAAAACCTTGCATTAACTTCAATTATCTTATAATCATTTGTATTTTTATCGTATCGCAAATCAACATGTGCAATACCAGACCAATTCAAATCAGACATCAATTTTCTAGTAACAAGAATAACAGTATCAGAATCTAAAAACTCAACACCCAGTTGTGGTGCATAAGCATTATGTCCAAGCATATTTCCTTTTTGAATTGTATAAGTTAAAACCTTGCCATTTAAGCATAATACACTGCAATCAATGTCGTAACCTTCAATATATTCTTGAACAAACAATTCTTCATTCAAGATGTGCTTTTCAAAATTTTTGACAGAATCAAATTTTATAATCCCATCTCCACCTTTTCCTTTTAAAGGCTTCACTAAAATTGGATAATGAATCGATTGAGCAATATTTTTATATGACTCTAAATTTTTAATATAAAAAGACTTTGGCTGCGGAAGGTTATGATTACTCATAAACTTGCTTAAATACAATTTATTAACTGCAGTTTCAAAATCTTTCAATTCAGGTAAAGGAATTATGTTTGCTGTTTTAGAAATCTGGTTAGAATGCTTAATGAAAAACCTTATTTCTTCTTCAGCAACTGGGACTACTACTGAAATATTATTACTTTCAATTTCGTTATTAATAAACCTTAACCAATCTACATCAGAGTTTTTTTTACAATATTTATAATGTGAAATATATCGTGAATACTTAGTTGCTGTGCGCTTTTTTGAAGACAACACAAAAAGTTTGTAATCTTTACATTGAGACAGGCAATTTACAACTGACAAAGCCCAAGTGCTACTACCATCAATGATCAAAACATTTATTCTAGAATTCATTAATTAAATAAGGGTAATTATTAAATAGCAATCAAAGATACAGTTTTAGAGTGATATTTTTTTTGCATGCTTTTGAGCGTTTCTAAACTCTTGCATCATATCGGAAACGATTTGAGCTGTAGGCTTAATATCGTGTATTAATCCAGCTATTTGTCCGATTTCTAATTCGCCATCATCTAAATCACCTTCAAACATACCACGTTTAGCTCGTGCTCTGCCTAATAATGTTTTTAATTCTTCTATAGTAGGTCCCGTTTTGTATAGCTCTTGAAGCTCATTAAAGAATTTATTTTTCACCAATCGCACAGGTGCTAATTCTTTTAAAGTCAACTGAGTATCACCTTCTTTAGCATCTACAACGACATGCTTAAAAGCATCATGAGCTGATGATTCTTCACTAGCTACAAACCGGCTTCCAACTTGCACAGCATCTGCCCCTAAAACCATGGCGGCAAGCATGGCTTGACCTGTTGCAATGCCTCCAGCAGCAATAAGAGGAATATCAATTTGTTCTTTCACCATCGGAATTAAAGTTAGTGTTGTTGTTTCATCTCTACCATTGTGGCCTCCAGCTTCAAAACCTTCTGCAACTACAGCATCAACCCCAGCGTCTTGAGCTTTGATAGCAAACTTCACACTGCTTACCACATGAACCACTGTAATTCCTTTATCTTGTAACCAAGCTGTCCATGTTTTTGGATTTCCTGCAGAAGTAAAAACGATGTTAACGCCTTCTTCTACTATAATATTCATTATCTCTTCAATATTGGGGTACAACATTGGTACATTAACGCCAAAAGGTTTATTGGTTGCCTTTTTACACTTCTTAATATGTTCTCGTAAGACGTCTGGATACATAGACCCTGCGCCTATTAAACCTAAAGCTCCAGCATTACTTGCAGCAGAAGCGAGTCTCCAACCACTATTCCAAATCATTCCAGCTTGAATAATTGGGTACTTAATGTTAAAGAGCTCGGTAATTTTATTTGCCATTTAAGATTTTATAAGTTTGACTATTTTAGATGCTTTTCCAGATTGAAATGACATCATATAGAGACCTGAGGCCATAGAAGACACATCGAGTTGGTTTGACGATGTTGTTATGGTTTGCTCAAGTATTAGTTTTCCAAGCACATCAAAAACTCTAAGCGTTGTCACCTCGTTTGCAGATGGAACTTGGATATTTAGTATGTCTGTAGCTGGGTTAGGAAACACTTTGAATTCAAAAAATTCTTCTTCCTGAAGTGATAATCCAATATCAAATGCTAATTGAAGATCTGGTATTCCGAAACCTAATAAATAATCAGGCGTGTCAAATTGAGATGCAGACATTCTTACATACTGCTTGATATCCTCATTAGTCGCATCTGGAAATGCTTGCCAAAGTGAAGCAATTCCGCCTGCCATAATTGGTGAGCTAAAAGAGGTTCCGTTATTATTTACAATTGTATTAGAATCATCAATAACAAATGCGGCTTGACCACGCGCTACCACATCAGGTTTTTGAGTAGGTTGAAATGTACTTCCTTGAGAACTAAACGAAGCGTAATTACCGTCGACATCAACCGCTCCAATACTTAGTACACCTGTTGCATCTGCAGGTGCACCAACACCAGTAGCACCAGAATTCCCAGAAGACGTGACTACTAAAATTCCTTTCTCATTTGCTATGTTTGCGCCTCGTGTTATAAAGGTTGTGTCTCCATTCAGATCTTCATTAGTATGTGTATAATTATCATTTTGATACGTTCTATATCCTAAAGATGTATTTATCACATGAACGCCTAAACTATCAGAACGTTCAGCAGCTTCTACCCAATAGGCTTCTTCAACTGGTGTTTCGCTCGATACATCTTCGGTTCTAAATAAATAATAAGACGCATCAGGTGCAGAACCAACAAATTGATCTTCTATAAAACCTGCCATTGTACTTAACACTTTTGTACCATGATCGTTTCCTGTAAATGCATAAACATCTTCATTTCTACTCACAAAATCATAACCATCTAACAAATCTCCGTTATCTCTTAATCGTTGAAATGCTTCCATTGTGTTTATATTTGGAAAACCAGAATCTAAAACAGCAATAATAATACCTTCGCCAGTGTAATCTTCTAGATGTAATACATTCGCATTAATTTGCTCTATTTGATCTTGGGTACTTCCATAGTTAAACACAACATTACTATTTTCTACCGAAAATTTATCATAAGTAGAATCTACTCTTGAATTAGCATTGAGGCTTTTATCAGCAAACTCAACAGATTCAACAAAATCAAAATCATCAACTAGTGCATTGATATCATCTAAGCTTCCTCTAACATAAACAGCATTAAACCATTTAGATTTAGCAAAAACAGTAACTCCAGTTTCTGGAGCTTTTAGCATCATAATATATGATTCATTAACAGGCACATCACGTTCATCGATAGCTATACCATGATTTGCTTTTCGATCGATGGCGCGTTGTGATAAAATAGAAATTGGATTATCTATTGCCGATTGAACATTTTCTTTAGCATTAAAATAGACCCAAGCGTCTTGTTGGGCAATCGCAAAATACTGAGATAATATGATACAAAAGAGTAGGATTTTTTTCATAGCATCTGATATTACATTTAAAAACTTAGTCGTTTTTAAATCGTTATCATTAAGATTTCTTTACTGCAATTTAAGAAATTACTCCCGAACCTACTAATTCGTCTTCTAAGTACCAAGCGACGAACTGTCCTTCAGTTATGGCAGATTGTGGGTTTTCAAACTCTACAAAAAGTCCGTTAACAACTTTATAAAGGGTAGCATTTTCTAGTGGCTGTCTGTAACGAATTCTAGCTTTGACTTGCATGGTTTGATCAATATCAAGCCTTAAATCTTCGCGAACCCAATGCAATTCATCGTTAGTTACAAATAATGCTTTTTTAAATAATCCAGGATGCAATTTTCCTTGACCAGTATAAATAACATTATCAACAACATCAGTATCAATAACAAATAATGGTTCTACAGTTCCACCAACAGCTAGTCCTTTACGTTGACCTTTAGTAAAATAATGTGCGCCTTGGTGCTTTCCAACGATAGTTCCATCAGTAATAGAGTAATCTATCTTTTTTGTTAAGTACTCTAGTTCTTTTTCTTTAGAATCAAATACTGGAATTTCAATATTATACTCCTCTTTTTCTTTCGGAATTTCAATAATGACACCTTCTTTTGGTTTCAACTTTTGTTGAAGAAACTCTGGTAACCTCACTTTTCCTATAAAACAAAGGCCTTGTGAATCTTTTTTATCTGCTGTTACTAAATCTAACTTTGTAGCAATATCTCGAACTTCTGGTTTGGTTAATTCACCAATAGGAAATAAGGCTTTTGATAACTGTTGCTGAGACAACTGGCACAAGAAATAAGATTGATCTTTATTATTATCAACACCAGCCAATAATTGATACACAGCTTTACCTTCTCTTTCTAAAGTCCCTTTTCTACAGTAATGCCCTGTAGCTACATAATCTGCTCCTAATTCGAGTGCAATTTTCATAAAGACATCAAACTTAATCTCTCTATTACAGAGTACATCTGGGTTTGGTGTTCTTCCTTTTTGGTATTCATCAAACATATAATCAACAATACGTTCTTTGTATTGCTCACTTAAATCTATAGTTTGAAATGGAATTCCTAGCTTATCAGCTACTAACATAGCATCGTTGCTATCATCTAACCAAGGGCATTCATCAGAAATAGTCACAGAATCATCGTGCCAGTTTTTCATAAACAAGCCAATAACTTCATAGCCTTGCTCCTTCAATAAATAGGCAGCAACGCTAGAATCTACTCCACCAGAAAGTCCGACAATTACTCTTTTCATTTTGCAAAACTAAGAAATTAAAATAGCAACAGAAGTGCTGTTGCTATTTTAATTAACTATCGTAAGTATTAGTTTAAACTATTGCTTTTTCGGGTTTTTGCTTCGCTTAGTATGATCTTTAGATTTCACAAGTTTTCCAGCTTCATAATATTTCCATATACCATGCTTCAATCCAGCTCTATATGTGCCTTCAGCTTTTATATTTCCATCGGCATCATAATACTTAGAAACACCATTTAATTCATCATTTTCATACTGGAATACTTTTAAAACAGTTCCGTTTTCTGCATACCAAGTTGATATTCCATCAAGTTTTCCATTGCTATAATTAGATTTTTCAGCAGTCTTTCCGTTAGGGTAAAACACAAGTTTTTCACCATCGAGTTCGCCGCTATCATTATAATACTCCGTTGACATGATAGCATCATTTTTATTATGGTAATATATCCATTTACCAATATAAAGTTTACCATCCATTTGCCCCTTACTTATGAGTTTCCCTTTAGATGACAAAAACGTCACGATAGCTTTGCTGTTTAAGTCATTAAATTCTTTTGTAGCACTTAACACACTTTTGCCTTTACTAAGCGTATAGAATTTAAAAGTGCCAACTTCTTTACCATGATTAAACTGTCCTTCATAGCGTAGCTGTTTGGTCTTATCAAAATGCTTTCTCCAGACACCATGTCGCTTTCCATTTGCATCAAACTGATTTACAGTGTTTTGCGCATAAGAAGTTAAAGAAACAACTGTTAAAATAAATATAAAAAAGTAAGGCTTCATAAAGTTTTGTTTAATCATTTTGTAATTTTGTTAAACAGACTAATTTTTTTATTAATAATGTTGAACAATAAAAAACTCAAAAAAATGAAAATTATTTCAAAAACTTTAAAATTATTGCCGTTATTTTTATTAGTATTTGCTTTTCAAGCTTGTAGTAATGATGATGATAACGGAACAACGGCTCCAAATCCATTAGATATTGTAGATATTGCTAGCGCCAATCCAAACTTAAGTAGTTTAGTTCTTGCTTTACAAGCTGCAGATGGAGATTTAGTAACTGTATTAAGTGGTAATGGTCCATTTACTGTATTAGCCCCAACTAATGATGCATTTCAAGCACTACTAGATAGCAATCCTGCATGGACTAGTCTTAGTGACATTGATACTGCTGTATTATCACAAGTTTTATTAAATCATGTGATTTCGGCTGATTTAACCTCTACTGACTTAGCAGGATTAGGTTCAGGTTATACAAGAACAAATGCAGATGGTGCAGGTGGTGAAAATTTAAGCATTTACTTTGATACATCAAGTGGTGTGCGTTTTAATGATGTGTCGTCTGTAGTATCTGGTGGTGCAGATATTGATGCGTCTAATGGAACTGTACATATTGTAGATGCTGTTATAGGGTTACCAAATCTTGTAGATCATGCTATTGCAAACCCAAGTCTTTCAAGTCTTGTTGGCGCTTTAACAGCTGGAGGAAGTACAACCTTTACTGATTTATTATCAACACCTGGTGACTTTACCGTGTTTGCTCCTAACAATGCAGCATTTACTGCGTTTACAAATCCAAATGGTAATGATATTCCAAATGTATTATCTAACCACGTTATTGTAGGTGCAACTGCAATCTCAACTGGATTATCGTCTGGATATGTTAATACGGCAGCAGCAAATACTGATGGAGATAACTTAAGCATGTATATCAATACAGATGGCGGTGTGATGCTAAATGGCTCTTCAATGGTTATGGAAGCAGATATTGTAGCTACCAATGGTGTAATTCATGTTGTAAACGAAGTCATTGATTTACCAACGATTGTTACTCATGCTATAGCAAATCCAGGCTTAGCTAGTTTAGTAGCATCGTTACAAGAAGCTGATGGTTCTGCTGCTAATCCAATGCTAATACCAACGTTATCAGGTGATGGCCCATTCACAGTATTTGCGCCATTAGACAGTGCTTTTACGACTTTATTGGATAGTAATCCTGCATGGAATTCTCCTGCAGATATTGATGATGATTTACTTAATAGTGTTTTAACTCATCACGTCATTGCTGGTGCAAATGTAAGAGCAGAAGACTTAACAGATGGTATGATGCCAGCAACATTTGAAGGTGATATGATTACAATCAATCTACCAGGAAACGATGGCAATGCAGCTAAAATAACAGATGGCACAGGAAATTCAGATATTGATATTGTACTCACAAATGTGCAAGCCATTAATGGTGTTGTTCATGCAATAGAATCAGTATTAATTCCAGATACAACAAACTAGTTATTCATTCAAATTGATTAATAGTATAGTAGTAATTGAATAGAATGAATGCTAATGAAAGCGCCTTTAGAAATTTCTAAAGGCGCTTTTAATTTATAGAATTATAGAAGGCATTATTTCTTCCGCTTTTGTTGCGCCTGTTTTTGTTGCTCAGCCTGTTCCATCATAGTTGCCATTTTCTTCTGAAACTTATTCTGTTTTTTAGGTTTTGTTTTATTAACCTGTATCTGAGCATGAATTTTATCTTCATCTAAAATATAATTCTTAATCACTAACATGATACCAATACTAATTAAGTTAGAGATAAAGTAATATAAACTTAATCCTGATGCATACTGATTAAAGAACACCAACATTAATATAGGTGAAAAGTAAATCATATACTTCATCATCTTACTCATATCTGGCATACCTTCTTGCGTTGGTTGAGATGCCATTTGTTGCCCAGTTGTCATTTTCATATAGAAGAAAATAGCAATTGCAGCTAAAATTGGAAACAAACTCACATGATCACCATATAATGGAATTTTAAATGGCAATTGAGCAATGGCATCATAAGATGATAAATCATCTGCCCAAAGGAAACTCTTTTGACGTAAAGCAAATGCTGTTGGGAAAAACATAAATAAAGCATAGAATACTGGCAATTGAATTAAACCTGGTAAACATCCAGCTAAAGGACTTGCTCCTGCTTTATTTTGAAGTGCCATCGTTTCCTGTTGCGCTTTCATTTTGTTGTCTTTGTACTTCTCCTTAATCGCATCCAATTCGGGCTTTAACACCTTCATTTTTGCTTGAGACAAAAATTGCTTGTATTGCACAAATGACATCAATAACTTGATTAATACTGTCATCACAATAATAGCAATACCATAAGGTAAGAAACCACTTAAGAAGCTAAATAATGGAATAAATAGCTGTTTGTTAATCCATCCAAAAATTCCCCAACCAAATGGGATACTTTCTTCTAAATCATAGTCATATTGCTTTAAAACTTTACTATCTGTTGGGCCAAAGTATAATTGAAAATTATTATCGGCTTCTCCATTTGTAAAAGCTAAAGGCAATTTAGATGCAAACTCTTTAGTAAATATAGAATCAACCTCCTCATCTTTCACTAAATCTATAGATGAAATGGTTGCTTTTTTAAATGGTTTATTTGCAACTAGAATAGAACTAAAAAAGTGTTGTCTGTATGATAACCAACGTGCATCTTCAATTAATTCTTCATCATCTCCTGCTTGAGCAAGTTTATCTATTTTTTCGCCTTCAAACATATAGGTTAATCGCGTATAGCGATTTTCATACGTGATACTCTGGTCATGACGAAACGTTTTTAATCTCCAGTCTAAGTTAATCTCTTGTGAACTATTGACGACCTTATTTAAACCTTCAGAACGAATTGAAAAATCAACCATATATTCATCTGGCTTAAGTTCATATCGGTATTCTAAAAACTGAGATTCTGAAACTTTAAGTTTCATTGAAACCACAGTATTAGCACCATTTTTAGTCACAGAAGGCTGGAAATATAAATCCTTGGTATTTAAGATTCTATTGTCTGCCGTTGGAAATGTAATATTAAATTGTTCGTTTCCATTTTGAATTAAAGCAATAGGAATAGAATCGTAATCAACAAATTGTTTCAGTATAACTTCGGAAAGAAAACCACCTTTATTGCTGAATTTCAAATCCAGTACGTCTGTGTTTACTGAAGTATGCCCTTCACTTGCTGAAGGTAACGTCGATGCATAAGCGAAAGCACCTAACTTATTCTTTAAGGCCTCTACTTTAAGAGAATCATTAGCATTTCCTACTGAATAATCTTCAGCTACTGTTACTTTAGTCGCCTCATCAGTTTTTTCAACTTCTTCTGCCTTAGCTTTTTTATCTGCTTCAATTTGAGCTTGTTTTTCCTGCTCTGCTATTTCTTCAGGAGATGGCTGATTTTGCCACATCATAAAGAGTAATATTCCGAAGATAAGAACGAACCCTATAATCGAATTTAAGTCGAATTTTTTTTCTTCCATCTGTATAATTTAGTTCTCCGATTGGTTAGGAGATAGTGCATAGCTTTAATCAAAAAGCTATCCAATATTAATTTTGTGCCATACTGACACTATTATTATTTCTTTTGAAATTTAGGGCTGCTTTAACAAAGGCGACAAAAAGCGGATGTGCATTAGCCACAGTACTCTTGTATTCTGGATGATATTGTACACCAACAAACCAGTTATGCTCAGGAATTTCAATAATTTCTACTAAGCCAGTTTCAGGATTTAAACCTGTAGCTTTCATTCCTGCAGCCTCAATTTGCTGCTTGTAAGCATTATTTAATTCGAAACGATGTCTGTGACGTTCTTTAATGGTATTTACTTGATAGACATCTTTTGAAATACTACCATCTAACAGTTCACAATCCCAAGCACCCAAACGCATAGTTCCTCCTTTATTAACCACATCTTTTTGTGATTCCATTAAGTCTATAACCGGATTTAAGGTATCTTCATTCATTTCGGTAGAATTAGCATCTTTCAATCCAAGTACATTTCTTGAATACTCAATGACTGCCATTTGCATCCCTAAACAAATTCCTAAAAACGGAATATTATGCTCACGTACATATTTCACAGCTTCAATTTTACCTTCAATTCCGCGTTCTCCAAATCCTGGTGCCACCAATACACCATGAAGATGCTTTAGCTTTTCAGCAGCATTGTTTGCTGTTAAATATTCAGAATGTATTGATTCGATTTTTACTTTCACCTCATTCTCTGCTCCTGCATGAATAAACGCTTCTAATATCGATTTGTATGAATCTTGAAGTTCTACGTATTTTCCTATAAGTCCGATAGTAACTTCGCCTGAAGGATTTTTATGCCGCGATAAAAATTGATTCCATTGCGTTAAATCTGGTTGTGTACTATCTAACGCCAACTTATTTAAAACCACTTTATCTAACCCTTCATCCAACATTAAATTTGGCACATCATAAATCGTTGAGGCATCAATTGATTGTATTACAGCTTCTGGACGTACATTACAAAACTTGGCTAGTTTCTGACGCAAATCTTGCGGCAATTCATGCTCGGTACGACAGACTAATATATCTGCCATAACTCCACTTTCCATCAAGGTTTTGACACTGTGCTGTGTTGGTTTTGTTTTTAATTCACCCGCAGCCGATAAATATGGTACTAAAGTTAAGTGAATTACAATCGCATTGCTTTCTCCTAACTCCCACTTTAATTGACGTACTGCTTCTACATAAGGTAAAGACTCAATGTCACCAACTGTACCACCAATTTCGGTAATGACAATATCATAATCTCCAGATTTTCCTAAGATTTGAACACGATGTTTAATTTCATCTGTAATATGTGGAATAACTTGTACTGTCTTTCCTAAAAATTCACCACGACGTTCTTTTTCAATCACACTTTGGTAAATACGACCTGTTGTCACATTATTAGACTGGCTTGTTGGCACATTCAAAAAACGCTCATAATGTCCTAAATCTAAATCGGTTTCTGCACCATCATCAGTCACATAACATTCACCATGCTCATACGGATTTAATGTTCCAGGATCAACGTTAATGTAAGGGTCTAATTTTTGGATTGTTATTCTATAACCTTGTGCCTGAAGTAATTTGGCAAGAGATGCCGCGATGATACCTTTTCCGAGAGAAGAGGTAACGCCTCCAGTTACAAATATGTATTTAGTAGTAGTTGTCATGTTGCGCCGTTAAACGCAGGCAAATTTAAGGATTTTGAATGAAACTATTCATATATATTGACTATTAGTTTTATATTAATAAAGGACTGATTTCTAGCATAATATCTTTTTTTTCAGTAACTTAGAAGTATCCAGATTGTTATTTTCTACTCAAAACGTCTAAAATTATGAAAACTCCAACAGCACTTTTTTTAGTTTTTATTTTTATTTTGTTCGCCTGCCAACCAAACCTTACTGGTGAAGGCGAAAAAATTTATGATCCTCAGCTTTCCAAGATTATGGTTGAACAACTTGGTATTTCAGATTCCGTAGACATTGTTCCTCCATCCACATTTGAAGTGAGACGCAACCTAATAAATAATGGAAATGCCAATGTTAATGATGCTTATGTTATTAGAGACCGAATACAGCCTATGGTTTTTCAAGCTATTGTTGGAAATTATGGCTTTGACACAATACCAAACATGACTATTTATGACGAGACTATAAATGGACCTCTTTTAAATGCATCGCAATCAGATACCATATCTTTTGGTCCAATAGGTCCTCTAGGATGCGGTATGTATAAAGAAACTATCACAATTGACACACTTAATACTGTTGGAGAATCTAATGAGCTTGACAACGAATCTATACATTATTTCTTTGTACCAAGCACTCAAAACTTTGGTTTAACAAAAAATGAAATAGTAACTGGTGCTCCACATACTGACGGTCAAATTATCACTACAATTTTTACCATTACTGCTGGACCAACCTTTTCAGTAGATTACGCCCACTTTACATTTGTATCTACTGAAGGCTCAACAGCTAAGACTTTTCCGCCAGCTCCAGTAACTATTCCAGCGGGCACTTCCTTGAATGTAAGCATGGAAATTACAGTTAAAGAACACACGTTTACTTCTGGATTTGAATCAAGTATCACTGGAAAAATAACCGCAATATCTGAAGATGGATGCATCATAAGACAAGAGACTGCGAAGGTATATGTAGAACACGAAAATTAAAGCCTACTAAATAGTATCTAGATTTCAAATATTACTACGATTCAACTTTAAATGTTTTTCAGAACTAACAAAAGACTGACTATTAACAAAATATACGTAGTTCTACGTATTGATTTCAAAACTTTAAAAAGCTATCTTAATTGACTAAAACAAAAGCTCAATTATGAGCAAAAATAATAAAACCATACACCATGGAATGTTCAAACCTTATTGAGGCTGAATTGGATAAAGGAGACATCAGCCAGTCGTTATTTAAAGGATCCTCAAAAAAAGAGCTTATCATAGATTTACAACGCACGTTATTTGAACTAGGGTTTCGTAAGGAACTAAATTGGGACAATTATCAAGCCGATGGTGTATATGGCAAAGCAACAGTGGCTGCAGTAGCAAGCTTTGCTAAGAAAAATAAGCGTCAAAGTGATGGCACATCTGTCTCAAATAAATTGGCCAAACTAATATTAGAACGTCATGATTTCCTTCCAGATATGTATACATTATGGTCGATTTACAAATCAGATTTAAGAACTAAAAAATACATTTCTAGAGGCACAAGAATGAGTATCAGAGCAGTTCAAATGCTATTGTTTGAAATGGGCTATAAAGAACAGCTTAAATTTTCAAAATTTGGAGCAGATGGCCTTTATGGTAATAACACTAAAAAAGCTATTATTTCTTATGCAAATGATAATGGCATCCAATCAAATGGAGATTTGTTAACCAGATCCTTTGTTAACCTAATGATCAAAGACATCAAACCTTTTTACGGGAAACATTGGAGTGAGCTTGCAGAAAAAAACCTTCCAGACAATACATCACCTCTCATATTATTTGAAGCTTCGCAATTTATGGGTAAACCATGTCGTGCAGATATTAAATTTGCTCCAATGTTAGATAGAATTAATACGCATGCAAAAAATGCCAACGTCTTTATTTATATAACAAGTTCTTTCCGAACAACAACAAATGTCAATGGAGCTATTGTTAAACCTGCTACTTTTTCTAACCATTTGGCTGGACATGGCATTGATATGAATGTTATTTATGGCAACAATAAATGGGCAAACTCAAAAGTGCTAAAAAAGTATCCAAATACACCTGATCCAGTAAGTCAATTTCTTAAATCTATAATTGATGATCCCGATTTACGTTGGGGTGGGACATTTCAAACTAAAGACCCTGTACATATCGATGATGGCTTAAACAGAAATATGACGCAATGGAAAAAGCGATATAAAGCAATGCAACAAGCCGTACAATTAGGTCTTTAAATATTATCTAGGGTAACGTTTCTGTATATCACGTATCAAATACTCCAACCCATTTAATTTCAATTCATATACCTGAGTCAACATATCACCTAATTTGCCTTTTGGGAAACCTTTATTGTGGTACCATACAATGTAATATTCTGGTAAATCAATCAAATAACGGCCTTCATATTTACCGTATGGCATTTTGGTATGCGCGAGTTTGATTAAGAATGTTTTGTCTGGTTGCAGCATATTATTGTGAACGATAGGCTCTAAACTTCTGAAGCTCCGCTTTTACAAACTCAGACCATAGGGATTGCTGCTCTTTATTGATAGAATTTTGGCTTTGGGTATCATAAGCATTTTGCATCTTAGCCAAATTGATATTAGCTTGTTCATGCAAACGTCTTAATTCAGTTTTAATATTTTGAGAGATTTTAAGCTTAGAAATCTCGTAACGTAATTGTCGCACATGAAGTTCAGTAATATCAAAGTGTAATTGCTCGTGTGCTAAAATATGATCATCGCCTTTCGATTTAACATACCACGATTTTTCTGGATAGAAATGTGCATTGGCTTGTGCTTCAAAACTTAAAAATTGGTTGTTAGATTGCTTTACTGAAAATGAAAACGTAATTCCAGAAGCTGTGACTGCTACTGCATCAGAGTTAGGCTCTATTGGACCTCGAAAATCTGTCCATGAGAGTTTCTTGGTCTCATTCCATTGAATTGTTACCTCATCATTTGGAGCAACATTCAGAAAAACTAAAAAAACAATTAAAAATCGTGATAACATTTTATAGCATTATTTCCAGTTAAACGTGATATCTTTTTCAATATCAGGATGTAAACTGTAATGCACAGGACAAGTATTTGCTGTTCGTTCTAAGATGGTTCTTGTTTTCTTATCGGTTTCAAACGGAAAGTCTAAAACCACTTCAATCTTAGAAATTCGTCTAGGATTACTTGCCATTGTTTTAGTAACATGAGCTAATGTTCCTGTCATATCAACACCCAAATCTCTGGCTTTAATTCCCATAACGGTAATCATACAACTTGCTAATCCTGTAGCAACAGTATCTGTAGGTGAAAACGCTTCTCCCCTACCATTATTGTCTAAAGGTGCATCGGTTATGAAAGAATTATTAGATTTTAAATGAACGCTTTCGGTTCTTAAATTGCCTAGGTAGGTTACTTTTGAAGTCATTATTTTGCTTCTACTATGGTTAAATTGTCATATTTCACCACATAAACTGCTTCGTTGTAATACCCTCCAAATAGCTTCTTAGTGTAGCGAAATTTATTTTCTACGTATTCTGTTTCAATATCACTTGAAGATGCGGCATACAAATCGTCTTCACTAGCCAGTCGCAATAATAAATCGAGCGTAACGTCAAATCCGCGAACTGCATATTTATTAGGGCTTACATTATATGCTCTGCGATATGCTCTCACAAACGGGTTTTTCGCTGTAGAAATATCAGTAGTTTTATTTGGTGATGGGTAATGAAATTGAAGGTTAGACAAATGATAATTAGAAATTTCTCGACCTTCAAACGCTTTATTTTTGTTGGTGGTCATTAAAATGATTTCAACATCTTTAAAAGCCATTCCATTAATTACACTAATTACATTAGACGCAAATCCTTCATTATCGGTTTCTAAAAACACAATATTCTTACCTGGTTTAAATACATTTTCTAAATCGGTTTGGTAAATAAAATACGCTTCTAATCCCTTCTTGTTTTTTCTTGAAAAAATTTGTTTTGCTGAAGGAAACTCAGCCATCAATCGATCACTTACCGCTTTATGCTTAGAATCGGCAATCACAACCATATGCCTTGGTAATGAATCAGACTTAACAAAATTGATAATTGTTTTTTCTAAGAGCTCATCTGACGGAATAGTTTGAAAGACATTATTATACAAATTTGTTGGCATTGTTAAAGGTGATACTACTGGCACACCATCTTTTTTTAATTCTGAAGCAACTCGATCTAGATTTTTAGCTAACAACGGACCAATAACAGCATCATACTCTGAAAAGTCATTATCAGTTAAAATTTTTGAAATCTCTGAAGGCTGATTTCTTGTATCAAATACTTTTAAATGTGTAGAAATTCCTAAACGCTTTGCAGAATCTATAGCCATTAAAGCACCTGCATGAAAATCTAATGACACCGATAATAAGCCATCTCTTTTAATTGCCTTTTTTGCTTCTTGTACTGAATCTACATCAATACGATGTGTTCTATAAGGCAGCATAAGCGCAATTTTTTTCCTACTTAGATTACTTAAATTGTTAGACAAGTTCGTATTTGCAATATCTGCTAAAGTGTTCTCAATTTCAACATCAGCAGGAACTTTTAATACCATTCCCAATTTAAGTCCGCCCTCTTTTAATTCAGGATTTAAAGCTTCTAATTGTTCTTGGGTTACGCCAAATTTCCTATTGAGTGCCATATACCCCTCACTCTTTAAAACTGTATAATAGTTAAACTCTTCTTCAACAGCTTTCTCTTCATTGTTACTAATATTAGGTACATTCACTTCCTGTCCTGGTTGTAGTACTTCTGCCAAATTAGGATTCAATGCTTCAAGTTCAGGTACTGTAATTCCAAATTTATAAGCCACACGCCATTTTCCTTCCTTAGGCTGAACTTTATATTTTTTAATCGTATTATTTAGAGATACTTTACTAACAACTGTTTTAAACTTCGGAATCTTTATTCTGTCACCTTTCCGAAGGTTTTCAGAATAGAGCCTATTGTTGTACTTCTTAATATCTTCAATCTCAACACTGTACTTTTTAGCAATACTATACAAGGTTTCTTTTCGTCTTACCTTATGTTTTTTAAAACTTACAGCTTCTTTAACTGTTTCAGGTATTGGGTCATTTTTCACTCTTGATGTAGGAATTATCAAGACTGTATTTTCATCTAATGATTGTTTAGCATCAGGATTAAGTGCATAAATATCAAAAGGTGTTACTAAATATTGCTTAGCAATACTCTCAATGGTTTCGCCTTTCTTAACCTTATGCGTTTTGTAGTCTTGAGCTATCATTGAGAAGCTACAAAGCAAGATGATGATGATTAAGAGTTTTTTCATTTATATCAATTATTTATGTGAATTACGTCAATACGATTTCCGTTATTAAGAAACATATTAAACCTATAAGTCACAATATATTATTCCCATTCTATGGTTGCTGGCGGTTTTGAACTAATGTCATACACTACTCTATTAACGCCTTTGACCTTATTTATTATCTCATTTGAGGTTTTTTGTAAAAATTCATACGGAAGATTAACCCAATCGGCAGTCATTCCATCTGTGCTTTCTACAGCTCTTAATGCGACACATTTTTCATAAGTTCTTTCGTCTCCCATCACACCTACACTATTCACAGGGAGTAACATTGCTCCAGCTTGCCATACTTTATCGTATAAATTCCATGATTTTAAATTATCAATAAAAACAGCATCTACCTCTTGTAATATACGTACTTTTTCACGAGTTAGATCACCTAAAATACGAATTGCTAATCCAGGTCCAGGAAAAGGGTGACGACCCAATATTGTTTTATCCATTCCCATTGATGCACCTACTCTACGAACTTCATCCTTAAACAATGCTTTTAATGGCTCAACAATTTTCAATTTCATATAATCTGGTAAACCTCCAACATTATGATGGCTTTTAATCGTAGCACTTGGTCCTCCTGTTGCCGAAACACTTTCGATAACGTCTGGATAAATCGTACCCTGAGCTAACCATTTTACATCTTCAATTTCATTTGCTTCATCATCAAAAACCTCAATAAACACACGACCTATAGCTTTTCTTTTTTGTTCTGGGTCACTTATACCTTCCAAGGCATCCAAAAAGCGTGCCGAAGCATCTACACCTTTAACGTTAAGTCCCATTCCTTCATACTGTTCGAGTACACTCACGTATTCATTCTTCCGAAGTAAACCATTATTTACAAAAATACAATACAGGTTTTTACCAATCGCTTTATGTAATAATATGGCTGCAACTGAAGAATCTACACCTCCCGACAACCCTAAAACGACTTTATCGTTTCCTAATTGTACTTTAAGTGCTTCTACGGTTTCCTCCACAAATGAATCTGGTGTCCAATCTTGCTCTACTTGTGCAATATGTACCAAAAAATTCTCTAATAATTGTTTACCATCTGTAGAATGATAAACTTCTGGATGAAACTGAATTGCATATGTGGTTTCGTTTTCAATTTTAAATGCCGCATTTTCAACATCGTGAGTACTTGCCAACAATACGCCATTAGTTGGCAATTGCTTTATGGTATCACTATGGCTCATCCATACTTGACTTCCTTTTGAAATACCTGTAAAAAAGTCTTCACCCGCTTTTATAAAACTCAAATTTGCTCTTCCATATTCTCGAGTATTGGATTCGGCTACTTTTCCGCCTGAAAAATGTGCCAAATATTGAGCGCCGTAACATACCGCCAACATTGGTTTTTTTCCACGAATGTTTGACAAATCTGGATGAAGCACTTCTTCACCTCTTACTGAGTTTGGACTACCAGATAAAATGACCGCTTTAAAGCTATCAGAATCTGAAGGAATTTTATTAAATGGATGAATTTCGCAATAGATGTTTAACTCTCTAACGCGACGCGCAATTAACTGTGTGTATTGCGAACCGAAATCTAAAATTAGGACTTTGTTGTGTTGCATGTGCAAAAGTAATAATTGATTTTAGATTGGCTATTTTCAGTTTGTGATTTTTTGAATATTTTTTTAACAAGTCTAACACAATTAAACCGGCTTTAATTAAAATATCATATTTTCTATTTTTAGTATATTTAAGCATAAGCTATTAATTATGAGGTTATGAATACAACCAAAAAACAACTAATCCTCTACTTGAGTTGCCTCTATTTTGTTTTAGGCACCCCTTTGAGCTACTCTCAAGACCAAAAATATGTCGATAGCATATTAAAGGTTATTCCTTCGCAAGACTACAAAAATAAAATAAGTTCCTACAGACGTCTTTTTGTTGAACATCTTTATGTTAATCCTGAACTAGCAAAACCATTTTTAGATTCGTCAATGACCGTTGCCAAACGTAACAAAAATAAGTATCTTATTGCGAGTACTGTAGGAGATTTTGGTGCTTACTTATATTTCATTTCAGAATACAACGACGCTCTAATACAACAAGACATTGCAATAAATATGTTTAGTGAGATAGGTGATAAAGAACAAGAAAGTGTTGCTTTAAATAATAAAGGAAATACCTTTATAAATGTTGGTCGTTTCAACGAAGCTATTGAAGTAAATTTGGCATCTTTAAAACTTAAAGAAGAGCTTAAGATAGAATACCCTGAAGATGGGGATGACTATTGGGATGAAAGTATTGCTGCAAGTTACTGGAATATTGGAAACATCTATGGCGACATTAAAAATTACGAAACATCCAATGAGTACTATAGAAAAGCAGAAGTGATTTATGAACGATTAAATCTAATTGATGACTTGATGTCGCTTCGTAGTAATATAGCCATCAATTATAAACTCAAAGGACAATATAAAAAGGCCATATCTATATTCAAAACAACAATTCCGTATGATCTATCTCAAAATTATTTTAATGATGCTGCATTATCATATGACAATTTAGGTTACACCTACTTTTTAGCTGATAGTTTAGAAAAAGCCAAACTCAATTATGAAAAGGCAATTGCGCTTTTTGAGAAGCATAATGACGCATCTTTAAAAGGCATTAGTTTACGTCATCTTGGCCAAGTATTTATGAAAGAAAAAAAAAACAGACAGGCTTTAGTATATTTCAATGAATCTTTAAACATCTCAACCAATACCAACTCCTTAAGAGATCAAATTGATGATCATTTTGAGTTAGCAAAAGCTTATGCAGCATTAGGAAATTATAATATGGCTTATGAAAACTATGACAAACATGGCAAACTCTATAAGGATGTTTTAGGTAAAGAAAATATTGAAAAGATAAATGAATTAGAAATTCGCTACGATACCGAACGAAAAGAAAAAGCACTAATCATAAAAGATAGTGAAATTGAGTTATTAAAAGTTCAAGAAGAAAAAAACAAAACACAACGCAATGCTATCATAATTGCAGCAATTTCTGCACTTTCCATTCTTCTGTTATTCATTTATGGATTGCGTCAAAAAATGAAGCGTAATAAACTGGTAAAAGAAAAATTAGATGCTGAATTAGATTTCAAAAAGAAAGAACTCACAACTCATGCATTACACTTAGCAAAAAAGAATGAACTATTAGAAGGTTTAAAACAGAAAGCAAACCAACTAAAATCTGACGAAAACACAACGAATGGGTATCAGCAATTAATTAGGACTATAGACTTCGATTTAAAAGATGATAATAATTGGGAAAACTTCGCTCATTATTTTCAGCAAGTACATAAAGATTTTAATCACAATGTGACAAAAAAATATCCTGAAGTTACACCAAATGAACTCCGATTAATTTCATTAGTAAAAATGAATTTATCCATTAAAGAAATGGCAAATATTTTAAATATTTCTATATCTGGTGTTAAAAAAGCACGCCAAAGACTTCGCAAAAAAATGAATTTATCCACAAAAGATTCATTAGAAATGGCTGTGCTGAAAATAAATTAAATAATTGATTTTCAGCTATTTAAAAATTACTTTAGACAAGTATACCGTTTGTCGCCCCACAAAATTCTTCTTTTTTGTGGTTAAAAAATATGTTTGTTCTGTCATTAAGTTGACATCACCGTTTTGTGGTCTTACTTGGTAAAGGGCTGCAGACCATTTTCCAAGTTGGTTACGCAAAACGAAATTTATTTTTTAATCACAAAACAAAGTATTATGAAAGCTATTATTAAAAACACCGTTTATATTTGCATTGCTTTTACCCTTTTAACTATTTCCTTTTCGTGTAGTAATGATGAAGCCGCGAGCGACCCAAATGATCCAAGTAATTTAACCTTCGAAGAAGTTATTGCTAGTGGTGGAGAAATTGCTCCATTTCCGTTATCTAGAACAACTGAAGTCATTGAAGAAGGAGAGCCTATGAATGATGATTATGATCGTGAAGAAAATGGAGAAACCATAACAGAGCGCTTCATATGTTCTAGACAAACAGTAAGTGTTTTAGATGGTAACGGACAGTTCCCATTATTTGACACAAGCGCAGATGTTATATATCCTGGAAGTTTACTTCAAGGTGCTACATTATCAAACGCTACACCATCCCCAATAGTTGTAGATAGAGCTGGCGGGACTATTTCTTATAATTTAAATAATGGAAATTTGAGCTCTAGTTTCACAGTTGATGAAGTTAGAAAGAGCACCATACAAGATGGTATGAATAATATCATAGCTAATGCTGGAAATGTTGTTCCAGCTAACTTTCAATTAGATATTATACAAATAGAATCTGAAAGCCAACTAGCTTTAGAGTTGGGCATAGAAGTTGAAACATTTACAACTCAAGTATCTTCAGATATGTCTTTTAGCACAGAGGAATCTTTTAATCGAACTTTAGTTAAGCTTAATCAATCGTATTACACGATGAGCTTTGATCTCCCAACAAGTTTAGATGCTATTTTCGCACCTAATGTGACACCTCAACAATTAGATGTATTTGTTCAAGAAAACAATCCTGCCACTTTTATTTCATCGGTAACTTATGGACGCATATTCTATATGCTTATAGAATCGACATCAAGTAGAGAAGAAATGGATGCAAAGTTAAATCTAGCTTATGGTGCTTTTAATAATAGTGTTGAAGCCGAATTAGGCATAAGTGCTATGGAAGAGTTAAGTGACCTCAAAATAAAAGTCATTGCCTATGGTGGTGATGCCGCAGGAGCTTTTCAACTTGCTGGTGAAACTAACATCTCAGATATTGCCAATAAATTAGCTGAAAGCACAGACATAAGGGCTGGTTTGCCGCTATCCTACGTGGTAAGAAGTGTTGAACGTCCTGATCAAATTGTGGGTGTTGAATTAGCCACAGAATATGATATTGTTAACTGCGAACTCAAAGGTGTTTTACCTCCTCAAGGATTATTATCATTAGTTGATATATTTATTGATGATGAAGATGGTGGAGGCATTGGTGCCATGGCTCATGTATCTGATAGTAATGTTTTGGTCTTTAATAAAATGGGGACAAAATATGCTTGGTACAATGGTAATAGTGGAGACGTAAAAGCTGTATTTAGTATCGATGATCCAAATTCTCCTTTAGGTGTTGTGCCTTTAGAGGATGTCGGAGCTGCAATACAATTAGCAAATAATCGCATTTATCTATTTGATACAACAGGGTTATTAAATTCTCGATTAGCTTACAATATAGCCGACTGGTCTGGTGACGGGGATGCACCAACAACACCTATGGGTACATATACAGTTGATTCGTCAGATATGGATAACATATTTTTAGTGAATAGTGCTTTTGGAGACAGTGGCAACTTTCAATTTGCAGGTCAAGGCTTTGAAGCCGGATGTCGAGTAGGTACATCTACATTTGCATTTTTTGCTAAACCTGGAGAAGAATATGCACTTTACACATCGCCTAATGGAGGGAATTGGTCAAACCCTTTAGATAGTACAACTTGGTATAACAATAATCCAAATGAAGATAACAGAACCTTGTTTGAAAAAGTTGGAGCGGCTTCTTTTATTGAATTTGGTGGCTCTAGTGGCAGATGGTACCTCGTAAATGAAGAAGGTGATGAAATCATGGAATATTTATCCACACCAGTTAGAAAATTTAATGGTCCTTGGATAATTAATTAATTTGAATTTTAGTCTAAAAAGGTAAACCAATTGGTTTGCCTTTTTTTTTTATATAGTTACAATAGAAAATTCTCCTTTTAAAGGCTGTAACTCTTCAATTAACTTCTGAATAAACGCGTTTCCATACTCTAAATAAAATTCAGAGAAATTCATATTTCGTTCTTGCAAACTCTGACTAGGGAATAGTGTATCTTGAAGTTTAGTAACACGTTCTAAATAATCATTTAGCTTCCGCTTTTGAGCTTTAAGTAATCGTTTTTCTAAATTATCTAATCCTTTTATTTGCTTTTGCTCTTGGGCTGCAACAGCACCTTTAAATGATTTATCAGTTTGCTCAGCAAGTTTATACAAATCTTCGAACTGCTGTTTTAAATGAGTTTTTTGAGAAGAAAAATCAATATCAATTGTTGAAATTCGCTTGGTTACTTCCGTTTTTAAATCAGTTTGCTTTAAAAACAAGTCTTTAACTGAAACCTCTAATTTTTGAAGCTTTTCAATTTGCTTATCAGTAATTAATACTACCGAATTGCGAAGCAATAACATAGGAAATACCACCTTCTGTGCTTCAAAATTAGATTTGAGTTCTAACCAATAAGCCAACTCTCCTCCACCTCCTATATAACATAGATTAGGCAAAACCACTTCTTGAAATAAAGGTCGCATAATCACATTAGGGCTAAAACGCTCAGGCAACTCATCAAGGTGTTTTAGTAGTTCACTCTTGCTCCAGCCTATATTCGTATTATTAACTTTAAAAAGACCATTGTTTTCAGTAATTCGTTCTCTAATACCTTTGGTAATATAGAATAGATTGATCTCTCTTGGATTAACCTGTATTTTATAATTACCTTCTAAAGTATTGAGTTGCCTATTTGCTTCAGAGACCTTATCATATGAGGTTTGATTTACTAATTCGTCTTTTACGTACGGAATAAACAAACGCTTTAAATTTTTATCATTTCCATCAACAATCACCAAACCAAAGTCCTTGAATATTTTATTAACCAAGTTACGCATGGCATCAGCCAGGTTTTGATGCTTTAAATACGCACTTTGAAATAATTGCTTTATATCTTCAGCATTTGTCGTCGCATTTAATTGCTTAGCAAACACATCAAAAACGTGGTCTAATCCATCAAGGTTTAGTTCACCAACAGCACCAGAAGATTCACGATTCCACTGTACTTTTTGTCCTCTAAAATTAAAATAATTGATTTCTTCAAAATCATGATCTTCAGTTGCCATCCAATAAATGGGCACAAAATTTTGATTAGGATATTCATCCTTCAACTGCCTACATAAATTGATCGTTGAAATAATTTTATAGAAAAAATAAAGTGGTCCTGTAAATAAATTTAATTGATGTCCAGTTGTTATAGTAAACGTATTTGCCTCATTTAACAAACTGATATTTGCCTTTGTAGCTTCGGAAACATCAACTGAATTATACTGATTTTTAAGCGACTCCACTAAAACACGCCGCGTTTCCGAGTTAAAAGAATCTTTTTTTTCTTCGATTTGGGCTTTAAAATTTTCAAGCTTAGGAAAACGATTATAAAACGATTTTAAATCGTCTTTTTCATCTAAATAATCGCAAATCAATGAAGAAAAATAATTGGTGTCTCTAAACGGAATACAGTCAGTTGGCATAGTTATAATTCAAATCAGGCATAAAGATAAGCTTCTTCACTTTTTTTAAGTCCTAAATTTTAGTTAATTCATATCGACTTACTATCTTTACTCAATATCACTATAAATTTAGATTTTATTTCATGAGAAAATCACTCTCTTTACTAGTTACACTAGCCCTTTCAGTCTCAACTTTTGCACAAAACCTACAGTCACCTTCAGAATTTTTGGGTTACGATTTGGGAACAAAATTCTCAAGACACCATCAAGTTGTTGATTACTTCAAACATGTTGAACAAGAAAAATCTCTACAAGTCAAATTAGAAACATATGGAGAGACAAACGAAAGACGACCTTTAATGTTAGCCTATGTGTCTTCCGCAGAAAATTTAAAAAACCTTGAAAACATAAGAGAAAACAATCTTAAAAATGCTGGTATTTTAAGTGGGAATCCTACTTCAAATGATATTGCTATTGTTTGGTTGAGTTATAATGTTCACGGTAACGAGGCCTCAAGCACAGAAGCGGCAATGAATACAATTTACAAACTACTCACCGAAAAGCAAGACTGGTTAAAAAACACAGTAGTAATTATCGACCCATGTATTAATCCTGATGGTCGTGATCGATATGTCAATTGGTATAATGAAACTGCTAGCATGCCTTATGATATTGACCAACAAGCAAGTGAGCATAGTGAGCCTTGGCCTGGAGGACGGCCTAACCACTACTTATTTGATTTAAATAGAGATTGGGCTTGGGCAACTCAAGTAGAATCAGCTTTACGATTAAAAGCATATAACAAATGGTTGCCGCACATTCATGTAGATTTTCATGAACAAGGCATTAATGAACCTTATTATTTTGCACCAGCTGCTGAACCTTTTCATGAAATCATTAGTGATTGGCAACGTGATTTCCAAACTCAAATAGGAAAAAACCATTCCAAATACTTTGATGCTGAAGGCTGGCTATATTTCACTAGAGAGCGTTTTGATTTATTATACCCAAGTTATGGTGATACATATCCAACCTTTATGGGAGCTATTGGTATGACCTATGAACAAGCTGGTCATGGTCGTGCTGGCTTAGGTATTTTAAATGATGAAGACAATGTTTTGTCCTTAGTTGATCGATTAACACACCATACAACTACAGGATTATCTACAGTTGAAATTTCTTCCAAAAATGCTGAAAAGCTAAATATTGAATTTGCAAAATTCTTTGATAATTCAAATCTCAATTATAAAAGCTTTGTTTTAAAAGGACATGAGGATAAAATTAATAGTTTAACTGCATTACTCGACAAACATGAAATCACTTATGGTTTCGCTCAAGGCGGAAAAGTAAATGGTTATGATTATGCATCATCTAAACAAGGGCAGATGAATACATCATCAAAAGATTTGGTGGTGAGTACCAATCAACCCAAAGGAAAAATGGTAAAAGTACTGTTTGAACCTAGTGCAAAACTAAGTGATTCTCTTACCTATGATATTACAGCTTGGAGTGTACCATATGCTTACGGACTAGATGCTGTAGCTTCTAAAACGTTGGTTAAATCGAATAAAAATCAACAAAAAAGCATTCCTAGATCAATAGCAAACTCAGGAGCAGCAGGATATATCGTAGAATGGCATAGCATAAAAGATGCACAATTTTTAGCCGAATTACTAAAAGGAGGCTTCAAAGTTCGCTTCACAGAAAAACCATTTACAGCTCAAGGTAAAACCTATAAAAGAGGAACGCTCATTATTGTTAGGGGTGACAATAAAAAAGTAAACAACTTTGATAACCGTTTAGTCGATATTGCTTTTACTCATAACAGAATTTTAAATGCAGTATCCTCAGGGTTTTCAACATCTGGACCAGATTTTGGATCTCCAGATATCAAATTAGTGAATCCTCCAAAAATTGCTATGCTTTCAGGAGATTATACATCGCCTTATAGTTATGGTGAGTTATGGCACTTTTTTGAACAACAATTAGGTTATCCTGTAACATCTATTAACACTGATGATTTAAGTGGCACTAATTTATCTAAATACAATGTATTACTTATGCCTAATGGGTATTATGGCGGCTTTTTAAATGACAAACTCACTGACAAACTTAAAGATTGGGTTAGTGCTGGTGGAAAATTAATTGCCATTGATGGTGCTTTAAATAGTTTTGCTGATAAAGAAGGGTTTGGTTTAAAAAGAAATAAGCCAGAAGAAGGTTCAGAAGAAAAAAAGGATAACAAACGCATCAAATATGCAGACAGGGAACGTGATTACACAAAGAATTTAATCACAGGTGCTATTTTTAAAAGTGATGTAGATAACACACATCCTATGGCTTTTGGCTATGCTGACAACTACTTTACATTAAAACGAGGAAGCTCATCATACAGTTTACTAGACAATGGTTATAATGTGGCTTATTTAGGAGAGAATCCAAAAAACGTATCCGGTTATGCAGGTCAAGACGCACTTAAAAAAATAAACAATTCTCTAGTTTTTGGAGAACAGCGTTTAGGAAGTGGAAGCATTATTTATATGTCAGAGAATGTCATGTTTAGAAGTTTCTGGGAAAACGGAAAACTATTTCTAATCAACTCTATCTTCTTTGTTAATAATAACCTAGTTGAATTATAATAATTACAACTCATTCAATATATAGTTATGGACAAAGCATTACAAACCATGATTAACAATATGCCTGAGAAAACTGGCAAATCATTAGACGAGTGGAAATCAATTTTAAAAATCAAAGCTTTTACAAAGCATTCGGAAGGTGTTAACTTTCTAAAAAAAGAACATGGTGTCACGCATGGTTTTGCTAATACAATAGTGACCCTTTCTAAGGAAAACAATGAGACACCAGATGATTTCATCAATAATCAATATAAAGGCAAAGACATTTTATTTCCTATTTACGAAAAATTACTATCAGTTATAAAACCTTTTGGGAATGACATCACTATTACACCTAAAAAAACAAGTGTAAGTGTGATACGAAAACGCCAGTTTGTACTTATTAAACCGGCCACTAAATCACGTATTGATTTAGGGTTAAAACTAAAAGATGTGCCTACTACAGATCGTTTAGGTAACTCTGGACCTTTTGGTACGATGTGTACACATCGTGTGCAATTAACTTCGGAAACTGATGTTGATCAAGAATTGATTAACTGGATGAAGTTAGCTTATGATAAAGCGGAATAATAATCTACGCTATTACTTAATCATAAGCTTATTTTACAAAAACACCTTAGGCAATAACACAACTAAAAATGGAATTAACAGCAAACATCAAAAACTATATTGACAAAAGTGTTTTATGTTGGCTAGCTACAGTCTCTAAAGATAATATGCCCAATGTGTCTCCTAAAGAAATTTTCAATTATTACAAAACCGATAGCATTATTGTTGCTAATATTGCCTCACCACAAACCGTTAGTAATATAAAACACAACGCCAATGTCTGTATTAGTTTTATTGATGTTTTAGTACAAAAAGGATTTCAAATTAAAGGGAAAGCTATGATTGTCAAAAAAACAGATTTAGAATTCTCAGACATGGAAACCGTATTACTTAAAATGACTCATGGTAAATTTCCATTTTCTAGCATCACTAAAATAACCATTGAACAAGTCAAGCCTATTATTGCTCCAAAATATCTTTTGTATCCAGAAACAACAGAAGACTCTCAAATTGAAAGTGCTAAGAAACAATATGGTTTAAAAATTGAAAAATGACTACTATAGTAGTATTTGACATAAAATTTGCACTTTTTTTGCACTTAATTTAATAATGTAAGACGATATCAGCCCTACATTTGAGTTACATTAATCTCAAAACAAATCTGTTATGAAAAGGAACATTATAATTTTAAGTACAACACTAGTTATTTTAAGCTCTCTAATTTTTGGTTTCACAAATAGAAAAAATACTAAAACTGAAACCAACATAGAATCCAATAATGAAAGCACAATAAACACCAATATTCCAGACTTATACTATGGTGTTGATACACGTTTTGCCGCTATAAAAAAGACAGACGTAAATAAAGCCACAACAATTTATGACTTTCTTAATGATGGAGAGAAGCAACAAATAGCGCAAATCAATTCTGTAAAAATTATCATGATCAAAGATAATAGGTTCACTAACCAACGTGCTGATGGAGACAGTGAACAATTAACTGAAGCACAAATTCAACTTGTAAGATCTGCAGACTACTTTAATCATTTTACGATTAGAACCGATTTCAAAAAAATGAATACAGAAACTGGTAAATTGGAAGCGCATTTTTTTGGCCCTCACATAACTGTTGTTCCAGATAAGCAGGCCACTTATATTGATGGTAAAGCATCGCTTATTAACTATTTAAAGACTAATAGTAAAGCAGACATGTCAATTATAAAAGATGGCGAACTTGGCGCAATTAAAGTGTCTTTTGTTATAACAAAAGAAGGAACAGTTTCAAATATTAAACATGACGCAATGACTACTGGTTATCCATCTATTGATGAAAAACTCATCCAACTCATTAAAACTATTCCAGGGCAGTGGGTACCTGCCGAAAATTCTAAAGGTGAAAAAATTGATCAAGAATTAGTTTTCACCTTTGGTCCAGCAAACGGTTGCTAATAAAAACATCTTAAATATATCTTTATCTTGCATTTGAAAAAGTATTTTTTATAGATTTGATTATTAATCAATAAAATGGGCTTTTTTGGAAATAAGTAGAGAACTCTTATTCTTTTTTAGTGCTTTAGGTGCTTTTAACGGACTTATATTAAGTCTATACCTTATGTTTTTTGCAAAACCCAAGCATATTTCCAATATGTTTTTAGGGCTTTTTTTAGGAATGCTAAGTATTCGAGTTGGCAAATCGGTATTCTTTCATTTTAACCCTGAATTATCAGTTGATTATTTACAATTTGGTTTAACAGCCTGTTTTTTTATTGGACCTTTTTTATATTTCTATATAAAATCTCTTATTGGAACTTCAACAAAAACATTTAGAAGTTGGAAGTATCATTTAGCATTTTTGATATCAATAGCATTAATCGTCGGGTTTATTTACCCTTTTAAAACTCATATTGATTTATGGAGACCTTATATAATTAAAACCATATACATGCAATGGTTTCTCTATATATTAGCCTCAATCTATTTGATGCGAAACCGAATAACAAATCTATGGAATAGAAAAGAAAAATACTCAAATATAGATATCTGGCTATTTAGCATTTTAATAGGAAACCTATTACTTGTTTCATCATATTACTTTACGAGCTTTGTGAACTATATCTCTGGTGCGCTTACCTTTTCGTTTTTATTATATATTCTTTTGTTTTTCATTTATAGCAAAAAAAACAAATCTGTTTTATTTAATCATTCGAACAAATATGCTGATAAGAAAATAGATACTACTGAAGCTTCTAAGCTAAACGAAAAGCTAAAAATTGTCATGCAACAAGAAGAGTTATATAGAAATGCCAATTTAAAATCCTATGAAATAGCTAAGAAAATAGGATTGACAACACATCAGTTTTCACAATTACTAAATGATAATTTAGGCAAGAATTTCTCATTATTTGTAAACGAATATCGTATTGAAGCAGCCAAATCAATGCTTCAAAAAAATGATAGTTTAACACTAGAAGCAATAGGATATGAATGTGGTTTTAATTCTAAATCTACATTCTTTACTACTTTTAAAAAACTAGCTGGCACTACTCCTGCTCAGTTCAAAAAACAAGATTAAGTTCTGTTTTATAAATCCGAACTTCTAATTTATAACCCAAAAACACTTTCAGTTATATATCATAGACATTGTTGAAAATTAAAATCAATAATGCGACTACTCATTCTTTTTTGTTCAGTAATTATATTCACAAATTGTTCTAAGACATCAACTATTGCCAATAATACGCTTAAAGGCACTATTTTATTTATAGTCTCTAATCAGCACTATTATGGTAATACAGATATTAATACTGCAAATCATTTCGCTGAAATTGTTTTTGCCTACGATGTATTAGTTAATAAAGGGTATCAAGTAGATTTTGTAAGTCCAGAAGGCGGTGCAATTCCCATTGGCTATTTATCAACTTCAGATAGCCTACAAAAACAATACTTATATGATTTTGACTTTATGAAAAAATTAAAAAACACCTTAAGTCCTGAAACCATAAATGCCTCAAACTATAAAGCGGTCTATTATGTAGGTGGTGGTGCAGCTATGTTTGGAGTGCCAGAAAATAAAAGCATCCAAAATATTACAATGTCAATTTATAATAACGCTGGTATTGTATCTGCTATTTGCCATGGCACAGCAGGCATAGTAAATCTTAAAACTAATGATGGCAATTATCTTTATACAGGAAAACAGGTCAATGGATTTCCAGATGTATTTGAAAACAAGAATGCTAATTATTATAAAACCTTTCCATTTTCTATTGAAGAAATTATTACAAAACGTGGTGGCAACTTTTCCTATTCAAAAGAAGGATGGGATAACTATTACAAAACAGATGGAAGGCTTATAACAGGTCAAGATCCAACTGCAGCAGCTTCAGTTGCAAAACAAATTATCAACGTATTAAACACAGGTTCAAAATGAAATACAAAATCACATTAATTTTACTATTTGTGGGATTACTATTCTCGCATTCACAATCAGAAATCGAACAAATAAACACTGTCCTTTACGATTATATCGAAGGCACAGCCAATGGCCAACCTGATCGTTTAAAGCGTGCTTTTGATGATAACTTTAACCTTTATTTTGTAAAAGAAGATTCACTACAAGTTTGGTCAGGAAAACAATATATAGCCAATGTAAAACCGGGTCAAAAAAGTAATCGTATTGGTAAGGTCTTATCAATAGACTATGAAGGTGGTGCTGCTATTGCAAAAATTGAAATACTAATGCCCGAAAGAAAACGGATTTACACAGATTACTTAATGTTACTCAAAGTTAATAGACAATGGAAAATTATTCACAAATCATTCACTTTTAAAAATTATCCAAAATGAAACGAATATACTTACTAGGTTTAATAGTATTTACTTATCAATCCTTTTCACAAAACAATACTTTACTAGAACAAAAATTTGATAGTATTTTATCTCAATGGGATGATGCAACAAAACCAGGACTTACTGCAGGAGTAATTAAAAACGGAAAACTTCTTTATTTAAAAGGCTTTGGCGTAGCAGATATTGAAAGTAAGGAACTTATCACACCAAAAACTAAATTTCAGGTAGATGATTTAGCTAAACAATTTACTGTATTGGGAATTTTACTATTAGAACATCAAGGAAAACTATCATTTGAGGATGATATTAGAAACTATCTTCCTGAATTGCCTCAACACCAAGCACCTATTAAAATAAAACACCTTCTAAACCATTCTAGTGGACTTTACACTTTAGATCCAATCAAGGAACTTATGGGTATTAGAAATAACGACCTATTTACACAAGAGGATGCATTAAAAATTATACGTTCACAAAAACAACTAAATTATTTACCTGGTACTGCATTTTCTTATCATCGTTCAGACACAGAAATTATTTTAATGGTAGAAATCATCTCTAAAGCATCTGGAAAATCATTTATTGAATATGCAAAAGATGAGATCTTTAAACCCCTTGAAATGCTAAACACTTCTTTTAATATTGACAGAAAAATGTTGCCAAGCTTAGCAAAGTCATATACTATAGCTGAAGACATCTCTTACAATCCTATTAATGACCTCACGCTAGGAGCTACTAATTTATACACAACTGGAGAAGATTTGGCAAAATGGTTTCAAGCCTTTTATAAGGATGGAGCCTTGTTTAAAATCATTCAACAATTAGACAAATATGTAAGCTTAGACGCCTCAAAGGTGTATGCATCTACTTGGGGAAAAATGACTTTAGGGAGGTACTTTGATCATCCAGAAAGAGGTCTTGATAAAATGTCTTGGCAATATGGTCTAAAAGGTGGATATGCTTGCAACTTGTTTAGGTTTCAGTCTCACAATTTTATTTCTTTTGTCTTAGGAAATAATAACAGATATAATGGTATGCCAACAATGCAAATGGCATATCAAGTCCTCGAAACTGAATTTACTGAGCCTGTAGAAATTGATTATAGTAAAATTGCGTTTAAATCACTTTCAAATAAAAAATTAAAAAACCACGAAGGCATTTACTGGGATAAAACCAATGGCATAGTAAGAGAAATATCTGTAAAAAACGACAGTCTTCGTTACATTCGATTAGAGAGTAATCGAGAGACACCATTATTAGCATTATCCAATCAAAAATTTCAATTTTATGTAAGCGGAGATACTGAGATTTTTATAACCTTTTATGACGATCATTTTTTACTAAGTTCTTTAGGAAGTGATGCTAGTAGATATGACAAAATAGACCCTATACAAATGGATTCTAAAGCGTTAGAAGATTATACAGGAATATTTTATAATGAAGCTCTTAATATAAGTTACACGTTCTCTGTAGAAGATGATATCCTGATTGCTACTAACTTTAAAACGGGTGCTACATCTTTCTACCCTATACTCAACGATCATTTCAGAAGTAACACATATATGCTTTCAGGAATTAATTTTACTAGAAACTCCAATAATAAAGTCGACGGATTTTCAATTAACACAGATGGTGTAAAGGATCTAAGATTCAAAAAAATGCTTCCTTTATGAAGTATTGCTTATAATAAAAAAACACCCAAAACTAGTTAGGCATTACCTCTGCATATAAATCGAAGTCTTCTGCTTCAATGACTTTAACGGTTGCAAATTCTCCCGTTTTTAGATAGGTAGCGGTCGCATCAATTAAAACCTCATTATCTACATCTGGTGAATCAAATTCAGTACGACCAACAAAATAGTTGCCTTCTTTACGATCGATTACGACCTTAAATTCTTGTCCGATTTTTGCCTGATTCAACTCCCAAGAGATTTGCGATTGGATTTCCATAATTTGATTGGCTCTGTCCATTTTCACATCTTCAGGCACATCATCTTCTAGATTGTAAGCATGCGTGTTTTCTTCATGAGAATAGGTAAAACATCCTAAACGCTCAAAACGCATGTCTTTCACCCAATCTCTAAGGGTTTCGAAATCTTCTTCAGTTTCACCTGGATAACCAACAATTAATGTCGTTCTAATGGTCATTTCAGGAACTTTTGCTCTAAACGCTTTAAGCAATTTTGTAGTTTTCTCTTTGGTTGTTCCACGACGCATACTTTTCAAAATGGCATCTGAAATGTGCTGTAACGGAATATCTAAATAGTTACAAACCTTAGGCTCACGGTTCATCACATCTAATACATCCATAGGAAAACCAGTAGGAAAAGCATAATGCAAACGAATCCATTCAATACCATCTACTTGTACTAAGTGTTCTAGCAATTCGGCAAGATTTCGTTTTTTATACAAATCTAATCCGTAATACGTTAAATCTTGAGCAATTAAAATGAGTTCTTTAACACCATTGGCAGCTAATTTTTCGGCTTCTATTACAATCTCTTCAATAGGTGTACTCTTATGTTTTCCACGCATTAAAGGAATCGCACAAAAACTACAAGGTCTATCACAACCTTCGGCAATTTTTAAATAGGCATAATTTTTTGGCGTTGTCGTTAGACGTTCTCCAATCAATTCGTGTTTGTAATCTGCTCCTAATGCTTTCAGTAATTGTGGTAATTCAGTCGTTCCAAAATACTGATCTACATTTGGGATTTCTTTCTGTAAATCTGGTTTATAACGCTCGCTTAAGCAACCTGTCACAAAAACTTTATCAACGTCACCTGCTTCTTTTTTTTGCATAAATTCCAAAATCGTATTAACGCTTTCTTCTTTTGCATTATTAATGAAACCACAAGTATTAATTACAACAACATTACCTTCCTCTTCATGTACTACATCCTTTCCATTGGCTTTTAATTGCCCCATCAATACTTCACTATCGTATACATTCTTACTACAGCCAAGTGTTACAACATTGATTCTATTCTTCTTAAGTGATTTAGTTCTCATAGTCAAATTTCAGTGGGCAAAGATACATAATGATTATTGATATCTTTACCTTCAAATGATTAAACCTTTTTTAACTGAAATTGTCTAATCTTGAAACCTATAATATGAAACCAATTCATCTGTTATACTTTTTCATATGTTATATGCTTGTATTTAGCTGTTCTTCTGATGATTCAGATGCAATCGAAGAGCAGCAAGAAGAAGAGCAGCAAGAATCTATTTACTTTCCTCCGCTAGATGCAACTGCTGTATGGGAAACTAAATCTATCACTGATTTAGGGTGGAATGAAACCCAGCTACAATCACTTTTAGACTTTTTAGAAACGAAGAATTCTAAGAGCTTTATTATACTTCATCGTGGCAAAATTGCCGTTGAACATTATATGAATGGTCATACAAGTACGTCGCCTTGGTATTGGGCAAGTGCAGGAAAAACACTCACATCTGCTGTCACTGGTATTGCACAAGATAATGGGCTTCTAGATATCAACGCAAAGGTGTCTGATTATTTAGGAACTGGTTGGACAAACGCTCCGTTGGATAAAGAACAGTTAATCACTTGCAAAAACTTACTATCAATGAATTCTGGTTTAGATGATAGTTTGGGGGATAGTATTTCAGCAGAAAACCTGCAATATGTATCAAATGCTGGAGAGCGTTGGGCATATCATAATGTGTATGTAAAACTTCAAGATGTAGTGGCTAGTGCTAGCAATCAAAGCTGGTCTAGCTATTTCAATACCAGTTTAAAAAACAGAATTGGCATGTCTGGAGGATGGATTCCATTAGGTGATTTAAATGTGTATTGGAGTAATACCAGAAGTATGGCACGTTTTGGTTTGATGGTTTCTACCAATGGCAAATGGGAAGATGTACAAATTATATCTGACGCTTTTTTAAATGAAGCAACAAATACGTCGCAATCGATAAACCAAGCTTATGGTTATTTATGGTGGCTTAACGGAAAATCAAGCTATCACCTGCCTCAATCACAGCTTGAATTTCCTGGAGAACTAGTTCCAAATGCGCCTAGTGACATGTATAGTGCTTTGGGAAAAAACGATCAAAAAATTTATATTGTTCCAAGTAAAGATCTTGTCATAATTAGAATGGGAGATGCTGCAGAAAATGTCAACTTTGCCTTATCTTCCTTTGATAATGATTTATGGGAGAAAATTAATGCTGTAACAGATTAATTATAATTTTCTGGAGACTTCCGCATTTTAGAGGCTTGCTCATAAACATAAGCCCATTCTAACAATTGCTTTTCACGTAATCGAGAACTGATAAAGGTTAAACCTTTTGGAACCCCTTCTTCGGTATAACCCATAGGAACTGTAAGGGCTGGATATTCTGCTACTGCTGCAAAACCTGCATGGTAATTATTTATTGAGAGAATTCCGTCTAGGTTTTGAACTGTCATAGGCTCATCGAAAAAACGTTTCCCATTGGTTTTTAAAATATCTTTAATTTTTGTGAACTCTTGTTCTGTTGCAGAATCATCAGAAATGCCTTGAAATAATTTTTGTCCGTAAGGCATCGTATTCAAACTATCTGTTCTATTAAACTCCATAATATCTTCAATAGATGTGTACTCTAAATAAGGGTTTCCATAATCTTTTAAATAGCTTACTAAATCTACTTTCATATCAAGGTTGAGTAACCTTAAAAATCCTGGGAGGTTAATATCTAAAGGTTCGATTTCAATAATTTCAGCACCTTGTTTCTTTAATTGTGCTATTGCATTCACATAAAGTGGATCTTCTAATAAGTTTTTAAATGCTCCTAAACGTTTGCCTTCAAGCGTAGCGTCTTTTAAGTTTTTTTGATAGAACGGACGTTCCCAAAGGTTATACACAGATTTAGAATCTGAAATGTCCTCACCAAAGAGCGCATCCAAAAGAATGGCATTATCCATGACATTTTTAGTGATTGGTCCAGCGGTATCTAAAGTTGATGAAATTGGAACAATCCCACTTCGGCTTACCAAACCAATAGTAGGTTTTAAGCCAACAGTAGAGTTTTGACTAGCTGGCGATAAAATAGAACCAGAGGTCTCACTCCCAATAGCTGCTGCACAAAAATTTGCTGTTACTGCGACTCCACTTCCAGAACTAGAACCTCCAGTATCTATAATTCTACGACCATACGGATTAAGTGTTTGACCACCAATTGCAGAATATCCGCTCGGACAATCGCCACAAAAGAAATAAGCCCATTCGCTCAGATTAGCTTTTCCTAAAATAATAGCATCTTGAGATTTTAATTGCTTAACAATAAAGGCATCTTCGGTTGTGTTATTCTTTAAAGCAACTGCACCAGCTGTCGTTGGCATTCCATCGGTATTTATATTATCTTTTAAAAGTATTGGTATGCCATATACTGAAAAATTAAAGACTTCCTCTCTAATGTCCATATGTCGCAATTTTTCATCTTTGCCTCTAGCTTGTTTTATTGCATCTGGGTTTATAGCTATAACAGAATTTAATGACAATCCATTTTTGCGATCAAATTTTCTAATACGATATAAATAGAATTTTGTGAGTGATTCATAAGACAGTTTTTTATTTTGAATATTCTTATGAAGCGTCGGAATATCTTGATCTAAAATAAAAGGTTTTAACGCATTATAGTTGTCTTCAGTAAAATCCTTTAAATCATCATCAATAACATCCCAAAGCTCAGTTGTATTAATGTATTCTGAATCTAGGACTTTAAATTCTCTAAAATCCTTTGTTGAAATAGCACTAATACCTTCTTCATCTTTAGACTCTTGAGGCACTTCGATAGTATCGACATCTTTTAACGTTTCTTCTTTTTTCTCTTCGGAAGGCTTACAGTTATAGGTAATAAAAATGAGGCAAATTAGAAGTAAATATCGCATGATTTATATTTTTAATAAAAATACGGAAAAATCAAATCAATACGATTGTAAAAAAATAACGCATCAAAAGCTTATTGTTTTGATGCGTTATAGTATAGAAGTGATTCTATTTAAATTTTAAAGCGTACTCATATAATTAGTGAGCTTAACTAAATCTTGCTCTTCCTTTAAATTAATGCGTTCTTTTTTCATATAATCTTTTAAGGCTTCAGCTTGTTTAGGAAATGTCTTGAGTAGCTTACGCTGTTTTGCCTCTATCTTTTTAGGGTATTTTTCGTTATGATCAAGAACGTAGTAATCATTATACATGGTAAACCTTGCTGCTCTATCTGCTTGATTTGGTGTTGCAGCTTTTTCAGCAGGTGTCAAAATACAGCGCTTTCTTAGGAGTAAAGTAAACTTCTCAGTTACATTAACCTCTATAAAGTAACTATTGGTTGTGTTTCCGTTTTCATCATTATAATAGAATGATTTAATCGTCTTTCCATCTAATACAACTTTACTGTTTTCTGTTTTTAGAAAAGCATCATATAAAGGCATTTCACTGTTTAAGTTAACTGCGCTATTATCTGTTAATATTTCAATTTGATCATTATATACATTGTATCTTAAATAGAAATGCCCTTCAGATTCATCATTTAAAAAGAACTCACCATCTGCAAAGTTTTTGTTGAGATAAGGACTCCCTTTAATTTGGCTAAACTTGATAGCATTATCTCTATTTTGACTATTGAGTTTATCTCTCAAGACCTGCTTAAGGCGCCATGATGCTTCAAATTGATTAGGTGTTCCAGCAACAGCTTGAGAAAAAGATACTGTTGAAGTCAATAAAAAAAATATTAGCGTTAATGATGTTATATGTTTCATTTTAATCGGATTTCAATTGATATTTAAAATTAAATAAAAAATATTACTTAAAAAAAGAGTCTACAAACTCATATTTATTAAATACTTGTAAATCTTCTATACCTTCTCCAACACCAATATATTTAACAGGTATTTGGAATTGATCGCTAATTCCTATTACAACACCGCCTTTTGCTGTGCCGTCGAGTTTTGTAACCGCTAATGAGGTTACTTCTGTCGCTGCAGTAAATTGCTTAGCTTGTTCAAAAGCGTTTTGTCCTGTAGACCCATCTAATACAAGTAGTACATCATGAGGTGCATCTCCAATAACTTTTTGCATGACACGCTTAACCTTTGTCAACTCATTCATTAAGTTGATTTTATTATGTAAACGCCCAGCTGTATCTATAATAATAACATCTGCATCTTGATTTACTCCAGATTGTAATGCATCAAAAGCTACACTTGCAGGATCACTTCCCATTTCTTGACGAACCATAGGAATATCTACACGGTCGGCCCAAACTTGAAGCTGATCAATTGCTGCTGCTCTAAAGGTATCTGCAGCTCCAAGAACAACATTTAAGCCTTTCTTTTTAAACTGATAGGCCAATTTACCAATAGTTGTCGTTTTACCTACACCATTAACACCAACAACCATTAAGACATAAGGTGTTTTAGAACCATCATCTTGCTTTGGCAATTCTGGAATCACATAATCGGTATCTTCTCCTGAATTGGTTTCAGATAAAAGTCCGGCAATTTCATCTCGTAGAATTTGATTTAATTCTGAAGTGCCTAAATACTTATCCTTAGCAACCCGTTCTTCAATACGTTCAATAACTTTTAACGTCGTATCCACTCCAACATCACTAGATACTAAAACCTCTTCAAGGTTATCTAAAACATCATCATCTACTTTAGACTTACCAGCAACCGCTTTGTTTAGTTTCGAGAAAAACGATGTTTTCGATTTCTCTAGCCCTTTATCAAGGGTTTCTTTTTTTTCCGAAGAAAATATTTTTTTAAAAAAACTCATCCTTTTGTTATAGTTATAACATCTTAAGCAATTTCCTTGCCTTTAATTTTTACTGCTAATTTGGCAGATAATCGTTCAAATATAGACATAAAAAAACTGCTTTCAAATATGAAAGCAGTTCGTAATTAGATAAAAAATCTAATTTATTTCTTGTTTAAAAAATCATTGACAAACTCTGGTGCCATTACTGACTCAACAAACATGTAAGCGCCAGTTTTTGGTGACTTTACCATTTTGATCGCTTTTGTAAGTCTTTTAGATCCTGTTTGTAATGATGCTACTGATTTCTTTGCCATGACTTATATTTTTTTATTTAATCTCTTTGTGAACTGTCATACGCTTTAAAATTGGATTAAATTTCTTAATCTCCATTCTATCTGGCGTATTTTTTTTATTTTTTGTAGTAATGTAACGAGATGTTCCTGGTTGTCCAGACTCTTTGTGCTCAGTACATTCTAATATAACCTGTATTCTATTTCCTTTTTTTGCCATTGTACGTGTATTTAACGCGTTATGCTATTATTTTAAAAATCCTTTGGATTTAGCTTCTTTGATTGCAGCAGAAATACCAACCTTGTTGATAGTCTTTAATGCAGAAGTTGATACTTTTAAAGTGATCCACTCATCTTGTTCTGGAATATAGAAACGCTTTTTGATTAAGTTAGCGTTAAATTTACGCTTCGTTTTATTCATTGCGTGAGATACGTTGTTTCCAACCATCGCTTTCTTTCCAGTAAGTTCACAAACTCTTGACATTTCTTTCTAACTTTAAATTATGTTCTTTTAAAACAGGGTGCAAATTTAATAAAACTTTACAATACCCACAAACTAAAAGTGCTACTTTTTTAAAATTTCTTTTTGTAACATTTCAAAGGCTTTATTTGCTGCTTTATTAATCACTTTCACACGATGATTACCAAAACTAAATTTCTCAGAATACACCTGATCTTTCGTAGCAATGGCAATATAAACTATCCCTAAATCTTCGGCCGTATCATCTTTTGTTGGCCCCGCATTGCCTGTTGTAGCTATTGCATAATCAGTATGCAATAATTCTCGCACATTACTTGCCATAGCTTCTGCTACTGCTCCACTTACCACAGAATGCTCATTTATTATACCCTCGGAAACGTTAAGCACATTAATTTTGGTTTCTTTAGTATAACTTACAACGCTTCCTTTAAAATATTTTGATGCACCAGCATTCACTGTAAAACGTTCAGCTATGAGTCCTCCTGTACAACTTTCGGCTGTTGCAACAGTTTTCTTCAATTCAGTAAGGCACTTTCCAATAGCTGCCTCTAAAGACAAGTCGTTTTCAAAACCAACGAAAATATCTTTAATTTGAGGTAATAATAATTGTGTTTGTTTTTCCATTTCGGCTTCAACAATCACTTTATCATTGCCTTTAGCAGATAAACGCAAACGCACACGACCCAAACTTGGCAAATACGCTAATTTGATAAACTCCGGTAATTCATTTTCAAAAGTCTCAATACGCTGAGCTAGTGTACTTTCTCCTAAACCATAGGTCAAAAATGTTTGATGCTGGATGTACGGAAATTGAAATTGACGTCTTAATTTTGGAATGACTTCATCTTCAATCAAGGCCTTCATCTCATAAGGTACTCCTGGTAAGGATATAAAAACGGTGTTGTTTTTTTCTAGCCACATGCCTGGAGCACTACCATATTTGTTCATCAATATTTCAGATTTTGAAGGTACCAATGCCTGATCTAAATTGACTTGCGTAACTGGTTTTTTAACGAAAGCCTCCCAAAGATGTTCAATGTTTTTCCTAACAGAACTATTTTCTATTAGCGTATCATCAAAATATTCGGCTATCGTTTTTTTAGTGATATCGTCTTTTGTAGGCCCTAAGCCACCAGTAATAATAACGATATCTGCATTGGCTTCAGCTTCAGAAAACGATTTCAGAATATGAGTTCGATCATCTTGTACGGATGTGATTTGATACACCGAAACGCCAATTTTATTAAGCTGTTTTGCTATAAATGCAGAATTTGTGTCAACGATTTGTCCAATGAGAATCTCATCACCAATGGTAATAATTTCTGCTTGCATTAGATGCTGAAGTCTTGTTTGAGTTCTGCCGTAGCATTCTCTACTGCAGTTAATACTAAGTCTAATTCTTTAGAGCAGTCTTCTTCCCCCTTTTCAAATTTGCCCCAATCTTGAACTACGATTAGATCTTCAAGTACGCCAAGTTCAAATAAGTCTATTGTAGGTTTCATTTTATGAGCCGCTTGATACGTGTTGTAGAAATCTTGTTCAGCCACTGCTTTTTTGAGTCGTGCTGCATCTTCAGGCACTTCTTCTAAAAAAGCTTCAGCTAATGTCTGGATAAAATCCATATCATTATCTGCTAATTCACGAACTCTTGATAATTTGTAATGTTGTTCCATTATTATTTTACTGTAATTGAAAACAATTGCTTGTCTTCTATATATCCCTTTAATTTATCATTAGCAATAACTTTGCCAACTCCTGATGGAGTTCCTGTAAAGATAATATCTCCAATCTTTAAAGTAAAATATTTTGAGACATATTCTATAATTTCATCAATTTTCCAAAGCATCAAACTGGTATTTCCATTTTGGACTACACCATCATTTTTATGCAAACTAAAATTGATATTATTTACATCTTTAAAATCACTTTTAGGTAACCATTCTCCAATTACAGCTGCACCATCGAAGGCTTTAGCTTTTTCCCAAGGCAAACCTTTTGCCTTAAGTTTTGCTTGTAAATCTCGAGCTGTAAAGTCGATACCTAAGCCAATTTGGTCATAATATTTATGAGCAAACTTTTTAGAGATGTGCTTTCCAACTTTAGTAATCTTCACAAGAATTTCTACTTCATGATGTATATCTTCAGAAAAATCTGGAATAAAAAACGGTTGTTTCTTTAATAAGATAGAGGTGTCTGGCTTTAAAAACACAACAGGATCTGTAGGTCTTTCATTTTCGAACTCCTTAATATGCTCTGTATAATTACGCCCTATGCAAATAAGTTTCATTGTCTAGATAATTTAGATGGTTAAACCTATTAAATTTATTTTAGGATAATTTATTATTAAAGGTTCGAAGCTTAATAGCAGTTAAAACCTTTTTAGTATATAGCGGAAAATCTGCATTGAGCAGCCAACCAAAATAACCAGGTTCTTTTTCTAAAATTTCGGTTACTAATTTCCCTTTATGTTTTCCAAAAGAGAAACATTCTATACCGTCTTTATTATAAGAGATGAAACCAGCAAAATCAGCAAACTTATTACGCGAACTGAATTCTGCTAAAAATTTAGCATCATTTTCTAATTCTTCATATTTATCCAATTGTGCTTTTAGCACTTCATATGTGGCAATAGTATCGGCTTCGGCACTATGTGCATTATCAAGACTTTTTCCGCAGTAAAACTTGTATGCTGCACTCAAGGTACGTTGCTCCATTTTATGGAAAATGGTTTGCACATCAATAGATTGTGTATTCTTCATATCGAAATCGACATCGGCACGCAACATTTCTTCAGCAAGTAATGGAATATCAAATCGGTTAGAATTAAAACCACCTAAGTCAGAATCTTTAATCATTTGATATACCTCTTTGGAAATGTCTTTAAACGTTGGTTTATCCATAACATCTGCATCAGAAATCCCATGAACCAAAGTGACATGTGGCGGAATAGGAATCGTTGGATTGACGCGTTGGGTATAGGTTTCCTCTTTCCCGTTAGGATGAACTTTTAAGATGGAAATTTCTACGACTCGGTCGTGGGTGATATTAATTCCTGTAGTTTCTAAATCGAAAAAACAGATAGGCTTTGTGAGATTGAGTTGCATGTAATCAATTTTGAGACAAAGATAGTTAGAATAAACAAAAGCGCATTGCAAAGTATTGAAAACACAGTTATTAGTTTCAAAAATATAATTCTCAGAAAACAGGTGTTTATACGTTATCCTAGTCCCACTAGTTAATTTAACTTAGTATCTAACTTTTAACACTAAAATCAACCATAATCATGAACACTTTTTTATCAAAATTGTTATCACTATTTTTAGTAATAACATTGGCAATATCATGTCACTCAAAGCATGACAAAAACGATCAGAAGAAAGACAAGCAATTTCGTTTTGAATATACACTTTCTGTAGAAGAAGCCAACTTAAAAAATGCACCTTCCTTACAGTCATTTGTCCATGGTGTAGATGGAGATGATTGGTTGCTTTTTGCTGGAAGAACGAACTCTATTGACTCACTTAACGGTGGTTTGCATAATTTAAATGCCAATTATGCAAACACCTCTTTTACGCCACCATCGTATAATGACAACATATTTGTGTACAATGCGAAAAGTGATAAACGGTATGCTTTGTCTTTACCAACATTTAAATTAATGTTACAACAAGGATTTCCAAAAAATTATGCTGCATATGAAGGCTTTGAATCGGTCTTTAAAAATTCAAACGCTTTGGTCAAACAAAATGGCGAATACCTCTATGTTATAGGAGGCTATGGTCCTAAAGATTTTGCTTTTCCGAAAAATGGTTATGAAACTTACAATCAGGTTGCTAAAATTCATGTGAAGTCACTTATTCATCTTGTAAAAAAAGAGTATGAAAAAGTAAATGCTGAAAAATTTCTTTCTTTTGGTCGTGATAGCTCGCTTATTAGTACTGGAGGAGAGTTACAAGTTATGGGACCTGTATCATCACCTACATTTTATTTGGCAGGCGGTCATAACTTTGGAAGTGGTCAAAAATATGTAGATGCCGTTTATCCCTTTACGCTAACTGATTCTGTTCATAAATTAACAATTAACATACAAACAGCAATTTCTGATGTCATTGATCCCACATTACCGATAGCTGATAATCTATCTACATTTAGAAGAAGAGATGGCCCAATTGCGCCAACAATTTATAAAAGCCCAGTAAATAATAACATTAATCAAGGACTTGCTTTTTACACAGGTGTATTTATGCCTGGAGCAGATTCAAACTTACAAGCTTGGAACAATGCTGTTTATGTTCACCCTAGTTTTGCAAATAAAGACGGTAAATTATTTACTATTGACACGGACTATAATCAAAATAATTACAACGTGTATTCATGCCCTAACTTTGTGGTTTATGATTCTAAAACAGATGTATCCCATACCTTTTTAATTGGTGGTATTGGTGATGGCGAATTTGCAAAAAGTGGAAATTTATCAGGTTTTACAAATACAGCAGTTCGTATTGAAACTAATATTTCCAAATACCCATTAAGAAGTTCACATCATTTAATAAAGTCTAACCATTTATTCAATCAAAGTGATGACAATAGCCCTCCTTATTATGGAGCAGAAGCCATTTTATTTGTAAATAGTGATATGCCATTGTATAAAATAGTTAGCAAAACTTCAACTACTGAAACAGAAATTTTAGATATGGCATCTTTTAAAGGTTCGGATGTATCAATTGGATATATTTTTGGTGGCATTGAAGCCTTTCAATCTAATCCTGGAACCTATGGAAAAACCTTTTCTAAAGCTTCTAACAAAGTTTGGAAAGTGGTATTGAAAAAGAAACAAATAAAATTTAGGTTACTTTAATATGGAATAAATTAGCGAACTTACCATGATTATCAACTATAATTTTCATTGATTAGCAACCAATAAATCTATTAGACAATTATGAAAGTCAAATCCAATCGTATTGAATCTATCGATATTTTAAGAGGTCTAGTTATGGTTATCATGGCATTAGACCATGTGAGAGATTACTCCAATTTGGGATACCTTTATACTGATCCCACAAACATGGACACCACATCACCTGCACTATTTTTCACGCGATGGATTACTCATTTTTGCGCACCAGTTTTTGTGTTTTTAGCTGGAACTTCCGCATTTTTATATGGCTCTAAAAAGTCATCCAAAAAAGAATTAGCTACGTTTTTATTTACACGTGGGCTTTGGCTTATATTTATTGAGTTAACAGTCGTTAATTTTGCGTGGACTTTTGATATTGGCTTAGGGTTACACATCTTTCAAGTGATTTGGGCTATTGGTATTTGTATGGTATTTATGGCAGCACTCATTTATCTGAATAAAAAGATACTCTTAGCTCTAGGTTTACTTATTCTATTTGCTCATAATCTTTTGGATGGTATCACTATGCAAGGTAATGATCCATTGTCTATATTATGGTATTATATACACCAACAAGGTTTCGCAGTGTTTAATAACGGAGAAAGTATGTTATTTCTCCCGTACCCTTTTGTCCCATGGTTAGGCATAATGATTCTTGGTTATTGTTTTGGACATTTTTATCAAAATGGATTTGATGTCAAGGTTCGTAAAAAATGGTTACTTTATTTTGGACTAGCTGCTATTGTTCTATTTATAGGCATTCGTTTTATTAACATCTACGGAAATTTGACACCTTGGAGCGAACAAAAGAATTTCACCTATTCGCTAATGTCTTTTCTAAACACAACTAAATACCCTCCATCACTCTTATATACATTAATGACTTTAGGTCCAGCCATGCTCTTTTTGTACGCTATAGAATCTATAAAGAATTGGCTTACAAATGTATTAGTGGTTATTGGTCGCGTGCCTTTTTTCTATTACATCCTACACTTGTATGTTATTCATCTATTTGGTATTATAGGGCTTACTATTTTAGGAGAAAATTGGAAAGAATTAATATACACACCACAACGATTTACTAGCGGGTTTCTAGCTGACAAAGGCTTTGATTTATGGGTTACTTATGCTTTATGGATTTTTACTGTTGTATTGCTTTATCCGCTTTGTAAAAAGTATATGATCTATAAAGCGAATAATAGAGACAAATGGTGGCTGAGTTATTTGTAGATAATAACATAAAAAAGCACAATCTTAGGATTGTGCTTTTTTATTTACGATTCTTGTTTTTCTAGGAATGACAATACTAAATCTCTCTATCAGAATCCCAAGCTTCTAAATAATCTTTTACAGCTTTTACAAATTGCCCGCCAAGTGCACCATTAACAACTCTATGGTCATAAGAATGTGACATAAACATTCTATAACGAATGCCTATAAAATCACCTTCAGCAGTTTCAACAACAGCAGGTACTTTTCGTATAGCACCTAAAGCTAAAATACCTACTTGAGGTTGATTGATGATTGGTGTTCCCATAATACTACCGAAAGTACCAACATTTGTAACGGTATATGTTCCTCCAGAAATATCATCTGGTTTTAATTTATTGTCTCTAGCACGACCCGCTAAATCATTCACTTTTTTGGTCATCCCAACCAAGTTTAATTGATCAGCATCTTTAATAACTGGCACAATTAAGTTGCCATCTGGTAAGGCTGCAGCCATACCTAAATTGATATGCTTTTTCTTAATAATTGTATCTCCTTGAAGTGAAATATTCATCATTGGGAAATCGCGTAGCGCTTTGGCTACAGCTTCCATGAATATTGGTGTAAACGTTAAATTTTCACCTTCACGTTTTTTAAATTCATCTTTAACTTTGCTTCTCCAGTTCCATATTTTAGTAACATCGGCTTCGATAAAACTTTGAACGTGAGCAGAGGTTTGTACAGACTCAACCATATGATGCGCAATAAGTTTACCCATTCTGGTCATTTCTATAATTTCATCTTCTCCACTAGCAACAACAGGAGTTGTTTCTGATTTTTTATCAGTTGTTTTAACTTGTGTTGGAGAAACTTTTGGCGTTTCTTGAATTGGCGCTGTTACTTGTGCAGGTTGTGATCCTCTAGTCTCAATATAAGACAGTATATCATTTTTAGTCACACGACCATCTTTTCCAGATCCTGTAATAGCATCTAATTCTGTTTGAGAAATACCTTCTTGTTTTGCTATATTTCTAACTAAAGGAGAATAAAAACGATCACCTGAATTCACTATGGGTGACGTAGTTTCTTTTGCAGCCACAACAGTTTGAGCAACCTCAGCCACAGCTTCAGAAATGACTTCTGAAACTACAGGCTCAGCTTTAGACTCCTCTGTGGCACCAGTATCATTACCATCAGTTTCTATAACAGCTATGGTTTGACCTACTTGAACGACATCATCAACATCAAATAGTTTTTCAACCAAAACACCATCAACTTCGCTTGGCACTTCACTATCGACTTTATCTGTAGCAATTTCAAAAACTGCTTCATCAGCTTCAATAGTGTCGCCAACTTCTTTTAACCAAGATGTAATTGTTGCTTCTGCAACACTCTCTCCCATTTTAGGAAGCTTAAGTTCAAATTTTGCCATATCTGTAATATAAGGTCAATAATTGGTTTGTTGATTGCAAAATTAATGAAAAACCAAAACAATTGTTGAGATTTTTTCAAAAAATTATCATCAAAAGGAGATTACTTCTCCTCTACTTTTGGAGCTATTGCTTCCGATGATAAAGTTAGAGTTTTTTGGTATAATTTTAAATGTTGCCTTACAATTTTTAGGTCTATTGGATAAGATTTCGATGATTGACTTAAAATCCAGATAGTTATTGTCTAAAATATATTCTGTATTGTTTTGGTAAGATTCAAATTTAGGCCACAGTATTAAATCATGTTTTAAACTATTTTTCAATGCTGTATTCATTTCCGAAGAAATCAAAACATACTGCTTTATATTTCTTTTGACATGTTCTGAAGAACGTTGAAATAATGGGCTTAGTTTAATTCCGAACCAAACAATTGTATTAAAAACAAGATTAGATTTAAAATGTTTATTATAAAATATCTGCATGGCGCCATAAAAACGTTTGGCATAGGCTTTATCCTTTAAAGTGCTCTCTCCTTTGAAATGCACTACTGATGTACTACCATGATATCTATTTTCATAACCCGCTTTTAAAACCTTATATGACAAATCTATATCTTCTCCATACATAAAATAATCTTCATCAAAACCCTTCACTTCATTATAAACGGCTCTTTGCATTAACATAAAAGCACCTACAAATATTGGTACACTTCCAGTTTCTTTTTCACTTAAATTTGATACGTAATATGAATATGAAAATCCTAAAATCTTCTTTATGGCAATAAAAGGTTTTGGGATATTTCGTTTGCTCTCTGGCAAAAACACCCCTTGTCCATCTATGAGTCGGCAAGATAAAATTCCAAGTTTGTCTGTTAATACTGAATGATTAAGTAATATCTCAAAAGTATCTTCAGCAACAACAGTATCTGGATTAAGGATACATATATAGTCTCCCTTTGCTTTAGCAACTCCAATGTTATTCCCTCTAGAAAACCCATAATTATCCTCATTTTCGATAAGTGTGACCTTCGGAAATAGTTGTCTTACCATAGCACAACTAGCATCTACAGATTTATTATCGATAACAATAATTTCAGATTCTATATTAACTAGTGCTGCCTCTACACTTTTTAGACAGAGTTCTAAAAAATGATGCACATTGTAGTTTAATATGATGACAGAAAGTTTCAAATAAATAGGCTTATGATTTTAATGAAGCTTCAAAAGGAATTCTATTGATAATACTTCGACCAAGGGTTACTTCATCGGTATACTCTAATTCATTACCTACAGAAATTCCTCTTGCGATAGTAGAGGTTTTTATATGATAATCTTGAATTTGTTTATAAATATAGAAGTTAGTTGTATCGCCTTCCATCGTTGATCCTAAAGCAAAAATGAGTTCTTTCACACTACCTTGTTTGACTTTTTCAACAAGTGATTGAATGTTTAATTCATTAGGACCAATACCATCCATAGGAGAAATCTTTCCGCCCAAAACATGATATAACCCTTTAAAAGAGCTTGTGTTTTCGATAGCCATAACATCTCTTATATCTTCTACAACACAAACAATGTCTTCAACACGGTTAGGGTTTGCACATATTTCGCAAATAGTTGTATCACTAATATTATGACAACTTTCACAGAATTTTATCTCTGTACGCATGGTACGCAGTGCGTCAGCAAAGTCAAGTGTTTGTTCCTTTGGCTGGCGTAATAAATGCAGTACTAAACGTAAGGCCGTTCGCTTACCAACTCCTGGTAATTGAGACATTTCACTAACTGCGTTTTCTAATAGTTTAGAAGAAAATTCCATAGATGCGAATTTACAATTTGTGAGGCATATGAAGAAGTATTACATAAAAAAACCACTATCATTAAATAATAGTGGTTTCAAATTGATTATTGGATAGTTATTTAACTGTTAATTTTTTAGTTACTACACCATTGATATTATTAATCTTTACGAAATATAATCCTGATGCATAATTAGAAATATCAATACGTTTTGGTTCTGCTAAGCTTTCATTTTTAGAAAAATACATTAACTTTCCTAAAGCGTCATAAACTCTTACAGAAACTTGATCACCTCTATCCCATTGTAACGTAATCTCTTTAGTTGCAGGGTTAGGATACATAGCGATGTTATTTAATTCTAAGTCATCAACGCTTAAACTAGCATCAAACACATTAGATCTCCATAAACCACGACCGTAAGTTGCAGCATATAATTTATTATCTGCTGTATTAATTTCTAATTCACTAATAATCACATTTGGTAAACCATTACTAAATGGCTGCCACTCTGTATAGGTATTATCTATGTAATATACACCATAGTTCATACCTAAGTATAAACCGTCTTCTCCGTTATCATGCCATACAAGTGCTTGAGCATTAAAGTTAGGAAGGTTAAATTTATAAGACGTCCACGACGTACCACCATCATTAGACACATAAACCTTTTGGTTTCCAGTAGTAGCAATAGCCACTTTATTAGGATCTGTAGGATGTATCGCGATAGAGTTTATAGAGCCTGCATACCCACTTAATACATTCCAGGTTGCTACAATACCAACCAATGTGTTTTTGTATAAAGTAGAACCTCTTGCAGCATATTGGAAATTACCATTAGTTGGAGCCACTTTTAAATGGTTTAGAGGGCCTCCAAAACTTTGTGATACAGTATTCCATGAAGATCCACCATCAGTAGACTTATAAACTTGGCTATATCCTGTATAAAGGGTATTAGGGTTTAATGGATCTTGTTCAAATGGTGTAATCCAGTTTCCAGATGTAGGTGTATTAATAAACGATAAATTATTTCCTCCATCAAATGACTTATATAAGGTTCCAAATTGTGATGTTCCGTAAATAAGGTTACTGTTATTTTTATCAATAAAGGTTTCCATACCATCGGCGCCTAACCAATCGGTCCAATTTCCATTAACATCCATAATAGATGTTCCGTTATCTTGTGAACCACCTGTTACAACTACAGGATCTGTTTGACTAATACCAATTCTATAGAATTGTCTAATTCCTAAGCCTGCAGTTAAATCTTTATAATACCCTGAAGAGACTACGGTTGGAGATTCAGCAACATAAATACCGCCATCAGTACCAACATATAATTCATCGTTAACAAACATTAAAAGATCAACATCAGCATGACAGTATCCTATATTTTGACCATTTGCACCTCCAGGCGTCCATTGAGATGTAATAGAAAAATTAGCACCGCCATCTGTAGATCGCCAAGTATTAACACCTGCAATATGAACATCATTAACATCTGCAGGATTTATAGCGATATCCATATCTCTTGGTGCTTGACCTGCTCCAGCATCATTTGGATCTAAAGGATCAGAACTATAGCCAAAATAATTTTTTCCAGTATGATCAATAGTTGTAAATGTAACTCCTGAATCAGAGGACTTGTATAAATTACCAAAAGCACCGCCAGAAGCTTCTAACACATACACTACTGAGGCATCATTAGGAGAAACACCAATCATTTTCGGGCCTCCAGAGAAACCAGTAAGCGTTGAAAATGTTGCGCCTGAATCTGTTGACATATACACCCCATTACCTGATGCATATATAGTACTATACAGGCCATCTGGTTTAAACTCTACATCGTAACCATTAAACACATTTGATATGATTCTATCCCATGTTGTTCCACCATTAGTAGATTTAAAGATTCCACCACTTTGAACAGAACAATACATGTTATTAGTATTTGTTGGGTCTATAAGAATTTTATTTACATTTCCAGATCCAACATCTGCTAAAACATTCCATGTTGCACCACTATCGGTAGATTTAAAAATTGTTCCACTAGTAGAACCCCAAAAATAAGTGGTATTAACTAAAGGGTCCATAGTTATAGCATACACATTTAAATTTGATAGATCATCAGTTAAAACTGTCCAAGACAAGCCACCATCTACTGACCTCCAAACACCTCCTGTAACACCTCCAATGACAATATGCATTGGGTTAGCTTCTTCAACTGCAATAGATGTAATACGACCTACTCCTGGATTCCAACCACTAGTTGCACTCCATGATGTTGGGCCCATTTGTTCCCATGCACCGACAGTTGTTCTAGCTAATGGTGAATTTTCATTTAAGTAGTTGTTCCAATTTTCAAGCTCGTTGTAATAAAATTCAGGAGATTTAAGCATCCCATTTTCATCCATATTTCTCAATGCTTGGTATTCCCAACGTTTGTATGGTTTATAACCTTTTCCACGTTCGGTTCCAACTTGAGCAAAATGGGCTTCGGCTACTGCCTGAATTTCGGATACAGTATAAGTTCCGTCTGCAATCATTTGTCTATAATCTTGAGCCCAAGAGACACATATAGACATTAAAAATGTAAGTAATAAATAATAATTTTTCATATTCATTAAGATAGGGTTAGTACTAGCAAATTATAAATCAGTTATGCATAAAAACATAATTCTTAATTATAAAATACTTAATATTGTTTGCAATTTTTTAGCGAAAATAAGGTTTTTCAAATAAAAATCTGTTAAAATCACAATTATGTCGACGAACGCCATCATTTTACTAATTCTAGCCTATTTTGGTATACTCATCTTAATTTCTTACTTCACAGGTAAGGAAGATTCAAATGAAGTTTTTTTTAAAGCTAAAAAGCAATCACCTTGGTATATTGTTGCATTTGGTATGATTGGCGCCTCTTTATCTGGGGTTACATTTATATCTGTACCAGGCTTAGTTGATGGGCAACAGTTTGCTTATATGCAAGGCGTATTTGGCTTTTTCGTTGGTTATTTAATAGTGCTTCTCGTTTTACTGCCCTTATATTATAAATTAAATGTCACCTCAATTTATCAATATTTAGAACACCGTTTTGGCAAAATAAGTTATAAAACTGGTGCTTTTTTCTTTTTACTTTCAAGAGTTACTGGAGCTTCTTTTAGGCTCTATCTTGTTGCCCTAGCTATGCAATATATTGTTTTTGAACAGTTAGGCGTTCCTTTTTGGATTACTGTGGTCATCTCTATACTTTTAATATGGATTTATACTAAAAGAGGTGGAATAAAGACTATTGTATGGACAGACACCTTACAAACATTAGCCATGTTAACCTGCGTAGGTGTTGCTATATTTTTAATTGCAAACAAGTTAGAATGGTCGGCTACTGAAATTTTGAGTAATGACCTCTTCAAATCTAAAAGTAAAGTATTGTTTTTTGATGATCCTAATTCAAAAGTATATTTCTGGAAATACTTCATTGGAGGTATTTTCATTACTATAGCTATGACAGGCTTAGATCAAGATATGATGCAAAAAAATCTAACTTGTAAGAATAAAAAAGACGCTCAAAAAAACATGTTTTCAATGTCGGTCTTATTGGTGATTGTAAACTTTGTATTTCTAAGTTTGGGTGCTTTACTTTTTATTTATGCAGAAAAATTTGGTGTAGATATTCCTATAGTAGATGAAAAAACTAGAAATGATCTTTTATTTCCTGAAATAGCTATGAACCAAGGCCTGGGAACAGGCTTAGCTGTTACTTTTATTATCGGTTTAATTGCTGCTGCTTATTCAAGCGCAGATTCTGCATTAACTTCTTTAACAACTTCATTCTCAGTAGACTTTCTAAATATTGAAAAAAAAGAAGTATCGCTACAAAAACCATTACGTAAAAAAGTTCATGTTGGAGTTTCTGTATTACTCATCATTGTGGTTATTATATTTAATAGTTTAGAAGGTAGTGTTGTTAGTAACCTTTTTAAATTTGCCACATTTACATATGGCCCGTTATTAGGTTTATTTGCGTTTGGCATTCTTACAAAAAGAGCAATTAAGGATCAATACGCTTGGATTATTGGTCTGGCAGCTATACTCGTTACTTATAGTATTACTTCACTACCAGAGAGTGTTATTGGACAATATCAATTTCATTGGGAGGTATTACCAATTAACGGTTTGATTACAATGCTTGGCTTATTCTTGATTTCAAAAAAACAATCTGCTAATATTGATTTGTAGATAGTAACACTAATGTACAAGCCTCTTCAGAATAAATTCCATGCTGTTTTAATACATTCATAAATTCACTGTTTTCTGTGCCTGGATTAAAAATGACACGATCAGGATTTAGAGAAATAATATAATCATAAAATGCTTTTTGCCGTTCTGGATTTAGATATAGCGTAATCGTATGAATGTCTTTATATGGCATTAAATTGGTATCAATAGTTACACCAGCAACTAGACCTTCTCTTAAACCAAAAGCCAAGACTTCATGATTTTGGCTTACTAATCTATTTATCGCAATATTAGAATAGCGTTGGGGCTTTAATGATGCTCCAAAAACCAATGTCTTCTTTCTCATTCTATTTTTTTCACAAAAATACGGTTCGCAACTAAATTGTGCCATCAAATGTTAAAAACATGTTAAGTAGTGTTAAAATAAGTAACACTAGGTCAAAGTCGTCGTCTATGCTATAACAACCGTTTTATTTTAATAATAACCAATCAATCAAAAAATCAATGAAAACAATTGCTCAATTGTGCATTTTCCTATTTACTATAATAGTCATTGCACAGCCATCCAAATCAGAATTTAGAGATGGAACTGTATCAGGTCGCGTTATCGATGCAAAACTCAACGAACCCTTACCTTACGTAAATATTGTCATTAAAGGCACTTCTGACGAGATTATAACAGGAGGAATCACAAAAGACGATGGTACCTTTGTAATCAATAAGATTCCAGAAGGAAAAATCACAGTATCTATTCAATATATTGGATATAAAACTGTGTCAAAACCTATTAATCTGGGTGAAGATGGATACAAAATTAATCTTGGTGATATTAGGCTTGAAGAGGATCTCGAAAGTTTAGGCGAAGTCACTGTTGTGGCCGAAGTATCTACTATACAACAAAAAGTTGATCGTAAAGTCATTACTATAGGTAAGGATTTAGCTGCTAGCGGAACTGCTTCAGAACTTATGGTAGGTATTCCATCTGTAAATGTTGATGCGCAAACTGGAGATATTAGCTTAAGAGGTAATTCAAATGTACGTGTAATGGTTGATGGTAAACTGTCTAATATACCGACAGCACAATTACTAAAACAAATTCCGTCTACGGCAATTAAATCTATAGAATTAATCACAAACCCTTCAGCAAAGTATAACCCAGAAGGTATGAGTGGTATCATCAATATAGTATTACATAAAAATACGATGATAGGGTTTAATGGAAGTGCAAATGTTGGTCTTAGCTACGAAAGAGAGCCAAAATTCAATAGTGCACTAAATATGAACTACAGAAATGGTAAGTTTAATTTCTTCGGAAACTATAGTAATAACATTTCAAAAAACCGAAACAGAGGTAATGTTTTCCGACCTGAAAACAACTCAGAACAGCTTTTCAGGTTTTTAGATAAGCGTGAAAACCATCAATACAAACTAGGTGTTGATTTCTACTTGAATGATAAGAATACAATTTCAGTATTTACAAATCAAAACAGTTCAGAAAATAGTACTGTTGGTCGAACAACAGCTTTCTTTTATGATGATATGAGTTTTAATCAAGATCAAATTTTTTCAAATGTTGGCGATAATACATCTCAACAATACAATCTTGATTACAAGTTAGACTTTGCAAAAGAGGGTTCAAATATTGAATTAGAGGTAGATCATAATATTTATGAAGGCGAAAACCCTGTCTTTTTTGACCAATTAGCTGGACCATTAAGTGATTATACCGATTTTAACTTTACAGACCGTGTTAGAACTACTGTTAATTTAGATTATGTTAATCCGTTATCAGAAACCACAAAACTAGAATTAGGTGTGCAGGCCCGTTTATTTAATTCAGAAATTGCTTATGCTTCAACTGGAGATTCGTTTAATGACATGGGTAACTTAGTTCCAACACCAAGTACCGATTTTGACTATACTAGAGATATTTATTCTGCTTACGGAACCTATAGTAAGAAATTTGAAAAATGGACATATCAAGTTGGACTTAGAGTTGAAAATGTGAATGTAGATGCTATTGCTTTACAAACTGATGTTGTTACTAATGCTGTTACTGAAATCAACTTTGATAATGACTATACACAATTCTATCCTTCAGCTTTCTTTACATATACACCTTCTGAAAAGAATTCATACCAGTTAAGCTATAGCCGTAGAGTTGATCGTCCAGGAATTGGACAAGTCAACCCAATTAAAGAGTTTAGTACACCATTAATCTCATCTTTTGGAAACCAACAATTGGAACCTCAGTTTACAAATTCATTAGAAGTTAATTATACGCGTACACTTAATAATAGAAAAGGAAGCATTACAGCGGGAGTATTTTATCGTGCCATTACAGACGAAATTAACAGAGCATTATTTATAGATCGTAGTGATGTAAATTCAGGTAGAATTATCTTAACGCATGACAACTTTGATGATACATCTGCATATGGTGTAGAAGTATCAGCAAATTACAGACCAACAAAATGGTGGAGTATTAATGGTAGTTTTGATTTCTATTCACAAACACAAAAAGGTATTGCTGAATCTTTTAGAGATGGTGTTAGCATTGAAACAGCTACAATTGATGACATAGAAACTAGCATTACTGAAGTAGATAATGCTGCTTGGAACTTAAGAATGTTTAACAACTTTAGAGTCAATCAAAAATTAGCCTTTACTGCATTTGGTTTTTATCGAGGAAAAAACAAAACATTACAGTTTGATATTGAACCTATGTATTTTGTTAACCTTGGTATGCGTTACAGTTTCTTAGAAGGTAATAGAGCTACATTTAGCTTTAATTACAATGATATATTTGACACAATGAGATTTGGATTTGACGGCACGAGACCCTTCCCTCAAACTGGTGAATTTAATTGGGAAAGCAATACTTGGAACATCAGCTTAAATTACAGATTTGGTGGTGGAAAATACAGAGCTAAGTCTCGTAAACGACGTGATAATGATGAAAAATCTGGAAGCGGAGGATTCATTTAATATAAGTAAAATTTAATAGCCTACATATAATAGTTGATGGTTAGTGTTAATGTTTGGTTATTAAATAAGAAAACCCAAAGCGTTTCGTTTTGGGTTTTTGTTTTAAAAAAATTAAGTCTTGCGTAATGAAACGCAAATCTTTACGACTTAACACATGAATTAGTTTTTAAATGTTAGAATTTTAAGAGATTTAACATCGATTAATAGTAAGAAAATCCGGAACGAAAGTGTTTCGGATTTTTTTATGCAATCACTAATTGTGTTAATTGATAGTTAAAAATGTTAAGAGATAAAATAAAAGACACTTTTAAGCGTCTTAAGATTGTGATAAGTTTTAAAGCTAATCAGTTTAAAAAAATCACTCTTTTATAGTTTTAGTGTTTTTAGTAAAATTGGTTAATAGCAGAAAAATCCCAAAGCATTAGTTTTGGGATTTTTCATTTTTTTAAACGAATCGATTAGGTCTTCTTTTTGAAAAAAGCAAGCACACCATAAATTAAAAAAGTTTGTATTGATAAGTTTATAAGTGTCAAAAGTGAACATAACCATAAGTCGCCTGCATAAAACGGAAAACTTCTATTAATAAAACGTATTGGCATACTAAGTAAAGTCATTAACATACTAGATACTGCCTCTAATTTAAAACCCAAAACTTCAACATTCCCTTGAGAAAAATACATATCAAGAAACCCAACTATGGCTTCAAAAAACATTAAAATAAAGAATAGTTTAAAAAATTGTTTAAGTCTCATTTAGGCATAAGTCATTACCACTTCATAATCACACTTCCCCAAGTAAATCCACTTCCAAAAGCAGCCAACACAACGGTATCTCCTTCTTTGATTTTGCCTTCTTCCCAAGCTTCTGTTAATGCAATAGGAATAGATGCAGCAGTCGTATTTCCATACTTCTGAATATTATTAAACACTTGATGATCTTCTAACTTAAATTTACGTTGAATAAATTGAGCGATACGTAAATTGGCTTGATGTGGAATTAACATATCAACATCATCAACTTGTAGATTGTTCTTCATTAAACCTTCCATAATCACTTCACTAAAACGAACCACTGCATTTTTAAATACAAATTGTCCGTTCATATATGGAAAATAACTTTCGTCATTAGGGTCATTTTCAGCAATAATATCGTTTACCCAACGCTTACCCATTCCAGGAGCAATCAATACCAATTCTTCGGCATGCTCCCCTTGCGAATGCAAATGCGTAGATAAAATTCCTTTGTTTGAATCTTCTTCTCTTGTTAAAACAGCAGCTCCTGCACCATCTCCAAAAATTACTGACACACCTCTACCTCGTGTGGTTTTATCTAATCCATGAGAATGCAATTCACTTCCAATAACAAGTATGTTTTTATACATACCCGTTTTTATAAAATTGTCTGCCACAGAAATGGCATATACAAAACCAGAACATTGGTTACGCACATCTAAAGCGCCAACAGTTTTAATATCTAAAGCATGCTGCACTTGCACACCAGGTCCAGGAAAATACATATCAGGGCTCAAGGTCGCAAAAATGATAAAATCAATATCATCTTTATCAATACCTGCACGTTCAATAGCAACCTTAGACGCTTTAACTCCCATTCCGGCTGTGGTATCTTCAGTCCCTTTAATCGCCCAACGACGCTCTTTAATTCCGGTACGCTCTTGTATCCATTCATCATTAGTATCCATCATTTTGGATAAATCATCGTTCGTCACCACATTGTCAGGAACATAATGTCCTAAACCTATTATCTTGGAATTATACATAGTATTTTTAGTATTAAGTAAGTTGTGCAATTTAACGATTTACGTCCTACTTTTTTTTAAACTGAAACCTAATCGTTATGCATGCATAGTATCCTAAAAAAATGTCAGTTTGTCACCTTATGCGTCTTGGTACTTTTTTTGTCTAGGTAAGAACATCAATATAATTATAAATAAAACTTATATATCATGACAAAAGGAAACATTAATGTATCGGTAGAAAATATTTTTCCGCTCATTAAAAAATTCTTGTACAGCGATCACGAAATATTTTTACGTGAACTTATTAGTAATGCTACAGATGCAACATTAAAACTTAAACACTTAACGAGTATCGGTGACTCTAAAAGTGAATACGGAAACCCGCAAATTGAAGTCAAAATCGATAAAGATGCAAAGAAACTTCACATTATCGATCAAGGTTTAGGGATGACAGCCGAAGAGGTTGAAAAATACATCAATCAAGTTGCTTTTTCTGGAGCCGAAGAATTTTTAGACAAATACAAAGATTCTGCTAAAGATTCTGGAATAATTGGTCATTTCGGATTAGGATTCTACTCGGCGTTTATGGTTGCTGAAAAAGTAGAAATTATTACAAGATCACATACAGATGAACCTGCTGCGCATTGGACTTGCGATGGATCGCCTGAATTTACTTTAGAAACGTCTGACAAAACAGAAAGAGGCACAGAAATCATCCTTCATATTGCTGAAGATTCTACAGAATTTTTAGAAGAAGGAAGAATAAGCGAATTACTATTAAAGTATAACAAGTTTATGCCTGTTCCAATTAAATTTGGAACAAAAGAAGTTAATGATCCAGACTTCACTCCACAAACAACAACAGATGCTGAAGGGAAAGAAACTACTGAACCTCACAAACAAATTACTGTTGATAATATTATCAATAACCCCAATCCTGCTTGGACAAAACAACCAACAGAATTAGAAGGTGATGACTATAAAAACTTCTATAGAGAACTGTACCCAATGCAGTTTGAAGAACCTTTATTTAACATACATTTAAATGTTGATTACCCGTTTAATCTTACCGGAATCTTGTATTTCCCTAAGATGACCAACGATTTGAACGTTCAGAAAGATAGAATTCAATTGTATCAAAATCAGGTATTTGTTACAGATAATGTAGAAGGCATTGTACCAGAATTTTTAACGATGTTAAGAGGAGTAATTGATTCTCCAGACATCCCATTAAACGTATCACGTTCGTATTTACAAGCCGATGGTGCTGTAAAGAAAATTTCATCATACATCACTCGTAAAGTAGCTGACAAACTGAAATCGTTATTCAATTCTAATCGTGAAGATTTTGAGAAGAAATGGGATGATATCAAAATCGTTATTGAATACGGAATGCTTTCTGAAGAAAAATTCTTTGAAAAAGCAGATGCTTTTGCCTTGTATCCAACAGTTGATGGTAGTTTCTATACTTACGAAGAATTATTCAATAAGATTAAAGCGAAACAAACTGATAAAGACGACAAGCTTGTCATTCTGTATGCTTCTGATACAGATGCGCAACATTCGTACATTGAGTCTGCTAAAGCTAAAGGTTACGAAGTGTTATTGTTAGATTCTCCAATTGTATCGCATTTGATTCAAAAATTAGAAACAACAAAAGAGAATATTTCTTTCGCACGTGTTGATGGGGATCATATCGATAACTTAATTAAGAAAGACGATACGGCGATTTCTAAATTGTCCGAAGAAGAAAAAACAGCATTAGACACCTTATTAAAAGAGACGATTCCTTCAGAAAAATTCATGGTACAATTAGAAGCTATGGATAGTGATGCTAGTCCGTTTATTATCACACAACCAGAATTTATGCGTCGAATGAAAGAGATGCAGCAAACTGGTGGTGGCGGTGGAATGTTTGGAATGGGTAATATGCCTGAGATGTATAATCTTATCGTAAACACTAACTCTGCGTTGGTTGGCGAAATTCTAAACACTAAAACCAAGAAAAAACAAGAGCGTTTGATTACGCAAAGTTTAGACTTGGCACGTTTGTCTCAAGGCTTACTGAAAGGTGAAGAGTTGACCAATTTTATCAAGCGAAGCTACGATATGATTAAGTAATCATATAACGTTATGCTGAATTTATTTTAGTATCTCATATAAAACTCAAAACCACTTTGTTCACTCAAAGTGGTTTTTTACAATAATTAGAAAAGCCAAAACACATGTTTTGGCTTTTTCTTACAAATACTCCAAAGTTCTATTAGCTAACTTTAGATTTGACATAATCATCAACTTGATCTGATGGTACTTCTTTGACATCTATTACAAAGTCACCATTAGAGCCAGAGACTACAATTTTTGGTGTAAACTGTCCAGGAAAAGACCCCTTAACTTTATAAGGTGTTGTCCCTTTTGCTCTTGGCCCAGTCCAACCCATGGCATCAATTTTGAGTCCGCCTACAAAATGTGGATCTCTTGTTAAACTAAACCCATAAGAAAAATTAGGTGCTTCACCTTCTACTTCAATAATAAATATGCCTGGAGTCCGTAAACCAGTCCATAAATACGTTGCTGTTGTTTTACCTGCATCTACAGGTTGTTTCATATAAAATCCCATAATAAAAACGTTTAAGTCACCTACTCTATTTGTATTGGCTTTTCGGTTTTCGCCAGTATTAAAAAATTGACCTTTAATAATACAATTCAAATTTCCAAAACCTATTTCAATATTTAAAGAGCGTAACTACCTCTTTATCAATTAAGTAAAAACACCTGTGTTTAAAAAAATATACCTACTTTATATTGATAAGCATATCTAATTCAATAGGTATCACTTAAATTTCAAAAGCGGTTTTTATACCATAATTAGAAAAAGCCAAAACATTAGTTTTGGCTCTTTCATGCAAAAATCCAAAGTGCTATTAACCAACTTTAAATGGAGTATAGTCATCAATAATCTCTGATACTATGTCGCAGCCCTGAATTAATACAGTTCAAATTTCTTAAACATTCTCCGAGGTTTTAAGGGTGCAATTACTTCTTTTTCAAACAAGTAGTATTACCTGTTATCAAAAAAGCATACGCATCTTTAATACTTAACAGTAACAACTTTTAATTGTTTAAGAGCGTTCAAAATTGAGCTTTTAAACGATTTTTCTTGCTAATAAAACACCGATTAACTGATTTATAAAGAGAATGTCGACACTTGAATTGTCCTTCCAAAGGTTTTACGTAATTTAATAATACCAATCAAAATCTAATGCGTAGCGACAACTCCAAAATAAAGGAGATTTTTAAAGGTCTTACATTTTCCGAAGCTGAAATAAAGACTATAGAATCGGTCTTTCATAAAGTGACTTATAAAAAAGGGACTGTACTTCTAAGAGCTAATGATATCGTTGACAAACAATATTACATATACAAAGGTTGTTTGAGGTCGTATCATATTGACACTCATGGGAAAGAGCATACGGTACAATTTGGTGTTAACGATTGGTGGATTAGTGATTATACTGCTTTTTTCTCATCGTCTAAATCTATTATGAATATCGAAGTTCTCAAGGATGCCACTTTATATAAACTATCACATGACGACAAAGAATTTTTATATTCAAAAATTCCACAAATAGAATCCTTTTTTAGAAAAAAATTAGAACGTGCATTTGCTGCTTTTCAAAAACGTATTTTATCCAATCTTTCACAAACTGCTACAGAGCGATACACGAGTTTCATTACTAAATATCCAAATATTGAACGTAGTGTCAAAAACTATCACATCGCATCTTATCTTGGAATTACGACAGAGAGTTTAAGTCGAATTCGAAAAGATTTATCAAGTCACTAAATTTCTTAACATACATCAATTTTTATAACAATTAATCCATATACATTTGCAGCATTAGGAAATTGACATAAACATAACAACTATAAGTAAATCCCTAATGATTAATAGCTGATAAAGCGCAAGTGGCAAAACTTGCGCTTTTTTTATTTCCAAAAATATACGTAGTTCTACGTATTGACTTGCCATGAAAAAAAATCGATATTCGTTACACACCTATAGTTAGGTGTCTAAATGCAATACATAATTATTATAAACTACATCAGAACCACTAATATAAGTAACTGATTCAATAGTTATTAGCATAAAATTCAATCTCATGTATCGCATTTAATTGTCACAATAGATAAATTATCGTTATGATACATATTGACCGTAATCGCATAGAAAAACCATCAGATTTAGATCCAAAAAAAAATCCGAGATTAGACAAAGAAATGCTTGAGGCTAAACAGTTTTTCAAAAACGCTGAGCATAATAGAAGCCAAAAGCGATTTCGGTTTAAAGCGATTGTATCTAGTCGAAATATCAAAAACGCATTAATAGACTTATTTTATGGAAAATGTGCCTACTGCGAAAGTAAAGTTGGTGCTACAAGTACATTAGATTTAGAACATTATCGTCCTAAAACTTCGGTGCTAGAATCTCAGGATCATCCAGGCTATTGGTGGTTAGCTCATAAATGGGAAAACTTACTAGTGGCCTGTAATGTTTGCAATAGAAGTTACTACTCAAAAAGCGGCAAAAGCGGTAAAGCAAATCGCTTCCCACTTCAAGATGAATCAACGCGTGCATTCGCTCCCAAAGATGCTTTATCAAAAGAACAGCCATTAATTCTAAACCCTTGTGAAGATGAACCTGAAAATCACCTGACCTATACCGATGATGGCAAAGTGTTCTCTCGCACTAAAAAAGGACAAACTTCAATAATGATTTTAGGCCTCAATAGACCAGAACTTGTATTGAGAAGGAAAGCTGTTATCGATCAAATGAATAAGGAAATTCGATTATTATTTAAATCGCCTAAATCTAAAAACACTAGTAAAAGTAGTCTTAATAAAGTTTTACGTAGTTTAAATGAACAGACCAAAGAAGAACAAGAATATGCAGGACTTAGACGACAATATATTAAAGCTGCATTAGAAGAATACAATTTAAAAATAGCTGATGAGATAAGTTTAAAATCAACACTTTCTGTCACCAATCAAATCAAACAAGAAACAAAAAATAGCTATGAAGATTTTTCTAAAAATGTAGAAAGCCTTTCCGTAAATGTCTCTGTTGAAGAAAACATGAACTATTTACTTCTTGAACATTTTGTAGAAAAAATTGAACTCACCAATATAAAAACATTCAAACAACAATCTTTTGACCTCACTGAATCCGAAAATGCTATGGCGTCATGGTTAATGTTACTCGGTGAAAATGGTACCGGAAAAAGTACAGTACTAAAATCATTGTGTATGAATTTATGTGATGGTGATTATTTTCAAAGCATGGTTAATGAAGGTTTCTTAAATCCCGCTAAATTCATTCGGTACAAAACAAAAAAAGGAGTAATTAAAGTTTGGATGACAAGTAAAACACAGCCTCGAATCTTAGAGTTTACCAAAAAATTAGTGAAATTTACAAATACTGAAGGCGAAAGTGTACAGTTTGAAATCCCACTAGCAAAACGTAAAGTGAATACTAGTGCTTGGCAATCACCAACTTATTTACTCGCCTATGGAGCCACTAGGCTACTACCAAGAGGGTCTAAATATGAAGCAAAACACATCAATAGTCAATTTAGCAGGTTAGATAATTTGTTTAACCCATTTGTTCCTTTAGTTGATGCTGAAAATTGGCTTCTTAGCCTTAATAATGTATTGTTTAGAAGAGCGGCAATTGTCTTGAAGGATTTGCTCAATATGGACGATGATGAGAAAATTACCAGAAAGGGTGGCGTGGTCAAAATTATGGTCAATAATAGTGTCGAATCTTTTCAAGAACTTAGTGATGGTTATCAATCTGTAATTGCATTAACTGCCGATATTTTACAACTTGTCATGGACCGTTGGAAAAACCCAGACGAAGCAAGAGGTATTGTATTGGTTGATGAAATTGGAGCGCATCTACATCCACGATGGAAAATGCGAATTGTAGCAAGCTTAAGAACCGCCTTACCAAATATGCAATTTATTGTATCAAGTCATCAGCCATTGTGCTTACGTGGCTTAGAAAAAAATGAAACCATATTGATGCGTAGAGATACTGAAAACAATGTTGAAGTCATTACAGATTTACCGAACCCAAAAGAACTACGCATTAGTCAAATATTAACTTCTGTTTTTGGTTTAAGCTCAACAATGGATCCAGAATTAGAAGCCGAATTTAATCGCTATTATGAGTTGCGCGCTTTAAATAAACGTACAGAAGCAGAAGAGCTAGAAATGATGGAGTTACGTAATGAACTTAATCCTGATTTACTCCTAGGCGAAACAGTATTAGATACTCAAGTTTATAATGTGATAAAAGAAAAATACAATGATTATAAGAATAACACAAAACTATCAGATCTCGATAAACTGAGTAAAGATACAATCTCAGCTGCTCAAGAATTGTGGAATTCTGACCTATAATTTTCTTAACTAATAAATAGGCAATCATGATAAAAATCAAACGTAAAAAACAGCCAGACATTAAAATTTATAATCATAAAAATCAAACGTTAACGCAAGCTTTTCGTAATGATGTTCTACAGTTTATTGATGCTAACTCTGTTCATTTTTCGTCTTTGATTCCTCGTTTACAAGATGCAAATGAAAAATTTACTAAAGCAGAAAAGGAAACCTTAAAAGCCATTGCGTACTATGCCAATCCTGCTCACTTTTCTAATGGAAAAAAAACAACAACTAAAACAGCACCTACTTTTAAGGTCTATAAGGATCCAGATTTAAAGGAATTTCTAAAAGCACTATTCAATAGAAAATGTGCCTATTGTGATAGTCAATTTCTATCAACAAGCACAGCAGATATTGAACATTTTAGGCCTAAAGCTGCCTTTAATCGTTTTCAAAATAATGTAGATGAAAAATTAGTCGCACCAGGTTATTATTGGTTGGCCGCAGATTGGAATAACTTATTATGGTCATGTGTGTTTTGTAATCGTAAAAACAACTTGGACCAACCAAATGTTGAAGGCATAAAACCTCTAGGGAAAAAGAATCGTTTTCCAATTTCTCGAGAGAATAGACGTATCCGTAGCCATGATGAGGACGTAAAAACAGAAAAAAGACTCTTATTAATTATGGATCCTTGTGTTGACGATCCTATGAAACATTTTAGTTATCCTGTAAAAGATGATGAAGATTTAGGCATCGTAAAAGCCTTAATCAAATCAAACGGAAAGCCAAGTAAAAAGGCTGTGGCTTCGATTCCTATCTATGGTTTAAACCGAACTGAGTTAGTCCTTGCACGTAAGGAAGCTGCCTTAGATTTCAAATCTCTTTTTATGGCTGTACTGGATAGCATAGACGCCTTTTCCAGAAAAAAGCAAGCAGGTGAAGACACAACAGAAGAAAAGGAAAAATTCAAATTTCAAAAGAATCGCTTTAATTCAAAATTATCTAAGACATCTGAATTCTTAAGTATGAAACAATTTCTGCTAGAAGATTTTAAAGATTTTCCGTTACTGACTAGACTAGGACTTAAAATTGAAAACCTTATTGATTAGTGCCTTCCAAAACACATTATAAAACTAGTTTAGAAAATTAAAAACACCCTTGACATAATCTGACACTAGCTCAAATATCTTTGCATTACGTTTAACAAATAAATCAATTTAAAAATGAAAAATGCAGTGAACTGGTTTGAAATTCCAGTAAAAGATTACAACCGAGCAAAACAATTTTACACGACTGTTATGGACTCTAAAATAACAGATCATCACATGCCAGAACAAAACATCAAATACGGTATGTTTGCCTATGATGACGATAATAATGGTGTTGGTGGTGCTATTATTGAAGGCGAAGGTCAAACACCAACAACACATGGCGCAACCATTTACTTAAATGGTGGTGAAAATTTAAATATCGCGCTTGCTAAAGTTGAAGCTAATGGCGGAAAAGTGATGATGCCTAAAACTGATATTGGCACATTTGGATTCATTGCTCAATTTATAGATACCGAAGGTAATCGTGTAGCTTTACACTCTATTATGTAATTCATCAATCAAAACCATAAGATAGTGAATTGCATAGCGGTTCACTATCTTTGTAATCATGTCTCAACTCTCTAGACTCATATCAATATTAACCTTATTGCGTTCTAAACGCCTACTTACAGCTACAGAATTAGCTGATAAATTTGATGTGAGTATCAGAACAATTTATAGAGATATTAGAAAGCTAGAAGACGCAGGAATTCCAGTAATGACTATTGAAGGCAAAGGTTATTCATTAATGGAAGGTTATACCGTTGCACCTGTTCAATTTACCGAAAAACAAGCCAATGCCTTAATCACTGCGCAACATTTAGTTAATCAAACCAATGATGTCTCTTTTAGTAACGACTTTAAAGACGCAATGACCAAGATTAAGTCTGTGTTTAAAACGTCTGTTCAAGAAAAAAGCGAACTGCTAAGCAGCAAAATTTATGTCTTTGATTCTAACTATGAAAATATTTCGAGCAATGCCTTATCAGAAATTCAAATAGCCATTACCAATTTCAACTATGTTGATATCAATTATCGTAAGGCAGATGATCCAAATATCTCATTCAGAAGAATAGAACCTTACGCCTTCTACTCGACTAATCATAAATGGATTTTAATTGCTTGGTGCCACTTACGTAACGATTACCGTGCCTTTAGAATTGATCGCGTTCAGAATTTTAAAATCTTAAACGACACTTTTGAAGACCGAAAATTTAATCTGCAAACCTACTTTCAATCCTGTCCTTTTGATAACAAATAACCACTCCAATACACACAAAAATGTATATTCGAAGTGGTTTCTCTAGATGTATCTATTTAATTAGAATCGAGATTAAATCCATTAACTGCATCAGCAATTTCATAGCCTAAACGGTAGCCTTCTGTACAATCTATTCGCATATGAACACCTAATGGAATTCTTGAAAACGCATTTTCTTCTGCCATGTCACTAAGTGAACTGTATGATCTTGCTGCACCTCTAAATTCGGTTTCGCCTTCATGTGTCGTATCTGTAAAATCTACAGTATCACCAAATTCATTAATAAAAATTCCAGCCGCTGCCGAGGCAAATGTAGAATGGCCTGACGGATAGCCAGGAAATGACGGATTTGGCCAAAAGATGAATCGGTATAAATTGGTTTGATAATCTGGATCTATAAATTCGTTGATATATACATTTGGTCGCATGACCATATAGTCATATTTATCTGCCCAACACGATACAGCAGCATCGTTAAGCGAAAATCCTAATTTTAAAAAGAGTTCTAATGTAGCATCAGATTCTAAATCAAACTGCGTAACGAGCTGTCCTGCAATTGAAAATTGACGACCAGGTGGACTCATCATCAAGCCTTCAACATCATTAGACCAAAACTCAGCAACCCATAAATCATCATTGTCTTCTGCTTTCGCTGTATTATTCACCTCATAGACTTCATACATTTCATTATAATACGGACTATCAGTTGTTTCATCATAAGTGATTGGTGGTGGATTCGTAGAGGTTTCCGCAGAAGAAATCACAAAAGTTCGCACAGATTCCCAATACGGAAATAAAGCACGTTCCTGATCTGCACTGTAGGTCCAAAAACCATCGCCAACTGGTGGCTCATACGACAACGGTTGTGGCTCTAGTTGTTGCTGTTCGGCTTCGGTGTCTGTAAGACTGTAAGCAATAACGCGTTGGGCAACATAGCTTCCCCAATCTCGTGAGTTTTGTGCCAGTTGATCAGACAAACCTTCAGACAATGCACTGTCTTTTTCTTGCTCCAATTGTGCAATTGATGTTTCCAAACCTCCAGAAACATTATACATAAAGTGATCCATCACAGCTGCATAACAAGTATTTAAAGCGATGTCTATATCAATTTCGGCTGCACGTTCATTATCATCGATATCAAAACCCACAAGTCGGTTCCTGTTAGACGTATAACCAACCATATCATAAACACAAGTTTCATAAGCTGCCAAATGAATATAGGCCAATGATCTTGCCGTAGCCGTTGGTCGCATACCATAGGCATAACGATCAATGTCTAACCAGACATCATTCCAATCTATAATAAGTTGGGTTGTTTCATTTGTGATTACTATTGGATCAACAGTAATCGCATCGTCATCATTACCACAGGACACGAAAACAGCAGATACCATTAAACACATGAGCATCCATTTGAAGTTTGGGTTTTTCATAATATTGAATTTTAAATTAGACAAAAAACGCATGTGACTTTTGTTAAAAATCGCATGCCTCTTCATTCATTTACTCTTAAATAGCTTAATGTAGAAAAGCGTAAAATTCAATCAAATATAGTAGTTTTTAAAAAATTAGAATTGTATTTAGACACTTTTATAAGGTGTCTTATTATTTAGTAGCCAAAACGAATAAAAACTTGTGCCAATTGTTAAAATAAGTCATAAATCACTTACAGTCAATACGTTATATTTATTGTTTTTTCCTAAAAACGAGCATCGCATTTTCCGTATCACATTGAAAATCACGTAAAACCACCTATAAATATCATATGACAAACCACTAAATTTGAGTTCTCAACATTTAGTTAATAACCAATTAAATATCATATTATGAGTACACCACAATTTAAAGCGACGATGACCATTCCTAAGGATGGCAAGAATTTATGGACCAATATTATGCAAAGTCCGCCAAAACTTCCTCTAGGTGTAACTGAAGATCAATACATTGTAGCGTCTTATGCCAAGTTTTCAGATGGCGTAACCGTATTTGGAGGTGTAGCCGTTGGCCCAAAAGATCAGGATTTTAATTATCCGTTATTTATGGTATTTGATAAAAACATGAGTCAAATAGGGGAATGGCCGATAGACGCAAGCGACTGGGAAGACTTTCATATAAACTCTATCCAATTTGCAATCGATCCCAATGACGATGATGGCAATTATGAATTAGAAATTGTTGAAGCAGAATCCTAAAATCACATTAAAAAAATGTAATGAACGCTATTGATGACGCTATACTAGATTGCATTGTCAATTTTCTTAACAGTATTCAAATCAAAGTCATAAATCAGGACTTAAGTGATGATACATTTCTGCCTAGTTTGAGTTTAAAAGGTCAAACGATATTAGTAGATCAGCATCAATTAAAATATCCTGGTGACCTATTGCATGAAGCTGGTCATATTGCAGTAACCGAAGCCCATTTAAGACCATTAATTGGTTCTACGGAAATGGATAAGGACTGGCCAAGTCAAGGCGATGAAATTGCAGCCATATTGTGGTCGTATGCGGCATTATACCATTTGCAATTAGACCCAAAAATCGTATTTCACAATGAAGGTTATAGAAATGCATCGAGCTGGTTTATAGAACAATTTACCAACAAGGTCTATATGGGATTACCGCTATTACATTGGATGGGGCTTTGTGATACAACATCATTTCCAGAAATGAAACAATGGTTGCGCTAACCGTATTTGTTTAACTACGGAAAACCGTAATAAAATGGGCTTCTAGTGCATTATGTTTACCAAAATATACGTAGAACTACGTATAGGTTTGCAGAACGATTGTTTTTAATTTTAGCATTGGAAACTTGGTATACCATGATACATCAATCCATAAAGTCAAGTTTTGTTAATTATAATAGGAGTTGTAGTGCATTTGAAGAACCATTCGAGCAATGAACAAACTAACCAAAATAGAAGCAATAGAGAAAGTTAAAAACGAGCTTTCAAAAATAGATGGAAAAGGAAAGAAAACTCGAACCGGACGATTTGTGGTTTCAGCTTTAAGCAGTATTCCTTGGGTTGGTGGAGTAATTGCTGCAAGTTCAGCTCTACACGCAGAAAAAGAACAAGGGAAAATTAATGACTTACAGAAAATTTGGCTAGAAGAGCATCATAGAAAAATTGATGAATTGTATTATACGATTTTTCAAATTCACGAAGCTTTAGACAACGCTGGAGAAGAAGTCAAAGAAAGAATGGAAAGCAAAGAATATTTAGCTTTAGTGAGAAAAGGGTTTAAAGAATGGGATAACGCAGAAACATTTGAAAAGAAAGAATATTTAAGAAAATTACTGACAAATGCTAGTGCAATAAATCTTTCTACAGATGACTTAATCCAACTTTTTATAGAATGGATTTCTAGATATCACGAAACACATTTTATGGTAATTAGGGAAATCTACAAAAATCGCGGAATCACAAGAGGTCAAATTTGGGATAACTTAAATGGCACTATTCCAACAGAAAATTCTTTGGAAGCAGACTTATTTAAGCGTCTGATTAGAGACTTAAGTATTGATGGAATTATAAGACAAGAAAGACCTACAGATTACGCAGGCAATTTTATAAAAAAATCGACTAGACGTTCTAAATCTACAACTTTAAAGTCGGCTTTTGACAATTTAGAGCCTTACGAATTAACAGAACTAGGACAAAGCTTCGTTCATTATACAATGGAGGAAGTTGTAACAAAAATTGAATAATATGAAACACCTTTTCAACAACAGAAAATTCTATGATTTCGCAAATTCATTAGCAAACTCGATAGAAAATCGAATTAATAATTATGATAAACCAAAATTCGACAACAACACTATTGAAGCTCTTACAGAACAATTGGTAGAAGAGTTTAAAATTGAGCTTCCAGAAATTAAAGAGGATGCTATTTATCAAAACAAACCATCAGATACCAAAATAAGAAATTCTGGGAGAGGAAATTATGGAAGAAGTACATCCGTAGATGGAACGAAATACACTTTAATAATACCATTTAAAGGAGATTCAACAATATTTGGAGTTTTTCCTTCATCTTTTTTATCTGTCTTACCTTATGGAATCATAGAATCTGACGAACTAAAAGTTGTTTACGAAGTTCCTGTTGGACAAGATGCATCAAGAATAAAAGCAGATTTCGATAATAATTTGGGAACTATCAAAAAGTATTTAGAATTCCTAGCTAAAGATATTAATGATTTTAACGGAAAATTAGAATCATCAATTAAGGCTCGTCTTGAACGAAGAAAGGACAAACTGGATAATGATGATGAAATTGCCAATACCTTCGGCTTTCCAATTAAATAAAAATACACTTCAACAATGGCTATATGTAATTGCTTGTTCTCGTCTACTTTGGAAATTCATGCGGAATTTCCAACTTGGTGTGTACTTATTAAGTTAAGTGCTAAACCACGCAACTACTCATAGCCGAGACCGTTATGCACAACTATTTAATAAATGGAAAAATTTAGAATAGAAATAAAAGGAAATTGGTCTGTTACTGACTTTCAAAGTTTAACATCAGCTTTGGATTATCTATATGAATCAGTTTTAACAGGATATTTATTTTCAAAAGAATATGAAATTAATTCTTTCAGTTCATATTACCACAATGGTGAAGATTTAATGGAAGAATTACTATCCTATTGGATTAACAAAATTGGGCATAAAGATGTGATATTCTTAGACAGAGGAAGAATGAGAAGATTGCTAAGAAAAGAATTTCCATATGACGAAAAGAATGAATACCTAGCACCACTAAAATTAGTACAAATACAGTATGCCTCACCTGGTTTTGGTGACTTTGCTGGACTAGGTGCAATTGTAGGTCATTTGAAAGACATATTATTAAGACTTATGGACTCTCGTGAGAGTAAAAGGCATCGTGACAATCGTTATCATAAAGAAAGACTAGAAAATCTTGCTTTAGAATTAGAAATAAGTAAAGAATTATATAATCATTTGAGTAGAATAGGTTTTGAAGGAGAGGAATTAAGAAAACTATGGCAAAACGATGCTAAGCATTTATCTGAATTAAGTAGATTAATCTCGGAAGATAAAATTGAAAAAATAAGTTAGCAGTGTCTAACAACTTGTATAGTTAATAACTGGTTCTGTAAGCACTTGAAAAATTAAACTAACCTAACCAATAAACAATGACTAAAATTAACTTCAAAGAAACCACTCGAATACTAGCTTGGGTTGTTGGAATAGTTGCAGGTATCATTGGAATAACGTCCTCTTTCGAATCGAAAGAAAATACTATTGATTTATCTGGAAATTGGGAAATGACTTTTAAAGTACAAAAAAGTAGTTTAGAAAGATTTAATGATAACAATTTGGAATATAAATACAAAATTTTCATTACTCAAAATGGGAATAGTATCGAAGGAAATGGAGAGAAGTTTTGGGAAAATTTTAAAGGGACTGAAAGTTTTTACAATCTAAATCAAAAAACACCAATAAGTATTAGTGGTAAAATTTCAAACAATAAATTAACAGCAAATATTACGGAAAAAGGTCTTAGAAGGGAGACTTCTGGGCATATTGAATTCGAAACCATAGATAATCATTTAAATATTATTCAAGGTAATTTCACAACAACAGCTGCAAATTCTTCTGGAATAGCAATATTGGAAAAATTAAATGATTAAATAACTAGTTTATATCATCCCGTAACCAAATCCCAATTCAGTCGTCATACAATAAACCGTATCTTTAATCATCAAAAATCATTTCGACATGAAAAGCAAGCATTACACTTCAAAAGCACTAACGCTTTACATCTGTTTACTCCTATCTGTAAGCAGTTTTGCACAAACCTTAGAACAACAAATCGATACCTATATTAGTGAGCAATACACCTCAGAAACACCAAGTGTCTCCATATTAGTTGCCAAAGACGGCAAAGCCATTTACAATAAGGCCTTTGGTATTGCTAACTTTGAATTAGATGTTAAAGCCGCACCAAAACATGTCTATGAAATTGGCTCCATCACAAAACAATTTACAGCCGTTGCTATTTTAATGCTCGAAGAACAAGGCAAACTAAGTCTCGACGATGAGATTACAAAATTCATTTCAGATTATCCAACACAAGGCAAAACCATAACTGTACACCATTTACTCAATCATACCTCTGGTATCCAAAGTTATACAGGTATGGCTAGTTTTATGAAATTGGCACGACAAGACATGACGCCATTAGAGCTGATTGACAAATTTAAAAATGAACCTATGGAGTTTGATCCTGGCACACAATTTAAATACAATAACTCAGGTTATATTTTGTTAGGTCAAATTATAGAAGTGGTTACTGGAAAAAGCTATGCAGACTTCATTCAAACTCAAATTTTTGATAAAGTCGGTATGAGCAACTCGTATTATGGTAGTATGGTGGACTTAATTCCTAATCGCGCTAGTGGTTATTCTGAAACGGAAACAGGGTATCGAAATGCTGATTATTTAAGTTTAACCTTACCTTATGCAGCTGGTTCTATTATGTCGACTACCGGAGATTTATTAAAATGGCAAAACGCCATTAGTGCCAATCAACTTATTAAAAAGAGTTCATTAGACAAAGCTGTTAATGGTTCTAAACTAAACAACGGCGAAGACATCAATTATGGTTATGGCTGGATTAAAGGTGATGTTAATGGATCGCGAACGATAGAACATTCAGGAGGTATTTTTGGCTATACAACGAATGGGGTTTTTCTTCCTGAAGACAATGTGTACGTTATAGGCTTAACCAATTGTGATTGTAAAAATGTTGGTGCGCTCGTTACCAATGTAGCAGCTATGGCTATTGGAAAACCATTTCCGAAGAAAGAAGATGCGATTACATTAAGCGCATCGCAGCTCAGCAAATGGGTTGGCGCTTATGAGTTTGATGGTGTGATTCGTCATATCACGCTAAAAGACAAGCAATTATTTAGTCAACGTGAAGGCAGTACCAACTTAGAAATCTATCCAATGACTGAGACCAATTTCATTTTTGATGGTGGTGACACGACTTATGATTTTTATACTGAAGACGGAAATCGTATGGTAAAAATGAAACTTGGCGGACAATCTATTGTAGGGAAAGGCATTGACAAAGCGCCACCATCTGAACGCCAAGAAATCGCATTAGATGCTGAAACACTTACAGGATATATTGGTAAATATGAAATTCAACCAGGCTTTGAAATCGCAATTAGTGTAAGAGATAACAAAGTATACGGACTTGCTACTGGTCAAGGTGAAGTAGAATTATTTGCTGAAGCTAAAGACAAATTCTTTTTAAAAGTAACACCTGCAGATATTCACTTTAACCGAAATGCCGATGGCACAATCGAAAGTTTAACTTTATTTCAAGGCGGACAAGAAATGTTAGGAAAGAAAATCGAATAGATTTTTGATTTATGACAAAAAAGCCACTTCAATTGAAGTGGCTTTTTTTGTACTTTTATTTCATGAAAATCATTTCTACCAATATCGCAAAACCTACGACCTTTATCTGGAATGGTAAAGAAGAGAAAACTGGCATCTATAAAATGCCAATACATACACCAATCTACCTAGGAAAAGAAGACGTTAAAGGCGATGAAGTTTCCGATAGGAAAGTCCATGGTGGCGTATTTAAAGCCTGTTATTTATTTTCGGCAGATCACTATCCCTATTGGAAAAACTTGTATCCCAATTTAGAATGGACCTATGGCATGCTAGGCGAAAACTTAACTGTAGAAGGTTTGGATGAAAAACAACTGAACATTGGTGACATTTATAAGGTTGGAAATGCGCTAGTGCAGATCACACAACCTAGAGAGCCTTGCTATAAATTTGCGTATAAGTTTAATTCTTCAGAGGTCTTAAAACAATTTATTGATCATGGGTTTCCGGGTACCTATGTTCGGGTTTTAGAGGAAGGCACGGTAAAAACTGGCGATAGGTTTGAACGTGTTGAAAAAGCAAAGAATAGTATCTCTACTTGGGATTTTTTCGAATTGTTATATGCCGAAAACAAAAACAAAGATCACATTAAAGCAATTTTAGATAATGATGCTTTACCACAACGTAAGCGTGCTAAATTAGCTGCCTTTATTAATAAGGGTTGATTTCTTTAACATATCTTTGTCGTAAATTAATTTCGATGTCATTTAAAGACTTAAAACTTAACAAACCTATTTTAAGGGCTATTGCCGAAGCTGGTTACGATAATCCTACTTTAGTTCAGGAAAAAACCATTCCAGTTGTATTGGATCGTAAAGATGTGATTACCTCAGCACAAACTGGAACTGGAAAAACTGCCGCGTTTGCCTTACCCATTTTACAATTGCTTTTTGATAAACAAGATGCACCTAAAAAAGGAAAGACGATTAAAGCACTAGTTGTAAGTCCGACACGAGAATTAGCCATTCAGATCAACAAAAATTTCACAACCTATGCTACCTATACCAATTTAAGGTCTGCTGTGGTTTTTGGTGGTACCTCTATAGAACCGCAAAAAGATATTTTAGCAAAAGGCATTGATATTTTAGTAGCAACACCTGGTCGATTGCTTGACCTCCACAAACAAGATTTACTCAACTTAGATTATGTAGAAACCTTTGTTCTTGATGAAGCAGATTTAATGCTAGATATGGGGTTTATCGATGACGTTAAAAAGATAGAACGTTTATGTCCAGAAACAAAACAAACACTTTTGTTTTCGGCAACGATGCCCTATAAAGTGGAGCAGCTTGCGAATTCTATATTAAAAGATCCAGAACGTATTGAAGTGACACCAACGTCTTCTGCAGCAAAAAATGTGAGTCAGGTACTATACTATGTCCCAAAACGCAATAAAATAGAACTGTGTTTACATTTACTTCGGAATACCATAAAAGGCAGTATTCTTATTTTTAGACGCACAAAGTTTGGTGTAGATAAACTTGAACAAACGCTTACCAAAAATGGCTATAAAGCGGAACGCTTACATGGTGATCGTACGCAAAATGAACGTCAAAATGCGCTAGCCGATTTCAAACGTGGAAAGGTCAATATTCTTATAGCGACTGATGTTGCAGCGCGAGGTATTGATATTAATGAATTGGATGCTGTAATCAATTTTGATTTACCTAACGTACCAGAAACGTATGTACATCGCATTGGGAGAACTGGTCGTGCAGGCGAATTTGGTAATTCGTACTCATTTTGCTCAGCAGATGAAAAAACATACATCAAAACGATACAGCAATTGATTAATGTCCAAATTCCTATTGAAGAGAATCATCCGTACCCTTTAGATCCAAAAGCAAAACCCATTGTTCATAAAAAACAAGGCAGTAAGTATAAAAAAGGACGTAAAGGTGAAGGTTCAAAAAAGAAAAAGAAGCGCTGGTATTAAAATAATGTAACATTGAAAGTCGAAAAGTTCAATCCTGAGATTAATAAAGTATACTTTATAGAAAGTCATACACTTATTCATATTCTATCAGGAAAAGGAAGTATTCAAGTTGATTTCAAAAACTATTTCGATTGGCAAAAAAAAGCCATCTTCTTAGAAAAAGGGCAATACATCAAGTTTCTTTCCGAGGATTTCACTGTAAGGAGAATTGAATTTTCTAATGATACAAAATTCCATAATCCAGAAGTTAGAGTGTTATTTAAACACCTTATCTCTTTAGGCTATATCGATTTATTAGAATGTGCTGAATGTGAAACATTCTTGTCAGAATCTGTTTTAGCTGATAACTCTTCAGATATCATAGATATTTCTTCAAAACAATGGTTCTGGCAAAATCCTTTTAAAGCGAGTAAAGAAGAATATCAAGTTATTTTTGATACGAAGGCTATCATTGATAAAGAATATTCGAATCAGCTTACGAGTCATGATTTGGTTAGCTTAATTAATGAGCGTGGTTATAACGCCCAAGCTTTGGTAAAAAACAAAATTGGGTTGTCTGTAAAAAACTTAATGAGTTCAAAACGACACAAAGAGAGCTTAAAAGAAATTGCGTTTACTGATAAAACGATTCAAGAGATATCGTATGAATTAGGGTTTAAAGATGATGCGTACTTTAATCGTGTCTTTAAAAATTACACAGGACAAACACCAAAAGAATTTAGATCAAATTTTGATTTTGAAAACAGAGATGTATTTACGCAAGATATTATGGAGCTTCTTAGTAAATACCATACACAGGAAAGAGCATTAGAGTTTTATGCAAATAAAATGAATCTCTCGATCAAGACTTTATCCAAAAAAGTACAATCGAAAATGAATACCTCTTTAGGTCAATTAATTCGATTAGAACTCATACATACGGCCAAATTAATGTTATTAGAAGGTGAGCCTATAAATGCAATCTCTGTACGATTAGGCTTTGAGGAACCTAATCATTTTTCTAGATTCTTTAAGCATTATTCTGGACAAACACCTACCGACTTCAAATTAAAAAAGTACAATTCTTAGTCTTTTTTTTGTAGCAAATTAACTTCCATTTCACTTCATCTTTGCAGTGTATTAATTTAATAAAAAACAAAAAAGATGAATATTAAAGAACAAGCAACAAAAATGGATGCTGTAGTATCAACTGGAGCAGTCGTAGATGCTGTCAAACAGTTTTTCGCAGATGACGCAAGCACATCAGATCACGGTGAAGGCGGAACAACGTCAAACAAAGCCGAAATGATCGCCAAAATGGAAGGTTTTGTTGGAGCCATTGAAAAAGTGAACGGTATTACGTTACACCATACGCTCGTAGATGGAAACGTATCAGCTTCAGAATTTACTTTTAATTTCGATATGCAAGGTGGCGGAAAAGTCTACTGGCATGAAATCATTCGTAGAATTTGGAATGATGAAGGAAAAGTAATTCAAGAAGAATACTTTAACGCAGAATAACAACTTAAAAATACGTATAAAAACAAAGAATAATAACAATGAAAAATTTAATAAAAACATCAATTTTCGGACTTGCTTTACTCGTAAGTTCTGTAACATTCGGTCAAGATAAAATGGCTAATAATGTAGATAATAGCAACATTGCACTTCAAGGCTACAGTCCTGTGTCATATCTAGATTTAAAACTTGCCCAACAAGGCAGTAAAAATTTTAAATCTGAATATCAAAAAGTCGTGTACTATTTTACTTCTGAAGCTCAAAAAACAACATTTGACAAAAATCCAACAAGGTACTTACCACAATATGGAGGGTTTTGTGCCTTTGGAACTTATGCTGGCGCAAAATTTAGAGTAGATCCAAATAAGTTTATTGTTAAAGATGACAAGTACTACTTGTACTTAAACAATGTAGAATTAGATGCAAAGCAATTATGGTTAGCTGAAAATAATCACGGTAAACTAAAAAGCGTAGCAGATAAAAACTGGAGTAAGTTAAGTAAAACTCATAATTAATTTAAGCAACCTTTTAATATATAAAATCATGAAATTTATCACCAAAAGGATACATGCTTTTTTAGATTATCCAGTTGCCATAGCACTAATTGTCCTTCCCTTCTTATTAGGTTTAGGAAGTTCGAATCCAATAGCCTTACAATTATCTGTAGCAACAGGTATTGCAGCGTTTATTTTAACTTTGCTCACCGACCATCATTTAGGAGTGTTTCGTGTTATACCATACAAGTTTCACCTAATTGTTGATTTTTTAGTCGCAGTAGTCTTCATATTAGCGCCTTTTATCTTTGCTTTTGAAGGCATTGACGCTTACTATTATTGGATTAATGGCATTGCAGTGCTTTCTGTAGTAAGCTTGCACAAAACTGAAATTGCAGTTTAAAATATGACATTCATATTTTAAAGAAAACACAGGTTTATAACCTGTGTTTTTTTTGTTAGTAGCTTAAAGTGATTATCTTTAAAACTCAAAACCCAACCAAATGAGTTCAGATCATAACAATCCAGCATTTAAAAAGCTACTACAACGACTCCAAGAAGAAAGCTGGCAATTAGAATTAATTATTTCTGGTTTTGCCATTTTCGGTTTAATTACAGCTTTTGGACCTATAACAGAAGCTGCTCAAGTCGCAAAAGACAAGCAACAATTAGTCTGGGCAATCATACTTTTTATTGCCATTATTTCTTGTGCAATTTTGATTTTTAATTTATTACTTCATGTGGTCCTCAGAGGGCTTTGGATTGGCACATTAGGTTTACGCTATGTCTCTGGAGATATTGATTATGAATCGTTAAAATACAGTGAGAAATTCACAAAATATCTAAAAAAAAGGGTTGGGTCTTTTGATAAGTATGTAGCTACCTTAGAAAACTACTGTAGTATCATATTCGCAGTATCATTTCTACTCATCTTTTATGTGTTGGCGCTAACATTCACCATTGTTACCATTGCGCTTATAGCAACTCAAATTATCGACAATGATAATATACCTGAAGCTTTAAGAATCATTCTAGGTGCAGGTCTTATCATTTTTATTCTTTTTGGAATGATCTTTACATTTATAGATTTCATTACCCAAGGATGGCTTAAAAAGAAAAAATGGACTTCAAAAATATACTTTCCAATCTATTGGGTTTTTAGTTTTATCACTTTGTCTTTTTTATATAGACCTTTGGTGTATAACTTTTTGGACAATAAATTTGGAAGACGCTTGAGTTTTGTATTACTTCCTGTGTACCTACTCATACTCGTTTTAACCTCGTTTAGTTATAAATTTTCTAACTATTTTGAGAGGATAGATTATTCTACAGAACATATGGCTAGTAGTGGAAACTATCTCAATTTGATAGACGAAAAAAACACTTCAATTAATGGCGTCGCTATTTCTTCTAAAGTGATTTCTGAACCTTATATTAATGTTTTTATGCTCTTTACAGATAATCTAGAAAACAATGTTTTTAACTACAACCCAAACTTAAAGCCTGAAAAAGACAGAAGAGGATTAACAAGTAATATTATTTCGATTAATGATACCGATTGGAATAGCATTAATCAAACTAAAAGAAATTATATCAAAACTGTAAACGATATCTATAGCGTTAAAATTGATTCTGTAAATTATGATTCTGAGTTTGTTTTAACTGAAAGTAAACAAAAAAATCTAGGCTTCGAAACCTATATCAAAATTAATGACCTTGAAGAAGGCAAACATTTATTAAAAGTGATGAGAAAACGTATTAAAAAAGGCGATACGGTTCAACAATATATTAGACAAATACCCTTCTGGTATTTTAAAGATTAAGATTCCAAACGCTTATCAAAATAACGTTTCAACAACGGAATTTGTATACAAAACATTATAGCAAACAATAACACAGCATAAATCATGGTTTGAGATGGATTAAACTCTGGAAACGGGTTAAAAGAAACAGTCTCTAAACTTAAGTCTCTCAACCATTCATTCTTTATCGTCATATTTCCAAAAATAACATAGCCAAAAACAGTAATAACACCAATCATAATAAATGACCACATGCGTTTTGAAATCAATGGTTGATATGTTGTCACCGAAGAATTTAATGCCTTTATCTGAGACATTACTACGTTTGTAAAATCAAACGAAGGACTTTCAATCGACGATTTTCCCACCACTTTTCGTGACAAGTTATCCAAATGTTTATCTGCGTTCTCTTTCATAATGTTCGATTATTTCTGGTTCTAATTGCATCTTTAATATACCTGCTAACTTTTTTCGGCATCTAAACAATTTCACTTTTATAGAATTTGCTGTAATACCTACAATCTTAGAAATTTCATCTAAAGATAAGTCATCAAAATAATATAAGGTCAATAAAAAGCTGTCTTCACTTGGCAAGCTCTCAATGCAGCGTTGTATAGCCTCCTCCTTTTCACGAGCTTCAATTTGATCTAAAGCATTATCAATAGTTTTTACTTCATGTGCTGTAAACTCATTAATTTCAACATCGTTTAAATACTTTTTATTCTTTTTTATACGATCTAAACACGTATTATAAGCCACTCTATAAATCCATGTCGAAAATTTTGAATCGCCTTTAAACTTGTTTAGCGATTTATAGGTTTTTATAAAAGTGTCTTGTGCCACCTCTTCAGCTTCCTCCCTGTTTTTCATCATGCGCAATGCCAATGTAAACACCAAATCTTTATACGTATCAACCAATACCGAAAAGGCGTTTGTATCGCCATCGATGATTTGATTGATGAGTATTTGATCGTTGTTGGTGGTCATTTTATATTAAGACGATTCTTTTTATAATACGGTTACAGAAAAACAGTACTATTTTTCATATTATTACATGAATGTAAATTGACACAATTAAAAAAAATTTAAATAATCTGTAACCAAAATTCAAAACCTATCGTCATAAGCTCTGAACACTTAAAATTAATCAATTAAAAAACAACATTATGGGCGGAGAAATTCTTATACCAATTAGTATGTTTCTTGCAATGTTTGGAGTGATATACTTATATCTTTCAACAAGAAACAAAGAACGATTAGCACTTATCGAAAAAGGTGCAGACGCAACAATTTTTATGAAAGGTAGGTCATCACGTACGGCTCCTATCTGGAAAGTACTCATCCTTAACCTTGCCCTTTTATTAATGGGAATAGGACTAGGAACTTTTATTGCATCAATTATAGACAATTATTCTACATTAGATGAAGATGCTATTTATCCTGCCGTAATATTTTTTATGGCCGGTGTTGGACTCTTTATTGGTTTTAACATGACAAAAAATCTAGATAAAGACTAATTTATATCTAACCAACTCTTTTTAAAAACCACTGTTAATCAACAGTGGTTTTTTTTATTTACCAATAGTTAATGTGTATATTTAGACTTGTAACACTTGTAATTTTTGCCCTAAAATGAAATATCTCACTAAAGCAACCTTTTTGATTTGTTGTCTTTTTGCGCTAAACCTAACTGCACAAACTAAAATAATAGATCAAGAAACTAAATTTCCTGTGTCATACGCTACAATATCATTTGGTGACGGACAAGGCTTATTTGCTGATGATGATGGCATGTTTTTTTTTACTGAAAAATTGTATCCAGATGTCGATTCGCTTTTTATATCAGCTTTAGGTTATAAAGATCTAATATTACCTACTGCCAATCTTCCAAAAACTTTAGAAATGCAAATTGAAGCCAATAAGTTAGATGAAGTTGTGGTCACTGCTAAAATTGATAGAAAATTTAAAAAGGAAACCATAAAACCTTACCTCGACGACGACTATTATAAATGTTGGTTGCCAACTATAGAAAGTGAAATTGCTGTCTTTTTTCCTAATGGAAATGAAAAACTAAAAAAAATCACGTCTGTAGTATTTCCAATAACTTTAGAATCTAGAGATTGGAAAAAACGAAAGCGTGCCAATGCTGATAAACGAAAGTTCTCAACACTTTTTAAAGTGAAATTCTATAAAAATGATAACGGATCACCAGGAAATGTTATGACGTATACCAATATCGTATTTAGAGTCACCGAAAAAAATGGTGACGAATTTGAACTCGATGTATCAGAGCATGATTTATTTATCCCAGATAATGGCTTCTTTGTATCGATTCAGGTTTTAGGCTATACCGATCAAAACGGAAAACTCTTACCAAATAAAAAGTATAAAGAAATTAAAGGCAGAAATGGTATTGTAAAAATACCAACAAACTTTAGGCCTCTTCTACCCTTTACTGATGAGATTACAGCACACAATACGTTTATCAAACGCATATTTATTAGTGGCAATAATTGGATTCAATTTAAAAAAGGAAATAGTATAGAATCCAGTTTACTAAAAACCAATCTCAACAATTATGGTGTTGGCATTAACTACAATGCTTATAAAATTGAATAATTCTTGGCATTTATATCTTATGGCTGTAATCTATGTCATTGCTGGTATCATGCATTTTATAAAACCTAAGATGTATTTACGTATCATGCCAAGATACTTACCAAATCACAAGCTACTGGTCTATTTAAGCGGTATTGCTGAAATTGCGTTAGGCATTGGTTTATGTTTTCCATTATTACGAGTGTTATCAATTTATGGCCTCATAGCAATGCTCGTTGTATTTCTTCTGGTTCATTTCTATATGCTGTCTGGTGAGAAAGCATCAGCTGGAATCCCAAAATGGATTTTAATTTTACGCATTCCATTGCAATTTGGGTTGATGTATTGGGCTTGGATGTATTTATAGAGTTTCTTTAATAGAAAATTTATTAAATCTCATATTGAGTAAAATTCTTACAGCAATAGTCTATCTTTGACTATCATATCAAAGAATGGATACCATGAAAAAAATCATTACTCTTTTAGGATTAATATTATTTACAATTTCGATAATACAAGCTCAAGAACAGCTTACTACTTTTGCAGATTTAACAGCCGATAAAGATGCAGACCCAACAGATTTTTTTGAGTTTAATAATCAATTATTTTTTCTAGCAGAAAATGATATTTATGGTGCTGAAATTTGGGTTACTAATGGAGACCTAAATAATGCTACACTATTAAAAGACATCAATCCAGGTGTTAATGATGGAGTTAGAATCCCTTTTTTAAGCGACCAAAGAGTTTTTGAAAAAAGGACAGCCATTTTAAACAATGAACTATATTTTATAGCATCCGATGGAAATTCAAGAGGAGAATTATGGAAAACAGATGGAACTACAAATGGCACAGTTAGAATAACAGATTTTTTAGATTATGATATTGAAGAAATAACTCTTGTCAATGGAGAGCTTTATTTTTTTATACGAACAGAAGGACAAAATAGAGACTTATGGAAAAGTGATGGCACAAGTTCTGGAACATTGTTAGTAAAAAGTGATATTGAAATTTTAAATTTTAGGTACTCAGGAAGAAGTAATAACACATTTATTTTTACTACTGAAGTTTCTACATTTCCGGCAATATTTGATTTATGGAGGAGTGATGGAACCGAAACAGGAACATACAAACTAGCCGAAAATATAAATAATATAGGATTCTCTGCTTCAGATGGCTTAGCACCATACTTTGAGGTTAATGATGACTTACATTTCCTAATTCAAAGCGACACAATCGACTTTGGAGATCCAAATATAGACTCGGGAATTATGAAAGTAAATGCTACTGGTACAAACATTGTGCCTGCACTAGGTCTTTTTGATTCCTCTACATATGGTATTTTTAATCAGTATAGTTCAATTAAGGTTAACAACAAGGTTTATATATCATTTTATAGGTACTCTAATAATGAATTAGATATTTGGGAAATAGATTTAAATTCAACTAGCGCTCAAATCGTCTACAGTGAAGAAAGTAATGACTTTTATCAAACATCTAACCTTATTAATAATGGAAATTCTTTATTATTTTGCGGACCAAATACATCTGACAATACAACATTGTTAAGCCTCGATTTGAATGATTATAGTATTACAGAAATTAAGGAATTAACTCCTAGTAATTTTGGAGACCCATGTGTTATAAAATCAGTGAATAATGGCACATATTATATCAGTGTTCCAACTGATTTTAATGATAACGAAGCTTGGCTTTCAAACCTAACGGAAACCTCAACCAATAGAGCCATTGAAATGGACAATATCGAAGAGGTTTTCCCTTATGACAATAATCTGTTTTACGCTAACCTAACTGCTAATCAAGGTAATGAATTATGGAAATTTGATACGTTAAATAATATGAGTTTTCAAGTGGATAATGTAAACCCATATCATGAAGGTTTTAGAGAATATGATGCAAATTTTACAGGTTTAAGAAAAAATGATATTGCAGTTATAAATAACAAAATTATATTTGGCGCTAAGGATGACGCTAATGGTGATGAACCTAGAGTATATAACAATATAGATGATACAATCACATTATTACAGGATATAAACCCTGGAAGTAATGGTTCCGAATCTGGTGGATTGATTAGTGGATATTTTGAATATAGCAATGACATCTATTTTAGCGCTTTTAATCCTACCAATGGTGAGGAACTTTGGAGAACAGATGGTACAGTTAACGAAACTTCAATTAACCAAGATATTTTTACAGGATCATCTAGCTCAGATCCTAGGTTTTTTGTTGAATCACAAGGGTTGTTATACTTTCTTGTAGGAAACTCTCCCCAGCTTTGGAGTACAGATGGAACCAATAGGACATTCATAAAATCCTTAGGGAGTGCTTTCGCAATTGATATGGTGGCAAAAAATGATACAATCTATATCTCTCTAATTAACTCAAATACTTTAGATTTTGAACTTTGGGTAAGTGATGGTACTGCTCAAGGAACAACAATTTTGAAATCTCAGGATTCTGTCGGACAAGTAACTATTACAGATAATTTTACCTTTTTTACGAGTCGTGACAATAATAATGGTGACACAGAACTATGGCGAACAGATGGCACAGTTGCTGGCACTCAATTAGTAAAAGACATAGGTGTTGGCTATTCATCAATTCCAAATGGGCTAATTGCATTCGGCAACAATGTCATTTTTTCTGCATTCACAAATGAGAATGGAAGAGAACTATGGATATCTGATGGCACCGAAAGTGGAACAATACAACTAAAAGATATCTTTATAGGAGCAAATGGTTCTTTGGATTTTAACTCAGAGTTTTTTGCGACAGATGAGTTTATTTATTTCACAGCTAATGATGGTACTACAGGTACTGAGCTATGGCGTACAGATGGTACTGAAGCAGGGACGGTGTTAGTAAAAGACATTAACTCAGGTATTAGTGGTTCTAATGCTACTGAATTTATAGAAATAAACAACACTATATATTTTCAAGCATTTGAAGCCTCACAAGGCTCTGAACTATGGAAAACTGATGGCACTGAAGCAGGTACAATAAATGTCACAGATGCTATTAGTCCAGGAATTTCAGGATCTGTACCTAGAGATATGATTAGTTCTGAAGGTGATCTCTTCTTCACTGCTGTTACTGAAGCGCATGGTAGACAATTATGGAAAATTGCTGGGGAAACACTAAGCAATGAATCTTTTGAAGAAGCTACTGAAATATTATTATATCCTAATCCTTCTAAAAACACAATTCATTTTAAATCCATTCAACCAATTACCAATGCTACCATCTTTAGCTTAAATGGTCAATTGATTAAAACCTTTAACAACATAGAAAACAACACTATTGATATTTCAGAATTAACAACAGGTCTTTACTTAATAGAATATCAATCAAACGGAAAACATCACAACGGAAAAATTATAAAACAATAATACTGTTAGTAAAAAAGGGATTTGCACGAAACAAATCCCTTTTTTAACCTTAAGCCTTTATACTTTTCTTCTTCAATTTTTTTCTAATTAAAATAAATAACACTACCCCTAAAATCACCAAAGGCCACGCATAAAAAAGTCCAATGATAAAATGCTCTATAATAGCCCATCCAAAACTTAAGCCTTCTTTACTTTTTGATATAAATGTCTTAGAATAACTTTCAGGTTCTTCAGTATAACTTACCGTCTCATATAAATCAATTTGAATTGTACTATACGACACTTTATTACTTAAATATTTTAATCGTCCTTGAGCCGATTCGATCTCTTCCTGGATGATACGCAGCTTCTCTTCCGTTTTTAAAATATCTTCAACAGTCTTAGCTTTAGTTCTCATAATAGATTCATAAAGCGCTTTGACTTCCATCTTAGTTTTAAGTCGTGTTTGTATATCGATATATTCTTCAGTAACGTCTTTAGTTGTTATATTTTCATATTCTATAAAGGCTACGATATACCCAATAGAGTCCATCATAGAGTCAAAATGTTGCTGCGGAATTTTAATCGTAAAGCGATTTTCTTTTTTATAAAGATTGTTTTCAAACCTTAAATCTGAAATGTAAGCGTTGTATTTTTGCGCAATTCTTTTAATTTTTCGAGTGGCAATTTTTACATTCTCAACTTTGTATCTCGCGCTCGCCGATTTGATAATTTTTAAGTCAGCCGGAACTTGGTTTATGGATACATCCGATTTTAATGCCATATCATCCTCGCTTGAAATAGCTTCATAGTGCTCTGAAACATCAGATGTTGCAACGGGAACACTTTCTTTATAGTTTCCACTATTATTACATGCTACAATTGCGAATAGCAAAATTGCAAGTACAAAGTATTTAATTTTCGATTTGTCTAACATTACATTCATAATTTTATATTTTTAATGATTATGACGTAAATCTAAAATGCAGTGCTACATTTCATTTGTAAATACCTTGTAAACCTATTGTAAATTATTTTACAATTTTCAAAACCTTAAAAAACAAATAGTTACACCTCATTGAACTCTGAAACCATATACCAATTTAATCAACTTAAAGCTGCTGTGCTTTCAAAATTTTTGGAAAAACACAATGCATCTTCAGCGTTTAAAACATGGAATGGTGATGATATCGTCATGTTTCAGGAAGATTTATTTTCTGAAGTCAAAGGAAAAGTTAGCGAAAAATGGTTCTATACCTATTTTAAAAATGAAGCTTCAAAATTACCACGTATAGATATGCTCAATTTATTGAGTTCTTATGTTGGTTTCAATAATTGGAATGCGTTCAAAGCTGCACACAGCTCCAAAGAGCACATAAAAAAGAAGACCTTTCCGTGGCCAGTTATCTTTATTCCAATACTCATTGTTTTTATGATTACTATGACTTCTAAAAATGAATTCAATTTTTGTTTTATTGATGATATGAGTAATACAGCTATTACGACAATTCCAATTGACATTAAAGTATTGCAAGACCAACAATCACCTTTATATTTTAAAACAGATAGTTTAGGTTGTTTCACTTATAAAACTAAAGATGATATTATCAGGTTTGTGGTATCATCACCATATCATAAAACAGATACTATTGTGCGATCTATTGCTGCCAATAAAAATCAAATGGTAAAACTAGACAGTGATGATTATGCGCTAATCTTAAAATATTATACTAACGGAAATGTAAAAGACTGGACCACACATAAACAAAAGTTGGCGCAGTTAATTCATGACGATGCACAAATTTATCGACTTTATGAAGATAATATTGGCGTCGAAATTTATACAAAAGAAGATTTTATAAGGCTGTTAACCATCCCAACTACTGCACTTAGAACTATTAAAATTCTAGATAAGAGTTATCAAAACGATCAAATCAAAACATTAAAATTTACTGTGCGATGAAAAAGGTGGCTTACATATTATTCATTTTTTGTGTTGTTGCTTGCAAGCAAAATAATGCCATGCAAACGGAAAGTAAAAGTGTAGAAATGCTACCAACGATGACCGATGACTTTCATACTAACAAAGTATTATCTTCTGAAGCTTTAAGTATAAAAAAACTAGAAGAGTATATAGACCTTATTAAACTTAAACAAGTACATCCTGAATTTGAAGATGATATTACCTTACAGTTAAATAACTTTACAACTAGTAACAAATCCGCATTTGATTACCCTGAAGGGTTTAATATATCAAATATTGAACAACTTGGGATGTCAAAAATGGTATCGGATACAATAGAACAATTTGTTCTAGGATATACTGTAACTGTAAATACTCAATCGTTCAAAGATTCAATGTTAACACAAATTAGCAGTAAGGCAATTAATATCGATGGAGACACTTTAATTTCTAAAAATGTGAAATTTATAGAATTTGAAAATTATTAAGTACTTAGTAATTCTTTTACATTTTCCATCGATTTAAAAACATAATCAGAAACTTCACTTAGTTCATCATTATAATCATGAGCTGTATAACCAACGACTGTAAACCCGCCAGATTTTGCAGCTTTTACGCCAGTAATACTATCCTCAATCACTAAGCAATCTTTTGGATTAAAACCCATAGTTTTGGCAGCCCAAATAAAAACCGCTGGATCTGGTTTCCATTTTTGAATGGTATAACAACTAAAAATCTTATTTTCAAAGAAAGGCATTAGTCCAGTAAGTTGTAAATTAAGTCTTATTTTATGTTCTGGCCCACTTGATGCCACACAAAATGGCATAGATAGGCTCTCCACAAGATCCAAAATACCATCAATAGGTTTAATGTGCTTTTCAAATGCAGCATAACTCAATCTTCTATACTCATTTTCAAAATCAACAGGTAATTCCTTTTCTACAAGCTCTGCTATTTTCTGAACGCAATTCTTTAAGGAACCCCCTTTAAAATGCTTGTAAGCATAATCCAAATCGATTGAAGCACCAAGATTATTAGACATATCAACAAGAACTTGATTTCCAATAGGTTCGCTATCAACTAAAACACCATCACAATCAAATATAACACACTTATATTTTGACATGATTAAGGCGTCGAATTTGATACTTGTAACACTTTTCCGTTGTAAAACGTATTTCCGTTTAAAGCAAAGTCCTGAATATACTCAGCCATTTCTAAAGCCGTTGTTGGCGCCTGATAATCAGGGAAAGCCTCTTTAAGCATCTCTGTTTGCACTGCTCCTAAAGCGAGTACATTAAATTGCGGGCCAGTGTCTTTGTATTCTTCGGCTAATAACTCAGTTAATGTAATTACGGCGCCTTTACTCGAACTATAGGCTGCTAATCCTGGAAACTTCATACTACCTTGAATGCCTCCCATCGAACTAATAGTCACTACATGACCATCATTTTTCATAAATGGCACTACAATACGTGTCATTTCAGAAACACCAAATACATTAGTTTCATAGACCTTTGAGAAATCTTTAAACGTTGTTTCGGCAAACGGCTTATTAAGTAAAATCCCAGCATTATTGATTAAAATATCAACATGCTTAAACTCATTTTCTATAAACTGCTCGACTTTTTTGTAATCACCTTCTTCACACAAATCAAAGGCAAACGATGAAATATTATCAAAATGAAGATTACTCACAGGCTGAGCATTTCTTGATAATGCCAATACATTATGCCCTTGGTTGGCAAATAAATGAACCAATTCAAAGCCAATGCCCCGGCTCGTTCCAGTAATAATAATGTTTTTACTCTGCGTCATACATTACAATTTCCTTAGTTCGAGTGTTACTCATTTCTTCAATAGCCGGAATCGTTTTGTTGATAAGGCTCGCCATAAAATCGAAGTCTAGCTCACTTATTTCATCATCAACATGATGATAATAATCAAAGTTAGACAAATCACAAGACGAAATCGTTTGACAGGGTAAATTAAATTGTTGATAGAACGGATAATTATCAGAACGTTTGAACAATTGATATTTCTTAGCAACATCTGAAGCACCAACTAAATTACTACCTGTATACTCGTTTATTTTATCAGCCATATTAGATAACTCGTAGCCAGTAACTAAGGCTTCATAATCACGACCATCATTAAAAGGCACACCAACCATCTCAAAGTTCACCATAGTATATAGGTTTAAATTTTCAGATTTCAAACGCTCAGCCAAATGCTTTGATCCCAATAAACCCATTTCTTCTGCAGAAAATAAAGCGAACATCATACTGCGTTTATTATTTTGTCTCGCTGCAAAATATTTAGCCATAGCGATAACTGCACTTGTTCCAGCTGCATTATCATTGGCACCATTAGCCAAAGAATCACCTTCAACTGTTTTCCCTTTACCAATATGATCGTAATGCGCACCTATAATAATCACTTCATCTTTGAGGGCATCATCTGTACCTTCAATAAAACCAATTACATTAAAGGCATCCAAACTATCTATTTTAAAATGATCTCTATAAGTATCATAGTAAGGTTTCACTCCAAAAGATTTAAATTGAGACTCTATGTAAGAGGCCGCTTTTTCGATGCCTTCACTTCCAGCTCTTCGTCCGTTTAATTCATCTGAAGCTAAATAAGTTACAGCTGCTTTAACTTCATCACTTGTGATTGTTATTGCTTTTAATTTTGGTTCAGATTTACAACTTACGATAAGGAGTAAAAGGGCAAGAGATAAAATATGTTTCATAGTGTTTTTTATTTGAGTTTAAATATAAAAAATCCTGACTTGAATACATCAAATCAGGATGATATTATGATTAAGATTCCTTTAGTAGGATCAAAGTCTAGATTTTAATTTTTACACTAACATTGTGACTGGGTTTTCAATATAACCTTTCAATGTTTGAAGGAATTGAGCACCAGTTGCGCCATCTACAGTTCTATGATCGCATGCCAATGTTAATTTCATGGTATGTCCAGGAACTACTTGTCCATCTTTAACCACTGGTTTTGAAACTATTGCTCCAACAGATAAGATTGCAGAATTAGGTTGATTAATAATTGATGTAAAGCTTTCAATACCAAACATTCCTAAGTTAGAAATCGTAAAAGTGCTGCCTTCCATTTCGTCTAAACTCAACTTTTTATTTCTTGCTTTTCCAGCATATTCTTTTACAGCTGCTCCAATTTGCGGTAAGCTTTGTTCATTTGCAAAACGCACTACAGGAACCAATAAACCATCAGGAACTGCCACAGCGACTCCAATATGTACGTGATTATTTAATCGCATTTTATCATCAAACCACTGAGAATTCACTTGTGGATGCTGTTTCAAAGCCAAAGCACAAGCTTTAACAATCATATCGTTATACGAAATTTTAGTGTCTGGAATAGAATTGTACTGTACTCTAAATGCCATTGCATTTGCCATATCAAACTCCACATTTAAATAATAATGTGGTGCAGAGAATTTTGATTTTGCTAAATTCTTTGCAATTGCTTTACGCATGTTAGAGTTAGCAACCTCATCAAAATCTTCTTGACCCGTAGGCACAAACTTACCAACAGATGTTGATTGCGCTGAAGGTGTAAAGTTCTCTATATCGCGCTTTACGATTCTACCATTTTCTCCAGAACCATTAACTTGCGATAAATTGATTCCTTTTTCTTCAGCCATTTTCTTAGCTAAAGGAGAAACATAAATTCTTCCATTTGATGTATGAGCAGTTGAAGCTACAGCGGCTTCTTTCTTAGCTTCTACTTTTGGTGCCTCAACAGGTTTTGATTCTGGTTTAGGCGCTTCTTCTTGTTTTGCTTCGGAAGAAGGACCAACGGCTTTAAAGTTTTTAGCAATTGCTGAAACATCTGTTTTTGCTGGACCTATAATGGCTAATAATGAGTCTACTTTTGCAGATTCCCCTTCATTTAAACCGATATGTAATAATGTACCTGATTGGAATGATTCAAATTCCATAGTCGCTTTATCGGTTTCAATTTCAGCAAGAATGTCGCCTTCATCAACAGTATCACCAACTTGTTTTAACCAAGTCGCAACAGTACCTTCTTCCATAGTATCACTTAAACGTGGCATGGTTACAACAATTACGCCTTCAGGTAATTCTTGAGGTTCTAATGATTCTTCACTTTTACTCGCACTAACATTGTCGTCAGGAGTTTCTGATATTGAATCTTCAACTTTTGCTTCAGAAGAATTCCCACTTAATAATCCAGAAATATCTTCTCCTTCGTCTCCAATAATAGCTAGAAGTGTATCAACTTTTGCAGTTTCTCCTTCAGGAATTCCAATGTGTAACAATGTCCCTTCGTTAAAAGATTCGAACTCCATTGTTGCCTTATCTGTTTCAATTTCAGCTAAAATATCGCCTTCTTCAATCTTATCGCCTACTTTTTTTAACCATGCAGCGACTGTACCTTCTTCCATCGTATCGCTCAAACGAGGCATATTAATTACTTCTGCCATAGCTTATATTTTGTGTTGTATAAATGGATAATCTTCTTGTTCGTAAACGGCATCGTACATGACGCTTTTTTCAGGGTATGGTGATTCTTCAGCAAATTTTTCACATTCAGAAACCAATGCTTTAACACGTTTATCTATTGCTTTAAGATCATCTTCAGTAGCATATTTCTTATCTAAGATAATATCTTTAACCTGAGTAATAGGATCTATTTTTTTATATTCTTCAACCTCATCTTTCGTTCTGTAATGTTGTGCATCAGACATTGAATGCCCTCTATAACGATAGGTTTTCAATTCTAAAAATGTTGGCCCTTCTCCTCGTCTTGCTCTACCAATGGCTTCATCAAATGCTTCTGCAACTTTTACTGGATTCATACCATCTACAGGTCCAGAAGGCATTTCATATCCCAATCCTAATTTCCATATATCGGTATGATTTGCTGTACGCTCAACAGATGTACCCATAGCATAGCCATTGTTTTCACAAACAAAAACTACTGGCAACTTCCAAAGCATAGCTAAGTTAAACGTTTCATGAAGTGACCCTTGACGAGCTGCACCATCACCAAAACAACATAAAGTAACGCCATCGCTTCCATGATACTTATCACCAAAAGCAATTCCTGCTCCTAATGGAATCTGACCACCAACAATACCATGACCTCCATAAAAACGATGTTCTTTTGAAAAAATATGCATAGAACCACCAAGACCTTGAGAAGTTCCTGTAGCTTTTCCATATAACTCTGCCATAACACGTTTAGGGTCAACACCCATACCAATTGGTTGAACGTGATTTCTATACGCAGTAATCATTTTATCTTTTGTCAAATCCATGGCATGAAGCGCTCCTGCCAATACAGCTTCCTGACCATTATACAAGTGAAGAAACCCTCTTACTTTTTGTTGGATATAAACTGCAGCAAGTTTATCTTCAAACTTCCTCCAGAAATACATGTCTTCATACCATTTAAGGTAAACTTCTTTCGTGATTTTTTGCATTGGTAACGTTAATTATTTAAACGAATAACAAAAGTAACACTTTAGTTAGTAATGAAAAAACCGAAAAACGTAAAATTTATTACGAAATCGTTATAGAAAACTTCTATCGAAACCTAGAGGCAATAAATTAGCCAATGAAGCAGATTTAACAATCTTACCTGTTTCTCCCATAAAATAGATTTCAATAGGTGTGTCTTGTTTGACTTCATACTCAGCAATTGCTTGTCTACAGGCACCACATGGTGGAATTGGTGTTGTTGTAGGTTCTTTTTGTGAACCAGCAGTTAAAGCCATTTTTAAGATTTTGGCTTTAGGGAATTGTGATCCTGCATAATAAATGGCTGTACGTTCTGCACATAATCCAGATGGGTATGATGCGTTTTCTTGATTGTTACCCGTAACAATCTCTCCATTATCTAATAAAATAGCTGCACCAACCAAAAAATTTGAATATGGTGCATAAGCATTACGTCTCGCTTCTATAGCTTTTTCCATAAGTGAGACAACATCTTTTGGTAATTCATTGAAATTATCAAATACGATTAATTGAGACTCAATTTTAACTTCCTTCATTACAAACTGTATTAGACAAAAAAACTATTGTTTTTGAGAAACAATAGTTTTTAGTTTGAGTTATATTAACGACTAATATTCATCATACGCTCCATCACCAAAATTGAAAGTCAGTGAAAAACGCAAGGTATTTTCTAATGGACTCTGAACTTTTGATGCTGAGAATAAATAAGACAAGTCGATATTTATCGTTGTATATTTAAATCCTGCTCCTAATGCAAAGAACTTTCTAGCTCCTTTTTCATCACTTTCGTTAAAGTAACCAGCTCTAAATGCAAATGATTCTTGATATAAGTATTCTGCTCCTAATGCCCAAGTAAATTCTTTTAATTCTTCACTAAAACCATCTGGTGCATCTCCAAAAGATTGAAATACGCCTGAAAGGAAACTAACATCATTAGATTTTCCTCCAGTGATAATTGTTGGTTCGCTTTCATCGATATCAGCAGTTGCAGGATCGTCAACTGTTTGCTCGCCATCGCCATCAGTATCAACAAAACCGAATAATGGTGGTGTTGGCACTAAAAGTTTCGTAACCTCAGCAGTAACAGCTAATTTATTATAATCATCAAATATAAAATCAAAACCTCCACCAATTCTTAAATTTGTTGGTAAGAAATTTTCTCTTCCTCCATCGTCGTATTTAATCTTTGGACCTAGGTTTTGGATAGCAAAACCAAAACGCGTTCTACCGTTAAAACTATTATAAGCTTCTTCTTCACTTTGATAAAATCCTGAAATATCAACACCAAATGAACCCGCTGCACTTGCATTTGCATCAACAGCTTGGATTCTTAAATCTGAACGTAAGTATCTTAAAGCAACAGACATTGCAAATTGATCTGCTAAACGCAATGAGTAAGATGCATCGACAGTAAATTCGTTAGGTTTTTCAATTAATGGCTCAGAAAATTCGTCTGGACGAATTTCAATTTCTCCTAAACCGAAGTATTTGAAACTAAATCCGAAAGAACTTCTGTCATCAATTCTATTAAAATATGTTAAGTAAGCGATAGATATATCATTTACTAATTTACTTAAATAAGGTGTATAACTTACTGCAATACCAGATTTTGCTTCAGAGAATGTGTATTTGGCAGCATTCCATTGTTGTGCATACGCATCTACTGAAGTTGCAACTCCCATGTCTCCCATACCAGCTGCACGTGCATCTGGCGCAATAAGCATAAACGGAACACCAGTAGTAATTACCGTAGATTGATTGGGAAATGTTATAGTCTCTTGAGCATTTGATTTACTAAATACTGTAAGTGTAATAAGGGCTAAAATGTATCTTTTCATATGTAATTTCATGTTCATATCGATGTATTTCTACGCTCAATATATTAAGCAAATATAATTTTTTATTATAGTATGACAAGTTTTTCGATTTTTTCGACTTGTTTATTTAAGCGATCAGACCGGACTTTTAGTTTATAAATGTAAACCCCTTTGCCAATTTTATCTCCAAAATCGTCTCTACCATCCCATACAATATCTTTAGAAAGGGAACTCGTAATTTTACTTCCTCCAGCTGTTTGGCCATTTAGGGTTCTGACCAATTTTCCTGACACTGTAAATACCTGTACTGAAACGTCTAAAACATCAGAACTATTGTGATTAAACCAAAATTCAGTATAATCAATGAATGGATTTGGATAATTTAACACATTAGTAATCACTAATTCTTCATCTTTATCTCTTACTAGGAATTCTATTTCAGCAGTGGAAGAATTATTATATACGTCCCAAGCTTTTAGGGTTAAAGTATGCAAACCTGTTTCTAAATCTCTAAAAAGATAACTCAACTTTCCATTTTGGTAATCGTCAACATTCGCTTCATAATAATCATTAAGCACAAATGGATTGGTTTCGTCCCCATCTAGTATGGCAACAATATCGTGACCTATACCACTTGCAGTATTGATCCCATTATCATCTTGGAGTTTTGCTAATAAGGTTGGTTGCTCATTTGTTATTCCTCCAGACACAAAATTTTCATCATTCATAAATAGGTTAATCACTGGCCCAATGTTATCCTCTTCAGCATTTTCATTAATTCCACCTATTTGAATATCAAAGCTATGTCCTGACTTATCATCTAATATATTATCTTGTTTAGAGTAAAAGCCCACTTTACCTTGTCCTACTGGAATACCAATATCCCTTGGTACAACGAATTCAAAATCAAATTTACCATTAGTTACTGTTGCTTGCCCTCTAAATATAGTTTCTCCAAGAGTTTTGAAATCTAAAATAACTTCATCTCCATTATCATTACCAAGAGTTTGTCTATCAATTTCTTTATCAAAAACAGTAGCGGTCACTATCCCATTATAGTTGGATAAAAAATTTCCTGCTGTATCATATACTTCTCCAGACATTTTCACCCTATCTAATGCTTTAAGTGGTTCCGTTTGTTGATCAACATCTACATCATTCACCTGAGTTAATCTTACTTCAGGTCTAGCAATAGCTAATTTCATAGCTGGATCTCCAATATAAAAAACTAGTGATCTCTGAGAATTACCGACCAAGGCTGGATCATTTTTTGTTAATCTTAATGCTTCTGCTGCACTAGGATATTCATTTGAACCATAACTAAATAAATATTGCTCCAAAATCACATTATAACCTACACCAGAAGTCACAAATATTTGTCTTGTGGTTGTAATCAAACCAATGGACCCTCCTTCTTTATTCCAATAGGTAAACTCACCTGCTGTTGGGCGTTGAGGATTATCAAACTTCGTATACTCACAAGTTATAGTAATAAACACATTAAATTTACACACATTTCGAATCTCTTGTGCGTCTATTTTAGTGAAAATACGTTCTGCCGCTAATCCATCTTCACCGCCATGTCCAAAATAATTTACAACTATAGCTCCAACTTCTATGGCATCTTTTATAGCTTTATTAACAGCAGGATAACGCTCACCACTGGCAGTAGATTCTTGTTGAAAGGCATCTGAATGAATTTTAATGGCATTAATAAATGGTTTTTCAGTTGAAATCTCATTAGCGATCTCATCTGTAGTATTTTGTAATATAAACTCCCAATTTGCATTATTAACATCATCAGAAATAGTGACAATATTATTCCTCCAACTACCAAAAGCTTCCTCTGCATAATAGCCTTCAACTTTGTCCACCATTTCTTTTGCTCTCTGAGGTGTATCTACAATCATTCTTCCTACAGCTATATCTAATCGATCTCCAGAATTCACATTACCCTCATTTTCATCCATCATTCCATAGAAATCATCAGAAATAAATGATGATGTTAAACTGAAACTTTGCTTAGAGTTCCAAATTGGTACTATATTAGTATTGTTAGAAATTCTGTCTTTATAATCATAAGAAGCATCACCAAAAAGGCATACATATTTTATTCGTCTAGAAGGACTACTGGCATTATCATAGACATACTTAATCATATTTCTGATTGCTGAAACATCTTGATTACCTGAACTAAATTCAGTATAGATTTCATCTAATGTTATTACTTTCACATTTAGATTGTTCTCATCTCTATTGATTTGAGCTAATCTTTCGGCTTGAGACAAATAATCATTTCTTGCAACAATGATATAGTCTATATCTTGAAACTCCCCTTGACTATTTAAAAAAATTGTGCCTTTGATGTTTTGATTACTAACACTTGTATTGGCATCTCTAGATGGTTGATAGTAATCTAAGCTTGTAACAGTTAAATACGTTTTACTCACGCCAGCTACATCTTTAAAATTCAAAGTTTGACTTTGATCAGTATTAACTACAGATTTTACATTATATTTATCAGTAATATCCCAAACTTCCTGTATGTTCACAGCATTATCAATGGCATATTCTGCAATACCTGGATTTAATGCAACGTCATTATTCTTAAATCGAAGCTGAGTACCTTCAAACCTTAAACCTCTAGTGGCTTCAATTGATATATAATCTAAATAACCAGTAGATGAAGGGTTGCCATTATTATTATAAATTAAATCAAATGTTACATCTGGCGATGTTAAATTGACCGATCCATCAAAAATATTACCTGATGCCAGTATTGGGTCATCAATCCCAGTGAAATTAAGCGTGCTTATTAAATTGCCATTTAAAACCACCTGCATATTAGTACTAGAACTCTCACTTACTGCTCCTGTAAGAACTTTAACTCTTACTGGTTCTTCTGTAACTATATTAGGAAGGCTAAATGTAAAACTTCTCTCATTTTCAATATCAAAGCGTTCGCCAAACCATCGTCTCCCAATTTTTGCCAAATTATTTTCATCAACTTCATGAAATTGATAATCATGAAATGTATTGACTTCGATGGTAACATCATCTTCCGGTTGATTTAAAGCTGTAATACGTTTACCAAAATTCGCACTAGTATTTATAAAATAATACGACTTATCTGAATACAAATTAATATTGGTATCACTTTCTTCATTATATCCCGTAGGTCCTTCAGCATAAAACAAAATATAATCCTGATCATTAAAAACACCATCTTCTTCTCCAACAAATCGCACTGCATTTTCAGTTAAATCTAAAGGATAAAATTCACTATTGATTAATGGTAACATTGCGCCTCCATTACCAAACACCTTGATTGTTCTCGGGTCAACGTTGGTATTAACACCTAATGCATTTAAAAAACTCTTGCTTAGTCTAAAAACTCCAGATTTATCGACATAAAATTTATGCCAACTTCCAGTACTTAATACAGAATTGGTTATCTCATTAGTAGTTCGTGAATTTCTATTAAGTGCACCTCCATATTGATAATTAACTGTGAAATCAGTAATTTTTTTATAAACACCTCTATCATTTATTATTGGTGTTACTTCTATATATGCATGTATTTTATCTCTGTCGATAGCATTTTTAAGAACAACCTGTGGGGCATTTGGTATTGTTGATAATGGCAAATCTTTTAAGTCAGAAACATTTATAGTTTGATACACTATTTGGCTCAACGTTACAGAATCTTCGTTTAGATATGAAGACTCTTCCCATTGCGCATAAAACTTAAGACCTGTATCACGTAAAAAACTAAAATGCTTTATATCAAAACTTGGAACTTCAATTCTTGAAGTTTCAGTTTCTAAAACTTTAGCCTCTTTCCAAGAGATACTAAATTGCTTTTGTTGAGAATAGCTAAAAAATGAAATTATAATTAATGGAAATAGTAAATATTTTTTCATAGTAAATTAACGTCTATAAACTCACGATATTATAGAGTTTCAATTTTTTATTCAAAATTACAACAATAATTGATTTAATCAATCGTTATTAAAGACAAAATACATCGGTAAACTGACCAAAAATCCGTTATTGTGTACAAAAAAGAGGATGAAATGCAACTTTTTTTGCATGATTTTAGTTAAAAATGTTGTTAGTTTACCTTTAATTACTATATTGCGTCTCTAAAATTAAACTAGCTTACTTAAAAAGTATGGATATGAAAAACGTCTTAAATCTAAGGATTCTATTAGCCCTAGTAGTATCTTTAACAATTGTTAGTTGTAGTAGGAACTCTTCAGATAAGAATACTTCTAGAGCTACAGGATGGAAAATCAACGATAAAAATGGTGGTTTTCAATACAATGACAAATTCCAAGAACAAGAAACCGGTCCAGGTTTAGTCTTTATTGAAGGTGGCACTTTCACAATGGGAAAAGTTCAGGATGATGTTATGCATGATTGGAACAATTCACCAAATCAACAACACATTCAGTCCTTTTATATGGATGAAAGTGAAGTTACTAATAAAATGTATACAGAGTATCTGGATTGGATAAAAAGAACATATCCACCAGAAGAAGAAAACTACAGATTAATATACGAAGGAGCTCTTCCAGATACATTAGTATGGAGAAATCGCTTAGGTTATGCAGAAATGATGACCGAAAACTATTTACGTCATCCTGGTTATGGAGAGTATCCTGTTGTAGGAGTCAGTTGGATTCAAGCTGTAGAATTTGCTAACTGGAGAACAGATAGAGTTGCTGAAATGGATTTACAAGATGCAGGTTATCTTGAAAGGGATTCTCACTTAGGTTCAGCTGCTGAAAGTAATTTTAATGTTGACACCTATATTAATGCTCCAACACAAACTTATGGAGGTAATGATTCAATTATTAATCCAGAAAAATCAAGACGTAGAGTTCAAGTAAGTGCAGCTGGTGATACAATCAACCAATACGCAAGAAGAGAATCTGGTATCATTTCTCCTGATTACAGACTTCCTACTGAAGCTGAATGGGAATATGCAGCACTTGGCTTAAGTGAATTAAGAAGCTTTAATGTTTATAGAGGGCGTAAAAAATACCCATGGGATGGGCAATACACACGTTCTGGTAAAAGAACTACTAGAGGCGATCAATTAGCTAACTTTAAACAAGGTAAAGGTGATTATGGTGGAATTGCTGGATGGTCTGATGATGGTGCTGATATTACTGCTGAAGTGATGTCATACGAACCAAATGATTATGGCCTTTATGATATGGCAGGAAATGTTGCCGAATGGGTTGCCGATGTTTATAGACCAATAGTTGATGATGAATTCAACGACTTTAACTACTATAGAGGTAACGTTTATACTAAAAATGCAATTAACGAAGATGGTACTGTTAAGATTGTAACTCCAGATGAAATTGTATATGATACATTAAGTAACGGACAAATTGTTGCTAGAAATTTACCTGGCGAAATTTTACAAGTAGGTGTTGATGAAAATGAAACCTATTTAAGAACTAACTTTGATAAGAGTGACAACAGAAACTTTAGAGATGGTGATGTAAGATCTTCGCGTCAATATGCTGACAGCTTTGATGAAGATGGTGCTACTACCGATGAAAGCAATACTCGTAAGATGTATAACTCTCCTAGACATAATGTAGAAAAAGATTCTACAGGTACTATGTTAAAAGAATATGATTCATCAAACGATAGAACATCTTTAATTAATGATGAAGTTAGAGTTTATAAAGGTGGTTCTTGGAGAGATAGAGCGTATTGGATTGACCCAGCGCAACGTAGATATTTCCCACAAGATATGGCAACAGACTATATTGGGTTTAGATGTGCAATGTCTAGAGTTGGTTCTAAATCTCAAGGAAAGAAGAAAAGAAACTAAATAGTGTTTTTTTAAATATAAATTAAAGTCCTAGTCGTAATGATTAGGACTTTTTTATTACATTTATTTTATGACAATAAAAACAATCTATCAACACTTTTTAAAGTGCAGTACAATTTGTACAGACACTCGAAAAATAACTAAACACTGTATGTTTTTTGCACTTAAAGGTGAAAATTTTAATGGAAACACCTTTGCTAAAAATGCTTTAGAACAAGGTGCTTCATTTGCTGTTATAGATGAAGAAGTGTATCAAATTAATGAACAGTATATATTGGTAGATAATGTTTTAAAAACATTACAAGCTTTAGCAACGTTTCATCGCAAATCTCTAAATATCCCTATTATCGCACTTACCGGCAGTAATGGAAAAACAACTACAAAAGAACTTATAAATATAGTGCTCTCTAAAACGTATAATACGTCTGCCACTATAGGAAATTTAAACAACCATATAGGTGTTCCGTTGACCCTTTTGAGTATGACTAATGCTACCGAAATTGGCATCGTAGAGATGGGAGCCAATCATCAAAAAGAGATTGCGTTTCTTACTAATATTGCTTTACCCGATTATGGATTGATTACAAACTTCGGAAAAGCACATCTAGAAGGTTTTGGAGGCCTAGAAGGTGTTATTAAAGGAAAATCTGAAATGTATACACATTTAAAAACCCATAATAAAACAATTTTTGTAAACGAAAATGATCAACTACAAATCAAACAAGCTGGAGGTTTTGATAATATTGTTCATTTTGGTTCCCAAATGAATCTATTAAAATCTCAACCTTATGTGAATTTAAGATTTAAAGATCAAACTATTCAAACACATCTTACAGGGGCATACAATTTCAACAATATTTGTATAGCTATAGCCATTGGTCAATACTTTAAAGTTTCAGATGGCCAGATCATAAATGCTATTGAAAGCTATATCCCAAACAATAATCGCTCTCAAATTATAGATAAAAACGGGCATCATATTATATTAGATGCCTACAATGCTAATCCAACAAGTATGTATGCTGCATTATCAAATTTTAATCAGCTAAATAATTCTAATAAAACTGCTATTTTAGGAGACATGTTCGAATTAGGAGAAGATGCAAAGTCAGAGCATCAAGCTATTGCTAATTACGTAAATGATTTAAGTTTAGATCAGATTATTCTAGTTGGTGAAAATTTTTATAACACTAAAACAAAACATCCAGACATTTTATATTTCAATTCATTTTTAGATTTAAAAAATGCGTTTGATATTTTCAAATTTAAAAATACTATGTTTTTAATCAAAGGGTCTAGGGGAATGGCCTTAGAACGTGTTTTGGATTTGTTGTGAATATCTCATGATGTCCTGTTCAAATAGTATTTAAGATTAACTTTGTTGATTAAGATTAAAATCACTACTGCAAATAGAAAACTAATATCGCTATCGCGATTTTATCTTTTTTTTATTGAAGTAAATACTCAAAGCTTTACTTTGGATTTACTTTAATTTTGGATTAACTGCGTTGTTCCAGATTAAAACCACTACTGCAAATAGAAAACTAATATCGCTATCGCGATTTTATCTTTTTTTATTGAAGTGAATACTCAAAGCTTTACTTTGGATTTACTTTAATTTTGGATTAACTGCGTTGTTCCAGATTAAAACCACTACTGCAA
>CANLEE010000003.1 GCA_947489585.1 uncultured Psychroserpens sp.
AAATCATAATCACACAATTCATAGTTAGAAATTGTCCCAACAGATGGTAATGGGTTTACTATTAAAACCAATTCAACTATAGCATCACAGTCTGTAGTTGTTGTTGAATTGTCGACAAGAGCATATACAGTTTGCTGATTCGCTATTGTATTAGTATATGGGCTCGATAGAGGATTAATATCATTTTCAGCATCTGTAATTGTTTCGTGGTAACTAACGGTTAAGTTTGGGTCACCTCCAGTAATTTCTATATCCTTAGTTGTTAAATCAAAAAGTCCAAACCCATCACTATCTGGGTCACAATATTCAATTGGCGTTGGTGTATTTACAATGATTTCTGTTCCATTGATATCCCAGGAACATGTAATATCATTAAACACAGCAATTTCCCAACACTCTAAATCTGTTGGTTCAGGCGGTTGGGTTCCAGAAATATCCCAAGAACAGGTAATATCATTAAACATGGCTGTTTCCCAACACTCTATATTTGGCTGTACTGGTTGGGTTCCTGTAACATCCCAACTACAGGTCGTATCATTAAATATAGCTATTTCCCAGCACTCTAAACCTGTTGGTTCAGGTGGTTGGGTTCCTGTAACATCCCAAGCACAGGTTGTATTATTAAATATCGCTGTTTCCCAACACTCTAATGTAGGTGGATTAGGTTGTGTTCCAATAATTTCCCATGAACATGTTGTATTATTAAAACTTGTAGATTCCCAACATTCCAAACCCGTAGGCTCAAGTGGTTGAGTTCCTACAACTTCCCAAGTACATGTTGCATCATTAATAGTTGCAGTCTCCCAGCATTCTAACGTCGGTGGATTAGGAGCTTGATTCACAATTAATTCGTATATGGACGAAAATGTAAGACAATCTGGATTATCTAAATTTGATGCAAATTCGGCAACTTTAGCTCTAAAATAAGTAGTCGTGGTAACACCTGTAATCATTAGTACATCACTTGTCTCTCCAGCAATATCCGTCCAAGTATTTTGATCTGGACTTTGTTGCCATTGATAAAAGTGATTACTAAATACTGTATTATCTGGAATTGCAGTCAATGTTGTTGTATAGGGTGTTAGGCTACTGCATATAGTTTCGGTTGTATTGTTAGAATTATCATTAACACCTATTAAATCACCACAACTCTTGAATACTATATCATCAATGGCTAAATCATTGCCACATCCTCCAATACCATTATTAATCATTTTTAAAATGATTGATGTTTGCCCAGGTAGGGTTTGAAAGACTAACCCATATTGTTGCCAATTTGGTGTAGTTGTTCCAGAGATACTTCCAGTATCACCGCTTGCAAGTAAATTACTATCCGTTATATCCCAAATTTCAAACCTAACATTTACGGGGATTCCACTTCCTGAACAACCAGAACTAGGTAAAATATTTAGCAGCCAAGATGAAAATTCATAAGTTGTATTTTCACACAAACCGTTAATTGAAGTCGTATAAAACTCACCAGTAGTAAAACTTGCATTAACTATTAATGCCTTTCCATTAGTATCTCCTGGTGTATGATCACTTGGCATATTCCATCCATAAGCAAAAGTGCTGCTACCAACTGTATATTGTCCATCTTGGGGACCATCAAACCCAACAAAATTATATGTTGTAGTTCCAGCGGGTAATGGAGGTCCATAATTTGTACCTGTACCAAAATCTTCGATGAAGATTGGGTCACCAGAATTACCTTGGCAAAAGCCTAATTGCGCGTATGTTAATTCTGATATAAAAAAAACACAGAAAATCACAGCTATTTTAAGAAAAAAATAGCGTTCCATTATTTTAATATTTAAAAAATTAAACATACTATATAATTTTAATTTATCGGTTTATATAAACCCAAGCGCTTCTGCGTGATCCATTTTGATATTCCATAGTATAAAAATAAGTGCCAACAGGTAATTCATCTCCTTTGTTAGTTTGTCCATACCATTCATTTGTGTAATCTCTTTTTGAATATACCAGAGTTCCATATCTGTTAAAAATTTCAAGTTTGCTTACTGCAAAGCCACTTAAATCAAAAGTATCATTCAATCCAGGTGATACACCAGGTGAAATCCCTTGGGGAATAATACAATTACCCGTTTGTAATTCGGCCAAAACATTTATAGCTGTTCGGTTTAATGACACACATCCTGTTATTTCATTTATAGCTTCAGCATGATATGTTCCTAGTTCAGTAACTATCATTGATAAACTATTAGACAATAACAAATTACCATTTACTGCTGCATCATACCAATTCACACTAATACCTATAGGTACAGAAACCATTAATTCTACTTCATTAATTTCACAATTAATTCCAACATCAATACTTCCTATTGGAGCATCAGGATTAAGTATTATAGCACTTACAGCAGTTCGTATAAGAGAGGTACAACCTGTTAATTCATCTATTGCTTCCGCATAATAAACGCCATCTGTAACAGCTATATAAGAGTTACTATTTTGTTCCAATAGATTTCCATCTGTAGGTGCATCATACCAATTCACCGAAATGCCAGCAGGTACTGTTACTGACAAGACTGCTTCATTGAGATTACAATTAAAACTTATATCGCCATCACTAATCGGAGCTTCTGGGCTGAGGTTAAAGGTCACTTCAAATATATCAGACAGTGATATACATTGATCATTACTTAAATTAATAGCATCTTCAGCTACTTTTGTTCTATAAAACATAGATGCTGACACAGAGAGGTTAATTGTCTCTCCATTTTCACCTAAAATGTCTGTCCATATAATACCATCTGTACTTTCTTGCCATTGATAAAAATGGGAATTGTATACTGAAAAATCTGGAATGGCAGTAAGTAGTAAATCAAAAGGGATTTCGTTCTCGCAAATATCAACTTGAACATTATCATCTTCATCTGTAACCGAAATAAAATCTCCACAGGTACTGAAAGCAATATCATCGATAGCTAAATCATTACCACAACCTCCAACGCCATTGTTAATCATTTTTAAAATGACTGAAGTTTGTCCAGATAAGGTTTGAAAAACTAATCCATATTGCTGCCAAATAGGCGTTGCCGATCCAAAAATATCACCTGTATCTCCACTTGCCAAAACATTGGTATCAGTTATATCCCAAATTTCAAACCTAACATTTACGGGGATTCCATTTCCAGAACAACCAGAACTGGGTAAAATATTTAGCAGCCAAGATGAAAATTCATACGTTGTGTTTTCGCACAAACCGTTAATTGCAGTACTATAAAATTCGCCTGGTGTAAAACTTACATTAACTATTAATGCTTTACCATCGGTATCTCCTACAGTATGGTCACTTGGCATATTCCAACCATAAGCAAAAGTGCTACTTCCTATCGTGTATTGACCATCTTGTGGACCATCAAATCCCACAAAGTTATATGTTGTTGTTCCAATTGGTAATTGAGGTCCATAATCGGTACCTGTTCCAAAATCTTCGATAAAGATTGGGTCTCCAGAATTACCTTGACAAAAGCCAAGTTGAGCATGTCCTATTTCCGAAGAAAAAAAAATGCTAAAAATTATGATTACATTAAGATTATTAAAGTACTTTCCCACGTATATATTTTTAGTCAAAGACTCTAAAATAACTATATTTATTATTATAAAATCAACGAAAACGTTATAGTGCAGGGCGTGTATAGGTTAATCAAGTATATAAAAAAGCATAAAAAGAAATCTATCGCTTTAGCGATACTTCTCATCATGTATGCTTTTTGTTTGCCTAGAGATTTATTTAAAGACCCTACAGCAACAGTAATCACTAGTAAAACGAGCAAACTTTTAGGAGCGCATATTGCTTCAGATGGGCAATGGCGATTTCCTCATAACGATAGTATTCCAGAGAAATTTAAAACGTGTATTGTTCAGTTTGAAGATGAGTACTTTTATGACCATCCAGGTTTTAATCCCATTTCAATTTTTAAAGCTTTAAGAGATAATATTAGTTCAGGAGAAGTAAAGCGTGGTGGGAGCACATTAACACAGCAAGTAATTCGCTTATCACGAAAAGGACAATCAAGAACCTATCTTGAAAAAATCAAAGAAATCATCTTAGCTACACGATTAGAACTTCGTAATTCTAAGCCCGAAATTTTAGCTTTCTATTCTAGCAATGCTCCTTTTGGAGGTAATGTTGTGGGTTTAGATGCAGCCTCTTGGCGCTATTTTAATAGAGATCCACAACAATTGTCTTGGGCAGAAAGTGCCACACTTGCGGTATTACCAAATGCACCAAGTTTAATCTATCCTGGGAAAAATCAAAAACGCTTATTAGAAAAACGCAATCGGTTACTTGAAAAACTATTGGAAAATGAGATTATAGACTCACTAACCTATGAACTATCTATTGCTGAAAACTTACCTCAAAAGCCATATGCCTTGCCACAAATTGCACCTCATTTATTACAAAAAATAGCACAATCACATCGTGGTGAGCGCATTCAAACAACTATTGATTCAAAGTTGCAAGAACGGGTTAATTACATCGTTAAAAACCAATACAATATTTTAAAACAAAACGAAATTCATAATGCAGCAGTTCTTGTTTTAGATGTACATACAAGACGTGTATTGGCTTATGTAGGAAACACGCCTACAGATAGAGCACATCAAAAAGATGTTGATATTATTGATAAACCACGAAGTACTGGTAGTATTTTAAAACCTTTTTTATATGCGTCTATGCTGGATGCTGGAGATATGCTTCCTAATACATTAGTTACCGATGTGCCAAGCCAGTTTGGAAGTTACAATCCAGAAAATTTCAACAAAGAGTTTGATGGTGTTGTTCCTGCAAGTCGTGCACTATCTCGTTCACTAAATGTACCAGCAGTACGGATGCTTCAAGACTTTGGACTTGATCGTTTTCATCAATATTTAAAACAATTACAGCTCAAAGATTTAAAATACAATGCCAATCATTATGGTTTATCATTGGTTCTTGGTGGTGCAGAAAGTAACCTTTGGGATTTATGTAAAAGCTATGCGTCTTTGTCATCTACTTTGAATCATTTTTCTGAAACTTCAAGCGAATACTATACCAACGAATTTGTTGAACCTACTTTTATAGCTTCGGAAATGGTTAACTTCGGAAACATCTCAAACGAAAAAATCATATTTGATGCTGCATCAATTTATCTTACGTATGAAAGTTTAAAAAAAGTGAATAGACCTGAAGGTGATGAAAGTTGGGAGTTTTTTGATGACTCAAAACAGATTGCCTGGAAGACTGGAACGAGTTTCGGTTTCCGTGATGCTTGGGCTATTGGTACCACAAAAGATTATGTAGTTGGTGTTTGGGTGGGTAATGCCGATGGCGAAGGCAGACCGGGTTTGGTTGGTGTACAAACCGCAGCTCCAATATTATTTGATGTCTTTGATGTCTTGCCTAATAGTGATTGGTTTGCAAAACCTTATGATGAAATGCAAGCTGTAAACATTTGCTTAAAAAGTGGTCATCGTGCCTCTTCAATTTGTGATGAAACCGAACAAAATTATATTCAAATTAGTGGATTAAAGACCGAACCTTGCCCGTACCATATTTTAGCACATTTGGATGCCACAGAAACCTATCAAGTTAATTCTTCTTGTGAAGATTTAAATATGATTAAACATAAGCCTTGGTTTGTATTATCACCATTAAAAGCACATTATTACAAAACGAAAAACCCGTTTTACAAACCACTTCCAAAATTACGAATGGATTGTGCTGGAGAAGCACAAGTCACAATGAATTTTATTTATCCAAAACAAAACAACTCTATTTTTCTTCCAAAGGATTTTGATGGAGACACTAACGATTTGGTATTAAAGGTTGCGCATTCAAAACCCGAAACTAATATCTATTGGTATTTAGATGAAACGTATGTTGGCTTAACTAAAGACATTCATGAATTAGCGATTCTTCCATCGACAGGAAAACACCTCATCACAGTTGTTGACGAATTTGGTAACGAAGCAAAGCGACAGATTTCTATTTCAGAATAAACATATCCTTTAAATTATTACCTTTGTTTTCGTAATTATTAAACTATAACGATGTACGAAACTGTAAAAATACTTCACTCTTATTGGGCTTATCTAGTAGTAATCATGTTAGTCCTAGCCACCTTTAATGCCTTGATTAAGTTTTTTGGCGATAAAGAGTTTCAAGCTGTAGATTTTAGAATATCACTTTTCACATTGATTGTAATGCATATCCAATTACTAATTGGTTTGGTGTTATATTTCACCTCTCCTTTCGGATTAAAAAATATACAAAACAATGGTATGGGTGGGTTAGATTCCTTTTCTAGACTACTAGCTGTTGAACACCCTTTTGTTGGCATATTAGCTGTAGCAATGATTACTATTGGTTATTCAAAACATAAAAAGAAATTAACGTCTAAGCCAAAGTTTAAGATGCTTGCTATTTTTTACACTTTAGGTTTACTATTAGTAATATCGAGAATCCCTTGGGCAAATTGGTTTTAAGGGTTTTCTTATAAAATAAAAAATGCGCTAGTCTATAATACTAGCGCATTTTTTATTATGATTTGTTTCGTTTAATCTTCTACTTGTTTAATGAGATATACATAAACAGGGAAGTGATCACTAAACCCATTTGTAAATCCACCATCAGCAAAGCTTCTCAAAGGATATCCTTTCCATCTCCCTCTTTTATTAGTAAGGTACAGTTTATTATAAATACCTGCTTTATAAAATCTAAACGAAGAATAGTCATCTTTTTTAACTAGTGGCTCGGTAAACATAATTTGATCGAACAAACTCCATGCATCTCTCCAAGCTGTAGTACCATAGCCTTTTTCAGTAAACATTTTTTCAAAAGGATTATAAATTTCTTTTAAATCAATACGGTCTTTATCAGCCTTAGCTTTCAACACATCTTTTACACTTTTATTGGTAGGATTATCATTTAAATCACCCATCGAAAATATCTTAGCATACGGATCTTTAGATTGTATAGAATCTATGATTTGTTTATTCAGTTTTGCTGCTCCAACACGTTTTGATCGACTTCTAGCTTCTCCACCACTTCTTGATGGCCAGTGATTTACAATAACATGAATTGGATCTCCATCTAATTCTCCACTTACTAATAATTGATCTCTAGTAATTACTCTATCTCCTTTTATATTATCATAAATGAGTAATTCGTAAGACTCATGACTTGTGGGTTTAAATAGTTTTTTCTGATAAAGTAGTGCAACATCAATCCCTCTTACATCTGGAGATTCATAATGAATAATACCATAGTCTTTGGCTAATAATAAGGGGTGATTTACGACATCAACTAATACTTGTCTGTTTTCAATTTCACAAACCCCAACAAGCGCAGGTGTATTGCCTGTGACATCAGCACCAATATCAGCAATCACTCTTGCCATATTATTTACTTTCTTTTTATAGATTCCAGCTCTATCTGCTTTGATTTCCATTATAGGACTTCGCTCATCAAACTTTGTCACATCATTGATAGTGTCAAATAAATTCTCTAAATTGTAGAATGCTACAGTGTGAATTTTAAATCGTTTTTCTTTTTTTTCTTCTTGAGAAAAGCCATTAAATGTTATTAAAAAACAAATAATTGCTAAAGAAAAATGTAGTGGTTTCATAGTTTAAATATTATGTTATCATTATGATATTTACAAATGTCGAGCCAAAAGTATGTATTTATTATAAATAATGTAAATTTGCACGCTTTAAATAACTATTATTTAATGCATAAGAACTATTAATCTTAAAAAAAGGCATGAAAAAAAGTTTTTTTATTATTTTATTTGGAATGTTCTCCATGCTAACTGCATTTGCACAAGATACTATTGTAAAAGGTAGTGTTTTAGATGGCACTACGGGAGAGCCAATTCCTGATGTAACGATTACCATTGAAGAAACAGGTCAGTCAGTCAATACTGATGCCAATGGTGAATTTCAATTTACTAGTATTGTTCCTTTAGGAGAACAAGTATTAAAAGTTGAAAAAGTAGGTTACACTACAAAACGTTATCCTATTGTAGTTAATGAAGGTCAAACTGTTGATATAAGCGGTATGACACTCGATTTTGATGATGGTGATAATTCCGATTCTTTTGTTATTTCAATTTCTGATGATAATTTAAATAGTGAAGATGATGGACTAACAGATAACATTTCTGGATTACTACAATCGTCTAGAGATCAATTCTTAAGAGCAGCTGCATTTGACTTTAGCGCAACGTTTTTTAGACCTAGAGGTTTAGATAATGCTAATGGAAAAGTACTTATTAATGGTGTTGAAATGAACAAGCAGTTTAATGGAAGACCACAATGGGGAAATTGGGGAGGCGTAAATGATGTGCAAAGAAACCAAGAGTTTACAATTGGAATGTCTGTAAATGACTATACTTTTGGAGATTTAGCAGGTACAAACAACATTATAATGCGAGCTTCTAAATACCGAGAAGGAGGAAGGGTTTCTTATGCGTCTGCTAACAGAAGTTACACAGGTCGTATTATGGCCAGTTATAGCTCAGGATTACTTAAAGGCGGATGGTCATACTCTGTATTAGCGTCTAGACGTTATGGAGATGAAGGTTATGTTGACGGAACGCTTTACGATTCGAATTCATTCTTTGCCGCTGTAGAGAAAAAAATCAATGATAAACACAGTATTAACTTTACTGGAATCTATGCGCAGAATAGACGTGGTCGTTCAACAGCTATAACAGATGAAGTACTTAACTTAAAAGGAAGGCAATACAACCCATTTTGGGGAACACAAGATGGTGAAATCAGAAACTCTAGAGTTAGAGAAATAGAAGAGCCTATCTTAATGTTAAATCATTTCTGGGATATTAATTCTAAAACTAAATTGAATACCAATATTGCTTACCAGTTTGGTAAAATAGGTAATACGAGAATTGATAATGGAGGAACACGTTTAGTTAATTTTAATGGACAAGCTAGTTACTTAGGTGGCGCAAGAAATCCAGATCCATCTTATTATCAAAACTTACCAAGTTATCATCTAAGGTTTCCTGATCCAACTTCAGCTGATTTTGAACAAGCATATTTAGCTGGGCAAGATTTTAGAAATGATGGACAACTCGACTGGAATGCTTTATATAGTGCTAATGCTACAGTAAGAGCTCAAGGTGGAAATTCTATCTATGCTATTCAAGAAGATAGAAATGATGACTCACAATTTACAATCAACACTATTTTAGATACTGAATTATCAGAACGTGTTAGATTAAATGGTATGGTGAGTTACAGAAAGTTAAAAAGTGAAAACTTTGCGAATCTTAAAGACCTTTTAGGAGGAACTGGATACTTAGATGTTGATTTCTTTGCTGAAGAAGATGCTAATGTGATTCAATCTTTAGAAGATATCGCTCAAAGTGATATAAGAAACCCTAATAGAATTGTTCAAGAAGGGGATCGTTACAAATATAATTACGAAATAGACGCTAATGTTATTACTGGATTTGCTCAAGCACAATTTAAATATAATAAGGTAGATTTCTATTTAGGTGCAAATATTTCGCAAACGACTTACCAAAGAAATGGTTTGTTTGAAAACGGAAACTTTTCTGGATCACGTTCTTTTGGTGAAAGCGAAAAATTAGATTTCTCTAACTATGGCATTAAAGGTGGTGCTACATACAAAATCACAGGACGTCATCTTGTTGATGTTAATGCTAGTTACTTTACTAAAGCCCCTAGCATCAGAAATTCGTTTAGCAATGCAAGACAAAATAATGATGTTGTTATTGGTTTAGAAAGCGAAAAAATTCAATCTGTAGATGTAAGTTATATTTTTAGATCGCCAATCGTAAAAGCAAGACTTACTGGTTTCTATTCTGGATTTTCTGACGGAACAGATATTGGTTTCTTCTTTACTGAAGACCTTGCAGGTTTAGGCTTAGATACAGGAGATGCTTTCGTACAAGAGATTCTTACTAATGTTGAAAAAAGACACATAGGAGCAGAATTAGGTATTGAGGCACAAGTAACGCCAACAATAAAATTAAAAGCGGCGGCTTCTGTTGGTCAATACACCTTTAATAACAACCCAAACTTATACTTAACTAGTGATGATTTTGATGGCCCTCTATCTTTTGGAGATGGAACAACAAACATCAAAGACAATCATGTAGCTGGTGGACCAGAACGTGCCTACCAAATAGGGTTTGAATATCGTGATCCTGATTTTTGGAATGTGGGTGTAACTACCAATTATTTCTCAAACGCTTACATTGATGTAAGTAACTTAGCAAGGTCTGCAAACTTTACTACAGACTTTGACGGTCAACCAATTGTAGGTTATGATGAAAATGTTGCAAAAGGCTTATTAAAACAAGAACAGTTTGATGACTATATGCTTGTTAATGTCATTGGAGGTAAATCTTGGCGAGTAGGTGACTACTTCGTTGGTTTCTTCGCAACTATAAATAATGTATTTAATCAAGAATTTAAAACTGGTGGATTTGAACAATCAAGATTAGCCACATACGATAGAGTGTTAGAAGATAAATCTAGAGACAATGGTCCTGTTTTTGGTTCTCGTTATTTCAACGGAAACGGAACAACATACTATTTAAACGTATATCTAAGATTCTAAAAAGCATAAAATAAATTTCAAAATAATATCCTTTCTTAAGGATGCGATAAAAAAAGAAAAAATGAAAACAATTAAATTAAACAAAATCATACTACTCGCTTTAGGTTTAGTGGTATTTAATGCTTGTGTACAGGATGATGATTTTGACACACCTAATACTACAGTTACTGATCCTGTTATTGACGGAAACATTATTGATATTGATGCCGTTATTGGAAACTTAGTGCAATCTGGAGAGGACATCATTACATTTGAAGACACAAATAACTTTATGGAAGGTTATGTAATCTCTAGTGATGAAGGCGGTAATTTCTTCGAAGAATTAGTATTACAAGATAGAACTGAAAACCCAACAGCAGGTATTGTTGTTCAAGTTGACGTTAATCCATTATTTACTATTTATGACTTCGGAAGAAAAGTATATATAAAACTTGATGGTTTGTCTGTTGCTGTTGATAATGGTGTTGTACAAATAGGAAGAAGAGATGGAAATGAATTAGCAAAAATTGCAGCTTCTGAAATGTCAGAAACTATCCTTCGAACTTCTGAAGTAGCAACAATTGTACCTTTAGAGGTTAACATTAGCGATTTTTCTAACGACCTTGAAAACTTGTTTATTCGTTTAACTGATGTGCAATTCAATAGAAATGATGTTCTTGGAGATGATTTAAAAACATTTGCTGCAGAAGATACTGATCAATTTGACGGAGAACGTCTTTTAGAAAGCTGTACAGGTAGCTCATCTGTAATTTTAAGCACAAGTACCTTTTCAGATTTTAAATCGTTATTATTACCTGCAAATAGAGGTACCCTTGATGGTATTTTAACAAGAGACTTTTTTGATGAGTTCTATACTGTAGTTCTTAATTCTCCTGAAGACATCAATTTTGATAATGATATGCGTTGTGACCCTATTGAGTTATCTTGTGGTATTGCAGCGACAACTGGTGCAACCAACTTATTTGAAGACGATTTTGAATCACAGTCTGTAAACTCTTTAATTTCTGGCAATGGTTGGACTAACTTTATCGAAGCTGGTTCTGAAGGCTGGGAAGCATATACTCAAGGAGGCGCAAATTCATCTCAAGGAGTTTCTGCTAGAGTAGGATCATTTAATTCTGGTGATGCAAGCACTGTGGCTTGGTTAATTACACCACAAATTGATTTAGATGCTAACTCAGACGTAACATTAAATTTTGAAACATCTAATAGTTTCTCTGACGGAAGTACATTGGAAATCTTATTTTCTAACGATTGGGATGGAACAGAAGGAGGCATCGCAACTGCAACTTGGGGAATCATCACTGATGCTTATGTTACTCAAGACAGTGATTTCTTTGGAGACTGGTTTGAATCTGGAAATGTTGATCTTTCATGCGGTTCAGGTCAAATTTACGTAGCATTTAAATATGTAGGTAGTGGACAAGGTGATTTTGATGGAACTTATGAATTAGATTTTGTGAGTATTGACGCTCAATAAAATTAAATCTTTATAAAGAAAGCCACATCAAGATTGATGTGGCTTTTCTTTTATCTACAAATACTATGACTACGTTTGACTTATTATTTTTTAATGTTTTTCAACATTATAAACCTACTCAAAAAAAGAAAGCTAATGACATCGCGTTGTTTTATATTTCTACGCTTCAGTGCAGTCTCCTCTTATTGTCTGGCATAGTCATTTCAATATTCTTAGATGAAATGAATGCAACAGCCATATCTTCAAGTAAAGCCTGGACACTTTTCATTATGGCAAGTATTTTTATTTTTTTTAAAAACTGGATTCAATATAGTGGAAAAAAAAGAAGGGTTTTAAATGCCAAAAGAAATAGCAAGCATCAACCTCAACATTATAATATTTGGATGCTTTGGTCCTTATTATTAGGCTGCATTATATTATCAATTATTTTACTTAGCTCATTTTAATTATAGAATTTATATAAGCGGTAGCCATTAATAAAAAAACCTCTAGCAAAATTTGCTAGAGGTTTTTTATTAAAGTATATGATTGATTAATTCAATCTCTGGATGTAAACCCAAGCGCTTCTTCGCTCGCCATCTCTGTACTCCATTGTATAGAAATATGTTCCTACTGGCAGTTCTTCACCATCATTGGTTTGTCCATGCCATTCATCTGTATAGTTAGTTTTAGAATACACTAAAGTTCCTAATCTATTAAAGATTTCTAATTTACTTACCTCATAACTACTTAAATCAAATGTATCATTCATACCATCTCCGTTTGGAGAAATTCCTTGAGGAATAACGCAACTCTCTAACTCTATAACAGTTTGCGTTGTAATACTAGAACATCCTGTATCATTAAAAATAGCTTCAATGTCATAATCTCCAGCAATTAATACTGGAAGTGTTAATCCATTTTCTCCAGTAATCAATACACCATCTAAATACCAGTTAATAGTAACTTCAGAAGTCGTATAATTTACAGGAGTCGCCTCAATAATAATAGGTATCGTAGCATTAGGGCAAACTTCGTAATCAAAATCTTGAGTGAAAGTAGTCTCAGGTTCGATTCCTAATACTAGGTTAAAGCTTGTTGTATTAATACAGCCTGTAGCGTTATTAGTCACCTGAGCATAACCTGTTTGCGGGTTAGATAAACTCGTATAAGGACTTACTAATGGGTTTATGCCATCGATAGCATCTTGTTCAGTTAAATGATAGGTTACCGTAAAATCATCAGGACTTTGTGTGTCTCCTAAAATTGGTAAATCATTATCTGGTAAATTAAATACAGCTGTATCATTTCCAATAGAACATCCAATTAAATCTGGTGGCATATTTGCGATTGGTAATGGTAAAAACTCAACTAGAATTTCATCTGATATAATACACGATGGTGAGAATATAATTTGAGTAGTATATGTACCATCCTCAGTAACAACTAAAGTATTAGTCGTTTCTCCATCAATCACAAAACCATCTTTAAACCATACATGATCTACTGTAGGAGCTTGAGTTTGTAAAATAACTTCTTCTCCAATACAAGCAGCCGTTCCTGCTGCTACAGTAATATCAGCTCCTAACTCAACTTCACCAATATCAAAACTACCTGCTTTTAAGAATACACCAGAATCTAAAGCAGTATCTGTTGCATCAGCCATTACTAATTTGATATGGTATGTTTCTCCAATATTAACAGGAGAAAAAGCTGTAAATACTGTTGTTCTACCATCAAAAGAGATAGGAGGAAGGTTTTGCGGTACATAACCTCCAAAGTATTCTTCGTTTATCGCTGGACATCCAGGGTTTTCTGGGTGAATATTTGTTACTAATATAGGTGTTGTTGTTCCTGGCAATACGGCAAGGTTTGTCGTTACACCATTATCATCAGTTAATAAAAATGCAAATGCATCAGAGAATGTACACTCAAATGTTCCACCAGTACTTCCGTTGTATTCTTCGGAAGCCATTAAGAAATCAAAGCTGATTTCATCTGATAATGGGACAAAGTCAAATTCAATGATACTTGCGTTATTAGAATTGATTCCTACAGCAGTATCTAATTCTGCATCTCCTGGCCAACCAAAACCACCATCACTCATGGCATCAAAATTTGGTCCTGATGCTCTACTTGCATCACCAGATGTTAAAATAATACCTTCATCAAATGGGAAACTATCTTCGTCAGCTGAGAAATAACCGATACCATTAACATCACCAAAATTAGTTCCTGTTGAGAATTCTATATTTGTAATCTGAGCACAAGGGCTATCTATCAAAATATCTACAACTAATTCTTCAATAGTGTAAGTGTCTTGATCTACAGTTACATTACCACTACCTGGTCTAATACATAAGTCAAACGTATAATCTACACCTTCATCCCCTGCTGAGAATACTCTAACAAAATAGGTATTACCTACAGTTAAAGATGGTGTTAAACTTGCATTATCTCCCGAGCAATATAACTCTACAGGAGCATCACAAGTCCCTTCATAAACTGCATGATCTAGATTTTGAAAGAAACCTCCACCATCAATATTAATTAACTGAATAATTTGAAATTCATTTAACGCAGTAAATTCAAACCAAACATCATCATCAGGATCACCAGCACAAGTTCCTACTGGAATCCCAGATTCAGTAGCTTCTAATAAGGTTCCTGAAGTTATAATATCACAACTATCATCTGCATTTACGCCAGCTACAGTTGCATTACAAGGGTTGTCATTATCTGGAGGACAAGCTAATAATTGAATAGCATCACTATTAATAACACAATTAATATCTTGATCATTATCTATTGTGATAATTACGTCAACTCCAAATGGGAAAGGTCCAACTTGATACACACCAGTCGCTGTAGCAGGAACTGTATTGGCATCAATATTATTTGAGATAGTTAATGATGTAGCATCACCTAGAGAAGTTACATTAACATCAACCAAAAATTGTTGCCCGTTATCACAATCATCAATAACTTGATATGTTGCTGTTGGGTTGACACATGTAGCACAAGTTACTGTGTAATCAATTCCATCTGAACAACAAAAACTACCAGAGGCACAGCTTACCGAACCATCAGATGTAACTTGCATAAAAATCGTATCACCAGTAGATTGAAAAACCAATCCATCTAAAACACCATTATTTCCTTCACCATTGTATAATTCTGTTACACCATCTGAATCTAATACAACTAGGAAATCAAAAGGATCGCCTTCAATTTCTCCTGCATTTATAGTAATCCTTACTGGAGAACCATCAGTGCTTGTATATGAAAACTGATTAGCATCATTATTATCGTAGCAATAAAATAAATCTAATGGCCCTGCAGCACAATCAACATCAAAATCGGTTTGCACTGTTGTAGTAAATTCTACTGGACCAACCCAGCTACTAAATCCATCAACTCCACAATCTGCTCTTACCCAGACTTCATAAGCTGTTGAAAATGCCAAGCCTGTTTCGTTTACTGTTGTTGCTGTTACTACAGTTCCAGAACCCGTAGGTTGACCAGTTCCAGCAGGTTGAACGACATATTCCCATGATGCTTCAGCACCTCCTGCGGTCCAACTTATATCTGCAGTAGTCCCTCCAACATTAGCAACACCTAAACCAGTTGGTTCTTGGCATGAAGGAATTCCACGTACTCTAAAATTGTCTACAAATATATCATTGTCTTCAGTATCATCTACTGTTCCTTCAGAACCTAAAATACCAAACTGAACGATTTGTCCAGCATAAGCTGTAAGATCAAACACAACTTGTGTTCCTGTAGCAGGAACCACAGATGTATTATCCCACGTTAATAAATTTGTCCAAGTTGCACCATTATCTGTTGATATTAATAACTCTACTGTATCATCTGATCCTAAAGTCCCTGCATTGGTAGCACTACCAAATTGCATAATTCCAAAATCGAAATCGACTTGAAAAGGGCCTCCTGTTAAATCAAATTGGGGTGATAATATCCAATCACTTTTAAAAGCTTGCCATAAATTAATCTTATATGCGCCATCAAAACCGTTATTTAAGAATCCATCAGGTCCCCAATCTCCAGCACCTAATCCTGTAGGTCCTGTTGTAGCGTCTCCATCAGCTGCTTCATCCCAACAATCTGGTATAATTGTACCAAAAGTTTCTAAATAATCAGGAACAAACACATCACATGCAGATTGAAAATTCACTGGACCTACCCAGCTACTTAAGCCATCTGTACCACCACAATCAGCTCTTACCCAAACTTCATAATCAGTTATAGGAGTTAACCCTGTTGCTGTGTATGGATTATTTGTTGTCGCTGTTCCTGGACCAGCTGGCAAACCTGTTCCTACAGGTTGAACCGCGACTTCCCAAGCTGTTTCTGCACCTCCAGGTGTCCAACTTATGTCCGCAGTAAATGCAGTTATATTATCTACAGTTACTCCTGTAGGTTCTTGACATGTTGGTATTGCGCGTACTCTAAAATTATCTACAAAAACATCATTATCTTCGGTATCATCTACTGTTCCTTCAGAACCTAAAATACCAAACTGAACGATTTGTCCTGAATAAGCTGTTAAATCTATAACAACCTGTGTCCCTGTTGCTGGTACAACACTAGTGTTATCAAATGTTAATAAACTGGTCCAAGTTGTACCATTATCTGTACTTATTAATACTTCAACTGTATCATCTGACCCTAAAGTCCCTGCATTGGTAGCACTAGCAAATTGCATAATTCCAAAATCAAAATCCAATTGAAACGGTCCTCCTGTTAAATCAAACTGAGGTGATAATATCCAATCACTTTTAAAAGCTTGCCATAAATTAATCTTATAAGCACCATCGAAACCATTATTTAAGAATCCATCAGGTCCCCAATCTCCGCCACCTAATCCTGTAGGTCCTGTTGTAGCGTCTCCATCTGCTGCTTCATCCCAGCAATTTGGTATTATTGTACCAAAATTTTCCACATACTCTGGTACGAATACATCACATGCAGATTGAAAGTTTGCTGGGCCAGCCCAAACACTTAATCCATCAGCATTACAATCAGACCTTACATAAACTTCGTAATCTGTTATAGCTGTTAAACCTGTTACAGTATAAGGGTTGTTAGTTGTCATTGTTCCTGCACCAGTAGGTTCTCCTGTTCCTGCAGGTTGTACAACAACTTCCCATGCTGTTTCTGTGCCTCCTGCTGTCCAAGCTATATCTGCTGAGTTAGCAGTTACACCTGTCACAGTTATATCTGATGGAAAGTTACATGTAGAGTTATAAACTTGTACGTTATCAACTAACCAATACCAAGCCCAATCGTTACCATCATTATAAATAAATCTTATTTGCATAGCAGCGTTTGAATACGCTGTAATGTCAATATGTTGTTGATCTGGAGCATCAAATCCTCCTGCATCTGCAGTTTGATTTAAGACTTCAATCCAATTGGTTCCATCAAAGACCTCTACAATGGCAGTGTCAGCACCAATATTGTTATAGAATTGGTCAAAATCTAAAAATAATGCTACAGCTCCAGTAGTATCAAAAACTGGAGAGGTTAACTCTTCAATAAGTTCAGTTCCATTACCATTAGCATCACTATCTACAATGGCACAATTGGTTCCGTTAAGAGCATTAATTCCTCCTTGTTGACCAGAAATCCAAGAATCTCCTGTAGCTGCACCACCATCGGTAACAGTCCAAGTCGCAGGAATTTCAGTATCAAAATTTTCTTGTAAATACGTTTGCGCATCTACCCAAGTACAGGCAAATAAAAGCGCAATTATTAAAATAATTTTTTTCATTTGTGTTGGTTGTTTTTTTACTTTTTCTTTAACATGATTTAGCTTAGCAATTTTTGATTATAAACCATAAAAGCCCTAGTTGATTAATTCAGGGCTTTTATATTGGTTAGTAAATCATTAAATATTGTTTTATTATTATTATTGCGCTTCTGGTCCTCCACTAACAATAATAAATTCTGATCTTCTATTACTTTGGTGCTCTTCGTCTGTACAGTTAGACCCACAATCAACTTTGAGTTCATTCTCTCCTTTACCCATTCCTGAAATTCGAGCTTTATCTATACCTTTTGAAATAACATATTGAACAGTTGTTTTTGCTCTTCTATCTGATAGTCTCTCATTATATGATGCAGATCCTCTACTATCAGTATGCGACGTTGCATTGATTACCATTTCCGGATATTTATTCATGATTTGTACTAACTTATCTAATTCAAAAGCTGCTTGTGCAGTAATATTAGATTTATCATAATCGAAAAAGATTGGGTTTAGAACAACCGCATCTGGAGTTACTATAACTTCAATTGGGTCTAACATAATGCTAACCTCTTTCTCTTCCTCTTCTGAAGCACTTACTGTTAGTTTTTGGCTTTCATAACCATCCATAATAACTTCTAATTCTGATTGTTTTCCGCATTCAACAATAAATTCAACAGTACCGTCAGAATCTGTTACTTTAGTTAATACTAAATTACCTTGATCATCATATAAGGATACAGAAGCTGCGTTTATTGGGTTTCCTGTTTTAGAATCTGTAACTGTTCCTGTAATTAAAACATCACATAAAGGTTGTAATTTTTTAATAGCATAAACATCATCACCTCCTAATCCTCCATCTCTATTTGAGGATACATAGCCTTCTTCACTTTCTTCATCTAAATGAAATGCAAAATCATCAGCATTACTATTAATTGGAATTCCAATATTACGTACAGGGCCCATTTTACCATCTACAACTTTAGAATAAAACACGTCTAAATTCCCTAGTCCTAAATGTCCATTTGAAGAGAAGTATAATGTATTATTACTACTGATATACGGAAACATTTCCTGACCTTGTGTGTTTACTTTTTGTCCTAGGTTAGTTGGCTCGCCTAAAGTACCATCATCATTTATACTTGCTTTGTAAATATCGTATAAACCATATCCTCCTGGCATGTTAGAAGAAAAATAAAGCGTTTTACCATCGGTACTCACAGATGGGTTTTTAACTGAATAATTCTCACTATTGATTGGAAAGCCTTCAACATCTCCCCATCCATCGCTAGATTTTCTTGCCTTAAACAATTGAAGTTGACTAATTCTATAATTTGTTACAGAATCTCTTTCGTATTCTTTTTCGAAATAACTCTCACGAGAAAAATACATTGTTTTTCCATCCGGAGAAAATGCAACAACACCTTCATGATATTTGGTATTGACTTTACTACCTGCTAAATCTGCTGCTTGGTATGTTCCATCATCATTTTTAGTCAATTCATAAATATCTAAAAATGGTTCTTCGTTCCATCCATAAGTTTTACGAGACGTGTTTCTTCCAGATGTTATATATAGTTTCCCATCTTGAAGTGTGCCTCCAAAATCTGAATACTGTGTATTAAAACCTAAGTTTTGAATATTGAATTTTTTCCCTTTTTCTAAAATCTTAGGTAAGTAATCTGGATTTTTATTGAATGCAATAGCTCTATCGTCACTTGGACGCATTTTAGCAAAATTTGCCATTTGAGTATTTGATTCTTCGTACTTCCCATTCGCTTTTAGCATTTGAGCATATTTGAAAAGCATTTCTGGATTAGTATTTCCTTCAAGCGCTTTGGCATACCATCGTTCTGCCTCCACTGTATTAAATACATTATAATATGATTCTGCTAGTTGGCTATATACGTAAGGGCTTCCCTTTCCGTTTTCAACTAATTTAGCATAGTCTTCAGCAGCTTCAACAAATTCATATCTATTAAAATGTTTATCTGCTTTTTTAGTGTCTTTATTCTGAGCAATTAAGCTGAAACTACTTAATGCTACTATTGTAAAAAGTGTTAATAATTTTTTCATGATGTTTTAGCTTAGCTGATTAGAAATATCTTGGTGAACGTGAAACTTTCTTTGGAAAGTTTAAATCAAATAATAACAGAAATTCGTGCGATGCAGGCGCATACTTTCTAATATCCGAACTAACATTATCATATGCATACCCAATTCTTACTGTTGGCGTAATTGAAAAGTTAATTAAACCTGAAAACGAATCATCCAATCTATATGAAGCTCCTAATTCTAATTTTTCAAAGAATAAAGCATTAAGGTTAACATCAAATGATGTTGGTGCGCTAAATGCAGACTTCACTAGAAACGATGGCTTTAGTTTTGTATTTGGAGATAATTGAAACACATATCCACCAGTAAAGAAATAATGCGCTTCTTCTGAACCTAATTTATTTCCATCTGCATCTAAGTGCACTGAGTTAAGGATATTTGGTACAGATCCCGCTAAATAATAATTATCTGTGTAATAGAAAAATCCAGCACCAATATTTGGTGTCGTTGTGTTAATGTTTTGAAAAAACGGATCGTTAGGATCTATTAAATCAATTCCTGCTAATCCAATATCGTGGAATGTCGCTCCAGCTTTAAGACCAAAAGCTAGTCTATGTTCGCCTCCTAATTGCAATGTATATGAGAAATCGGCATACACATTAGTTTCTTTAATTGGTCCTACTTCATCAGAAATAATTGAGAGACCTAAGCCTACTTTCTCACCTACAGGTAAATGTCCAAAAAAGGTTCCAGTTTGTGGCGCACCATCAATACCTGCCCATTGTGAACGATAAAGTAATCCAAAAGACAAATTCTCTTTAGAACCTGCATAGGCTGGATTAATGACATTCATATTATACATGTACTGTGTATACTGAGGGTCTTGTTGTCCATATACCTGTGTTGCTATAAGCAATACAATAATGATATAAAATTTTTTCATTTGTTAGTTGTTTGATTTTAGTTGTTTTTGGTTGAATTTCTTAAATTCTATTGTTGATTTTAATTGGTTTCTAATTTAAACGTTGGATATAAACCCAAGCACTTCTTCGTTTACCATCTTCATATTCCATAGTATAGAAATATGTACCTACAGGTAGTTCATCACCATCATTGGTTTGACCATGCCATTCATCAGTATAATTGGTTTTAGAGTAAACCAATGTACCATTACGGTTAAATATCTCTAGCTTGCTTACGTCATAACTACTCAAGTCAAAAATATCATTCATTCCGTCTCCATTTGGCGAAATACCTTGTGGAATTACACAACTTTCTAATTCAATAATTGTTTGAGCTGTGATACTTGAACACATTGTATTATCATTAAAAGTCACTTCAATCTCATAAAGCCCTTCTAAAAGTACAGGTAGTGTCAACCCTGTTTCTCCTGCAATAACAGCTCCATCTCTATACCATACAATACTTACTTCTGTTGCTGTATAGTTATTTGGAGTTGCAGTAATTAAAATTGGCACTGTCGCATTAGGGCATACTTCGTATTCAAAATCTGTCGTAAATGATGTACTAGGTAATGGTTTTACGATTAAATCAAATGGTGTTGTAGAATAACAATCGAAAGCAACATTACTCTCAACTCTAGTATAAATCGTTTGAGATCCACTGCTATATAATACAGAAGTATCAATCGCATTTGTACCTGCTTCGGCATCTGCTTCAGTTTCGTAATAACTTACTGTGAAAATTGTATCATCTTGACCATTTAAAACATTTGCATCATGAGCCACTAAATCAAATAAAGCAACACCATCTGCATCGTCATCACATTCTTCAATAGGAACACTAGTGGCATCTGGTGTTGGACCAGAGATGATTAATTCAAATGTGGTATAATCTACACATTGCGTATCGTTATCATTTTCTACTCGCACATAAATTGTTTGAGGATTAGATATATTAGTATAATTTAATGGTAAAGGATTTACATTATTTGTAGCATCATCTTGAGTTAAGTGATAGGTCACATTAAAATCGGTATCAGATTGTGTCCCTAATATTCCTGCGGTTTGCGTACTTAAATCAAAATCTTCAATTTCATCGGCAGAAATATCATCACACGTTACCATATCGTCTACTTCATTAGCCACAGGTTGTTCTGAAAATGTAATAACTACTTCATCTTGAGCCATTACATCACATTGTTCATCAAATGCCTGTACTGTATAGGTAGCTGATTCTGACACTGTAATTGTAGGACCTGTTTCGCCATCGATATTGATTCCATCTTTGAACCATAAATATGTATCTGCAAAAGGTGAGTCTGCAACAAGAGGTAACGGAAAAGTTTCGCAATAGCTTTGATCGGCTCCTAAGTCTACTTCGATTTCAGCTGTAATGTTACCATCATCATCACTTCCAGAATTTGTTTGACTAATAGAAATTGTTCCAGCGTTATCAGAGAAATTAGTAACTAAAAGTAAATATATTTCTCCTGCTTGCGCATTATTAATTGTTAAGTTTTCAATAGGTGCTGGCGAATAACTACAATCTACAATATTTCCAACAGGATAAAAATTAGGATCGGCAGTATTGTTTATACAATCATCTGGGTCTGGACAACCTAGGTCTAAATCATCGCAGGCATCATCTAAAGATGCAAAAGGCCCCCAAAGCACAAAATCTACATCTAATCCATTTCCATCAGCATCAGTTTGTGCAATTTCAATTTCAATTAACCCAGGCTCTCCAATTTGAATAATATTCCATGTAGGGTTAGGTGCAGTAAACAAACATGCTATAGGTGTATTATCAGGAATACCGACAACATTAGGTGTTGATAATGTACCGCCTGCTTCTGCACAGAAGTTTTCAGCATTTTCACAAATGATATTAGTTGGTGCTTCTTTAATACATAAATCAAATGTTGTAGTTTCCGAATTATTCCCTCCAGAAAACACTCTAATATAATATGTGTTTCCTACAATAAGTTGAGGCGTTATACTAGCTGTACCATCTGTACATTCTAATTCAACTAAGTTATCACAATCGCCTTCATATAAAGCATGATCTGTATTGAATCCGCCTCCAGCAATATTTACCAATGAAATTAATTGCACTTCGTTTAAAGCAGTGAATTCAAACCATACATCATCATCAGGGTTTCCTCCACATGTTCCTGTAGGAACACCTGAATCTGTTGCTTCTATTAAAGATCCTGCGGTTAATAAATCACATGATTCATCATCATTAACTACCGCAACGATAGCATCACAAGGATTATCATTTTCAGGAGGACAAGCCAATAATTGGATTGGGCTGCTATTAATAACACAATTCACATCTTGATCATTGCTTACAGTAACCACTACATCAACTAAAAATGGGAATGGCCCAATTTGATATATACCAGTTGCAGTAACTGGAACTGTTGTAGCGTCTATATTGTTAGAAATTGTAAGTGAAGTTGCATCACCTAAGTCTGTAACATTCACATCAATTAAAAATTGGTCACCATTATCACAATCATCAATTACTTGATAGGTTGCTACCGGGTTAATACATGTAGCACAAGCAACAGTAAAGTCTATTCCATTTAAGCAACATCCACTACCAGACTCACAACTTACAGAGCCATCTGATAGGATTTGAAATGTTATCGTATCTGTAATCGATTGAAATGTTAGTCCATCTAGTACACCATCATTTCCTTCATCGTTGTATAATACCGTACCATCGCCATCTGAAACTAATAAGAAATCAAATGGTGCGCCTTCTATTTCACCAACATTAATTGTTAAGTTAAGTGGTGATCCATCAGAACTTGTGTATGTGAATATTTCTGAATCATTATTTCCATAGCATACAAAACTGTTAACTGGACCTACAGCACAATCAACATCAAAATTAGTTTGTATCGTTGTCGTAAAGTTTACAGGACCTGACCAAATACTAAATTCAGTTCCACAATCAGCTCTTACCCATACTTCGTAATCTGTTTCAAAATCTAAACCTGTAATAGTCACCGATGGTGTTGTTACTGTAGTTCCTGGACCTGTTGGTTCTCCAGTTCCTGCTGGTACAACAACATACTCCCATGATGTTTCTCCATTGTTTGCTGTCCAACTAATATCTGCAGAAGTTCCTGTGATATTAGCGACAGTTATTCCACTAGGTGGAATACAAAATGATCCGCAAGATTCTACTCTAATAAAATCAATAGACATATCACCTTCAAATCCTGTACCTGCTCCACCATAACTAAATTCTAAATAAATTACTTGTCCTAAATAAGCATCTAAGTTAACCCCTACAGGAACCCAAGCTTCAGCATCTGTAATTTGTAAATCACCTACCCAAGTAAATAAGTTTGTAAATGGGCCTGCAACATCGTTAGAAACACCAACATTTAAGGTTCCCATATCAGCTCCAAAAGCATGGAAAAAGAAAGATAGTTCTGCACCGTCTATAGCGGCAGTTAAATCAATTGCTGGACTTATAGCGGATGCAATGTCAGAAGAATCACCAGATGCTTCATATTCTAAATGGTTTCCTGTTCCGCCGTCATAAGCGTTTGCTGGTCCTGTTCCAAAAGAGTTAGCTCCAGCACCTGTTATATCCCAATTACCATCTGTTCCGTCAAACCCTGTGCCTGTCCATCCAGCTGGTGGATCTTGATCAAAGTTTTCAGTAAAAATAAATGACGATGACCCAGAAACACAAGTCACTCCATTAGGAGGCGGTGGTGGTGTATTTAATGTTGTAAAATTAAATGGTCCAACCCAATTACTAAAACCATCTACTCCACAATCACTTCTTACATATACTTCATAAGCTGTACTTGGTGTTAATGTAGTTACATTGTATGGGCTGTTATTCATTGTAGTAACGCCAGGTCCAGTTGGTAAACCGGTTCCAGCATTTTGTATTGCTATTTCCCAAGTAGTTTCAGCCCCTCCTGCGATCCAACTTACTTCTGCTGCGTTTTCAGTAACAGCTGCTATAGTTATTCCAGAAGGTTCTGGGCAAGTAACTTCAAAGATTGAAACTGTATCAAAAGCTACACCTTCATCTTGGACAGAACCATCAGATCCAAATGCAACTCTTAAAATAACATTTGCTTGTCCTCCTAGTCCGTTTAGTGCATGTCTTGCAACAACCCAACCTCCAGAACCTGTGGTTCCTCGACCAGACCAACCTTCTTGTTGTCCACCAGGATTACCAGCAATGGTACCATCATTGTACCAGTTGTTTGGATCTCCATTTGCTCCAACATTTTGCCATGATGTTCCACCATCTATTGAGGATTGTAATACCATACCATCCCAACTAAATTCAGAATTCCACCATACGCTCATTTCTATAGAAGGTGAAACCAAAGTAGATAAATCAAAAATAGGACTAGTTACAATACCATTTTCATTAGTATTGTAATTACCAGTTAGGTTTGTAACCCAAGCATTAGCACCTGAATCGGCACTATTAATAACTGCAGCTGCAGGCGCTCCTAAAGCCCATGTTCCAGGGTTAGCTGCGTCTATGACCCAACCACCATCTCCAGATTCAAAATCTTCAACGTAAGGGTAGGATGTAATTTGTGCATCAGCACACCAAATTGAGAAAGCAAAAAGGAGTGGTAACGAGAGTAAAATTTTTTTCATATCAATGAATGCTATTAAATTTTTAACCAGTTGATTTTTAGTGTCTTAAATACATCCTAAGGGCAGAATGGACTATTTTCAACAAAATGAGCCTTATTAAAAAGACTCGTAATAAGTATCCGAAGATAAAAAAAATGACAGTTAACAAACTGTTAACACTGTTATAATAGATAAAACGCAATTATTATCGACAAAAAGAAAAAGACTTTAAGAACTTAAATTTCAGTAGCATTTAATTGTACATAAACGGGAAAATGATCACTGTATCCCCCTTTGTATTTTTTCCCAACATAAGTTCTGAATGGTTGCCCCTTAAACTTGCCTTTATATTGTGTTAGAAACTTTTCATCAAATATATTGGCTTCATCAAATTTCAGTTTCTCTTTTTGAGTTTCAAAAAAATTAGTTGAAAATAATATTTGATCAAATAAATTCCACTTAAAATTATGATTTAAACTTCCTCTACTATAAGACAACATTGTTTCCATTGGGTTGTATAAATCACCTTCACTTGTAAGAAACTTTATACTTTCATTGCTTGGGTTATCATTAAAATCTCCCATCACTAAAATCTTTGCATTAGTGTTTTCAGTTTTTATTGATTTTATAATTTCAATAACTTTTTCAGCAGCTTTTAGCCGTTTGTACATAGACTCTTTTTCACCTTCTCTTCTTGACGGCCAATGATTAACAATACAATGCACCTTTTCAGAATGAAGAATTCCAGATACTAATAAAATATCTCTCGTATAATCCTGATCACCTATTTCATCTTCAATATAAACTGAAAATGTCTTAGATTGTTCAACTGTAAACACTGTTTGATCATAAATCATAGCCACATCAATCCCTCTTTCATCTTGTGAGTTATAGTGTACAATACCATAATTGTAAGCTTCTAAATCTTTACTTTGAATTAAGTCTTTAAGTACATTTTTATTTTCTACCTCAGCTAAACCAACAATCGCTGGAGGTTTTTGAGTGTCTTCAAAACCTATTTTTGAAATAACCTGACCTAATTTAAAGAGTTTCCGGTCATAACGTTTTTTTGTCCAACGCTTATCTGAGCCTGGTAAAAAATCATTATCGTGTTTGGTTGCATCATTATATATATCGAATAGGTTTTCGAGATTATAAAATGCTACAGTGTAAGTAATCGTTTTTAAATCTTGGGAATTCACGTTGTAAATTTAAGTTTTAAAATGCAATAGACGAACATTCAATTATGTAACTTTGTTTTTTATTTGAATTTATGATTGAAAAAAAAGATATCGCCTTAGAAAAAACTGTACTTATAGGTGTTATTACTAGAGAGCAAAATGAAGAACAATCTAATGAATATTTAGATGAACTAGAATTTTTAACCTATACTGCTGGAGGTGAGGTATTAAAACGTTTTACTCAGAAAATGGACATGCCAAATCCAAAAACGTTTATTGGATCAGGTAAGATGAATGATGTACAACAATTTATTGAAGACAATAATGTTGGTACTGCCATTTTTGATGATGAACTTTCAGCAGCTCAAGAACGAAACATTAGTAAAATTTTAGGATGCAAGGTCTTAGATAGAACAAACCTCATCCTAGATATTTTTGCACAAAGAGCAACAACAAGTTATGCTCGTACTCAAGTAGAATTGGCGCAATGTGAATATTTATTACCTCGATTAAAAGGAATGTGGACACACCTCGAACGACAAAAGGGTGGTATTGGAATGCGTGGACCTGGTGAAACTGAAATTGAAACTGATAGACGAATTGTGCGTGATAAAATTGCTTTATTAAAAGCAAAGATTAAAACCATTGACAAGCAAATGGCTGTACAGCGTGGTAATCGCGGCAAGATGGTTCGTGTAGCTTTAGTAGGTTATACTAATGTTGGAAAATCTACATTAATGAATGTTGTTAGTAAAAGTGATGTCTTTGCTGAAAACAAGTTATTTGCAACCTTAGATACCACAGTTAGAAAAGTAGTAATTCAAAACCTTCCTTTTTTGTTAACAGACACGGTTGGGTTTATTAGAAAATTACCAACGCAGTTAGTCGAGTCTTTTAAAAGTACACTTGATGAAGTTAGAGAAGCCGATTTATTACTTCATGTTGTAGACATATCACATCCTAATTTTGAGGAACATATAGAATCTGTAAATAAGATTTTAGGAGAAATAGACAGTTCTGATAAACCAACCATTATGGTATTTAATAAGATTGATGCTTACCAAGCAGCGCCATTTGATGATGATGATTTGGTCACCGAAAGAACTTCATTGCATTATTCTCTTGATGAATGGAAAAACACCTGGATGAATCGCGTTGGTGATAATGCTTTATTTATTTCGGCATTAAATAAAAAGAATTTGGACCTCTTTAAAAAACGAGTTTATGATGAAGTGAGAGAGATTCATGTAACACGTTTCCCATATAATCATTTCTTATACCCTGATTATACTGAAGACATTAATTAATGATATACTATATACAAAAAAAGCATCTCGATAGTTTCGAGATGCTTTTTTTGTATATCATCTATAATTTAGAATTTATACGTCAATCCTAGGGTATAGTAAGTTTGTAATTCATTATCTACATTATCAAATGTTGGCTCAGCTGCAGTTCCCATAGGGTCAAAGTTAGCTAAAGCAAAATTTAAAGCTTCTTGTTTGTTACTTCTTAATCCGAAGTCAAAACCAACACCTATCATTTTCCAAAGTGTATAGCTAAATGAGTTTGTCCAAGTGACGTTTGATAGATCTCCACTCTTGTAGCTTTGGAACATAGATAAGTTAGACTTAAATCCAATAGCTCCAATTTGGCGCGTATAATCTGCAACAATTTTTGCACCCAAAGAGGATTCAAAAACATTGTCATTATCAGCAAATACAAAATTATAGTTTAATGGGTGAATCACAACAATTAAATCTGTTATTGGTGTCCAGGTCGCACCAATACCAAGATCTAAATATCCTGGATCATTGAAATTATTTAAAATCGTCGTTCTGTATTCCATTAATGCAGAAGCTGCCAATTTATCGGTAAGGTTTCTTCCGTATAACGAAGAAATATTAAACACATCTGTTGTTGGCTCAAAATCGTCACTATCTAATTCTGTGTCTTTATTGTCTAGCTTTGTCCAGTTTAAATTTGTTGTCAATGCATTTCTCCAGAAAAATTTATCCTGTATTAAGTTAGCATAACCATTTACTGTAAATCCAATATTTCCAGAAGCGTTATTTGGAGCACCTTGAGAATACCAATTGTTGAAGTTAGATAAGCTTCCTCCAATAACACCAAAAGCACCTACTCTCCATCCTGGTAAGGCATCAATTTGTGCTTGTAACGCATCCGCTTCAGCTTGAGCCGCATCAGCAGTAGCTTGCTTCTCTGCCTTTTGAGTTTCTAATTCTTCTTTTGTTTGAGAAAAACCCAATGATATTGACAGCATTAATACAGCTGCTAAAAGTAATTTTTTAGTCATAATTTTAGTTTTAAAGTTTCAACTTTTAATTAAGATGCAAATATAATTCATTAGTGAATTGAACACCAATAATTTAAATTAAAAGTTTAGTATTAGACATTTATAAAATCTTAAAGTCACAGTTGTGATTTATTTTTTCTTTTTGAAGAGCGGTACCGAAGAACAAGCCTCACCATACATAATAGATTTGGCAACAGGTTTTAGCTTTGTTGATAACATAATGTAAGCATTTGGCGGCACAGGTTTTTGAGCACATCCTTTAATGATAATTGGCTTATCCTTATAAGGTTCAACATCTAGAGTATTGATAATATCTTGATAAATTGAAGTTTCCAAAATCTCTAAATCTCCAATGCTAACTTTTTTAGCATAAGATTGCAATTCTATAGTAAGTAACATATAAGCCCAAGCAGGAATAATAGCATCTGTTGAACAGGTTAAGGCAATAAATTGATTTTGATGTTTTGACCAGTCATAGTCTTTTGCTAATTGTCTGAAGTCTTTTTCTTTTAACACAAAGCCTTCGTACAACCAATCTTTAATATCGAAAATAACGCGCTTGCCTTCGGGATAGTAATCTTCAAGATCTACAACCATCAATTGACTTTGCGCAACTCTATTTATAATTTCATCAGCCATATTATAGCATCCCTAATTCTAGTTTAGCTTCTTCACTCATTAAATCTTGGCTCCAAGGTGGATCAAAAGTGATTTCAACCTCAGCAGATTTTACATCATTTAAAGATTTTACTTTTTCTTCAACTTCTAACGGAAGTGTTTCTGCCACTGGGCAATTTGGTGTCGTCAACGTCATTAAGATTTTCACATCATAATCTTCGTTAACAAATACATCATATATTAATCCCAACTCGTAAATATCTACAGGAATTTCTGGATCGTAAATCGTTTTTAAAACGCGTACTATTTTTTCACCTAAAAGGTTTGTGTCTATCGTTGTTTCGCTCATTGTGAACTAATTTAATTGTGTCTGGTATGCAATAGCATACATTTTAATTTGTTTAATCATACTCACCAAGCCATTAGCTCGAGTTGGTGATAAATGCTCCTTTAAACCAATTTGGTCGATAAAATCGGTATTACTTTTTATGATATCTTTTGGACGTTGATTTGAAAATACGCGAATCAAAATGGCAATAATTCCTTTAGTAATAATCGCATCACTATCTGCAGTAAACTCTACTTTATCATTATCCATTTCAGCATGCACCCAAACCTTACTTTGACAACCTTTAATGATATGATCTTCTGTTTTATATTGCTCATCAATAAGCGGTAAACTTTTACCAAGGTCTATCATATATTGATAGCGTTCTTCCCAGTCATCAAACATGGAAAACTCGTCGATTATTTCTTCTTGTATTTCGGCAATTGTCATCTTCAATTCTTTTTCTTTTCTGCATTCATTTCTGAAGACACAAAGATACGACTTCTCTATTGCTTCTCAACCTTCGTTTTGAGAGATAATATTTTTTCTACCAAATCGTGAATTGCCTTTGGAGGTTTCCCATGATCAAAAATCGCAGTTTTGTAGGCCTCTTCTCCTTCAGAAATTTCTAACCAAGCCATTTGCGCAGCATCAAACTGAAATGTTTTAGATGGTGCTTCTAACTCAGGAAGTGTTGTTTTATCAATTTCGCTCAAAAGTTTTAAGAACGCTTCTTTTTCTTCTGTCGGAAACACATACGTTTCAAAAGTCTTTAGGGTATTGTCACTCGACACCATAATTGAATCACCTTCAATCCAGATTTTCATAAAAAACCCTCTAGTAGCTGCTTGATACGTAATCTTCATATTGTCTTGCGTTTGTCGCTCTGATTGAACACTAGTAACATCTGCTGAGTTATCATTTAATCCCTGAGCTTTATTTTTATCGCATTCTTTTGCTGAAATCAGCATAAAGACGAAGCATACTATTAGTTTCATAGATATTGCGTTTTAGTTGTTTATTATAATATTACAAAAAAGAAGCCAAAGTTTATGGCTTCAAGTATTTAAATGAAAAGGGCGTCAAATTGACACCCTTTTTTAATGAAATATTATAAAACTTAGTTAGCCATAGCTGCTCTAGGTCCTCCAGATTGGAAAATAGCTCTCATACGTGTTTTTTGTCCGTTTGAAAACATATACATACAATCATCATCTACATAATCCATATAGTTCATTGTCATATCATTTGATCTACAATTAACTGTTGGATATGATGGACAACCATAGTTAGGTGCATCTGACTTTGGTGTATCAGATACAAAATCATCTCTGTTACACCTTCCATCACCCCAAATATGGCGTAGGTTTAAATAATGACCTACTTCATGAGTTGTTGTTCTTCCTCCATCAAAAGGTGCAGATACAAATCCGGTATTTCCAAAATATTGTGGAGATACTACTACACCGTCTGTTGAAGCTGATCCTCCAGGAAATTGAGCATATCCTAAAATTCCTCCTCCAATGTTACACACCCAAATATTTAAATGGGTCTCTGGTGTTACAGGAGGGTAAGCTTGCTTCATTGCATCATTTGTTCCCCATGAACTTCTCGAGTTTGAATATCTAAATGTATTGGCAAGTATGAATTGAATTTCACTATCTGCTACGAGTCCAGAAAATTCTCCTGGAACTTGATTAGCATCACTATTTGTTGCACTAAAATCTTCGTTTAAAATATCAATTTGTGATTGAATTTGTCCGGCGCTAATATTTTGCTGCGAATTGCTATAAATAACATGTACATAAACTGGAATTGTAATTAATCCTAAGTCATCACCTGTTCCGCCATCGCCATCGTCTCCTCCGCCGTTATTCCCATTTCCGTTTCCGTTTCCATTTCCTGGTCTAAATGCTATCGAATTAGCTCTTGTATGGTATTCAATATCATACATTTTCTTGTATAACTTAGGGTCTTCATCTAAAAGTCTGTTCAGATTCGCCATACTATGACATGGAGTAATACCTTGTCTCCCTAAAGCGCCATTAGTATCTGCTTCTGTGTAAACAAAAAAGTCGCTCATATCAACTTTAGTTTGTTCTTCAGAAATTTCATTTTTGTCAGAATCACATGACGTAAAAATAAGGGCTAGAGCTGCAAAGCTCAATAACATTTTTTTCATTTTATAATAGTTTTTGGTTAAAATTTTGCTGAATATATAATTTTAATGTGCAAATACTAACAAATGTTAAAAAAAAATGTGAAGTTTTCGATAAAACACAATTTGGCAGTAAAAAATTACGGAAAACCCGTAATTGTAAATCGGAAAATTCTGATGAAGGCGTTATAAATGAAAAATTCTGTGGTTTAGCTTAACATCATTTTTGCTTTCTTGACGCCTTCAACTAAAGTGTCAATTTCGGCTTTGGTATTATAAAATGCAAAAGATGCTCTTACAGTTCCAGGAATTTTAAAGAAATCCATAATAGGTTGTGCACAATGGTGTCCTGTACGAACAGCAATTCCTAATTTATCAAGAATAGTTCCAATATCATACGGATGAATGCCATCAATATTAAAAGAAATCACAGATGTTTTCTCTTCAGCCGTTCCGTATATTTTTAAACCTTCAATGTGTGTTAACTGCTCAGTAGCATAGTCAAGAAGTTCATGCTCATATGCTGAAATAGCATCAAAACCGATAGCGTTCATGTAATCTACGGCTGCGCCAAAAGCAATTCCTCCACAAATATTTGGTGTCCCTGCCTCAAATTTATGGGGCAAGCCAGCATAAGTGGTTTCTTCAAAAGTCACTTGATCAATCATTTCGCCTCCACCTTGGTAAGGTGGTAGTTTTTCAAGCCATGCTTCTTTTCCATAGAGTAAACCAACACCTGTTGGCCCACACATTTTATGAGCCGAAGCAACATAGAAATCGACATCTAAAGCTTGTACATCTGGTTTGATATGTGGACAAGATTGCGCACCATCAATTAAAACGGCAGCGCCAACTTGATGAGCTTTTTCAATCATTTGCGCAATAGGGTTAATTGTTCCTAATGCATTAGAGATGTGATTTACGAAAACCAATTTTGTGTTTTCCGACAATAAAGCGTCGTAATCATTTAGGATTAATTCTCCTTTGGCATTCATTGGGATGACTTTTAAAGTCGCTCCTGTTCTTTCACACAACATTTGCCATGGCACAATATTACTATGATGCTCTAACGCAGATACTATAACCTCATCGCCTTTTTTAAGCAAAGTCGTAAACCCGTTTGCTACCAAATTGATTCCATGAGTAGTTCCAGAGGTGAGAATGGTTTCATAGCTATGTTTGGCGTTTATATGCCTTTGAATTTTTAATCGTGCATCTTCATATAAATCGGTTGCTTCCTGACTTAAGGTATGCACACCTCTATGAATGTTGGCATTGTAATTTGAATAATAATCAACAATCACATCTATCACCTGCTGTGGTGTTTGTGATGTTGCTGCATTATCAAAATATATTAAGGGCTTTCCATTGACCTCACGATTGAGGATGGGGAAGTCTTTTCTTATGCTATCTACATTGAATGTTGTATGGTCCCCTGTGTTTTTCATTACAAATCAAATCCAATATCAACTCCTAATTTTGTTGCAATAATCTTAGTGATACGTTGTTTAATTTCAGGGATTTTTACTGAATCTAACACATTATTACTAAAGGCAAACATTAATAAGGCTTTGGCTTCTTTTTCAGGAATTCCGCGTGAGCGCATGTAAAACATTGCACTGTCATCTAATTGACCAATGGTACAACCATGAGAACATTTTACATCGTCCGCAAAAATCTCTAATTGAGGTTTTGTATTTATTGATGCTTTATCACTTAATAAAATATTATTATTAGCCTGAAACGCATTTGTCTTTTGAGCAATTTTATCAACCACAACTTTTCCGTTGAAAACACCAGTAGATTTATCAGAAAAAATTCCTTTATAATCTTGGTGACTTTCACAATTTGGTTCGATATGATGCACTAAAGTATTGTGATCAACGTGTTGCTTTTCGCCAATAATTGTCACCCCTTTCAAGGTCGAGTCAATACGCTCACCTTCTTGATAAAAATTAAGGTTATTACGTGTTAATTGTCCACCAAATGAAAACGTATGAACAGAAGCATGGCTTTCGCGCTTTTGCTTGATAAACGTATGATCAATCAATGAAGCTGTTGGCTTATCATTTTGAAGTTTATAATAATCTACAATCGCACGTTTGTTTGTGAAAATTTCGGTAACGCTATTGGTTAAAACAGGATTATCTGTTAAACTTTGATGGCGTTCCATAATTTGAACATGAGAATTTTCATCAACCACAATTAAGTTACGAGGCTGGAGCATTAATGCAGATTCATTTCCTGTTGAAAAGTGAATGATTTGAATTGGTTTCTCAACAATTTTATTCTTCGGAATATGAACATATGCTCCTTCTTGAGAAAATGCTGTATTTAAAGAAGATAATCCGTCTTTTGTTGCAGCTTTATTGAAATAATTCTCAATAATAAGTTGGTATTTTGGCTTTGATAAAGCTGATGACATCAAACAAACATCAATACCATCGTGTGTGGTTTGAGATAAATGTGATGAGTACTTCCCATCGATAAATACAATTTTATAGGAATCGATATCGTGAATAAAATACTTTTTCACATCACTGTATTCTAAAGCATTTTCTTGCTTTGGAAACACACTGTAATCGTGTTTTAGTACACTGTTTAATGACGTGTATTTCCAAGCTTCATCACGCTTAGATGGAAAGCCTTTATCTTCAAATGATTTTAAGGCTTCGCTACGTACATCATGAACAGCAGCATCAACATCTACCGTGTTCTCAAATGCCATAAATGACGATACTAATTTATCTTTTAAATCCATTATGCGTTTACTTCTTCTTTAATCCAATCGTAACCTTTTTCTTCTAGCTCATGTGCTAATTCTTTAGTTCCCGATTTAACAATACGGCCATCATACAAAACGTGGACAAAATCTGGCACGATATAATCTAATAAACGTTGGTAATGCGTAATAACGATTACAGCATTATCCTTACTTTTTAATTTATTGACACCATTAGCGACTATACGCAACGCATCAATATCTAATCCAGAATCTGTTTCATCTAAAATTGCAAGCTTAGGTTCAAGCATTGCCATTTGAAAAATCTCATTACGTTTCTTCTCACCTCCAGAAAACCCTTCGTTTAAAGAACGAGATAAAAACTTTCTATCTATTTCTAAAAGCTCCGATTTTTCTCTAATCAATTTCAGCATATCTTTTGCTGGCATATCGTCAAGGCCTTTTGCTTTTCTAGTTTCATTAATAGCTGTTTTCATAAAATTAGTAACACTAACTCCAGGGATTTCTACCGGATATTGAAACGATAAAAACACACCTTTGTGCGCACGCTCTTCAGCAGCTAACTCGTCAATATCTTCTCCTTCTAAAAGAATTTCTCCTTTATCAACTTCATATTCTTCTTTCCCAGCAATAACTGAAGCCAATGTACTCTTACCAGAACCATTTGGTCCCATAATCGCATGTACTTCTCCAGGTTTTACCTCTAAATTAATACCTCTTAAAATGGCTTTATCTTCAACACTTGCGTGTAAATCATTTATTTTTAACATACTATTTACTTCCTAGTTTAATAACGTCGTTCTCTTCTGGGTTGGGTTCAGAAACTTTTAATATTTCTTTAATTTCAATTTTATTTTCCCACTCTGTTGTTGTGCCTTCATTTTTAAAAATACGCCCTCGAATAGTTACAGGAACCATATCATAAGGTTCTTTTTTAAATTTTTCCACTTCAACATTTAGCGCTTTCGCTTTATCATTCACTACAACACCATAAACTTGCGTTGGCGTTTGTAATACAGCTGCATTATCCTTTTCTACATAGAGGTAATTTCCATAAAGAGAAATTAAGCCATCACTTTGTTTAAGTGTTTTTCCTTCTTCAGCAACTATTGTTTTTTCTTCTGAAATTGCTTCAGCTTCTTTTTTTTGATCGTTTTTACAGCTCACTATCACTGTAATCATAAGTAGTACAATTACTTTTTTCATGTTAATATGCTTTGTGTTTAACCTACTGATCCTTCTAAACTTATTTCTAATAATTTTTGAGCTTCTACAGCAAATTCCATTGGTAACTTATTGAGGACTTCTTTACTAAACCCATTGACAATAAGTGCAATTGCTTTTTCGGTATCAATACCTCGCTGATTGCAATAGAAAATTTGATCTTCACCAATTTTGCTTGTTGTTGCTTCGTGCTCTATTTGAGCTGATTTATTTTTAACTTCTATATATGGAAATGTATGTGCACCACAGTCATTACCCATTAATAAACTATCACATTGCGAAAAGTTACGAGCATTATCAGCTCTAGAACTAATTTGTACTAAACCTCTATATGAGTTTTGAGATTTTCCTGCTGAAATTCCTTTAGAAATAATTGTAGATTTAGTATTCTTCCCTAAGTGAATCATCTTGGTTCCTGTATCTGCTTGCTGATAATTATTAGTCACAGCAATAGAATAAAATTCGCCTACCGAATTATCTCCTTTTAATACACATGATGGGTATTTCCAAGTGACAGCACTTCCAGTTTCTACTTGTGTCCATGAAATTTTTGCGTTTTTCTCACATAAACCTCTCTTGGTTACAAAGTTGAAAACTCCACCTTTACCTTCTGCGTTTCCAGGATACCAGTTTTGAACTGTAGAATATTTAATTTCTGCGTCATCTAAGGCAATCAACTCTACAACAGCTGCGTGCAATTGATTTTCATCACGACTTGGTGCTGTACAACCTTCAAGGTAACTTACATAACTCCCTTCGTCGGCAATCACTAATGTTCTTTCAAATTGACCAGTTCCTGCTTGATTAATTCTGAAATATGTTGACAATTCCATTGGGCAACGTACACCTTTTGGAATGTAGCAAAAACTCCCATCACTAAACACTGCGCTATTTAAAGCTGCATAGAAATTATCTTTCTGTGGAACAACAGTTCCTAAGTATTTTTTAACGAGTTCTGGATGTTCCTTTATTGCTTCAGAAATACTCATGAAAATAATTCCTTTCTCTCCTAAAGTCTTTTTAAATGTTGTAGCTACTGAAACAGAATCAACAACAACATCCATGGCAACACCAGCTAATTTCTTTTGTTCATCAAGAGAGATGCCTAGCTTTTCAAATGTTGCTAAAAGCTCAGGATCTACTTCATCTATACTATCATACTTAGGTTTGCTATTTGGTGCTGAATAGTAAGAGATTCCTTGAAAGTCTGGTTTTTGATAATGCACATTTGCCCATTCAGGCTCTGTCATTTCTTTCCAAATTTTAAACGCTTCTAGGCGCCATTCGGTCATCCATTCAGGTTCTTCTTTTTTCTTAGAAATAGCACGAACAATATCTTCGTTTAATCCATTAGGAAATGTTTCAGATTCTATATCTGTATAAAAACCATATTCATATTCTTTGGTTTTTAATTCTTCACGAAGGTCATCTTCTGTATATTTATTACTCATAAATCGTTATTAAAGTGAGAATGATTCTCCGCAACCGCAAGTTCTGTTAGCGTTTGGGTTATTAAATACAAATCCGGCACCATTTAAACCTCCAGAGTATTCTAAGGTCGTTCCTATTAAATATAAAAAGCTCTTTTTGTCTACGATGATTTTTACACCATTGTCTTCAAAAACTTTATCGTCATCTTTTTGTTCTTTATCAAACTTTAAGTCATATGATAAACCAGAGCATCCGCCACTTTTAACTCCAACTCTAACAAAGTCGCTAGTAGCACTGAAGCCATCATCGTTCATAAGCTCAATAACTTTCTTTTTAGCTGTATCTGATACTTTAATCATGTCTTATATAGATTTTATCTAAATAGAGTGCAAATATAAGACATAAGTAGGTTTAATTCATGTTTCCTAACATTATATTAGCAAATATTAGCATAGGCTTATGTTATACACATAGAATGTAGAATTTATACACATAGAATGTAGAATGATTAAAACTTAATTAATACTAGTGTGTGTTTTAAATCAAAAATTACGCTCGGTAAAATTGGTTTTTTAGGATGAATAATTCTCTAAGTGCTGTTTTAATATCTCCATTTTTAAATGGACTTGTATTGAATTCACCACCTGCATTAATTGAAACTTTTGAATTGCAGGTTTTGCATGTTAATTCATGATGTGTAGATGACGCCATTGAAGAGCGTTCTAAATTGTGTCCAAAAATCGAGCATGACAGCTCGTTGGTTGCATTGGTTTGCATAGTAGGTTAAAAGATTTGGGATGACTAACTTAGACATTAAAATCTTAATCATCGGTAAAATACTAGTTTTTTCGATGAAATGCACGTTTTAAAATTTCCGAAGTACTTAAAAATACCTCAAATGAATACTTTGCTTCAAAAAAAGCTACTATTTTTGCAGCATGATAGAAGATAAAAATCAACAACGTACCGCATTAGAACAACTTGGAGAATTTGGTCTTATTGAACATTTGACTAAACATTTTGATGTGAAGCACAAATCCACTGTTAAAAGTATTGGTGATGATGCTGCAGTTTTAGATCACACATCTAAACAAATTGTTGTAACAACCGATTTGTTAGTTGAAAATGTTCATTTTGATTTGAGCTATGTCCCTCTTAAACATTTAGGTTACAAAGCTGTAGTTGTTAATTTGAGTGATGTTTATGCTATGAACGCAAATGCGGCTCAAATTACTGTATCGATAGCTGTTTCAAATCGTTTTCCATTAGAAGCACTTGAAGAATTATACGTTGGAATAGAAACTGCAGCCAAACTTTATAATATTGATGTTATTGGTGGAGACACAACATCTTCAACAACAGGTCTTATTATTTCTGTTACTGCAATTGGAGAAATAAAAGCTGATGATATAGTCTATAGAAATGGTGCAAAACCAAATGATTTGCTAGTCGTTACAGGAGATATTGGAGCTGCTTATATGGGGTTACAAGTTTTAGAGCGTGAAAAGGAGGTATTTAAAGTGAATCCTCAAAACCAACCCGATTTAGATCCATATACTTATATTATTGAACGCCAATTAAAACCTGAAGCTCGAAAAGATATTGTTGAGCTTCTAAAACAATTAGATGTGAAACCTACATCAATGATTGATATTAGTGATGGGTTATCATCAGAGGTCATTCACCTTTGTAAGCAAAGTGATGTTGGTGTTGAGATTTATGAAAATAAAATTCCGTTGGATCCTCAGGTGATTTCAACCTGTGAAGAATTCAATATTGATAGTACAACAATTGCCTTAAATGGAGGTGAAGACTATGAATTATTAATGACTATTTCTCAAGAAAATTTCCCAAAAATAAAAGGCAATCCTAACTTAACTGTTATTGGTTATATGACAGAGAAAAATAGAGGCATGCACTTAATCACGAGAGGAGAACAAGCTATACCAATTATTGCAAAAGGCTGGAATGCTATGAAAAATGAGGAGTGAAATCTAATATATTCTCTTCAGCATCTTGAGTCGTTATTTTTTGCATCCTAGACAATCGCCTATTATGAATACGTTCTAAAACTGAATTGATTTCTTTGTACTTTGGTGTTAAAATAGTTAAACCACCATTTCCGCTTGTTGTAACTTGAGAATTACAGTGCGAACATTTGTACTCTTTAACGTGATACGTTATATTTTTTGAGACTTCATATTGATGCCCAAAAATTGAACAGTAGAGACTTTTCACCTTGTTATGGTTTTAGATATTAAGTTAGAGGATGACTAAATATATAAAAACCTTCTAAAAAGGTGGGATTTTTACACTAATATATCGATGAACTGAGTGTTTTACTCTTTAAACGTGACATTCTTCGCGTATAAATGTCTTCTAAAATAGCATTTATCTCTTGATACTTAGGTGTTAACTCTGTGAGTTTGCCATTACCATTTGTGGTTAATTGACGCTTACAACACTTACAAGTGTACTCTTTAACGTGTGAGGTAACTTTTTTTGTCATCTCATAATTATGTCCAAAAATATCGCAGTAAATTCTTAATGGACTTGAACTCTTTGTAGTAGTATTTTTCATGGCTGTAACATTTGGGGATAGTAAACTTAGAAAAAAAAGTTGTTAAATACGTCTAAAAGTATTTTTATTCGACAAAGTGATTTATTATGTAGGTTAATTCTGATTTATTTTCTATATAACTCATATGTCCGTGCGATAACTCTTCATAAACAATGTCTGTTCCTTGTATATCTCTTATAATACGTGTACCATCAACAACTGGATCTTTTTTTCCAATAATAATTATTTTCTTTGCAGGCAGGTTTTTAAAAAGCTCAAACTTATTATCTCTAAGCATCATGCCTTTTTGAGCGGCCATATAACCTTGAATTGGTGTTTTTAAGGCTTCAACCAAAGCACCTTCAAATTCTTTTTTATATGTAACTCTACTTTTTTCGGAAAACAAATTAGTAAAAGATAAGCGTACTAAGCTTTCATAACTATGTCTCGCCATTTCATTAGCTCTTTTTCTAATCATTTTTCGTTCTTCATCATCTGCTTGATAAGTAGAATTCATCAAACATAATCCAAGAAGTGATTTTGGAGATTTTTCAGCTAAATCTAAAGCAACATAACCACCCATTGAGTGACCAATAAGGTAAAAGCATTCTATTTTTAAGTAATCTATAACAGCTAAAACTGCATCAGCCATAGCACTCATTGAATGAATATAACCTAAACAACCCGTTTGTCCATGCCCTAATAAATCAATACAAACCACTCTGTGGTTTTTGAGTAACATTGGCTTGATGCTACGCCACATTGTGGAGTTTTCAAGAAAGCCATGAAGTAAAATGATAGCCTTACCTGTGCCGTCGTCTTCATAAAAAACAGGGATGCCTTTATACTGTAAAATCATAGACTACAAAGATACCATTTGAATGAATCTCTCACATAAGTATTTGTTATATTTGAGGACAACCTCTAAAAACAACTTTTTTGAACTCAAGAAAAAACCTTTTTATCACCAGCTTTGCGCTATTCTCATTATTTTTTGGCGCTGGAAATTTGTTATTACCGCCACTTTTAGGTTACAATGCAGGGGAAAACTGGTTTTGGGTAGCCATTGGTTTTATGATTACAGCTGTAGTAATTCCTATTATTGGGATTCTAGCACATGCTAAATTACAGGGCACATTATACGACTTTGGAAAAAAAGTCTCGCCTAAATTTAGCCTCATTTACTGTATTCTCATTTACATAATTGCAGTAGCGATACCATCGCCAAGAACTGCCGCAGCAACTCATGAGGTTGCCATTCATCCAGCATTCGGAACCAATCCCTTATTAACAAGTGCTATTTACTTTGCTTTGGTTTTAATTTTTGTACTTAATCGCTCAAAAATTTTAAGTTTTATAGGTAGGTTTTTAACACCATTAATTGTGATTATGCTGCTAATGGTTATTGGAATCGGGCTCTTTTCTTCGGAAATGGCCACAAATGTATCTCAGCTTGAAACACCACCAATTATCGCTGGAGTTTTAGAAGGTTATCAAACCTTTGATGCTATAGGTGCTGTTGTTGTTGGTGCTGTAATCATCATCTCTATCAATTTGCGATTCAAAGTAAGTTTTGAGGAACGAAAAACACTAATCGCAAAATCTGGTTTGATTGCTGGTTTAGGGCTTTTTATCATTTATGCTGGACTCATTTCGGTTGGTGCCTATTACGGGTCACAAATTAACATTGATGCTGCACTTAGTAGTGATATGCAACGTGCTAACTTACTTAGAGGAATTAGCATTGCCGCATTAGGGAATTTTGGAAATACAATACTAAGTATTTTAATTTCTCTTGCCTGTTTTACAACTGCTGTCGGAATTATTGCTGGAACTGCTGATTATTTTAAAGGCTTGCTTGGCAATTCTCAACTTATGTATAATCTGACAGCCATTATTGCCTGTGTTTTTGGTGTTGTTGTTGGACAGTTAGATTTTCATTCTATAATTGTTATTGCAATTCCCGTTCTATTATTTATATATCCAATCACAATTGTACTTATTTTATTAAACGTATTACCCAAACGCTTTTCTACACCCTTAGTTTTTAGAGCTGTTGTGATTGTCACGTTTATCTTTAGCATTCCCGATGTTATAGGGTTTATAAGTCCTTCAGAATATTTAAATACAATTACCGAATATATTCCTTTTGCTAAATATCAACTGGGTTGGATATTACCTGCTTTGATAACTTGCTTAGGTGTTGGTCTACTATCAAATAAAAGAAGCCTAATGTAATTGCTTACTTTAGGCTTCAATATATGTTTTAATTATTTTACGAATTCATTAGTTCCTCAATCTCCTCAACTTCAATTGGAATATTACGCATTAAATTAAATGGTTCTCCGTTGTCTTGAATCACAACATCATCCTCTAAACGAATTCCGAAACCTTCATCAGGAATATAAATTCCAGGCTCAACAGTAAAAACCATATTGGATTGCATAGGCTCTGTTAAAATGCCATAATCATGTGTATCTAATCCTATGTGATGTGAAGTCCCATGCATGAAGTATTTTTTATAAGCTGGCCAATCTTTGTTTTCATTTTGAACATCGGCTTTATCTAATAAACCAAGCCCTAGTAATTCTGAAGTCATTAATTTTCCAACCTCAACATGATAATCTGCCCAAATGGTTCCTGGGACTAATAATTTGGTCGCCTCAATTTTTACACGATTCACAGCATTATAAACGGCGCGTTGTCGGTCAGTAAAACGACCAGATACAGGAATTGTTCTAGTCATATCGCTACTATAGTTGGCATATTCTGCACCAACATCCATAAGGATTAAGTCACCTGCTTTACATTGTTGATTGTTTTCAATATAATGCAATACGTTTGCATTATTTCCACTAGCAACTATTGGTGTGTAAGCAAATTTCTTTGAACGATTACGCAAAAACTCATGCATGTATTCTGCTTCAATTTCAAACTCCCAAACATCAGGTTTAACAAAATTCAAAACACGACGAAATCCTTTTTCAGTAATATCGCAAGCTTGTTGTAATAGATCTAATTCGATTTGATCTTTTACTGAACGCAAGCGTTGTAATATTGGATTACTTTTAGCGACACTATGCGCAGGATATTTATCCTTTAACCATTTGGTATAACGGTCTTCGCGAGTTTCTGTTTCTACTGAAGCTCTATAGTGTTCATTAGTATTGATGTAAACTGTATCACATTGCGTCATGATCTCAAACATGATTTTTTCCATGTCGTGAAGCCAATACACTGTTTTAATACCACTCGTTTCAAAAGCAGCATCCTTGGTTAGTTTTTCGCCTTCCCAAACAGCAATATGCTCATTCGTTTCTTTTAAAAACAAAACCTCCCTATGGCTTTCTTTAGGACAATCAGGAAATAATACAAGTATACTTTCTTCTTGATCGACACCGCTTAAATAGAAAATATCGCGATGTTGTTCAAAAGGCATTGTACTATCTGCACTTATTGGATAAATATCATTAGAGTTAAAAACCGCTAAGCTACTAGGCTTCATCATTGACATGAAATTTTTACGGTTTTTGATAAAAAGTTGACGATCTATTTTGTGATATTTCATGAGGATTTTATGTTTTTTATTCTTGATGTCTTCAAAAATAATTAAAACAAAACTAGATTTAGGTAGCCAAATGGCGCTAATTTATATTTTTCCGAATACGACTCATGTGTCTAGAGGAAATTCCTAAAAAAGAAGCTAGGTAATGAAGTGGAACTTGTTGCAAAAGTTTGGGGTCATTGCTTAATAACTTTTTATAACGTTCTTCGGGAGTTAATGTCAACAAATCAATACGGTAATCATCTATTAGATAGATTTGATTTTCAATTAGATTGTAATAAAACCTATTAAATGCTTTATTGTTTTTTAATAAATAATGAAATGCATCTATTTTAATGACCCATAGATTACAATCACTTATCGCCTTTATGTTTTTCCTTGAAGTGATTTTATGAATAAAACTTTTAAGCGCAGAAGTGCAGGAGTTTTTCATCGCCAAATATGTCGTTTTTTCTTCTCCTAAAACATCAATAGAATGTTGTAAAACACCTGTTTCTATATAACAGAAATATGAACACACCTCACCTTCTTTAACAAAGAATTCATTTCTTTTTAAACCTATATTGTAAAATGTAGACAAAATTTCTGGAATACAATCATCAAGCTCTAAATTATTAATAACGGCTTTTAAATACTTTTCAAAATTTGTTTTCAATGCTTTTATTTAATGTATTAAAGCTCTAAAATAAACAGATTAAAACAAAAAGGCATCCAAATAATATCGAACGCCTTTTTTAATGTAATTACTATCAAGTTATTTACTCATAGCATTCTTTATCATTCCTACAATGGCCATGACAACTCCACCACCTACGCCACCACCTGCAACACTACCTAAAATACTAGATAAGTCCATGCTTGTTGATGCTGCAGCAGCTTCTGCTCCTCCTAATCCTAGCATTCCTAAAAGCTGACCACCAAGGCCGCCTCCTAAGATTCCTAAAATTGAATTACCAAGTGTTCCTAAAGAAAACTTCTTCATTAATGATCCTGCTAGGTTTCCACCAACAGCACCACTGACTAATTGGATAATTAAGGGTAAATACTCTTCCATTTTCAATAAAGTTATTAGTTAATATTTTGAAAAGTAATCATTTTTTTAGTTAAAAAAATAAAAACTTTTCAATTTAATTAACATTTTTTATGAATAATTCATATTGTAAAATAAGTTTACTACATTTTGCAACATTATCCATCATCAATATTTATTACCTTTAGAGCACATAAAAACCAACTCAATATGTTTAAAAAAATCTGTTTCCTATGCTTTGGAGCTTCACTTTTGATCCATGCACAACAACCAGCAACCTCATCACAAATCATTGATGACGCACTCAATAAAAAAGCCGAATTAACTAAAACATCTTTAGTTAAGAATGTTGCTTTTGAAAACATTGGGCCAACCGTAATGAGTGGACGAGTTGTCGACCTTGCTGTTAATCCAGAAAACCCAACAGAGTTTTATGTAGGTTATGCTTCTGGAGGTGTTTGGCACACCATAAATAATGGGATCACCTTTAATCCTATTCTTGATACTTCGGAAACTCAAAATGTTGGAGATATTGCTGTCGATTGGAAAAACAGAACCATTTGGGTTGGTACAGGAGAAAATAATAGCTCAAGATCCAGCTATGCTGGAATTGGGATTTTAAAATCTTCAGATAACGGAAAGACATGGCAAAATGTGGGGCTTAAAGACTCGCATCATATTGGTCGCATTTTAATCAATCCAAATAATCCTGATGAAGTGGTCGTTGGTGTGACAGGGCATTTGTATTCTCCCAATCAAGAAAGAGGTATCTATAAAACTATCGATGGTGGAAAGACTTGGTCTCAAAAATTATTTGTTGATGATATGAGTGGTATTATTGATGTACAAACCAACCCAAATAATTACAATTTGATGTTTGCATCGTCTTGGACTAAAGATCGTAAGGCATGGAATTTTGATGGTAGCGGAAATAATTCAGCAATTTTCAAAAGTACAGATGCAGGTAATACCTGGACGAGAGTATCTACCGAAAAAAGCGGATTCCCAACCGGAAGTGGTGTTGGTAGAATTGGTCTAGCTGTTTTTGATGATAATGTTGTTTATGCCGTTCACGATAGCCAGTTCCGTAGGCCTTCCGAAGGAAAAAAAGATAGCGAGTCAAATATCTTAACAAAAGAAGATTTTAAGTCAATGACAACTGATGCGTTTTTAAAGCTTGATGATAAAAAACTTAATGACTATTTAAAAATGAATGGTTTTCAAGAAAAATATAGGGCAGACAACGTGAAGCAAATGGTTCGAAGCGGAAATGTAAAACCTATAGACCTCTCTAAATATTTGGAAAACGCAAATTCTATGTTATTTGACACACCAGTTATTGGTACTGAAGTATATAAAAGTACCGATGGAGGGATGACTTGGAAAAAAACACACGATGATTATCTTGATGATATCTATTACAGTTATGGCTACTATTTTGGTCATATCTACGTCGCACCAAATAATGCTGATAACATTTATATTTATGGTGTTCCTATTGTAAAGTCTAAAGATGGCGGAAAAACCTTTACATCTATAAGTGCTGAAAATGTACATGCCGATCACCATGCGCTTTGGATTAATCCAAAAAACCCTAACCACCTTATTAATGGAAATGATGGTGGTGTAAACATCACTTACGATGATGGAAATAATTGGATAAAAAATAATTCGCCTTCAGTTGGGCAATTCTATGCCATTAATGTTGACAATGCTCAGCCTTACAATGTGTATGGCGGTTTACAAGATAATGGTGTTTGGGTTGGTGCTCACAATGCTCGTGAAAATAAAAGCTGGCATCAAAGTGGCCAATACCCATGGGAAAGTATTATGGGTGGTGACGGTATGCAAATCCAAATAGATAGTAGAGACAATAATGTGGTTTATACAGGTTTTCAATTTGGAAATTACTTCAGACTCAATTTAGAAACCGAAGCACAAGATTATATTCAGCCAAAACATGAATTAGGCGAAAACCCTTATCGTTTTAATTGGCAAACACCAATTTTACTATCACCTCATAATCAAGACATCCTATATTTAGGAGGCAATAAATTGATGCGTTCTATGAATCAAGGAACTGATTGGACAGCCATAAGTGAGGATTTAACCAATGGCGGAAAGAAGGGTAACGTTGCTTACGGAACTTTAACAACAATTAGCGAATCCACTTTTCAATTTGGATTAATTTATACGGGTAGTGATGACGGGTTAATTCAGGTGACTAAAAATTCTGGAGGTAGTTGGGAAAACATCTCAAATGGTTTACCAAAAGACCTTTGGGTAAGTCGTGTGATAGCGTCTCAACATAAAAAAGAACGCGTTTATGCAACGCTTAATGGCTATCGATGGGATGATTTTAAAGTGTATGCTTATATGAGTGACGACTACGGAAAAACTTGGAAAAACATTAGTTCTAATATTCCTGCATCTCCGATAAATGTAATAAAAGAAGATCCTGAAAATGAAAACATATTGTATTTAGGTACAGATAATGGTGCTTATGCCTCATTTGATCAAGGTCAAAGTTGGGAAGCCTTTAGTAATGGCTTACCTAATGTGGCGTTTCATGATATTGTTGTACAACCTGATGCTAAACACTTATTGTTAGGTACACATGGACGAAGTATTTACAAAACAGATATCGCACCACTTCAGCAGATGAATGCAACTATGAAATCAAAAGCGGTAACATTGTTTAAAGTTGATAATACACGTTTTTCATCACGTTGGGGAAGTTCATGGAGCAAATGGTTTGATGCTTTCGAACCCGAAATAGACATTGCATTTTATGCTAATACTTCTGAAGAAAAAACAATTAAAGTACTTTCAGAAAAAGGGACACTACTTAATGAAATAAGGGTCAATGCTGATAAAGGGTTTAACTATACAGTTTATGATTTAACCTTAACAGAAAAAGGAAGGAAAGCCTTGCTAAAAGAAAACACTAGTATTGATATCAACAAAGCAAAAAATGGCAACTATTATGTGCCTAAGGGTGTATATACCATTCAAATAGATAATGAAAAAACAACATTTGAAGTAAAATAAGTTAGTCTGTTTTTGAGTTATACTGTAAACTCTAAATCAATGAAAACATTAAAATTAATAGCACTACTAGCCTTTGGCTTAATATTGTCCTGTGGTGACAATCAGGATGACTTGCCAATACCCAATGGCCCAAGATTAATTATTAAACTGAAATTTGACCCAACGCAAGAGCGTTTAGGTAACCTTGGTCAGCCTGTTTCTGTTGCAGCAGGTAATGCTGCACAATCACCTTCAATACATAGAATGAGTCCCAATTATATTGAATTTGCTCCAACAGCAACAACAGCTTTAGGAACAGGCGAAATTATTTTTGAAGGCGAAGGAACTACACTTGGAGGAGCTCAAGCTATTGATTTTCAAAATGCCTTTTTTGCAGGCAACAATGAAATCTTTGGAACCATACCTTTAAGTGCTGTATCAGCTGGTAATTATGAATGGGTCAGAGTCTCTTTAGCATATCAAGAAGGTGATATTGACTTACTCGTAAACGGCCAAGATATTACAGGAACCTTAGCTAGTTTTGTAGGCTACAATACATATATAACGTCTTTTGATCTTAACGGAAATAGCATTGATATCAATGCTAATAAAGCACAAGGTTTTTGGGTTTTTAAAGCCTTAGGTGGCTTTCCAACTCAAGGTCAAGCTCCAGAGGGTGCAACCACGGTTCCAAATCCATTGTTTGATTCCTCTCCAATTCCACAAGGTTCTTGTGTTGTTACAGGTGAATTTGAAAATGGATTAACAATTTCTGGTAACGAAATTGAAGACATAACTGTAACACTTTCATTTTCAATAAATAATAGTTTTGAATGGACCGAAGTTAACGCTGATGGGAAATACGAACCTGAAGCTGGCGAGCAAGTTGTTGATATGGGACTTCGAGGGTTAATTCCTAGTGTTTCTAATTAAACCCATTCTAAATTACCAAAATAGTAGAAGCTAAAATTTGTTGCGCATACCTGTGAACCTTATCTTTGTAGTACAAATAATTAACTACAATTATAATGAGCGGAATTTTAAATTCGTCGATTGGAAGAAAATTTGCCATGGCACTTTCGGCATTCTTCCTAATGTTTTTCCTTTTACAACATTTTGCAATAAATATTCTTTCAGTATTCAATCCCGATACATTTAACGAAGTATCGCATTTTATGGGTACTAATCCTTTAGTGCAATACGCATTACAACCTGTATTAATTTTGGGTGTGATTTTCCATTTTGTCATGGGGTTTGTATTAGAAATTAAAAATACTAAAGCTAGAAATGTTAGCTATGCTAAAAATAATGGCGCTGCTAATTCATCATGGATGAGTAGAAATATGATTTGGAGTGGATTAGCAATATTAGCTTTTATTGGACTTCATTTTTATGATTTTTGGTTTCCAGAAATAAACACAAAATTTATTAATGGCGACATGTCTGGATTAATTAATCCTGAAGTTGCTGATAGCGGTTTTAGATACTACGAAGAATTACAACATAAATTTTACAGTCATGTAAGAACGATTTTATATGTTATTGCTTTTATCTTTTTAGCACTACATCTTTTACATGGTTTTAATTCGGCGTTTCAATCGGTTGGCGCAAATAACAAATACACTAAAGGATTAAAAGGGTTTGGAAAAGCTTATGCTATACTAGTCCCTTTAGGGTTTGTTTTTATTGCAGTTTACCATCATCTTAAATATGTATTATCATAATTATGGCTTTAGATTCTAAAATACCAAAAGGTCCAATTGCAGACAAATGGACCAATTATAAAAATCATATTGACTTAGTAAATCCAGCTAACAAGCGTAACATAGATGTTATCATTGTTGGAACAGGTTTGGCAGGTGGATCTGCAGCTGCTACTTTAGCAGAACTTGGGTATAACGTAAAAGCATTTTGTTTTCAAGACTCTCCTAGACGTGCGCATTCGATTGCTGCTCAAGGAGGAATCAATGCCGCTAAAAACTATCAAGGAGATGGTGATTCCACCTACAGATTATTTTATGATACTGTAAAAGGTGGTGATTACCGTTCTCGTGAAGCTAATGTATATCGTTTAGCAGAAGTCTCTGCAAATATCATAGATCAGTGTGTTGCGCAAGGTGTTCCTTTTGCACGTGAATATGGTGGACTATTAGATAACCGTTCGTTTGGTGGTGTTTTAGTTTCTAGAACATTTTATGCTGCAGGACAAACTGGTCAGCAATTATTATTAGGAGCATATTCTGCAATGAATCGTCAAATTGGACGTGGAAAAATCAAAATGTACAATCGTCACGAAATGTTAGACGTTGTTAAGGTTGATGGAAAGGCTCGTGGGATTATAACACGCAACTTAATTACTGGTGAAATCGAAAGACATTCAGCACATGCTGTCGTTCTTGGAACTGGTGGTTATGGTAACGTGTTTTTCTTATCAACTAATGCAATGGGAAGTAATGTAACGGCTGCATGGAAAGCACACAAACGTGGTGCTTACTTTGCAAATCCTTGTTACACACAAATTCACCCAACTTGTATTCCTGTTTCTGGAGATCATCAGTCAAAATTAACATTGATGTCTGAATCTTTAAGAAATGATGGTCGTATTTGGGTGCCTAAACACATGAAAGATGTTGAGGCAATTCGTAATAAAACTTTAAAACCAAAAGATTTAGCTGAAGACGATCGCGATTATTATTTAGAACGTCGCTATCCTGCCTTTGGTAATTTAGTGCCTCGCGATGTTGCTTCTCGTGCTGCAAAAGAACGTTGTGATGCTGGTTTTGGAGTCAATGCAACTGGTGAAGCTGTGTTTTTAGATTTTGCTTCTGCGATTCAACGTTATGGAAAAGAACAAGCTCATGTTAAAGGGTTAGATGAAAATGATGCTGCTCTTGTTAAGTCTTTAGGACAAGAAGTTGTGAAAAATAAATATGGAAACTTATTCCAAATGTATGAGAAGATTGTAGATCAAGATCCATACAACACGCCAATGATGATTTATCCTGCAGTTCATTATACAATGGGTGGTATTTGGGTAGATTATAATTTAATGACAACGGTTCCTGGTTTATATTGTATTGGAGAAGCAAACTTCTCTGATCATGGTGCAAACAGACTTGGTGCTTCGGCGTTAATGCAAGGATTAGCGGATGGTTACTTCGTACTACCTTATACAATTGGAGATTATTTATCTGATGATATTCGTACAGGACCAATTTCAATAGACACAAAAGAGTTTGAGGAAGCTGAAAATGAAGTTAGAGAAAAACTAAACTTTTTTGTAACTAATGAAGGGAAACATTCTGTAGATTATTTCCATAAGAAATTAGGGAAAATCATGTGGAATAAAGTTGGAATGTCTCGTAACGTTCAAGGTTTAACTGAAGCCATTTCTGAAATAAAAGCTTTACGCGAACAATTTTGGAAAGACGTTAAAGTTCCTGGAACTAATGAAGAATACAATGAAGAATTAGCAAAAGCTGGTCGTGTTGCAGACTTTTTAGAGTTAGGAGAGTTATTCGCAAAAGATGCTTTAGACCGAGAAGAATCTTGCGGTGGACACTTTAGAGAAGATGCTGTAGAATTAGATGGTGAACAAAAAGGAGAAGCAAAGCGTGATGATGAAAACTTTGCCTATGTGTCTGCTTGGGAATACAAAGGAGAACCTAGTGATGCGCTTTTACACAAAGAACAATTAGAATTTATAGACATCGAATTAAAACAAAGAAGTTATAAATAAAACACTAACCAACTAAATCAAAACTTATGAATAATAATATTTTAAGATTAAAATTAAAAAGAGTAGATCCTGTAAAATATGCAACAATAGCTGCTATATTAACTGCATTAATCATGTTAATTGTCTTTGTTCCATTCATGTTATTATTTTCGCTTGCTGGAGCTGGAGCAGCTTCAGGTTTAGGTGAGGGTGCAGCAATTTTTGGAGGTAGTGTTTTTATGATTATACTTGTTCCAATAATTTATGGTGTTATGGTATTTATATTAACCCTTATTTCAACGTCTCTTTTAAATTGGATTTTAAAGAAAACTGGAGGTCTAGATATCGATTTTGAGAAAACTGGTTTAGAAATTTCTCAAATTGGTCAAGACCAGAGAATAGAACAATAAAAAATACTTGTTATGAACTTAACATTAAAAATATGGCGTCAAAAAAGTGCTAACGATAAAGGACAACTGGTTGATTATAAAATCAGTGATGTATCACCTGATATGTCTTTTCTTGAAATGTTAGACGTCTTAAACGAAAGCTTAGTTGCTAAAGATGAGCAGCCTGTTGCTTTTGATCATGACTGCCGTGAAGGGATTTGTGGTATGTGCTCTTTGTATATTAACGGAGAGGCTCATGGTCCTGATCGAGGCATCACTACTTGTCAATTACATATGCGTATGTTTAAAGATGGTGACACTATTTATATTGAGCCATTCAGAGCCGCTGCTTTCCCTGTGATTAAAGATTTAATTGTAGATAGAAGTGCCTTTGATCGTATTCAGCATGCTGGAGGGTTTATTTCAGTAAATACCTCTGGTAATACAATTGACGCTAATGCTATTCCTATAAATAAGGAAGATGCAGATGATGCTTTTGCGGCTGCAACTTGTATTGGCTGTGGTGCTTGTGTTGCCTCTTGTAAAAACTCTAGTGCTATGCTATTTGTTGGTGCTAAAGTGTCACAATTTGCATTATTACCTCAAGGACAAGTAGAAGCTACAGATCGCGTTTTAAATATGGTCAAACAAATGGATGAAGAAGGTTTTGGTAATTGTACCAATACTGGAGCCTGTGAAGTTGAGTGTCCTAAAGGTATTTCTTTAGAAAACATTGCTCGTATGAATCAAGAATACTTAAAAGCGAGCTTTAAAGGCTAAATTTGTTTTTATTAGATATTAAAAACCCAAGTTAATAGCTTGGGTTTTCTGTTTTTGTAACGTTAGATCATTTATATCGTCTTTTAAATGAATCAACTAACATCAATCAAGGATGAAACAGCTAATCATTTTATTTATTCTTCCTGTATTCGTATTGTCTTGTCAAAAAGACACCTCAAATACAATCAATTATACAGTGTCTCCAATCACTGAAAATGGAGTACATTTTCTAAAAATTAAAATGGCTTTTAAAGCCGACGACAACGGAGCAACAACTTTACTTTTTCAAGATAAAGCTTGGGGACAAGATAGCTTACATAACACTATTAGTGATATCAAAGTTTTATCAGAAAAAACTCAAGTTATGTCAAATAAAGACAGTGGATGGTACCACATTACGCATCCAAAAAACTTAAATTATATTGAACTCGAATATAGACTAAAACAAGATAGTCAAGGAGATTTAACAACTTGGGACACCTATAGACCAATAATTAATTCTGATTATTTTCATGTGTTTTCACACAATCTCTTTATGCTTCCTAAGCATATTATAGAAACGTCAAATGATAATTTTGATGTTGCTTTAAATTGGAAAGAATTTCCTAAGAATTACAACATTGCAAACAGCTTTGGAGCAAATGAACAATCCCAAATTATAAAAAACACTTCCGAAGATAAATTTCACACAGCTATTTTTGTTGGAGGTGATTTTAGAATTCATGATATCGATATTAAAGAGCAAAAAGTTGCCTTTGCTATTAGAGGAGATTGGGAAATGTTTCAAGATGATGCAATGGTCAATATTTTAGAAAAAACCGTTACGGCACAACGTGACTTTTGGCAAGATCATACTCAAGATTATTTTGCTGTAACTATGATTCCAACAGTTCAAGAAAGAGGAAGTAGTTTTCAAGGTTCTGGTTTAACCAATTCATTTGCAACTAATGCAACAAATAATAGGTTCTTAGAAATAGAAGGCCTTGTTTATTTGTTTAATCATGAATTACAGCACAATTGGACAGGACTTATCATTCAAAATGATAATGAAGAAGAACAGTATTGGTTTAGTGAAGGCTTTACAGATTATTATACCATTAAAAATATTGCCAAAGGAAAAATTTTCAATCTTGATGAACACTATTTTATTGATGAGCTAAACAGTTATATTAAATCACTATACACATCTCCAGTAAGAGAGATGCCTAATAGTGAGATGAACTACGATAATTTTTGGAGTGGGAAAGAAGGTATTCGAAAACTACCTTATCGAAGAGGTGCTATTCTCGCATTTTATTTAGATCAAAAAATCAAACAAGATAGTCATGGCGAATTTAGCCTTGACAACGTATTATTAGATTTTAAAAATGACGCTATAACTAACGATCAAAAAATCAAACATCCTTATTTTATAAGCACTGTAAACAAGTATCTAAAAAACGATTTAAAACCTTTTTTTGATACACATATTGAAAAGGGTAAACTATATAATCTTGAACAGGTGTTTACAGATTTTAATTTCGAATACGAACCAACATCTATAGTATTTGACTTAGGTTTCACCTTTTCAGAAGATAAAAAGAACATCGTCTCTATAGATGAAAATTCAAAAGCATATGAGGTAGGGCTTCGTTCTGGTGATAGAGTAATTAGTCGAAGTTACTACTATGATTCTACCGAACATGAAGCTCAATTTACCGTCTTAAGAGATGGCAAAGAAATTAGCGTCAAATACTATCCGATAAAGGATGCACAAATTCCTCAGTTAAAAAACAACCAACACAACATAGATCTATTAGGTTTTTAAAAACTTAATTATTCTATTAAAACGCATTTCAAATCTTGGGTTTTTTGTTTCTTTATACTTTAAAGTGAAAGATGATAAATCCAAGCGTATTTTATAACCAAGAACTAAATAAACATCAAGTAGAAGTCCGTTCGCTTCAAAAACGAATACTACTATTTAGCACCTTACGTTTATTAACCTTTATAACTACATCTGTAGGAATCTATTTATCATTTCAAAATTGGCAAATAGCAACAGTATTAGGGCTCATAGGGTTAGGTGTGTTTTTACTTCTTCTATCAAAATATACAGATACTAAAGCGAAACGAGAACTACATAAAGCCTTAGTTTATATAAATGAAGAAGAACTCAAAATTGCTTCAGGTAATTTTCATCATAGAGATACTGGATTACAATTTCAAGACCCAAAACACTTTTATAGCCTAGATATAGACCTCTTCGGAAAAGGTTCTTTTTTTCAGTATATTAATCGAACTATGTCTTCGGAAGGACGATTACAACTCGCTAGCACTTTAAAAGCGAACAACATAACTCAAATTGAAGAACGACAAGAAGCCATCAAAGAATTATCTAAAAAAACAGAATGGATACAACATTATGCTGCAACTGCTAAGCTAATAGAAACAGAAACGCCAGCGCCAAAAATCATCAACTGGCTTAAAAATCACAAACCATATCTTCCAAAACACATGAAATGGGCGCCGTTGTTATTTGTTGTAATTTCTATAAGTTTATTGGCATTAGCGATATTTAAAATCCTTGATATTGGTTTTTTTGGCTATTGGTTATTTGCAGGATTGGTTGTAACAGGATCCTATTTAAAAGGGATAAACATCTTAGCTTCAAATTCAGATAAAACGAAAGAAACCTTTAAGCAATATGCATCGCTTCTGCTTCAAATAGAGAATGAATCTTTTGCGTCTAAACTACTTCAAGAAAAGCAACAACTAATAGAGTCTGAAAACAAAAAAGCATCAGCCATTTTTTCAGAGTTTTCAAAACACTTAGATGCTTTAGATAATCGAAATAACTTAATTGGAGCCATCTTCGGAAATGGATACCTTTTATCGGATATTAAAAATGCATTTAAAGTCGAACAATGGATTTCAAAATATGCTCACAAAGTAGAAGACTGGTTTGAAGTTGTCTCTTTTTTTGATGCCTATAACAGTTTAGGCAATTATGCGTTTAATCATCAAGGGCATGTATTTCCTAAAATTTCAGAAGAAAAATTGGTTATAAAAGCTGAAGCTTTAGGCCATCCGCTATTAGATCAAAATAAACGCATTGCAAGTGATGTGACAATTAACAATCAAGAATTCTTTATCGTAACAGGAGCCAATATGGCTGGAAAAAGCACGTTTTTAAGAACGGTCTCTTTACACATTATGATGGCAAATGTAGGTTTACCTGTTTGTGCAACATCAAGCAGTTATTCTCCTGTAAAATTGATTACCAGTATGCGCACTAGCGATTCGTTAACCGATGACAGTAGTTATTTCTTTTCAGAATTAACCCGTTTAAAATTCATTGTAGATGCTATTGATAAAGAACCTTATTTTATCATTTTGGATGAAATACTAAAAGGCACAAACAGTACAGATAAGGCGATTGGGTCTAAAAAGTTTGTTGAGAAATTAGTGGCTGGTCACGCCACTGGAATTATTGCAACGCACGATTTGAGTCTTTGTAAGATTTCCGAAGAACTCAACGAGGTTAAAAACTATTATTTTGATGCCGAAATTGTTAATGACGAGCTCTATTTTGATTATAAGTTTAAAAAAGGGATTTGCCAAAACATGAATGCGAGTTTCTTACTTAAGAAAATGGAGATTGTATAAAACAAAAAACCCATTCTCAATGAGAATGGGTTTTTAATATTTTGGAATTAAATTCGATTAAGCTTCAAAAGGCTCAATAGATACAAAAGATTTACCATCTTTTTTCTTTGTGAATTTTACTAAACCATCAACTTTAGCGTGTAAAGTGTGATCTTTTCCTCCATACACATTTTCACCTGGGTGATGTGTATTACCTCTTTGTCTTACGATAATGTTACCTGCTATTGCAGCTTGTCCACCAAAGATCTTAACACCTAAGCGTTTTGATTCTGATTCTCTACCGTTTTTAGAACTACCTACTCCTTTTTTATGAGCCATTGTCTTAAGGTTTTATATTGTTAATAATTAACTTAAAGCAGCAATTAAATCCGCTTTCTTCATAGAAGAAAGACCTTCAATTCCTTTAGCTTTTGCCATTTCTTTTAACTGAGCAACAGTCATTTTGCTTAAGTCTTGAGTTTCCTCTTTAACTTTTGCAACTGGCTTAGCTTCTACTTTAGGTTCAGCTTTTTTAGTTTCTTTTTTTGGAGCAGCTTTCTCAGCTTTTGCTGGTGTTGCTTTCTTAGCTCCTGAAGCAACAATGCTTTCAATTACGATTTCAGATAAAGATTGTCTGTGTCCATTTTTGACACGGTAACCTTTTCTTCTTTTCTTTTTGAAAACTATCACTTTATCACCTTTAAGGTGCTTTAAGACTTTTGCACTTACTTGTGCTCCGTCTATAGCTGGGGCGCCTAAAGTTACATTGTTACCATCTCCAATTAAAAGAACGTTATCGAAAGAAACTTTCTTACCTTCTTCTGTTGCTAAACGGTTAACAAAAACTTTTTGGTCTTTTTCAACTTTAAATTGATGCCCTGCTATCTCTACAATTGCGTACATAGCGTAACGTTTTTATTAATTAATTTGTTCAAAAAATGAGTGCAAATATACGCCTAATTTCTTAATCTACAAACGTTTTATATATTTTGAGAGAGATTATAACTTTTTTTGAAGAGTTGCATGAATGCTAATGATAAAACAACTGTAGACGCTAATCCTTCAATAAGGATAATAAAGACCAAAATACCAGCTCCCGTTCCATAGTTAGTAAACCATTCGCCTAGTATCTTTTCAGTAAACGCTGGATCTAAATGAAACATGTAAATAGACATAAAAACTGTAAATAGAAGCGTAGCAATAAAACCCGTAAGTAAAGCTGTTTTTATTCCATTGATATATGAAAAATTACTTTTTGATATGAGTTTATAATATTTTATTGCAAAATAAATCCCAGCGCACATTGCTGCCCCATTTAATAAGCGTAACCATGGGTTTTCATGCAAGTTAAACAATCTTAAAATCAGAAAATAAGCGATTAAGCTAATTGTGATAAACAGTCCGTATTTTAAAGCAATCGAAAGCGAAGTATTCATAACTATCTGGTTTTTAATTCGAAAGATTACTAAAGTTCGTGAAAAAAAAGATTAAATCTCTTTTTTTTAAGATTTTTTTTGCATCAAAAACCATTAAAAAAGTAATGCTATTCGCTATTTTTGTAGAAAACGTGTAACATTCTTTATAAATGCTACACCTATGTCACAAGTTAAATACAATTAAAACAGACAATTAATTTAAAACGAACTCACAATGAAAAAATGCTTATTTCTTTTAGCTTCTTTGATGTTTGTTGGCTTTTCTGCCAATGCTCAAAAAGTTGAATTTGAAGAATTTGATTTAGATAACGGACTTCATGTTATCTTACACCAAGATAATACTGCTCCAGTAATTACCATAGGTGTTATGTATGATGTTGGAGGAAAAGATTTAGGAGGAAGTCCAGAAGCACCACGTACTGGTTTTGCTCACTTTTTTGAACACCTCTTATTTACTGGAACGAAAAATATTGGTAGAGGAGAATATTCTACCATCATCTCCGCCAATGGAGGGAAAAACAATGCTAACACATCTTTAGATCGAACGTATTATTACGAGGTATTTCCTTCGAACAATCTTGAATTGGGTCTTTGGTTAGAATCAGAGCGTATGCTACATCCTATAATTGATCAAGCTGCTGTTGATACTCAAAATGAAGTTGTTAAAGAGGAAAAGCGCATGCGTTATGACAATTCGCCTTACGGTCAATTCTTATTTGCTGTAAGTGAAAACTTATTTGATGTTCACCCATACAAAAACAAAAATATCGGCGAAATGTCAGATTTAGATGCCTCTACCTTGGAAGAATTCAATCAGTACTTCAAAGATTGGTACGGACCAAATAATGCTGTATTAGTCGTTGCTGGTGATATTGACAGTAAGGAAGCTAAAACATTAGTTGAAAAATATTTTAGTGAAATTAAGAGTAGACCCGTTCCAAACAGGAATTTCCAAAAAGAAACACCAATTACTGAAACAAAAAAAGCAAAGTTCTATGATCCAAATATTCAACTCCCTGCAATTATTACAGCTTACAGAACACCTGGTTTTGCTGAACGTGATGCTTATGTTTTGAATATGGTTTCTGCCTATTTAAGTGATGGTCCAACATCTAAGTTATACAAGAAATTAGTAGATGATAAAAAAATGGCTTTACAAGCAGGAGCTATAAATATTCCTCAAAAAGATTACAGTATCTATGCTATATTTGGTTTACCATTAGGAGATAACTCTTTGGCGTCTTTATTAACTGAAATGGATGAAGAAATTGTAAAAATGCAAACCGAACTCATTTCTGAGAAAGACTACCAAAAACTTCAAAATAAATTTGAAAATCGTTTTGTAAGCTCCAACTCAAGTGTTGAGGGTATTGCAAATAGTTTAGTACGAAATTATTTATTATACGGTAATACCAATTTAATAAATAATGAGATAGATATTTACAGATCGATTACTAGACAAGAGATTCAAGATGTTGTTAAAAAGTACTTGAACCCTAATCAACGTGTTGAATTAGAATATTTACCTAAAGAAAAAACAAACAACTAATAAAATGAAAATGAAAACAAAAATATCAGTATTAATTGTGTTGTTTTTAATGTCTATTAGCGTTAATGCACAACTCGATAGATCACAACAACCAAAACAAGGACCAGCTCCAAAAATATCTATTGACAAACCTAATGAGTTTGAATTAAAAAATGGATTAAAAGTGCTTGTCGTTGAAAATCATAAATTACCGCGAGTGTCTTTTTCTCTAAATATAGATAACACACCTATTTATGAAGGTGACAAAGGAGGTATCAAAAGCATTCTGTCTGGCATGTTAGGAAATGGAACAACAACCATTTCTAAAGATGAATTTAATGAAGAAGTAGACTTTTTAGGTGCAAGAATAAACTTTGGTTCTCAGAACGCATTTGCGCAATCATTATCAAAGTATTCTGATCGAATTCTCGAGTTAATGGCCGATGCTGCTATTAATCCATTATTTACTCAAGAGGAGTTTGATAAGCAGAAAGAACAGCTTACTGAAGGCTTAAAAGCAAACGAAAAAAGTGTTGCAGCCATTTCATCTAGAGTTGGTTCAGCTTTGTCTTATGGTCTTAACCATCCTTCTGGAGAAATTACAACCGAGACAACTATAAATAATATCAACTTAACCGATGTAATAGCCTTCCATGAACAGTATTTCAATCCGTCAAACGCCTATCTTGTAATTGTTGGTGATGTAGATTTTAAATCAATTAAAAAACTTGTTGAATCACATTTCGGTAACTGGGAAACTTCAGCTAATGTAAGTTCTACCGTACCTAAGGTGAACCCTAATGCTCAGTATACACAGATTAATTTTGTAGATATGCCTAACGCTGTACAATCTGATATTAGAGTGACTAATAATGTAAACTTGAAAATGAAGGATGATAACTATCATGCCGCGCTTATTGCTAATTCTATTTTAGGTGGTGGTCGTGAAGGTTATGTTTACCAAAATTTACGATCAGACAAAGGATATACTTATGGTGCATATTCAGGAATTGGAACAAGTAGATATGGTGCTTCTCGTTTTAGTGCTGTAGCACAGGTAAGAAATGAAGTGACCGATAGTTCTGTAGTTGAATTAATGAAGGAGATCAAACGTATAAAAACAGAGCCTGTTGATCCAGAAGCTTTAAAACTTACAAAAGCTAAGTATGTTGGTGATTTTGTTATGGATTTAGAAAGTCCGCAAACTATTGCAAACTTCGCTTTAGATGTTAAATTGAATGATCTACCTGAAGATTTTTATACGACATATCTGCAAAAAATTAATGCCGTTACTATTGATGATGTCACTAGAGTTGCAAATGAGTATTTTAGCACAGATAATGCACGAATTATTGTTGTAGGAAAAGGAAGTGACGTATTAGAAAACCTTGAAAAAACAGGAATTCCTATCAAGTACTTCGACACATACGCTACTCCTACCGATAAACCTGTATTCTCTAAAGAAATCCCTTCTGGTATGAATGCACAAACTGTTATCGATAATTATATCAAAGCTGTTGGAGGAAAAGCTAATTTAGAAAAAATAAATACGGTTTTAACTAATGCAGATGTAACTATTGAAGGTGCTCCTTTTAAACCTAAAGCTGTTATAAAAGCCATGGCTCCAAATAAAATTTCTATGGAAATGGTTATTGAAGGTATGGGTACAGTTATGAAACAAAAGTTTGATGGTGCTACAGGATACCAAGAACAACAAGGGATGAAAATTCCAATGTCTGAAAAAGAAGTGTCTGACAAACAGGCTGAAAAAGGATTGTTCCCAGAATTATATATGGACACATCATCTATAAACTTAGAAGCTATTGTCCCAATTAATGGTACTGATGCTTACAAAATAAAAGTAACTAAAGGTGAAGATGTATCTTATAGATTCTACAGTACTGAATCAAATTTATTAATTCGTTCTGAATCTACAACAGAACAAGCTGGACAAAGTATTACTACTATTGAAGAACTGTCTAACTACAAACAAGTAGATGGTGTTCAACTACCGTTTACTACAAAAATTACTGCAGGTCCTCAAAAAATCACTTTAAGTTCGACAGATGTTAAATTTAATGAAGGAGTTACAGATGCTGATTTTAATTAACAGTATTTAATACATCATAATATAAACCCGAAGCCTAAGGCTTTGGGTTTTTTTATGCTTTTTTCTTATTAGCTAAATATACTCCTACAAGTATAATTACACTAGCTAGTATTTGTATAAACCCAAATTCTTCATCATCCAATAAACCCCAAGCCAAAGCAACAACGGGCATTAAATAAGTTACTGAAGAAGCAAATACTGGTGTTGAAATTTGAACCAATGTGTTGAATAATACTTTAGCAATCGCCGTTCCAAAGAGTGATAAAATTACGACATACACTAATGACATCTTAAAATCTGGATGTGCATATGTACTTTCAGAAAAGAAATCAGTGAATAGTAAAATAATGATTGCAGGAATCATAATGGCAACATAATTTCCAGTAGCAATACTTAAAGGTTTTACATTCTGAAGATACTTCTTAATGATATTTACGTTAAGTGCATACATTACTGTTGAGGCAATAACAAAACCCGCATAAAGATAATTTTGGTTTGGGTTTAAATCGGCGCCTCTTAATATCAAAATACTCGTGCCAATAAACCCAATGATGACACCTAATAATTGTCGTTTTGAAAATCCAATTTTAAAAATAGCAAACCCTAATAAAATAGCATTTAATGGCACCAAAGAATTTAGAATAGAGGTAATCGCACTATCGATTTCTGTTTCGGCAATCGCAAAGAAAAATGCAGGTATAAAAGACCCTAAGAATCCAGACAATATCACCCATTTCCATTCTTGTTTATTAATTGTTTTTAAACTCTTTAAACCTACAGCAAATAAAAATAGTCCTGTGATTATTGTTCGTAGTGCTCCTATTTGATAAGGCGTTAAACCGAGTAAAGATTTTTTGATTAAAATAAAGGAACTACCCCAGATTATCGATAAAATCAGTAGGTAAACCCACTTTACGTTAATTTTTCCCATATCGCTTCTTAACTAATTCACAAAATTGTTAATTTTCATGCAAGGAACATCAATATTTCTTAAGTTTGTTCAAATTATTATTCAAATTTACTATGAAGACATTACGAAATATATTAGCTATTGCATTCATTTCAGTATCTATAGTTGCTTGCAAAAGTGACAAAGATCCAGAAGTAAAAACAATAGAGACTAAAACAGAGATCAACACAAACGCGGCAAAAAAATTAGACCCTAATGCTACTTATGCGAAAGCAGAGTTTGGCATTGAAGGGATGACTTGCGCTATGGGTTGTGCTAAAACCATCGAAAAAAAGATTGCTAAAATGGATGGTGTAAAATCTGCCAAAGTAGATTTCGAAAAAGAAATAGCTATGGTTGAGTATGACGAAGCTATGGTAACCCCTCAAACATTAGAAGAAGCAGTTGCAAAAGCAGGTGGTACTTATAAAGTAAAAGACATGAAAACAGTTGATTCTTTTTCTGCTGAAAAACATGAATGTGAAGCAAATTGCGCTAAAGCATGTTGTGCAGATAAAACAAAAGACGCTAAAAAAATGGCTTGCGCTGACGATTGTAAAAAAGATTGTTGCGCTAAAAAAGCTTAGAATAAGCATTAAATATAATATAAAAACCACTCAATTTGAGTGGTTTTTTTATACCCAAGATTTAAATGGGTATTGGCTTAATTGCGAATTATAATACCGTTGATCTCCTGTCACTTCTTGGCCTAACCATTCTGGTTTTTGGAACACTTCATCTTCTTCTGTTAACTCTACTTCAGCAATAATTAAGCCTTCATTATCTGCTGAAAACACATCAACTTCAAATACATGCTGCCCTACTTTTATATCATAGCGAACTTTATCAATCACACCTTTTTCACATAACTGTAAAAGCGCTTCTGCATCCGTTTTTGAAATCTCTTTTTCCCATTCAAAGCGTGATAGTCCATCATCAGAAGATAATCCTTTTACTGTCAAATAGCCCTTATTTCCTTTAAGTCTAACTCTAACGGTTCGTTCAGGATCTGTATTTAAAAACCCCTGAATAATCCTAGTATGTTTATGAGACCTGCTTTTGAAATCTTCCGAAGTGACTAAAAATTTACGTTCTATTTCTATCATGAAAAAAGACATTTAATGTCTAAATTTACATGATGTCAAACGATTTACCAATAAGAAAGATTATTCATGTCGATATGGACGCTTTTTACGCGTCTGTCGCTCAAATGGATAATCCTGAACTTCGTGGTAAACCTATAGCAGTTGGTGGTGGAGGTATACGAGGTGTTATTAGTGCTGCAAGTTATGAAGCTCGAAAGTTTGGTGTTAAAAGTGCAATGTCTGGACGACTTGCAATTAAGTTATGTCCTGAACTCATTTTTGTGCGAACCGATTTTGCAAGGTACACCGAAATTTCTAAAAAAGTACGACGTATTTTTTATGACTATACTGATTTGGTTGAACCCTTATCGTTAGATGAAGCCTATCTTGATGTCACTGAAAACAAAAAAGGAAATCCGAGTGCTTCCTTATTAGCTCAAGACATTAGAACTCGCATTTTTAATGAGGTTGGTTTAACCGCTTCAGCTGGAATTTCTATCAATAAGTTTATCGCTAAAGTTGCAAGTGATTATAACAAGCCTAACGGACAAAAAACTGTAAACCCAGAGGAAGTACTTCAGTTTCTAGAAGACTTAGATATTCGGAAATTTTATGGTGTTGGAAAAGTGACTGCCGAAAAAATGTATCAAAAAGGCATTTTTACTGGCAAAGATTTAAAATCGAAATCGATAGAATACTTAGAAGATCATTTTGGTAAATCTGGAAAATCATACTACTATATTGTTCGAGGGATTCATAACAGTCAAGTGAAACCCAATCGTATTAGAAAATCGCTTGCAGCTGAACGTACATTTAATGAAAATTTATCTTCGGAAATATTCATGCTCGAAAAGCTAGACCATATAGCAGATGAAGTTGCCAAACGTCTCCATAAAAGCAAAGTCGCTGGAAAAACAGTAACGCTCAAAATTAAGTATAGTGATTTCACGCTTCAAACCCGAAGTAAAACCTTACCTTATTTTATTAGTGATAAAAGTATTATTCTCGAAACTGCTAAAGACTTATTGTATCAAGAAAAGTTAAATAATTCGGTGCGTTTATTAGGGATTTCATTGTCTAATTTAAATACAGAAGTCACTAAAAACAAAACACAAAAAATTAAGGAAAAACCTGTGAGTGTCCAATTGAAATTTGAGTTTTAAACAGCTTCTATTGCCAAATTAATTAGTGAGGACTTATGCATAATATTATAGAAAGAAATCGTGATTACTTCGTAGTTGAAACAGTCTGTTTGAGAGTGCGCAGTGCTAAGTAGCCAAACGCCCTAATATTAAAAACTACAACTCGTAATTTCAGTAACTCTTAAGGTATTTACCATCCCTTTATCTTGAATAGGCATTGCCGCTAAACTAATGAGCATGTCACCTACATTTAGATAGCCTTTTTTACAAGCTATAGCATTTACATCTTCAATTGTTTCATCTGTACTCACAAACTTATCATAATAAAAGGCTTCAACGCCCCAAAGCAGACTCAACTGAGTTAAAATACGTTTGTTAGATGTAAAAACTAAAATATGAGCACTTGGTCTCCAAGCCGAAATTTGAAATGCGGTATACCCAGAATTCGTTAAGGTAGAAATTGCTTTTGCGCTAATTTCATTGGCCATATTGGCTGCGTGGTAACAGATTGATTTTGTAATATAGCGTTTGGTACGAATATGAGGTGGTGACTGTGGTACTTTAATCAAATCGGAATCTTCAACGCTTCTTATAATACCTGCCATTTGCTTAATGACTTGTACTGGATAGTTTCCAACAGAAGTCTCGCCTGATAACATTACAGCATCTGCACCATCCATTACAGAGTTTGCTACATCGTTCACCTCAGCACGTGTTGGTGTAAGACTAGTAATCATCGTTTCCATCATTTGTGTAGCAATAATTACTGGAATTCTTGCACGCTTAGCACGTAACACCAATTTCTTTTGAATTAATGGCACTTCTTCAGCTGGAATTTCTACACCTAAATCACCACGAGCTACCATTAACCCATCACAATAGGCTACAATTTTGTCGATATTTTCTACGGCTTCTGGTTTTTCAATTTTGGCTATAATTGGGATCTTGTGGTCACTATGTTTTTTAATTAGCTCTTCAAGTTGCATTAAGTCTTCAGCGTGACGCACAAATGATAATGCCATCCAATCTACTTGTAAACTACAAGCAAAAATAGCATCATCTATATCCTTTTCTGTCAATGCTGGTTGCGAAATATTTGTATTTGGAAGGTTAACACCCTTTTTAGATCGTAATGGTCCACCTTGAATGACACGTGTTTTAACTTCAGATTTTTTATCAGTAGAAACCACTTCGAAAATTAATTTTCCGTCATCTAAAAGCACACGCTCACCTGGCTTTGCATCTTGTGGAAAATTATCATAAGTCATGTAAACACGCTCTTTAGTGCCTTCAAAACGTTCACCTGTTGCAAATATAATTTCATCACCTTCATTGACAACAACTTCTTCTTTCATGACACCTACTCTCAACTTTGGTCCTTGAAGGTCTCCCAAAATTGCTGCATTGAAACCAAATTCTTCATTAAGGCCTCTAATCATTTTTACACGCTCTTCTACGTCTTTATAATCGGCATGAGAAAAGTTAATCCTAAAGACATTAACACCTTCTTCTAACATCCCCTTAAGGACTTCCTTTGTACTTGTCGCTGGTCCCAGCGTAGCTACTATTTTAGTTTTCTTAGTTCTTAACATTAATCAAAAATTAGGTGGTCTTTAGATTTTATTTGGTCGACATCTACAGTATAGGTCGTTATGACTTGTGGTATCGCTTGAATTTTGTTCAAAATATGTTTTTCGTTAAAATTTCTATGTTCATTAGAAACTTTAAGGAGATAATCTACTGCTTTAAATTCTGGTAATAGATTAAAAGTTCGCGTCACAGTAGTTGCGTTTTCAAATAAAGACCCAGAACTTTGTAATGCAGCTTCTTCCTTTTTACAGATGTTAGATACTAAATTCCAAACCGTATCAAATTTTGTGTTTTCCCATTCATAAATAGAGAATGATGCTGCAAAATAATTGTAATCTAAATCTTGTGGTTTACGCTCTAAATTAAGTGCTAAATGCTTATTAAGAAGGTAAGCCAATCGATAATCTTCTAGCCTACAATGTATTGCTAGAAGGGAAAAAGAAGCATCATAAAAATCGTCAACAAGTAACTTGTGTAATGCCATAATTAATCAACTACAAGTTGTAAATATAGCATAAAATTATCAAGATATAGTTAAAGTTTGTCAAGTATAGTAACGAAAACGTTGTAGTTAGCACACTAAAATTTAAAAGAATTACTCAAGCTCTAAAACGCTTTACTAATTTCCTTCTGGAATGCAAAAAACGCACGCTTAGAGGCTTTTTCTTCAGCTTTCTTTTTTGAAGTTGCTCGTGCTTTTGCAATGACTTTTTCGTCAATAGATAATTTTACTGAGAAATGTTTTAAGTCATCATTCCCTGTATCTTCATAGACGTTATAGTCAAAGGTTTTCTTTTCCTTTTGACACCATTCTATCAATAAACTTTTGTAGCTAATAATACGACCCTCTAAAGTTTCGATATCAACATGAGGTTTAATGACACGTTTGTAAATGAATTTTTCACAGTATTTATAGCCTTTATCAAGGTAAATGGCGCCAACTAAGGCTTCAAAAAGGTTTCCGTGAATATTATTTCCGAAGTTAGATTTAGGAATTTTGCTTTCAACTAAATCGATAAGGTTTAACTCTCTACCTAATTCGTTAAGATGCTCTCTACTCACAACTTTTGACCGCATCTTTGTGAGATAACCTTCGTCTCCATGTGGTACTTTTTCAAATAAGTAAGCAGCAATTACAGCACTCAACATTGCGTCTCCTACAAATTCTAAGCGCTCATAGTTCATCGCATTTCCGATAGTGTCCTTAATATTCATAGAGCGATGCGTAAATGCTTTAATGTATAAGGACTTTCTTTTTACCTTATACCCAAGAATATCGTTGAGTAATAAAAAAAAATTCCCGTCTTTATTAGAACGGGAATTTTTTAATATGTTACGAATGAAGCTCATTCGGGATTTAGTCTATTTTTTTGAATAATACACAAGCGTTATGACCGCCAAATCCAAACGTATTACTCATGGCAACTTTGATGTCTCTTTTTTGCGCTTTATTGAGTGTTAAATTTAATTCTGGATCTATGTTTTCGTCAACCGTTTCGTGGTTGATTGTTGGTGGTATAATACCATGCTCCATTGCCATAATTGAAGCAATAGCTTCAATAGCTCCAGCAGCACCCAACAAATGGCCTGTCATAGATTTAGTAGAATTAATATTAATGTTCTTAGCGTGGCTACCAAATACTTCAGATATAGCTTTTAACTCGGCAACATCCCCCAAAGGTGTTGATGTTCCGTGTGTATTAATATGATCTACATCTTCAGGATTTAATCCAGCATTTCGCAAACAATTTTTCATAACTGCAACAACACCAATACCATCTGGATGTGGTGCTGTCATGTGGTAAGCGTCAGATGACAATCCTCCTCCTACAACTTCAGCATAGATTTTAGCGCCTCTAGCTTTTGCATGCTCATACTCTTCTAAAACAATCGCTCCTGCTCCTTCGCCCAACACAAAACCATCTCGGTTTGCGTCAAATGGTCTCGAAGCTGATTTTGGATCGTCATTACGAGTTGACATAGCGTGCATAGCATTAAAACCTCCCATTCCAGCAATAGTAACTGCAGCTTCACTTCCACCAGTAATAACAACATCACAATGATCTAAACGTATATTGTTTAGAGCATCAATCATTGAATTGGCTGAAGAGGCGCAAGCAGAAACAGTTGTGTAATTAGGCCCCATGAAACCATATTTTATAGATATGTTTCCTGGTGCTATATCAGCAATCATTTTTGGTATAAAGAATGGGTTAAAACGAGGCGTACCATCACCAGCAGCAAAGTTCAACACTTCTTCTTGAAATGTTTCTAAGCCACCAATACCTGCTCCCCAAATTACACCTACCCTTAATTTGTCTACAGCGTCAAGATCTAGTTTCGAGTCTGCAATTGCTTCATCTGAAGCAACCATAGCATACTGCGAAAATTTATCCATTTTGCGTGCTAATTTCCTATCAATAAAGTCAGTAACTTCAAAGTTTTTTACTTCACAAGCGAATTGCGTTTTGAACTTCTCAGCATCAAAATGCGTCACAGGTGCAGCGCCACTTTTTCCACTAATAAGTGCATCCCAGTATTCATCCTTGGTATTGCCTATTGGTGTAAGTGCACCTAAACCGGTAACTACTACTCGCTTTAATTCCATAAAATAAAATTCTTATTTTGCTTCTTCTATATAAGATACAGCTTGACCAACTGTTGCGATATTTTCAGCTTGATCGTCTGGAATTTGAATATCGAATTCTTTTTCGAACTCCATTATTAATTCAACAGTGTCTAATGAATCCGCTCCTAAATCGTTTGTGAAGCTCGCTTCAGTTACAACTTCGTTTTCATCAACTCCTAATTTGTCTACGATAATCGCTTTTACTCTTGATGCAATGTCTGACATAATTTTTTAATTTTAAGTTTTAATTAGGTCGCAAAAATAAAAAAACTTTATTTCAATACACACCTTTACATTAAAAATGTGTTTGTAATTTACTAAAATTACTTTGAAGAATTTATCTTTTACGATCTAATTGTTAATTATTATTCTTTTTTTTGTTCTGAATAATAGTAACTGATTGTCTGTAAATGAAACGTATTGTAATCTTTGCGTCCGGAAGTGGAACCAATGCTGAAAATTTAATTAAGTTTTTTCACAACAGAGAAAATGCTTCTGTTATTCAGGTATTAACTAACAATCCCTATGCCAAAGTTTTGGAACGTGCCAAAAAACTCAAAGTTAGCGCGCTGTCATTCAATAAAATAGCTTTTACTGGAACAAATCATGTCTTGGATATTTTAAAATCATCTCAACCAGATTTAATTGTCTTAGCTGGTTTTTTATGGAAATTTCCTGAACATATTTTAAAAGCATTTCCAAATAAAGTCATCAACATCCATCCAGCTTTATTACCAAAATATGGAGGAAAAGGCATGTATGGTATGCATGTTCATGAAGCCATTATTGCAAATAATGAAACTGAAACAGGCATCACAATTCATTATGTAAATGAGCATTATGATGAAGGTGCAATTATTTTTCAATCCAAATGTGCTGTAAATATGACTGATTCTGCTCAAGATGTAGCTAATAAAATCCATGAATTGGAAATGGAACACTTTCCGAAGGTGGTAGAGAAACTATTAAATGAGTAAAAAAAAGAAAAAATATTATACCGTTTGGAAAGGACATCACACTGGTGTTTTTGAATCTTGGGATGATTGTAAGGCGCAGATTAAAGATTTTCAAGGCGCACAATACAAATCTTTTACCACGTTTGATGCTGCAAAAAAAGCATTAAAAGGAAATTACAAAGATTATATAGGTAAAAGCAAAAAATTTAATAGTGAGCTTTCCGAAGCACAACTTAAAAAAATTGGCCAACCTAATTATAAATCCATTTCGGTTGATGCAGCCTCTTCGGGTAATCCAGGGAAAATGGAATATCGTGGTGTAGACACAAAAACAAAAAAACAACTCTTTATTCAAGGCCCATTTGAACAAGGCACTAATAATATTGGTGAGTTTTTAGCTATTGTTCATGGACTTGCTTTATTAAAAAATAAAAATAGCGACCTTATTATATATACCGATTCGAAGACAGCCATGAGTTGGGTTAGAAAAAAAACTTGTAACACAAAACTAGAACGCAATACTAAAAACGAAACGTTGTTTGAATTGGTAGATCGGGCTGTTATTTGGTTAAAAAATAACACTTACAAGACTACTATTGTTAAGTGGGAAACCAAAGCTTGGGGTGAAATTCCAGCCGACTTTGGTAGAAAATAATCTTAAAATTTAATTCCTTTTGTAATTCTTAGAGCATTTTAACTACTAAAGTTGAAATTAAAATCGCCATGCAAAAGAAAATCATACTGCTACTTTTTTGTCTTCCCTTTTTAGGAATCTCTCAACAAAATTGGAACCTAAAAAAAGAAAGTCATCAAATAAAGATATATACTCGAGATGCTGACAACTCTAATTTAAAAGAATTTAAAGCAGTCACAATTATTAATACTGCTTCCAATACTATTTTAAACGAACTTCTAGATGCGCCAAAGTATTTTGAAGGTTGCAAATCTAATGTAAGTTATTACGTTAAGGAACTCAAAGACAATCAACATGTGTTTTATGCACATAAAGATTTACCTTGGCCCATCAAAGACCGTGATATCGTAACTTTATTAACTGTAAATAAAATTGATCCTGCTACAACAAAACTCACCTTAGAAAGTCTTCCAAATGAGTTACCACAAAAGGATAAAACGATAAGAGTGAAAAAATTAATGGGACATTGGTTATTAGAAGAAATAGATGGTACAACTATGGTGACACAGCAATTGTTTTTAGACCCTGAAGGGAGCCTTCCACCATTTGTAGTGAATAGCCTACTCATCAAAGGCCCTTATAAAACCTTCAGAGAACTTCATGAATCTGTGACCGATACAAAATAGATTCTATTCCTCATAAAAAATATTGAGTTTGTAATTAATCGCTGTATATTTGCAGCAAATTTTAAAACGCTTTATGAGCAAACTAGTCATAGTAGGTACAGTAGCTTTTGATGCTATTGAAACACCTTTTGGAAAAACAGACAAAATTTTAGGCGGTGCAGCAACCTTTATTGGTCTAGCTGCTTCTCACTTTAATATAGATGCTGCTGCAGTTTCTGTAGTTGGAGGTGATTTTCCACAAGAATATTTAGATTTATTAGCTGAGAGAAACATCAATATTGATGGTGTTGAAATCATTGAAGAAGGAAAAACTTTCTTCTGGAGTGGTAAATATCACAATGATATGAACTCGCGTGACACTTTAGCTACAGAGTTAAATGTATTGGCAGATTTTAATCCTCTAGTACCTGAAGCTTACAAAAATGCTGAAGTGGTGATGTTAGGAAATTTGCATCCAATTGTACAAATGAGTGTTTTAGAACAAATGGATACAACCCCTAAACTAGTGATTTTAGATACCATGAATTTTTGGATGGATTGTGCACTTGAAGATTTGCATAATGTCATTAAGAAAATTGATGTCATTACCATTAATGATGAAGAGGCAAGGCAATTAACTGGAGAATACTCATTGGTTGTTGCTGCTCGCAAGATTCATGAAATGGGACCAAAATATGTTGTGATTAAAAAAGGAGAACATGGTGCTTTATTATTTCATGATGATCATATGTTTTATGCACCTGCTTTACCATTAGAAGAGGTATTTGATCCAACAGGAGCTGGAGATACATTTGCAGGAGGTTTTGCTGGGTATTTGGCAAAGACAGAAGACTATTCATTTGAGAATATGAAAAATGCGATTATCTACGGTTCAACATTGGCGTCATTTTGTGTCGAAAAATTCGGAACAGAACGCATGGTCAATTTAGAAAATGACGAAGTACATAAACGTATGCAACAGTTTAAACAACTCACTCAATTTAATATTGAATTATCATAAACCAACGCGCTCAAAATTGAGCGCGTTTTTTATTTAAGATTACATCCGAAATTTATAATTTTGGTACACGCTAAAACAACAACATAACAATGAGCGATGCTTTAAAACATGAATGCGGAATAGCACTCATAAGACTCAAAAAACCATTAGAGTTCTACAAAGAAAAATACGGAAGTGCATTCTATGGTGTCAATAAAATGTACCTCTTAATGGAAAAGCAACATAATCGCGGACAAGATGGAGCTGGTTTTGCAAGTATAAAATTAGACACCAAACCCGGAGAGCGTTACATTAGTCGTGTACGATCTATTGCTCAACAACCTATTCAAGATATTTTTGCTCAAATTAATGAGCGCATCAATGATGAACTTACAGAACATCCCGAGTATCAAAATGATGTGGCATTGCAAAAACAAAACATCCCTTATGTTGGTGAATTGCTTCTAGGACATGTACGTTATGGTACTTTTGGAAAAAATAGCGTGGAGAGTGTTCATCCGTTTTTGAGACAAAATAACTGGATGCACAGAAACCTTATTGTTGCAGGCAACTTTAATATGACGAACGTTAATCAATTATTTGATGGACTCGTTCGGCTTGGTCAACATCCAAAAGAAAAAGCAGATACAATTACCATCATGGAAAAAATTGGTCATTTTCTAGATGATGCTGTTGCAAAAATCTATAAGAAACTTAAAAAAGAAGGTTATAATAAAAATGAATGTTCTCCACTAATTGCTGAGCGACTAAATGTGGCTAAAATCTTAAAAAAGGCATCTAAAAACTGGGATGGAGGTTATGCTATGGCAGGGCTTTTAGGTCATGGCGATTCATTTGTCTTAAGAGATCCTTCTGGTATTCGTCCTGCCTATTATTATGAAGATGATGAGATTGTTGTTGTTGCTTCTGAACGTCCTGTGATACAAACCGTTTTTAATGTTGATTTTAATGATGTGAAAGAATTAGCACCTGGTCATGCGATTATCACTAAAAAGTCTGGTGCTGTTTTTATAGAAGAAATTATAACACCTTTAGAACGGAAAGCTTGTTCTTTTGAACGTATTTATTTTTCTCGCGGAAGTGATGCTGAAATTTATCAAGAGCGTAAAACCCTTGGAAAATTGCTAATGCCAAAAGTATTAGAAGCGATAGATAACGATACAAAAAACACAGTGTTTTCATATATTCCAAATACTGCGGAAACATCATTCTTTGGAATGATAGAAACCGTTGAACAACACCTCAACGAACGAAAAACAAAAGCCATTTTAGATGGCAATGGAAAACTTTCAGCTAAACATGTAACAGATATTCTTTCTGAAAGACCTCGAATTGAAAAAATTGCCATTAAAGATGTAAAGCTTAGAACCTTTATTACCGAAGATAGTAGTCGTGATGATTTAGTAGCTCATGTTTATGATGTGACCTATGGCGTAATTAAACCAAGTGACAACCTTGTCATTATTGATGATAGTATTGTACGAGGTACAACGCTCAAGAAGAGTATTATTAAAATGATGGATCGTTTAAATCCTAAACAAATTGTTGTTGTTTCATCAGCACCTCAAATTCGTTATCCCGATTGTTACGGCATAGATATGGCAAACCTTGAAAGCCTTATTGCGTTTAGAGCAATGCTCGCGCTTTTGAAAGAAAATGACAAATACCATATGATAGAAAAGGTCTATCACAAATGCAAAGCGCAGCTAGAATTAAAAGATACAGAGGTTAAAAACTTCGTGAAAGATTTATATAGCGAATTTACGGCAGATGAGATTTCAGATAAAATCGCAGAATTGATTTCAGATCATACTGTTAATGCGAAGGTGAAAACGATATTTCAACCTATTGAGAATTTACATCAAGCTTGTCCTAAAAATTTAGGCGATTGGTATTTTACAGGAAACTATCCAACAGCTGGAGGTAACCGAGTGGTTAACAGGGCTTTTGTTAATTTTTACGAAGGAAATAAAGAAAGAGCTTATTAGATAAACGGTTCACTTTTGGTCGTTTATCCTAAAAAAAGTGTGTTTTACCTGATAAAACTGCATTTCATCTAATATTTATAAGTCTTTAACTAAATAACACATACATTGGTGTCACCATAACATAAGTAGGTTAAGTTCATGGTAGATTTGGGGCAAAAAAAGGTGAACATCTGTTCACCTTTTTTTATTGTTATAACTTCAACGCCCTCAATAGTTTTAGCTTCAAACATTTCATTATTTTAAGTTATTCAACAACACATTGATTATCAATCCATTTCTATGATTACTTATAGTTGAAGTTTATTTCACTCGATTAAACCGTCAGAAACAGAGATTTTCCCGTTTAAGCCAATTTATTCGTCGTTGGTCTAAAAAATTAAACTATTAAATAAAAGTGCTCTTATATTTGTTTCACCATAACATAAGTAGGTTAAGTTTATGGTAGATTTGGGGCAAAAAAGTCGGACTCTCGTCCGGCTTTTTTCATTTTTAATCCCTCCCTGTTTTTATCAAATTCAATTTTCATGTATAAAAAAAGCAAACCTAATTAGGTTTGCTTTCTTAATGTTTATACAAAGGGTTAATTACTTTGCTTCTGCATAACGTCGTTCAACTTCGTTCCAATTAATCACTTTAAAGAAGGCGTTAATATAATCTGGTCTTCTGTTTTGATAGTTCAAATAATAAGCATGTTCCCAAACATCTAATCCCAAAATTGGTGTACCTCCACAAGTTACACCTGGCATTAATGGATTGTCTTGGTTTGGCGTAGAGCATACTTCAACTTTACCTCCTTTATGAACACATAACCATGCCCATCCAGATCCAAATTGTGTTGCAGCAGCTTTACTAAACGCTTCTATAAAAGCATCTTTAGAACCAAATTCAGCATCGATCGCATCTTTTAATTCTCCAGATAAATAACCTCTATCATCAGGATTCATCACATCCCAAAACAAGGAGTGGTTATAAAAACCACCACCATTATTTCTAACACCTTTATTATTCATATCAAGGTTTCCTAAAATATCTTCAATAGATTGCCCTTGTAAATCTGTTCCTTCAATAGCAGCATTTAGTTTAGTAGTATAGCCATTATGATGTTTAGAGTGATGTATTTCCATAGTGCGCGCATCAATATGTGGTTCTAATGCGTCATATGCGTATTTTAATTTCGGTAATTCGAAAGCCATAATATTTAGTTTTTTATTGTTAATATGTAATGATACCAAATTTAAGCATAAAACCGCGCAATTAAAAATATTAAATACCTATGAACTCATAGATAGTTTTTATAATTTTAAGCGTGCAAAATCAATCGCCTTTTACAATTTATAATGCCTCTGCTGGAAGTGGAAAAACCTTCACATTAGTAAAAGATTACCTTAAAATTTTATTTAAATCTAAAAGCAAGTTGGCTTTTAGAAATATTCTTGCGCTCACGTTTACCAATAAAGCAGTTGGCGAAATGAAAGAACGTGTGATAGAAATGCTTAAAGCCTTTTCTGAAGAAAAAGCATTAGAAACCCCTAATAATATGTTTAAGGTTTTGGTAGATGAACTTGATATAAAACCTCAACAACTTCACGAGCAATCAAAAACGTTATTGCAACGCATTGTGCATAATTATGCCGCTTTTGATATTTCTACAATTGATAAGTTTAATCACAAACTTATTAGAACTTTTGCTTACGACCTTAAACTCCCTATGAATTTTGAAGTCGAGCTAGACACGGCAACTATGTTAGGTAAAGCTGTTGATAAGCTTATTGATAAAGCTGGAAGTGATTACGAACTCACCAAGGTTTTAGTTGATTTTGCTATTGAAAAAACAGATGACAACAAAAGCTGGGATATCTCATATGATTTTAATGCCATTGCACAACTATTGGTTAATGAGAATGAAATCTTGTACTTAAATGAACTAAAAGATAAAACTTTAACCGATTTTAAAGCACTAAAAATCAATTTACAAAAGCAAGAAAAAGAGATTGAACAACAAATTATTGGTTTAGCAAAAAGCACCTTAACATTAATTGAATCTAAGGGTTTAGATGTTGAAGATTTTTCAAGACAAACCTTACCCAATCATTTTAAGAAAGCCGAACAATTAAATTTCACAGGATTATATAGTAACAATTTACAAGGTAATTTAGCTGAACGTTCTAAAATTTATAGTACAAAATTAGATGAGCAAAAAGCAATGATAATAGAAGGTTTGCTTCCAGAAATTGAGACCAATTATTTAGCCATAAAACAATTTGTTTACACTTCTAAATTTCTAAAAAATGCTTTAAAAAACATTACACCTTTATCAGTGTTAAGTGCTATTGCAAAAACACTTCAAGACATAAAAGATGAAGATGATATCTTGTTGATTTCAGAATTTAATAACATTATAAATAACGAAATTAAAGAGCAACCTGCACCTTTCATTTATGAACGTATAGGCGAAAAATTCAAACACTATTTTATTGATGAGTTTCAGGACACTTCACGTTTGCAATGGGAAAATTTAACCCCATTAATAAGCAATGCTGTTTCTGGGGAAAATCTTAAAGGCGAAACAGGAACAGCGATGTTAGTTGGTGATCCCAAGCAAGCGATTTATAGATGGCGAGGTGGACAAGCCGAACAATTTATTGATTTATATTCTGAAAAAGTTAACCCGTTTCATGTTAATCAAACCATTGAAAATCTACCTACCAATTTCCGAAGTCATAAAACAATCGTTGCATTTAACAATCAGTTTTTTGATTATATCGCTGACTTTTCATTTACCAATGAGCAGCACAAACACATCTATAAAAATGCCAAACAGAATGTGTTTTTTGATAAAGAGGGCTATGTTGAATTATCCTTTTTAAACACTGAAAATGAGGACAAAAACGAACTGTATTGTGAGGCTGTGCTAAACATCTTAAAAAAGGTCGAAAATAATGGGTTTAAGAAAAGAGATATTTGCATTATTGTTAGAAAAACCAAAGAAGGCATTGCCATTGCAGAATATTTAAGTGACTTAAATATTGACATTATTTCTTCAGAAACATTATTACTCAAAAATGCTCCCGAAGTACAATTTATAAATCAACTTATTACTTTGAGCTTACAACCTCAAAACGATGAAGTAAAAGTACAATTACTAAATTTTATTGCTGAAAATAAGTTACAATTGACCAATGCTCACGAGTTTTTCAAAAGTATGGTACATCTCAAACCAAAAACACTATTTGAAACTCTTAACACTTACGGTTTTGATTTTAATTTTACTGCGTTTTTGCAATTACCAATCTATGAAGCTGTTGAAAGCATTATAAGAGACTTTAATTTGAACCACTCCTCTAATGCCTACATTCAGTTTTATCTAGACGAAGTTTTTGATTACTCACAAAAATACAATGCTAGTTTTTCTGGCTTTTTAGAGTATTGGGATCGCAAAAAAGACAAACTCAGTATTGTAGCACCTTCAGGAAAAGATGCTATTCAAATTATGACGATTCATAAATCAAAAGGCTTAGAGTTTCCAGTGGTCATATTTCCGTATGCAAATCAAGACATCTATTTTGATATGACTCCAAAAATCTGGTTTCCAGTAGACAAAGCACAATTTGAAGGGTTTTCAAACCTATATGTTAATATGAATAAAGAGTTAGAGGAACTAAATGTTTTAGGTGCTCAAATCTATGATGAATATCGCTCGCAATTAGAATTAGATAATCTCAATTTACTTTATGTGGTGCTAACCAGAGCCGTTGAACAACTGTATGTGATTTCAGAAAATGATGTCGATAAAAAAACGCAAAATGAAAAACTAAGCCATTATTCAGGATTATTCATTAGTTATTTAAAATCACTTGGCAAGTGGAATAATGAGCAAACGGTATATAGCTTTGGCAACGCTTTAACAGCTTCGGAAACTGTTCAAGACAAAATCCAAACCATTGAACAACATCAGTTTATATCAACAAAAAAAGAGGACCATAATCTTAACATTATAACAAGTTCGGGGTATTTATGGAATACCGCACAAGAAAAAGCAATTGCACAAGGTAATTTGGTACATCAAATCATGGCGCTTGTTAAAACGGAAAATGATATTGATTTTGCTTTAGATCATTTTTTAATTGCAGGCCAAATTACCCCTAATCAATTTGAAGAACTAAAACTCATAATTCATACACTTATAAACCACTCTCAGTTAAAATCGTTTTTTGACAGTGGCCTTACAATATATAATGAAAAGGATATTATAACAAAAGAAGGAAAACTATTGAGGCCTGATAGAGTTGTAATTAACAGTAATAATGAAGCTACTATTATAGATTACAAAACGGGCTTAAAAGATTCAACGCATAAAGAACAACTCTTCGATTATCAATATGTTTTAGAAGAGATGGGGTTTAATGTTATAAAAAAAGTTCTAATTTATATTAATGATGCTATTACAATAAAAGAATTTTAAATTTGTAAAAACAAAAATTAACTATGTACGGAAAGATTCAAGAACACTTACAAAACGAAATCGCTTCTATAAAAAATGACGGACTTTTTAAAGAAGAGCGTATCATTACATCTCCTCAAGGAGCAGAAATCACATTAAACACAGGACAAACAGTTTTAAACTTTTGCGCTAATAATTATTTGGGGTTATCATCCCATCCTGATGTGATTCAAGCCGCTAAAGATGCTATGGATACACATGGTTTTGGAATGTCGTCTGTTCGTTTTATATGCGGAACACAGGATATTCATAAAGAACTAGAACAAAAAATTGCCAATTTCTATGGTACAGAAGACACCATATTATATGCGGCGGCATTTGACGCCAATGGAGGTGTTTTTGAACCTTTATTAGGAAAGGAGGATGCTATTATTTCTGACTCTTTAAATCATGCTTCTATTATTGATGGTGTTCGTTTATGTAAGGCTGCTCGTTATCGCTATGCGAATAACAATATGCAAGATTTAGAACAACAACTTATTGCTGCTAATGAAAATGGTGCGCGATTTAAGATTATTGTTACTGATGGTGTGTTCTCAATGGATGGATTAGTAGCGCCTTTAGATCAAATTTGTGATTTAGCAGATAAATATGATGCACTAGTTATGATTGATGAATGTCATGCCACAGGTTTTATAGGTGAAACTGGGCGAGGAACACTCGAAGAAAAAGGCGTTTTAGGTCGTATTGATATTATTACAGGAACACTTGGTAAAGCCATGGGTGGTGCTATGGGTGGCTATACTACAGCAAAAAAGGAAGTGATTGAAATTTTACGTCAGCGCTCCAGACCTTATTTATTCTCTAACTCTTTGGCTCCAGCAATTGTAGGTGCATCAATTAAGGTTTTTGATATGCTTGCTAATGATACCTCTTTAAGAGATACCCTAGAAAACAATACCAATTATTTTAAACAAGGTATGAAAGCAGCTGGCTTTGATATCATTGATGGTGATTCAGCTATTGTCCCTGTGATGCTGTACGATGCAAAGCTTTCGCAGACTATGGCCAAAATGTTATTAAACGAAGGAATCTATGTAATTGGCTTCTTTTTTCCAGTTGTACCAAGAGAAAAGGCTAGAATTCGGGTGCAACTCTCAGCAGCTCATACAAAAACCCATTTAGACAAAGCTATTACTGCGTTTACCAAAATAGGAAAAACTTTAGAAATTATTTAAAATCAGTCCAAACTCCCTATTTTTAGTACAAGTAATCAATATTTTTATATATTTGTTTTGTTAATAAAATTTAACAACTTACTTTTGCCTTTAATTAACACTTAAAATTAAAATTATTTAGAATATGAAAAATCTTAGCAGATTATGTTTCGCTTTGTTGCTAGTAGTAAGCTTCAATGTTAATGCACAAGACGAAAACAACCCATGGAAAATTGAGATTGGAGCTAACGCAGTTGATTTTTATCCAGTTGGTGAAGACGCTCCATTAGGTGAGTACTTCGATGAATTCTATAATGTAACTGACCATTGGAATTATTTACCATCGTTGTCAAAAGTTTCTGTATCGAGATATATAAGTGATGGATTCACTTTGTCTCTTGCAGGTACGATTAATAGAATTGACAAAGTAGGTGATTCTTCTGCGCAAGATTTATCTTACTATGGTTTAGATGGTGGAATCTCTTACGGATTAATGGATTTAATTAACTCTAACAAAATTGACCCTTACTTAGGTGTTGGTGGTGGTTACACTTGGGTTGATGAAATTGGTGCTGGAACATTAAACGGAACAGTAGGAGTTAACTATTGGTTCTCTGAAAATGTTGGTTTAACAGCTCAATCTTCTTACAAGCATTCTTTTGAAGATTACTTAGCAAAACACTGGCAACACTCAATAGGTATTTCTATCAAGTTTGGTGGAAAAGACACTGATGGTGACGGTATCTATGACAAAAATGATGCTTGTCCAGATGTTCCTGGTTTAGAAGCATTCAACGGATGTCCAGATTCAGATAACGATGGTATAGAAGACTCTAAAGATGATTGTCCAAATGAAGCTGGTTTAGCTGAGTTTAACGGTTGTCCAGATTCTGATAGCGATGGTGTAGCCGATAAAGATGACGATTGTCCTACAGTAGCTGGTTTAAAAGCTTTAAACGGTTGTCCTGATGCTGATAGCGATGGTGTAGCTGATAAAGATGATAACTGTCCTAACGAAGCAGGTCCTTCTGCTAACAAAGGATGTCCTTGGCCTGATACTGATGGTGACGGAATCTTAGATAAAGATGATCAATGTCCTAACGAAGCAGGTACTGTTGCAAACAATGGTTGTCCAGAAGTTGCGCCAACTGAAGAAGTAATTAAGCAATTAAATGATTACGCTAGAACAATCTTATTTGATACTGGTAAAGCATCATTTAAGAATGAATCTATGGAAGTATTAGCTGCAATGACTGCTATCTTTAAAGAATACCCAAAAGCAGATTTCGCAATTGGAGGTCATACTGATAGTGTTGGTTCTAAAGCAACTAACCAAGCTTTATCTGAAAGAAGAGCTAACGCAGTAAGAGATTATTTAATCGCTAACGGAATTAATGCAGACAGATTAACTGCTTCTGGTTTCGGTGAAGATTACCCAATCGCTTCTAACGCTACAAGAGCTGGTAGAAAAGAAAACAGACGTGTTGAAGTAAAACTTAAATAAGAAGTTTCACTCACAAACATAAATAAGTAAAAAAACGCTCCGAATTATCGGAGCGTTTTTTATTTTTATACTATGAGAACATTCATAGATGATGTCATTCTAGATTTAATTGATAAGGAGTATGACGTGTCTCAACTTACCTTTGTATTACCTAGTAAACGCGCAGGTACTTTTTTAAAGCATTCCATTTCTAAACACGTTAATAAAACAATATTCTCTCCTGAGATTATTTCTGTCGAAGAATTTGTTGAAACTCTTTCAGATTTTCAATATGCAACTAATGCCGAATTGCTTTTTGAATTTTATGATGTCTATATCAAGAATACTCCTAAACAACATATAGAACCATTTGATCAATTTTCAAAATGGGCACAATTACTACTTCAGGACTTTAATGAAATAGATCGTTATCTTATTCCACCAAATCATGTATTCGATTATTTATCTGCAATAAAAGAAATAGAAAATCAACATTGGTCTTTAGATGAAGAACCAACACAATACATCAAAAATTATCTACAATTCTGGAACCGTTTAAAAATATACTACGGAGAATTTCAAAAACAACTAACAACCAAGAAAAAAGCATATCAAGGCTTAGTCTACAGAGAAGCCGTAAACAATATTGAGCAATACATCGCTCTTAATACAAATAAAACATTTGTTTTTGTAGGTTTTAATGCCTTAAATAGAGCAGAAGAACTGATTATTCAAGAATTACTACAGCAAGACTTAGCACTTATCTATTGGGATATTGATCACGTACATATAGAAAACCCTTTTCATGATGCTGGACTTTTTACACGACACCACAAAACCCATTGGAAATACTATGATAAGCATTCATTTAATTGGATTACTAATCACTATTCAGAAAAAAAAGATATTCAAGTTATTGGTGCTCCAAAAAACATTAGTCAGGTAAAGTATGTTGGTGAACTCCTAGAAAACATATACAACGAAAAGAAAACACTTCAAAATACGGCTGTGATTTTAGGGGATGAAACACTGCTTTTGCCATTACTCAATTCGATTCCAAAGTCTATCAGCGTTATCAATATAACTATGGGATTACCTCTTAAGGTGATTCCATTAGCATCTTTATTTGAATCGCTGTTTAGCATGCATAAATTGGTTTCAACAACACTTTACTATAAAAATGTAATTGATGTTTTGTCTAATCAATATGTAAACTCGCTATTTGAAAATACCTCTTCAAATGATGCAGAGCAAATGATAAGTTACATTCAACAACATAATAAAGTCTATCTATCTCTAGAAGACCTAAAAGCGATATCACCTCATCGTAATGAGACGATAGAACTTTTGTTTGGTTCATGGCAAGACAAACCAAAAAAAGCTATATATAGCTGTGTAAAGCTTATTTCAAAAATTAAAACAGGTTTAGATGAAGATAAATCAAATAATCTGTTAGCACTAGAATACCTATATCGGTTTCATCAAGTATTCAATACACTAGAAACATTAAATGCATCATTTTCGCACATTAATACCATATCAACACTTTTTAACCTATATAGAGAACTCATAAAAAGTGAGACGCTAGACTTTAAAGGTGAGCCATTAAAAGGTTTACAAATTATGGGAATGTTAGAATCACGTGTTCTCGATTTTGAAACAGTAATCATAACATCGGTTAATGAAGGTATTCTACCAGCGGGAAAAAGTTACAATTCATTTATCCCTTTTGATGTCAAATTAGAAAACAAATTACCAACTTATAAAGAAAAAGATGCGGTATATACCTATCATTTTTACCGTCTTTTACAACGTTCTAAAACGGCATATATTCTCTATAACACTGAGCCAGATGTCTTAAATGGCGGTGAGAAAAGTAGGTTTATAACACAGTTAGAAGTAGAAGGTATTCATAAGGTAAAAGAGTATGTGGTTTCAGCACATGTGCCTTCTGTAGAAAAAAAGCTGAAGCAAATTAAAAAGACTCCTGAAGTCATTAAAACACTAGATAAAGTCGCTCAAAAAGGATTTTCTCCATCATCTTTAACCAATTATGTTCGTAATCCAATTGATTTTTATTACAATAAAATCTTAGGCATTAAACAATACGAAGAGGTTGAAGAGAGTATCGCTTTTAACACTTTAGGCACAGTAATCCATAATACGCTTGAAGATTTTTACAAACCCTTAGAAGGTCAATTTCTTAGTAAAGATCATATCAAACACATGAAAACTAAGATTAATTCAACAGTGTCACATCATTTTAAAGCTGAATTTAAAGAAGGCGACATCACGAATGGAAAAAACCTCATCATTTTTGAAATTGCTCAACGTTATATCTCTAACTTTTTAAATCTAGAAACTACCAGTTTAAAAGAAGGCAATACCATTAAAATAGTTGCTATCGAAACGGAAAACAAAGTTCCAATCTACGTTGAAAACATATCAAAAACAGTAAATCTTACAGGAAAAGTAGATCGTGTTGACGAATATAATGGCACCATAAGAATTATAGACTATAAAACAGGAAGAGTTGAGCCTAGCAAAGTTGAAATTGCAAATTGGGAGGCTATCACTACAGATTATGATAAGTATAGTAAAAGTTTTCAAGTCCTTACATATGCTTATATGATGCATAAATCTGAAAACATAAAATTACCTATAGAAGCAGGAATCATTTCATTTAAAAGCTTAAATGCTGGTGTATTAAAGTTTGCTACTAAGCCATCTGAAAAAAGCAGAACTAAGGACCATTTAATTACTTCGGAAACTTTAAATGCTTTTGAGATTGAGCTTAAAAAACTGGTTACAGAAATCTATAATGTAGATATCGATTTTATTGAAAAAGAAGTGTAATATGATACTGAAAAATCAAGTTTTATATAGAACAGAACAAAAACCAATGGTTTGGGATGCCTATTTCAATCCTAACGAACAGCAGAAACCACTAGTTATATTTTGTCATGGCTATAAAGGTTTTAAAGATTGGGGCGCTTGGGATTTGGTCGCTGAAGCTTTTAAAAGCAAGAACTTGTTTTTCGTGAAATTTAACTTCTCACATAATGGCGGCACTATAGACAATCCAATCGATTTTCCAGATTTAGAAGCCTTTGCTGAAAACAATTACACTAAAGAGTTGGATGACGTTGATGCTATTCTGAATCATCTACTCTCTGAAGATTTTAAATATAAAAATGACATTGATAGCGCAAATATTACCCTAATAGGGCATTCAAGAGGTGGTGGAATTTCAATAATAAAAACCTTTGAAGACAAACGCATTACGAAACTAATCACTTGGGCAAGTCTTTGTGATTTTGGAAAACGAACAGCCACAATTGGCGAATTAGAGCAATGGCAAAAGAATGGTGTGAAGTATGTTCTAAACGGAAGAACTAAACAGCAAATGCCTCACAACTTTCAGTTTTATGAAAATTTTAAAGCCAATGAAAAGCGATTGCACATTCAATCTGCCATACAACAAATTGATATTCCTGTATTAATTATTCATGCCAAAGACGATCCTGCAGTAACATTTGATGAAGCGGAAGCTTTACATTCTTGGAACCCTAAAAATAAGTTGATCCCGATAGAGCATTCTAATCATGTCTTTGATGCAAGCCATCCTTGGAATGAAAATGATTTACCTAAAGCATTAGATGTAGTCGTTACTAAAACAATTGCTTTTATAGCTTCAGGAATTTAACAGACCTCAACAAGGTGTCATTAATTGCAAAGTTTTAGCGTATTCTGAAAATTCTATGGGTTTTCCTCTAGTCATTTTCTTTTACTAATTTAGACCTATCCAACATAACTGACCATACACGAATACATTGACAATTATTTAAAAAACTTAGACGCAAATTCTATAAAGACAATGAATGGTAAAATTGAATATGAATTTTTCACCAAAATGTGGAAACATGATTCACCAGGCGGATGGCATTTTGTTTCCTTACCAAAAAATTTATCGAAAGAAATAAGAAAAAACCTTGGATGGCAGGAAGAAGGTTGGGGAAGAATGAAGGCAATTGCTGAAATTAAAGAACTTAGGTGGGAAACTGCTATTTGGTTTGATACAAAAATGGATTCTTATGTGCTTCCAATTAAAGCTGAAATTAGAAAAAAACTTAGTCTTGAAATCAACAAGAAAATAGAGATTCGCATTTGGGTGTAATACCTTCGGAAATTTAACAGATAACTAAAGGGCATATTAGGTATAGGTCCTTGGAAAACCACTGAATAACCTGCTCTGATTAAGAGAGAACTAGATTTAATTCAAAGTTAAGCCCAAAACCTTCGTTTTGAGCTTCATTTTTAAAAACCGTCATTAGGCTATGATGTGGAGAAGAGCGGACTCGAACCGCCGACCTCTTGACTGCCAGTCAAGCGCTCTAGCCAGCTGAGCTACATCCCCAAGTTTTATTTTAATCCTCGTAAAACTAATACAGGCAAATTGCTACTAAAATCTTTCTTTAAGATGGTGTTCTTTTCCCATTTTTTAACAAAGAATCCTCGCTTACGTCGTACAACGCACAATAAATCTGGATCGTTATCCTTATAGTGCTCTAAAACACCCTGATAAGTTGTAGCGTTTTCTGAAATCGTAGTATTTGTAATTAAGCTTGATAAATCTTCATTGACATCTAAATCACCTTCTTTATGAAAAGAAGTTTTAACCAACAATAAATTCACAACAGATTTAAATTGATTTTTAATAGCCTTAAGAGGGTCTAAAGCATTATCTTTCTTAATAATTGCTGATTTAACAGCCAATAGCATTTTTACAATCGGCTTGTATGCATACCCTTCTGGAACAATCAATGCAGGAATATTGGTTTGCTTTACAATTTTTCCAGAAGTCCTTCCTAAATAGACTTCGTCTTTAATGGAATTGGTTCTCGGCTCTAATAAAATAAGATCTACATGAAGAGCTTCACAAGCCAATTCAATAGTGTCTACAAGTTTTCCTTTAAATGTTTTAACAATTACATCAACGCCTTTAGTATCTATTTTCGCGACATGACCCTTCAAAAACGTTAAACTTTCGCGCTCAATAATATGATCAACTTTAATCATAGTACCAGCTTTTGTATATACATTATAAATTTGTACCACATATAATTTGGCACCGAAAGCACGGGCAAAATCAACGGCGTACTGTAAATGGCTTTCAGCATTTTTAGAGGATCCAACTGGAACAAGAATAGACTTCATAATCAAAATATTTAAAAGTAACTTTGTGTAAATATTTGGCAAAGGTAACTATTAAAATGATACGTAAAGCAACGCAAAACGATATAGATACGATTATAGAAATCACTAAAGCTTGTGCAAAACATATGATTAATCAAGAGATTTTTCAATGGAATGAGCATTATCCTAGTAGAGCAGCATTTGAAAACGATGTTAATAGAAATGAACTCTATGTCTTAGAAATTGAAAATCACATTAGCGGTTGTATTGTAGTTTCTACATTAATGGATGATGAGTATATCCCAATACGATGGCTTACTCCAAATAATCGTAATATTTATATTCATCGCGTAGCTATTCATCCTAAGCATCAAGGAAAAGGTTATGCAAGAGCCCTTATGGATTTTGCCGAAGCATTTGCTATAGAAAACAACTATACATCTATACGATTAGACACGTACTCTCAGAACAAAAGAAACCAAAAATTTTACGAACTTCGTGGTTATAAAAGGTTAGGCAATATTTATTTTCCAAAGCAAAGTATCTATCCCTTTTATTGCTATGAACTAATTATTTGAAAACAGACATTACATTAAAAAACATCAACAAACTAGCCATTCCAGCATTAATTTCTGGAGTTGCCGAACCTATCTTGTCACTTACAGATACGGCTATTATTGGAAATGTTGACCTTAATGCTGCTGAATCTCTTGCTGCTGTTGGCATTGTAGGCACTTTTATTTCGATGCTTGTTTGGGTATTAGGACAAACCCGAAGCGCTATTTCATCAATTGTCTCTCAACATCTAGGCGCCAACCAATTGGATAAAGTTAAAAACCTTCCAGCTCAGGCTATTTTTATTATTACGTCGATAAGCATTCTTATTATTATTGCAACGCTACCTTTTGCTTCGGAAATTTTTAAACTCTATAATGCTTCAGATTTAATTTTAGACTATAGTGTTGATTACTACGGTATTCGGGTTTTCGGGTTCCCATTTACACTCTTTACAATTGCCATTTTTGGAACATTTAGAGGTCTTCAAAACACCTTCTATCCTATGATCATTGCTATTATTGGTACTGTTGTGAATATTGTTTTAGACTTTGCTTTTGTATATGGTATCGATGGCATTATCAATCCAATGCATATCAAAGGAGCTGCTTGGGCTAGTGTCATTGCTCAAATCATCATGACGTTATGTTCGGCTTACTTCTTATTAAAAAAGACCGATATTTCATTACGAATTACATTTCCGTTTAATGCAGAAATTAAAAACTTTATTCTGATGATTCTTAATCTGTTTGTAAGGACATTGGCTTTAAATGCTACACTTTACTTTGCGACACGTTTTGCTACCTCATATGGCACTGAATATATTGCAGCTTATACCATTGCCATTAATCTTTGGTTTTTAGGTGCTTTTATTATTGATGGCTATGCGAGCGCTGGAAATATCCTCTCCGGAAAATTATTAGGTGCTAAAGATTATAAGAAACTTGTAGAATTGAGTCGGTTTTTAATTAAGTGTGGCATTGGCGTTGGGCTTATACTAAGCGTTATAGGATTAATTAGTTATAACTTTGTTGGGGCAATTTTTACTAAAGAACAACTCGTGCTCAGCGAGTTTTATAAAGTGTTTTGGATTGTTCTTATTATGCAACCATTTTGCGCATTGGCTTTTATCTTTGATGGGATGTTTAAAGGCATGGGTAAAATGAAATTTTTAAGAAATTTATTACTGCTTTCAACAGGTTTAGTCTTTATCCCCCTATTGTTTTTACTTGATAGTTATGACCTTAAATTATATGCCGTTTTTATAGCTATAATGGTTTGGATTATCGCTAGAGGCGTACCACTAATCATAAAATTCAGACAACTATTTTTGTCACTTTCACAAAAGACGTAACTTTGGGCGTATAATAAGCATTATACTTTTTTTAAATTTTTAATAGTTCAAAACACATTATGCTATGGATTTTATGTCATTTATAAGTGGAAACGGTTTATTCCTTCTTTTAGGAATCGTTTTAGTGATTGTTTATTTCTATAACCGTAATAAAAAACGCTAATGAGTAACATTCGTATTACAAAACAATTTTCTTTTGAAACTGGCCATGCGTTATATGGTTACGATGGAAAATGTAAAAATGTACATGGTCACAGCTATAGATTAGACGTTACTGTGATTGGGCAACCTATTACAGATACGACTAACGTAAAATTTGGAATGGTTATCGATTTTAGTGATCTTAAAAAAATTGTCAAAGAAGAGATTGTTAATGTGTTTGATCATGCCACTGTTTTTAATAAAAACACACCTCATGTAGAATTAGCAAAAGAACTGGAAGATAGAGGGCATAATGTACTTTTAGTAGATTATCAGCCTACAAGTGAAATGATGGTTATTGATTTTGCTGAAAAGATAAAGAAACGATTACCTGTTAATATTAAATTACATTCGTTAAAACTTCAAGAAACAGCGACCTCTTATGCACAGTGGTTTGCTTCAGATAATGACTAAACCAACTCACATAATAATTCCAGAAGGGAAGAAAATTTACTTTTCATCAGACAATCATTTAGGCGCTCCAACAAAGGAGGCTTCCTTGCCTCGTGAAAAGAAATTTGTAGCTTGGTTAGACGACGTTAAAGCTGATGCTGCTGCTATTTTCTTACTAGGTGATTTATTTGATTTCTGGATGGAATACAGACGAGTTGTCCCAAAAGGGTTTACCCGAACACTAGGCAAGCTTGCAGAAATTAGTGATTCAGGCATACCGATTTACTATTTTGTTGGGAATCATGATTTGTGGATGAATGGCTATTTTGAAGAAGAACTTAATATTCCTGTATTTCATAAACCTAAAGAATTTACTTTTAATACAACCTCGTTCTTTATTGGTCATGGAGATGGTTTAGGGCCAGGAGACAAAGGGTATAAACGTATGAAAAAAGTGTTCACAAACCCTGTTTGTAAATGGCTATTTCGACGCTTAATTCATCCCGATTTTGGAATGCGTATTGGCCATCATCTATCTGTAAAAAACAAACTGATTTCTGGAGATGACGATGCAAAATTCTTAGGAGAAGATAACGAATGGTTGGTGCAATATTGCAAGCGAAAATTAGAAACTCAACACAGAGATTTTTTTGTGTTTGGTCATCGCCATTTACCTCTCGAAATAGATCTCAAAGAAAACTCAAAATATATCAATCTTGGAGATTGGATTCAATACTATACCTATGGTGTTTTTGATGGAAAAGAATTTGAGTTAAAGACGTTTTAAAATCTTTTCCTTTAATATTAAACTTTTTCATTACAGTTAGGTCTAACCTAAAACCTATCACATGAAACTACCTCAAATATGCGCTTCAATAGTATATTTTATACTATTCTTTTCTTGCGGAAACGATGATTCAACATTTATAGCTAGTCCTTCTCTATCCAAACCAAATATTGTATTAATTATTGCCGATGACATGGGTTTAGACGCCACTCCAGGCTATAGCATTGGGAGTGTAAAACCCAATATGCCAACATTACAAAACATGATGAATTCTGGTATTCGTTTTAATAATTTATGGTCAAATCCTGTTTGCACACCTACAAGAGGAAGTATCCTTACTGGAAAGTATGGTTTTAGGACAAACGTTTTAAAAGCTAATGATATTTTATCTACTTCAGAACTATCCCTACACCAATATTTAGACAATAATAACTCAGGATACAATCACGCTGTAATTGGTAAGTGGCATTTATCAAATGATGCTAATCATCCAACAAACATGGGTGTTAATTATTATGCTGGGCTTTTAAATGGAGGTGTTCAATCTTATACGAATTGGAACCTAACCGAAAATGGTTTAACCTCATCTTCCACAGAATATACAACAACAAAATTTACCAATTTAGCCATAGATTGGATTGACCAACAATCACAACCATGGTTTTATGGTTAGCTTATAACGCCCCTCATACACCTTTTCACTTACCGCCAAACGGCTTACATTTTCAAGGAAATTCACCTACTGACCAAGCAAGCATAGACGCAAATCCTCTGCCTTATTATATGGCAATGCTTGAAGCAATGGATACCGAAATGGGAAGGCTCATCAATTCTATGAGTGAAGAAGAAAAAGAGAATACAGTTTTTATTTTTATTGGCGATAATGGTACGCCAAACCAAGTTGTCCAAGAATATAATAATTTTCGTGCTAAAGGAAGTGTTTACCAAGGCGGAGTAAATGTACCTATGGTTATTTCAGGAAAAGATGTAGTTCGTGTTAATGATATTGAAGATGCTTTAATTAATACTACCGATTTATTTGCTACCATTTCAGAACTAGCAGGAAACAGTACATCAGAAGTAAATGATAGTAAAAGCTTTAAAGGCTTACTTACAAGTTCTACTAGTAATACTAGAGAATATACCTATACTGAAGTTGGCAATGATACTGGAGGCTCAAATTATACAATAAGAAATAGTACTCATAAGTACATCTATTTTGATGATGGTTCAGAAGCTTTTTATGACTTAAGTATTAACCCGCTTGAAAACCCAAACTTATTAAACCCAAATCAATTACCATTAAGTGCTGAAAACAGTGCGATAAAAGATGAATTAACTACTAGATTAAATGAAATTAGACAGTAGTTTCTTCCTTTTCATGTGCTTCAACATCCTTAGTTAAATCTAGTTTTCTAAACGAAGGTGATACAATTGCGGTAGTAATTACAGTAATTAACGTCATTGTGCCTCCAAAAACAACAGCAGTTGCCGTACCCATTAGTTTTGCTGTGAGTCCACTTTCAAACGCACCTAATTCGTTTGAAGATCCAACAAACATAGAATTTACCGACGACACACGACCACGCATATGATCTGGTGTTTTCAACTGAAGAATGGTTTGTCTTATCACCATAGAAACACCATCTGTAACACCACTGAAAAATAAGGCTACAACCGAAATCCAAAATGTAGAAGACAGACCAAATGCAATGATACATAACCCAAATCCAAAAACAGCAACAAGCAATTTTATTCCAGCTTTTCTAACAATTGGAATATAAGCAGTAATCAACATGGTTAGAAAAGCACCAACGTTAGGCGCAGCAACTAAAATTCCAAACCCTTGAGGCCCAACTTTTAAAATATCTGTTGCAAAAACTGCAGCTAATGCAATGGCTCCTCCAAACAATACTGAAATCATATCTAAAGTCAAAGCTCCTAAAATAGCTTTCGATTTAAACACAAAATTGACACCTTCCTTTAAACTTTGAATTACTGGTTCTCCTATTTTAGGGTTCAAAATTGGCTTTCTCTCAATCTGAAATAAAACAACGAATGAAAATAAGACCAACCCAAAAATGATACATAAAGACCAATGTACGCCAATCCAGCTAATTGAAAATCCAGCAAAAGCAACCCCTAAAACACGGGCCATTTGCCAAGTAGAACTATTCCAAGTCGCTGCATTTGGATAAATCTTTTTAGGAACTATTAAAGCGACAATAGAAAAAATTGAAGGGCCAAAAAACGAACGTAAAAGTCCGCCAAAAAACACCAATGCATAAATTGAATACAACATACTATTTAATGACCAGGTTTCAATAACCTTTGGTGTGGTAAGCCAAAATAATCCAAAACTAATCAACGAAAATGCAGCAATACAAGCCGCTAATAGATTTCGTTTTTCACGTTGGTCTACAATGTGTCCTGCAAATAAAGCCATTCCTAATGCAGGAATAATTTCCATCAGTCCAATTAACCCAATGTATAATGGATCTTTAGTTAAGGCATACACTTGCCATTCGATAATTACAAATTGCATAGACCAGCCAAACACTAAGGCAAATCGTACTAGTAAAAAGATATTGAATTCTTTAATTCTAAGTGCTGCATACGGATCATTCTTAGCCATTATTTATGCTTTTATATCTCGTAATTTTAATTGTAAACTCACATTGCCTTTCCAATGATTTTCGTCAATAGAATATACAATATCAAAGTCTTTTCTATGTTGAATCAAATCTAATTTATCACCCAAATTAAAACCAATACCTGTAATTTTAATATTATCTTTTTCAGCTGTTAATCTTAAGTGGCTTTCATCCTCACCTACACATTTTCCATAACCAGTATCTTTCACATTTTGTGTCATAAATATTGGTGTCATATTTCCTGGTCCAAAAGGTCCAAACTGGTGGATAATTCGATAAAACTTTGGTGTGATCTCAGTTAATTCAAGTTGTACATCAATTGTTATTTCTGGTGTCAATAAACTTCTATCTATTGTATTTGAGACTTCATCTTCAAATGCCTGCTTAAACGCCTCGTAGTTTTCTTCTTTAAGCGTTAAACCTGCTGCATATTTATGTCCGCCAAATTGTTCAATATGTTCGCTACAGGCTTGTAGTGCATTATACACGTCAAACCCTTTTACTGAACGTGCAGAGGCAGCTAACTTATCACCACTTTTAGTAAAGACTAACGTAGGTCGATAATAGGTTTCGGTTAATCGAGATGCGACAATACCAATAACACCTTTATGCCATGACTCATGATATACTACTGTGGTTAATCTATCCTCCTCGTTTTGTTCTATAATTTGGTCTAGTGCTTCTTTAGTGATGCGCTTATCTGCTTCACGTCTATTGAGATTAAATTCATCAATTTCTTTAGCATATGTTTTAGCTAAAGTAAGGTCCATTTCAGTTAATAAAGTCACAGCATAATTACCATGCTTCATTCGTCCAGCAGCATTTATTCTAGGTGCAACAATAAAAACAACATCAGTAATGGTAAGTTCACTTTTCTTGATTTGTTCAATAATTGCTTTTATACCTGGTCTTGGGTTGGTATTAATAACCTGCAAGCCAAAATAAGCCAAAGCTCTATTTTCTTGGGTAATAGGAACTATATCTGCACCAATTGCTGTAGCTACTAAGTCCAAATATTCACCTAAATCCTGAACTGTTTTACCGTCTTTAGATGCTAAAGCTTGAACGAGTTTAAAGCCAACACCACAGCCACAGAGTTCTTTATAAGGATAGTCACAATCATCACGCTTTGGGTCTAAAATGGCAATTGCTTTTGGGAGTTGCTTTCCTGGTCTATGATGGTCACAAATGATAAAATCGATGCCCTTTTCCGAAGCATAATCCACTTTTTCGATAGCTTTTACGCCACAATCTAAAGCAATAATTAACGAAAACTCATTATCGTGTGCAAAGTCAATCCCTTTATAAGACACCCCATAACCTTCGTCATAACGGTCTGGAATATACGTTGCAATGCGATCAGACTTGGTTTCTAAATAGGAAGACATCAATGCTACAGAAGTTGTTCCGTCGACATCATAATCACCATAGACTAAAATATTTTCATTATTCGCTAAAGCTGTTTCGATGCGATCTACAGCCTTGTCCATATCTTTCATAAGAAACGGATCATGTAAATCATCTAAACTCGGGCGAAAAAAAGTCTTGGCATCCTCATAGGACTCAATACCACGCTGCACTAATAAAGCTGCAACAGATGTATCTACTTGAAGTGCTTTTTGTAAAGCAGCAACAGTTTTTAAATCTGGTTTTGGTTTAAGTGTCCAACGCATACACTAATATAGAAAATTTTCGCTACACATTATGATAATGGATTGATGTTTTCACATCTGCAAATCTTCGGAACATTTCCATAACACCACAATATTTTTCTATGGAAAGATCAACTGCTTTTTTAATCTTAACTTCATCAAGGTTTTCGCCATATAAATGATATTCGACAGATACAGTATGATAGTATTTAGGATGTTCATCGGTCAACTCACCAAACGTATCAATTCTAAAATCGGAAAAAGGAACTTTCATTTTTTTAAGAATAGACACTACGTCTAATCCAGAGCATCCAGCAAGAGATGATAACATCATCGCTTTAGGTCTTAATCCAGAATTATAACCGCCATTTTCTGATGACGTATCCATCAATAGCATTTTTCCGCTAGGATTATCAGATTCAAATTGTAAGTTTCCTTTCCAATGAGTGACTACTTTATGAGACATATCTAAAGAATTTTTCGTTTATTGTTAACTCAAAAATACTACTAAAAAACACAACATATGGCATTAGTTACTCCTTTATCTGCGGAACACGATCCTGAAACAAAACAACTCGCTGAATTTTTTAATGAGACCCTTGGGTTTTGTCCAAACTCAGTATTAACGATGCAACGTCGCCCAGCGATTTCTAAAGCATTTATCAATTTAAACAAGGCGGTTATGGCAAATGAAGGCAGAGTGACCTCTGCTTTAAAACGAATGATTGCTTGGGTTTCTAGTAATTCTACAGGTTGTCGTTATTGTCAAGCTCATGCTATTCGTGCTGCAGAACGTTACGGTGCTGAACAAGAACAATTGGATAACATTTGGGAATACAGAACACATCCGGCTTTTTCTGATGCCGAACGTGCTGCTCTAGACTTTAGTTTAGCCGCTTCACTAGTTCCAAATGCCGTAGATGCCGATATCAAAAAACGCTTATACGAGCATTGGGATGAAGGCGAAATTGTAGAAATGCTTGGTGTGATTTCTCTATTTGGCTACCTCAACCGTTGGAATGATTCCATGGGAACTTCAATTGAAGATGGTGCTGTAGAAAGCGGAAATAAATATTTAGGAAAACACGGTTATAATGTTGGTAAGCATGATGGCTCACAGTATTAGATTATCATTCCTCTCAAAACCTCTCCATTGCTGAAGAGGTTTTTTTTATTATATGCTATTAACTCTTTCTTTTAAAACTGGCAAAACCTCCTCCTCAAACCAAGGATTTTTATTTAGCTAAAATTGGTTTCATGTGCTTGAAATTAATGAACGTCTTTAAATTCTCAAAATAGTGTAATTATAAAGCTTTATTTTTAACTCACTGATTAGCAAAGCTAAATCAATTGAAAAATAACAAACACTTAGAACACGAATTTTCAGAACGCATAAACACCTCTCAAGGCATTATTCATAAGGTATGTCGAATGTATTGCGATGACGAAGAACACAGGAAAGATTTATTTCAAGATATTCTTATTCAGCTCTGGAGAGCATATCCTTCTTTTCGAGGAGATGCTAAATTTTCAACATGGATGTATCGAGTAGCATTGAATGTTGCTATTCAGGATTTAAGAAAAACAAAAAAGAAACGCCAACTATTTTTTCAAACAAATCAGTTTAAAGATACTTCAGTAGAAAAACCTTCTGGTATTGAAGATGAAAAAATAAAGCAACTACATCTAGCAATTACACATCTTAATAAAATTGAAAAAGCCATTATTATGCTTCATTTGGATGAAAAATCAAATGAAGAAATTGCAGACATAGTTGGTATCACACAAAATTATGTTCGTGTAAAAATGAATCGAATAAAAGTGAAGTTATCGAAACAAATTAAAAAGAATTAGAATGGAATTATTAGAACTAAAATCTATTTGGAACATAGTAACTGAGGAGGCTATTAAAAATCATATGATAAATGAATATGAAGTAAAAACTACAATTCAAAAAGATTCAAAAACGACACTCTCAAAAATCAAGCGTGTCATGAAACTCAAACTTTTTATAGGAAGTCTTGTTGGTGTTTTAACTTTATTGTTTTCAATTGTATCAATTGTAAAACCAAATGAAATAGCCTTTTTTGACTTTGCTTTTTCACCAAAAGAATATGCTCTTTTCTTTATAATTATGTTCGTAGGAATGCTCTTTATGGTGATTCATAATTTAAAAGCCTACAAGGTCCTTTTAGAGTTTGAAAAATCTTCAGAAGATCTTAAAAATGCACTTACTAAGATTATTAAAGTTATGGAAAATGCAATGAAACTCAATATTTATTCAGATGCTTTCATAACACCAATCGTTGTGACTTGGATAACATATGCTAAAGTTTTTAGTGAACGTGAAATGACTTTTAAATTAGGTATTATAGTACTCGTAGTCATTCCTCTATTGATTTTTTGCTTTTCTTATTTCTTTCAGCGTTTTGCTCAAAAACTAAAATTTGGTAATTATGTAAATCAACTAAAATCCTATTTAAAATCATTAGAAGAAGAAAAAAATTATTAAAAAGTGTAATTATAATGCTATTGTTATAACCTATTTAGATGAATAGTCAAAATTTGAATTATGATCACAAAAAACAAAACTTTAAATATCACAAGAATAACATTAGGTGTTATCATAATGTTTGGAGCATTTATAATATTTCCTAAAGGAGAGCCATGGCAGTATTTCTTTGAACAAATTCTAGTCTTCAATTTGGGTTATTTTATAGCTTTCTTTCCAAAGATTAAAAGAAAGCTAATGGCTTTTAAAAACAATCTAAAAATAAAATCATGAAACATAAGAAATTAACAACATTGCAAAAAACAGGAGCCTTCTTTATTATAACTGGAGCGTTAATAACCTTAGGAAGTTTGTTCAGTATTATAAATCATGAAAATGAGCTGTTAGAAGACCTAAGATCTTTTATTACTTTAATAGGTTGTTTGTTGTATCTCGCACCTATTTATTTAAGAAAGATTAAAGCTTTCAAAGCAAATAAATTAGGCGTTTTTTTAATAGTATTTTGTCTTTCTTGTGGCTTATTTGCTCAAGATTATTCTAAACAAGTTGAGGCTTTTAAAGAAAGTTTTAATAAAAAGGATGCAACACTCCTCAACCCTTTTATTAGTCTAGAGTTGAAGTTTGATCCTGTTCCTATAGAAAATACACCCGCAGTGTTAAATAATATCGTAACTAATCTTCCAAAACTTAATACTTTAGAGATTATTCAAACCCAAAAAGGTCAAGCAAAAGTGAAATATGATTTTGAAATGCTTGGCATACGCGAATCGGCAATTCATTTTGATACTGAAGGCAAAATCATACGCATTGAATTGATTGAAAACCTCATTAACCAGGAAATTGAAGCTCAAAAAAAACTAAAAGAAAGTATACAACAACCAAATCCTGAAAAATTAGATACAACATTTACTTTTAATGCAATAGAGTTTACAGCTAATGATGGGCTTAAAATCTATGGCAAATTGTATGAAACAGATAAAAACAAACCCGTAATACTGCTTTGTCATCAAGCCAATTACAACAGTTTTGAGTATGCTGATATTGCACCAAGACTCAATGCTCTTGGATATAATTGCTTAGCTATAGATCAACGTTCTGGAGGGGGTTTTGCAGATCTGCCAAACTTGACACACAATAACGCAAAAGAAAAGAACTTAGCTACTAATTATTTGAATGCACAACCAGATATACAAGCTGCAATTGATTATTTACACGATAAATATCAAACGCAAATTATCCTCTGGGGAAGTTCATATTCGTCTAGTCTAGCCTTAATGGAAGGCTCAAAAAATGAAAAAGTGAGAGCCATCATTGCCTTTAGCCCTGGGGATTATTTTGGAGAACAAGTACCATCATTAGCTTCAGTATTTAAGACCTTAGACAAACCCTTTTTTGTAACATCTTCTAAACAAGAAGCTCATACATTAATGACATTAATAGGCGATAATAAACTCAATAATAACCAAATACAATTCATTCCCGAACTGGAAGGTTTTCATGGATCAAAAGCCTTGTGGGTAGATCAAAAAGGGGCAGAAGTTTATTGGGAGTCTCTTATTGCTTTTTTAACAAAAATTAAATAGTATCATGACAAATAAACTCTCTCACTTTGCTATCTATACCGAAGACATACAGCGTGCTAAAACTTTCTATAGCAATCTCTTCGGTTGGGATTTTAATAGTTATGGTCCTGAAGATTTTTTACAAATTAAACATAGTAAAGAAAAAAACGCACCTCTTATTGGTGCTTTACAATCTAAAACACACAACCCTTTAAGTAAAGACATTAAAGGGTTTGAATGCTCAATTGAAGTAGAAAATTTGAATGATACTATAAAAAAAATAAAAGAAAACAATGGTGAAATTATAATGCCCAAAACTGAAATACCTTTCGTTGGTTGGCTCACTAAATTTTTAGATACTGAAGGAAATTTAGTTTGTGCCATTCAATACAAAAACAAAAATCATGAGTAAAAATACGATACACCCTGATTTTGTAAAGCATTTAAAACACAAAGACCAGTCATTAATTGATTTATATACAGATTTACGTGAGTTTATTTTAGAAATCCATCCTCAAAGTAATGAGTTATTATATCATACGCATGCACTAACATCGCTATATTCTGTTTCAGAAAAAATGGGAGATGGCTTTTGTATGATTCCAATTTACAGCAATCACCTCAACCTTGGATTTAATAAAGGAACTGTACTCAATGATCCGAAAAAATTGCTGCAAGGAACCGGAAAATGGATTCGTCATATTGCTATTAACACAATTGAAGATTATAGAAATAAAGCTACTGAAGATTTAATTAAGTCTGCGATTGATTTAGCTTTAGAGGACACAACAGCTAAAACCATCAATCAAGGGTTGATTATTTCTAAAATAAAGGATTAATTTTTTTATAGACTATTGTTTACTTGCTTTTGAAGTGCTTCAACAACTTCCTTTTCAAACCAAGGATTCTTAGCCAACCAAAAGCGATTTCTCGGACTAGGATGTGGTAAGGTGAAATATTTAGGAAGATAGTCTTTGTAGTTGGCAACGGTTTCAGTTAAAGTACGCTTGGCTTTTTCTTTTAAATAATATTTCTGAGCATACATACCAATCAAAATCACCAATTCCACGTTTTTCATGTGATCAAATAAAGGTTGATGCCACTGCGGTGCACATTCTGGTCTTGGTGGTAAATCACCGCTTTTGCCTTTTCCTGGATAACAAAATCCCATAGGGATAATCGCAAACTTCGTTTCATCATAAAAATCGGCATCAGATACATTTAACCATTTGCGCAATTGCCTTCCGCTAGCATCGTCCCAAGGAATTCCTGAGGCATGTACTTTAGTTCCTGGTGCTTGACCAATAATAACAATTTTAGATTCTGGATGTCCCGATGCTATTGGTCGAGGACCAAGTTGTAAATGTTGCTCGCATATTCGGCATTGTCTTATATTATTAAGTAGTGTTTCTATAATTAATCCATTTTCCAATTAAAATTCATCGCATTGCATTTTGGACACGTGCTATATTCAGTTGAAATATCATTTACATCACATCGGTTACAACTTCCATATTCTAAATTAATATGCCGCACTACAAATTTTGCGTCTCTATGTGTAATACTATAATTGTCGACAATTGTTTTGATAGCTTTCAAAGATGATTCTATCTTTAAATTTCTTATTTTCCTTTTTTCTGAAATTGAAAATTCTGGAACTTCAAAAGCTTCATTCTGATTACATCTTTTACAATACACCTTCATCCTAACAAATCTATTTTTTATGACCTCCAACAATAATAACAATCTCACCTTTAGGTGGTTTATTGGTATAATGCTCTAAAACTTCTTTTGCAGTTCCTCTTACCGTTTCTTCGTATAGTTTTGTCAATTCTCGTGACACCGAAACTGCCCTATCTTCTCCAAAATACTCACAAAAATTAGTGAGTGTTTTTATGAGTTTATGCGGACTTTCATAAAAAATTAGTGTACGTGATTCTTCGGAAAGTAGTTTTAGTCGTGTTTGCCGTCCTTTCTTTACAGGAAGAAACCCTTCAAAAACAAACTTATCGTTTGGTAATCCTGAATTTACAAGTGCAGGGACAAAGGCTGTTGCACCAGGTAAGCAATCAACCACTATTTGGTTTTCAACACAAGCTCTAGTCAATAAAAAACCAGGGTCAGAAATTGCAGGTGTTCCAGCATCACTGATTAAAGCTATAGATAACCCGCTTTTAAGTTTCTGTATCAAATGGTCAACCATCTTATGCTCATTATGCATATGGTGACTTTGCATTTGTGTGCCGATATCGTAATGCTTGAGTAGTTTTCCTGAAGTTCGTGTATCTTCAGCTAAAATCAAATCAACAGTTTTTAAAACTTCAACAGCTCTAAAGGTCATGTCTTTTAAATTTCCGATAGGTGTAGGTACAATATAAAGTTTACTCATTGTATGCAGTTTCTTTTCAAATTTACAATGTTTCTAACTATATTAACGCAACCTTTTATGATATTTAGCATCTTTTAATAGGTTAAGAGTTTATAGTAGGAAAATTCTATATTTAACTGTTATAGTCTTGAGACTCCTTATATTCTAAATTACACTAGTCAAAACTATTATTCTATGATTGGAAAACTATTCCGCTTCTTTTTTTTCTTTCTAATATGCTTACAACTACATAGTCAAACCACAGATTTATCGATTGTAGCTCAAGCTCAAAATACAGGCGGAACAAGTGTTTCTCAAGTTGAGATTTTTCAAGATTTTCAATATATAGTTACTATTATCAATTCTGGCAATCCTGTTGCAGATACGACGTTTGAAATCACAATGTCAGCTAGCTTACAAAACCTTGATATTAATGCAATTACATCTCAAAATAATATTGGAGGTGCATCAAATGCCTCAAACTTAGTTTTAACAGGTAGTGTACTCACAGGTAGTGTTGCCAATTTACCAACCGATTCAAGTGTGGAATTAAAAATTGATGTCACTGCTCCAGCAACAGTTGGAGGTATTGCTATTAATGCGATTATCTCACCTCCAAATGGCACGACAGATACTAATACATCTAATAATCAATCACTCATATCTATTGACGTTATTGATGTAGACATCGATTTTTCTGTAACACATTCTCAAGTCACTCCTACAGAGGGAACTGGTATTTCAGCTTGGAATGACACTGTTACTTATCAATTTACAATTACGAATAATAGTGCTATAGATTACCCTTTAGAAAGTTTCAAAGGCACACTTACTCGAACTTCAGATTTAGACTTTGGAAGACCAAATGCACAATTAGAATCTATTACTTGTGTTGGTACAACTGGAGGAACTGATTGTCCAGATGTTTCAGGTATTCCAATACAATCTCCATTTTTGATAAGTGGCTCTGCAGATATATTCTCCTATGGCTCACAGCATATCTATACTTCAGGTGGCTCGGCTACTTATGAAATTGTATACAGATACTTAGACCCATCATGTGCTGTTGTGTTAGATACTATTGAAGTTGCTAGTACGATTTCAATAGTTTTAAATCATGCAAACCTCTCTCCAAATATCTCAAACATTGTAAATACGGAATTACTAGAAGGTGAATTGTGCCAAGTCACAGATATTTGTATAGATACGATACAAACCAATCCTGATTCTGCAACACAAGTCAATTGGAATGAAGAAGTCACTTTCGAGACTACCGTTTGTAATAATGGTCCGCTCGATGCTAACATTGCTTTTTTTCTACAAAACCTGTCTGGAATTGATTGGAATATTCTATCTGCAGAATGTATCGCAACCACAGGAGCCATTACCTGTGATGATGTGACCATTAACATTCAAGACATTTTTTGGGTAAATGAAGCCTTTATTTTGCCCGTTGGTGCTACAGTTACTGTTAGAACAGTTGTTGTTTTTATTGAACCCGAATGTTCTTTTAATACCCAACCTATTCAAGCGCATATTAGAAGCGGGACTAATGTTCTTGAATCCGATATTTTTGATAATGTTATTGAAAATAGTGCACAAAGTGATTATGTCATGTTACCTGCTGTAGATGAATGCCCAAGTAGTGATTTAGGAATTACCAAAACCCAAATTAATCCTGTTTTACCCGAAGGAGGCTCGGCAGGAAATCCAACGCAAACTGGAGATGTAACTTATGAAATTACAGCATCAAATTTAAGTGATGAAGATACAATTATTGAGCTTATTGATTTTACCGAATTCTCTGCCGGAGCGACGCCTTTTATAGGCACATTAATAGCTGTAGAATGTGTGTCAACGACAGGGACTGCTGAATGTTTTACAATCAATAATGCTAATATCGATGTGCCTTTAGATGGCATTCCAAATGCTGGCGTTATTGATGTTTTTTGGCAAATTACTCCAGAAGAGAATTGGATCTTACCAGCCAATAGTTCAGTGACATTTCAAGCAACTGTAGCATGGGAAACCGACTGTTCCATCAATGCGATTCCTGTTTCTAATTTCGTGGAAATTAGTCATGGGAACAGTATTCTTGACAACAACCCAATAAATAATGACGCAAGCGTAACCACCTTTTTTGCACCATGTGTGGATTTGGTCGTTCAAACATATCCTGAGTTTACACAAGTGAATGTCAATCAGGCTTTTGATTGGATTATAGATATTACTAATAGTGAAACGAGTTCTAATGCCGTAAATATTTTTTTTGAAGATACCGTAAACAATGTATTTACAATTACGGGCACACCAACTTGCGTGGTTACTAATGGAAATGCAACTTGCATTACAGGATTGACTACAACTGGAAATGTAGTAACAGGAACCATCGATAATATGGATGCTGGTTCAACGATACAAATTCGAATCCCTGTAACAGCTCCAAACTTTGGAGGTGCTTATAATAATATAGCCGTTGCGACTCCAGATGAAGATGATAATTTAGAAATTTCGCCAGAAACCAATACGTCTATTAGTAATGTTCAGATTGTTGCGCCTTTACTTGATAAGGCTTATGATCCAGACACAATAATTGTTGGTGAAGAAAGTACATTAACATTCACCATAACAAACTTACCGTCTAATCCAGCCCAAAGTGATATCTCATTTACTGATGTATTTCCGCCTGAGGTTATACTAGTCTCGACTCCAGATTGGGCTATGAGTAATGGTTGTACAGCAACTTTTGTTGGAACTACTGGCGACAATTTTGCGGGTGTAGCTGATTTGGTGTTTCCTGAAGGTGTTGCCTCTTGTTCTTTTAGTGTTATTGTCACTTCTGATGTACCAGGCATTTATCTTAATGACACAACTAATTTTATAGAGCAAAATAATATTGACACGTCTCAAACTAATGCAACATTGACTGTTTTAGAAGATACTTCAGATGTTGATATTGAAATATTAAAAAGTGTTTCTCCAGAAGAAGCCATCATTGGTGAGCTGGTGACTTTTGAAATCTCGGCTACTAATTTAGGTACGACAGAAGGCACTGAAATTGAAATTCAAGACCTATTTCCTCTTGGAATGACATTCATATCAGCAACAGCTTCCGAAGGTATATTTGACACCTCAACATTTATATGGTCTATTGATGCTTTGATGAGTAATCAATCTGAAACACTAACGCTTGTCGCTCAAGTAGATTCTAGTAGTAATTTATTGAATGTGGCTTCACTTAATGCTTTAAGGCAACCCGATAGAGATGAATCTAATAACATAGATGATGCTGAAGTGACCGTTCCTTTTTGTTTGTTAATTCCTCAAGGTCTTTCACCTAATGATGATGGTTTAAATGATGTTTTTGATATTCAATGTATCGAAGAATATCCTGATAATATGATTAAAATTTTCAATCGCTTAGGTGTTCAGATATATGAGCGACGAGATTATAAAGGTGATTGGGATGGAACACCAAATATGGGAGTTCCAGCATTATCAGGACGACTTCCAGTTGGAACGTATTTTTATATCTTAGATTTAAATAATGGAGAAAAGCCTATTTTAGGTTGGGTATACCTAAATTACTAAAGGCTTATTACTCAAACTTACGCTCAATCGTATTTAAAAAACGCTCTTCAAATTCTTCCTTGCCTTCCCAATTATTATAATCTGGTTTTACGATGTCGTTAATAAGGTGTGAGGCTTCTTTAAAAGAACTTGCTGTTTTTAATTGAGATAAAACCCGCTCATAATCTTCAATTTTACCATCAAATAAATGCTTGACAAATGCTAATTTATCATTTAAACCAATATTTAATCCACCATTTTTAAGCTTATCATTTAATGACTTCTTTAAATTTTCATTAGCATCTGTTACAGGTTCAAAAACAGGAATATCTTCAAAGCCTGCAGTAATATCTTCTAGATGTTCTTTGGGTTCAGCAACAGCTGTCTCTATGATATCATCTATTTGTTGAGTTTCTTGAGGCATTTGAGCAACCATATCTTTTATTTTTTCCATTACTGGTTCATAAATATGGTCATCAACTTTTTCATCAAGATTGACATATATTTTATCTTCAACTTCAATGTTATCACTTACTTTATTATTAAATGCTGTGTCTAACATTCCGAAGAACGAAGAATCACTACCAATTGTTGGTAAATCTCCTTCAAAATTTTCATTAGCAAACTTGAGAACGCTCAATTTTTCATATAACGCACCAGCTTCAGCATGTAATTTCACAACATCTTCCTTTCCTTTAAGTTTTAAAATTCTGTGAGCAATGCTTACTAAATCTGCTTCCAGCTTCTTCTTCATAACTTTTATATTTTATCTAAAATAGATTTTTGTTTTTTACTAAATTTACGCCACCTTTATACAAAACGAACTACAGGTTGGTTTTAGTGTTAAAATTACAAAATGTTTCTCGAAAATACAGTAAATCATAAAGAACAATTTGGATGGATTGAAGTCATTTGCGGTTCAATGTTCTCTGGTAAAACAGAAGAATTGATTCGACGGCTTAAACGCGCACAATTTGCAAGACAAAAAGTTGAGATTTTTAAACCTGCCGTTGATGTGCGTTATGATGAAGATATGGTTGTCTCTCATGATTCTAATGAAATTCGATCCACTCCTGTTCCTGCTGCTGCTAATATTCCTATTTTAGCAGACGGTTGTGATGTGGTTGGAATCGATGAAGCTCAATTTTTTGATGATGAAATTGTTAGAGTTTGTAATGATCTAGCTAATAAAGGTGTTCGTGTCATTGTTGCAGGATTGGATATGGATTTTAAAGGCAATCCATTTGGTCCAATGCCAAATTTAATGGCCACTGCTGAATATGTTACCAAGGTACATGCGATTTGTACCCGAACAGGAAATTTGGCACAATACAGCTATAGAAAGGCCACAAGTGATGCGTTGGTGTTGTTAGGTGAAGTTGATGAGTATGAACCACTAAGTCGTGCTGCTTATTATAAAGCGATGTTGCGTGATAAAGTGCGAAACATGAGAGTTAATGATGCTCAAGAAGTTTCTAATAAAGACAGTAAATCCAATGCCTAAAGCAAAAGAAACTGTATTAGAAATTGATTTAAAAGCACTCAAACATAATTTAGAGTATCTCAAATCTAAACTTAAAAACAGTCCAAAAATACTCGCTGTTGTAAAAGCTTTTGCTTACGGAAGTGATGCAAATATCGTTGCTAAATACCTTCAAGATTTAGACATCGATTACTTTGCAGTTGCCTACGTAAATGAAGGGGTTGCCTTGAGGGATGCAGGTATTAAAACACCTATTCTAGTCTTACACCCGCAGGCTATAAATTTCAAAACTTTAATTAACCGTTGCCTAGAACCTAGCCTATATAACGCTAAAGTTTTAAATGAATTTATTACTATAGCTACTGAAGAAAAACAAAGCAACTATCCTGTACATATCAAATTTAATACAGGCTTAAATCGTTTAGGGTTTTGGGAAAATGATGTAGATTATATTATTTCAAAACTGAATGCTACTTCAGCTATAAAAGTAAAGTCCTTATTTTCGCATTTGGCAGCTAGTGAAGACGAAACTGAAAAAGTGTTTACTGAAACTCAAATAAAAAATTTCAAATCCATTTCTGATGAATTTACTGAGGCCATAGGTTATAAACCCTTACTTCATTTAGCAAATACGTCTGGAATTATTAATTATCCTGAAGCACATTTGGATATGGTAAGAACTGGAATTGGTTTATATGGGTTTGGAAATTCTGAAGCAGAAAACAAAAATCTCAAACCCATAGCGACTCTCAAATCTGTAATTTCTCAAATTCATAACATTGAAAAAGGAGAAACTGTTGGTTATAATAGAGCTTATAAAAGTAACGGCTTTGAAACAACAGCGACTATACCTATTGGTCATGCTGATGGTATCAGTAGACAATATGGTAAGCAAAAAGGATTCGTAACCGTTAATGGCAAAAAAGCACCAATTATTGGTAATGTTTGTATGGATATGATTATGATCAATGTTACTGGTATTGAATGTAATGAAGGTGATGAGGTAATTATCTTCGGAAGTCATCCTGATGCCGAGCAATTTGCAAACACTGCTGATACAATTTCATATGAGATTATTACTGCCATTTCTCAACGTATCAAACGTATTATCTTAAAATAATCGTTTTGAGTTTTTATTCCTTATTGATTTTTTCAGTATTTTAGAGTTCTAATAACTAACTTAATATATAAATTATGTTGAAAGAATTTAAGAATTTTATAATGACAGGTAATGTCATTGATTTTGCAGTTGCTGTTATTATGGCAGGTGCAATTGGTCTTGTGATAAATGGTTTTGTCGCTGATATTATCATGCCAGTAGTAGGACATTTTGCAGGAGGAGTAGATTTTGCAAATTTAAAGATGGTACTTACTGAAGCTTCTGGTGTAGAAGGAGAAGCGGGTTATGTAGCTGAAAATGCTATCCGTTGGGGAAAATGGATTAACACTATTGTTAATTTAATTATTGTTGGATTTGTAATGTTTATGATTGTAAAAGCTTATAACAAAACCAAAGCTCCAGCTGAAGAACCAGCTCCAGCAGGACCATCTGAAATTGATTTATTAACAGAAATCAGAGATGCTTTAAAAAAATAGTACGACATACCGCTACATTATATATTTTAACTTTAACCGCCTCTTTTAGAGGCGGTTTTTTTATTGAATTCTTAAAAAAATCATTTCTTAATTACAAAAGCCTATTTTTTGTATCCTATTTTTCACAAAAAAAGAGCATTTTAAAGCAGGTTTAATCTAATAAAAACTATAATTTTACATCCTAAAATTTCATACGATGAGAGTAGCTGTAGTTGGTGCCACTGGTTTAGTTGGCGAAGTCATGCTTAAAGTTCTTGAAGAACGTAATTTTCCTGTTTCAGAATTAATACCTGTTGCCTCAGAGCGTTCTATAGGTAAACTAATTTCATATAAAGGAAAAGAGTATAAAGTAGTTGGAATGCAGGATGCAATTAATATGAAACCTAATGTTGCTTTATTTTCGGCTGGAGGAGGTACTTCGTTAGAATGGGCTCCTAAATTTTCTGAAGCTGGAATTACTGTGATTGATAATTCCTCAGCTTGGCGAATGGATGAATCAAAAAAGTTAGTTGTTCCAGAGATTAATGCCAAAGCATTAACTGCTGAAGATAAAATCATTGCTAATCCTAACTGTTCAACGATACAAATGGTAGTGGCTTTAGCGCCTCTTCATAAAAAATATAGAATCAAACGCATTGTTGTTTCTACTTACCAATCTATAACAGGAACTGGTGTAAAAGCTGTTAGACAATTAGAAAACGAACTTGCAGGTATTAAAGGTGAAATGGCTTATCCATACCCTATTCATCAAAATGCAATTCCTCATTGTGATGTTTTTGAAGAAAACGGCTATACCAAAGAAGAAATGAAGTTGGTAAGAGAGACTCAAAAAATATTAGATGATCGTACTATTGCCGTTACTGCTACAGCTGTTAGAATACCAACAGCAGGTGGCCATAGTGAGGCTGTAAATGTTGAGTTTGAAAACGACTTTGACATTACTGAAGTGCGACAATTACTCAATAGTTCTGCAGGAATCATCGTTCAAGACAATATTGATGTAAACACATATCCGATGCCAATTTATGCTAATGGTAAAGATGATGTTTTTGTTGGTAGAATTCGTCGTGACGGCTCTCAACCTAACACATTGAATATGTGGATTGTAAGCGATAATCTAAGAAAAGGTGCAGCCACAAACACAATCCAAATAGCAGAATATTTACTAGAAAATAAACTATTATAATTTTTCTCATCTTTTCAGGTAGGGTTTTAAGCCTTATGGTTGTTTAGATAGTATACACATTGTAAAGTCCAAAATTAAGCAAAAAGTTAAACAGATTTTTTAGCATTTGGACTCTTGTTGTCTGATAAAAAGTGTATTACAACTAATTAATTATTCAGATTTAGGCTTTGTAATTATATTTACTATCCAAATTTTACTATAAATGTTTAAAAATTACTTGAAATCCTATAGCATGCTTGTCTTTGTTTTAGCGTTCTATTCTTGTAGTGACGATGATGACAATTATGTCCCTATAGCAATTGAAGCAAATGTAGATGCTGTTGAAGTTTCAGAAAACAGCTCCATTACCATAGATGTTTTGTCAAATGACAATAACATTCCTGACAATGGAAGCCTTACTGCACAAAACTCTCAAAATGGTACTGTTCAAGTTTTAGACCCAAATACAACGTTAGACAACCCGTCTGATGATGTTGTATTATATACTCCAAATGCTGACTTTGTTGGTACTGATACTTTTCAGTATACAATATGTAATGATAATAATAATTGCGCAACTGGAACTGTAACTATAGTTGTTACACCTGTATCTCCTGTAAACTTTGATTTAGAGGAAATTCCTTATGCTACACTTTCAGAATACAATTTTTTTGAAGGTGTTATGAAAAATTTAGATCCAGTATTTGGTGTAATACCTTATGATTTAAATTCAACATTATTTACTGACTATGCACATAAAAAGCGTTTTGTATGGATGCCAGATGGAACAAAAGCAAACTACAATAGTGATTTTACACCATTAGATTTTCCTGTTGGATCAGTACTTATCAAGAATTTCTATTATGATAATGTTCAACCTACAAATACGACACGAATTATAGAAACTCGTTTAATGTATATGACAGATGAAGGTTGGGATTTTGCAAAATATGTTTGGAATGATGAACAGACCGAAGCTACGTTTACAAATGCTGGTAGTTTTACAAATGTCGAATGGGTTGAGAATGGCGTAACGAATACTGCAAATTATAGAATCCCATCACGAAACGAATGCTTTACTTGCCACAATAAATTTGGAACTCCATTACCTATAGGACCAAAACCTCAAAACCTCAATAGAGATTTAACATATACAGATGGGACTTCTAATCAATTACAAAAATGGATTGAAGTAGGTTATTTAGAAAACAACCTCCCAACATCTATCGTGTCTACAGTAAAATGGGACGATGAGTCATTAGATTTAAATTTAAGAGTACGCTCTTATTTAGATATCAATTGTGCACATTGTCACTCAGAAGAAAGTTATTGTGAATATAGACCAATGCGCTTTGCTTTTCATGAAAATGAAGATGATATAAATAAGGGCGTTTGTGTTACTCCAGATACACAAATTTCAGGAACAAGTCATATTGTAGTCCCTGGAAATATTGATGCTTCTGTACTTCGGTTTAGAATAAACTCTACCGAAGAACAAAACAGAATGCCACTATTAGGTCGAACATTAAAACACGAAGAAGGCATTAGGCTTATCGAAGAATGGATTAATTCTCTAAGCGGAGAATGTGAATAAATTAAATTACAAGTTATGAAATCAAAATTACTAGTATTAACAATTTTAGCTTTAGCATTTTGCACTCAAACCTTTGGGCAGCCTGCAAATGACAATGTAGCTGGCGCAATACCTATTACACCTTCTCCAGAAGGTACAGGGTGTTCTGTAGCAACATTCAACCTGCCTTTTTCTACAGATGGCACTACAGATAGTGGTGTACAAGGAGGATGTAGATTGTCTGGTTTAGATCAATTTTTTACATGGACATCAACTACCAATTCATTATTTTTCTCTTCTGATAGTCCAGGAAATCCTGGTCTAGTCGTTTGGGATGCTACAGGAACAGTAGAAATTGCATGTGCAGATACATTTGCTACTACTAATCTCACTGGTTGGAATATTGGAGATGATCTTATTATTCAAGTTTATGATTTTCAAGGTACAGCACTTTCAGACGTTGCGTTTTGCTTGGAGGCAATCGATTATATTCCACCTCCACCAATGCCAGTAACATTTGATTCTCAAGCTTCAGGTGCCGATGGTGGGACTAAACGTGCTCTTGTAGATATGAATGGTGATTTTCTAGATGATATGGTAACAATATCTTCAACAAACGTTAATATTAGAGAACAAAATGCAGGTGGAGGATTCACAACTAAAAACATTACTACGACTAATGCAGATAACTTTCCGAGTTGGAGTTTGGCTGCAGCCGATTATGATGCAAATGGTTATACTGATTTGCTTTATGGAGGAGGAAATGGTGTAACTTTTATGAGAGCTAATTCTACTGGAACTGGTTTTACTGAAATTTCTGGTCCTGAAGATGTGTTTTCTCAACGCTCAAATTTTGTAGATATTAACAAAGATGGACATCTAGATGCTTTTGTATGTCATGATGTTGCTCCTAACGTTTATTATATCAATGATGGTACAGGTGACTTAACATTCTATCAATCTGGTATTACTTCAGGAGCTCCTGTAAATTTAGGAGATTATCCTTCAGGAGGAAATTACGGTTCTATATGGATTGATTATGACAATGATAGAGATTTAGATATGTTTATTGCTAAATGTGGTGGTGAACCTGCACGTAGAGAAAATGAAATGCATACCAATGATGGTAGCGAAAACTTTACTGAAAATGCAGCAGCCATAGGTTTAGATGACCAAACACAAACATGGTCTGCAGCATGGGGAGATTTTGATAATGATGGTGATATGGATGTGTTTGTTGGTGCAAGTTCATTAGCAACAGCTTCTAATGGCTTTAAATCTGATCATAGAATCATGAGAAATGATAATGGCATATTTACAGAGGTTACTGCTGGGTCTGGCGTTAGTGTTTTAGCTGATACTTCAACCGAAACTGTAACTTTTGATTTTGATAATGATGGTAATCTTGATCTAGTTTCTGGTGGAAATATTTTATTCGGAAAAGGTGATTTAACCTTTGATGTTTACACAGATGTTTTCCCTGGTTCTGGTGCTTACGGAGATTTAAATAACGATGGTTATATGGATGCATTCAATTCTGGAAACATGTTCATCAATAATGCTGAAAGCAACAATAATTGGATAAAAATTCATACTGTTGGTACAGCAAGTAATATTCATGGTATAGGAGCTCGTGTAGAAGTATATACGCCTTCAGGAGTAAAAATTAGAGATGTTAAAAGTGGGGATGGATTTAGATACATGAACTCTTTAAATACTCATATCGGTATTGGTACTGATACAAGCATTTCTCATATTATTATCTATTGGCCAAATTCAGGGTGTGAAACATTTTTAAATCCGGCAATCAATCAGTCGTTTACTGCAACAGAAGGATCTGGTTCTGCATGTGACACATTGGGAGTTGATGATGATGAATTACTTTCTTCAGATTTAATTTTATCGCCAAACCCAACTAAAGATATATTAAACATTAGTACAGAACTACAATTACAAAATGCATTATATATTGTTTATGACCTCAGCGGTAAGAGTGTAATGACAAATTCTTTAAACAATGCTAAAACAATTGATGTTTCTCAATTAAGTACAGGAAACTACATTCTAAGTATAATGTCTGGCGATATTATCAAAAGTCAAAAGTTCATTAAGAACTAAATAAAAAAGCCTCTAAACTAACAATTTAGAGGCTTTTTTTATTATTTTTATAAACTTTCTAAATTAACTATGAAATATGAAAAAAATTACTCTAGCACTATTTATTTTTAGTGCATTTTTTAGTTTCTCCCAAACACTAAATCAACCTGCAAACTGGCCTAACAGTAACTGGACACTCACTGGAACATATTTAACAGATCCAGATGTCCTAGAAGCAAATCCAACAACAACTGACGATCGTTTTGCATACGACGATGATGATGCTACAAATGGTAATCAAGATAATATCGCTGCAGAATCACCTGCCATAGATCTTACAGCTGCAAGTAATGCTGGTGAAAGCTGGATTACAGTTGGATCAAGCTATGTGTTTAATAATATTGGAGAAATATTAAAATTACAATATTGGGATGCAGATGCTAGTTCTTGGACTGATTGGGGCAGTAATCTAGCTGGTACAAGTAATATTAATGATGATTTCTGTTCTGGAAGTTATGTTAGTTACACCTCTAGTGTTTTAGATATTTCGTCTTTTAGTGCTAACCAATTAAGTAATTTTCAATATCGAATTTCGTATGATGATTCAACTCTTGGTGGTTTTTGGGGATGGGGATTTTGTTTTCAATCACCAACTATAAGTTCTCAAATGCCTCCAGCATGTCCAAATATTACTAATCTTTCATTGGTAAATGTTAATGTTGATTATGCTAATATTTCTTGGCAAGCTGGTAGTTCTGAATCTAACTGGGAAGTTGCCTTACAAAGTCCTGGTTCTGGAATACCATCTGGTTCAGGTACTGCTACAACATCAAATAATCCTCACTTGATAGAAAATTTAAATAGTGGAACAAACTATGAAGTATATGTAAGAGGGTTTTGTGGAGGATCTGATTATAGCAATTGGGTAGGACCACTTAATTTTACAACATTAAACCCAGCAAGAGTTAACTTTATTCAACAACCAATGCCAATTGGAGGTTATGATTTAACTGTTGTTGATATGAATGGCGATCATTTAGATGATATTGTATCTGGATCTGCAACTAATGTTAATATTCATTATCAATTAAGTACAGGCGGATTTAATGAAGTAAATATTCCTGTAACAGCAGGAGATGTTGACTTTCTTCCTACATGGAGTATGGCTGCTGCAGATTATGATCGTAATGGACATACTGATTTACTATATGGAAATGGCTCTGGTGTGTCATTCTTGAGAGCTAACGCAGACGGAACTGAATTTACAGGAATCTCAGGTTCTCAATATGTATTCTCTCAGCGTTCAAACTTTGCAGATATAAACAATGATGGACACTTAGATGCTTTTGTTTGTCATGATGTTGCACCTAACGTTTATTATATCAATGACGGTTCAGGTGGTTTAACATTCTATCAGTCAAGCGTTACTGCTGGAGCTCCTGTAAATTTAGGAGATTATGCTTCAGGTGGTAATTATGGATCAATATGGATTGACTATGATAACGATAGAGATTTAGATATGTTCATCGCTAAATGTGGTGGTGAAGAAGCCAGAAGAAGAAATAATATGCTTACTCATAATGCTGATGGTACTTACACAGAAAATGCAGCCGCTTTAGGATTAGATGATCCAATGCAAACTTGGTCATCATCTTGGGGTGATTATGATAATGATGGTGATATGGATCTTTTTGTTGGTGCGAGTTCAGGAGCACATAAACTTATGAGAAATGACGGAGGCGGTAATTTTGTAAATGTAACTACTGCTGCTAATGTAAGTTCAGCTCCTACAGGTCATGAAAATGTAAGCCATGATTTCGATAATGATGGGTACTTAGACATTGCTTGTAACGGAACCATTTTGTATGGTAAAGGCGATATGACTTTTGAAGATTCTGATGCAACACAAATAAATTACAAGAACGGATCATTTGGAGATTTAAATAACGATGGGTTTTTAGATACTTATTATAACGATATCCTTTATATGAATGCGACAACATCTAATAACTGGATAAAAATTAACACCGTAGGAACCACAAGTAATATTGATGGTATTGGAGCACGTGTTGAAATTTACACAAACAGTGGAATTCAAATTAGAGATGTAAGAAGCGGTGAAGGGTTTGAATATATGAGTTCTTTAAACACGCATTTTGGAATTGGTAGTGATACTTCTATTTCTCATATTATTATCTATTGGCCAAATACTGGGTGTGAAACTTATTTAAATCCACCAATCAATCAAGCATTTGTTGCTACAGAAGGCTCTGGGTTATCGTGTGATACTTTAGGAGTTGATGATGAGGATGCACTAGCTTCAGATTTAATCTTATCACCTATCCCAGCTAAAAACCTATTAAATATCAGTACAGGATTACAATTAGAAAATGCATTCTATAGTATTTATGATATTAGCGGTAGGCGAGTTATGACAAATACATTGAATAATGCTAAAACAATTGATATATCTCAATTAAGTGCCGGAAACTACATATTAAGTATTATGTCTGACAGCATTGTTAAAAATCAAAAATTTATTAAGGAGTAATACCCTTTAATGATATATTAAAAAGCCTTTGCATTTAGTTGTAAAGGCTTTTTCTTTATTTTTGGCCTTATGCTCGACGTAAAACACCTTTCTTTCTCATACATTAAAACACCTGTTTTAGAAGATCTCTCTTTTAAAGTTAAACAAGGAGAAAACTTGGCTATTATTGGCGAAAGTGGTTCAGGTAAGAGCACACTTTTAAAACTACTATATGGTGAGTATGATTTAAACTTCGGAAATATCTACTGGAAAAACACCCAAGTTCTCGGACCTAAATATAATCTCGTAATTGGTTATGACTTTATGAAATATGTGGCTCAAGAATTTGACTTAATGCCTTTTACTTCTGTAGAAGAAAATATAGGGAAATTCCTTTCTAATTTCTTTCCAGAAAAAAAGAAAGAACGTACAGCAGAATTACTAGAAGTGGTCGAATTAACAGCATTTGCTAAAACCAAAGTCAAAACGCTTTCTGGTGGACAAAAACAACGGGTAGCTTTAGCTAGAGCTTTAGCAAAACAACCTGAAATTATTTTATTAGACGAGCCGTTTAGTCATATTGATAATTTTAAAAAACAGTCTTTAAGACGTAATGTGTTTAAATACCTCAAAGAAAAAAAAATCGCTTGTATTGTAGCTACTCATGATAAAGATGATGTACTTGGCTTTGCAGACAAAATGATTGTACTCAATAACAATCATATTGAAGCCTACGATACCCCAGAGCAATTATATCAAAATCCAGAAACACAATTAATCGCGTCATTTTTTGGAGAATTTAATATCATTAATGATACCATCATCTATGCGTATCAACTAAAAATTGTTAAACAATCTAAACTTAAAGCTATTGTTATTCAAAGTTATTTCAAAGGTTCTTTTTATTTAATTGAAGCAGATTTAGATGGTGAAAAGGTGTTTTTTGAAAGCGAAGTTGAACCACAAAAAAATGAAATAATTTATCTAGAAATCTCAGAATAATTTCCGACAGATATTTTCAATTTTTTCAAAATTCTATCGCGTAACTTCTTAGGCTTTATAACTTCAATACTATCACCAAAACCTAAAATTAAACGTTCTAGTTCAAAATTTACTTGAACAAGAATATTGAAAATCACGCCTGTTTCAGTTCTTTTAATAAGGCGCTGAGAAGAATGAAATGGCTTAGTAATCACATAAGGCGCGTTTTTATTATCAATCCAAAATTCTATACGTTGAGCGCGAGAGTTTGAAACTGTAACTCCAACTATATCTTTGTAATATTCATCACCATTAATTTCCAAATCACTATAGTTTTCACTCTCATTAATCGAAACCTCTAATATTCGATCTAATGCTAGTGTTATAAATTTACCTTTATGAGTAGCTAATAAAAACCATCTATTATTAAATTCTTTAAGCAATTGAGGGTGAACAAGCATTAGACTAGCATTTCTGGCCTTAAAAGATTGATACGTGATTTCTATGACCTTTTTATTCTGGATAGCTTCATAAAGAACATCAATAAATTCAAGTCCTTTTAGCTGTTCATTTTTATCCAAATGAATAATCGCCCTCTTATCCTTTTGCGAAGAATTGACTGAATCTTCTAGCCTTTGTAACACACCATCCATTTCTTTAAATAATGAGAAATCTTTAAATTGTCGTAGCAGCTGAATAGCTTCATTCATTACCTTAATGTCTTTGTCTGTTACAGGAATATTTATGATGCTATAATCTTCATCATCATACTTATAATACTTACGATCGTAAACCACGATTGGTGCATTATAGCCAAGCTTGTCACTTCGCATCATTTGAAGGTCTAATTGAACCGTTCGTTTACTCACATCTACATCTTTACCTTCATACTCGTAAAGCGCATCAGAAACCGCTTCAATCAAGTCATTAAGCGTCCATTGTCTAAATTTATTTTGGAGACATTTATCTATGGTTTTGTAACGGATTAATGCGTTTTTATTAACTGCCATTTTATAAGATTTATAGCCTAATTTATGAGAAAAATATCAATGCGCAAAAAGATTGCGTACTAAGAGTGAACATTTGTTATAAATATGCAATTATGGATGCTTTAAAACTTAAAATATTTGATGTTCTGATTGAAAAAATATCAGTTTCAGAATTTGAAAATTGGCTTTATACTTCAGAAGAAATTCTTAGTAAAGTTAATGACGACTCATTTATTTATGAATTAATAACCATTAACTACAAAAGCAAAAAATGGAGACTTGAAATTGAAGAACTTTTATATGAAAATTTAAAAAAAGAAGATTTAATGTTGATGCAAATAAAAAACACTTGTTATAAACTTAGTAACTCAAAATCATATATAGTTTCATCAAATATTTTAAGAAATTTCATGAACTATTTTGATTATAATACAGATTCATCAATTCAGTATGAAATCTATGGTCTTTACTGTGAAAATGAGCTTGTGGGTTCAGGTTTTAGAAGCGAAAAAGAATTCAATGATGCTGTAAAAAAAGTAGCAAATGAAATACTTGAACTTTTATATAATTGTCAGGATTTAAATGAGAAAAGAGAATTAATTAGACAAGAAAGAGTCATAATTGAAGTCGCAAAATCATCTAATTTCTCTTTAAAACAAAAAATAGTTGCTTTTTTCAAAAAAATATAATACTTCGTATTATGTGAGTGATTTTTCAGAAAAAAGAAAAATAAATTTTGAAAAGTCAAAAAATAATCTAAATCTTTGCAATGCAATAAGAGCAAAGAATAATATTAACTAAAACGCGAAGCTATGTATTTTATCATACCTATTTCAGGAAATCCAGAGGGGAAAGTCCCTTTTGTGATGCTTCGAGCGTATAGCTAGTATACTTTTCAAATACAATGAAAAATCCGAAGCAATTATTTAACTGTTTCGGATTTTTTGTTTTCAGTCATTAGCAAAACTGCTAAACCTCCTCCAAAACGTTGAAGTAAAAAACTCAAAGTTTGAGTTTAAGCGAAATGTATTTCGTTAAATAAATTATTAAAATATAAAACAATGGACACGAATTTGTTGAACAACTACGTGTTAAAAGCCATAGATGCTTATCCATACGATCTAGAAGAAACCGTAGAAAATCTAAACTATGCCTTGTCATACGAGAGTCATAATGCTTATGCTTTATACCTCATGGCACGTTTGCAAGCAGAACAGTTTGGAGATTACGAAAAAGCCAAGTACTATTTTGCAGAAGCATTGGCAAATAAAATGGATTTTATTAAAGTCTATCCAAAGTACATCCTGGTTTTAATTTGGAATCACGATTATGAAGAGGCGCAAAAACTAATAAATTTTGCTCACACAGTAAAAGCTGTTGGAAAAGGAGAGCTTTTAGTAATCCAAGCGCAACTTTTTGAATGTCAAGAAGCGTATAAAGAAGCATTAAAAACTTTTAAGAAAGCAAAGTTGTTTGTTTATAACAACGGTTTTACTTCGTTTGTTGATTCAGAAATTAATAGAGTCAAGAATAAAATAAAACCAAAGAAAAAGAAGTCTTCCAAAAAGAAAGAAAACAAAAAAAGGAAGCAAAAAAAGAATAAAAAATAATACTGAAAGTTTTCAAAGACCTTTAGTAAAATCACATTAGAAAACATGAATAAAACAAGACATATATACTTCACTTCAGATCATCATTTTGGTCATGAGAATATTATAAAATTCACCAATCGTCCATTTGGTAGTGTAGAAGAGATGGACCAAGAGCTCATAAAACGTTGGAATAGCCGAGTTAACAAACATGATAAAGTATATCACTTAGGTGATTTCGGTCTCTGTAAGGCAGAGCGAATGCGAGACATACTTGAGCAATTAAACGGAAAAATATTTTTAATACGAGGTAATCATGAAGGTGCTGCTTTAGCAAATCCTAATCGATTTGAATGGATAAAAGATTATTTCGAGCTTAACGTCAATGATGCAGACGCACCAAATGGTAAGCAAAAAATCATACTCTTGCATTACGCAATGCGTGTATGGCGATCAAGCTTTAGAGGCACATGGCATCTTTACGGTCATTCACACGGAAGTCTAACTGACGACCCAACAATGAACAGTTTCGATGTAGGCGTAGATTGTCACGATTTCTACCCATTAACCTATGAAGAAGTCAAAGACATTATGAGTTTAAAAACATGGGAGCCTCCATTTAAAAATGAGTAATATTTAAAATTTAGAGTTATGACTCGTCAAGAATTAATGAAACGTTTCCTCACAGGAACAGATACAACAGGGCGATTCATTGTAAGTTCAAAAATTACAGGGATTACCTATTTTGTTGAACCTATAGATAACGGAAAACCAGATAAGCTTTGGGGAGACGTTGATCCAGCGACAAATAAACTCACTGGAGATTATGGCAACAAAACTATTGGAGCTGTAAAAGAGCAAGACTCTTTAATTACTAAAAACAATGGGTTTGTAAACATTTTAACTTTCAAAGGAAGCCCCTTAGGCGAAATAGATAGGAGAGACAAAATGTATGCATCTCAATAAATTTAAACTATTTTATTACTACGTAAAAACAGTGCGTATTAATGGAATTATATTTGTAGTGTAAATAAAAAAGTATATTTATAACATAAAATGGTAAAACAACAGATACATAAACAACCGATGTCGCGCTTTAGTGAGTGTGATTATAGATGGGCAGTCATTTTACTGAACCACCTACAAGGACGTTTCGTGTCTATTTTAAAGAGTAAATTGTGATTTAAACACAGTTATAATTAGAATAACAAGCGTCCAACCTAAAAGTTGGGCGTTTTTTTATAATTTTTTTTAAATGCGTATAAAAAAGTAAAGACACTAAAATAGAAACTTGAAACAGCAAAACAATTGGGAGACAGACTATTGTATAACATGTTGAATATCCGTTATAAAACGGACAGGGATTATATTGTCTAAATCTAATATAACTAATTGATTATCAGTAAATTAAATTGAAATTTTTCTTGTGTAATTCAAAAAAGGGTTTCATATTTGCACCATCAAAATAAACAAAACAATAATGAGAAATTATTTACAACATATAATTCAACAAGAGCTCTGGTTTCGTTCGCCGAAACATAATATGGTCGCATGCAGCTGTGATGAGGGATTTATAAAATATAACAGGAAGGTTATGGATACATGAGTTGATGTATACATAGATTTAAAGAAAGCACCTTCCATAAAAGAGGTGCTTTTTTTATGGTGTTAATTCAAAAAGTAAATTGACGTGTAGCTTAACTGGCTAAAGCACTCGACTTTTAATCGAGGTGATGTGAGTTCGACTCTCACTACGTCAACATAGGAAGGACAAGCCAATTGGTGGTGGCCACAGTTTTGAAAACTGTTCGGAGATAATGACTCGTGTGGGTTCGACTCCCACTTCTTCCACAAAACTAGGAGAATAACAATGGTTGTTTACTCGCTTTGGAAGCGAGAGGTTGTAGGTTCGAATCCTGCCTCTTAGACTAAATAATTATGGAGAGTAGGCAAATATTGGTTCGTTGCGCTTGTCTGCTAAACAAGTCCGCAATATCGCGGTGAAGGTTCAATTCCTTTGCTCTCCGCAACAAATGGGGTTATAGTTTAACAAGCCAAAACAGTGGGTTTGCAACCTGCAGAATGGAGTGCAAGTCTCCGTAGCTCCACAATATGATATCGTAGCTCAATGGTAGAGCGGTCGGCTGTTAACCGACAGGTCATAGGTTCGAATCCTATCGATATCGCAAAAGACAAGGTGGCTGAATGGTTAAAGCGTTGGTCTGCAACACCAATTTTTATGAGTTCGACTCTCATCCTTGTCTCAAATAAAGAGGGAATGCGTCAACGTTGGAGAGTTGAGCCAGTCTGTAAAACTGGTGCATTAGCTTAATAGGTTCGAATCCTATGATTCCCACAACAAGCATCTATGGTGTAATTGGCAACATAGTAGACTTCCAATCTTCAGTTTCGAGTTCAAATCTCGATAGGTGCTCATTAAAAAATATGCTCATGGTGTAATTGGTAGTATTTGAGTTTAGCTCACGTAGTATTAATTTCCTATAAGGAGTTCGTGAATGCTTTGCATTTCCAAAACTTGAGATTAAGGTTCGAGTCCTTATGGGCGTGAAAAATACATCTATGGTGTAAAGGATAGCACTAAAGATTTCTAATCTTTCAGTCTGGGTTCGAATCCTGGTAGGTGTACAAAATTGGTTCATTGGGGTAATGGCTATCCTACCCGACTGTCTCTCGGGAGATACGAGTTCGACTCTCGTATGAACCGCAAATTGTTTGCGTTAGGGATTGAAGCAAACTACCGTGTAGTGCGAAAAGCCCGACCCTTTGGGGTAACGCCCAAAAGAAAACATGCTCTATTAGCATAATGGTTAGTGCATCCGACTTTCTATCGGAAGATAAGGGTTCGATTCCCTTATAGAGTACAAATTGAGGTATAGCTCAGTGGTAAGAGCGTCACGCTTACATCGTGAAAGTCATAGGTTCGAATCCTATTACCTCAACATATTGAGATGTAGCTTAATCTGGTAGAGCATCGCTCTCATAAGGCGAAAGATTCAGGTTCGATTCCTGGCATCTCAACTAACGCAGGAATGGTGGAATTGGTATACGCCCTTGTCTTAGAAACAAGGTTTTGAGAGTTCGAGTCTCTCTTCCTGTACTAATGCTTCGCTGGCCAAACTGGAAAAGGCATCAGTTTTAAGCGCTGTGATTTCTTGGTTCGAATCCAAGGCGAAGTACAATTAGGTTTATGGTGTAATGGATAGCATGCAAGGTTTCGACCCTTGTGGTATGGGTTCGAATCCTATTAAACCTACAAAATAACCTGTGGTGTAATGGCAGCATTCAAGACTTTGACTCTTGAGGTATAGGTTCGAGTCCTATTGGGTTAACAATATTGTGATATAGCTTAATTGGTAAAGCGCTCGCCTGATACGTGAGTAGATGAAAGTTCAACTCTTTCTATCACAACAAAAAATGGTGGTTTTAGCTTATTTGGTAAAGTACCTCACTGTGAATGAGGGGAACAGAGTTCGAATCTCGAAATCACCCAAAATGGAACAATAGCAAAGCAGGTCTATGCGTCGGATTGAAGCTCCGAAGATACTGGTTCGATCCCAGTTTGTTCCACAACATAAATGTTTAACTAAAAATAATACTAATGAAAATCACACAACAAAAATGGAGAAACTTTAGTGGTAAAGTATTTGATCAACCCATTACTGATATCATTAAAAATGCCATCATAAGAGAACAAAAGGCAGGATACCGTCTTAAAGTTTGCGTTGGTTCTGATTCTCAAGCTTATAAATCTCATGTGGAGTATGCTACTGTTATTGTGGTACTACGTGAAGGAAAGGGTGGTTTTATGTTTATGACAAATTATAAAGGCACAAAACATATAGGCATTAAAGAACGAATGCTTAAGGAGGTGACCATGTCTGTCGAAGTTGCTTATACGATCTGTGATATTCTAGACAAGTACGATGTTGCTTTAGAGGTTCATGCAGATATTAATACAGATCCTAAGTTTCAATCTAATGTAGCTCTTAAAGATGCTATGGGCTACATCTTAGGAATGGGATTTGTCTTTAAAGCTAAGCCATATGCCTTCGCGAGTTCGTCTTGTGCAGATAAGGTTGTTTAAAGCACTTCACTGAGGAATAGGTTCCTGTTCCTAGTTAATAAATTCTACTTGGTTTTTTTATCTAAAATCAAGTAGAATTCTAAAATAATTGTTTAACCCTTTTAAAATAAGAAACTATGGAATTCAAAAAATACAATTCAATTGAAAATTCTTATCGAAACGAATTTATAGAACGTGTCGCTCTAACTACAATAAACAGTAATGATTTTGTGGTACAAGAAAAAGTTCATGGAGCTAACTTTAGTTTAATTACTAATGGTAAAGATTTAAAATCTGCAAAGCGCACTAGTCTTTTAGTAGATACAGATTCGTTTTACAATCATACACTAATTAAAGACATGTATTACTCTAAAATGCTATCTCTTTTTGAAGCAATAACAACTAGATACCCAAACACCAAGACCATTACCATTTTTGGTGAATTATTTGGAGGTAGCTACCCAGATATTGAACAAGCAAGAGGAGCTATGAAAGTACAAAAAGGTGTTTTTTACGCACCTTATAATGACTTTTATGCATTTGATATTATGATTAATCAAGATACATATCTAAATGTTGTTGAAGCGAATCAATTACTTAAAGCATACGGATTTTTCTATGCAAAAACATTGTTTCGAGGTTCGCTAAAAGAAGCTCTAAAGTATTCAAATACATTTGAGAGCAAAATTCCAGGATGGCTAAAATTACCTGAAATTAAAAATAATACCTGTGAAGGTGTTGTTATAAAACCTATTGAACCTCATTTTTTACCAAACGGAAATCGTGTTATTATTAAAAATAAAAATGCGAAATGGAGTGAAAAAAGTAGCATTAATTCTAAAACTATAACTCAAGTTAAGTTATCTAATGAAGCGAACACTTTACAATCTGAATTAGAACGCTTTGTCAACCCAAATCGCTTGGCAAATGTTATGAGCAAGGAAAGTAATTTAGATAGTACTCAAATTGGTAAGCTAATTGGGGCACTCTCCAAAGATGCTTATGAAGATTTTTCAAAGGAATTTGAAACACAGTTTCTATTACTAGAAAAATCAGAACAAAAGCGATTAACAAAACAACTTAATCAGTGGTCAGCAAAGCTTGTTAGACAAGAATTATTGCAACTCAATTAAAATTAATTAAACCTGAACGATATTTGATGTTGTTCAGGTTAAAACAAACAGAATAATGAGAACAAAATATATAGCATTGTCCCCTATTTATAGTACAGACTCTAACTTAATAAATCAAGCAACATATAACAGTGATTTTAAAAGTTTACGTTGTTTAAAATGGAGTGTTCCTTTAAATGAGCGTGAAAATGTTATAGGTGTTTACGGTGAAGATTTCTTTACTAATCATGTTGCGAATCAATGTGGTTTTCAGCTGTCAAATATTGAAAGTGATTGGCTAGTAAATGTTCCTTATGAGTATTTAAAGCGGACTATTAATTATGAAAAACTAAAAGACACTTCAATAAAAAATAGTTTCATTAAACCTGTAGATACTAAGTATTTTAAAGCTGGTATTTACAAAACGAAAGAGGAAATTAATGGTTATAACAGTTTAGATAAAGATCAATTTGTATATACAAGTACTATTGTCGAATGGGATTGTGAGATTAGAACATTCATTCAAGATTATTCAATAGAAACCTATTCGACATATCTTAAAAATGGAGAATGTCTGTTTAACGTTAATATTCCAATAGACAAAGATGGTTTTAAAAAATTTACAACTGCTTTTCTAAGTGATTCAAATGTAAAACTTCCAAAAGCCATTGTTGTAGACTTTGGGTATATCAAAAATTTAGGATGGGCAGTTATTGAAGCAAACCCAGTATATAGCTCAGGAATTTATGCTTGTGACCCAGAAAAAGTTCTTGAGATTATCATCAAAAGCTGTGAAAATTAAATTATTTTTTTACTACGCAAAAAGATTGCGCAATAGGGTTAAATATTTGCATTGTAATCATAAAGAAGTCTTATTAGTTAGACTTTGGCAGTAGTGCTCCACCAGTACGAGGGATTCTGGTGGAGCTTAATAAAAAAACAGAAAACATGAAAACAAAAATAACAGGAAAAGAGATTATCGCTTTAGGCTACAGACAAGGCAAATGGATGAAAGATGCTATTATGCATATCAATGAAAATAAGTTAGAAGGCGAAGCTATGGAGATATACTTAGAGCAATTTAAATCGCCAGACCCAATAGCATTACATATAAAGCCCGTTGAATTTTCAATCAATATTAAAGCTGAAAATGAACTGGAAAAAGACAATGTCGCTAAAGTGATCAACTCCATGCAAACCTTGATGAAAACACCAACCTTAGTTGATGGAGCACTCATGCCAGATGCTTGTCCGGCTGGACCCGACGGAACCATTCCTGTTGGTGGTGTTGCCGTGGCTAAAAATGCGATTCATCCAGGCATGCATAGTGCAGATATTTGTTGTTCGGTGATGTTAACCGATTTTGGTAAAGCAAATCCTAAAGACGTTTTAGATGCCGCTCATGCGACTACGCATTTTGGTCCTGGTGGACGTGATAGAGATTCACAATTTAGATTTCCGAAGGATTTGTTAGAAGCCTTTAAGTCTAATTACTTTTTGAATGATGGAAACATGATTCAAATCGCAAGATCACACTTAGGAACCCAAGGTGATGGTAACCATTTCTTGTTTGTTGGTACGTCTAAAAAAACAGGAAATACGATGATGGTCACACATCATGGATCTAGAGGTCCAGGAGCGCGTTTGTATACCAAAGGAATGAAAATTGCTGAACGTTTCAGACGCGACTTGTCTCCTGATACAAAAAAGCAAAATGCATGGATTCCTTTTGATACTGAAGAAGGGCAAACCTACTGGAACGCTTTGCAAGTAATCAGACAATGGACAAAAACGAATCATGAAGTATTACATAACTCCGTTGCTGAAAGCTTAGAAATCGCTATCGAAAACCGATACTGGAATGAACATAACTTTGTATTTAAGGATGGTGATTTATTTTACCACGCTAAAGGCGCAACACCTTTAGATACTAAGTTTATGCCAGATATTACGGGTCCGAGATTAATTCCTTTGAACATGAGTGAACCTGTATTAATTGTTGAAGGTGCAACCACTAAATCCAATTTGGGTTTTGCACCTCATGGTGCTGGTAGAAATGTAAGCAGAACACAACATAGAAACAGCAAAACAGGTACGATTATGCAAATTTTTAAAGAGGAAACCCGAGGGATTGATGCCCGATTTTTCTCTAAAGAAATTGATATTACTGAGTTACCTAGTGCTTACAAAAACGCAAAAACGGTTAGAGCACAAATGGATGAATTTGGTTTAGGAACTGTTATTGACGAAGTGATGCCTTATGGCTGTATTATGGCTGGCGATTGGCAGAAAAATGCGCCTTGGAAAATTCGTAGAGAAAAAAGAAAACGAAATAAATAACATATCTTAGAAAGAGAAAAAGTGGGCTGACTTCGGTTGGTCTGCTTTACATAAGTAAATATTAAAACACATGAAGCATATAAGGAATATCATTGGTTTTACTATAGTCATTCCAATAATTATAGTTGTTATTATAATTATTAGTCCATTTATTATTTATGCTATAATCTCAGGAGGAGTTAAAAAGTATAAAGACAGAAAGAAACTTAAAGAGTTACTTTATTCCAATAATGGTCAAATCTATTTTATATCTGCTTATTATAATTTATATGACCTTTCAAAGGTGATAAGAGAAAAGTATCAGGAAATTATTTGTATACGAATTGAAAAAGATTCGAAGCCTGATATATTGACAGAATATTTAATAAAAGAATGTGGTAACCATAGCTATCCTAGATTGATAAAAATTGAAAACAATCGTTTGGTACATAAAGTGCATTACAATTCTTTCAAGAATCTTTATAAACGAAAAAATGATATTGAGGCTTTTTTAGATTTAATCGAAAAATCTATACATAATCTTAAAAACTAAAACAATGAAAACTAAAATACTAGAAAAACTCTCTGAAATAGAAAGAGACAAAAATATAGAAATACTATTTGCAGTCGAATCTGGAAGTCGAGCTTGGGGATTTGAATCGCCCGATTCTGATTACGATATCCGTTTCGTTTATAAACATAAAAAAGCATTTTATTTGAATCTTTGGGAGCAAAAAGACACCATAGAGTTCATGACAGAAGATGATTTGGATGGAAACGGCTGGGATTTAAAAAAAGCTTTAAAACTATTAGCAAAGTCTAATGCTTCTTTTTTAGGATGGTTATTCTCGCCTATCATATATCGAGTCGATGATACTATCATATCAGACTTACAATTATTAGCAAATAACAACTTTAATCCTGTGTCTGGTTTTTACCATTATCACAGCATGAGTAAAGGGTTTTTAGATAAAGTATCTTCGGAAGATGTGAAGCTTAAAAGCTTTTTTTATGCGTTAAGGTCTGCATTATGCGCACATTGGATCGTTAAAAAAGAAACCGTTCCGCCTGTGTTATTTTCCGAAGTATTGAGTCTCGTTGATGATAAAACAAGAAACACTATAGAAAACCTAGTGGAACTAAAATCTAAATACAATGAAGATTTTCTAACTAAGAAAAATGAAGTCTTGTTTGAGTTCTTGAAAGACACCATTGCATACAATGATAGTAAGAAGGGATTTATATCAAATCATAATATAAATCCAGACGAATTTAATACCTTGTTTACTAAACATATTATCTAAATATTAATGGGAGGGAATCTATTTAAACTAGGTCGTATTTCAAAAGCGGAGTATCTGAAAATTGAAGCTAAAGTTTCTAAGTATCTAGATAAAAAAATCGGAACGAATAATTATGTTATTCCGAGATATTATAGTGACAAAGAAGACTTTGGTGATTTAGATATTTTAATCAATAGCTCTGAAATTGAGGATTGGCAACAATTAAAGTTGGATATCGTGGCTGACTTAAACATTCAACAGCATAAATCTGTAGGTAATGTTTTTAGTACCGTATATGACAATTTTCAAGTCGATTATTTCACCAAATCAGACACATATTTTAACAGCTCCTATAGTTTTTTGTGTTTTAATGACGTTGGGAATTTTATTGGAAGAATGGTTAGGCGTTTCAATTTAAAATACGGTGAAAAAGGTTTGCTGTATGTCTATCGAAGAACTAATCAAGACAATTATTCAAAAGATATTCCTATTACCCTTGATTTTGAAAAAATATTCACCTTTCTAGGTTTAGATTATAAGGTTTGGGAAATAGGATTTGCATCAAGAGAAGTGCTTTTTGATTGGATTATTGAAAGCCCGTATTTTTCAACAGCGCCTTATTTAGAAGAGAATAAAGCCATTCAGAAAAGAAAACAACGAACAACTGTTATTGCTTTTATTGATTATTTAAAATCCAATAAGATTGAGAAAAAACCAGAGTTTTTAGAAAGAGATGACTACTTAAATACAATTCATAATTATTTTCCTGAAGCAAATTTGCTTTCTGAAATTGAAAAAGAGCAGAAACGAAAAGCTTATATAGAAGTCATTCGTAACAAGTACAACGGCCGCATTATTATGGCTCTATTTCCTGAATTAAATGGTAAAGAATTAGGTAGTTTTATGACACAGTTTCAAACAAAATTTGAAAATCATGAAACGCTAATTTATGAATCCTCTAGCGAGGAAGTTGTGAATTTATTAATCACATTTAAAAAAGAATATGACAATAGAAGATCTTAAAAAATCTGGAGCAATCATTTTTGAAAGTATCAGTGGCAGTAGAGCTTATGGATTAGATACTGCCACTTCTGATACTGATATTAGAGGTGTTTTTATTTTACCTAAAGACCTGTTTTATTCGCTGCATTATATTGGTCAAATTAATAATGACACCAACGATATAGCCTATTACGAGTTAAGTAAGTTTATTGATTTACTGTCTAAAAACAATCCAAATATCCTAGAGCTTTTAAATGTCCCTAAAGAATTCGTGCTTTATAAGCATCCTATTTTTGATCGTATTAAAAAAGAAGATTTCTTATCAAAACTTTGCAAAAACACATTTGCAAACTATGCCTTTACACAAATAAAAAAAGCGCGAGGTTTAAATAAGAAAATTGTAAATCCTGTTGAGAAAGAAAGAAAATCTGTTGAAGACTTTTGTTATGTAAGAGCAGACAAGCAATCTCTATTATTTAAGAGTTTTGTAGAAAAGAACAACTTAGATTCCAAGCATTGTGGACTAGTTAATCTGGCTCACATGAAAGATTGCTATAATTTATTTTATAATGAAAGTTTGAATTATAATGGAATTGCAAGAACAAATGCTAATGAGGTTTGTCTAAGTTCTGTTCCGAAATCGGAACAGCCAATAGCAGTTTTATATTTTAATATCGATGGTTATTCAACCTATTGCAAAAAATATAAAGCCTACTGGGATTGGGTTGAAAAAAGAAATGAAGAACGCTATAAAAGCAATATCTCCCACAGTAAAAATTATGATGCTAAAAACATGATGCATACGTTTAGACTACTTCATATGGCAAAAGAAATTGGTTTAGATGGTGAAATCAACGTTCGTAGAAATGATCGGGATTTAATGTTAGCTATAAAAAACGCTGATTTTGAATATGATGATTTAGTTCATAAAGCAGAAAAAATCAAAGATGAATTAGATAAAATCTACGAAAACTCAAATTTAATCGAACGTCCTAATATGGCATTAGTTAATCAACTTGTATATGATATTAGAGAAAAATTTTACAATTTATAATTAATGCCCAGTCAAAGAAATAGAGGAAAAAACAGTAACGATGATCAGCTTTTTGGTTCTGAAACCATTCAGCAAAAACTCAAAGAAGCACTAATAGACATGCGCTATTTATTGACCAGAGGTTATGCCGAAAAATCATCATTACAACTCGTTGGGAATAAGCATCGCCTCAATGTAAGACAACAACAAGCGGTTCAAGGCATGAGTGCATCACAACAGCAAATCGAACGACGAGAAACTCATATGATCTCTTTTGAAAACACTAATTCTGAAACCATCATTATTGACGGATTTAACCTCCTTATCATATTAGAAAGTGCTTTATCTGGCGCTTATGTGTTTAAAGGTTTAGATAGCACTTACAGAGATTTGTCTGGTGTTCATGGTACTTATAAGCGTGTACAACAAACAGAAAAAGCCTTGCTCTTAGTTGGTAACCTTCTCAAAAATAATACGGTTATTTGGGTTTTTGATAAACCTGTTTCTAATAGTGGTCGCCTCAAAACCATGCTTAGAGAAACTGCAGAATTGCATGACTTTAATTGGGAAATCATTTTAGAAAATAATCCTGACAAGGTTCTAGCAGAAAGTGAACATATTGTTGTTAGCTCGGATGCTTGGGTTCTAGATCGTGCAAAACGATGGTTAAATCTTGGCGCATGTATTATCGAGCATCATATTTCCGAAGCAAGCATAATATATGGTAGCTAATACGCAAACCCAGAAAACCGTCCGCAATGGGTTAATGAAAAGTGAATGGGTAATTTTACAGATTTACTATAAAATTCCGGAATTCCAATCTCAGTCTTTTTAATTTCTAAAGTCTCAATATCTAGATATTCTGTTTCAGAAACAGATTTAAGAATTCGTTGTTTTATGATTGTGCTTTGATTTAAATAATTAAACGTTTCCGATTTAAAAATTGAAGTATTTATAGCTTTATTTATGGTTTGTTTTGCAATGGTATAAACATAGTCTTCAGTAATATTCGAATTTGTAAAATAGATATCACTATCAACGGTCACAATGCCTTTGTCTTCGGAAATAAGCTCACATTCCAATCGTTTCGGATTAAAAAAACGTATTTCATATTGCTGTACATGCAACTTATAAGCTGCTTCTTTCATACTCCAAAGTAACCAAATCATTTGATGTTGATTTTGAGACGTATGAATCCGATGTTGCTCTTTTTCAGTAAAGACTTTCTCTAAAAAACGAGGGCGTTTCCAACTAGAAGGGCTCTGTTTTAAATCAACAATATCATTGCCTATCATTTGGCAGCTAGTTTTTCATTAACGATGTCCATGGCAGCTTTTACCGAAGTCATTTGTTCCATGTCTTCATTTTCAATTCTAATATCAAACTCGTCTTCAACATCTAAAATCACATCCACAAGATTTGCCGAATTGATCTTTAAATCATTAATAAAATCGGTGTCTTCTGAAAGCTTATCAAAAGCATCCTCGTCTTGAATGTAGGGCTGAACAATTGTTTTTAGTGTTGCAATAAGGTCTTCTTTGGTCATGTTTATTTTTTAAATCGTTTCGACTTGCCTTGCAAGTTGCTTTCAATAAAAATATATTTTTGTTTCAACCAATGCTCAACGTGACATCATAATTATTTGAATTTATGCACAATGTCAATCTGAGCGCAGTCGAAGATTTTGTTCTTAATTATATCTCTTAAAGATAATACAAGCGTTCACATCGCCAAAACCAAAACTGGCTTTTGCAGCAATATTTAGGTTTGTTTTTAATAATTGGGTTACAATTTTCTCTTCGGAAATCAACGCAGAAATTTCAGTATGTACATCCTCACAATTACTATTAGGGAATACAAATTGATCCTTTAATTGAAGTACAGTTGCTATACTTTCAATGCTTCCTGCGGCAGCTAAGCAATGGCCTACCATAGATTTTAAAGAATTAATATAAGGGAAATCATTTCCTGTTCTATTCAAGGCTTTGGTCCAATTTTCAATCTCTAAGCTATCTTTTGACGTTGCTGTTAAATGACCATTGATTGTATCGATGTCATCCGCTGAAATATTAGCATTTACTATCGCTTGTTCAATACAGCGCTGTACAGCTTCTGCATTAGGAGCGGTCATGGTTCCACCTTTACGCTGTCCTCCAGAATTGATATGTCCGCCTAAAACCTCAGCATAAATTGTTGCCTTACGCTCTAAAGCGCTTTCTAAAGATTCTAAAACTAAAGCGCCTGCACCTGCACCTGGAACAAACCCAGAAGCACTTGCACTCATTGGTCTTGAGCCCTGTTCTGGAGACTCATTATGCTTATAAGTCATCACTCGCATGGCATCAAATCCGCCCCAAATGTAAGGTCCATCATCACTACAACTCCCAACCAACATCCGTTTGGCTTGATCACTTTTAATTCGTTCATAACCCATCAAAATAGCCTCTGTACCTGTTGTACATGCCGAAGAATTTGTTGTCACCTGATTTCCTAACCCTAAAATTCCGCCTAAAAACGCACTAATCCCACTTGCCATAGTTTGTACAACAACAGTGCTTCCTAAACGTTTCACTTGATTATCATCAAGTTTGTAAATGGCTTCTCTAAATTTCTCAACACCAGAAGTGCCAGTTCCGAAGACGGTTCCGCTATCAAAATCTAACTGGCTTTCAACATCAATAGAAAACCCAGCATCTTTCCAAGCATCAATTCCCGCCATACAACCATATAAAATTCCTGAACTATTGAAGCCTCGTAATTGTAAAGGCGTCAAATATTCTAGCTTTTTTTCTTCTGAAACTTGCGGAATACCGCCAATGCAACACGAAAAATTTAAATCGGCTAATTGTTGATGAAATGTAATTCCTGATTTACCTTTTTTAATCGCTTTTGAAAACGCATCGCGCCCAACACCATTGGGTGAAACAACGCCTAAACCCGTTATGACCACTCTATTTTTCATGTTGTTAGCATTCCTGAAATTTTTCCGCGACACACCAACTCTTGGTTTTCGTTATACAGTTTGACATTGCATTTCAGTTTATTAAAACGAAAGACCTCTTTTTCTGAAATCACCGTGACTGTTTCACCAGGTAAGACAGGTAAAAAGAAATCGATCTGACTTGAAGTTAATGCAATTTGTGGCTGATTCTCTTCTCTCAACTGATCTTTCAGTAAATAAATTCCAAAGCATACGAGTCCGATTTGCGCCATACATTCTGTTAAAATAACCCCTGGTGTCATTGGATTATTTTTAAAATGGCCTGTATAGAAATAGGCGTCTTTTTTAAATCTATAATGTCCCGTAATGCCTTCCGAAGATATGTTGGTTAACTCATCAACAAACAGAAACGGTTCTTGATAAGGTAAACGTTTTATTATGTCGTTACTATTCAATTTTAAAAGTTCATTTATTAATTTCTTAGTTGAAAAAGGATATCCATAATTTCAATATTTGGAGCTTCAATAATTTCATAAGCTTCAGGAATGCTTTTTGCTAATTCAGATTCTCGATAAGCATTAAGTGATTCTTGGGATTCCCAAATGTAGATTCCACCATATTGCCCAGACTGACCAATTTTCACATAATATTTTTGCAAGAGCCCTTGAATTTCTTTAAACTGAGGTTCTCGTTCCTTTGCTTTTATTAACAGTTGTTCTTCAGGAAGATTAGATTTTAGTTTGATAATCTGTAATATCATATGATTTCGTTTTTAATTATTTATAATTGCTAATCTGACAAGTGTGTTATTTTTTATGGTGTTTCACTAAGATATATGTTCGCCGCCATCGACAGGAATTACACAACCATTAATCCAACTGGCTTCATCTTTACACAACAGATACACCGTATTAGCAACATCTTCAGGCTGGGTTAATCGCTTAAATGGGTTACGTTGTAAGCTGTGTTCTTTTATTTTATCACTTCCTGGAATCATTCGCAATGAGGCTGTATCAGTAACTCCTGCTTGGATACAATTGGCTCTAATGCCATAAGGTGCAAATTCTAAAGCTATGTTTCTAGTTATGGCTTCAAGCGATACTTTAGCTGCAGAAACAGCTGCATAATTTTTCCATGCTTTGGTATTGCCTTCACTTGTAAAACTTATAATTCGAGCATCATCAGTAAATAAATTCGCTTCAAAAATTGCTTTTGTCCAATCAAATAAACTTATTGCCATTGCATTAATGGTTAATAGAAAGTCATCATTCTTCAGTGATGGGTTACTAGCATCTAACATCGGTTTCAAATTCCCTTTTGCAACACTGTGTATCAAAGCTCTAATTCCTCCTCCATCTAACATTGACTTTAACTCAGAAACGATCTGATTTCGGTTTTCAACTTTAAATGCATCGACATTATAGGATTTAAACTGAATGCCTTCTGCTTTAATTTTATCAAATTCAATATTAATTTCATTTTTTTGAGTTCTTGAGTTTCGGTGAATGATGCAAATATTCATGCCATGCTTCGCTAGTTTTTTTGCAGTCGCTAAACCTAATCCGCTAGAACCTCCCAAAATGAGTGTCCAATAGTTTTTATGCTCAAATTCTTTTACCATTCTAATAATATTCGTTGTGCTGAAAAACCTGGTCCAAAACTCAACATTAATCCCTTGTCTCCTTTAGGTAATTTTTTGTCCATAAATCGCTCTAGAACATACAAGACTGTTGCGCTACTCATATTGCCATACAATTTAAGAACTTCTTTTGTGTCGTCAATATTTTTCCCAAGTGATCCAAACAAATCCTCAACAGTTTGCACAATTTTTTTACCTCCTGGATGAAAAATAAGATGATCAACATCTTCAATAGAAATATGGTTTCGTTCTAAAAACGGATGCACGATTTTTGGAAAATGCTCTGAAATCGTTTCGGGAACAGCTTTATCTAAAATCATTTGCAAACCTGTATTTACCAATTTAAAGCCCATCATCGTTTCGGCATCATAGAAATGATACATGGCTTCGTCTACAATTTTTGGGCCTACTTCATCTTCATAGGATGATAAAATCACACTTGAAGCACCATCTCCAAAAATAGCAGCACTTACTATATTCACCATTGAGTAATCATCCAATTGAAACGTTGCTGTTGGTGACTCTACTGCGATTACTGCAGCACGTTTATTTGGATTGGCTTTTAAAAAATTCTTAGCATATATAATTCCTGAAACACCAGCAGCACAACCCATCTCGGTTACAGGAAGTCTCACAATGTCTTGTTTCATTTTTAAATTATTGATGAGGTAAGCATCCATAGATGGAATCATAATTCCGGTACAACTTACAGTTATGATATAATCAATATCGATTGGTTTAAGGCTAGCTTTGTCTAAGGCTTTCATTAAAGATTGCTCGGCTAGCTTCACCACTTCACGAGAATAAATATCATTTTTTTCTTCAAAAGAGGTTTTTAAAAATACATCTTCAGCATCCATAATGGAATACCGTCTATCAACACCAGCATTCTCAAAAAGCTTAATCACTTTACGTTGGAAACGTTGGTCTTGACCAGACAACCATATATTTAAATACGGAATAATATCTTTCGTTTCTCTGGTATATTTAGGCAACTGTTTTGCTACTGATGTTATTTTTACACTCATGTTCCCTTATGCTTCAAAATCCACTGAAAACGAAATGCCCATTTCCATTGTAGGTGATAATTTGCATTTAATTGTTGTGATATACGTTCTAATTCTTCTCTTTTAAACCCTCTTAATACTGAAGTTAGCCCATCTTCTATTATCGTTTTATTTTTTATAGTTGTACAAAGCAATTTAAACAAGTAATAGGCTAATTTGTGTCTATGCAAATCGTTAACAACAATTCCTAATTTTGCTTTTTCTAAAACAGGTTCTAAAAATGGTACGAGTTCATCTTCCTTAAAATGATGCAGAAATAATGTGGTTAAAACAACATCGTACTCGAACTGGTGAAACGCTTCAGAAAAAACATCTAATGTCTTAAATTGGATATTAGTATAGGGTTTTGATAATTCTTCAGCATAGTTAACAGTATGCTGGTTCGCATCTAATCCTAATAATTTAAATTGATAACCCTGTTGCTTTCCAAAACGTGATACTTCTCTTAAAATATCTCCGCCTCCACAGCCTAAATCAATAATGGTGATAGGCTTATCTTTTGGATGGTGTTTTAGAACTTTTTTCAATCCGTTAATGGTCACCTTATTTCCGCCTAACCACTGATTTATTTTCGCAAGCTTATCGAGCGCATCATGAAGTATTGGACCATTGTAATCCAAGTCGTCCATAATCTCTTCTTCTTCGCTTCTATATTTTGTGCTAACGAGTAAGCTCATTCTATAATCATAAGTTTGCCATGAGTACGTTTAATAATTGGTCGTAAAATACTTGGAAACATTTTCACTCCAAGCATCATTATTTCTGACAATCTTGGTTGGTTAAATACATAAGCAACAATATGGCCTATTCTTAAACGAGATTTAAAGGCTTTGTTCCATTCACTAAGATACTGCTTTTCTAAGCCTTCTCTATCTTGAATTTCTGAATTAAAAAACTTAATAATCAAACTTGAAGCAATTTGCGCACTTCTAATTGCCATACTCATTCCATTACCACATAATGGATGAATCAATGTTGCTGTATCGCCACACATGAGCATATGATTTTCTACTGGTTTCTTATCTTCAAATGAGATTTGACCAATGGTTAATGGTTGTTCAAAAGCAGAAGTTGTTTGTTTGAAAATCTCTTTTAGATGGTTGTTCTTAAATAGTACTTTCTCCTGAAACTCAGTAATGTCTTTATACTTTCTGAAAGCTTTATAATTAGTAATATAACATAAATTAATACTGTTATCTTCTACTTTCGAAACGCCACAATAACCGCCTTCAAAATTATGCAGCGCCACAACGTCGTCAGGAAAATGTCCTTTTACATGAGTTTTTACTGCTAAATAAGGTGATTTCCGGCGTATAAATTTACGATTTAACTTCACGTCTAGATTTGAACGCTTCCCATAGGCTCCTATGACAACTTTGGCATCAAATTTTTTATTCTTTTTGGTTTTTACCAAAAATTTATTTTGAGAGAATTGAACATCTTCAACAGTATCCTGAAGGATTTCTACATCATTTTCAATTGCCTTTTTTGCTAAAGCATTATCTAAGCAAAATCGACTTATCCCAAAACCACCTAATGGCAATAATGCAGAAATAAGTTTACTATTCGTTGTAGACAACTGAAATTTATCAATAGGCTTAGCGCCCAATCTAAAAACATCAATTCCTAAAAAATCTAGGTATGGTAAAACTTCATTTGAAATGTATTCGCCACACACTTTGTGTTTTGGATAACTATTCTTTTCAATAAGCAAAATACTCAAATCATACTTAGACAAGTGAATTGCGCTAGATAATCCAGCTAATCCTCCTCCAATAATAAGCACATCTATTTGAGACGTTTTCTGGTTCAAATTATTCCTTTTTTAAGGTGTGATTGACATTGATTTTTGCAATGCTAGATAGTACAAAACTACTTCCCCCTACACCATAATCTCGCCTATTAATTTCAAAATAGGTTTTTAGCGTTAAGCTACTGTCGTTATCAATAATTTGCATTGGAATAGTGATTGTTTTTGTCGTTTTCTTAATCGTAAGATTTAAAGTTACATCATAGTTGTTTTCTGATACTTTTTTGAAATTATTAGCTTCTATCACTATTTCAGGATATGTGTTAGCATCAAAGTAATCTACCTCCAACAAATGTGCATCACGCTTTTTATTTCCTGTAGAAATTGAATTAACTTTGACACTTCCAGACAAGGTCCATTGTGAGATATCTTTAGCATTAAAATTTGTTGTAATTGTAGCACTTTTGAAGAATCCATCGACATTAATTCCTAGATTTTTAATTTTAAAATCTACAGAGATTTGAGTTTTTAGATCTTGAGCATTACCAATAAACGAAAGCATTAGACCTGTAAATAATACAAGTGCAGTTTTAATCTTTTTCATCTGCTTATTTTATTGTTTTTTATTTGTCAGATGGAATATCCAAGTAATAAGATTCTAGCAATTTTTTGAAATAATATCTAGGATATTTCATTTACTAAAGATAACTCTAAAATAATTCAGATTAAAACTAGATGACTTTAATAATTTCAAAGTCCTGATTTCTAAATTGAATTTGGTCTCCTTTAGTTTTTCCTAAGAGTAGTTTTGCAATAGGCGTGTTTGCCGAGATGGCATAAAATGAATGGTCATCTATTTTAATCTCTCCTGCGCTTATGGTAATGAAATAATTAGCTTGAGTAGTATAGACGATACTTCCTATCCCGATAATTTCAGTAGATTTAGAAATGTCTATTATAGATAATAATTGATTTATTTTTTGAATTTCGGCTAATTGCTGTCCTGCTTTTTCCCGTTCTAGCTGTAGCATTGCGCGACCTGTTTCGTGTTTATCTCCGGCAGAACTTTTAGTTTCTGAAGTTAATGACTCTTGAATTTCAGCAATCGTTTTTTGAACCGCTTGCAAGCGATTGTCAACAAATAACTGACATTGAGTATACAAGTCTTTTTTGAGCTTAATCATTTTTTTTATCTCGATTAGGATACTTTAATGCACCAAAATAACTCATTTGTTTAACAATCCATGATTTTCTGCCTTGTATATATGATGTCGCTGGATTAGCTTTATATCGTAACGGGTTCGGCAAAATTGAAGCAATCGCAGCTGCTTCATATTTGGTTAAATCTGCTGCTGATTTTTTAAACCAATACTGAGATGCTGCTTCAATACCATAAATTCCGGGTCCCATTTCTATGCTATTGAGATACACTTCCATAATACGTTCTTTACTCCATATAAGCTCTATTAAAAATGTAAAATAGGTTTCTAAACCTTTACGCAACCAACTACGATCTGGCCATAAAAACACATTTTTTGCCGTTTGTTGACTAATAGTACTCGCGCCTTTTAATTGTTTGCCTTTTTTATTGTTTTCGTATGCTTTTTCAATGGCTTTAATATCAAACCCATTATGTGATAAAAACAATTGATCTTCACTACAAATTACTGCCAATTGTATATTTATAGACACCTCTTCTAATGGAACCCAATCATGTTCCCATCCATTTTTAGAAGTGTTAGATTGTTCAATATTTCGAATGGCCATTAACGGTGTTATAGGTACTGGTGTCCATTTAAAAATAACAACAACAACAATAGAGAACACAAAAAGCCAAAACAAGGTCTTAAACACAAATCTAAAAAAGCGTTTAATAAATTTCATAATCTATTATTAAAGTAAGTCTGCTAATTCTTTTCCAACCAAACTACCAATAGCAACTCCCATACCTCCAAGGCGAACACCACAAAATACATTGTTGTTCAATTGCTTTACAATTGGTTTTTTTTGCTGGCCAACTCCCATAATTCCACTCCATCTGTATTCAATCTCAAAAGCTGTATCTGGTAAAATAGTTGTTTTTAAAAGGGCTTCTAGTTTATTTTGAATTTGTTGAGTCTGTGCTAATTCTGTCGTTTCTTCGCCTATAAAATCAAGGTTTCGCCCACCACCAAATAAAATACGACTATCGATATTTCTAAAATAGTAATAGCCTTGGTCTAGATGAAATGTTCCTTTTATGTTTAAATTAGGAATTGGTTTTGTAATAACTACTTGTGCTCTTGCTGGTTTTACTTCGGAAATATCTAATGCTGAAGCAAAGCCATTAGTTGCAATCAATAACTTTGAAGTCGAAAATTCAAACCGATTCGTTTTAATATGTACTGAATTTGAAGTTTCTGAAAATTGCTCAACCGTTATACTATTTATTATTTTTATTTCTGAATTTAAAACTAATTGTGTCAATGACACCATCATTTTTCCGGTATCTATTTGTCCTTCAAATTGATTAAACCCTAACGTATCTTGACAATTTTCAAAACCAAATGTATTGGACTGAAAACTAAATACCTCTTGATTGAATAAGGGTTTTAAAAGTGTATTTATACGGTCCTTTTTTAGTTGACATTCTGCTAATAAATTGTCTGTTTTTGAAAACAATTCATAACCTCCAAGCTCTTGGTAGTTGATGGTATTATCGCCTAAAGTTTCTCGTAGTAATTGCAAGCCATCAATACGTTTTTTTACGAGTTGAAATACCTCAGCATGACTATGCGTTTTGAGATCGTCAATGATTTCACTTAAGCTTCCAAAACAAGCAAAGCCAGCATTTTTGGTACTCGCACCTTGAGGCAGTATGCCTTTTTCAAGAATTAGAATCTTAGCTTTTGGAAAACGATGTTTTAACTGAAGTGCGCAATTTAAGCCAACAATACCACTACCAACGATTGTATAATCTACGTTGGTGAGCCATGATTTTATTTCCCAATACGATAAGTTCATAGCACTAAAATAATGGTTTTTGTGTTAAGGATGGAGCAATTGTTGGAGCTCCTCAAAGAGAGCGACTTGCGAGAGCCTGCCTTTTATCTCACCTCTTTGAGATAAAAGCACACCCAAATGTATATTATAAAAAAACTCCGAAACGTTAATTTCGGAGTTGTTATCTTATTCTTCTTCAGGTTGAATTTCGAAATCTTCCATAAATTTAGTAGTATAATTCCCTGCTAAATAATCTGGATGCTCCATTAATTGCCTATGGAATGGAATCGTGGTTTTTATACCTTCGATAACGAATTCTTCTAAAGCGCGTTTCATTTTATTGATAGCTTCTTCACGAGTTTGCGCAGTAGTAATCAACTTTGCAATCATAGAATCGTAATTTGGCGGGATGACATAACCTGCATACACATGTGTATCTAAACGAACACCGTGACCACCTGGAGCATGTAATGTAGTGATACGTCCTGGTGATGGTCTAAAGTCGTTAAATGGGTCTTCGGCATTAATACGACACTCGATAGAATGTAAGTTTGGCGTATAGTTTTTACCAGAAATTGGCACACCTGCAGCTACTAATATTTGTTCACGTATTAAATCGAAATCAATTACTTGTTCGGTAATTGGGTGCTCTACTTGAATACGCGTGTTCATTTCCATGAAATAGAAGTTACGATGCTTATCAACTAAAAACTCAACAGTTCCTGCGCCTTCATATTTGATATATTCGGCAGCTTTAACTGCAGCTTTACCCATTTTATCACGTAATGCTTTTGTCATAAATGGAGAAGGCACTTCTTCGGTTAATTTTTGATGGCGACGTTGTACAGAACAATCACGCTCTGATAAATGACAAGCTCTACCTGTAGAATCGCCTACAATTTGAATTTCAATATGACGTGGTTCCTCTATGAGTTTTTCCATGTACATATCATCATTACCAAAAGCAGCTTTAGATTCTGCTCGCGCAGATTCCCAAGCATTTTGCAGCTCTTCTGGTTTCCAAACAGCACGCATTCCTTTTCCACCACCACCTGCTGATGCTTTAAGCATTACAGGATAACCGGTTTCTATAGCTACTTTTTTACAAGTCTCAAAATCTTCTATAACACCTTCACTTCCCGGAACACAAGGCACACCTGCTTCAAGCATAGTGGCTTTTGCGTTCGCTTTATCTCCCATTCTGTCAATCATCTCTGGAGAGGCACCAATAAATTTGATGTCATGCTCTTCACAGATTTTTGAAAACTTAGCATTTTCAGATAAAAACCCATAACCTGGATGGATGGCATCTGCGTTTGTAATTTCTGCAGCTGCAATGATGTTAGATATTTTAAGGTAAGATTCACTACTTGAAGGTGGTCCAATACAAACGGCTTCATCTGCAAATTTCACGTGTAAACTTTCGGCATCAGCCGTAGAATATACCGCAACTGTCTTGATTCCCATTTCTTTACAGGTTCTAATAACACGTAGTGCTATTTCTCCTCTATTGGCTACTAATATTTTTTTAAACATAACTTGATACTATTTAAAATCTCAAATTCCAAATTCCAATACATATGGAATTGTTTTTTGGAATTTTAAATTTGGTTATGATGGATCAACTAAGAATAGTGGTTGATCAAACTCTACTGGAGACGAATCGTCAACTAAAATTTTAACAATTTTACCTGATACTTCAGATTCGATTTCATTAAACAATTTCATGGCTTCAATAACACACAGTACATCACCTTCACCTATTGAAGACCCTACCTCAACAAATACAGGTTTGTCTGGAGATGGTTTACGATAAAATGTCCCAATTATTGGTGATTTGATAGTAATATATTTTGCATCGTCAGATGCTGCAGGTGCTTCTGCAGCTGGAGCTGCTGCGGCTGGAGCAGGAGCTGCTGTAGGTATTGCTTGAGCAACTGGTTGGCTCACTGGAATTTGCTGAACATAAGTGGTAGAGTCCCCTTTGTCATCTGAACCAGTTTTTATGGTGATTTTAACATCATCCATTTCTAGTTTAACCTCGCTTGCACCTGATTTGGCTACAAATTTGATTAAGTTTTGAATTTCCTTAATATCCATAATTAATAGTCTTTTTAATTAGTTAGTTAAAAGTTGGTTATGAATTATAAGCCCATTTTAAATAAATTGAGCCCCAAGTAAATCCGCCTCCAAAGGCTGCGAATATAATTTTATCGCCTTTTTTAAGCTGCGATTCGTAATCGTGTAATAATAACGGTAAAGTCGCAGATGTTGTATTTCCATATTTATGGATATTCATCATGACTTTTTCTGGTTCAAGCGATACTCTGTTAGCAGTAGCTTCAATAATTCTTTTATTAGCTTGATGTGCCGCCAACCAAGAAATATCATCATTAGTTAAATTGTTTCTTTCTAAGATACGTTCAGTGACATCAGCCATATTAAATACGGCATTTTTAAATACAGTTTTTCCTTCTTGAAAGACGTAATGTTTCCCTTCGTTAAACGTATCTGCAGTAATAGGATATGAAGATCCTCCATAAGTGGCTTGTAAAAACTCACGCCCTTCACCATTACTTCTTAACAATTCGTCTTGTAAACCTAACCCTTCGTGATTAGGTTCAAACAAAACTGCTCCAGCACCATCACCAAAAATAATACAAGTAGCTCTATCTTTATAGTTGATAAAAGATGAGTTTTTATCTGCTCCGATAAGCAAAACATTCTTGTATTTTCCTGATTCAATATAACTTGAAGCAACAGACATTCCAAAGAGAAAACTAGAACATGCAGCTTCTAAGTCAAATGAAAATGCATTAGTAGCGCCTATTTCAGTTGCAGTAAAAGCTGCGGTTGAGGCAGCTTTCATATCTGGTGTTGCAGTTGCAACTATTACTAATTCTATATTCTTAGGATCAATACCTTTTTTATTAATAAGGTCTTGAGCGGCTTTAATGGCTAAGTAAGAAGTCCCTTTTCCTTCTTCTTTAAGGATGCGACGTTCTTTAATACCTGTTCGTGTGGTAATCCATTCGTCATTAGTATCGACCATAGTTTCCAATATTTGGTTGGTCAATCTATATTCTGGTAAATAAGCGCCTACTCCTGTAATTGCAGCTGTGATTTTACTCATATTGTATTTTTAAAAAACAGTCTCAAAAAGACAAAAAACGTCAAAAAAAGGTAAAATTTTAATGAAATTACTAAATTTTGAACGAATATGGTGCAAATTAAGTCGTTTTTAAGACTTAGAGAAATTAAACATAAAAAAAACGCTCAGTATAGAGCGTTTTATTATATGCTTGCATAATACTTATGCTATATTTTCTTCTGCTTGTGAGTTATCAATCAATACTTGACCTCTATAATAGAGTTTACCTTCGTGCCAATGAGCTCTGTGGTAAAGATGTGCTTCTCCTGTTGTAGGGCACGTAGCAATTGTAGGAACAGATGCTTTGTAATGTGTTCTTCTCTTATCCCTTCTTGTTCTCGATATTTTTCTCTTAGGATGTGCCATTTTATATGTTATTTATCCGTTAATAGTTTTTTTAATGTATTCCAACGAGGATCAATTTCCTCTGATGTTTCTTCTTTCTCTTCTAAGCCTTTTGGGCTTAACTCTTCAAGTTTTTTAAGTATTTCTGAATCTAGTGTTCCATCTTCAACTCCTGGGTGAATACGTTTAACTGGCATTGACAATATGATTAACTCATATATGTATTGGGCTACATTAATTTCGTATTCTCCATGAGGAATGATTAGTATATCTTCAAATTCATCATTATAATCATCACCAAACTTGACTACCAATTTAAAATCACCTTCAACACTTTGGTCATAAGGTTCATTTGTAAGGTCACAATTGACGTTTACAACACCAGAAATTTCAAAATGCAACTCCAACAAGGTTGTTTTCTTTTCTAAAATCAACTCTGTTTTAACGTTAACATCATTAAAATCATCATACTCAAAATGTTCAAAGAACGCTTTATCAATCTGATAATCAAAATGGTGCTTTTCTACCTTGAGACCAATAAATGGTATCGTATATTCCTTTAAAGGCTTCATCATCGCATTCATTTTGAGCCTGCAAATATATAAATTTTAATTAACTAAACTATAGTTGTAAACAAAAAATGTTTATAACGTTTTTTGTGGTTTTTTTGGTGCTTTTTTTAATGGGTTTTTAGAATATTCTCCATACTCTTCTCTATTATTAAATATTTGTATGGCCATAAACACCGCTTCTTTGAAAGATCCATGATCAGCTGTGCCTTTTCCTGCAATTTCAAAAGCGGTTCCATGATCTGGCGAGGTTCTTACTTTAGTCAGTCCAGCAGTATAGTTTACACCATGGCCAAACGCAATGGTTTTGAACGGAATTAAGCCTTGATCGTGGTAGGACGCAATAATTGCATCAAAGTTTTTATAGTTTCCTGAGCCAAAAAAGCTATCTGCAGAATAAGGTCCATAAACCATTTTGCCTTTTTCTTTAATTTGTTCAAGTGTTGGTCTTAATACTTTGTCATCTTCTTCTCCAATAACTCCATTATCACCTGCATGAGGATTTATGCCTAAAACAGCAATCTTAGGCTTGCTAATTCTGAAGTCTTGAACTAAAGACTTATAAACCGTATCTATTTTTTCGTTTATTAATTCGGAAGTAATATGATTAGGCACATCTTTTACTGGAACATGATCTGTAAGTAAGCCTACTTTTAATGTAGGTGTTACCATAAACATTAAACTTTTCCCTCCTAGTTTTTCAGCAAGGTAATTGGTGTGTCCTGGGAATTTAAAACTATCCGATTGAATATTATGCTTATGAATAGGCGCTGTAACTAATGTATCAATAGCACCTCCCTTCAATGCTTTTGTAGCAGCTTCTAATGACTTTACTGAATATTCCCCAATCTTTAAATCTTCTTCTCCAAAATTAATAGTAACATTTTCTTTCCAAACATTGAGAACATTAATCTTTCCATGGATAATTTGGTCAGTATGATTTATTCCATGAAAATTAATAGGGCTTTTAAAATGCTTTTTTAAAAATGACATGGTTTTAATTGATGCAAAAATAACTGGAGTACAAAACTCAAGCATACGATTGTCTTCAAAAGTTTTGAAGATAATTTCTGATCCAATACCATTTAAATCTCCTATTGAAATCCCAAGTTTTATTTTTTTGTCTTTTTCCATCAAGATGTTTTGTAATGTCCGTAATTTTGTAATACAAATTTAATCCAAATTTGGATGTAACCAATTATTCGACACTATGTTTACAGGAATTATTGAAGACCTTGGCATTATTACAAATCTTAGAAAAGAGCAAGACAACCTTCATCTCACCATACAAAGTCATCTGGCTTCAGAATTAAAAATTGATCAAAGCGTTGCTCATAATGGCATTTGTCTAACTGTTGTAGACATTTCAGGAGATAATTATACAGTTACAGCAATTAAAGAAACTATTGATAAAACCAATATTGGTGATTTACAAATTAATGATGCTGTAAATTTAGAGCGTGCAATGAAGCTTGGTGATCGTTTAGATGGGCACATTGTTCAAGGTCATGTAGATCAAATTGGTGTATGTGAACAAATTAAAGAAGCGAATGGAAGTTGGTTATTTACATTTAGCTATAATGGTAATCTCGGAAATGTAACTATCGAAAAAGGTTCTGCTACTGTAAATGGGGTAAGTTTAACGGTTGTTAATTCTGGTAAAACTAATTTTAGCGTTGCTATTATTCCTTACACTTACGAACACACTAATTTTAAGTATCTAAAACAGGGGTCAAAAATCAATCTAGAATTTGACGTCTTAGGAAAATATATACAAAAGCTTTATGAGGCTAGACAATAGCTAAATTACCCTCTAGAATTTTTAATTGTCTTTTTCACACCAAAGAAAACTCCTAAAATTACAGCTATTGTGGTAAAACCATCAATAGGTAACCCTGGAGGTGGTGGCGGCATAGGTGGTGGTGGTTCACCGCCTTGTGCTACACATACAAAACTTATTAAAACAAATAAGATCGAGGCTAGGATTTTCTTGTTTTGTATTCTCATTATGGCGTAAATGTATAAAAAAAAAGGTCTCAACAAAATTAAATAGCAAAAAAACATCCATAAAACGCAAAAAAAATCGACGAAAAACACTTTTTCACTCGTTTACGTTAAATTTATATTAAAACCAAATATATGCTTTTTTACGATAATCAAAAGAAAATCGACACTAATTTCGTTTTAAATAATTGTTATCATGCATTTTACAGCTTTACATACAAAAATTTCAACTTTTAGTTATTCTAAACTATAAAGCTTATCGATGCATTTGATCTAAAATCTCAATCACCTCCGTCTTTTTTCTAACAGAAACAGGTACATTTTCTCCATTTTTTAACATTAAGTACCCACCATCTGTTTTAATAAATGCACTAATACATTGCAAATTGACTAAATGGCTTTGGTGTATTCTAAGAAATCCATAAGGTTTAAGCATATCTGAAAAATATTTTAAGGTCTTTGTTACAAAAATCTTTCGCCCATCTTGAAGGTGAAACATTGTATTATTGCTATCAGATTCACAACGTATGATATCGTCTAAATTGACAATGATGATTTTATCTAGTGTATGTAATGAGATTTTATCTGGTTTTTTTTCTGGTGCAGATAAGGTTTTCTTTAAAATGTCTAAACGTTCTTTATTAGGCTGAATTTGTTGCTTCGCTCTTTCAATCGCTTGCGTCAACTCATTATTAGCATAAGGTTTAAGCACATAATCAATAGCAGCAAACTTGAAGGCTTTAATAGCAAATTCATCACTGGCAGTCACAAAAATAATCTTTGATGTTAGTTCTGGAAAAATCTCCAATACATCAAACCCAGTTCCGTCTCCCAACATAATATCTAAAAACAAAATATCAGGTTGATGCTTCCGAAGCACCTTTGCCGCTTCAACCACACTTTTTGCTGTATCTATAATTTTTATCTCTGAATGGTTTGCCTCAATGTCACTCTTTAAAAGTTCCATAGCGTCCTTCATATCTTCTACAATAATTGCTGTAAGCATGATTTATTTCTCTTATTTAATAATCGGTTTCTAACGGGATTTTAAACACAATGGTCGTGCCACCAATGCTTCCGTCATTATTTTTTATTTCTGAAATATCTAAAGCATCCTTTCCTGAAATTGATTCTAATCGTTCTCTGGTTACTTTAAGTGCCATAGATTGGTGGTCTGTTTTTGTTTTTTGCTCTTGTGAACTATAAATTCCAATACCATTATCTGTAATGGTTACTTTTAAGATGTCTTCAATAGTATCAAACTGAATCTTTAATGCCCCAGCTCTTGGTCCCTTTAAAATGCCATGACGAATCGCGTTTTCTACAAAAGGTTGGATAAGCATGGGTGGAATTAAGATTTCTTCTATGTCTAAATCAGTATTGATCACAATATCATAGGTAAACGGTTGTTCTGCCATTAAGCGTTCCACCTCAACATAATGACGCAATGTTTTAATTTCTTGATCTAAACCTATAGTGTCTTTTCTAGAGTTTACTAAGGTCTCTCTTAACAAAGTGGCGAAACTATTTACCGTATCGTTCATTTTTTCTGGCTTGGTTGGTGCCATCGCTTTAATACCGTTTAAAACATTAAAAATAAAATGCGGATTCATTTGTAAGCGCAAGGCTTTTTGTTCTAACGTCAGTAAATGATTTTCTAATTCTAAGCGCTCTTTTTCTTGAGTGTTTTTACGTTTTATTCGTTTTATATATTGATAGGCTATTGCGGCCAACCCAAAAATAGCTAAACCAATAATAGTCCATTGAAACCATCCTTTTTTATATAGCGGACTCTCAATATAAAATGAAAAATGAAGTGGATCACTCTCCTTCCAGCGATGATTTCTTGATTGAACAACAAAATCATGAGCTCCAAAGTTTAGTTCAGAATAATCTTGAGTAGCCACATTAGACCAAGGGCTCCAATTATTATCATTCAGTTTGTAGCGATACTCCACACCATTAGCATGATCTAAATCGACTGTTTTAAATGAAAAACTCACCTGTGTTTGGTCTGAATTGAGTTGTAATACTTTATCGGTGTTTGTCCAACTCAACAAGTTAATAGAATTTATACTTTTGAATCCAACTTTAACATCTTCTAAATAGATGATTGGTTTTTCGGTATCTTGATTAAGTTCAGCAGGTTGATATTCTGTAAGGCCGTACAATGCGCCAAACCACAAATGCCCTTTTTCATCTTTATCAACAGCATTTAAGCAAGTTTCTATACCTAAAAACCCGTCATTCCTTCCAAAGAAAAAAGCATCTTTAATTTGTGTGTCTTTATCTAATTCTAGTTTGTCTACACCACGTTCTGTACCAACCCAAAGGTAGCCTTCATTATCAAAAATAAGTTGATATATATTCTCTGAAGTGCCCTCTTTTAGGCCTTTTAATTTTTTAAACGTATTAAAGTTTTCATCGTTTGACCACCAAATTCCTTGCCCAGCAGTACCCAAAAACATGGTGTTGTTTTGAAATAATATACTGTTAATTGGCACTTCCAAATCTAAAACTGAGCCCAAATGAACAATGTTATCATTTTTCAAATAACCCAAATGTCCGTTTCGTGTTGCGTACCAAAATCGGCCATTCTCATCTTTGACCATGTCTCTAATATATAAGTCTTGAATACCTTCTGAAGTTGAAAATGTTTTATGCACAATTAGGCTGTCTTGTCTTGCATTATAGTTGAATTTTACAATCCCGTAAGAATAGGTAGCTACATATATGGCGTCTTTATCAACGTGAATATTTCGAATCCAATCATCAGGAAACCCATTTTCAGTATTTAATACTTTGGTCACCTCAACGGTTTTAGAAATAGCTTTTTTACGTCTTTTTAAAGTGTCAATGGCAAAAGAATCAATACTAATTTCTCCTCGAAACACTAAACCCTTCCCATCAGATCCTGCCCAAATATTTCCTTTATAATCACTTGTAATGGTTTTTATTTTAACTTCGGAAAACGCTTCAGGAAGTTCTATATCATGAATCCCATAGTTGTCAATTCGCATTAATCCAGCTTCAGAATTTGAAATCCACATCGCATCATTTGAATGATGAACTGCATAGACGCGATTTCCATTAAGACCAGTTCCTGTATCAAAATGTTTAAAATTATTCTGAAAATACTTGTATAAACCACCACCAGAAGTTGCCATCCAAATGTTTGATTGACGATCTTGAAGCACTTGTCTTACATTGGGTACTGAAAGACCATTAGTGCTATTGAGTATAAATGATTCGGTGTTGGTCTCGGCATCAATCACAGACACGCCGTTGTTATCGGTTGCAACCCAAAGCTGATTCGTGTTTAGAATTGAGATACTATTAATTCGCAAAGGTTCTTTAATAAGGATTTGGTTCTCAAAATCATCAGACTCAAATACAATAGTGCCATCATTAAAAGTAGAGGCAAAGATTTTAGTGTTAAAACTAGCTAAAGCTTTAAAGTCTCCTTGTTCTAATTTTTGAAATGCTTTTGGGTTAGACATCGTTCCAGAAAATCGCCACAAACCATCTTGAATTGCTAACCAAAAATGACCATCAAAGGCAATCAAATCATTAATTTGTAAGTTGTCAATTTCGGGATGTAGTTCTATTTTTTCTACGGAAGTATTATTTTTAACTCTAAAGACCCCTTGTTTAGTTAATAAAAAAATCTGCTTATTAATCTCACATATTTTATTAATTTCTGGTGTTTCAGTATTTAGAAATTTGGTCTTATTTTTAACAGATAACCCTTGTTTTGTACCTATATATAATTTCTTATTTATCGATGCTATAGTGTTAATATAATTAGATCCTAATCCGTTTTTGTCATTATACACTTTAAAATTATCACCATCAAAACGCGCCAATCCACCACCTTGTGTCCCTAGCCACAAATACCCTTTATTATCTTGCGTCATAGCATAGACTTGAGATTGCGGTAAACCATCTTCAAGTGTAAATGCTCTTAACTGCCTATTTTGAGCATTTATGGTGAGCATCATTCCGAAGAACAGCAGGTAATATATATATGTCGTTTTAAATTTCAATTTTGGGTTTGTTATCTCAATGCAACTTACAATTTTGAACGCAGTTTTTAAGCTTGAAGTATATCCTTTTTTTAGAATCATTAAAAGCGCTGCACTCAAAAAGAGATACAGCGCTCAAAACATAAATCACAACATCAACTAATTATCATGAATGCTTTCATTTATTTGTTATCCAATTCACATGAAAATGCATAATTGGTTTTTTGTGGTTTTACCTGCTCTAAAGCTGCTAAATTTGACGTTTGCATTAACTTATTGTCTTTAAATACAATATATGCACTACTTTCGGTAACATCACAGCTTTCTCCTTCATTAGTGCATAAGGCAATCACATCAGTTCCATAAGTATTATCTTGTTTGTCAATTAAGTTGATTAACTCATGGTGTAGTGTTTCTGATTTTACAAAAATCTTGTCAATCTCAGTGCCATTTCTTATTGCTCTAATTTGAAAACGCTTATAACCTTTATAGTCAACACCTGCTTCTCCAAATACAAATTTAATTTCTGGATTTATTTGACTTACCATTGTCTTTTGTGAAATAAGTCCTCCCCAAATCCATCCTATTTGTGGACCCATTTTTATTTTGTAAAATCTACTAGTGACACCATTAATAGTTTGAGGCATTTCACTTTTGGCTAATAATCTCACATTGGTACCAATATTAAGCGTCGTTAGTTTTTCACAGTGAACAGAGGCACAATCACGTAAGGCAACATCATCACCTAATAAATATTGTGAAGCATTTGTTACTGAATTAGAGTAGACATCAAATTCTACTTCATTGGTTTGAGCGTAAATATCTGAAGCGATAAATAGCATTGCTAAAATCATTACTGCTTGAAAGAGTTTAGATAGTCTTGTTTGTGTTTTGTTTTCGTTTTGTGTGTTCTTTAAAGTTTTCATAGTATTCTGTTTTATGGGTTTATACTTGTTTGATACTTCAAAGATATATTGACACTTGACCGAAATTTGAGTGCTTCTAGAATTCGTTAAGGATGATTTAGAATTCGTATAATGAATGGCATTCTTTAACTTTTTTTAAACATTGAATAGAACACTAATGTTTTATTTTAGCTAAAACACATCGTGTCCTAGTATTTAAAACTCTTTTGTTATGATTAAAAATTTCAAGACCATAGTATTCTACATCTTAATCATTTCGCCATTTTATTCAGTGCTGGGCTGTTCTGAGGCTAAAACTACATCTAAGGATATCGCGAAAAACATTATTTTCAATGATTCTATTAGAGAACACTATGATATTCCTTATTATTTGGGGTCAGATGCTGATTCTACAAAACACAAATTGAATCTCTTTATCCCAGACCATGTAAAAAACCCTCCCATTATGTTATGGATTCATGGAGGGGCATGGGCTTTTGGAGGACGAAAATCTGAAACCGAATTGGCACGTAACTTTACTAAACAAGGTATTGCTGTAGCTGTAATGAGTTATCGGTTAAGTCCAGCGACATGGCAAAATCCTGAACGGAATACTGGGGTTCAACATCCAGCTCATATACAAGATGTAGCTAAAGCATTTGCATGGGTTTATGATAATGCAAGTGCGTATCAGTATGATAAATATTCAATATTTGTAAGTGGCTATTCTGCTGGAGCACATTTATCTGCGCTACTAGCAATGGACCCTTCATATTTAACCGAAGTTGGAAGGTCTGTAAGAGATATTAAAGCAGCAATTCCTATTGCAGGAGCCTATGATATGGTGGCTTATTACAATTCCCATCTTGCTTCTAACGGAAAAACCATGGCAGATAGTCATGTAAAAGGTGTGTTTGGAGACTCTATGAAAGTTATTCAGAAAGCATCACCAACTGAGTATATGAGTAATCAATGGGTTCCTATGCTAGTTGTTTCTGAAATAGATACTTATGACTATACCAAACTATTTGAAATAGAAGCTAAGACCGCAAATTATAATACGATAACGTTTCATCATGTACGAGATAAAAACCATGCGGGCTTATATCAAGATTTATCAAAAAATGGAACAAGTGAACACATGTTGCTAATTTCTGATTACATCAAAACTCATAAAGCTAATTATAGCTTTTTAAATAGAGGAAACTTTAATCTTGCCTATAAAACATTTGGAGAAGGGTCTCCGATGTTTTTATTAAATGGAGGACCTGGATTTTCGAGCCATAACTTTCAGAGCTTGGCTAAAACAATTGCCGCTGAAACCAAACATCAGATAATCATATTCGATCAACGAGGCACAGGGTATTCAGAAATAGAATCGCCAAATAGCAACAACATGACCTTGGATTTGATGGTTGAAGATCTGGAACACCTCAGAACACACTTGAAATATGATAAGGTAGGAATCATGGGGCAATCATTTGGTGGTATTTATGCCATGAGCTATGCTGCAAAATACCCGAAAAATGTCAAACAATTAATCCTTTCTCACTCTGGAGGATTAACCTTGGACTTTGCTAGTGATGTTAATTCTCGATTAAACAATGGAATAAGTACTGAAAACCAAGAACAACTTCGAACGCTATTCCGTATAGACAACCCTGAATTAAGACTAATGGCTCAATTTAAGTTAATGTCTTCTGGCTATGTTTTTAATACTAATAATGAAGATATTGTCTACAAAGGATTAGCGTTTAACTCAAGGTTTTACCCAATAATAAACCAATTGATTTGGCAAGACATGACTAATCATTATGATGTATCTAGAGCGATGACATCTTTTGATAAACCGGTTCTTATTTTACATGGCGATAAAGATATCGTAAATCCAAAATCGGCTCAAGTCATGCATACGACTTTCCCAAATTCAAAATTAGTTTTGCTTAATAATTGTAGGCATTATGGTTGGTTAGATCAACCTGATATTTACTTTAGCGAGCTTTTTAATTTTTTAAAAGGTTAATAATCATCGTGATGATTTAAAAGCGCATTACTTTTATCATTTTTATAAACCAACTGCCGTTTCATTCTATTATTCTGAAGTAGTTGACTTCTATTAATTGGTGCAGATGAAGCCATAGCTAAATAGGTGTCAAATCGCTTGTCGACTTGTTTCTGAATTTGTTGCATCAACAGGCTAAACTGTGCTTTGTCTGTTTTAAATAGTTTCGAAAAACGCCCTTCGAGTTTTAAATACTCTTGAATTGGTATCGATGGAATGTCAGAATCTAATTGTAGTGCATTTAAATTATTGTCTTCTCGTCTTGGGTCATTTCTATACAATAGCCATTGCCCAGAATTCACAGCTGCTTTGTGATACTGACTTGGGTTTTTCATATCAATACCATGAGACTTACTATGGCTGTATGCTATAATAATTGAAGGCCCATCATAATTTTCAGCTTCTATAAATGCGTTTAATGTTTGTTCTTGATTTGCTCCAATAGCAACAGATGCGACATACACATCACCATAAGTCATCGCCATTAAACCTAAATCTTTTTTTTGTTTTGACTTTCCGTTAAAACCAAATTTAGCTGAAGCTCCATATGGTGTTGCTTTTGACATTTGTCCTCCAGTATTCGAATACACTTCGTTATCTATAATTAAAATATTTACGTTTTTCCCTGAAGCTATCACATGATCCAAACCTCCAAAACCAATATCATAAGCCCATCCATCACCACCAACACACCATACACTTTTTTTGACTAGACTATCTGCTACTTTTAAAAGTATTTTAGCGTCTTTTGAATTCATGGTTCTCAAAATTGATTTTAACGTTTTAATACGTTTTCTCTGCTGAATAATATCTATTTCAGTATGCTGCTTGGCAGATATAATATCGTGAACTAAATCAAAGTCTAGGGTGTTCATCATATCTTTAAGTAAGCGTTTTGCTTCAACCTCTTGTTGGTCTAATGATAAACGAAACCCTAAGCCAAACTCTGCATTATCTTCAAATAAGGAATTAGACCACGCTGGACCTTTTCCTTGTAAGTTCTTAGACCATGGAGTTGTTGGTAAAGCGCCTCCAAAAATTGAGCTAGCTCCAGTGGCATTAGCCACTAATAATCGATCCCCAAATAATTGTGATAGTAATTTTAAGTATGGTGCTTCTCCGCATCCATCATCTCCAGTTGCATATTTAAACAATGGTTCTTGTAGTTGTTGCTGATTTACTTTTGTGTTATCTATTTTAGCCCTATTAAGCTCTGGAATAGATTTAAAAAAATTCCAATCGTCATTACTTTCACTCTCATTTTTTATCATTTCAAGTGCATTAACATCGCAAGTTTCAATACAATTGTTACATGCATTACATTGATCCTTATCGATTTGTATACTTAGATTCATGAGATCAAATTCTTCTGAAATTATCGATTTGAAACCTTGAGGTGCTAATTCTAAATCAACATCGTTGAGTACTTTCATTCTAAGAGCACCTTGAGGACATACCATAGCGCAGGCACCACATTGAATACACAAATGAGAATGCCACTCTGGTGTTTTTTCTGAATGTCTAGACGCATTATATATGGATGTATTTGTCTGAAATGTGCCATCAATAGGTACATCACCAACCAAAATAGTCTCACTATTATTATTTAGTAATTTTCCTAAAAGTGTAGATGAAAATTCTTTATTATAGTCAAGTTTCTGTCTATTAAAATTTGTTTGATTAGAGGTGTCAACTTTAATAATTTGCGAGTATAATTCAGCAAGATTATTTGAATACACAAACCCATTATTAAGGTACAAGAAACATGCATCAAATGCTGAAACAATTGCCTTGCCAATCGTATAACTTGGCTCTAGTTTTTTAATATTTACAATATGCAACGAAATCTCTTTATCAATAATTTGCAGTTGGGTATTTGCTGAAAGTGATTGCCAAAATGCTTGAGACGTCAGAGAAGTATTAACCAAAAGTTTTCCATTTGACTTAAGGTTTTTTAAAACGGTGTCTTTTTCGGTGAAGTGTACATTTTGGCAGGCAATAAAATCAGCATTAGAGATTAAATAAGGTGCTTTTATAGGTTTAGAATCAATGCGTAAATGAGTCACTTGTCTAGATTCAGATTTTTTATAGTCAAGTTCCGTATATGACTGCACATAATTAAGATCTTTTTTTCCTACAACCTCAGATAAACAATAGAAATGACTTGTATCTGTATTCGGGTTTTTGGCATAAAACAAGGCTTGAAAAGTGTTATTTTCTAATTCAAAACCAGTATTTACAGGTAAGCTCAATTGAGTGACATCATCCAATATTCCTACCGTAAAATTGTTTTTAGGGTTTTTAGATTTTAGATTATTAAAAACAGCATCGACCATTGTGGGTGTAAACTCTTTTGATGATAACCCATAACGTCCTCCTACAACCCTAGGCAGTATTTTTATTTTGCTGTCTTGAAACGCCTCAACTAAAGATTGAGTGACATCTAGGTATAAAGGCTCACCAGATGTTCCTGGTTCTTTTGTTCGGTCTAAAACTGCAATTGATTTACAGGATGTAGGTAATGCTTCAATAAGATGTTCTGTACTGAAAGGTCTAAATAAGCGCACTTTTATTAATCCAAATTTTTCACCATTAGTATTTAAGTATTGAATGGTTTCTTCAACAGTTTCAGATGATGAAGCCATGGTAATAATAATATGCTCGGCTTCAGGGTGACCTGCATAATCAAAAAGACGATAGTGTCTTCCTGTTAGGCTTCCAAATTGATTCATTGTTGTTTGAACAATTTCTGGACAAGCATTATAGAATGAATTAATAGCTTCTCTACTTTCAAAAAACACATCGGAACCTTGAGATGTTCCTCTCAAAAAGGGATTATTAGGGTTTAAGGCTCTGTTCCGATGTGCATCAATTGCATCAAAATCTATCATTTCAGAAATCATTTCATCAGAAATCATTTCAATTTTAGAGGTTTCATGAGACGTTCTAAATCCGTCAAAAAAATGTACAAATGGAATTCTTGACGCCAGTGTTGCGGTTTGAGAAATTAGAGCAAAATCATGTGCTTCTTGTACTGATGCGGCTCCAAGCATAGCATAACCAGAACTTCTTACAGCCATAACATCGCTATGATCTCCAAAAACAGATAAGGCATGGGTTGCAATACTTCTGGTAGCCACGTGAATTACATTAGGTGTTAACTCGCCAGCGATTTTATACATGTTTGGCAACATTAATAACAAGCCTTGTGATGCTGTAAATGTTGATGATAATGCGCCTGTTTGAAGCGCTCCATGCATAGCTCCTGCAACTCCTGCTTCGCTTTGCATTTCAAAAACTGAAGGATTTGTGCTAAACCTATTTGGCTTGTCTTTTGCACTCCATTCTTCAACTAATTCAGACATTTCAGATGCAGGCGTTATCGGATAAATAGGAAACACCTCATTAGTTTTATAAGCAATATGAGCTACTGCTTGATTTGCGTTAACGATCTTATGCTGTTGTGTTTTCATTGTTGGTGTAAAAATTGTCATTAAAAAAAGGGCTATCAGTTCTTAATACCCCTTTCTTAATTGTATTTAATTATCATTTTTTGAATCGTCTTCTAGTGTGCCATTTTTCACCTCTAGAACATCTAATACATGAATAGATTCTTCCTGTATATAAGTTCTCATTATTAGAAGCTATTGATGGCACTTTTTTTAAAGTTGTCATAGTTTTTGATTTTTGAAAAAAGGCTACATCAAAAATTGAGTAGCCTTTTTCAGTTAAATTTACTTTACAATTTCTATTGAAACTGGAGTTGGGTTTGTAAGCATGTCAAATACAGGTGAAAACTTTGCAAAGTTTTCAAGTTGCTCTGCAGTAGCATCCGATTTTACTTTAAGCACCATTTTTACACCATCAAATCCTTTACGCACTTCTGGATCTAATCCTAAGAAGCCGTGTAAATCACATCCGCCTTCTAAAGTAGATGTTGCGCTTTCAATGTCAACACCATTTGCTGCTGCATGGTATGTCATTGCTGCTGTGAGGCAAGATCCCAAAGCGTGTAACACAACCTCTGGTGGTGTAGCTGCTTTGTCTTCTCCTAATAATACATTTGGATGATCGCATTCCATTGTAAAAGTGTCTTGACGAGATTCGTCTTCTGCTCCTACACCATAGAACCCTTTGATACTTGATACACAATGTCCGCCAGTAATCCAGTCATTCTTAGATCTGAATTGGAACTTTGCTAATTCTGGGTTTGTTTGTACTGCTCCAATAGTGTCTACTAATTGGTCTACATTTACTCCATTTTTAATGTTTGCTGTTGTAATCATTGTTTTAAATTTTATTTGTTAAACATTTTATTTGACTGGTATTAAGCCAAACGCATGCCAAATATTATAAAACATTGATTTACAGTAGTTTATGTGTTATATTTGTATTTAAAATATAAATGATATCTCGTTAATAAACGAAATTAAGTGAGTTAATCAACGAAATATCGTTAATTATATAGGACGCTCAATATTATGGGCTTTAATTTTTGAGGCTAAAGTTGTTGGTGGTAATTGAAGTAGTTCGGCTGCACCATTTTTCCCTGAAATTTTCCACCGTGTTTCCCTAAGTGCTTTTAAAATGTTTTCTTTTTCTAGGTTTAATAATTCTTTTGAGGTATAGATTTTATCTTTTGAAGATTCTTGGGGTTCACTGTCATTTGGTTTACTATCAGGAATAATTTCTTTTATATTAATTGTTCCATTTTTAGTGACAATAATAGCGCGTTCAATTAAATTTTGAAGCTCTCTAACATTTCCTGGCCAATGATAAGACATTAATAATGATTTGTCGTTTTCTGATAAATCATTAATGGGTTTATTGAGTTTTTTCGCAAAATGTTTAATCATTTCATTTGCAATTAAACAAATATCATTGCCTCTATCTCTTAGCGCAGGAACTTCAATTGGAAATACATTAAGGCGATAATACAAATCTTCTCTAAACTTTCCATCGGCTGCATGCTGCAATAAATCTCTATGCGTTGCTGCTATAATACGAACATTAACTTTAATGGTTTCTGAACTTCCCACAGGATCAAACTCGCCCTCTTGAATAACACGTAATAGTTTGGGTTGTAACTCGATTGGCATTTCGCCTATTTCATCTAAAAAGATAGTGCCTTTATCTGCTAATAAAAATCGCCCTTTTCTATCGGCAGTAGCTCCAGTAAATGCTCCTTTTTTGTGACCAAACAATTCGCTTTCAATCAAGTTTGCAGGTATCGCTCCACAATTGATACGAATTAACGGCTTATCACTTCTTTGGCTTGCTTCGTGAATTGCTCTCGATACTAATTCTTTTCCTGTTCCTGTTTCACCATTAACCAAAACAGTTGCATCAGTTGGCGCAACATGTTTAACTAGATTGAGCACATTTTGCATTTTTATATCTTCAGCAATAATGCCGTAACCACTGGTTAATTCTTTAATCTCTTCTTCAAGATACTCGGTTTGTTTGGTTAACAAACTAATCTGATCTTCAGCTTCTATTCGTTCTTCAATATTTCTAAGAATAAGTGTGTAAAACGTTTCTGTTTCGTTTCCGTATTTACTAATTGTCCCTTCATTTAAAGTTTCCGTTTCATTTGAACCAATAACTTTTACAATATTAGGAATGAAGTTATTAATGGTTTTGGCAGTGTTTTTAAGTCCCTCATCAATCAATGACTCAATAACCTCAGCACTTTCTTCATCAAAAAAATAGAGCACATTGCGTTGTAATGCGTCATCGTTTTCTAATAATTTTTCTGCAGAAGGGTTTGTGAGTACAATTCTGTAATTACTATCAAACATGATAATGGCATCCATTGCACCTTCAATGAGCCCTTTCATTTTAGAGTTTGCTAATTCTAACGCTTGCTTTGAGTTAGATAAATTCTCTTGAATGGTATCTATGTTTCTATGTCGTTTTATTAAAACCGTGAGGATTCCTAAAGAAAAGCCACTATCGCTAGACATAATATCTAAAAAGCGATCACGATTAATTTTTATAAGTGTTGTGTTCTCTAATGTAGAAACAGCAGCCGAACGTTTTTGATCATCAATTAGAGCATATTCACCAAAACACTCCCCTTTTTGCATTGTGCTAAAAATATAATTGTTTTCATGAACTTTAACACTTCCATCAACAATGACATACATTGAATCGCCTTCGTCTCCCTTTTTAAAAATAGTTTGATTTTTTCCATAGTTTTCCTCTTTAAGTCCCACGCATAAATGTCTTAATGAAGACACTTTTACCTCGGAAAAAAAGGGAACCTTAGATAAAAATTTAATAAAACCTTCCTGCTTAGCTTTAGACATATTAATTCAAAATACTGAGTTAAAGATATTGATTATTATTTCAGAATCGGTAAACAATTTTATCACAAAACAATTTTAATTAACTTAGTAGCTCCTAACACAATTAATCCAAAATGTCACAACGACGCCTCTTAGCGGCAATAATGTTTACAGATATTGAAGACTATACAGCTTTGATGCAACGTGACGAAAAGAAGGCACTTTCTATTAGAAATCGGCATCGTAGCACATTTGAAATGACTACAGAAGCCTTTAATGGTAAGATTATTCAATATTTTGGTGATGGCACGTTGAGTATTTTTACAAGTAGTGTAGAAGCTGTTAATTGTGCAATCGAATTACAAAATGCATTTCTTAAAGCTCCTGAAATTCCGGTTAGAATTGGTATTCACGTAGGTGATATTGTGTATTCTGAGGAAGACATTATAGGCGATGCTGTTAATGTGGCATCGCGCATTGAGTCTTGCGCAATTTCTGGAAGCGTTTTGATTTCAGATAAAGTTCATGATCAAATTAGAAGTCACCAAGACATTAAGGTTCAGTTTTTAGATGCTTACGAATTAAAAAATGTCGATGGAGCTATGCCACTTTTTGCTATTGCTAATGACGGTTTGAGAGTGCCAAAGGCAGAAGACGTCAAGGGTAAATTAAAAGCAAAATCAAGCGACACTCATAAAACTATTTCTAAGAGGAAGGCGTTATTTCTAGGTCTATTTGCACTCATTGTATTGTGTTCTGCCTTTTTATCCTATCAATACTTCATTAAAACCGATGCACCTACAAAAGAATTATCTATAGCCGTTTTACCTTTTGATAATCTAAGTTCAGATAAAGATGCAGAATTTTTTAGAGACGGTGTTACTGAGGACATCTTAACACAGCTATCTAAGTTAAAAGAGTTGCATGTGATTTCTCGAACTTCAGTCATGCAATATAAAAACACAAAAAAAACAATTCCTGAAATTGCTAAAGAGTTAGGCGTCTCTTATATTTTAGAAGGCAGTATTCGTAAATATGGTGATGACCTAAGGATTACTGCTCAATTAATTGATGCCGCGACAGATGAACATATATGGGCTGAAAATTATGATAAAACATTAATCAATATTTTTAGTTTACAAACCGAGGTCTCTGAAGAAATTGTTGATGCGCTACAAATCAATCTGTCTTTTGAAGAAGAGCAAGGTTTGGCCATTGTTTCTACAAAAAACATTGACGCTTATAAATTGGTTTTTGAAGGCAAAAGAGAAGTCGATGCTAGAACTAAAGAAAGTCTTGCGAAAAGTATTCTTCTTTACGAAGAAGCCCTCGTTTTGGATCCAAATTACGCAGAGGCTTATGCAGAACTCGCTAACGCAATATACCTTCAAACCTATTATTCTGGACGAGACCATATTGAAGCTGCAAAAACGGCGCATAACTATTTAGATCAAGCTGAAAAAATTAGCACAAAAGTGTCGCGAATATATTCAGTAAGAGGTGTAATTAATACTATTGAAGGAAAACATGATCTTGCATTGAAAGCTTTTGAAAAAGCTATAAAATTATCTCCAAATGACCTAACAACAAGACATCAATTTGCTACATTTTATTATTATTCCAAACAGTATAAAAAACAGTTAGAGCAAGCTGAAATTGCTTATCGATTAGACCCGTTATCATTTGCTACAGCAAACAGTTATTTTAATGCTTTAGTTGAAAATGGAAAATTGGTTGAAGGCGAAAAGCTATTACATAAAATTGAAACCAAAATTGAGGACATTAATCCACATGTAATAAACGCCTCTTATTTTAGATTACACATGAGCCAAAAAAATTACAAAGATGCGATTGGGCGATTAGAAGAGATGGTGCATGAAGAAAAAGCGTTTTACCGATTTTTAGGTTTTAGTTATGCTAAAGTTGGTGATACTATAAACGCTTATAAAACCATTGAGACCATTAGAAAAATTGCAAGAGACCGAGAAAAGAGTTTTCAATTAGCAATGGTGTATTCTGGGCTTGAAAAGCGCGATAGTGTGCTATTTTATTTAGATACGATTCGCAATAAACAAACCAAAACCTTCCAAAGAGAAAAAGATGACTTTTTTGGCTTTTTAAAAGATGATCGTGATTTTAAGGCGATTTTAAAATCTCATGGGATCGAGTAACAAAAAACCTCACATCGCTTTAAGACTATTATTGACAGTATAAAGGACTTCAATCATCTATTCTAGATTAATTCCAAAAGCTCTGAAAGCTAATATTTGCCCTGGATTTTCTATATTTTCTGTATCTAAACGACCTTCAAATTTAGTTTCATTAGCAACTTCAACTTGATAGACAATAACTTGTTTCTTTTCTTTTTCAGTAATGTTTATTTTTAATGTTGGCCAGTTGAAATCATTTTCAACCCATTCAATATTACAATCTTTAAGATCTTCTATGATGTCCTCTTCTCCCGATGTCAAAGTTTTATTGACCACTTCAAGATTAAATTTCATTTTTAAATCTGAATAGGGAAGCAATTGCGGGAAATTCATATAAAACGCTAATAGCTGATCATTAGCAGACGTAGTATTGTCTTTTTCATCATAAGCTTTACTTAATCCTTCATGAATTCTAGCTATGAGTAGTTTTTCATTAGTCTCATCCAAAAATTCATTTTCTAATACGCTTTCAAATTCTTTAATAGCCTTGTCATAATCTCCATCTTCTAAATAAAACTGAGCGATAAAATAGCTGAAGTATTTATGAACTCTTTCACGCTCGTCTTCGTTTAATTTCTTTTGAAATATGTTGATAAAGTATTCCGAATTGAAATATTTTATGAGTTCCCATATTTCATCAAAAAATATATTGTTTTCTGATGCAAACAAATTGTAATAGCCTATAAATCGTTCTGGGTCTGCAGATAACTCACTAGTAAGCAATAAATGCGCGTTTTCTTGTTTAAAATGGTGTTTAGATATTTGGTATAGTTTTTTGGGCTTATACCAATAGTCTTGATCTCGAAACTTGATCTCATTTATTGACTTCTTATGGTATAGATATTTAAATAGAAGTGTATTGCGATCATAGGCAACTTCTCCCCATGTACTGTTAACATGTATTTCTTTAAAATTAGCTGCTTTGTCTCGAAATTCTTTAGACTTTTTTAAATCTCCTGAATAATAATATGATCTACTGAGCGCAATATTATTCCATCCATATCCTGGAGCATTACCAAGGTTTTGTATAGACTCTTCTATTATAGCTTTAGACGAAGGCATATCATTTTGAAAAATTTTTATAGCCGATTGCATATAGTCAAACTCTTTTACGCTTTTTTCTTCATAATTGTCATTTTCACGCGCTGTTTCATAACTCTCTTCTGCTTCTTGAAATTTTGCTTGAATAAACTGGAGGTTTCCATAATTGTTATAAGAGAGTCTATCGTATTTTTCTAATTGCTTGCTAAAATATTCTGCGGAATCAATTTTAATTTGATGAGAGTAGATGATGTTTTTATAATGATAATAACTCAGCAACGCATTATTTGCATCATCTGGCCAATATGTATTTAAAAACCATTGATTGTGTTTATCACTAGTTTTAATAGAATCGGCATATTTGGAGGCCATTTCAAGATTTTCTTCAATAGTGGGTTTTAGAAATTCATATTTTTCAGGACTATACATTCTATTGCGTAAATAAATCCATGAAATATTATTGTAAGGAATAATGCCAAAATTGAATACAAAATCACGCTTTTGAAGTCGTCTAACAACTTTAATAGCTTCATTTGGTTTATCTATATTTTCATAACTTTTTGACAAAAAATAGATAAGTATTACATACTTCCTTTGAAATTGATAGCGATCAATATAAGCCCTAATTTCTGTGGTTCTTCTAAGCGATCTAGGGAAATCTTTTTCTAGTAATTCTAAAGCCTTTACAAGTGATTTAATCGCAGATTCATAACCTCTCTTATCTGAAGCTCTTTCATAACGATAATTAGCTTCAAAAAAATGACCAACATAATAGGTGCTATCTAGCTGAATCATCTTCTGTGAAAGTTCATAGGATTTACGACTACTATAACTGCCTTTGAAGTCGCGTTCTAATCGATCTATTTCAATACGTTGACCATATACAGCGAGCGAGCCTAAAAAGAAAAACCCAAAAAGAAAATATATTTTTATGCTTGCAATTTTCACGAGCTATTTCTTTAAATTAAGTCTAGACAAACGATCTATTTCAGTTTTAACGATATTATTTACGGCATTTTTTTCATCTGAAAGACTTTTAAAAAGAAGCCTATGTTGAAGTACTGGTCTTGCTAATGACGCTAAGTCATCTTCTACCACATAATGTCGTTTATGGATTACAGCGTATGCTCTTAAACATTTTAAAAGAATAATTCCAGCTCTAATAGATGCGCCAAGAATAATTCCTGAATGTTCTCTAGTTTTTCGAACAATATTATTAATACTAATAATAATTTCTTCATCGACATGAACCTCCTCCGCTTTACTTCTAAGCATTAGTATGTCTTTCATTTTTAAAACGGCTTCAACAGCATCCTGTGATCTCTGAATTTCTAATTGTTTTTTATAAATTCCTAGCTCAACTTCTTCACTTACATACCCAAAAGTTATTTTCATAAAAAAACGATCCAATTGTGCATTTGGCAATGGGTAAGTCCCTTCCATTTCAATAGGGTTTTGCGTTGCAATTACAAAGAAAAGATCATCTAGTTTATACGTTTTGTCTCCGATTGAGATTTGGTTTTCAGCCATACATTCGAGCAATGCAGATTGAACCTTAGGCGAAGCTCTGTTAATTTCATCTGCTAATAATATGTTGCAAAATAAAGGGCCTTCCTTAAAAATGAAATCTTTATTACCCTCGTCGTACATATGTGTTCCTAGTAAGTCCATCGGTAACAAATCTGGTGTGAATTGTACTCTTTTAAAGTCAGAATGACCCTTTTGACCAGATAGAGAATAGGCTAAGGTTTTAGCCATAACCGTTTTACCAGAACCTGGATTGTCTTCCAATAGAATATGTCCTTTTGCAATAAGGCAGGTAATTATTTGAATAATCTGTTCTCTATGCCCTTTAATAACCTTCCCTATGTTGTCAATTAATACATCTATGTCTTGCCTAGCCCTATCTGAAGAAATGGTTTCATTTGTAGATGGAACATACTTTAAATGCTCTGGATTTGAATTTTCTAAATCTTGACTCATAATTATCTGCTATTTTTTTAGGTTAAGATTCAACATATAGTGAATCCATTTGTTCGGTTTAATAAAATTGAAAAATTGTTCTGACTTACTATACTTGGATAAAACTTTTTGATTAAAATCAGTATAAAAACCTCTAATTAAATCAACCTCATCGTGAGTTAATTCGTCTTCGCTATATTTCAGCTTTTGGTATGTTTTGATAAATGCTTCTAAGTGGGTTCCGAATTTTGGATCTATTGTATCTCGTGCATAAATCATCGGTGTTTGATGACCTCTTGGAATACCCATCTGATTAAGTATAAAATGTGCGTTTTTATAATTTACTTGAGATAACGCAACTATTGAGTTATTGTTTTTAGCTTTTTGAGATAACCACCAATAATAGCATATTGGCAAAAGGCATAATATAAATAATGCAATTAGTATTAGAGCAATAATGTAAATAGACCAATCTGTTATGGTTTTAATTGCACTATCGTCCTCTTCTTCGGTTGCTTCACTTAAATTTTCTTCTTCAATTTTTGGGACATGCACTTCCATAATCGTTACAGGGTCTGGAAAGCGTTTTATATAATTTTCTATATTTTCTTTTTCAGTTTTCTTTCGTATTCTAGCAAGTTTATAATCAAAAGACACCATTACAGCTGTGTCTCCAAGTTTGACATTTTGCAAAGAAATGAGTTCTTCTCCTGCAAAAACTTTTGCTTGATTCACATCAAACTTCATAGTAACAATATTGGTGCTATCAAGAGAAATACCATTATCATTTACAATCATTTGATCCACACGAACTTCCATCCTTCTACTTATTGTATCGACTACAGTAATCACGCCTTTTCCTACAAACGTTTCTTTAGTAGGTGGTGTTGGAGGTGTTCCATCAGGTTGAGGAGCTCCTTCTGCACCTTCATTACCTACAGTCATGTCAAAATCTAGCCAACCATATTCAGGTATATAAACCTGTGTCCATGCATGAGCTTGGTCTGCATAAAACCAATACCATCCTGGTGTTTTATGACTTCTGTCGACTGTCATGAACCCTACAGCTACCCTTGAAGGAATCCCTAATGATCTCAACATAAATAGCGAAGACGTAGCAAAATAAGTACAGTAGCCTTCATTTGTGTTGAACAAAAACTCGCCCAACATACTTGCATTAGGAATATTGGGGTCGGTTGGTTTTCCAGGTGTTAATGTGTAAGTGTATAATTGTTTACCATCTTCATCTTTAGATAAGAAGTAATTTCGTATGCTTAAAATTTTATCAATAGCTGTATGGTCTCCTTTGGTAAGACTATCGGCTAATTGGTCAATTTTATTATAAAGATCACCGACAGGCATCTCAGTATAATAATTCATAAAATCCTCATCTTCATCATCGTAATTTTTCGCTTTTCTCAAAGTGCGATTGCGACTCTCCTGATAATCAAGAATGGATTGATTTTTAGTATTGTAAACAAAATATGCACTGTTTAATTCTGATACTTCAGAATATACATTATAGGCAAATTTATAGTCTTCCTTAAATTCTTCTTCTATAGAAATTGGCTGACAGGCATAAGCTGTACTTGGAGCCACAAAAACTTCTGGGTTAAGACCTGCAATGTAGATTGTGCTTTTAACCTCTTTGGTGGCACGTTCCATCTTATCATAAATGAGAACAGAGTCGTTTTGCTGACTAAAATATTGTGGTATTGTAGTGGGATTAGGTAAGAACAGGTCTCGAACAATACTGTCTGGATCAATCTCAAATTGTTCTAAAGCTGGATTGTATTGATTCAGGTGGTATAATGTAATATATTGAGGATTCGGCGTTGTTTCATTAATAAAGTTATCAATATTGGCACAAAAAAGGAGTTCATCTGAAACTTTCAAACGATCTCGAAGCCCCATATAATCATCTATATTAAACTTTGCCCCTGAAGAGCCATTTTTGTCTTCTTTAGAGTCGTCTTTCTCTTTACCATCTTTATCATCACCTGAATCTTCTTCATCATCACCTTGTGTCTTAGCGATTTCATTTTGAATATGATCTAACTTCGAATCTAAAAGCTGTATGGTCGCCCAAAACAAGAACAAAGCAATCAAAGAGAATATAAAAATCCTCAAGACTACCATTAGATAATTTGTTTTTTCTTGTTTTCTTATTGTTTTAAGGAGCTCTTTTACAAATAAAACATAAAATAGATACAGGACTGTTGGGGCAACTAACCATATCATTTCATTGACATTAGACATTTCTAATTCTGAAATAAGAATGACTGATATTGCTGTTAGCAGTATTGAAAAAACGATTAAATAATACCTCCATTTAGATATTGCAAAACCTGAAAACCAACCAAATACAAATATACTTGTGTTTATTTTGAATCTATTAGCGACATAATAAGCATCAAACTCACTAAAAGACGTAGAACTAATGTAGCTGTAAAGTATATTTATAACCAATACGAGTAAACCAAATATAATTAAGAATCTAATTTTAGTTTTATGTAAGAGATAGGCTGTAATTATTCCTGCAGCAAAAACACCTATTAAAATGTGTTTATTGACAAAAAGTAACGAGTAATATTCAGCTAAAAAACCTAGTAAAGGATACATAATGAGTATCGTAGGTAGGATCAAAAAAAGTAATCCTAGTGTCAGTTCTTTATAGTCTATGTTTTTCATATGATTTGTCCTATAAAATTTGTGTTAGACACTAATTCTTCAATTGCTTTTTCATTTTTCTTTACCTTGTTTCGAGTACTTGATATGACCCAACCTAATTTATTTAGTTCGCTTTTTTGATCTTTCCTTAAAAATAGATTTTTGAAGTTAAATAAATTTTGGTTATCCAAATGACGAGATACGTTTACAATAATAATGTTTGAAGATCCTTTTTCTATCAATGTCGTTAATTCTTCTATACTTATCAATGATGATACACATATTACTGATTCTCCAGACAATTTTAACTCATTTACCGAACGATTGTTTTGCCAACTTGCTGAACTTAATTGAAACCCAATACGATCTTTCTCATTTACGGTTACAAATTCATTAACGGCTTGATCGATATTGAATTCTACTTTTTTATCTTTTTTCTTGATATTCAAGCAAATATTATAGACGATATCTTTAAAATAATTGAGCATACTAATAGCATATGCAGAGGTAAGGTCTTTGGATATTAAATTGTAAAAACTAGTATGGAATTTAATGTGAGAAGCATAAGGATTAATAACTTCTGGTGTTTTTATTACAAGTTCTCTGTTCTTTGCGAAAATTTTCCATACAATTCGTCTTACATCGTCACCTGTTTCAAAGTCTTTATAATTCAAGTAATCTCCCTGAACTTTTCTTGATGTTTTTATTTTTTCTATCTCTTCTTTGGTTTTAGAAGGATTAATTTCTCGTAAAGAAACATCCATTTCGGCAGAATGCAAGTAGAAAGAGTTTGATGATTTCTTGTAGGTGGTGAAACGAAAAAATTGCAAATAATCTATAAAACTGATTATAAATCCTTTGGCGTGATATTGTTTCCGGTCTGGAAGCCAAATTAATGTTGATCCTTCTTTTGGAAGTAGTTTTTCAAAACCCCTTGAGAATTTGTTGATTACAATAGTGTCTGAGAGATTGCCATTATCAAATTCTATTTTTATTTTAATATACCCTAACAAAGGCAGTAAGGCTTTTGGCAAAGAAATCATTACAGGAACTTGCCCAGCTTCACCTTTAATATTACCATCGAGCCCAATATCTATTTTAGGTTCGATATGTTTTCGATTGATAACAAAATGTAAAAAACATATTAGAGTGTGTGCCAAACCAATGCCCACTAGAATTAGTATAAAAACCCCTATTAACCAAGCAAATAACTTAAGATAAAGCGCAATATTAGTGTCTTCTACTAAGAACTCAATTTTAATAAAATAGATGGTTATTATTAATACAATTGCAAAAATTATGGCGTTCCTTTTAAAGGGCACGAAGCTAATAATTCTCGGAAAATTAATATTCAAAGTGAAATTTATTTGGTTAATATCATAGCATCTAAGACATGCTAAATCTACAAAAATAAATACGTGTATAACACCTAAAATACGTTTTTGTAACCGTTAAACTGTTTTTATTATTAAACGCATCCCACATGATTGATTTTTTAAATATATAGTGCTTCACCTGAAAACAAAAAAGCCTTACAGAGATGTAAGGCTTTTATTTTATTAAGTGGTCCCACTTGGGCTCGAACCAAGGACCACTTTATATCTATTTTATACAACCCTATGAATCCTTTTTTTAATTTATTAATAGCTAACTTTTAAGTAAGTAGGTTATTAAATTTTTAGTAACGAATATCCCAAAGCAAGCCCAATCCAAGGTTCTTTATTATAATTCCATTTATCAGCATTTTCACCAACACTGTAATCCCATCCTACAAAAATCCCAAAATTCAACTTATTAAAGGCAAAATTAAATCCAAGCCCAATTGAAGCAAGACCTTCTGTGATTTCCGTGTCCTCTTGAATAGGATCATTCGAAAGTTTAGTGTTACTATTGTTTAGTTTTACAGTAGACGCACCTAAGAACCCTCCAAAAGTAGCCCTGAAAGTATTGCTCCTGTTTTCTACATTTTTTCTATACATGAAACTCCTCTTACCATAAAAAGTCCACCCAACAAATAAATTTGCGTTAAAAGATGTGCCAAATTGCTCCTTTAAATCTTTATCCGAGTTTTTAAATCTATACTTAAGAGGTATTGTCAGTCCAGATAGTGATAGTTCTTTAAACCTAAGACTAATTTTCTGCCTGTTTTCTAACTTATAATAATACAATTCACGACTAATACTCTTATCTTGATTTCCATTTATTGTTAACCATGGATTGACTATGACTTTGTCTTTTTCAAACTTCACATATGATTTCTTTTTTCCATTAATAGTAATGTTTTTTTGAGTTTTGAATTTGACATCTTTTAATAATTTGTCATAATCAATACTTTCTCCTTTAGCCGGGATAGTAATTGTTTCTTGAATGGTTAATTCTCCTATTTTTTTATCGACTTTAAGCTCTCCTCCTCGATTTTTCTCTATTATTTCAATATATTCTTTTCGTTTTTTTATCGATAAATCTTCAAAACTCACTTCCACATCTTGAACTAGATTAACATCGTTTCCGTACTCAGTTTTAAATTTTTCTTTAATAAAAAACCTTGTAAAATATGTTTCTTGTGAGTAACTTAAATTAAACATTAATGTAGTAATAATAAGTAAAATTGAATTTTTCATAATTAATAATTTGGTAAAGCAGTAATTCAAACTATAGAGCTGACTTGCTTTATTAATTAAATAAAGTTTTTACTATTAAAAAATTCTTAAAAGGGAGAGAGTATCAATATAAATGATACTTAAAAATATAAATAAATTTTGGCAAATACAATTATAATTTGACTATACTCAACTATTAAGGTATTTGAATTATCGTCTAGAATTGAATGAGTGCGTGGTTTTTAACCTAAAAACAAAAAAGCCTTACAGAGATGCAAGGCTTTTATTTTATTAAGTGGTCCCACTTGGGCTCGAACCAAGGACCACCTGATTATGAGTCAGGTGCTCTAACCAACTGAGCTATGGGACCATTGACTCTCGTCAATCTCTTTATTGCTAAAGCGAGTGCAATATTACTACATATTTTAAAACGCTGCAAGAAATTTAATCTTTTATCTCTTGACACAACTCAATGAGAACGCCGTTTGTTGCTTTGGGATGCAAAAAAGCAATCAACTTATTGTCTGCACCTTTCTTTGGTTGATCATGTATCATCCTAAAGCCTTCACTTTTTAACCGTTTAATCTCTTTTTCAATATTAGAGACTGCAAACGCAATATGGTGTATACCTTCCCCTTTTTTCTCTATAAACTTTGCAATAGGGCTATCGTCATTGGTTGCTTGTAATAACTCTATTTTATTTGGGCCTGCTTTAAAAAACGATGTCATAACACCTTCGCTTTCTACAGCTTCTATTTTGTAATGTTTTTTTCCGAAGAGCGAAGCAAACAATTCATTTGATGTCTCTAGATCTTTAACTGCAATCCCAATATGTTCAATTTTCTTCATCTTTAATGTTACTTAAGCGAGCTATCTTTTAATGATATTAACGCTTTTATACATTCAAAGTTAACATAATCCTTAATTATCGCCTATTTTTGCAGTTCGAAACCAAAACTTGGTTTTATTTTTGATAAAAGTCGTTATATTAGAATAACTGATGATGAAGAGATAACGACTTAAATTTAAGACAATGGAAGAATTAACTCAAAGACAAAAAAAAATTGGCGGACTTTTACAAAAAGACCTCGCAGATATATTACAAAAAGCAGCAACCGATGGTGGGTTACGGGGTGTAATCATTTCGGTAAGTAAAGTGAACGTGACCACAGATTTATCTGTAGCCAAAGTATACCTTAGTGTTTTCCCTAATGATAAAGGAAAAGAACTTATTGAAGGCATTCGCTCAAATACACCTTTGATTCGTCATGAAATGGCACAACGCACAAAAAATCAATTACGACGCATGCCTAATTTGGAGTTTTTTATTGATGATTCTCTCGAGTATATTGATGGCATTGAAAAGTCACTTAAAGGTGAAGACAACCCTATTAGAGACAAAGACCTATTAGATAAACGCAAAAAATCATAAGTGAATGTCGCACTTTACATAGCGAAGCGTTATTTGTTTTCTAAAAGTAGTAATAACTCCATAAATATTATGACTATTATTGCCGCTTCAGGAACAGTCATTGCTGCTGCTGCATTGTTTATTGTGCTTTCTGGTTTTGCCGGATTAAAAACTTTTAGTTTAGAATTTTCTTCATTTGTAGATCCCGATCTCAAAGTACTTCCAGCTGAAGGAAAATCGTTTACAATGACTAAAGACGATTCAATCGCCATACAATCTATAAAAGGTATTCATGGCTATTCAAAAACCATTGAAGAGCGTGTGATTTTAGAATTTGACAACAAACGTCAAATTGTGACCATGAAAGGTGTTGATGAGAATTTCAGGCAAGTCACCGCTATTGATTCTATGATTTACTACGGAAATTGGCTCGAGCGTAATACCGATCAAATTGTTTCTGGAGGAGGCATTTCTAATGCACTTTCATACGGAATTCTCGACCTAACAAGACATCAAAAAATCTATGTTCCAAAACCTGGAAAAGGTCAAATCACCTCTGTTAAAGGCGCATTCAACTCTATAAATGCCTATAATGTTGGCATTTTTCATATCAATGAGGAGTTAAATAATGAGTACATTTTTGCCAATATTGAAACAGCTAGGTATTTGCTTAATTACAACGATAATCAAATCTCATCAATAGAATTCAAATTAGAACCTGACGTCAATCAAACCGAAGTTTCTAATCAATTACAAATACAATTTGGTGATACGGTTCAAATTAAAGATAGAGCACAACTTAATGATGCGCTCTACAAAATGCTTAACACCGAAAATGTTGCTGTTTACCTCATTTTTACACTCGTTATCATCATTGCCTTATTTAATGTGATTGGTGCCTTAATTATGATGATTTTAGATAAAAAAGAATCTATAAACACCTTGTTTAATTTAGGAACAACAACCGAAGATATTAGACGTGTGTTTTTTTTACAAGGTAGTTTAATGACGATTATTGCTGGAACAATTGGTTTGATTTTGGGGTTTGTGATTGTGTTTCTACAAAAGCAATTTGCACTTATTATGCTAACGTCATCGCTTCCTTACCCTGTTGAATTGAAAGTTATTAATTTTTTCATCGTGATAGCAACTATTGTTATCTTAGGAATTTTAGCTTCAAAATTAGCTTCACAGAGAATTACAAAAAGTCTTGTAAAAGGCTAAAAAAACTAAACGAATTGATGATCGGCAAATTTATCTAACACCTCATCAAAAGCGGCAAACACATCTTTAGAATCATCACTCGTTACCATTTTCATTCGGTGCTCCTTGAAGTTTGGAATCCCTTTAAAGTAATTGGTATAATGCCTTCTTGTTTCAAAAACACCTAGTTTTTCACCTTTCCATTCAATAGACATCTGTAGATGACGTCTTGCTGCATCAACACGTTCAGCCATAGAAATTGGTGTTAAGTGTTCTCCCGTTTCAAAAAAGTGCTTTACTTGTTTAAAAAACCAAGGGTTTCCAATTGTTGCACGGCCAATCATACAGCCATCTAATCCAAAACTGTCACGCATTAAAGCAGCTTTTTCTGGAGAATCTACATCACCATTTCCAAACACAGGGATATGCATTCTTGGATTGTTTTTCACAGCGGCAATTGGTTTCCAATCGGCTTCACCTTTATACATTTGTGCTCGCGTTCTTCCATGGATAGAAATGGCTTTGCAACCTACATCTTGAAGTCGCTCAGCAACCTCAACAATTCTAATAGAATCATGATCCCAGCCCAACCGTGTTTTTACAGTGACAGGTAGGTTCGTGCGTTTTACCATTTCGGCAGTTAGCTCTTCCATTAAACAGATGTCCTTTAAAATCCCTGCGCCTGCACCTTTGCTCACCACTTTTTTTACCGGACAACCAAAGTTAATATCAATAATATCTGGGTTTGATTTTTCTACAATATCAATGGTTTGCAACATGCTCTCCATATTGGCTCCAAAAATTTGAATCCCAACTGGGCGTTCTTTTTCGTAGATATCGAGTTTCATGACACTTTTTGCAGCATCACGAATTAAGCCTTCGCTTGAAATAAATTCAGTGTACACAACGTCTGCGCCTTGTTCCTTACACAATGCACGAAACGGTGGATCACTAACATCTTCCATTGGTGCTAACAATAATGGAAAATCTGGAAGTTCTATGTTGCCTATTTTTACCAAACTCATTTTATTTTGCGCAAAATTACAGTTTTTTAGGTAATTCTATTGGAAAGATATAAATTAGACCATATGAAAAGGTTGCTTCTTATATTATCTGTTATGTTGTTAGTAAATTGTGGCTCATCAGATGCGCAAACTAGGAAAACTGTTAAGATCAAAACTTTTAAAAATGAAGAGATTGTAGTTAACTATCCCAAAACATGGATGGAGTTTGGAGGTTTAGACCATGTCTATTTTATACCTAAAAAAATAAGAAATAGCACTTTTGAAAATGAAGTGGAACATGTTTCAGTTAATAAAAATGTGATTCCATTAGAGAGCACTCATCAAATTGAAAAAGTGTTAGATAAATATGGCAGCACCTTAACCAGAAATCAGGTAAGAAAGAGTTTTGAACTAATCAAAATGCATCCAGATTCAAAATTTATTTATAAAATTGAATCCTTAATAACCTATCGTTTTAGTCAGAACATATACAAAAGAGTTGAGTATTTTTATAGTCTTGAAGATCGGTTAGAATATTTCACTTACCAAATGAGAGATGAATTATATAATCAATATCTTGATGACGCGCTATTTATTATAAATTCTGTTCGAAGTAAAAAATAACCTTAGCAAATTCCATTTGAACCAGAACTTTTGGTGTGATATCATTTTGCGCTGAAAATCTAAAAGCCATATCGCTTCAGGAGATCGTTTATCTATCGTTCTTGATATTATTTTAGCGCTCTTAAAACCCAAATCCCATAAAAACCTAGAAACAATTCAGCAATTGTTCCGAAGATATAACCAGAAGTTGGAATTCCATCTAGAGCCATACTTATAAGCCTTCCACAACCTAAACCCAGCATAAATATAACATTGGTTATGAGTGCCGTTTTTAAATAACTTGTTTTAAAAACACCCAATACCCAAAGTGCAGAGAACCCTAAATATAAACCCATAATTGCTTTATAGAAATTATGTTCATCAATGGTTTTGGGTAATAGTTCAAATTGCGAATCTGGATAAAATGCATAGACAAAAGCTACAGGAACGACAATAAGCACCGAAATGATTAAATGTATTTTATAAATGATGTCTTGTTTTGTTTTTAGCATTTATAATTTCTAAAATTCAATTTCTGCTTCAACCTCATCATCGCCTCGTTTTACTTTGACTTTAGTTTTGTCTCCAGTATCAAAAACAGATAAAGCTCGCATATAACTCATCATATCTGTAACCAAACTATCGCCAAGTTTTATAACAATGTCTCCTTTTTGAAGTCCCGCTTTTTGCGCAGGCCTTTCTTCACTTACACCATCTATTCGCATACCCTTTCCATCGAACAAATAATCAGGAATTACACCTAAACCAACTTTAAACCTTGGTACTTCTTCACTTTCATTTTTTGTTTTTCTGAAGGGCAACTTTCCATTGTCATCTAAATCAGAAACGATATCAAAAATGTAAGCTGAAATGGTTTCCATTCCTTCATAATTTAACTTTTCAGTATCATCACCAGGCTTGTGGTAATCTTCATGCTGGCCCGTAAAAAAATGTAATACCGGAATATTGCTATTATAAAATGAGGTGTGATCACTTGGCCCAACACCTGATTCTTTTTCTATAATTTTGAATTTAGAATTATTTGCCTTCACGACCTGTTTTAAAATCGGAGACGTTCCAACACCATAAACCGCAAGTGTACTATCTTGTTTTAGTCGACCAACCATATCCATGTTAATCATATAATTGGCAGTCTTTAAATCTATAGAGGGTTTTTTAGTAAAATAATTAGAACCTAATAAACCCATTTCTTCGCCTGAAAATGCGATGAATACATAGTTATTGCCTTTGTTTGCCGTTTTAAGCTTGTCAACAAGGCTTAGTAACACAGCAACGCCACTGGCATTGTCATCGGCACCATTATGAATTTTTTTGGTTTTACCTCTATACATAGAGCCTTCAGCACCATAACCCAAATGATCGTAATGCGCTCCAATAATAATTGTATGTGCTGCTTTATTATCTAAATAGCCAACAACATTAGTTCCAGTAATTGTACTATCTCCATCTTTTACAGTATAGTTAACCGTTTGATGTGGATCTGTTTTAGGTTTAAATGTAAAGGCCTGAAAATAGCCCTTCGTTCCTTTAGCTGATAAGCCCAAAGCTTCAAAGCGTTTAGCGATATAATCTGCTGCTGCTTTTTCTCCATCGGTTCCTGTTTGTCGACCTTCTAGTTTGTCATCTGCTAAAAAAGTAACATCTTCTTTTATTGTAATTGCTTTATATGTTTCTGCGGAATCTGTTTTACAAGCTACTAAAAGCGTCAAAAAAAGGATAAATATTATGTTTTTCATCTTGTGAAGTCTTAATTTTGTTCAAATTTAGTTAATAATACCATGAAATACATATATCTCTTCATATTCGGAATATTACTTTTTAATTGTAAAAATGAACCAAAAGCAACTGAAGTAGAAAAGGAAGCACAAACCAAGGCTATTGCATCTACAAATGATTCATTAATCTACCCTGAAGAAACACATTTTAAATCAATTCGTCAAGTGACTTATGGAGGTGATAATGCAGAAGCCTATTGGAGTTTTGATGATAAGCAACTCATATTTCAGTCAAACAATAAAGCATGGAATGTTGGTTGTGACCAAATGTTTTTAATGAATGCTGAAGAGACCTTTAAAGGAAATGTGCCTCCGATGATAAGTACCGGAAAAGGTCGAACGACTTGCGCTTACTTCTTACCAGACAACAAACATATTATTTATGCATCAACACATTTAAAACAGGATGAATGTCCCGAAACACCTTTACGTAAAAATGGAAAATACATCTGGCCAATTTATGATAGCTATGATATTTTTATAGCAGATTTGGAAGGTAATATCGTTAAGCAGTTAACAAACGAAATAGGTTATGATGCTGAACCAACGGTCTCTCCTAAAGGTGATAAGATTGTATTTACATCAACACGAAGTGGTGATTTAGAATTATACACCATGAATATTGATGGTACAGATGTAAAACAAATCACTAATGAATTAGGGTATGATGGTGGTGCTTTCTTTTCTCCTGATGGAACAAAACTCATCTTCAGGTCTTCACGTCCAAAAACCGAAGAAGAGATCAAATCTTACAAAGCATTATTAGCTGAAGGTTTAGTAGAGCCTACAGAAATGGAATTATACATCTGTAATGCAGATGGTAGTGATTTGCGCCAATTAACCGATTTGGGAAATGCTAATTGGAGTCCATTTTTTCATCCTTCAGGAGAAAAAATACTGTTCTCTTCTAATTTTGAAGCTGAGCGTGGATTTCCTTTCAACTTATACTTAATCGGCATTGATGGTAAAAGCCTAGAACGCGTAACTCATAGCGAAACATTTGATGCATTCCCTGTATTTTCTAACAACGGAAAGTATTTGGCGTTTTCATCTAACCGTAATAATGGAGGTGGAAGAGATACTAATTTGTTTATTGCAGAGTGGCAAGACTAATTTCCATCTTTATTTAATCGATCACGCTCATCAGTAGTTGTAGAGCGTTCATTCGTTTCTAATCTTGTGTTTCCAAATTTATATCTGAAGCCTAACCTTATATAGCGATCGTCTATATCAACAAACTGAGTATTGAATTGGTTTTGATATTGTGTGCTTACTTCAAAGTCATGCATACTGAAAAAATCACTTACAGATAATGAAATGGTACCTTTCTTCTTAAACACTGTTTTTGAAATAGCTAACTGACTAAATAATCGATTTTCAACAGTCTGAAAACCTTGAAGGTTTTTCCCAAGCCACGTAAAATCCATAAATACATTTAAACTATTGTCTTTTAAAAATGACATATTATTGGTTAGTGATGAATAATTTGACCATTGATCTTGATTTACAAAGCCGTTGCCAAAATCGGCTTCTTCTTCAATGTTATAAAAAGACGTCACGGCATACACCGACCATCGGTCTGTAACATCAAAACTCGTTATAAAATCAAAACCATACTCCACTGTTTTATCAAAGTTTACTGATGTGAATTCTATAATATTAGTATCATTATTTTGTCTTGGGACTTCAAAAATAGCACCATCTTGATTATCATAATACGCTTCAATTGTGAGTAGACCATCAAACAATGAGGCTCCAATAACATAATGATTTACAAACGTTGGAACCAAATTAGGGTTACCAGTGACCACATAGTTTTCATTTAAGAAAAAACGAAATGGGTTTAAATCTGCATATCTTGGCCTCAATAAGCTTCGTTTGTAATTTGCATAGATACTCGTAGCGTCTGAAAGGTTGTATTGTATACTCGCATTTGGAAACAATTCTAAATAATCTTGAGAATTTGAAATAGCTGTTAATGGAGATCGACCTTCTAGATTGGTTTGTTCGGCACGTAAACCAATATTAAAATCATATGTCTCACCACTCAATGCATAATTCATATAGCCTGCATAAATTTGTTCATCATAATCAAATGCATCCGAATTTAAGGCATCTAATGTTTCATTTCCTGAGTTGATATCAACATCAAATTGCTTAATGTTGCTTTCCGTTTTGATGTTAGAAATTTTAATACCAGCTTCAAAATTTGAATTCTCATTAATAGGCAAACTATAATCTATTTTTGCCGCTAAAATTTGAGTGTCTTGATTAGCATCTGTATTAAATAAACTTGAGTTTTGGAAGTCATTATTTTGGTCGAAAAAATCACTAAAAACAGACTGATTTCTTTCATAATTATAGGTTGTATAGTGTGCATTAAAAGTTAACGACCCTTCAGTAAGGTTATGGTTAAAATCTAAATCGAAACCTAAATTATACTTATTGTCTCTGGATAAATTGTCTGCAGTAAATCGTGACGAAAAAACACCATTTTCATCTCTAATATTAGTTTCATTAGCAATGCGATACTTAAAATATGGCACATACAACGAATTGGTTGATAAGCTCAATGTGTTATTATCATCAATAAAATAATCAAAATTCGCATTCAGGTTGTGTGTATCAGACCATGTATTTCGGTTTGTAACCGAACGCCAACTTTCATCCAAGTTATTTGTATTGCCTAAATAGTTTACTGTATCATCGCCATCTCTGTTAATCTTATTTTTTGAATAGCCGTAGTTAATATTGAAACTGATAGTTTCATTTTTAAAAAAATGACTTGTTCCAGCATTATATCTAGGAAATACAGCTTGTGTATAGTTTGAATAAACTGTTCCTCTATAACCTGTAATCAAGTTTTTACTCATCACAATATTTAATACCACACCGCTTTCGGCATCATATCGTGCCGAAGGATTAGTAATTACCTCAATAGACTTGATGGCATCTGCAGAAGACCCTTCAAGGAGTTGATTTAGATCGTCAGAAGATAGATTTACCTTTCGGTTATTAATATAAACCGTTGTATTAGAGTTTTTAACGGTAATCTCATCGCCTATCACCAAAACACCAGGTGTGCTTTTTAATACCTGAAGTATATTGCCTTCAGTAAGCGCTGTGTTTTCTATATTAAAAATGAGTCGATCAGCCTCACGTGTAAGTGTTGGCTTTTTTACGGTAATATTTACTTCGTCTAAACTTTGAATGTCTTCATTAAGTTGAATTGTTTTTAAGTCTAAATGCCCTGTGAGCACAATTTTTTGTTTGTAGTCTTGATAACCTATAAAGCTTATCTTAATAATATATGTATCAGATTGAAGGTTATTTAAACCAAAAAAGCCTTTGTCATCGGTAGATGTCCCATTCAAAACAGCACTCTCATCAAGATTCAATAGTATGATAGTTGCAAACTCTATTGGCGTATTATTGTCATCGACAACTGTTCCAGAAACAGAAAGTTCCTGACTGTAGCTCAATAGAGAACACATCAAAAACAAACTAATATGCAGTAGGGGTTTCAAAATTAATAAAGGGTTTGGAAATGCAATATAGCATTTGTTTTTGAATCGTATTTACGGTTTTTCCTCACTTATTCGGCTTTTGTAATCAATTATACCGTTTTATGCATAATAATTCAATTATATTTGCAAATCTTTACCGAGATGAATTAGGATGTTATGAAGCACATTAGAAATTTTTGCATAATTGCACATATTGACCACGGAAAAAGCACACTTGCTGATCGTTTGCTCGATTTTACAGGCGCTGTTACTGCTCGTGAAAAACAAGACCAGCTTTTAGACAGCATGGATCTGGAGCGTGAGCGTGGTATTACGATTAAATCACATGCGATCCAAATGGAATATACATTTGAAGGCCAAGAATATGTGCTTAATCTTATTGACACTCCTGGTCATGTCGATTTTTCATACGAAGTATCTCGTTCTATTGCAGCTTGTGAAGGCGCTTTATTGATTGTTGATGCTGCTCAAAGTATCCAAGCCCAAACCATTTCTAATTTATATCTTGCTTTAGAAAATGATTTAGAAATTATTCCTGTACTTAATAAAGTAGATTTGCCAAGTGCAAATCCTGAAGAAGTTACAGACGATATCGTTGATCTTTTAGGCTGTGATCCTGAAGAAGTGATTCATGCTAGTGGAAAAACCGGCTTTGGAGTTGACAATATTTTAAAAGCAATAATTGAACGTATTCCTGCTCCAAAAGGAGACGTAGACGCACCTCTACAGGCTTTGATTTTTGATTCTGTTTACAATACATTTAGAGGTATTGAAACCTATTTTAGAGTGTTTAATGGTGAAATCAAAAAAGGGCAAAAAATTAAATTTGTCGCAACAGATAAAGAATATTTTGCAGATGAAGTGGGTACTTTAAAGTTAAATCAAGTTGCCAAGAAAAGTGTAAAAGCTGGCGATGTTGGCTATTTAATTACTGGTATCAAAACTGCAAAAGAAGTAAAAGTAGGAGATACCATTACTGATTTCGCAAACCCAACAACTAATATTGTAGAAGGTTTTGAAGATGTAAAGCCTATGGTTTTTGCTGGTATTTATCCTGTAGACACCGAAGATTACGAAGAGCTTCGTAACTCAATGGAGAAATTACAATTAAATGATGCGTCTTTAGTATTTCAACCAGAAAGCTCAGCAGCATTAGGCTTTGGTTTTCGATGTGGGTTCTTAGGAATGCTACACATGGAAATTATTCAAGAACGCTTAGAACGCGAGTTTGATATGACTGTGATTACAACAGTTCCCAATGTATCTTATCATGCATACACCAATAAAAACCCAGACGACGCTTTTATTGTAAATAACCCGTCAGATTTACCAGAACCCACAACCATCAACCGCGTTGAAGAACCTTTTATTAAGGCAACTATTATCACAAAAGCAGATTTTGTAGGTAATGTGATGTCTCTTTGTATTGAAAAACGCGGTATGATTATAAATCAAACCTACTTAACCACAGAACGTGTTGAATTGAATTTTGAAATGCCACTTGCTGAAATTGTCTTCGATTTCTACGATCGCCTAAAGACCGTCTCAAAAGGTTATGCATCATTTGATTATTCACCTATTGGAATGAAGGTGTCAAAACTAGTGCGTTTAGATATTTTATTAAACGCACAGACTGTTGATGCTCTTTCAGCTTTAATTCATGCAGACAATGCCCACAATATTGGTAAGAAAATGTGCGAAAAGCTAAAAGAACTCATCCCAAGACAACAGTTTGATATTCCTATTCAAGCAGCTATTGGTGCAAAAATTATTTCTAGAGAAACCATTAAAGCCTTGCGAAAAGATGTAACTGCAAAATGTTATGGCGGTGATATTTCACGTAAACGTAAACTTTTAGAAAAACAAAAGAAAGGTAAAAAGCGTATGCGCCAAGTAGGTAATGTAGAAATACCGCAACAGGCATTTATGGCTGTTCTAAAGTTGAATGATTAATCTTACAAATAGATTTTTATAATATAAACCGAAGTATTTCACTTCGGTTTTTTTGTACATTTATGTCAACCAACCTTAATACTTCCATGCATTTTAGAGTGACGTGTCTAAAATCTGTTTTCTTTTTTGTTTGTTTTGCTTCATTCTTAACAGCAAAGCTAGATGCTCAACAATTAGATTTTTTTAAATATGGTGTTGAAAAAGGCTTGTCTCAAGAAACTATTAATACGATTTTAAAAGATAGCGATGGCTTTTTGTGGTTAGGCACGCAAGATGGTCTTAATCGTTTTGATGGCCATTCTTTTAAGGTGTTTAAATCTGAAAAAAACAATCCGAAAAGTATTTCTGGCAATTTTATAAATGCCTTAGCTGAGGATAATATGGGTAATATTTGGATTGCAACTAAAAACAATGGGATATGCTATTATTCACCTAAAATTGACAAATTCACAAAAATCACAATTCCCGATTTACCTAATAATATTCAGTGTAATAAGTTATCCCTTGATAGTAATGGTCATATTTTTGCTTCATTTTTAGATCAAGGTTTAGCAACAGTTACGGTATCAAATACGGGTATAAAGGTCTCTAAGATTCCCTTTTTTGATAACATTCCCGCAAATATTACAGCATTAAATGTTATAAAAAACAAGGTTTGGGTTGGTACACGAGATGGGGAAGTGTATTCGGCTAATATTGGAAACGCTGATTATAATTTTCAACAATTAGACCATGATTTTAATAAGCATAAGATTCATACATTTTATGGTTCTAAAAATGAACTGTGGATAGGAACAGATAATGGATTATCACATTTCAATCAAAATACAAATCAAATCAAATCAGTGTCATTACAAACTGATAAAACAATAGCTGTATTTGATATGGACTCAAAAAACAATCAATTGTTTTTAGCAACTGATGCTGGTTTTTTTTGGTGTAATAACTTCAGTCAAAACACAAGTTCATTTTTACAGGTTACATTATTTGACACCAACTCTAGCGAAGAGACTGGTTTATTAACCAATAGAATAAATTATGTTTTTGCTGAAGATGATTTTTTATGGCTAGGCGCTGATAAACTTTATCAAGCAACTTTAAAAACCTCTGTTTTTGGATTGGTGCAAAAAAACAAACCTCAAAAAAGCACATTAAACAATGAACATGTATATACGTTTGCTAAAAGTGAACACGGGCTTTGGGTTGGTACATTAGAAGGGTTACACTTATTGACAAAAGATCGAACGTATTATTACAATACTCTTCCGCATAGTACGGTGCGAAGTATTGCTATAGATACCAAAAACTATCTTTGGATTGGTACTCAAAAGGGTGTGGCATATGCAACCCTTGATAATTTTAATCCAGAAGCTCCTAAGTTTTCGGTTGTAGAAAAACACGCTACAGATTCATTGAGCTTAAGTAATCCTAAAATTAGAAACATTCACGCAGATGCCAATGGCGATATTTGGATTGCCACTTTAGGGGGTGGTACACATCGTTTCATTGGAAACTTAGAGCTTGAAGATTTTAAATTTCAGCAGTTTAAAAACAACCCAAATAATAGCAACAGTATAAGTACAAATGTTAATTATGTGTTTTACAAAGATCATACTAACACGTATTGGATAGGTACTGAAAACGGCTTAAATCGATTAACGTTTTCTTCTTCTGAATTTGATAACCCAAAATTTACTTGGTTTAAAAATGAAGAGGGAAACCCAAATTCTATTAGCAATAATACAATTCTTAGCATTTTTGAAGATGCAGAAAACACGCTATGGATTGGCACATTAAACGGAATAAATAAATATGACTCTAAGACCAATACCTTTAAAAACTATAATGAAGATAATGGGTTAACAAACGGTGTTGTGTATGCTATTCAGCAGGATCATGCTGGAATTTTGTGGTTAAGTACTAATGCTGGAATTTTCAGTTTCGACAAAACCACAGAACAATTTGTTAATTATAATGCAAACGATGGTTTACAAGGGAATGAGTTTAATTTAGGAGGTAGTTATATTGATAATAATGGTATGCTCTACTTTGGAGGCACCAATGGCTATAATTATTTTAATCCTTTTGATGTTGGTAAACTAGATAAAGAAGGAGTTCTTACATTTACTAATGTAAAAATTAATGATACCAACCAATACTTTAAAGCGCTTATTAATAAAAATGCAGATAAGACCTCAAAAATTGAATTGGCGTTTGATCAATTTCCTTTTTATCTAGAGTTTTCTGACTTAGATTTTAATCCACAAAAAAACAACAGTTACGTCTATAAGTTATTGCCAAATGACACACATTGGAATGATCTTCAAGACCGAAAGGAAATTCAGTTTTTAAACATGGCTTCAGGTGATTACACACTTTTGGTTCAAGGAAAAACGAGAGGTAAAATATGGAACTCAGAACCTTTAACACTAGCTTTACAAGTTACACCTCCATGGTGGAAAACACATTTAGCATATGTAATCTATGCACTATTATTACTGGCTTTCATTTCTGCATTATATTATTTTCAATTACAAAAAAAATTACAGGAGCAACAAACTCAAAAACTAGAAGAGTTAGATGCCTTAAAAACCAAGTTGTATACTAATATTACACACGAATTTAGAACACCTTTAACTGTAATTAAGGGTATTGCATCTAATCTAAGTGATAGCTTTCAAAAAAGCAGAGATCATGATTCTGTAAAATCATTGAAAACCATTGAACACAATAGTGATACAGTCCTTAAGTTGGTGAATCAAATGCTAGATCTTGCAAAAATTGATAAGCAAAAAATGTCATTGAACCTCATTCAAGCAGATCTAGTATGGTATATAGAACATATTATCAATCATTTTTCTTCATACGCAGAAACAAAAGGAATACAACTCACTTTTTATAGTGAAAATAGTGAGTTACTAACCGATTTTGATGCTCGGGCTATTCAAAAAATATTAGGTAACCTTTTAAGCAATGCCATTAAGAGTTGCGAGAAAAACGACCAGATAATAGTGCATTTAAAAACTGAAAACAATAATGTTTTAATTAATGTCAAAGACTCGGGTAAAGGCATACTAAAAGAGCATTTACCTTATATTTTTGATCGTTTTTATCAGGTTGATAACGCTATTGAATATACCGAAGAAGGTTCTGGTATAGGACTAACCTTAACCAAAGAACTTATTCATTTAATGAAAGGTTCAATAACCGTTGAAAGTGAAGTTCATGTAGGCACCACTTTTAATATCAGCCTTCCTATTTCTAATCATGCTACATTAGAAACCTTAAAGCAACCACTAATTGATGCATTAATCATATCTGAATCTTCAGATAATAATAGTATTGAATCATTAGTAATACCAACAAAAGAAGATGCTGTTATTCTAATTGTTGATGATAATACAGACATATTAAACCTTTTATACTCATCACTCAAAGAGCATTATAAGGTTATTAAAGCTGTTAATGGAAATGAAGGCATCGATAAGGCAATTGAAACCATTCCAGATGTTATCATAAGTGATGTTATGATGCCAGAAAAAAATGGTTTTGAACTTTGTAAAACACTAAAGCACGATGAGAGAACATCACACATTCCAATTATATTACTAACAGCTAAAGCTTCAGAACAAGATAAAATAAGAGGGCTCTCGAACGGTGCAGATGCATTTATCACCAAACCATTTAATAAGGCAGAACTTTTTGTGAGAATACAAGAGCTCATCAAACTAAGAACCTTACTATATCAAAAATATACTAGTGCTTCTTCTTGGGATGCCATTCCAAGTAAAGACCTTGAAGATAAAGATGCGACTTTTATGAATAAGGTTTTATTTTCTATTGAACAGCACCTTGAAGACGCCTCATTTAATTCGATGCGATTATCAAGAGAATTAAACCTCAGCGAGTCACAAATGTATAGAAAATTAAAAGCGATAACAGACGCATCAACAGCCGTTTTTATTAGACGTGTTCGTCTTCAAAAAGCCAAAACAATACTTCAAAACTCTGAATTTACTGTCTCAGAAGTGGCATATCAAACAGGTTTTAATAGTCCTGGATGGTTTAGTAGAGCCTTTAAAGAAGAATTTGGCTTCTCTCCGAATGAAATGCGTAAATAACTAATATTCAGATATTAACATTTTAACCTGTGCTATAAATGCAAAAATAGTGCATGTTTTTTTTACGAACATACAATATTACTACAAGCCTTTTTTGAAATACTAAACGCCCTAGTTAACACCTTCTTATAATTTCGAATTGCTATTAATCATTAAATGCCATATATCATGGAAACCGATCTATTTACTTCTGAAGGTCGAAGGGAACAAATTATCCTAGATGGTTATCATTTATGTGGTTCTGGTTGTAACCAACCAGCTGAACGTGATGGAGACACCTGGTGCCTTACGGTAAAAGACTGTCAGGCGAAAGGTTGCTCCTGTCACTTGTTTAGTAGCGATAAAGATGCACCACCTCATGACCCAGATTCTTGGAGACATGAAGCAAATCCAGAAAAAAAAGTTCAAACAAATAAGGATCGCGTCTACAGATGTTTTTGTGTAAAAAAGATAGACATATAATAACCAACCAAAATTCACATATTATGAAAACTAAACATGTATTTATCGTAGTGTTAATGCTCCTTTTTATGAGTGTACCAACACAACTAAACGCCCAAAGTAACTTTGGGATTGATTCCAGTTCTGAAAGTTTTAAAATCCCTTCAGAAACCATTAGCATGAGAACCTATGAAATTAGTCTAGATGATGAGTTTCATTATGACAACTCAGCTTCTCCAAAAAGTATTACTCAATATGAAGCTCACGAAAATGCACTTGCTTTCGCCTTACACATGGTTGCCTTTGGCGGTGGCTTTGGATTTACAGATGCGGAAACACTTTGGTGCTTGCATGCTGCTTACTTCTATAGGTTAGGTATGCTGGGTAATAAAGCATTTTATGGTTCTTTAGGTATAGGCTATGATTATACTAATGCAGAATTTCTAACTGTAGGTTTACTAGATATCACATTAAAAGCATTGCTGTTCTCAGTTCTCTCCAAACGCTTTAAACAGGCTCGTGCATTTTATGGGCTTTTTGGAAAGTACGCCTTTGGGACCAATAAATTTACAGATGGTTTTAAAAATGATATCACAAGACTATCATTTGGAATAGTCGTTGGCTTGCATATTTTATTATCTCCATTGTGGTCAATAATGGTGCAAACTAACGCACTCACTTATCAAGAACAAACCATTAAATCTAATGGTAGTGAAATAAAAGACAACCAAACCTTTGGTCTCATTAATAAGGCAAACCTGCTACTATTCTCCCTTGTCTTTACAATCCCCGATTCAAGAAAAAAATAATTAATCTTTAAAACCACATATTATGAAAACAACAACAATTTTAAGAGCGCTATATGTGCTAGTATTTGTAATGTTATTAAGCACCAACTTTAGTTGTGCAGGATTTTTAAACGCAGAACTTGATGGAGACATACCAATGAAAGATGGTTTCCCTGATTTTGAAAAAATTGAAGAGAACGCAGTAAAAGAATTTAATAAGCAATTTTACGAACAATATTATCCACAAGACTTTATAGAAGTATCAGGAGGTCTTGGATTGGATTCTACTGAAGGTGATAGTGAAACGTCTTTTTGTATAGGTGCAGGTTATAATTATAGAATTTCTGAAGATAATTTCAATAATGCAACTTTTGTTAGAGGGTTTGCAACACATCACTCACAAAGTGCCGATGAACGAAAGTTTAATGTTACACGTGTTGGAGCAGGGATCACTTACTTTGATCGCGCCTCAAGAAATGGCAAATTAGACCTTACGTATGGATTAAACGGTAGTTATGGATTTGGAACTAGTGAAAATTTTGGCAGTAAAGACGACCTTACAGAGTATAGATTTGAACTAGATTTAGGAATCAATTATGAAATTAGTAAAGGGCTTGATATTGGGGCTACTATTACCACTGCTTCGTGGGCAGAACAAACTTTTGAATCTGGAGGCAATGAGTTTACACAACAGCATACCTGGATTGGTCTCAACAAAGACAATATGATTATGGCTTATGCAAGAATCAAATTAGATTAACCCGTATAGGGCTTATAAAACAAAAGCTTATGGTTAGTTATAGATAATCATAATTTGTGGAGAGCCCTTGCTTTAACTTGTTAGAGCGAGGGTTTTACCAAACAAATCAGAACTAAAACATGCTATTATGAAAACAAAACCAACCCAAGTAATTCTATTTATGTGCGCACTAATGTTTGGTGGCATAAATACTATAAATGCTCAAAGTCAAACAGATAAACCTAATAGATTCACAGAAACAAATAAAGCTATTGGAAAAGCTTTTTTTGAAATGTATGACAATGCCATAATTGCTAAACCTAGTAAACTGAAAACTTGCACAGCCGAATCATTAATAGATATTGTAGACAAAAACGATTTAGATGTTACTCACCGTCTCACGACAACACATTTAACAATTTTGAATACACTCTTTCCTCCCAATCAATACCGATTAGCAGGTTTTTATGACAAGGGTGAGTTCTTAACGCTACAGGATAGAATAATGAATGCCGCTTCTATATCTTCAAATTTTGCAGAGTTTATAAACAATGCCACTGGATTAGATGTTGGTGACATAACTGCTACTAGGAAACCTAAAACATATACTATAGCTGAAGGAATAGAAGTCAAAGACATTGATCTTTTTAGATCCTATTATAATTCTGTTAACTCCTTTGTGGGAGTTTGGAATGAGATAGATTCAGAAAATAGAGCAGAATATGGAGAACAATCAGGGTTTAATGTGGATTTATCCCCTACGAAATATGTTGGCAATAAAGATGGTTGCTCATTCTATTCAAAATCAAAAATTCGTCTAAAAAAATTAGAATACCCTAAAGCTCTATGGGAACTAAGTACCGAGGTTTATGTAGACTGTGAATGCAATGAAAATGACACAGAAAATAAAGTGAAAAATGGGTCCTATGAATATTCTAGTTTCGTTGAAGGTCTTTTTACGTATAGCAAAACAACATTCGGGAGTCCTAAAAGTCCAATAATAACCATAAAATCGCTTGAGTGTTGCCCTCCAAAAGAAGACAAAGAAGAACCAACAGAAACAGCACTTAATGATGATGAAGGCATTAAAGATCTTATGCCAGATCAAACAATGGGGTTTGGAGCTGGTGTTGGTTTTGGACAAGACTTTGAAGAAACGACATGGTGTGTCACTGCTGAATATTTGTACCAAATAAATACCGATGAATATAAAGGATGGTATGTTGGTGGTGAAGTTACACACTCAAACACAAGTTTTGGTGACTTTAGCTCTAATAGAACGCTAGCAGGAGCAAAAATTCAATACAATATTTCTGCTGTACCAAGTGGTGAAACACAATTTGTTGCAGGCCTAATGGCGAACTACGGCTTTGGAAATACAGATAACAATGGCTTTAAAGATGATTTCACTGGAACCATTTTTTGTGCTTACGGTGGCGCCAATATTAGAGTGTGTGAAAATTGGTCGATTGGTTTACAATTTCCCATTTTAATTTTTGAAAATTTCACATTTAAACCCGAAAGTGGTGGCGAATTTAAAACAGATGCAACGTCATTATTTATTAATAAAGACAACCCATTAAAAATTATAATAAGGCGAAGGTTATAAAATTGATACTTTGAATTGGTCTTATTTAAAGGGAGGTTTTAGCTTAGGTTAAAGCCTCTTTTTAATCTTTTTCAACCTCTTCTACATCAAAAGGCTTTCCTAAATAAACCAATTTGAGGTTTTCTCCTGTTACATCAACATCCATATTATATGATGAAATAATATGCAACTCTCCCTTATTATCTTTAATAAACAGAGGAATAATATCTTTATCGTTGTTAGTAATATCTATAAGACTACCATAATGCGACATGCTTTCTAAGTCTATTTCTTGAATAGATGGAAATTTACGCGTGACTTCTGTTAATCTGTTGTAATCATCTGTATGTGAAAACAAACCTTCTTTTGGATTGTTTTCAGGGCTATTCATTTCAACAGGACTTACTAATCTAAACGACCCATTCTCACCAAACTGTTTGCTAAATTTATTAATTGCATACTTATTAATATCACTGTTTCCAGTCATGGCCATAAGATAACCCACATCGTTCAGCTCTATGTTATCGGTCAATGTTTCCGAATAAATATTAGTATTAATAGCCTCTAAACCAAGCTCTTTGGCTTTATCAATATTGCTTTGATTGCTATCAATAAGCACTACATGTCTTCCGTTAGATTCAAGGTAATGGCCTAACAAGCGAGATACTTTTGAAGCACCTACGATTAGAATTCCATTTGATTGGGTCAAAAACACACCAACAATTTTTGCAAATAATCGCGCGGTAGTTGCATTGAGTAACACTGTTCCTAATACAATCATAAATACTAATGGTGTAATGTATTCGGCACCTTCAACACCTTGTTTTAAAAGCTTGCTTCCAAAAAGTGAAGCAATACCGGCAGCAACAATACCACGAGGCCCAACCCAACTAACAAATAGTTTTTCATTGAGTTTTAGCTTGGAGCCTGATGTGCTTAGAAAGACGGCTAAAGGCCTTATTATGAATACTACAACAGCAAATAAAGCTGCTGTTTTCCACGTGTATAGCAGCATTAAGTCCTCGATATTAATATTCGCAGCTAGAAGAATAAAAAGAATTGAGATTAAAAGTACGCTCAACGACTCTTTAAAATATAAGAGCTCCTTTAGGTTTTCTAACTTCCCATTTCCTAAAACCATTCCCATAACTACCACTGCTAGTAAACCAGATTCGTGTGCGAAAATTTCAGATTCAACAAAAACTAACAATACCGCAGATAGTGACACTACGTTTAATAAATAATGAGGAATCAGTTTTTTGTTAATCGCAAAAGCTAAAGCATGGGCAAATGTAAACCCAAAAGTTGTTCCGAAAAGAATGATTTTACCAAACTCCAATAAAACGGTTTTTGTAAAACCACTATCCCCTTCAACACTAATAAATTCGAAAACCAAAACAGCTACTAATGCGCCAATTGGATCTATTAAAATCCCCTCCCATTTAAGAACAGTAGAGACATCTTTTTTAAGAGGAATGTTTCTTAAAATAGGCGTGATTACTGTTGGACCTGTTACAATAATCAGTCCTGAAAACAAGAACGATAAGTCCCAGTTCAAATTAAAAATAAAATGAGCAACAATACCTGCGCCAAAAAAAGTCACTGCAGAACCTAATGTAATCAATTTGGTAATAACTGGTCCAACATTTTTAATTTCAGAGCGCTTCAATGTTAGACCGCCTTCAAAAAGAATAATACTAATCGCTAACGATACAAAATAGTAAAGGCTTTCTCCCGGAAACAACCCTTTTTTACCATTCCAAATTGGTTCAATCCATTTGGTTCCATCTTCTGATAAAAACTCAGCTGCAACTGGTCCAACAAACAAGCCAATAAGTATTAAAGGTAAGATTGCTGGAATTTTAAGTTTCCATGCAACCCATTGTGCTAATATGCCTAAGATAATGATTCCTGCTAATTCTAACATGCTCTTAATTTTGAAAGCTAAATATAAAAGAAACTATTTTAACAATTTTAAAAAACAACTAAAATCATAGAGATTGAAGTTATGTTTCTATAAGGTTAAAAAAAATATTACCTTACCCTCGAAATTGATTTTTAATAGCACTTGACAAAAACTAATTTTCATACTATAGGTATTGGAGTTGCATTTCCTCCAAACCTAAAAGCAAATATTTACGAAGCTTTGAGGTTGGCGTTATTGTTTAAATCTAAACACATATAGTTAAATAAATGGAAATTACACCAAAAAAAGGTTTTAAGGGTTTAATTGAAAATTGGCAAAGTGATTTAATTGCAGCGGTGAGTGTCTCACTTATTGCTTTACCTCTTTCATTAGGAATTGCTTTGGCAGCTGGTGCACCAGCTATGTCAGGTATTCTTTCAGCAATTGTTGGTGGTGTTGTAACAACTCTTTATCGAGGGGGTCACATATCAGTCAACGGACCTGCCAAAGGAGTTATTGCGGTTATACTTTTAGGTATTGCATTGATGGATGATGGTTCAGGACAAGCATTTAACTATGTATTAGCAGCAGTGGTTGTTTCTGGTGCAATTCAAGTGTTATTGGGATTATTGAAATTGGGTCGATTAGCGGATATATTCCATTCTTCTGTGATTCATGGTATTTTGGCAGCCATAGGAATTATCATCTTTGCAAAACAAATCCATGTCGCCTTAGGTACGCATTCTGATAGTCCGAGCATTATACAAAACCTTATTGATGCGATATTACATTTACCTCAAGCCAACCCATTTGTGGTAATTATTGCAGTAGTAGGCCTACTTTTATTGTTGTTTCATTCTAAAATTAGTAACCGGTTTTTCCATGTTTTACCTGCACCAATGTGGGTTATTGCGCTTTCTATTCCGTTTGTTTATGCTTTCAATTTCTTTGACCAACATACGCTTTCATTCTTTGGAAAGGCATACGAGGTAGGACCTCATCTTCTATTGGATATTCCAGATAATATTATGGATTCAATAATGCATCCAAATTTTGGTAAGATTAATACCATTGAATTCTGGACAACCGTTATATCCATTTTAATCATTACAAGTATTGAATCATTAGCCATCGCGAAAGCTGTTGACAAAATTGACCCTTATAAACGAAAGACAGATTTGAATAAAGACTTAACAGGCATTGGATTGAGTACGATGGTAGCTGGTATGATTGGAGGTTTACCTATTATTGCAGTGATTATCCGAAGTACGGTCAATATTCATAATGGAGCAAAGACAAAGTGGTCCAATATGTATCAAGGACTATTATTGTTAATTTTCATTTTAGTTTTGAGTCCAATAATGCGACAAGTACCACTTTGTGCTTTTGCAATTTTGTTAGTATATACTGGCTTTAAATTAGCTTCACCTGCAGTCTTTAAACAAATTTATAATCAAGGAATTGAGCAGTTAATATTTTTTGGAGCCACCATGGTTTTAACACTTTACACTAACTTATTAATTGGATTAATTGGTGGTTTATTCTTGGCTATGATTAGTCATATGCTATTAGCAAAGGTGTCTGTGTCTCAATTTTTTAAAATGATTTACCGTTCGGGTTCAAATTTAGTTGAAAAACCAGATGGTAGTTACGACTTAAAAATTAAAGGGATTGCTAACTTTTTAGGCATTTTAAAAATCGATAAAATGGTGGCACAGATTCCTTCAGGTGCAAATGTTAATATTGATTTGTCTGAAACTAGATTGGTAGGTATTACCTACATGGATTATATAGTAGATTACCTAAAGATGCAAAAAAATACTGGAGGTGAAGTCATAATTAAAGGACTGGAATCCCATGTTTCATCATCTACCTATAATAGAGCTTTAAAAATTGCTTTAAATAATCAAGTTGTTAAATTATCATCCAGACAAATTCGATTACAAAATTTAGCCAATGAAAATGATTATCAATACTCGAGTCAAGTTGATTGGAACACTATATATCTAAAGAAATTTAACTTTTTTGAAATAAGACCTATCGAGCGCAAATCAAATTGCCTCAAAGGAACATTTAAAGGTTTAGATATGCCTTGGGAAATCACAGATGTAACCTTTAGTGAAGGCGCAGCTTTTACAGCCGAGACGTTTAACATGACTTTAATGGTCTTAAAATTGAATAAAAAAATACCTGTTTTCACAATGGAAAAAGAAGGTGTATTTGAAAAAATATTTGACCGAGTGATGGCGTATACAGGCTATAAAGATATTGATTTTGAAAAGTATCCAGATTTTTCCAAAAAATTTCTGATTATGGGAAATAATGAAACCAAAATTAGATCATTTTTTACAAATGAAATTATTCGCTTTTTCGAAAGTCATCAAATTTATCATTTAGAAAGTAATGGCGAAGCACTAGTTATTTTTGATAAAATCAAATTAGCGAGGACAGATGAAACGATAGCATTTATAGATTATGGTAAAGAATTATCCGCAATCATAGATATAATGGATTAGGGATATAGAAATGAAACACAAAATTAAAAAACCATGCCTAACCACGTGTATAAGTAGACAATCTTAATAAAGTACGTATTTTCAACAAACAACGTTTGGCAAGCACAAAAGAAATTAAAGCGTTTTTAGATTTTGGAAAGCGTTTAAAGTCTGTGATATCTTAATAAACTGCTAAAACTCATCGTCTTCACAACGGTATTTACTAATTTGCAATTATGAACTTATATCCTATAAATGCAGGAAATTTTAAGCTCGATGGAGGAGCTATGTTTGGTGTAGTGCCTAAATCATTATGGACCAGAACAAACCCTGCAGACGCCAATAATATGATAGATATCGCGGCACGCTGTTTGCTCATTGAAGACGGGAATCGATTAATTCTAATTGATACTGGTATGGGAAACAAACAGAATGATAAATTTTTTGGCTACTACTATCTTTGGGGAAATGATACTATTGATAACTCACTGAAAGCTCATGGGTTTCATCGTGATGATATCACAGACGTGTTCATGACGCATTTACATTTTGATCATTGCGGCGGAAGCATTCAATGGAATAAAGACCGAACAGCTTATGAACCAGCATTTAAAAACGCATATTTTTGGAGTAACAAAAACCATTGGAAATGGGCTACTGAGCCCAATAATCGTGAAAAAGCATCTTTTTTAAAAGAAAATATTTTGCCAATGGAAGACTGTGGTCAATTAAAATTTACTTCGCTTCCTAAAGAGGACATTCTAAAACACTCCGAATTAGGTTTTGATATCTTTTTTGCCAACGGTCATACCGAAAAACAAATGATACCAATGATTCAATATCAAGGAAAAACCATTTGTTTTATGGCCGATTTATTACCAACCGTTGGTCATTTACCCATACCGTTTGTAATGGGTTATGACACAAGACCCTTGCTAACTTTAGATGAAAAAGCACGATTCCTTAACCTTGCTGCCGATAATAATTTCTACTTATTTTTAGAGCATGATGCTCATAATGAAATTATAACTGTACAACACACAGAAAAAGGTGTGCGATTAAAAGACACTTACACTACGCAAGATATTTTTAATTAAAACATTATGAAGAATACGTTAAAATCATTTTTACTTTCAATGTTAATGTTCACCATATTATTGGGTTGTGCATCAACAGGAGGTATACTTTCTACACCTATAGAAAAAATAGATACATCACCAATAAAAGAGTCTGAGCTTACTGAAACAGAAAAACAATCTTGGGCGCATTTAGATCTTGTTAAGGATACTATTCCAGGAATGAGTATTAATAAAGCTTATAGTGAAGTCATCAAAAATAAAAAAGGTAAGACCGTTATTGTTGCAGTTATTGATAGTGCTACAGATATAGACCACGAAGATTTAAATGATGTTATTTGGAAAAACATAGATGAAATTCCAAACAACAGAAAAGACGATGATAATAATGGTTACATCGATGATATTCACGGTTGGAACTTTGTTGGAGATGGTTATGATGAACAGTTTGAATATGTGAGGTTATTAGCTTCAGGAGATAGAAGCAACCCAAGGTTTGCAGAAGCAGAAGCTTTATATAATCAAGAAAATCAAAAATATCTTGAACTTAAAACTCAATACGAGGAAGTTTATAAAGAAACAATTAATGCAGATAAGGTCTTAACAGCACATTTTGGAAAGTCTAACTACACCAAAAAAGAGGTTCATGCTATAAAAGCTGAAGATGAAAAACTCAGAACCGCAAAACAATATGCTCAGCTTATGTATAGTAATGACTACGACTACATGTCTCAAGGTATAAAAGCTTTAAAAAATGATTTAAAAAATATTAATGAACGTCTCAATGTACACCTTAATAAAACACTAAAGGGTCGCAAAACAGGTGATAATCCAGACGATTTAAATGATAAAATAGGTTATGGCAATAACAACCCAAGGCCTTCAACCAAAGACCAAAGTCATGGCACGCATGTTTCAGGAATTATTGCTGCCGAACGTACTAATGGAAAAGGTATAAAGGGTATTGCAAATAACGCTCAAATTATGGCTATACGCGCTACACCTAATGGAGATGAGTATGATAAAGATATTGCTTTAAGCATTCGCTATGCAGCCGATAATGGTGCAAAGGTTATTAATATGAGTTTTGGAAAATCATTTTCACCACACAGTGATTGGGTGAGAGATGCTATAGTATATGCTGCACAAAAAGATGTGCTTATTGTTCATGGTGCAGGAAATGAAAGTGAAAACATTGATACTTTTAAAAAATACCCAAATGATGCTATTGGCACTGGGCCAGAAGTTGCCGATAATTTTATTACCGTTGGTGCATTAGAGCCAAAATATGGTTCAAATATGGTGGCAGATTACTCTAACTTCGGAAAAGTAAATGTTGATGTATTTGCGCCAGGAAGTGATATTTATTCCACGACCCCAGAAAATGAATACGAATCTCAAGGAGGAACCTCTATGGCTGCACCTAATGTTTCAGGGGTTGCTGCATTAATTCGTTCACAATATCCTAGTTTATCAGCTCCTCAGGTAAAGAAAATCCTTATGGATTCTGGACTTCCTATAAAAACAAAAGTTGTCGTGGGGAAGAGCGGAGCAGTAAAATCATTTTCCGACATTTCTAAATCTGGAAAAATTGTAAATGCCTATAACGCTTTGATTATGGCATCACAAGTGGTAAATTCAAAATAAACTTCCGAAGTAAAAAAATTAAAACTATGCGAATACAAATTGCCTCAATACTAAGTTTATGCGCACTTTTATGTGCTTCAGAAATGACTGCGCAGAATCTTAAAATGACCTACAAAACAGACACCTATTGGCAACAACAAGCCAACTATACCATGGCTATTGATATGGATGTAGAATCGTATCAATTTACTGGAACACAAAACATAAAGTACACCAACAATTCTCCTGATGTTTTAGATAAAGTGTTTTATCATTTATACTTTAATGCGTTTCAGCCTAATAGTGAAATGGATGCAAGAGTGCATAGTATTAAAAGTCCCGATGGGAGATTTATGACAAATATTGGTACGGAACAAAACCCAATTTACGGAAGCCGAATAGCGCGATTAAATGCAGATGAAATTGGCTATATCAAAATCAAATCTCTTAAACAAAATGGAGCCGCTTTACAGTATGAAATATCTGGAACTGTCGTTGAAGTTAAACTACACACTCCTATTCAACCTGGAGATACTGTAGATTTTGATATGATCTTTAATGGGCAAGTACCTGTGCAGATTCGTCGCTCAGGTCGAAATAATAATGAAGGCGTGGCTTTATCGATGGCACAATGGTATCCAAAACTTGCCGAATATGATGATGAAGGTTGGCATGCTTATTCCTATATTGCTAGAGAATTTCATGGTGTTTGGGGAGATTACGATGTTAAAATTAGCATTGATAAAGACTACACTATTGCTGGAACTGGATATTTACAAAATGTGGATGAAATTGGTCATGGTTATACAACCAAAATTGTAAAACCTAAAGCTGAAAAATTAACATGGCATTTTATAGCACCTAATGTTCATGATTTTACTTGGGCTGCAGATCCAGAATATATTCACGATACCTTACAAGTTCCTGATGGGCCAATGCTACATTTCTTTTATAAAAAAACAATGGCTCAAGAAAAGTTAGACAACTGGAAATACATTCAGCCATATACCTCTCAATTGATGACCTACTATAGCGATCTCGTTGGAAAATATCCTTACGAGCAATATTCTATAATTCAAGGTGGTGATGGTGGTATGGAATACGGCATGTGTACACTTGTTGCAGGCGAAGGCACTTTTAATGGCCTGTTTAAAAGCACCATATCTCATGAATTAGCGCATACTTGGTTTCAGTTTTTAATAGCAAATAATGAGGCAAAACACGAATGGATGGATGAAGGTTTCGCTACATATATTGAATATAAAGCTATGAACGACATGTTTAACCAAGAGATGCCAAATCCTTGGATAAGAGCTTATAAATCATACCTCTCTTTAGCGACTTCAGGAGAAGAACAGCCCATGACAACATTTGCTGATAAGTATGATCATAATGGTTTGTACTCTAAAGTTGCTTATTATAAAGGCTGTGTCTTTTTAACACAATTGGGTTATGTAATGGGTGAAGCTAACTTAGATAAAGCTATTAAACAGTATTTTAATGAGTGGGGATTTAAGCACCCAAAACCTTTAGACTTTATTAGAGTCGCTGAAAAAGTATCTGGACTTGAACTCGATTGGTATCTTATTGATTTTGCCCAAACCACAAATACGATTGACTATGCGGCAAAAAAACCTAAAGGCAAAACAGTCACCTTAGAACGTATTGGCTTAATGCCAATGCCAATTGATGTCACAGTAACCTATACTGATGACACAACTGAAGACTTCTATATTCCTTTACGAGAAATGCGTGGTGAAAAACCTACCTCGGCAACACTAAAGCCAGATTGGGCTTGGGCCTACCAATTCTATAGTTTTGAAGCTTCTAAAGAGGTAAAGTCTGTTGTTATTGATCCTAAAGGGTTTATGGCAGATGTAAAGTCAAGCAATAATAAGTCTTCCATTTAATACCATAGCTGGCTCTTATAGTCGTCAACTTTTGAAGTGCGTTCTCTATTGTAAAGCAATATATGATTTGTATTTACTTTTTTGTTTCTATAACCCAATAAATGAAATATAGATTTAGCAAAAAACTTAGCTACCCTTAAGTTAACTTTAAGCACCTCCCTTTCCTTATTCTCCCAAGATATTCCTGGAAGTAAAACCAAAAGGTTATCAAATTTTAAATGCCTTAACACCGCGGAAAATTTTAAAAGAAAAGGTTTGATGGTCTTGATTACAAAAAATCCTTCTTCACCCTTGGGTTGATATAAAGGCATAAACAACCAAGCGTTATACATAAATTTGACCTCTTGAGCATTACTCATTGCTATCGCTGTTCCTTTTTTAATTCGCTGAAAGCTTTTAAAACTTGGTTTCATTATAAAAACCTCATCACTTTTTATACGATGTAAGTAAATAACTTCGAAAATTTCTGATAAATAATTCGCATTAGACTCTAGTTGGTTATAATGTTCTTGAAATTGAAATATAGTTTCATTTGTTATAATTTCCGAATACACTAAAGCCAAATAAATAAACGAAATACAATTATCTATAGCTTCTTCGTCATCATGCTGTCCAGATTCAAAACCTAGAGACACATATCCTAATTCGTTGATATAACTCAACAGGGGTCCGTTTAGGTATTCTTCTATTCCTAAAACAATGGGCACAGGAAATTGTTTAGAAAACTTCCTATTAATTAGTGCATCATTAATCGTGATAAAGGGAAGTGTTTTACTTGATGTTGTGTGAAAATCTATGAAATAAAATGGTCCAGAATTAGAACCTATGATGTCTTCTAATAAACCAAATAAGTCGCTTTGCTCTTGCTCTTCTGTCACCAAATTTTCTTTATGTTGAAGCTCCTCTAACTGGACTTTGGTCCAAAGTCGATTTAAATCTTTATCCAAATAGCGTTGATTTTCTTTTAATGCTTGAAGGTTTCCAGAAATACCATAAATGGTTCCGCTTACCGTTTCGGGTGTTATCGTTTTCAACACCTGTTTTAATGCAAAAACGCCAGCCGTTTCATTACCATGAATGCCTGCAAAAAATACTATTGTTGCACCAGACTTATAGCCCTGTATATGCGCAATTATTCTATCTATTGATAGTGATGTATTCATAGCTTTACTATAGACTTTCGTCATGGGTTCTAAAAATCATTTGAAGTCAATATCCCAATTAATTTTTTCCCCTTTACCACTGGGAGGCAACTTATTTTATTGGTTGCCATTATCTGTTTTGCTTCGTTAATAGATTTTTCTTTTGTAATAGTTATCAAATCTTCCTTCATAAAGTTTTGAACACATTTTGTACTTTCTTCTATTTCATTAATATGGTTTTTAATATCTGACCAGCTCAATAAACCTATTAAATCTTTTTTAGCGTTTATAACAGGCATATGATGAATGTTTTTCCATTTCATGATATTAAGAACAAGCTCTAAGCTGTCTTTTTTGTCTACGGAAAACAAATCAGTATTCATCACATGAACCACTTTCTTATTAATATCAAAAGTTGTGTGCGCATCTTTGTTTAGCACTTGCCAAGTGGATACAGGATAATCATGTTCTTGTTTTATATACATGTTAGCTGTTAACACTTGTAAAGCTTCGATTGGTTTTTTAAGTTCTAATAGGTTTCTATAGCTTTTGGTGAGCCATTCTGAGCCATTGTGTATATTCACTCTATTTTCGATAACTGTTAAATAGTTCTCTGCGTCTCTAGGAGAAATTCCCATTTTATAAAGCCCTCGATAAGCCATTGGCAATAATTTATCTAGAATTAAACGTTGACTGGAGATGATAACGCCTTTCCAGTTAAACTGTGCAGCCATTCCATATCTTGCCGCTTTAAAAAAATTGAATTTAGCATCTTTGAAATGCATCGTTTCATGGATATCATCTTCAGGCTTTGGTCGTCCAACCATAAGCCCAACCCAAAACATCATATTAGCAATTTCATCTTTCATTGTTGGGCCAGAGGGAATATATCTATTCTCAATTCTGAGATGTGGTTTTCCTTCGCCAACACCATAGCAAACACGATTCCAACGATATACAGTTCCGTTGTGAAGACATAATGCTTTTAACTTCGGAATCTCTCCATTCCGTAACATTTCAACACTATCTTTTTCAAATTCGGCAGTGACCAGGCTTCTAAATCGCGATATATTATCTTTAAAAATATCGCTTATACTTCCCGTTTCCCAGTTATTTCCAAAACTCACTCTAGATTGTTTTTCATTCAATAAAAATGAATTAGCTCTGGTGTCAACACTTTGAGTGAATAAAGCAATTCGTGTTTCACTCCAGAGCTCTTTTCCGAAGAGAAAAGGTGAATTGGTACAAGCGCTTAACACAGGCCCCGAAATTGCCTGTGCCCAATTGTAGCTTTTTATAAAATCGTCTGGATGAATTTGCAAATGTGATTGAAAACTAGTGTTACAGCCTTCTAACATTACCGAATCGTGCAGCAAATTGAGTTCATCAACCCCTTTGATATGGATATCAAAATCTTGTTTTCTAGATTCTTTTATCGCATCATTAAGCACATAATAGCGCTGAATTGGCGTCATGTTATCAATACTAATATGCTTGAGTGATAATGTTGGCAAAATACCTGTTAACGCAATTTTTGTATTGTGTTTTTCAGCCACAACTTTGGCTTTATGTAATAAGTCTTTAAGTTGCTTATGCAGTTCAGAAAAACAATCGTCTTTAAGCTCAAAAGGATCTAAATTAATTTCAAGGTTGTAGTTTCCAATTTCCGTGGTAAAATGTTCATCATCGATGTCTTTTAAAATGTCGAGCGCATTTCCGCTAGGTAAAAATTCATTATCTAAGAGACAAAACTCCTGTTCTGCACCAATACGTATTGGTGCTTTTTCAATCATATCCTTATCGATCATCTCATCTAAAGCTTCAATATCTTTAGTTAACTGATGGATATAATTTGCTTTATCTTTTTTTTTCGAGAGCTTCGTTACATTTAAGTTTCCCATGACCTGATGATTTAATCATAACTAAAGTTACTTTAAACTTTAGGCATAAAATATGACTTAAGTCATGGTTTAGAAGGCCTTACTAGAAATAAAAAAAGCACTAAAAGAGGTTTTAGCGCTTAAATATATTTTAATGTATCAATTAAAGAACCTCTAAAATCGCTTGTGGATCAGCACGCAATTTATAATCTTCTTCTACAAAATGATATCTTATTTTACCTGATGTATCTATCACATAGGTTGCCGAAATAGGTAATTCGCTGTTCGTATTACCTTGGCTCTGGTTTAAATCAATTTTAAACTTTTCAGAATATAACGATATCAAATCTTGCGGTAATTGATAAACCAAGTTTATAGATCTTGCAAAATTATTATCGGTATCGCTTAAGACTTCAAACTCTAAGGCATTCTTTTCTAAAGTAAATAAGGAGTTGTCTGGACTTTCAGGGCTGATAGCTACCAACTGAGCGCCCCTCTGTTTTAACTCGGGTAACACATTTTGTAAGGCTCTCAACTCGATGTTACAGTATGGACACCAACCACCTCTGTAAAAAGCGATAACTAATGGTCCGTTTTTTAAAAGTGCTTCAGAAGATACGGTCTCGCCTTTAGCATTTGATAATGTAAACAACGGAAATTGATCTCCAGTTTTTAGCGCTTTGCTTGTGAGTTGTGATTCGGAAAGCTGGTCAATAGCATTAAACATAATTTGTTTTATGGCTTCAGGGTATTTTGCTGCAGATTGATCTGCATGTGCTTTTAATAATTCTGTTAAGGACATCTTTTGTTTTTTGGAATTGGTCAGTGTTATTTAAATAACCTAACATTTGTTTTCATTTAATAGTCTCTTTTAAAATTAAGTTATAAGAATTTTCATACTTTTGAAAAAAGAAAAACCATGAGAAATATTACTTTTACTTTTCTACTATTAACTCTATCTAGTATAGGGTTTTCACAAGTTCAAGTTACTAGTTATTTTGATTCTAATTTAGATAAAGATTCAAACCCTTCAGACTTTATTGTCTTCAATAATAAGTTGTTTTTTGTTACAGACAATGACAGTTATGGTTCAGAAATTTGGTATAAGAATGATGCGCAAAGTAATGCTACTTTGCTTAAAGATATAAATCCGGGACCTTCTAGTGGTATTTCATATATTCTCATTGGAAACCGTCGCAAATTTGCCGAGACGACTACAATATTTAATGGTGAACTCTATTTTATAGCATCAGACGGTACGTCCAATGGTGATTTATGGAAAACCGACGGAACAGAGGCGGGAACTGTCAAGGTGACAAGTTCAATTGATTTTAATATTGATTATTTAAATACAAACCAGGTTAATTTCCAATTATCTTCAACAAATGATTTTATTTTTTTCATTATTAAAAAAGATACTTTTATTGAAGTTTGGAAAAGTGATGGCACTAATTCAGGAACCGAACTTGTGAAAGATAACATACAGGTTTCACAATCTGCTTCCTATTATAAGAACAACGTAAACAACCTATATATTTTTACTCAAAGAACTTTTGAGTCAAATGATATAGAATTGTGGAGAAGTGATGGAACAGAGGCTGGTACCTTTATACTCGTTGATGATATTAGTGGAAGTGGCGCGGGTATTTCTGGAGGATCATCTCTAAGCCATTATGTTAAATACAATAATGAACTATACTTTGCCGCTAGATATTTTAGTGGAAGTGATACAGTGATTGGTATTATGAAAACTGATGGTACAATTGAAAATACCGTAGTTGTAAACGATCTATTTAACGTAGGAATTAATATAGATTACGGTGATGTTGTAGAAGTTAACAACAAACTCTATTTCTCGTTTTTTAGAATTAATGCAAATCATTTATTTATTTGGGAATACGACCCGCTTACAGGTACAAAACAATTGGTTTATGATGAAGATGTTGATTATTATTTTATGTGTTCAAATATGGAGTTATCGTCTAACAATACGATATTGTTTACAGGACCAGATAGTAATAAAAATGCGTTATTAGAATTTGACCCAAGCGATTATTCAACCACTGTTATTAAAGAATTAATAGATCCTCAGCCGTTCAGCTTTTTTCTCAAGGGTACGCACCCAAATACAGTTAAAACTATAAACTCTAACACTTATTTTATTAACCAGTTTGATGATTCAAACACAGAAACTAGATTGGGTTGGATAAGTGCTCTAACCGAAGTGAGTACTATCAATATTGAAAACTTAAATGACATTAGCAGAACTATAGTTTTTGATAATAATTTATTTTTTCAAAAAAAGACAGACACCGAAGGGGTAGAACTTTGGAAAAGTGATGGATCTAATATCAATACTATTATATCTGACAATATTAACCTATACCCTCCTGGTATTGAGCCCTCAGCTAATTCGGTTAATTTCAATTTAAAACGTTTAAATAAAACCTCTGATAATATCATATTTTCTGCAAGTGATCCTACTAATGGTTTAGAGCCGAGATCTTACAGCAATTTAAATGATAACAATATATTATTATCAGATATTAATTCAGGAATTACCGATTCTTCTGCAGGAGCTACAAGTGGGTTTATTGAATATAATGGTCTAGTGTTTTTCTTCGCTAAAAATATAGATGGAGATGACGAATTATGGAAAACAGATGGTACTGCTTCTGGAACAACTAAAGTTCCTGGGTTTATAGACGGTATTTCATATCGCCAAATGTCAAACTTTCATGTTCTTGATAATGGGTTTTTATATTTTACAGGCTTTAAATCTAACGAACATTACCTATATGCTACAAACGGAAATTTAATCGTTGAAGTTAAGAGTTTTGGTACTGGTACTAATACATTTGATTCAATGGTCTCTAATGATGATAAAATTTATTTTTATAATCCAACATTCTCAGGCTCGAACCTTTGGGTTAGTGATGGGACAACAGATGGGACAGTATTATTAAAAACGTTTAATAGATTACGATATTTTGCTGCTGTTGGTGATGAGATGTTTTTTAGTGCTATTGAAAATTCTGGAGGAGAACAAGAACTTTGGAAAACCGATGGTACTACCTCGGGCACAATAGAGGTTGCAGATATTATTCCAGGAATATCCTCTGAACCAAGAAATCTATCACCATTAAACGATAATCTAATATTTAGTGCCTATACAGAGCAATATGGAAGAGAATTATGGATTTCTGATGGCACAGAAAGCGGCACTGTATTACTAAAAGACATTAATTTAGGTAATGCTAGTGCTTTTTCAGAGGTTCCATTTGGTTTCAATTCATTTACTATAAAACTAAATAATGAAATTATCTTTCCTGCAACTGATGGTATGGGAGGCATAGAATTATGGAAAACTGATGGTACAGAAAACGGCACAGTTCTGCTACAAGATATTAACGCTGGTGCAGCTGGCTCTAACCCTAATAGTTTTGTTAAGATAAATAATCTAATATACCTTCAAGCGACTACAGAAGATGAAGGTGCTGAGCTCTGGAAAACTGATGGATCTTCAGAAGGCACAACACTTGTTTCAGATGCTATTAATCCTGGTGCTCTTGGTGCTGTTCCTCAAGATATGATAGCTTTAGGTGATGATCTTATTTTTACAGCAACAACGCTCAATAGTGGAAGACAGTTATGGAAGATTGAAAATGAAACTTTAAATCTTGACGATGTAAACATTTCAAAACAATCTATTTTATTTCCAAATCCAACAAACTCAATAGTTTATATTAAAACTGAATCTCAACTTGATGGGCTTAAGGTTTTTGACGTAAGTGGTAAACTGGTTAAAACCTATACCCAAGTAACCAATAATCAAATTGATATTTCTGAATTGAATTCTGGTATCTATTTTATTCAATTCACTATAGGTTCTAACCTCATTACCGAAAAACTAATTAAGAAAAATTAAACAGGCTTATAACCTAACACCAATACCAATATTATGTGTAGATTGCTGTACTTGATTAAGGTTTGCTCTATAGCTTACAAACCATTTTCCTTTTCGGTTGTATTGTAAGCCAAGACTAATGTTATCAAAACGGGTTTGATTGCCTCCAATTTCAGAAAAAAGATAGAGTCCGCTTCTATAGGTTTTTGGGTATTCAATGGTTTTGGTGACTGTAATCTCTCGAGGCACTTTAAGCTTATACGAGATTTGACTGTCTAGAAGATTGCCTTCTACAAGATTGTAGCTAAAAATATCAATGTCGTCATTGCTAAGCGTATCTTTGTATATTTTAGCCTCTAAAAGTTTTAAAGCGTCTTTTGACTTTGGACGTGTTTCACTAATTGCAGTGACATTGTCTCTATCAACGTAAACTGTTTTATAGCTTAAGGTCTGGACTTTAAACGTATCCACTTTTGTTTGCCAAATTGTATCTCTTACAATGGTCACTTTTGGGGCGTTGTTTGCTTCGGAATTCGTTTTACTGCACCGCTTCGTTAGCAAATTGAACATGATAATTGCAAGAATAATTAGTAGCAGTGTTTTTTCGGTGGAAATATGCTGTATTTTCATAATTGTGATATTAAGATTTATAAAAACAAAGCCTCGATTCTTGATCTGTTTCGCTTCCTGAAACAAGACCAAGAATGTCAATAGCTTTGATGTTTTGTTGCTTTACTCTGAATCGTTTTTTTGTTTTGATTCATCGCCTTCTGTAAGCGTTTCTATGGTCTCCTTAAGCGGTGTTAATTTTATTAAATTAACCAGCGCTTTAAATGGGTTGACACCATATATTGCATTGTAGTTCTCGAGTATGGATTTGATCTCAGTAATTGCGATAAATCCAGCAATTATCTTTAAAAATGGTACTTCATTGACAATGTATTCTTCTAAAAAGAAGGCTGCCAAGATGACCAGGTTATAGATAAAGAACTTAGAAATGGTATGACCAATTCTAGAACTACGAATTGGTATTCGGTTTTTAATAGAGGCGTAGGCACCTGTAATAAAATCGACAATGATTAAAAAAACCATCGTCACCATAACTGCATTCACAGGAGACAAGAGCGCAAGCAACCAAAACATAAATTTGATTACTTTTTCCATGTCAATAGTATTTATGGGTTATTCAATATGTGTTAGCTGTCTATAGTCTAACACTCTTGGTTTTGGATATGCTTTAATGCATACCATGTTTCGCTGATTACCTCCAAGCACATAGACATAGTTTTTTGTGGCTTTAATAAAAAACCCAACGTGTCCTTTCCAGCTTCTAGGAGATTCTCGCCAAAAGACGACAATATCACCAACTTTTGGATTAGCAGTTGAGGAGCCAACACGTAACCAACTTCTTGCAGTTAACTTGCCTGAATATTCATATCCAGCAGTTTTTGCAACCCAATTAGCATAGGCACTACACCAGGCGGTTTCGTCTTTAAGTTTTGAGCCGTCAAAACCCGTTTCATTAAAGTATTTCAAAATTCTAAGGTTGTCTTTGGAGCCAACAGTCTCTTTAACGCCATACTCGGATAGCGCTTTAGCGATAATATTCATCGGTTCAATATTTTTATTAATGATTAAGTGAATAAAAATATATTCACCTCTGGAAACACTGCGTTTTCGTATTAAAAAGCTGAATCACATTTTAAAAGAAGTGATTAACTTTCTTAATACTCATTTCATACATATGTTTGAATTAATTTTAAGTAGACCAAACTCGTTACCAAAGATTACTTGTATAATTTGTTTCTTAACCAGAATAGGGTTAATCTAGGTTTCATGAGTTTCCACTTAACACGAATTGTTATTAACTAACGGTAAACGTTGTTAGAAAAGCGAATACAAATATAATCATATTACATAGATTATACAAACATTTTACAAAAAATATGTGTTAAATTTTGTAATTTGTTGTTATTTGGTTTTGGTAATGCCGTCTAATATTTTGAGAAGTGTTGGGTGCCTGTGATTGCCGTGCATCTCTTGAATAAATTGTGCAGCCCTTTCTAAATTCATGCCTATTGCAGAAACATGTAATGGGTTTTGGCTCGTGCCACGATAAACCTCTTTGACTGTTTCTTTATTAGCATGAAACGCACGTTTTGCCACACCAATAATTGGGGTTTTGTTGCCTAAAGCCTCATACAAATAACCGCCTAAACCATAATTACCGTCATTATCGATATACACATGGCCATCTACTAAAATAGCCTCAATAGTATTTAGATCTACTTTTGAAATGGTTTTCAACAAACAAGGCAATTCGCGCTTGTAAAATTGACCTGGTTGGTACGATGCAACCTCATTAATGATATCTACAAAAACCTCATGAGCAACCTCATCAGCTTTACTTAAAAAGATTAAGCCAACGCTTTTAGCGTAATTGGTTTTATAATGAACGTCTATAGCTAGGTACACAGGTCTAAATTTTGGCGTCTAAAATACAAAAGCTACAATAATCACATTGTAGCTTTTGATTGTTTTTACTCACTGTTACCACTCAATAAATATGGTATTATTAGCAAATCTAGCTTGAGAAATAGTTTTACAACCCACCTTCTTTTTCAATTTTATTGCGTATTATTTCTAATATTTCTGCTTGGTCTTTAGAGCTTGTTTTTGTCAAAACTTTGCGAGCGGTCTCTATTTTTTTAGCTTGTTCATCTGGGGTCATTAATTCCCATTTTAATTTTTTAATTATTGGTAAATTACCATAATATTCTTCTATTTCTTCTTGAATAGTTTTCTTGTATTCGCTTAATTCCTCACTAGTCTTAAAACCTACAAAAACAATAGGATGTAACTCTTTATTTCTTTGTTCTAATTGTTGTAGTTCTTCTTTTTTATTCATAGTTATTTTTCTTTTAATATAGAAACTAGCGATAATATTGATCTAAAAAGCACACATTTAAAATGTGTGCTTAATTGTCTTTAGTATTTGCTCAAGTAATAAATTCGCACTATTATATTATTAAATTTACCCCTATTTGTAAAGAGTAACAAAATTCATAACTTTTGGTACTAAATAGTTCGATAAACAAGTTTTTTCCTATCTATTTTTAAATGAAATTTTGTTGAACTCACCTCTATTTCAGATATAGGAGAATCTTGAACTTGAAATACTGTTTTGTCTACTTGTTCTACTTTTGTATATATTTTTCCTTGTAATCCATTTTCTACAGACTCCATAGCATTAGGAGTAGGTACATACTCAAGAATTATTTCAACTACATATTCAAAGTCTTCTGAGTCTATATAAGTTTTATCCCTGTATTTTAAAACATCGTTTCTTCTAATATCCTTTTGATCTAGTCCACTATAATCATCCTCTTCTATTATTTCTGATTGGAAACCTTTAGATAACGCCCCATACAAAAATAAAGCCCTTGGATAATTATCCTTAAAAGCAATAATTGTAGCTTCAACTATTTTATCTAATGATTCCTCTCTAAGGAATTTTCTAAATTTAGACTTTTCGTCATTCCATCTAGTTTCATATGGGCTTGTTGCATCCAATACTGGAATATATCTATCCCATAGAAAACCTAAATTAATTTCTGTTATTTCCATAAGGCTGTTCTTTTAAAATTATCTGTATTGTTTCTTGGTTTCCACCGAGAAGATAACCTCTTTTTCAATTTGTCCGTCTTAAATATCTTAAATAGGATCTACTAATTTACACTCTAAAATACAAAACCTACAATGTATTTATTGTAGGTTTTGTTTCTTTACTATTATCGTCACTTGTCACAAACGAACGCTAACAAGAGTTGTAAATCTAAACTCACTATTGCAAAGGTCTTACTTCTTTTATAAACTCTATAGCATCTTCAATAGAAGCAAATTCCTTTTCTTTTGGAACATGCGCAGGAGAATAATCTACCACTATCTTAACATTTTTAATTTCTATCCCTATAGTATTAGTTACTGTATAAAACCCAAGGTCTTCTTCATAATGTTTAGAAGTTCCTATCACTAATTTTTTTTATCGATAAAAAACCCATGATAACCTAAGTTTTCTAATTCTTGTTTAATTAAATTTAAATCCATATTTCTTAATTTTTTATTCTTGCAAAATGATTATAACTACCTTTTCAAAAGTATTCAAAGTCCTCTATTTTCATTATGGCTTCAACCCCAAACTCTTCACCAAAGCCATAGTTTTTTCCCATGGATCTCTTAGAATAACTTTACCATCTTCTACTCTATCTACAATTACTGCGTGTCGGTTTTTTTTAGGTGGTTTTAAGGTTGCAATCCACGGCTTACGATTTTGAGAAAGTATCTCTATAATTACAAAAGCCATAGTTTTTATGCTATGGCTTTTGTCTGTTTAATCTCGGATTATAAATCAACGTAATTGAGATTTACAAACTTAATTTTACTCATGACTATACCTTTCCTCTTCAGGATACCAATAGAGATCTAAGCTTGGTTGTAGTGTTCCGTTTTCATAGGCTTCAAAATAATATTCTTTAGGATAAGCGGTACCAAAACTCACCACTCTGCCTGTTTCTTTCTCTACTAAAAAAGGACCGCTTGGTACATGATAACTAAACTCTCCTGTTTCAAAATGACGTTTACTATCATAGAAATATATATTTCCATATGGTTTTTGTATTGTGCGTGAAGGATAAATTATTAGTTCTATATCTTCATTACTCATAAATGATATATAGTGTTCTGCAACCCCCTGCATTTCTTGTTCTGTTAACATAGTTTTTTAATTTTAATTTGTTTTTAAATATTGAAATTCCTTGTAATGTTTAAATGGGAAGATAGCATCTTTTCCAATTTGTCCATCTTTGTGTAATATCTTTCCCCCTTTTTTTATAACATTAAAAACATGACCATCTGTACTAGCTCCTATAAGACTTCCAATTGTTTGTAATTCCCTTTCTTTAATACCATAAATAATGCCACGTTCCCCTTCTTGCATTATATCAACTAATACTGGCAATTTAGTAGAATTAAATTTTCCATCATATTTTTTTTCTAAAATTTTAACATCCAATCTTTTAACGGGTTTGGCTTTCGTGATTTTTCCTGTTCTTAAATATTCTTCGACAGCTTCTACTACACTTACACAATTCTTATTGCCTATTTGCACTACTGCACCATTTACAATTTCATGATTAAAGTGCGGTAATACTTCATCTAAATATTTAAGTGCATTCTTTGCTGTGATTTCAATTTTAGCTAATCTTGCTGCACTAGCTAAAAACCTATCTGCATTTCTTATGACTCCAGCGTTATCTGACATTCCAGCTAACCGAACAAGTTCATCTAAATACTCATCTAGATGTCTCCCGCTGAGTTTTTGTAATGCTCTATGTAATTGCCTAGCTACTATTTTTGCTTTGCCATAAGCAATCACTACACCTTTATAAATAGCCGCCATCGTGTCCCCTCCGCCTTTAACAAATATAACACCTAGTTTTTGTAATTTTTCGGCCTTCCTTAATTCTGGTATTGATTTAAAACCTTTCTTTAGTATTTCTAAACCTGTTTTATTAAAGTTGGGGATTTCTAAACTACCAATGGCTTTGGTGGTTAAATCTTTTACTTTTTTATAAACCTCTGGATTGGTTATGGTTTTTCCTGTTACCTGCAATAACTCGGCTCCAGAGCTTATCATTTTTGGTCCGTAAGTTGTCACCGCTTTTATAGCTACTGGGCTAAACGTAACTAAACCGCCTATGTTATAAATTTTTTCCCAGCTTTCTAAAAATTCTGCACCTCCTTTTAATCTCTTAATATTGTTTTTTTCGCTCTGTATAACGATATCTGTAGTAGCTAAGCCCATATCTGCTATGGCTGCATATAATAACAATGATCCTGCACCAGAATATATGGTCGCTGCACCAGCTATAATCATAAGCACATTAACACCTAAGCGTATGCCTTCGTTAACCTTCTCCCATTCTTTAACATCTGAAGCGTGCTTAACAAATAATGCAGGAGCATTGACTGTAATAGGCTCTCCCTTATCATCATATTGCGTAAACTTTACTACATCTAAAGGGTTAAAATACCCTATTTCGTTATAACCACTACGAAATTTGTATAAGTTACTAACGCCACCATTTTGATTAAAGTTTTCACCATGGTCTTCTTTAATTTCCCATTTATTAGTTAGATATACTTTATTTTTGTTCTCGTCTGAATTTGAAAAAAAGATATTACTATCTAAAGTATACTCTAATTCGTAATCAACCCTACGTCCACTCACGCTTACAAAACTACCTGTTGCATTGCCTTGATGGAAATACGCTCCAGAGTTTTCAAACACAGCCACACTAGAATCGCCCTCGTATAATTGTACATAAGAATTAAGTAGCGTTGCAAAAAAATCTTTATTAGTGGGTTCAAAAGTATTATTGCCATCGCTAAACGTTTCAGAATAAGGATAGAACCCTAAGTTGGTGCCATCATCTAGCCCATCATATACTTGTATAACTAATGATTGATCTTCTAAAAACTTGCCCATACAATACTTTGGGCTCATAAGTGTCAATGTATTGATCACATAGAAGCTAGCATCAGAGCCGTCGTCATAATCTACAAACATCATAAAATGTGTCCAAAGCAATTCGTCTGGGAGCCTAAACGGATTTTTTACCTCCTCTTCATCATAATTTCGTTTCATAAAAAAAGGAAGGTTATCGTATAAATACACTAATGTTTCTATATCGCTAGCATTCTTAAACTCGCTTAAAATTTCTTCATAAATAGCGCCTTTAAGGTCATTAGCGGCTTCTTTCCCGTAGGTTTTTTCAACAAAGAAAAATACTGACCCTGCACTAACTTCTTTTAATTTTAGCGCAATGTGTCTATTCTTAGTTGAATAACTATTACCGTAGTTATCAATTCCTTCTTCCGAATCTTTATAGAAAATATAATAGCTGAAACTAATTAAGTTATCATCTTTATTATAGTGTATATAGTACCCATTTTTATAGGTATCATTATCTATATAACATATTGTACGGTTTAATTGTAGGCTTTTAGATAGGCTTTTATAAAATAATTCTTCAACATCCTGTAATAATTGTTCTCCTGTTGCTGATGTATTATTTAGGAAAATTTTATTTTGAGCCACTGCAAGGTTATCAATTTCCACCTTTCTGTTTTCTATCGTCTCTTCTTTTTGTTTTCTAGCATAGGCATCGGTATCAACGTAGTTTTTGGCATTGAATTTATTGTTTTCAAAATACGCAGAACTTAAGTGACTTATCAAATGCTTTACATTAATAGGTGAAAAAAACGTGAAACGATCCTCATGTTTACATTCTGAAACATCAGTTGGAATACCTAATTTAGAAACCTTATGTGTATCAATATGTTCTTGGCCTTTCTCTACATCTGAGCCAGGTGGTGTATGAAATTTTATAGTTTTCATATTTAAAAAGGTTTTAGTAAAAAAGGTGGTGGGTTCCACCACCTTTTTTGTTAATACATTAGTTAGAATATAAAGTCGTCTCACTCACGCTTGGCGAGGTCAATTGTGCGTCATCTAATGTAAATGATGTCTCCGTTTCTAACTGTTCTGGGTTTTCACAATTTTCTGGTTCACTCTCTGGGAATATAGGTAGTGCTTGTTCTACTTCTAATCCAGCAGATTTTGCTTGTAAAATGGTAAGCGTCGTTGGGATTCTAGTAATCCAGTAGTTACCCTGAGGTACACCAGTTGGTTCTTGCATTTCTTGAGTGATACTCATATAAAGCGGATCTCCAATAATTGGTGTTTCTCCACCCATCCATACGTCTCCTGTTTCTAAGAAGTACTGTACAGCTTCTTCAAAACCAGGTTTAACAGTTACAATAACTCTTGCAAGACCAGCCTGTAAAAAGCTTCTAAATAAGGCGTCTGCATTTTCAGATAAATACATCTCTTGCCAGTCCTTGCGGTCTGCCCAGAAGTAAGGATAGAATGTGTAATCTTTTATACTCCACTCAAAGGCTTGCTCTAAGAATTTTGCTTTTGCCGTATACTTATCTAAATCATCGCTGAGGTTAACTTTAAAGTTTTGCATCTCATCACCATCGGTAAAATCTTTCCCTAAATCACTTAGATAATTTTGTAACAAGTAAGCAATACAATTATGCTTAAGAACATCGCTTTCAATAATACGGTAAAAATTACCCATAGTATCTTTTTGCTCTGCTGCTTTAGCTGCTTGTTGTGCCTCTATTGCTGCTACTTCTTCATTATGAGCATCTAGAGCTGTTTGATATGCTTCAATAATCACATTAAAGTTCTCTAGTTTCCAAGCATTAATTAAGGCTTGAGATGGCTCACAACTAAGCTCTAAATTAACTTCAAAAGACTTAACGTTACGTCCGCTTGTTGTGTACGAGAAGTTATCTGATACATTTAAGCCCGTTACTGTATTATTACCTCTTTTAGAACGCTGACTTCTATGAGCACTAAAGTTTAAAGTGCTTCCTTTTAAGTTTGAAATTTGCATAGAAAAAGGACGTCTTCTTCCGTTTCTTCCTCTTCGGTGCTCTTCTTTACTAAACATCCATCTTAGAACTGCCGATTTAGCAACATAACCTTCTTCTATTTGAAGCGGCTCACTACTAAAGTTCCAGTTATGTTTAGCTCTTGGGCTACCATTAACCTTAATAAGCTGTTGTTTATTTTGAGGTTCTGCTGTTAACTCTACACCATATTTATCTGCCCAGTATATTAACAAGCTTTTTGTTGCTGTTGTTGCGTTGCTCATTTTATGTGGTGCAGGTGCTTTTCTAGGATCAATAGGCGCTGTTAACGTGTGTCCTGCTGTAGCAATAGCCAAACGGTGTAACTTAGCCGGTTCTGGAATCATAAATTCGAACATCGTTCGTTTACCGTAGTTATAGATTTGATTTTTCATTTTCTTATCTACCCACCTGTAAACTCCAGTAATATGTTCGGGGCGTTCTATGTTTTCACCTATTCCACCTCTATTGTCATATTCATGTACGTTTGTCAATGAGACTTCTTGAATAATTTTACTTATTCTTTCTTCTGAAATCTTAGATTGCACACGCTCCATAGCTTTTTCAGTTACTTCTTGAGACTTAGTCACTGCATGTCGGTTGCTGGTATGTTGTGCATTTGTACTAGCAAAACCAACACCTGTATCAAATTTATAAGCACCAGAGTCATACGAAAAGTTAGCATGAGATTGAAAGCTTCTTTGTTTATCTAATTCTTTAGCAACTTCGGTTTGCATTTCGGCACGATTTACCTTAGTTGTATCTGATACTTTTTCAATCTCTTGAGATGTGCTTGTTGTAATTGTATCTTCAGTTCGCGTTAATTCGTTAATAGACTTATGGCGTAACTCGCTAGCCATTACATTTTCTATATTAGACACTTCTCCAGGTACATATGCATGTACACTTTGAGTAACTTTCATATACTCGGCAACACCCAATCGTTTTAAACCAAAATGTTCGCCTCTTACAGGAGTAGGTTCATCTGGGTTAGTATTATCTGGGTTATCGGTTATAACTGGTTTTAAAATAAGAACGCCAGTATAAGGCCTATTGGTTGCTACCGAACTTAGTTCTAGCTTCGCCTCTCTACCATTAGCAAAGAAAACTTGAATACTAAACCCACTTATATTATTTATGTTGTTTCTTAAAAAACGAGGAAAATTAATTCTATTGTTAATTACAGATACTGCGCTAATGTTTTTAGTGTAAGCGCCTGAACTCGTTGTCGCAGAAATAATGGCATTACTAAGGGCCCATGACGAGTTTTCTACATGTATTTGAAACGTAGCATAACCTCTGTTTAATCCAAAAAAACCTTGTTTTGTAGCCTTTAAAACATAAGATAAGTTTGGGGTTTGTGTCGAAGTAGAACCGGTTACGGGAACAACGACGCCACCAACATTAACATACTCATCCTGAGGAAGATTGGTTTGATTTAATGAAATGGTATTGAATGAATCTTCCTGATTAGTAATATCTGAAAGAATATCGTCATAACTGTTGTGTCTAAATGAAAAACTGTTTGAATCTACTGTTATTTCTGAACCCTTGTCTGTTACTATTACAGCCTTTTTTAAGTCAACATCCTTATCAACACTTTGCCCAGCATTTGCAAAATTCTCTAAAAAATAGGCTAAAGACTCTTCACTTAATTGACTGTGAATATCATTCCAATCTAATTCATCTTTATAAGAAAATTGAAACTCAGGATACTCTAAAAGATCTAATTCATCATATGCTTTTGCAATATCTTCTTCAGATGCTTTAGCATCCTCTAATTCGTCAACAAAATCTTGTTGCTCTTCATAAGCTAAAATATTGTCTCCTTGCTCTTTTTCATAAGCATCTTTAGCAGTTTTAAGAGCGCTCCCATAATCTGCCCAATACTTAGTCTTTATGCTTTCTATTTCAGATTTTAACTGCTTAAGACTATCACTCTCCATTAAAGCATTTTGTTCTTTTTCAAAACCTTCTAAATCTAGAGTTAATAAACTAGTATCTTTATTAGATAGCTCTTTGCTTGACAACCTTTTGATTGGTGAAGCCTTTACTTTTCCTAATACTGAAGAAGGAATAATTATCGTAGCATTTGTTGCTGCCTTAATAAGATCATCTCCATTTATTTTTTTAAGCTCATCATTAGAATTTAATGTTTGGGCATAACCCATATGTAATGCTTTTAGAATATATGTTAACGCTTCTTTTATATAAAAATCTTTTTGCGTTAAATATTGATAGATAAGGTTATCCCAAATATTTGATACGGTTTCAGATTCTTTAAGTTTTTCATATTCTTCTTTACATGTCGTTAATTCTTCAAGTGAAATTTGATTGTCAGCACTAAGGGACTTTCCAATTTTTACCAGCTCTTTTAATGCTCCATTTTCTAATTCATCTATTGTTTTTATGGCAGACGCTTCAAAAGTTGAGGTTTCTGATAATAAGACTCGTAGCTTTGTTTGTGTCTCACTAACAGAGACTTCATCAAAAGCTCCTTTAAGCTTTTCTGACCTTTGAACAAAAGCAAGATTGGTTCTCTTCGTCTCGGCTAAATTGGGGTTTCTAAAACTAACAAACCTAAATAAAGTTTGTTTGTTATTGTTTTCTGTACTCATTGTAAATTGTTTAAAGTTTATACTTGTTTTTTAAGTTCAATTAAGAACTGTTATCATTTCGCTTTTCTAACAGTCTACCTAACTAAAGCCTTAATAACTAAGGCATAAACTTTCATCGTATTCCAACATGTTGCTGAATACGTAACCATCGTAGATTTTAATAAATTGTTTTTGAATTTAAAATCTGAATAAAATGCTAACAAAATCTCACAAATGTTTGATTTTTAACTAATTTTCGTATCTTAGCATTTAAATAGAGTACAAATATAAAACATTTTACAAATTAAAACAAACAAATTGCAAAATAATTTTGTAAAAAGTTATATTTAATAACATTCACATTATGGAATCAATAGACGAAAAAATCACGGCTATTATTAATCATTTTCATCTTAATAATTATGCATTCTCAAAACGCATAGGTGTTACAGGAACTACCATAGACAGTATTGTTAACGGAAGACCACAAACCGATGGCTCTCGTAAAAAAACCAAACCAGGTTATGATGTGTTGTCTGCGATTATTGATGAATTTGATATCAACCCTGATTATCTCTTCGGAAAAAGCAGCATTATGCTTAAATCTCAAATCACCAATAGTCCAACATATTCTGGAATGCCACAAGTGATCTCTACCACACCTGAAGGTGAAGAAAATGTGGTTTATGTTCCTGCAAAAGCTAGGGCTGGTTATTTGGATGGTTATGGCGATGCTGAATATATTGAAACACTTCCTGCATTTCACATGCCTCAACTTACTAATGGTACGTTTCGATGTTTTGAAGTCCAAGGGAATTCTATGGTTCGTACCTTTTTTGATGGAGATATGGTATTTGGTCGTTATGTTGAAGACTTTAGTGATATTAAAGACGGTCGTGTGTACATCATCATCAGTAAAAATGATGGTGTGGTTTTAAAACGTGTCATTAATCGTATTGATGAACGCGGAAAACTTATTCTGAAAAGCGATAATAAAGATGGAAACTATCCAACCTACACTATAAATGCTGAAGATATCATGGAAGTTTGGTATGTGACGATGTTTGCTTCAAAACAAATGCCCGAACCTGTAGATGTTTATGATAGATTGCATGAGCTAGAGAGTAAAATTGTAGACCTTCAACAAATGGTGGCGCAAAAAGCTAAAAACTAAATGTCGTTTTCTTACCCTAAAAAAGAAAAGCTTAAAAGCCAAAAGTTAATAGAACAGCTCTTTTCTGAAGGAAAGTCGATTTCTGCTTATCCATTGCGAATGGTGTATTTAAAAACCGAATTTGATGACGAGACCGTTCAGTTTAAAACAGGGGTTTCTGTAAGTAAGCGAAATTTTAAAAAAGCCGTCGATAGAAATCGCATCAAACGCCTGCTTAGAGAAGCCTATCGTCTTAATAAAAGCGCTTATTTTAACAACATTTTATCATCTTATGCGTTAATGATTTTGTACATTGGTAAGGATGGAACGGATTTTGATTCCGTAGAAACAAAAATGAAAGAACTTTTAGATGCTTTTTCAAAAAAAGTATCCTAACAACAAATGATGAACATCATGCGAAAACTACTACACAAGCGCATTATAATTCCGCTGCTGGCATTGACTATTTTTTTTAGCGGAACTGCTTTTAAAAGTGATTTTTTTGAAATTGCCAAACAAATAGAAATCTTTACCACTCTATTTAAGGAACTCAACATGAATTATGTTGATGAAACCAATCCTGGAGACCTCATGGACACTGCTATTAAAAGCATGCTTGAGGATTTAGATCCGTATACTAATTATTATAACGAACAAGATGTAGAGGCAGCAAGAATCAATAATGCTGGAGATTATACTGGTATTGGTGCCAATGTGCTTACCCTTAAAGACAGGCTTGTTATTGTTGAGCCTTATAAAGATTATGCCGCAGATAAGGCTGGATTAAAAGCAGGTGATGAAATTATAAAAGTGGATAATGTTGTCGTTGCCGATTTTAAAGATGATGCTGGAAATTTATTGCAAGGAGGTGCTGGAACTTCGGTTAATGTCACCTATATTAGACAAGGAAAAACACAAACAGCTACCATAAAAAGAGAAGCTGTAGATATTCATGCAGTACCACACTACTCTATGATTAATGACAATACTGGCTATATTGTTCTTCGGAAATTTAATCAAAAAACATCCTCTGAAACCATTACAGCACTTCGTGATTTGAAAAACCAAGGTGCTGAAAAATTGATTTTAGATTTACGTGGAAATCCCGGAGGCCTTCTAAGGGAAGCAGTTAATGTAACTAATATTTTTGTGCCGAAAAATCAATTGGTGGTTACTACAAAATCAAAAGTGAAAAAGTATAATAAAACCTATTATACATCTAAAGACCCTATTGATACTGAAATTCCATTAGTTGTTTTAATAGATGGAAGCAGTGCTTCTGCAAGTGAAATTGTGTCTGGTGCCTTACAAGATTTAGATCGTGCAGTCGTAATTGGTGCGCGTAGTTTTGGAAAAGGATTGGTACAGCGACCAAAAAAACTAACCTATGGTACGCAAATGAAAATCACAATTTCTAGATATTATACACCTTCTGGACGCTGTATACAGGCATTAGATTACTGGAATCGTGATGAAAATGGTCAAGCAACTCGTGTAAAACAAGAAAACTATAATGCCTTTAAAACCAAAAAAGGAAGAACAGTTTATGATGGTGGAGGTGTACAACCAGATTTAGAATTGGATGAAACAAAACTAAGTACAATTACGAAAGCAATTGTAGATGAAAATTTGATTTTTAAATATGGTACAGCATACTATTATAAAAATTCAATTACCGATTTACAAAATTTTAGTTTGACTGATTCTGATTTCAATGATTTTAAAAATTTCTTAAAAGCAAATAATTTTAATTTTGAGACTAAAACTGAAAAGGCTTTTGCAGATGCGCTTTCTGTAGCTAAAGAAGAACAGTTAAACACTGAAATTGATGCAGATTATTCAGGTTTGATTTCGGCATTAGACAATTATAAAAACAAAGCTATTGATCAGAACAAGAAACAATTATTGTCTTTACTTTCTGATGAAATTGTAAAACGTTATTTCTATCGCGAAGGTTTATACGATTATTATGTAGCTAATAATTTTGAAATTCAAAAGAGTGTTGAGATTTTAAAAAATCCTTCAAATTACTTGAGTTATCTGGATTGATAATCGGCAAAATTTGATGAACACCTTAAAATAAATTATATTTAATTTAGGTTTTCAGTATAATAATGAAAAAAATACTACTCATATCACTACTTACTTCTCAGTTTTTGTTCGCTCAAAAACCGATGACACATGAGGTGTATTTTGAGACCGATCAATATGAGGTTCCTCCAACAGAACATTATCGATTACTACTATTTTTGTCTGAAATAGAAACCTTAGATATTCAAAAAGTATCTATTTATGGTTTTACTGATGATAGAGGGAGTGATTCGTATAACTTGGTTTTATCACAAAATAGGGCCAACGCTATAAAAACTATTTTTTCTAATAATGAATTTGACGAATCTATTATCACCAATGTTGATGGAAAAGGTGAGGTACTTCTTAAGTTAGTTAAAGAAGAAGATATTCATAAAATTAGAGGTCTTAATCGAAAAGTTGAAATTATTGTTCAACCTTATAACCCTCCTCGAGCTCAAAAAGTGGTTGAAGAAAAACCTAAAGTAGAAGATATTATAAAAGGAGAGTTAAAATCTGGTGATAAGTTTACATTAGATAATATTCTTTTTAAAACAGGATATAGTAAACTTCTACCAGAATCAAAACCTACACTCGAAAGCCTTGCCCAAGCATTGTTAGAACGAAAAGATATTTATTTTACCATTCAAGGCCATGTGTGCTGTACACAAAACAGCAGAGATGCTATTGATCGCAAAACCAAGAAAAGAAACCTTTCTGTGGCTAGAGCAAAGTTTATTTATGATTATTTAGCAAAAAAAGGAATAAACAAAAGACGCATGAAATATGTTGGTATGCGTAGAAAATTTCCATTAGGAGGTGAGCCAAAATTTGATCGTCGTGTTGAGATTTTAGTAACTTATGTTGGTGAAAATAATTAATTATCTAGCGGCACTCCAAAACATAAAATATAACCATCTTCATCTTCAATTTCAAAATCTCTGTTTCCGTAAGCCGTATTTTGAAGCGCTTTAATTATAGACACGTTTTTACTTTTATAAGTGGTATATAATTCTTCAATATTATTTACCCAAATATAAACATCCCAAGCTTCTGCAGCTGTAGTGTGCCAGCCCGATTCAATAAAAGGTATTCTATTAGGTCTTACTAAACCTTTCTTTTTTAATTGTCGTAACATAATGGTAGCACCATCTTTACTTATAATAGCAAATTTTGGATTTTCCTCATGGATCCAATTAATAGTAAAGCCCAATGTTTTTGTATAAAACTCAACAGATTTTAATACATTATTTACAATTAATTGAGGCGCTATTGAATTCATTTTATTTTTTATAAATCATTCCTATATGTGGAATACCATCTTCTAGATACTCCTCTCCTACTTCAAAAAATTCGAGATTATTATAAAAACGTTTTAAATATGTTTGCGCAGAAATCTTAATTTGGGTTGTATTATAACGTGAATGTATCGCTTCAATTGATGCCTTCATAATATCATAACCATATTTATACTGACGTTCTTTTTCGCTTACCACTACTCTACCTATACTTGCATATTCAAAATAATCTCCTGGTTGAAAGACTCTTGTATATGCAACAACTTCATTATTTTTATAACCAATAACATGTAAGGCTTTTTGGTCTTTTCCATCAATATCTTGATATACACAATCTTGTTCCACAACAAAAACCTCACTTCTCAATTGAAGCACATTATAGAGTTCTTGGGTTGTAAATTCTTGAAACGTTTTAACTTTTATATCTAGCATAGTTTTAATCTTGAACAATCACATCTTTTTCTTCACATTTACCAAACTCTGGTTGGATATTCACATGATTAATTCCGAAGTTATGAAAAACCAAGGCTTCAACCTCGTGTAAAATAATATCAAATTGTGATAGTGTTATATCCTCTTTAAAATCAATATGCGCTTCTAAATGAATTTCTTCTTCATTTAGTTGCCAAATATGAACATGATGTACATTTTTTATTGCCTCTATATCTTGAATGTCTTTTACAATATCTTTTACTTGAATTGTTTCAGGGGTAAACAACATTAAGACTCTAAAAGCGTCTTTTAATAAATCATAACCTACAATGATTAGATAAATAGCAATAGCTAAAGTTAGAACACTATCAACCCAAAATAATTGATAATACTTCATTAATAGGCCGCCAATAAAAACAGCTACACTTGCCATCATATCTGTTAATAAATGCAGATATGCACTTTTCATATTCATATTAGTATCACTATCCTTTTTAAGGAGAAGTACACTAAACCCGTTTCCAGCAATAGCGAGTAGTGATAACCAAATCACTAAATTCGATTCAATTTCTTGTGGATTTTGAAAACGTTCTACAGCTTCAAAAATTAATAATACTGCAACAATAATTAAAGTTGCAGCATTAATAAAAGCGGCTAAAATTTCGGCGCGTTTATATCCAAAGGTTTTTTGAAGTGATGCTTTTTTCTTAGTTAGTCTATTAGCAATATAAGAGATAATCAATGAGACTACATCACTAAAATTATGCAATGCATCACTTAATAATGATAAACTTCCAGAGAGTAATCCACCAATAACTTGTGCAACAGTGATTACTATGTTTAATAAGATTGAAATGATGAGGTTTCTACCTTTTAAATCACCATGATTGTGAGAATGGTTATGAGAATGTGAATACCCCATTTAACACGATACTGGAATTTTATTGACTCGGTTTTGATGACGACCACCTTCAAATTCAGTAGTTAAAAATGTATCTACAATTTGAATCGCTTGTTGTACTGCTGTAAATCGAGCTGGAATACAACAAATATTAGCGTTATTATGTTGTCTTGTAAGCTCAGTAATTTCTTTGGTCCAGCAAATACCAGCTCTTACTTTTTGATGTTTGTTTGCAGTCATAGCAACACCATTTGCACTTCCACAGATTAGAATTCCGAAGTCAACGGCTTCGTTTTCAACATCATCAGCAACTGGATGTACAAAATCTGGATAATCTACACTATCGTTTGTATTTGTTCCGTAGTTATTAACAGTGTATCCTTTTGCTTCTAAATGTGCTACAATAGCTTGTTTATACTCAGTTCCTGCGTGATCGTTACCTATTGAAATGGTCATAATTTTGAAGTGTTGTTTAAAACCTTAAAGTTAATAATTGCTTATAAATAAACCGAAGGATACAAGACTTAGTTATTCATAATAGTTAAGTTTAAATTATAAGTGTTGCACTTCGGAAATAGGTACTGTTAACTTCTATAGTGATTTGTATGGATTACTTGTTAATATCTTCTCTAAAGTATTTAAAACTTTTATTAGGATTATCTGAGAATTATTCCAAACCAAAATTGAAATGACATAACCTAAAAAGTTAGTCGGTTTTTTTAGTGAAGTTATCAGTATGCAAATCATAAGATACCAACACAACATTTTAAAATACTTATTAAAATTAAGTTGTCAACATCAGTTATAAACAGCTGTTAATAGTATTATCAATAGCCTTTAAAATAAGCAACTTATAAAAATAATTAGTGTTAACTATATATGCAATAAATTTTATAAGTCATATATCAAAGTAAAGTCTCATAAAGTTATAGTCACTATTAACACACTATAATAACCACCATTTATTTTTTAAATTTTTAAAAGAAAAAAGATGATATGTATATATATGTTGATAAGTGTTATTATGTATCTTTAATTAAAATTATAGAGTTATGAAAAAAATTAATTTACGATAACAATAGATACTTCAACTCAATTAGAAAAAATAGCCATCTACTATATTTTAAATTAAGCGGTTCTTATATTGTTGAGGTAATAACTAACAAAGAAAAATCATCTAAAAAACTAATTATAGAATAGTTCAATTTACATAGCATTAGCATTAATTTAACCTTCATAAAACACGATTAAATAATTAAACCGTAGATTTGCAGAAACTTAATATCTTCACTTCTCCTTATATTGAGTTTAAATTTAATAGATTCCTACACTTTTAGGAATAGAATATGATTACAAAATAAATGACAAAAAAGAAAAAAAGGAAATCATCTCACAATAAGATTTCCAACCTAACAAATACAATTCTAAGTATTTTAAAAAAAGATAGAAACCAAACTTTTAATTATAAACAAATCGCTGCTAAACTTGGTGTTAACGACGCAAGTAGTAGAAATCAAATTATAAAGAAACTTCAACAACTTAAAGCAAAGCAAGAGATTGAAGAAGTAGATCGTGGTAAATTTAAAGCCATTATAAATACCGAATATCATATTGGTATCGTTGATATGGCGTCTAGAGGATCTGGCTATATTATCAGTGATGATTTTGAAGACGATATTTATATTGCTTCAAATAATATGAATAAAGCCCTTCATGGTGATGAGGTCGAATTTTATGCTTATAAACGTCGTAAACGTGGTAAGATAGAAGGTGAAGTTACAAACATTATCAAACGTGCTAAAAGTGAATATGTTGGTGTGATTCAAATTCATAAAAGCTATGCCTTTGTGATTCCTGACGGAAATAAAATGCACACCGATATTTTTGTACCAATTAATAAAATTAACAAAGCTGAAGAAGGTGATAAAGTATTAGTCTCTCTAGAAGATTGGCCAGAAAAAGCCGATTCGCCTTATGGACGCGTTCTTAAAGTACTCGGTAAACCTGGAGAACATAATACTGAAATCCATTCAATACTTGCCGAATATGGCTTACCTAATGAATTTCCGTATGAAGTTGAAGATTATGCAAATAAGATTGACTTAGAAATAAAACCTGAAGAAATCGCCAAACGTCGTGATATGCGTAAGGATTTAACCTTTACGATAGATCCAAAAGATGCAAAAGATTTTGATGATGCATTATCGTTTAAGATTTTAGATGATGGTTTATTTGAAATTGGAATTCACATTGCCGATGTGTCCCATTATTTACAAGAAGGTACTGTGTTAGATGATGAAGCTTATGAACGTGCAACGTCGGTTTATTTAGTCGATCGCGTAGTCCCAATGCTTCCTGAAATATTATCAAATGGCGCTTGTTCATTACGTCCACATGAAGAAAAGTATACCTTTTCTGCCGTGTTTAAAATGAATGATAAGGCTGAAATTAAAGACCAATGGTTTGGTAGAACTGTGACCTATTCTGATGCGCGTTTTGCATACGAAGAAGCACAAGCGATTATAGAAACCAAAACCAATAACATTCCTAAAGAAGTATCCTTAACTGGAAAAGCTTATCAAGCAGATCAAGCTGTTGCAGATGCGGTTTTAAAACTAGATGAACTTGCTAAAATCATGCGTCGTAAACGTATGGGTTCAGGAGCCATTTCTTTTGATAAAGTAGAAGTTAAATTCAATTTAGATGAAGAAGCAAATCCGGTAGGTGTCTACTTTAAAACCAGTAAAGACGCAAATAAGCTTATTGAAGAGTTTATGTTATTAGCAAATAGAAAAGTAGGTGAATTTATAGGAAAACAAAAGAAAACATTTGTCTATCGTGTACATGATGAACCTGATGATAGTAAATTAGCTGCCTTACAAAATGTTGTTGGTCGCTTTGGTTATAAATTGAACTTTAAAGACCGAAAAAGTGTGTCTAGCTCTCTAAATAATTTATTAAAAGATGTAAATGGTAAAAAGGAGCAAAACCTTGTAGATACCTTAACGATTCGTACGATGAGCAAGGCCGAATATTCAACACATAATATTGGTCATTACGGATTAGCTTTTGATTATTACAGCCATTTCACCTCGCCTATTCGTCGTTATCCAGATGTGATGGCACATCGCTTATTACAACATTATTTAGATGGCGGACAATCGGTAAGCCAAGATGCTTATGAAGATAAGTGTAATCACTCTAGTAATATGGAATATCTAGCAACAAAAGCCGAAAGAGATTCTATTAAATACATGCAAATTCGTTTTATGGAAGATCATAAAAATGAAGATTTTGTAGGTGTGATTTCTGGTGTAACCGATTGGGGAATTTATGTGGAAATTATTTCAAATAAATGTGAAGGTATGGTGAGTGTTCGTGATATGAAAGATGACCATTACGAATTTGATGAAGATCATTACGCAATGATTGGAAAAAATTCAAAAAACATGTATCAACTTGGTGATGAGGTAATTGTAAGAGTTAAAAATACCGATTTGGTTAAAAAGCATTTAGATTTCAACCTTATTGGTAAACATGAAGCTTAGTAGTAGCTCGAGTGATTTTTTGTCAAATTGAGCGCAGTCGAAATTTAAAAAATTACTACAATAATTAGTATAGCGTTCCCTAAAGGTCAGGCTGTACGTTATATCTTTTGGTGAAAACCAAAAGGATGCCACTTCCATCCTTAACGCAAAAAAGGTATTTTAGAAAAATAATTAAAGTAAATGTCGCATTGAGCGCAGTCGAAATAGATTAATATAATACTTGTAACATTTCAGAAAATACACACCAATTATAAAAATTAACCATTATGATTCTAACTACAACAAACTCTATTGAAGGATTCAAAATTTCCGATTATAAAGGCATCGTTACAGGTGTTGCTGTTAATGAACAAAAGCTATCTATGGGATTTAGTATGTCAAAATATCACAAAGCACTACAAGGAAGTATAGATGTAACAAAAGAAACGGCATTTCAAACACTTACAGGAAATGCAAAAAAAGTAGGAGCAAATGCCGTTGTCGGTATTAAAATTGAAATTGAATTATTAGCGAGTAATTATGCTATGGTTTCTATAACAGGAACAGCGGTTACTGTAGTTTAAGTTATTAAATAGCAATAAAACTGTAACAACTTTGTTTCTATAACATCTTTATAATAGAAACAAACGTAACTATTATATTAAAACATATTCAAATGAAACGATTTTTCACCCTCACATTATTAGTTGTAACTGCTGTATTAACTGCTCAAAACCCTAAAGAAAAAGGCGTTGGAGATTTTAATGAAGTTAAAGTTTATGATCTAATTGCTGTGAACCTGATAAAAGGAGATACACCAAAAGTTGAAATCACAGGAGACGATATTGAAGATGTTGTGGTAATCAATAAAGATGGAAAGCTGAAAATTAGAATGAAAACAGATAAGAGTTTTAATGGTGACCGCACATTTGTTTCTGTATACTACACAAAGTTAGATGTTATCGATGGTAACGAAGGTGTTTATATTACTTCTAATGAGCTTATAGAGCAAAATCAAATTGAACTCCGCGCTCAAGAAGGTGCACATTTAAAAATAGGTTTAGATGTTGATCAAGTGGATATTAAAGCCGTGTCTGGAGGTATTATTGAAACCAGAGGTAGAGCAATATCACAAGATGTTTCGCTAAACACAGGTGGCGTATATGAAGGGCAAGCTTTCGAAACTAAAAACACATCTGTCAATATAAAAGCGGCTGGTGAAGCTGACGTTTTTGCGTCTAAAACAGTTGATGCTAGAGTGACTGCAGGAGGCGATATTTTTATCTACGGAAACCCAGAAAGTGTTAAAGAAAAAAGAACATTAGGCGGACGAATTAAACGCATGAATTAATAGCGCGCTTATCAAGTTGAGTACACGTCATTTTTTATTAGCTTTGTAGGAAAGCGATGTACCTATATGTTTAACGATATTTTAGCAGCTGTTCCTTTCGGAATTATCCTAGCAATTACTATTGGTCCAGTATTTTTTGTACTATTAGAGACTAGTGCTACTAAAGGATTTAAAAGTGCTTTAATATTCGACTTAGGAGTTATTTTTGCAGATGTTATCTTTATTCTCATAGCATTTTATAGTACTAATAATCTTATTGATAAAATAAAAGACGATCCTAATTTCTTAATATTTGGAGGTGCTTTACTAGCTGTTTATGGGTTTATATCATTTATTAAAACTTCAAAATCATTTAAAGCAATAGTAAGGGAATATCATAAAATAGAAATCCAAAAGAACGCTTACGGAAAACTGTTTATTAAAGGCTTTCTGCTTAATTTTATTAACATTGGAGTATTACTGGGCTGGTTGGGTTTTATAGTCTATGGAAGTTCAGTTACAGAATCTGAAAATGGTGTCATCATATTTATTGCTACGATGTTAACAGTTTATTTTTTAACCGATTTAGTGAAGATTGCCCTTGCAAAACGATTAAGAAGCCGTCTTACACCTAAGCTTATTTTCAAAACTAAAAAAATTGTAGCCCTAGTTATTTTAGGCTTTGGTATTCTATTGTTAGTGCAAGGTCTATTTCCTGCAGGAAAAGAACGACTTCAAGAGCAAATCGAGCATCGTTTATAAACTCAGTAATCACAGCAGATGCCTAAACCCGAATATCGCATATACGTTGTAGAATTATCTAAAAAAGTATTTACTGAAAATCGAAAATTCAGAGAAGCTAACCCTCAGTTTAATGGTGCGTTAGAATGTCTTTATGTTGGTATGACTAGTAAAACACCCAAAGAGCGATTTATACAACATAAAACTGGTTATCGAAACAAGAAAGGCTATAAGCTGTCCTCTAATATTGTTGAAAAATACGGCTCCTATTTAAGACCAAGTTTATACAATCACATTCCTCCATTACACACTAGAGCCGAAGCCTTAAAAATGGAAGAAACCTTAGCTTTAGAACTTAGAAGACAGCGTTATGCTGTTTGGTTTAATTAATAGAATTAGAAATAAAAAAACCCTTAATCATTGATTAAGGGTTTAATAATAATATTTAATGGGTTAATTAATCATCACACAATAAAAGTGTAAAGTTTCCATTAACAGTACTTCCAAATTGCCCTTCTGCAACAACAGTTCCCTGAAGAATTCCCGTATCTGCATTATAACTTGTGATTTCAATTGTACCACATTCTGCTAACTCTATCTCTGTAATAGAGCCATCATCTCCAATGGTTATTCTGTTAAAGTTTAAAGTGTTATTTCCAAACTCCTCTAAAGTAATTGTTTGTGCCTCTAAAGAAGAAATAGAAAACAAAATAGTGTCTTGATCACCTTCAAATGTTGGGAAAAAACAATCTGAATCTAGACTTTCTTTTACATAGATATCACATCTAATAGTAGTTGTTTCACCAAAAGTTAATACCTTATAAAAACCAGCAGGAGACACAAAAGCTGTCCCTCTAAAACTTCCTTGAACCGCTTGGTCTATAAGGTTAGCACAAGATGATCCTCCAGATGAATCGTCACTAGAACATGACACAACGGTTAAACTTAAAAACGCGATGGTTAAAATTGATAATAATTTAATTGTTTTCATATTAAAATTTTGAATTTAAGTTGCCAAATATCAACTTTTTAAACCAGATACAAAGCAATTAAAACATAAAAAATAAAATAAAAAAAGAGATACTGAAGAGTATCTCTTTAATTTGAGGCATCTAGCGGATTCGAACCGCTGTACAAGGTTTTGCAGACCTCTGCCTAGCCACTCGGCCAAGATGCCAATATATTCCTGTAAAAAACAAGAACCTCATTTGTTATTCACAAACGAAGAGGCAAATGTATAAAAAATATGCATGTATCACTATTTACTAGTGCTTTTTTCGTCTTTCGGTCATTTTTATCGTTACGCTTTCAACATCACCACCAATTGGTGGATTTAGCTTACTAACACTAACCGTGGCTTTTTTAACTAAAGCATCTTCTTTAAAAATACGTTTTAAAATACGTCTTGCAACAGTTTCTAATAATTTTGAAGGTTGTTGCATTTCCTCTTTAACAATCTTGTTTAAAAGTACATAATCTACAGTATCACTAAGCTTATCCGTTTTTGATGACGTTTTTAAATTGGCTTCAACCTCTAAATCTACACGATAATCACTACCGATTTTTGTTTCCTCTTTTAAACAACCATGATGTGCAAATACACGTATATTTTCAACTTTAATTATTCCCAAAGCAATCTATTTTAAAGCAAATATATAACGCAAATATTTAATAACTTTGCCCATTATTCTAAAAGCATGTCTGAAGAAACAAAATCGCTCAATTTTATAGAGCACATCATAGAGGAAGATTTAACAAATGGATTATCGAAAGATAAACTTCGTTTTCGTTTTCCTCCCGAACCTAATGGGTATTTACATATTGGTCATACTAAAGCAATTGGAATTAGTTTTGGCCTTGGTGAAAAATATAATGCACCTGTAAACCTTCGATTTGACGATACTAATCCAGCAAAAGAAGAACAGGAATATGTTGATGCTATTAAGCGAGACATTAAATGGTTGGGCTACGAATGGGCTAATGAATTATATTCTTCAGATTATTTTATAACCCTATATAATTGGGCTGTTCAACTTATAAAAGACGGTAAAGCATATGTAGATTCACAATCTAGTGAGGCTATGGCACAACAAAAAGGAACGCCAACACAACCAGGAGTTGATGGTCCATATCGAAATAGGAGTATAGACGAAAACCTCGATTTGTTTGAACGCATGAAAAATGGTGAGTTTGATGAAGGTGAACATATTCTTCGAGCTAAAATAGATATGCAACACCCAAATATGTTGATGCGCGACCCAATCATGTATCGTGTTTTAAAAAAGCATCACCATAGAACTGGCAATGATTGGTGTATTTATCCAATGTATGATTGGACACATGGCGAAAGTGATTACATTGAACAAATTTCTCATTCCTTATGCTCACTTGAATTTAAGCCCCATAGAGCGCTTTATGATTGGTTTAAAGAACATGTGTATGAATATGCCTCAGAATCACTTCCTATGCAACCAAAACAGCGAGAATTTGCTAGGTTAAACTTGAGTTATACAATTATGAGTAAGCGTAAGTTGCTTAAATTAGTTCAAGATGGTGTGGTTTCTGGATGGGATGACCCAAGAATGCCAACGATTTCGGGATTACGTAGACGCGGCTATACGCCAAATTCTATTCGTCATTTTATTGAAAGAGTAGGTGTGGCAAAACGAGAAAATGTAATTGATGTATCATTATTAGAATTTTGCATTCGCGAAGATTTAAATAAAACAGCACCAAGAGTAATGGCTGTTTTAGATCCTGTGAAATTGATCATTACTAATTATCCTGAAGACAAAGAGGAATGGCTAGAAGCCGAAAACAACCCTGAAGACTCTACTGCTGGTTCTAGAGAAATACCCTTCTCTAGGGAGGTTTATATTGAGCGTGCCGATTTTAAAGAAGAAGCAAGTAATAAGTTTTTTAGACTGAAATTAGGTAGTGAAGTCCGACTTAAAAACGCCTATATCATTAAAGGAGAGAATGTCGTTAAAAATGCTGAAGGTCATATTACTGAAATTCACTGTACCTATACAACTGATACTGAGAAAAAGGTGAAAGGAACTTTACACTGGGTATCAACTAAGCATGCTGTTAAGGCTGAGGTTAGAGAATATGATAGGTTGTTTATCGATGAAGCACCAGACAGTCACCAAGATAAAGATTTTATGGAATTTGTCAACCCTAATTCTTTAAAAATCATTGATGCATTTGTAGAACCAAGCTTAGTAAATGCTAAGATTGGTGAACGTTTTCAGTTTCAACGCTTAGGATATTTTAATGTTGATGATGATGCTACTCCTGAACAGTTAGTATTTAATAAAACTGTTGGCTTAAGAGATTCTTGGGCAAAACTAAAACCTAAGCCACAACAACAAAACAAACCGCAGCAACCACAACAAAAACGCCCTGCAATTGAAGTGATTAAACAGTTAGGAAAAAAATACACCAACGTACCTGAGGCGAAGCAAGAAAAATCTAAAGCTGAGATTTTAAAACTTGCAGAAGCGGTAAGTTATGATGACCTACAACCCTTATTTAATACAGCTGCTAAAAAAGTGGGAACACGTATTGCAACTATGATTACATTGGGTGTTTTGCTTAAAAACGGACAAGAACGTAATGATGATATAAATGCATTTATATCAAAAGCATTAGATGATAAAAACGAGTTGCTTGTAGCTGAAGCCAAAGCCTTGTAGACAGAACGCGTTATAGTTTTAACAACCTCAAAAATTCCACTTTGAGGTTTTTTTGTATTTTTAAACATACTAACAAATAAATCAAAACATTATGGAATTACCTATCAACCCTATAGCCATACCTGTTGCAGCAGTAGCTGCTTTAGTTATTGGAGCTATTTGGTATAACCCAAAGGTCTTTGGAAATGTCTGGATGAAAGCATCTGGAATGACTGAAGAAAAAATGAAAGGTGGTAAAATGGCTATTATTTTTGGTCTTTCACTACTTTTTGCCGCACTACTAGCTACATTGTTAATGCAATTTACCAATCATCAATGGGGTGCTTTAGGTATGGTTGGCGGAGAACCCGAAACAGCTAAGCCTTCATTTGAGGCCTTTATGGGAGATTATGGTACTGCGTTCAGAACCTATAAACACGGTGCGTTACATGGAACACTTTTTGGAGTTTTTGGAGCTTTGCCAATTATTGGAACCATTGCTTTATTTGAACGTAAAAGCGCAAAGTATATTTTTGTTAATTCAGGGTATTGGATCGTTACGCTTGCAGTAATGGGTGCAATTCTATGTGGATGGCAGTAAAATTTTGATAAAGATTTAACATAGTTGAAGGCTGAGAATTGTAATTTTCAGCCTTTATTTTTGCATTGATAGACTTTAAATTATACAATTCGGTTGCAGATTTACCCCAATCTTGGGATGAACTCTCGGTAGATGACATTTTCTTAAAAACACCATTTTTAAAAGCACTAGAAATGTCAAGCCCTGCAAATATTTCAACACATTACTTAGGTGTTTTTTCTTCGGAAACACTAGTTGGGTTAGCCATTATTCAACGTGTTGAAATGTATTTAGATGATGTGTTTAGAAAAACATCAAATCAATTTTTTAAACGTTGCGGAAAAGTCCTTATTTCAAAAATAGTTAAAGGAAACGCACTCATTGTTGGAAATTTAATGCATACTGGTCAGCATGGTCTGTACTTTAATTCTGAAGCAATACATCAAGATAACTATTTGAATACGGTTTCAGATGGGATTAAAGAGTTATCAAAAACGATTAAGTCTGAATTTAATAAGAAGATTAGAATTATTGGTTACAAAGACTATTTTGAAGATGACCAAATTCACAAAAGCGAGGCGTTTTTCCGTAGTCAAAAACTATATAAAGCACAGGTACAACCTAATATGATTTTTGATGTGAGATCCGACTGGAATACTACAGAAAATTATATCGCTTCATTTAATAAAAAGTATCGTCGTCGCTATAAGACTGCTCGAAAAAAAAGCTCGGAGATCAAATGCACAGAATTAAGTTTAGATGAGGTAAACACATTTTCAAATCAACTGTACCAATTGTATGAAAATGTTTCAGATAATGCAGGTGTTAACTCTTTTAAACTACATAAAGACCATTTCTATAATTTAAAACTTCAGCTTAAAGATAAATTTAAGCTCTTTGGGTATTTTTTAAATGAAGAGCTGGTTGGGTTTTATACTTTAATTCGTAATCATAATAAATTAGAAACCTATTTTTTAGGTTATAATCAAGAGTTACAGCACCAACATCAAATGTATCTCAACATGTTATTTGATATGGCCTCTTTTGGCATTCAAAATCATTATAAACAAGTTGTTTTTGCTCGAACCGCTATGGAGATAAAAAGTTCGATTGGCGCCAAACCACGCAACATGCATATTTATTTAAAGCATACTAATAATGTGATTGCTAATACGGTTTTAAAACTAGTAGTCAAATATGCAAACCCAATACGAAATTGGGAAGAACGCCACCCTTTTAAATAAAAGAGTGCTCTATTTTGTTTGTATGTTACGTTTTTTCCGACTCAACTACTAAATAGATAGACCATGAAAAAACTAATGCTCACGATATTGTTATTACCCGTATTATCTTTTTCTCAAGAGATGAATAATGAGAAACTTCAAGAAATATACACTTCGGTTAGTGATTCAATTCAAGGAAATAAAGGCGCTTGGCAGTTTTTTATTAAGGAGGTTCAACTTGTTTCCTTTACGGATACAAATCATAATAGAATGCGAATTATTTCACCGATTGCAGATTCCAATACATTAGATGATGCCTTAATTAAGGCAGCTTTGGTTGCAAATTTTCATACAGCACTTGATGTAAAATATGCTGTTTCTGATGGTGTTTTGTGGGCTGTTTTTATTCATCCTTTAAAAGAATTATCAGAGCATCAAGTTAGAGATGCGCTTAGCCAAGTATATCACGCAAACATTAATTTTGGGACGACGTTTGCAAGTACGTCATTATCGTTTCCGTGGTTAGGAGAAGAGGTAAAAGAATCAAAAGAGACGATAAGGCTTAAAAAGAATAAAATCTAAAAAAACCCAAAGAGCATTGTGCTTTTGGTTTTTTTTCTGAGTTAACTAATATAACCTATTCTTCTTTTTTCTTTTTTGAATTTTTCATCGCCTCACCAATTTGATTACTCGCAGTAAAACTAGCCACCATATCATTAAGCATCTGACTTCCTGCTTGAGGTGAATTAGGGAGTAAAATCAAGTTGCTATTCGTTTCTTGACCAATAGATTGTAATGTGTCATAATGCTGTGTCACAACAATAAGCGCTGATGCTTCTTGAGAGTTGATACCTACTTTGTTTAAAACCTCTACAGATTCTTCTAAACCACGTGCAATCTCACGACGTTGGTCTGCAATACCTTGACCCTGTAAGCGCTTACTTTCTGCTTCAGCTTTTGCTTTTTCAACAATTAAAATACGAGCAGCATCACCTTCAAATTGAGCTGCGGTTTTTTCTCTATCGGCAGCATTAATTCTGTTCATTGCTGCTTTTACTTGTGCATCAGGATCAATATCGGTTACTAAAGTTTTAATAATATCGTAACCATATTCCATCATGGCATCATTTAATTCTGATTTAACCGCAATAGCGACATCATCTTTACGAACAAATACATCATCCAATTTCATTTTTGGCACCTCGGCACGAACCACATCGAAGACATAAGATGTAATTTGATCGTGAGGATAATCTAGTTTATAAAAGGCGTCATACACCTTATCTTTAATAACCTTGTATTGAACCGAAACTTTTAAACGCACAAACACGTCATCTAAAGTTTTGGTTTCGATGATCACATCAAGCTGTTGAATCTTTAAACTCAGCTTACCTGCAATACGATCTACTAATGGAATTTTGAAACGTAATCCCGATTGACGTATAGCTTCAAATCTACCAAAACGCTCAATAATTGCAGCAGTTTGTTGTTTCACAACGAAGAATGCAGAAATTATAATTATTAATACAAAAAAGATAATTGGTATGTATACAAAATTTTCCATAGAAGTTTTTTTAATGGTTAGATAAAATAATCAGTTACTAAATTAAGTTATATTTGCTCAATTCACACACTAAGGGCATGCAAAAAAAACAGTTTATTTTATTAGTAGCACTTTGTATTGGTTTTGTTACAGTTTCTGTTGCACAACACAAACGATATGCAATAAAAAACGGAATTGGTATCATTGGAGGGTTAACCCAATATGATATTGCAACCGATAACTTTACAACCAAAAGCGGAAATGGTTTTATAGGAGGTATGATTGCTACGGTAGATATTCCACATAAGTGGTATACTGTAAGTTACGGTCTACAGTTTTCGCAAAACACCTTAGAAATTTCTGGCCGACCAACATTAGCCGCAATTTCGCCAGAACAAATGGAGTATAAGCTTATGGCTGTTCAGGTAGCGTTTATGTTGCACGTGAAACTCCTTAGTGATAATTTAACCCTAGATGTCGGCCCGCAACTACAATACAATAGCGAATTAGAGCTGGAAGATAGTTCTCAAAGCAATTTTATTGTTGATGGTTTTGATGCGTTATTAGCCGAAGACATTACTAAAATTTCTCAATTTAATGCCAATGGTGTGGTTGGTGCATCAGCAGGAATAGGAAACTTTAAGCTAAGAGCTACTTATAGCTATGGGTTTACAAACATTCTTAATAAGCTTAATGACGAAAACCTTACAACAACACCAGATTCAGAGAAATTTAAAGGCAATCAAAACATGTTGTCATTTGCTTTGATGATTACGTTTTAAAATACTTTAAGTGGATTATGCTATGGCTATCAATCCATCAATACGCTTCAAGGTTTCTGTTTTTCCAATCATATAAATAATGTCAAATACATCAGGACCTTGTAAAGCGCCTACGAGGGCAAGTCGCAATGGCATCATCACTTTTCCGAAACCAATCTCATTAGAAGTAATCCACCCTTTTACAGTGTTTTGAAGGTTATCTACCGTAAAATCATCAACACTTTCTATTAGCGCTTTTACATTCGTTAGAATGCCTGCCGTGTCTTCTTTTATGGCTTTTTTAGATGCTTTTTCATCATAAGATGAAGGTGCGAGAAAGAAGAAATGACTCAAGCTCCAAAAATCACTTACGAATGATGCGCGCTCTTTTACTAAAGCAATGACCATTTCAATATATTGGGTGTCTATCGCTGTTAATTCTGTTCTTGTATTCTGAAATGCAATAGCTAAACCATAATTGTCTTGTTCTTGCATATAGTAATGATTAAACCACTTAATTTTATCTGGATCAAAACGTGCTCCAGCTTTATTAACACGTTCTAAATCAAAGGCGTTAACTAATTCTTCTAAACTAAATATTTCTTGCTCTGTTCCTGGGTTCCAACCTAAAAAGGCTAAGAAATTTACCATGGCATCTGGAAAATAACCATCTTCTTTGTAGCCTCTAGAAACATCATCAGATTTTGGATCTGTCCATGCCAACGGAAACACAGGAAAGCCTAATTTGTCACCATCACGTTTGCTTAATTTCCCTTTTCCGGTAGGCTTTAATATTAATGGTAAATGTGCAAACTCTGGTGCATTCCAACCAAAGGCATCATATAATTGATAATGTAAAGCAAGTGATGGCAACCATTCTTCTCCACGAATCACATGAGAAATTTCCATCAAATGATCGTCTACAATATTTGCTAGATGATACGTTGGCATTCCATCACTTTTAAAAAGTACTTTATCATCTAAAACATTTGTATCAATTTTAATGGCACCACGAATGATGTCTTTTAAGTGTAATGTTTCATCCTGAGGCGATTTAAATCGAATCACATAATCTTCTTCAGCATCTAGTTTTGCTTTCACTTCTTCTTCTGAAAGCGCTAAAGAGTTACTTAATTTCAACCTATTATGCCAATTATAGATAAAGGTTTTTCCTTTAGCTTCATGATCTTTTCTATGAAAATCTAAAGTTTCAGCAGTATCAAAGGCATAGTAAGCATGACCCTTTTTGATGAGTTCATCTGCATATGTCTTGTATAAATGTTTGCGTTCACTTTGTCTATATGGCCCAAACTTTTCATTCTTATTAGGCCCTTCATCAAATGGAATATTGCACCAATTCAACGACTCAACAATATAATCTTCTGCACCTTCAACATAACGATTTTGATCTGTGTCCTCTATACGAAGCACAAATGTTCCGTTATGTTTTTTAGCAAATAGGTAGTTAAAAAGTGCAGTTCTAACGCCTCCAATATGTAAAGGTCCTGTTGGGCTTGGTGCAAAACGCACGCGAACGGGTTTGGTCATTATTTTTTGATTTTATGACCGCAAAGATAAAACGATATTTAGGAATAGAAATAGTTAAGCCAAAATCATTTCTTTAGGCAGACGTTTATTCATAATAGCAAACCACAATGGCGGAACCATAGCTATCACCATTGAAGTTGGATAGCCAAAGGGCATTTGCGGACTTTCATCATGGCAATCTAAAACCTGATATTTTTTTGAGGATTTATAGTGATGATCACTATGTCTAGTAAGCTCGTAGAGCACAATTCGTCCAATCACATGATTAGAATTCCAGGAATGCATTTCTTTAACGCGTTCGTAACGTCCTGATTTGGTTTTGAGCCGTATTAAGCCATAGTGTTCGATATAGTTCACAGACTCTAATAGTAATATACCAATAATAGCAGAGGTAAAAGCAAACAATAATCCGATTTTTCCGAAGAAAAAGAAAGCAACCGCTAAATAGCCAATTTGGAATATAGCATACCATAACATGTCATTTTTTACCGAAAAGAAACCTAGATTGGCATTTTTTAATAATTTGTTCTGAATACGCCAAGCACTAACATATTGCCGAACTATAGAAGTGAACCAAAAGGAGTACACTGTTTGGTTGTATTTTGCTGTTGCTGGATCTTCTGGTGTAGCAGCGTGTAAATGGTGACCAAAATTATGCTCAATATAAAAGTGCATGTATTGTGATGGTAGGAGTAAAATTTTACCAAGAAAACGCTCCTTGGTTTTTTGTCTATGCCCTAGTTCATGAGCCACATTGATTCCATTAACACCCAAAACAATACCTACGGAAATAATCATTCCAACCAATTCGTAGGTCTCAATTGAAGTCGTTGTTGCTTGGTGAATTCCATAGAGCACCAAGCCATAAACCACAGGAAGGTTAAGATAGAGCAACCAATCGAAGACTTTTCTCTTCAATTTGTTTTCCACATCTTCCGAAGATAAATTTTCAGTATCCACAGGGAAAATAAGTTCCATTATTGGAATTATCACAAATGCATAAATAGGTGTTAGATATAGGAATGACCCTTTTAAGTAGATGCCAATTAATGCTACAATTGGAATAGAAAAAGCAGCGAGATATTTAAGGTCCTTCATTTAAATTGTTTTTTTGAGTTGAACTCTATTTTAACACAACTCCTCGAAATTAACAGAATCTTACCAAATTTAGGTGTTTACAGATGAAAATAAATTCTATATTAGTGAGTTAATTAATAGTATGGCTAACAATTTTAAACAAATACAAGGCAAATTAGAGCAATTTATCAAACGTTATTATACGAATGAATTGCTTAAAGGCGCTATATTATTCTTTGCTATTGGACTTTTATATCTAATAGCCACTTTGCTTATTGAGTATTTTTTATGGTTGAGTCCTACGGCAAGAACTGTTTTGTTTTGGGTCTTTATTGCTGTAGAATTGGCGTTATTTGCTAAGTTTATAGCATTTCCTCTAGCAAAGCTATTTAAGCTTCAAAAAGGAATTGATTATGAAGAAGCTTCAAAAATTATAGGAAATCATTTTCCAGAAGTGAATGACAAATTGTTAAATGTGCTTCAGTTGAATCAAAACAATCAACAATCAGAGCTACTTGAGGCTAGTATTGAGCAAAAATCAGCTGAGTTGAGCCCAATCCCTTTCAAATTAGCTGTTAATTTCAATAAAAACACTAAATATTTGAAATACGCTGCAATTCCTGTAGTGATTTTACTCTTATCATTTTTAACAGGAAAAATTGATTGGTTTAGTGATAGCTATGAACGTGTCGTAAACTATAATATCGCATACGAGCCACCTGCACCCTTTGAATTTTTTGTAGTTAATGACAATTTAAAGGCGATTGAAAACCAAGATTTTAAAGTGGTGGTTAATACAGCGGGTGATATTGTACCGGAAAACGCTCAAATTCATTTTAATAACCAGTCGTTTTTCATGCAGCAAAGTGCTCCAGGTCAATTTGAGTTTGTTTTTGCCCAACCCAAAGAAGCTTTATCGTTTAGCTTATCTGCTAATGATGTACTGTCAAAAAATTACAACTTAGATATTATTAAAGTGCCAACACTGGTCAATTTTGAAATGATACTTGATTATCCTGCATATACGAGAAAACAAGATGAGGTTTTAAAAAGCACAGGAAACTCTACTATACCAGAGGGCACCAATGTTACATGGAAAGTCAATACAAAATCTACTGATAAGGTTGTTTTTTACTCTAAAGATACTGTAGCGTTTGCTCCAATTTCCGAAGGGAAATTTGAAGCTACAAAACGTATTTTTAATAATACAGATTATAGTATAAGCACAAGCAATAAACAATTAAAAGACTATGAGAACCTAGCGTTTTCAATCAATGTGATTAAAGATGGTTATCCCGAAATGAGTGTTAAGATGGAAAAGGATTCCCTAGATAATCAAACACTATATTTTTTCGGACAGGTTAGTGATGATTATGGGTTAAGAAAACTTCAAATGGTATATTACCCAAGCGAGAACCCTGATGATAAATCTTATGAAGTTATATCTGTATCGAAATCAAATTTTGATGAATTTGTAAGCGCATTTCCAAATCAATTAAACTTAAAGGAAGGTGTTGATTATGAATTGTATTTCCAAGTGTTTGATAATGATGTGCTTCATAATTATAAAAGCTCTAAAAGCTCGGTATTTAGTTATAGAAAACTCACTAAAGACGAAGAGGAGCAGAAGCAATTAGAGGAGCAAAATGAAACCATAAAAGATATTAGTAAAACTTTTGACAAGCTTAAAGAACAAGACAAAGAACTTAAAGAATTATCTAAAACCCAAAAGGAAAAGAAAGAGCTCAATTTTAATGACAAGAAGAAGTTTGAGAACTTTATTAAAAGACAAAAAGAGCAGGAGCAGTTGATGAAAAACTTCAATAAAAAGTTAAAGGAAAATATTGAAGAATTTCAGAATGAGGACAAAGAAAAAGATCAATTTAAAGAAGACCTTCAAAAACGTTTAGAGGAAAATGAAGAGCAACTCAAAAAAGACGAAAAGCTTTTAGAAGAGTTAGAGAAGATGAAGGATAAAATTAACAAGGAAGAATTTACTCAAAAATTAGAAGAATTAGCAAAACAAAACAAAAACAAGGAGAAGAGTTTAAAGCAATTACTAGAGTTGACCAAGCGTTTTTATGTTGCCAAGAAAGTTGAAAAACTTATGAAGGAGTTGGAAGATTTAGCAGAAGAGCAAGAGAAACTTTCAGAAGAAAGTAAAGAAAACAACACTAAAGAAGAACAAGAAAAGCTTAATGAAAAGTTTGAAGATTTCCAGAAGGAAATGGAGGATCTTGAAAAGGAAAACAAAGCGCTTAAAAAGCCAATGGAATTACCTCAAGATAAACCTACAGAAGAATCAATTAAACAAGATCAAAAAGAAGCTACAGAGGCCCTAGAAGAGCAGAAAGAACAAGATCAAAAAGAAGGAGGGGAGCAAGAAGAAGAGAGCGAGCCTCAGGAAGAACAAGAGCAGCAAGATGGGCCACAACCCCAAAGCCCTCAAGGAGCACAACAGAAAGCAAAGAAAAAGCAAAAACAAGCTGCTAAGAAAATGAAACAGATGAGCCAGCAAATGGCACAATCAATGTCGATGGGTGGTGGAGAGCAAATGCAAGAAGATATTGAAGTACTTAGACAGATTCTTGATAATTTAGTATTGTTTTCGTTTGATCAAGAAAACCTAATGAATCAGTTTAAAAGTATAGAAATCAACCATAATGAATATGGGAAATTTTTACGAAAACAAAACAATCTTAGAGAGCATTTTGAGCATATAGATGACAGCTTATTTGCCTTATCGTTAAGACAGCCTGCTATTTCAGAGCAAGTGAATTCTCAAATCACCAATGTGTTTTATAATATTGACAAGTCACTAGGCCAACTATCTGAAAATCAGATATATCAAGGAATTTCATCTCAGCAATATACCATTACATCTACTAATGAATTAGCGAGTTTTCTAAGTGATGTTTTAGACAATATGAACATGCAAATGAATCCGTCTATGGGTCAAGGTCAGGGCCAAGGCCAGCAACTTCCAGATATTATTATGAGCCAAGAAGAGCTTAATAAGAAGATGGAAGAGGGTATGAAAAAGGGAGATAAAGGTAAGAAGCCTAAAGATGGAGAAAATGGTGAGAGCGGCGAGGGTGAGAATGAGAAAGAAGGCAAAGAGGGAAAAGAAAAAGGTGGTGACAAAGGCAAAGAGGGAAAAGAGGGAAAACAACAAGGCGAGGGAGAAGGTGAAGGTGAAGGTCAAGGCGAAGGTGATAGTGAAATGCAAAACGGAGAACTGTATGAAATTTATCAACGTCAGCAGCAATTACGTCAAGCTTTAGAAAACAGACTAGGTAAAGAAGGAAAGAAAGGCTTAGGAGGTGAGTTGTTAAAGCAAATGGAGGATATAGAATTAGATCTTATTAATAAAGGGTTTACTAATCAGACACTTCAAAAAATGATGGAATTGCAACACCAATTACTTAAGCTTGAAAATGCCACTTTTATGCAGGGTCAAGATAATAAGCGTAAATCTGAAACAAATAATAAAACCTACGATAATACAGCCCCTAATCAAATCCCGAAGGCTAAAGAATATTTCAATACTACCGAAATTTTAAACCGACAAGCATTACCTTTGCAGCAGGTTTATAAAAAGAAAGTTCAAGAGTATTTTAAAAAAGCTAATGATTAGTTTTAATTACGAGACCGATTTCAAATTAGAGAATGAAACGCAAGTTTCTAACTGGATATCACAAACAATTTCAAGCGAGAATTGTAATGAAGGTGAGATTAATTATATCTTCTGTGATGACGATTATTTGCATAAATTAAATGTCGAGTTTTTAGATCACGATACTCTAACAGATATTATTAGTTTTGATTACTCCGTCGGAAAAGAGCTACATGGCGATATTTATATTTCTATTGAGAGAGTGTTAGATAATGCCAGTGATTTTGAGGTTAAATTTTCTGAAGAACTTCTTCGCGTAATCATTCATGGCATCCTTCATTACTGTGGTTATAAAGATAAATCTGAGAATGATGCTAAGCTGATGAGAGGCAAAGAAAATTACTACTTAGATACGCTTAATTAATATATTAGTATTTCGACGTATATTTGCAAACCAAAAAATTTGAATCTTAAATGTTCCACGTGGAACAATACGATATATTATGTTCAACGAAGTATATGATGTTATAGTGGTTGGAGCCGGTCACGCAGGAAGTGAAGCTGCTGCGGCTGCCGCTAACATGGGGAGTAAAACATTACTTATTACCATGAATTTACAAAACATTGCTCAAATGTCTTGTAATCCTGCTATGGGTGGAATTGCTAAGGGACAAATCGTACGAGAAATTGATGCGCTTGGAGGTTATAGTGGAATTGTAAGTGATACATCTGCTATACAGTTTAAAATGCTAAACAAATCTAAGGGGCCAGCCATGTGGAGTCCAAGAGTTCAAAGTGATAGAATGCGTTTTGCTGAAGATTGGAGATTACTTTTGGAGCAGACAAAAAATTTAGATTTCTACCAAGAAATGGTCTCTGGTTTGATTGTTGAAAATCATAAAGTTGTTGGTGTAAAAACATCGCTAGGTTTAGAGGTAAAAGCGAAAACAGTTGTCTTGACCAATGGAACATTTCTTAATGGGTTAATTCATATTGGTGATAAGAATTTTGGAGGAGGTAGAGCTGGTGAAAGAGCAGCAACCGGAATTACAGAACAGCTCATTGATTTAGGTTTTGATTCTGGTAGAATGAAAACAGGAACGCCTCCACGAGTAGATGGACGATCACTAGATTATTCTAAAATGATTGAGCAACCTGGAGATGAACATCCAGAGAAATTCTCTTATTTAGAGCACATAAAACCATTACAAGAACAACGATCTTGCCACATGACTTATACAAGCCCCGAAGTACATGATTTGCTTCGTGAAGGCTTTGATCGTTCACCAATGTTTAATGGCAGGATTCAAAGTACTGGGCCGAGATATTGCCCATCAATAGAGGATAAGATTAACCGCTTTGCTGATAAGGATAGACATCAATTATTCGTAGAACCTGAAGGCTGGAACACCGTTGAGGTTTATGTGAATGGCTTCTCTACTTCACTCCCAGAAGACGTTCAGTTTAAGGCGTTAAAATCTGTAGTTGGTTTTGAAAATGTAAAATTCTTCAGACCTGGCTACGCCATCGAATATGATTATTTTCCACCAACACAATTAAAGCATACATTAGAAACAAAGTTGATTGATGGCTTGTTTTTTGCAGGACAGATTAACGGAACTACAGGATATGAAGAAGCAGCTTCTCAAGGATTAATGGCAGGTATAAATGCTGCTTTAAAGATTCAAGAAAAAGAGGAGTTTATTCTCAAACGGAACGAGGCTTATATTGGTGTTTTGGTTGACGATTTAATTACTAAAGGTACGGAAGAACCATATAGAATGTTTACATCTAGAGCTGAGTATAGAACCTTATTGCGTCAAGATAATGCAGATTTTAGATTAACGCCTAAAGGGTATGAGTTAGGTTTAGCTAGCGAAGCGCGTTTAAAGCGAATGGAGGAGAAGCAGTCGCAATCGGATAATTTTGTTAACTTTTTTAGAGAAACAAGTGTTAAACCAGAAGACGCAAATCCTGTTTTAGAATCGAAAAATTCAGCTTTAGTTAAGCAATCAGACAAGATGTTTAAGCTCTTCTCAAGACCAAATATTACAGCAGAAGACATGCGTCGTTTTAAAGCTGTTGAGAATTATATTCAAGAGCATAATCTCGATCGAGAAGTGATTGAGCAAACAGAAATACAGATTAAGTATTCTGGATATATAGAAAAAGAAAAGAACAATGCCGACAAGTTAAATAGGTTAGAGGATGTGAAAATCCCAATGAATTTTGATTATACAAAATTGAAGTCTATGAGTACTGAAGCGATTCAAAAGTTAACTAAAATACAACCCGTAACCATTTCACAGGCATCAAGAATAAGTGGTGTTTCTCCCGCAGATGTTTCGGTATTGCTTGTATATTTAGGTAGGTAAAAAACAATTTTCTTTTTATGTTCCACGTGGAACATGTGTATAATAATATAAAACTAACGTCCTGATTTGTGTTAAATAATATCGAAAATAAACCTCATTTAATTGTCAAAGACCATTCGGTTTCTGGAGAAGAGTTTCAGCTGATACATAATAAAAAAATGGATATGTTGGAAACCTATCCTCAACCTTCTGAAGAGAAACTAGCTGATTATTATGAAAGCGAAGATTACATTTCTCATACTGATGCTAAACGAAATTTGTTTGAAAAAGTATATCATTTTGTAAAATCTATTGCGCTTAAACGAAAATTAAAATTGATTAATTCATTTAGTTTTGATGGGAAAAAACTTTTGGATGTTGGTTGCGGGACGGGAGATTTTATAAAAATTGCGAGTGATAATAATTGGGAGGTTACAGGAATTGAACCAAATAAAAATGCAAGGTCAATTGCTAGTCATAAAGTAAGAGGTTCGGTTTTCGATATTGATTATTTACTAAAACTAGAATCTCATAGTTTTGATCTTATTACACTTTGGCATGTATTAGAACATTTACCAAAATTAGAAAATCATATTGCGATTTTTGAATCACTTCTAAAGCCTAATGGCCGATTGATTATTGCTGTTCCTAATTTTAAAAGTTATGATGCTAGTTATTACAAAAACTTTTGGGCGGCTTATGACGTACCAAGGCACTTATGGCATTTTTCTCAAGCAGCAATTTCTAATTTAGTTCAACAAAAAAATATGACAGTTGACAAAATAGCGCCTATGACGTTTGATGCCTATTATGTAGCTTTACTTTCTGAAAAATATAAGAAAGGATTAATGAATCCATTAAAAGCATTTTGGATTGGATGGAAGTCAAATAGGATGGCAAAACGCTCTGGAGAGTTCTCTTCTCTGATTTATGTGATTAAAAAGAGCTAAAACGCAATTATAGACGTTCTAAGCAACTTTTAGTAGATAAGCCATGTAATTCCATTTGCAAACATATTTTTTAAAATATAAGATACTTAATTAGGCTTGTTTACTATAAAGTTTTGATATGGTGTTTTTAAATTCTATAAATATTATTTATAGTGATGTTTTGTATGAAAAATACATTCACTTTTATACATTTGCAAAAATTAAATAAAACTAAAAATGAAAAAAGTATTAGGCGTATTATCTTTTGTATTTGTTTTAGCATCTTGCCAAGAACAACAAAAAATTGCTTTCGTTGATAATGGTGAAATAATTAATGCATATCAAGAAAAAATTGATGTTGAAGCAAAGTTTAAATTAAAAGACGAAAATTTTAAAAAGCGTGCAGATAGTATTGGTCAAGCATTTCAGTTAGAAGCTCAAAGTTTCCAGGTAAATGCGACTAAGCTTTCTCAAAAGAAGCAACAAGAACAATATCAAGCTTTAGGGCAAAAGCAACAACTACTTCAGCAACAATTGCAAAGAGAACAACAAGTTTTAACTGAAGCATTTAATGTTGAAATAGATTCGGTAATTAGTAACGTAAAAACCTTTGTCGCTGATTATGGAAAGAAAAATGGCTACAGTTTTATTCTTGGAAAAAATGAGGCAGGAAGCGTAATGTATGGTGTAGATGAAAATGATATTACACAAACTATAATTGATGCTATAAATGCAGATTATAAAGGCAAAGAATAAGCTTTAACTGTCAGATTATAAGTCTGTTATATTATATAAATCAAAAAGAGAGGTGAATTTTCACCTCTCTTTTCTTTCTACCATAACAGTTTTCTATTTCACAACAATTTTTCCCACTTTAAAAACATTTCCTCTTCCAATTTTCGCGATATAAACACCACTAGAAACATATGACATGTCTAGCTCGTATCTATACTCGAGATTATTTTCTTTTTCAATATTGTTAAAGGTTAGTATTTGACCCGTTATGGTATAAAGACTAAAGCTTAATTTTTCGTTTATTGACGTTTTTAATATAATTTCAAATTGGTTATTTGGATGACTAATAATAGAAAACTCAGAATCATCTAAGTCTATTTCTGACAAGCCTAAAGAGCTATCAATAATAGTTACTGTATAATCCTGAACCTCTCCATAGGCAAAATCACTACAAGGGTTTAAAATATCACCACTTGCTGAGGTATCAATAGCTTTAACTCTCATGATATGTGACCCTAATGCTGCATCAGTAGGTATGGTTAAGGTAAAATCTACAAGAACATCAACTGCAGTAAAGAATTCACCAGAAATAAGACGTTCAGTATCTTCAAAAGTACCATTATCATCAAAATCAATCCAAACCGATAAGGCTTCAATATTAGCGCCATTATCCCAATTAGTTTGTGCTTGTAATGTATATACATTATTTCCTGGATTACTATCTAAATTAGTCATTTCATCGGTACGATCTGCGTATCCAGCTGAGGCGCCAGTAGTATTACAACCATCTCCTCCATCATCTACTGAAATGTCTGCAAGAATAAATTGCTTAATTCCATCAACACCACAGCCTATAGTTGCTGATGGTTCACAATACACAACAGCGTTTGTTACTGTTTTAGTAAAGCTATCATTGTTTGTGTTTTCATCATTTGTTAAAGCTGTAGAAGCTGTTATTTCATAATCTTGACCATCTATTGATAAATCAGCGGTCTGGGTAAATGTGTATGATGTTGTGACTCCTGCTCCAAGTGGCCCTGCAAAAGTTGCATTAACAGCTGTTCCACCATTAATTGTATAATTAACAGGAATGTTAGATTGCTCGTTTTCACCAAAATTTCTAATAGTAACTGTAATACTTTCTGAGTCTGAAAGAACGCCGTCATTAGGTGCTGTTATATCAGTAATTCCGACATCATTAGGAAGTGGAGCGGTAATTTGAAAAGACCCGACAGCATCTCTTCTGTTTCCATTTCTGAAATATTCAGAAGTAAACCAAAACGTTTCGTTATCTAGTGGGTCAATTGTTAGATGAGAATAATCAGCATACCTAGTTGTTGGATTGTCTGTATTACTTTGAACAATAACTTCTTCAATACCTGTCATAACGTTGAGAGGGTCACCATCAAAACGTCCTGTATATCTCAATGAAACACTTTGAGTTGTACTAACAGAACTATATGCCATAGCAATACTTCCTGTTGAATCCATACCCATACTTGCAGCAAAAGCATGTCTTCCATCTGGAGCGGTATAAGTTCCTTCTTGATAAATAGTCCAAGGTTGACCATCTCCAGTTTGTCTTAATTCATACCAACGTACAGCGGCTAGTTTTTCTGTATCACCAACATCAATTACAAAGTTAAAGACAACAGAATTATGAGTAGGAAATTTTCTAAATTGAGCCTGATTCATTATTGTCGCTTGCATAGCATCAATACTAATACCATTTGGCTGCTGTAGGTTGTTGAATGCCCCTCCATCAAAAACACCATTGAAATCAGAAACAAGAATTTCTATTGGTGCAGAGATCGAAGAGTTTGCTGGAGTTGTCCAATCAACATTTATAGTCCACAATTTTAAATGATCGTCATTTACACCAGCCCAAGCATCGTCTTGCATATAAACCATTGTTGCATTTCCTGTTGCAGGAAGAATACTATTTCCAACGTTAAACACTTGTGGGCTAAAAAAGCCGCTAGTTACAAGTCCAGGAGCTGTAAATGCTTGAATACTTGCAGTAGGGTCTCCAACTAGCATTTTATCTCTTTCAATAGCCCAAACGTTGCCATTTCCACCACCAATATTTGCTGTCACATAATAAGCATCAGACCATATAGAAAATTTAGTATAATCGGGAAAAGCTCCTGTTTGAAAAGCGGAAGAAGAATAGACATGCCATCCACCAGTAACTGGGTTATTCGTTTGTGAAACAGCGACACTAAATCCATTTGGATTTCCTGAAAACTGAGTTAAGATGTAGCGGTCAACAGCAGCATCGTACAATACGATAGGGTCTCCTGGGTTTTCACCAAAAACTGTAGCTAAATCAGCTGCGTTTGGCATACCCGCTGCTGGTGACCCATCTCTATTAAATATTTGAAAGGCAGTATTCCATGAGGCAATATAAAAATCTATACCAATAGCACCCGTAGGATCTGAAGGTGTAGCAGTATTAGTTGTAGAATCAAAAACCAAACTTGTAGATCTCATTGGTCTTTGAGTTGCATTACGCTGAAGAGGGGCAAGTTGATCTGGTCCATGAGAACCTTTACCTGGAACAACTTTATTTCCAGACCATTGTTTTGGTCTTCCTAATTTTTCTCTATCACTAACAAGGTCTGCCGCGATAAAAGTGTTGTTTTTAATTTGGTCTACAATGCTTGGGACAAATCTATAATCTAATTGTTGCTCCCAAACCAATGCTCCGGTTTTATCTTGTGCATTTTGGGCAAGTGATAAGTTTGAGGCAATAACAAAACATAATAATAATAAAAAGCGTAAGTTAGTCTTCATGTAATGTATAAATTAATGGTTGAGTATGTAAAACAGTTAGAAAAACAAACACCCTACTTTTTTTAAGTATTTTTTTTTAGCTTTAGCGCCAAATCTATTTCAAACAAATAAATGACTTCGACAGAGAACACCTCTTTATGTGATGAAAAAAACTATGAATTGTTTTTTAAGACACACTCTAAAGTTTTTAGAAACTATATTTATTATAAGTGTGGGGATCTGCAACAAGCTGAAGATATTGTTCAAGATACATTCATCAAACTTTGGAAAAATTGTGCCAAAGTGGCTTTAAAAAAAGCTAAATCTTATGTATTTACTTTAGCTAATAATGCGTTTTTAAATCAAGTTGCCCATCAAAAAGTTGTTTTAGAGTATCAAAGAACAATTACGACTCAACAAACGAATGAAAGTCCTGAGTTTATTTTAGAGGAAAAAGAGTTTCTAACAAAGTTAAATAATGCTATAGCTGATTTACCAGAAAAGCAACGTGTTGTCTTTTTGCTAAGTCGAATTGATAAAAAGAAGTATAGGGAAATTTCTGAGCTATTAGGTATTTCCGTGAAGGCTGTAGAAAAGCGTATGAGTAAAGCTTTGGAAACGCTGAGAAAAAAAATAAGTAATATTTAAGGTAGGGTAAAATGAAATATAAAGGTTCTACATAAGTAATCGAGATTAAAATGGAGAAAGATATTACAAATGGTTCAATCATTAGAAAGTGGCTTGAAGGCGAATTATCTCAAGAAGAGATGGAAGCCATTAAATCCTCAGATGCTTATGATGATTATAAAAAAATCATAGACACTGTAAATGTTTTGAATGTTCCTGAGTATGACATAGATAAAGAATATTTTAAAATTCAAAACTTAAGAAATAAGAAACAAAAACCAGTAAAACAACTTAAAAAGTGGTTATATACAGCTGCTGCAATTTTACTTTTTAGTTTAGGATATTTTTATTTTACAACCCAACCCACAGGCTATCAATCAGGATTTGGAGAACAAGTTGCTGTAACTTTACCAGATAATTCTAAAGTATTGCTTAATGCAAATTCTTCAATAGAGTTTGTTGAAAGTAAATGGAAAAAAGAAAGAACAGTAGAACTAGTCGGAGAAGGCTTTTTTGAAGTAGAAAAAGGATCAAAGTTCTTAGTCAAAACAAGTGAAGGTATAGTCGAGGTTTTAGGTACTGAATTTAATGTATCGGTTCAGCCAGATTTTTTTGAAGTTATCTGTTTAGAAGGAAAAGTAAAAGCAACAGATTCAAAACAAAATGAAACGATATTAACGAAAGGCATGGGGTATAGAGCTATTTTAGGAGATACCCATAAATGGAATTTTAGCAGTGCTAAACCTTCATGGATTCATGGCGAAAGCAGCTTTAACAATTCACCATTAAAACAGGTGTTGATTGCTTTTCAAAACCAATACAATATTACTTTTATTAATAAAAACATTGATGAAAATCAGCGTTTCACAGGTAGCTTTACTCATGACAATTTTAATACTGCATTAAAAACTTTATTTGATGCTATGGAAATTTCATATACTTTTGAAGAAGAACGAAAGATTGTTCTTTTTAAAAGCGAATGAGATACAGGTTTTTAATAATCATCCTATTACTTTCATTTACAGCATTCTCACAAGAAAATAGCTCTGTAAGCTATCAGCAAGTGCCTTTAGAAGATGTGTTAAAAGATATTGAATCGAAGTATGATGTGAAATTTTCATTTAAGACCAAACTGATAGACAATCAATTTATCACTTTAAATGAAACTAAAATCACACTTGAAGATCTTCTACAAATCATTACACTTCAATCCAAAATCAGCTTCAAAAAAATCACAGACCGCTATTATACATTAAACAAAAAAGGAGCTACAAGAATTTTTGATTTACAAGAATTAGATGAAGTGTTTGTTTCTGAATATCCTACAATAGGAATTAACAAAAAGGATGACGGTTCTATTGCTGTGTCTCCAGATAAATTAGCAATTTTACCAGGACTTATTGAACCTGACGTTTTGCAAAGTCTTCAGATTTTGCCAGGAGTGCAAAGTCCAGATGAAACGGCTTCAGGCTTATATATTAGAGGCGCAACACCAGATCAAAACCTTGTGCTTTGGGATGGTATTAAGATGTATTATTCTGGACATTTCTTCGGCATATTATCTGCATTTAACCCATATGTTACAGATGAGGTCAATTTAACAAAAAATGGTACTCGAGCACGCTACGGAAATGCATTATCAGGTGTTATAGATATTACGTCTACACCTGATGTTCCTAAAGATTTAAAAATCGGTTTCGGCTCAAATTTTACCCATGCTGATTTCTACTTAAAAGCACCTGTTAGCGAAAGTATTGGAGTTGTTGTGTCGGCACGACGATCGTTTACAGATGTTTTTAGAACGATTACTTTTAATAACTTTTCTGATCGTGTATTTCAAGATATCAGATCATATATAGACGAGAACGAACTTAATTCGACTGTGGATAACACCTTTTATTTTGCAGATTATACCGCAAAAGTTATTGCAGAACTGTCTTCAAAAGATAAGTTAACATTTAGCACATTATATACTATAAATGATCTAGATTACAATTTTAGATTTGAAGACGATGTTGAAACTTCAGAAGATAGGTTGGAAATTGATAATCGAGGAGCTAGTCTTAGTTGGAATAGACAACAAAGCAAAAAAGTCTCCCTCAAGGCTGAAGCATTTTTTTCCAATTTTAGTCTTGATTATTCAGGAGAAAAAACCATTTTCGGTTTTTTTGAAGAAGGCAAAAAAAATAATGATATCATGGAGGTTGGTGCTTCAATTGAAAGTAATATTGAATTCAATGAAAAGCATATGTTCAATGCTGGATATCAATTTTCTTCAAATGATGTAAGCTATGATTTATATAGTTTTTTAGAATTGTTTGATGAGGTCCCGTTTGAAGAATCACTATCTCAAACTAATAATACCCATGCTGTATATTCTGAATATCAATATAAGGGTGATAAATTCCAAACCATTGCAGGCTTGAGAGCAACGCATTATTCGGTTGCAGATGAATTGTTTTTTGAACCAAGAGTGACTTTAAAAGCAAAATTATCTAATACAATTAGTTTGAAAGGCGCTTTTGAGGCTAAAACTCAAGCTGTCAGCCAAGTTATAGAATTTCAATCTTCAAACTTAGGTTTTGGTCTTGAGAATCAGGTCTGGACTCTAGCTTCAGGAGATAGTATTCCAATCCAAAAAAGCAGGCAATTTTCAGCAGGTATAGAATTTAAAAAGAACAATTGGAATATAGATATCGATGCTTATTATAGAACGATTAAAGGTGTTACCACCAATACAAGAGGTTTTAGAGATGTCTCCTTTTTTTACACTTCAGGAAGCACAGAAGCTTTTGGGGTTGATGTGCTTATCAATAAAAAAATTGGAAACTATAGAACTTGGATAGCCTATTCTTTTTTAGATAATGATATCACCATTCAAGAATTAGATTTTGAAACGTTTGAATTTAACGATGATAGAACCTATTCTGGAAATTATGATATTACACATAATTTTAGTTGGTCTCACGCATATAACTGGAATAATTTTGAAGTTTCTTTAGGTTGGAGACTAAGAACAGGTAGGCCTGTCACTGCTCTTGAATCGATTACTTCTGATGAGGAATTTATTTACTTCAATTATGGAGATGTTAATGATGAAAGGTTGCCAACGTATCATAGATTAGATTTTTCTTCAACTTATAAGTTTAAGTTTTCGAAAGATGGCCGTTGGAAAGGTAAGGTCGGCATTTCAATTTTAAACCTCTACGATCGAGAAAATGTTTTATTTCGTCAATTCTTTCAAGGCGATCCACTAGACGATAGCAATACACCAGACTATGAAGTTGTTCGATCAGATTTCATTTCTTTTGGAATCACACCAAACATTGTATTTAGAGTAGAGTTTTAAGGCGCTTTTTACTTTTTATGAAGTAATCGGGTTAACTTTATTGATAAATCGGTTAGAATGATTTTTGAATTTCCGTTACGTTCAATATGATAAATTGCATCTTGAAGCTCATTAGAAATTTCCATAATATTATTTCCATGAACAAACGGCGCAAAGTTTTCTAATTTGAAAGAAGTTTTAGGTTCAATAAAAACCAAATCATCTGCATTATAATTAAGTAAAAGCGCTTGTCTAAAAAAGTCTAAACAGAAGCTTAAAAACTGCTTTTGGGTTTCGCGACCAGTTTTAGCAATAGTTTCGCTCCAAGAAATCAAATCATGAATAGCACTTTTATTTCCTTTAGCTTTAAATGCTGATCGAATCCAAAACACAAACCACTCTTCAAACTGTGTATCTTCACTATCACTATAAACAACATCACAAGCCTTATTGTAATTACCATTGGCTTGGTGCGCAATTTTAACAGCATCCGATTCAGGAATTTGATAATTTTTAATTAATGCATCTTTGATAACATCTTCAGCAAGTGGCGGAAAATGTAATACTTGACATCGTGATTTTATGGTATTTATAATTTGCTCTTCATCTTCAGCTATGAGAACAAAAATGGTTTTATTTGGCGGCTCTTCAATGAGTTTTAGAAGCTTATTAGCGGCAGAAGTATTCATTTTTTCGGCCATCCATATCAACATTACTTTATAGCCGCCCTCATATGATTTAAGTGCTAAAGCTTTTACAATATCTTGAGCTTCATCAACACCTATTTGCCCTTGTTTATTATCGATTCCGAGAATACGATACCAATCAAACAAATTCCCATAAGGCTGATCTTTAATAAGTTGCCTCCATTCTTCCATGAAATGGTTAGATACGGGGTGGCTTTTTACTTTATCATTAGTAGCAACTGGAAAAGCGAAATGTAAGTCAGGATGAGAGAGGTTTTTAAACTTTAAATTACAAGCCTCATTACCTTCACTGTTTTCTCCATTAGTGTTTTTACACAACAAATATTGGGCATAAGCAATGGCCATTGGTAAGGTTCCAGATCCTTCAGGGCCTACAAACAATTGTGCATGCGGAACACGTCCAAAATCAGCACTTTTAGTAAGGTGATTTTTAATATGTTCTTGTCCTAAAATTTCTGAAAATAACATAAGACAAACCTACATATTTTTTTTAAATGTTTTAGTGTTCAACTCATATTGATGTTGATCATTTTTAATCTATTACAAACAATTGAGAACACCAATATACAAACTTGTGTTTTTAACATAATATTGTAAGCTCTAAACGATATTTCGACTTATTTTTATAACAACTAAAACATTGCTTATAGCTCAAAAAATGACTCAAAACGCTATTCTTTTTATTCCAGATATTTCTGGCTTTACTGAGTTTGTTCACAATACCGATATTAATCATAGCAGGCATATTATTTCTGAACTTTTAGAACTATTAATTGATCAAAATAGTATGGGATTGGAATTAGCCGAAATTGAAGGTGATGCGTTATTTCTTTATAAGTTAGAAAACTATGTAGATGTAGCTGTTATTAAGCAACAGGTTGAGGACATGTATCTAGCATTTCACACCCATTTGAAACGTTACGAACTTCAACGTATTTGTAATTGTGGCGCCTGTTCTTCGGCATATAACCTAAGTTTAAAATTTGTTGTCCATTATGGCGAAATAGAATTTATAAAAGTTAAGACATCAAAAAAGCCTTATGGCAGTAACGTGATTAAAGTTCATAGGTTACTTAAAAATGAAGTGCCTCTAAATGAATATCTAATCTTAACCGAGAATTTAATCCCAAAGCCTTCTGAAAGCCCTATCAATACTTTGACGGCGACTTATGACTTTGGAAAAATCACATTTTTGTATGAGCCTTTAAAACACTTGAAAGATAAATTACCTAAAATAAACCCTATTCCTGACAATATTCCTAAGCACAAATTATTTGATAGAACTGAAACCATACAGATCCCTATTTTAGAGCTTTATGAAGTGATTAGCAATTTTGATTATAGATTGTTATGGGTTAAAGGTGTTGACAAGCTAGAATATGATAAAAACAAAGTGAACAGATCTGGACTTAAACACCAATGTTTAGTTAATAAAAAAGAAGTCGAGCAAACAACAGTAAAAAAAGAGGTTGGTAAAAATCAAATGGTTTATGGAGAATCAACATCCAATATTCCGTTTACAAAACGTGCCAATGTCTATTATGTTTTAGAGGAAATTGAAAACGGATTCACAAAGATGAATATTGAAATATTTGTAGATTTTAAGCCTTTTGGAGTACTCATGAAACCTTTAATGAAAAAAAACTTCCAAAAAATTATCTCAGAAAATATTAAAGAACTTATTTTGCTAATTGATTCTGGATTTACAAAAAATCAAGTCATTAACTAAAACAATTTAAACAAGTGAAAACGTTAAGCGATTTTAATTTCGACAACAAAAAAGCCTTAATTCGTGTAGATTTTAATGTGCCTTTAAATGAAAATTTTGAAGTTACAGATGCCACACGCATCATTTCTGCTAAACCAACAATTATCAAAGTTTTAGAAGATGGCGGTAGCTGTATTTTAATGTCGCATTTAGGACGACCAAAAGGCGTTCAAGATGAATTCTCATTAAAACACATTGCAAATAAAGTTGAAGATGTTTTAGGAGTTACAGTCAAATTTGTTGACAACTGTGTTGGCCCCAAAGCAGAAGAAGCTGCAGCAAATCTAAATTCTGGTGAGATCTTATTACTTGAGAATTTACGTTTTCATGATGAAGAAAAACAAGGCGATAAAGACTTTGCAGAAGCATTATCTAAGTTGGGTGATATTTATGTTAATGATGCGTTTGGTACAGCTCATAGAGCCCATGCTTCTACAACGATTATTGCTCAATTTTTTCCTGAGACAAAATGCTTCGGAAATTTGCTAGCTCAAGAAATTGAGAGTATAAAAAAAGTGATGGAAACAGGAGAAAAACCAGTTTTAGCAGTACTAGGAGGCGCAAAAGTCTCTTCAAAAATCACAATTATTGAGAACATACTTGATAAAGTAGACCACTTAATCATTGGAGGCGGAATGACGTTTACTTTTATTAAAGCACAAGGCGGAAGTATTGGAGATTCTATTTGTGAAGATGATAAAATGGATTTAGCAATGGACATCATGAAACAAGCTAAAGAAAAGAATGTACAAATACATTTACCAGTAGATGTTATAGCAGCTAATGCGTTTAGTAATGATGCAGAAACACAGGTTATTGGTGTTACAAATATTCCTGATGGTTGGCAAGGTTTAGATGCTGGACCAAAATCTAAAGAGAATTTTCATGATATTGTGATGCAATGCAAAACCATTTTATGGAATGGACCATTAGGTGTTTTTGAAATGGGAAATTTCGCCAATGGGACAATAGCATTAGGGAATTCAATTGCCGAGGCTACAAAAAATGGAGCATTTTCACTTGTAGGAGGAGGAGATTCGGTTGCAGCTGTAAAACAGTTTGGTTTTGAAAACAAAGTGAGTTATGTAAGCACTGGAGGAGGTGCAATGTTAGAGAGTCTAGAAGGAAAAACACTTCCAGGAATCGCTGCAATTTTAGAATAAATGAGTGTCTTCGCTCTTTTTTGTTTTTCAGAAGAATCTTACAACTACAGTTAAATTGTCTTATTAAACTTTCATTTTAACCAAAAAAATACGATTTTAGCTGACCTATCGTTATGATAGTTAAACATTTTAACCAATGAACCCGAAGCTAATACACCTAACTTTTGGCTTTCTGTTATGTACTTTATTTTGTTTTGGACAGGATTCGATTCCTAAGAAAACCGAAATAAAGAGACTTACAGAAGCTGATTTTGTTGATGGCGAAACCTACGTTGTTGATACCATAATTGATGGTAAAACATACTTTAAAAAACCCCTCAATATTAAACCTAAAGTTGATTCTACTACAATTAAAAAGCTAGAAGATCATAAATTTGCAGCAGAGATTGATGAGAAGTGGCTCGAAGAATTGTATAGTAACAATTTGTTTGACACAATTTATAAGTCTGTATCAGAATTAAAATACGACCCAGTAGATTATCCTGAGTTAACAACAGATACGTTAAAAGCAAGGTTAAAGCGACTCAATGCCAGAACACCCTTCAATATTGAATACAATCCTTCATTAGAAAGTGTTATTAAATCATATTTAAAACATCGTAGAAATTCTATGTCTCGTTTGATGTCTTTGAGTCATTATTACTTCCCGTTGTTTGAAGAATCTCTAGACAATTATGACATTCCGTTAGAAGTAAAATATCTAGCAATTGTTGAATCGGCTTTAAAACCTCGTGCAAGATCTAGGGTTGGCGCAACCGGTTTATGGCAATTTATGTTTGGAACAGGAAAAGAGTATGGGCTTAATGTAAGCAGCTATGTTGATGAACGTAGCGATCCAATTAAATCTACTGAAGCAGCAAGTAAATATTTAGCAAGACTGTATAAGATTTTTGGCGACTGGGATTTAGCTTTGGCCGCCTATAATTCTGGACCAGGAAACGTGACCAAAGCGATACGTCGCTCAGGAGGATATGAGAATTATTGGAATATAAGACCTCATCTGCCACGAGAAACTGCAGGATACCTTCCTGCGTTTTTAGCGACGATGTATATTTTTGAATTTGCTAAAGAACATGGTTTTGAAGTTGAGCGACCTAATTATCACTATGTTGAAACAGATACGATTCATGTTAAGAAAATGATTTCACTTGATCAGGTTTCAGAATTGGTTGATGTGCCTATGGAGCAACTCCAGTTTTTAAACCCATCTTATAAATTAGATATCATTCCATATATTAAAGGAGAGAATTATACATTACGATTGCCAAGAGAGGCTATTGGTAAATTTGTCACCAATGAAGAACAAATTTATGCATTTGTAGAAGAAGAATTAAGTAAACGAGAAAAGCCATTACCACAGTTTTTTGACTCTAATAGCAAAGTAAGATATCGCGTACGATCTGGAGATTACCTTGGAAAAATTGCTAGAAAATATGGTGTTAGAGTAAGTCAAATAAAAAGATGGAATGGACTACGAAGTAATAATTTAAAAATTGGCCAACGATTGACAATTTATCCAAGAAAACCATCAACTTCTAGTAAAATAGTTAGTTCAAGTACCCCTAAAAAAGTAATTAATACACAAGGAAAATCAACATATAGAGTTCAAAAAGGGGATTCTCTTTGGAGCATTTCTCAAAAATTTCCAGGAGTTTCTGTCCAAAATATTAAAGATTGGAACGATATTAGCAGTAATAAACTAAAAATAGGAATGACACTCGTTGTTTCGAAGTAAGCGAATCAAATTTAGAAAAAATGATACAGAAGATATTAAGTTTATTGTTAGTTGTAAGCCTATTCTATTCTTGTGGTGATAAAAACGAGCAGCGTTATGTTTCAGCATCTTCAGGAAACATAAACAGTGTCGTCGTCGTTGCTGATAACGTTTTATGGGAAAATCAAGTAGGTGATGTTATAAGAAATGTACTTGCTGCTTCTGTTGAAGGGCTATCTAAGGATGAGCCTCAATTTTCAATGAGCCAAATGCCTCCTGCTGTATTTACTGGATTTGCTAAAAAAAACAGAACAGTTTTAAAAATAGAGAAAGGAAAGGAAGCTACTACTAAAATTGCCACAGATGCTTATGCAAGACCGCAAACTATGGTTGTTATTTCTGGCCAAACGAATGCAGAAATCATTGATCAGATTAATGCAAATGCTGAAAAAATTATTGACGCTTTCAAAAAAACTGAAATTACAGAACGACAAAGGCGTACGAGTAAATCATTATTTAATGACTCTAAACTTAGAGGCGATTTAGGCGTATCGCTTAAGTTTCCTACAGCTTATAGAATTGCTAAAGCTGAAGACGATTTTTTCTGGATACGAAGAGATATTGAAACCGGAAATGTAGATTTAATGGTGTATCAAATCCCTTTATCATCAATTAGAAAAGGAGATAGCGCTGTTGTAGACGTGGTTAGGGTTAGAGATTCTGTTGGTAAGATTCATATTGAAGGCGCTGCTGAAAACACATACATGGCTACAGAATCTGCATTTACACCTTTCATTAATGATGCTATTGTGGATAATAAACCAAGTTATGAAACCAGAGGTATTTGGGATTTAAAAAATGCGTACATGTCTGGACCATTTATAAACTATGCCATAGAAGATAAAGTGAATAACCGCTATATTATAGTTGAAGGCTATGTTTTTGCACCATCCATAGCAAAACGAGATTATATATTTGAGCTAGAATCCATTATAAAATCTATAGCAATACAATAAAAAAAGAGACGTAATTATTACGTCTCTTTTTTTATTGTATTATTATTAAATACTATTCTTTATCATCTGTGGTTTTAGAATTGTCTTCTTCCTTGCTGGCATCTTTAAATTCTTTAATACCACTTCCAAGACCTCTCATAAGTTCTGGGATTTTTTTTCCTCCAAACAATAATAAGACGACGATTACAATTAAAGCAATTTGCCATGCTCCAAAAGCTAAAAATATGCCTGATGCTATCATAACGTTTAAAATTTGAGTTGCAAAGTTAATAATTAAACTTCAAAATAATCGTTTAATCACAAACTTTAAGAGTAGGGCTTAAAACTTGGGCTTATTTTATTTAATTTTGTAGTCTTATGGCAAAAAAAAGCAAAGAGAAAAAATTTTCAAAAAAACTACTTCATAAATATCGTTTGGTCGTTTTAAACGAAGACACTTTTGAAGAACGTTTTGCAATAAAATTAACGCGTCTTAATGTTTTTGTGATTTTGTCATTAGGAACAATTTTACTCATTGCTGGCACTATTTTTTTAATAGCGTTTACCTCATTAAAAGAATATATCCCAGGCTATTCGTCTACAGCCTTAAAAAAACAAGCCACTATTTTAAATTACAAGACAGATTCTTTACAACAAGTTATTAACCTTAATGAGCAATATTACGCTTCTATTAAAAAAGTATTAACAGGTGATGTAAGCACTTTAGAATTTAATAGAGACTCTATAATTGATGCGGCAAGCATTGACCCAAGTAATTTAGATTTAAAGCCTACAAAAGAAGATTCTTTGCTACGAGATCTAGTTGATAAAGAGGACAAATACAATGTATTTGAGTCTAAAATTTCGTCTTCAAATTTTGTGTTGTTTCCACCAGTAAATGGAACTATTTCTGAAGGGTACAACATAAAAGACAAACATTATGCGGTTGATGTTGTTGTAGCTAAAGATACACCTGTTAAGGCGACAGCTGACGGCACTGTTATTTTTGCCGAATGGACATCAGAAACAGGTTACGTTGTGATTATAGAGCATAGTTATGAACTTATTTCAGTATATAAACACAATGCTTCATTAACTAAGCAACAAGGCGATTTAGTGAAATCTGGAGAAGTTATTGCTATGGCTGGCAACTCAGGAGAATTAACAACTGGGCCGCATTTACATTTCGAACTCTGGAATAGAGGTTACCCTGTAAACCCAACAAACTTTATAGATTTTAATTGATGTTATCCCTTAAACCAAAGTTAGCAAAACTCTTTGCGAAAAATGTTAGGAAATCCATTTTAAGATGGTCAAACAGGCCTATTGAGACTCAAGATAAGGTGTTTCATAAATTGATAAAATTAGCAGCAGAAACACAGTTTGGCAAAGACCATGATTTTGAATCTATTAAAACGCACCAAGATTTTATAGAACGCGTACCTGTTAGAGATTATGAAGCGCTAAAACCATATGTCGAAAGAGTTGTTGCTGGAGAGGAAAATATACTTTGGAAGGGTAAACCTTTATATTTTGCCAAAACATCAGGAACAACCTCGGGAGCTAAATATATACCTTTAACCAAAGAGAGTATGCCAACACATGTAGAAGCAGCTCGAAATGCGATTTTAATGTACATAGCCGAAACTGGAAATAGCAGCTTTGTTGATGGTAAAATGATTTTCTTACAAGGAAGCCCTGTTTTGGAAGAAAAAAACGGAGTTCAATTGGGACGTTTGTCAGGAATTGTAGCACACTATGTTCCAAAATATTTACAAAAAAACCGAATGCCTTCATGGGAAACGAATTGCATAGAGGACTGGGAAACTAAAGTAGAGGCAGTTGTTGAGGAAACGCTACGAGAAGATATGACTGTTATTTCTGGAATTCCGTCTTGGGTACAGATGTATTTTGAGAAGATTCAAAGTAAAACAGGAGAGAAAGTAGGTGATGTATTTAAAAACTTCAATCTCTTTATTTTTGGAGGTGTCAATTACGAACCTTACAGAGCGAAATTTGAAAACCTTATTGGACGGCAAGTTGATAGCATAGAACTATATCCAGCAAGTGAAGGCTTTTTTGCGTTTCAAGATAAGCAGAACGAAAATGGGATGCTTTTACAATTAAACTCAGGGATATTTTATGAGTTTATTGAGGCTGATACTTTTTTTGATGCGAATCCAAAACGACTAACTATTGAAAGCGTTGAGGTTGGCGTCAATTATGTTATGATTATTTCGACCAATGCTGGACTTTGGGCATACAACATTGGTGATACTGTAGAATTTACATCTACGAAACCTTACCGAGTAATTGTTTCAGGAAGGATTAAGCATTTTATTTCTGCTTTTGGCGAACACGTTATTGGCAAAGAAGTTGAGCAAGCACTTCAGAAAGCAACGTCAATAGTTAAAGCAAGTATTTCAGAGTTTACTGTTGCGCCTCAAATTAATCCTGAATCTGGATTACCATTTCATGAATGGTTTATCGAATTTGAAGTTGAACCTGAAGATATATCTACTTTAGTGAAACATATAGATGCATCAATGCAACAGCAAAACAGCTATTATTATGATCTAATTACCGGAAATGTGCTGCAGCCTTTGAAAGTGACAACTATCAAGAAAAATGGATTTCAAGACTATATGAAATCAATTGGAAAATTAGGGGGGCAAAATAAGATTCCAAGACTATCTAATGATAGAAAAATTGCTGACGCATTATACGCTCAAAAATTAACTAAATAGTGCTATATTTGTCGGCAAACCCTACGCGAATGAATAAAAAGAAAACTCACGAAAGAACAAGAGCTCAAGAAAGCTCAAATGCCATTGAAAGAATGTACATTACAATGCGCCATTTGTTTAATCGTGGTTTCTATAAGCCAATGGGTGTTTCTGGTGAGACACTTCGTGAATCTTTATTATCGCTAAGACCAGAAATCTATGGTTCAATTTCAGAAGAAAAGGCAGAACTAGAAGGCTTGTTATACGTTATAGACCGACTTCCTAATGGTATTGAAGAGTGTTCATTTATAAACCTAACAAGTGATGAAGGCTATGGAAACTCACATTTTAAGCCAATAATTCCTCCTAAACGAAGGCGTAATTGCTATCGTATTGATGATGAGCAGATGAATATTGAAATTACTAGAGGGCGTTCAGAAATATATGATATACTAACGCACATTACGTTTCTGTTTGTAGAATCTCACAAGATAAGTAAGCGTGTTTTAATAGACGAAAAAGGGACAACAACACGTGATTGGATAAAACTTGAAAAGGCAGTACTTTCTAAAAAGAAACTCACGCAGCAAGAACGCGAGATAGCGATTACACACACAGCTAATATTTTGGGCAGAACTTTTGAAGAACTTACCAATGCACATGCAGAATTCACAACCAAAGCGAAACCTGAACGCTTACTTCATATCGTATATTGGTTGGGGAAACTTGCTATTGAGGAGGTTGTAAATAATAACAAACGTACTGTGACATTTAGTCCAGTATTAAGAGAACGTTTGGGACATCATATTCATGGTGAAATTTGGGCAGATAACATTAAGGCTGTTTTACACGAAAACAACCTTTTAAGAAGACCTATTCATGTAATTAGTGCAAATATGCACAGTGTAATGAACTCTATTTTTGCACCTATTGCACTAAAGAGCTTAGCCTCTAAAAAAGACATTTTTGAAGTCTACGAGGCTATAAGTCAAAAAGAAAATGAAGCGTTGCGCAATAAAATCTCAAAAGAAGCGTTGCAGAGTGGAATGACTTATATTAAAGACTCTTCAGGGACCAACATTGATGTTCAAATTTTTGATACTGAAAAGATAGATTTTTCTAAAACCGATATTGCGGTTGGAGAGGCTTTTGAGGATGGAGAAAAGCCAGTGATATTTGTTATGGATTATGCCTTTGGCGAGCAAGCCTATGAAACTATTGATGAATTATTGAAGCCCATTACGGTTAATGGAGAGAAAATGCATCTAAATGTAGAATCGGTTTCAATTATGGGCAAGGCAGGTATTTTAGAAGGCGGGAAAGGAGACATAATGATTCCATCAGCGCATATTTTTGAAGGCACCGCAGATAATTATCCGTTTAAAAATGAATTATGCAAGGAAGACTTAAGAGGTCAAGGTGTAGATGTATATGAAGGTTCTATGATAACAGTTTTAGGAACATCACTTCAAAATAAAGAGATATTAAAGTTCTTTTATAACTCAACATGGAATGTTATTGGGCTTGAAATGGAAGGAGCGCATTACCAAAAAGCAATCCAGGCAGCATCAAAAGTAAGAGGGAGTATTAACTCAGATGTAAAAGTTCGATATGCTTATTATGCAAGTGATAATCCTTTAGAGACAGGAAGTACATTAGCTTCAGGAGGTTTAGGAACCTCAGGAGTTAAGCCAACATATTTAATAACACGAAAAATATTGCAACAAATATTTAATAACTAATAAAGAGATATGAGTGAAAATTTACCCAATAACAATCAAGAAGAAGAAGTAGATTTAGGCGTTTTATTTAATGCTATTGGAAAGTTTTTTGATAAAATATTTGGATTTATATCTAATGCATTAAAAGGGCTGTTTTCGGTCTTTATTTATGCATTAAAGCCTATGATTTCGAATTTTAAGCTAATATTTTCTGTAATGCTAGTTGCAGCAATTATAGGCTTTGTTTTAGAAAAGTACAATGCGAAAACGTACAAATCTGTAATGTTTGTTAAACCCTATTTTGACTCTAAATATCAACTTGTCAATAACATCAATTATTTTAATGCTTTAATTGGCAACCAAGACTATGAGACTTTAACCCAAACATTTAATATATCTGAAGAGGATGCAAAAGCTATAAATGAATTTGAAATTGAAATAGGCCCAGAAAGTGAAAATGATAAAATCAAACAATATGATACCTATTTAAAATCATTAGATAGTATTAGAGCACAGGAAATAAGTTACACAGATTTTATAGAAAATAGAGACATATTTTCATCTGACTTTTTTGAAATTTCTGTTGAAGCTCAAAAAAAGGACATTTTTAAAAACCTAGAAAACGGATTGATTTCTTCTTTTGAAAACACATATTCAGAAAAGAAAAAGAAGAAAAGAGACTCTTTAATTTATTTGCAAAAGCAAAATATTATGAGGTCTATTAGCTCTGTTGATTCATTACAAAAGGTCTATATTAAAGTATTAGAAGAAGATTCTAAATCTACTAATAATACAATAAGTTTAGGTGAGGGCTTTTCTATAGAACCAGAAAAAGCAAAAACAAAAGAATTTGAATTACTTAATAAAGAGCTACAACTTAGACAAGAGTTGAGAATGTTAGACGAACAAAAGATTGAAGAAAATGACTTTTTTGATATCGTCTCTGGTTTTCAAGAAATAGGCAGTGTCACAAAAAGTATATTTCAAAAGTATACCTATATTTTTCCTTTGTTAGCTTTTATGATTTTATGTTTGATTTTTGTAACAGATAAAATCATAAGATTTGTTAAAGGTTATGAGCGGTAAAAAAAAAATATTGATTACTGGAGGAGCGGGCTTTATCGGTTCTCATGTAGTAAGATTATTTGTTGAAAAATACCCCGAGTATCAAATCTTCAATTTAGACGCTTTAACTTATGCTGGAAACTTAGAAAACCTAAATGATATAAAAGACCAATCTAATTACAACTTTATAAAAGGAGATATTACTGACGAGCCATTTATTAAGAAGTTGTTTGCTACTCATAAGTTTGATGGCGTTATTCATTTAGCGGCAGAATCTCATGTAGACCGATCAATTAAAGACCCGTTAATTTTTGTTAAGACCAATGTCATAGGCACTATGGTTTTATTAAATGCTTTTAAATCAAGTTGTAATGCTAATTTTGATGGCAAATTGTTTTACCACATAAGTACTGATGAGGTTTATGGCACACTAGGAGAAAAAGGCTTATTTACAGAAACCACCCCATATAACCCCAATTCACCGTATTCAGCTTCTAAGGCAAGTTCAGACCATTTTGTTAGAGCTTATGGGGAAACTTATAATTTACCATATGTAATATCAAATTGTTCTAATAATTATGGACAACACCAATTTCCTGAAAAACTCATTCCTTTATTTATAAATAATATTATAGAAAATAAATCTTTACCTGTTTATGGAGATGGAAATTATACACGAGATTGGTTATATGTAAAAGATCATGCTTCCGCAATAGATATGGTTTTTCATAAAGGAAAGCTTGGAGAAACATACAACATAGGGGGCTTTAATGAGTGGAAAAACATAGATTTAGTAAAATTGTTGTGTCAGCAAATGGATATTAAACTAGGTCGCCCTAAAGGGCTTTCTGAAAGTTTAATTACTTATGTTAAAGATAGGCCAGGACACGATCTTAGATATGCAATTGATGCTAGCAAAATTCAAAAAGAATTAGGTTGGGAACCTTCGGTAACATTTGAAGAGGGTCTTGAAATAACTATAGATTGGTATTTGAATAATCAAATATGGTTAAACAACGTTACTAGTGGAGCATACAAATCATATTACGAAAAACAGTATACTTAAAATTGACAAAAGTATAATTTTATGAAAGGAATAATATTAGCAGGCGGTTCTGGTACTAGATTACACCCATTAACATTAGCGGTAAGTAAACAATTAATGCCTATTTATGACAAACCCATGATTTATTATCCTCTTTCTACTTTAATGTCTTCAGGTATAAGGGAAATACTTATTATTTCAACACCTCACGATTTGCCTTTATTTAAGCAATTGCTTGGAAATGGAAAAAAGTTTGGCTGTGAATTTCAATATGAGGTTCAAGAACAGCCTAATGGTTTAGCTGAAGCATTTATTATTGGTGCTGATTTTATAGGAAACGATAAAGTTGCACTTATATTAGGAGATAATATTTTTTATGGTACTGGACTAGAAGCGCTATTGCAGAAAAACAATGACCCTAGTGGAGGTATTATTTATGCATATCATGTTCATGACCCAGAACGTTATGGTGTGGTTGAATTTGATTCTCAAGGAAATGCTATTTCTATAGAGGAAAAACCTAAAACCCCAAAATCTAACTTTGCCGTACCAGGTATTTATTTTTACGATAATTCGGTGGTGGAAATTGCGAAAAACATACAGCCAAGTCAACGAGGTGAATTAGAAATAACAGATATAAATAGAGTATATTTAAATCAAAGAAAATTAAAAGTAAGTGTTTTAGACAAAGGGACAGCATGGTTAGATACAGGAACTTTTAATTCTTTGATGCAAGCGTCACAATTTGTTCAAGTTATTGAAGAACGTCAAGGTTTAAAGATTGGAGCTATTGAGGAAACCGCATATAAAATGGGTTATATAAATAAAAAGGAATTAAGCGATTTAATAGAACCACTCATTAAAAGTGGATATGGGAAGCATTTATTGAAGATTTTAGAAAAATAGAATGAAGCGAAAAAATACATTTATTAAAGACTGTTTCATAGTTGAACCAAATATTATTGAAGATCAGAGAGGTTATTTTTTTGAATCATTTAATAAGAAAGAGTTTGATAAAATGACTGATTATCAAGTTGACTTTGTTCAAGACAACGAATCTTTATCGAATAAAGGTGTACTTAGAGGTTTGCATTTCCAATTTGGAAAACATGCGCAAGCAAAATTAGTTAGAGTTGTGAAAGGGAAAATTCTTGATATTGTTGTTGATTTAAGGGAAAATTCACCAACATTCAAAAAACACTTTAGTATAGAAATCTCTGAAGAGAATAAAAAACAATTATTTGTTCCAAGAGGCTTTGCTCATGGGTTTTTAGTAATGGAGGACCAAACGATTGTTAGTTATAAGTGTGATAATTTCTTCAATAAAGATTCTGAGAGAGGAATTCGATTTGACGATAAAGATTTAAATATTGACTGGGGAGTTTCTGAAAGCCAAATTATTTTATCCAATAAAGATAAAAAGTCACCAACACTGTCAACGTATTTGAATGAGAAGTAGAGTTTTAGTTACTGGAGCTAATGGTCAACTAGGTAAGACACTTAGAGACATCTCAGGTGATTTTTTGGATTTAATTGAGTTTGTTTTTATGGAAAAGGCTAAACTCAATATCACAAAGCATGAAGATGTTATACTTTTTTTTAATGAAAATAAATTTGATTATTGTATTAACTGTGCTGCATATACCAATGTAGACCTTGCTGAAAGTGAAACTGAAAAAGCAATGGATATCAATGCATTCGCAGTTGAAAATTTAGCTATTTGCTGTTATAAACACAATACAATATTTATTCACCTTTCTACAGATTATGTTTTTGACGGCAATCACACACAGCCTTACACAGAATACGACAAAACGAATCCTATAAATATTTATGGAAAATCTAAGCTTTTAGGGGAAGAGTTTGTTAGGAAACATATAGAAAACTATTTTATAATTAGAACATCTTGGCTTTATTCCAAGTTTAATAAAAACTTTGTAAAAACGATTTTCAACAAAGTTCAAGAGGACAAAAACCTAAACATTATAACATCTCAAAAAGGAACGCCAACAAGCTGTGTTGATTTATCAAATTTCATTGTTTTTTTAGTCGTTAATAAGATTAAAAAATATGGAACCTATCACTTTTCTGCAAAGGGAGAAACGACATGGTATGCATTGGGTCTATATATAGCAAATTATTATAACTCTAAATCAATCATAACTCCAATAGATACTTTTAACTCAAAAGCTAAACGACCATTGTATAGTGTTTTAAGTAACCGGAAAGCAATGTTGTTAACGAATGAAACCCCTAAAGATTGGCAAGATAGTGTGGGTTTCATTCTGAAAGACTTAGCTAATAATTAAGTATAATAGTGTCTGTCATAGCTACTAAAAAAAGCCATATATTTACAGATTATTAAATAAATAAAAAAGCGTATAAACACAAGTTTAAGAAATGCTTTAAATATGATAAATACTATATGATTAGCACACAATTAGATAAAAATATAATAACAGCTATAGAAGCCTCTCTAAAAGCAGGAGAGGTTATTATGGAGGTGTATAATACAGCATTTGATGTCGAATTTAAAGAGGATAAATCACCGCTCACTGTCGCAGATAAAAGAGCAAATGATATTATTAATTCTTTTCTCAAACCAACATCAATTCCAATTATTAGCGAAGAAAATAAACAAATTGACTTTTCGGTAAGAAAAGAGTGGGATACCTGTTGGGTTGTAGATCCCGTTGATGGAACCAAAGAATTCATTAAACGAAATGGGGAGTTTACAGTAAATATAGCTTTGGTCTCAGATGGGGTTCCAATATATGGGGTTATTTATATGCCTGCAACAAAAACGCTTTATTTTGCTGATGTATTAAGTAATATAGCCTATAAATCACAATTTGAATCTCATAATACTAGTTTAGATAACATATTGGAGGTTTCAAAACCCCTTAACCCTAAAGTGAAAACCAATACATTAGAAATCGTTGGAAGCCGCTCTCACATGAGTCAAGAAACTCTAGATTTTGTAAAAGAGTTAAAAGCATCAGGAAAAAATGTAGAGATAGTATCAAAAGGAAGCTCTCTAAAATTTTGCTTAGTTGCTGAAGGTAATGCTGATATTTACCCTAGATTTGCTCCAACAATGGAATGGGATACCGCAGCAGGACAAGCCATTTGTAATGCGGTAGGTGTTGAGGTGATTTCTAAAGAAACTAATCAACCTCTTCTGTACAATAAAGAAAACTTACTAAACCCGTGGTTTTTGGTTTCAAAGCAATAATTATTTAATGTCTATATACAAATCAGAGTCACACATTAGAAGTCTTTTAAAAGGCATTTCGTGGAGAATAGTAGCTACAACAGATACCATTCTTGTAGTATTACTCGTCACTTGTTTAATGGGAGAATGTAGTATTGAAAGTGCTATAAAAATTGGCTCTATTGAATTTTTAATTAAGTTTCTTGCCTATTATTTTCACGAAAGAATTTGGCAAAGGTTATTAATTAATAACCGTGTCAATAAGAAGAGTACACTTAAAAAAACGATTTCATGGCGAGTAATAGCGACAGCAATGACGTTCTTGATTTCAGGTTCTGTTTTAAATGCTTTTGACGAAATTGCATTATATATTGCACTTACAGAATTATTTACGAAATTCGCACTCTATTATTTACATGAAAGAATGTGGCTAAAATTACCATTAGGTAAGATTAGAAATTATTTTTTCAGCAAAAAAACTTAAGATGTCAAAACACATTATTTCTCATAACTATCAAGTTTCTAAAAACGATAGAATAGAATCTAACAAGCACAATTCGTTCTTAGTTTGGTTTACTGGACTTTCTGGATCTGGGAAATCTACAATTGCAAATTTGGTTGAAAAAGCACTATTTGAAAAAGGCATTAAAACCTATTCGCTTGACGGGGATAATATAAGAAAAGGAATTAACAAAGACCTTTCTTTTAAACCTGAAGACCGGACTGAAAACATAAGACGAATCGCTGAGGTTTCAAACTTAATGATAGATGCAGGTCTGGTGGTTTTAGCAGCATTTGTATCTCCATATAAAAAAGATAGAGAGAATATTAGAACTATCGTTAAAGATGTTAACTTTGTCGAAGTTTATGTCAATACGAGTATTGAAGAATGTGAACGAAGAGATGTTAAGGGCTTGTATAAAAAAGCTAGAGCAGGAGAGATTAAGAACATGACAGGTATTTCTGCTCCATATGAGGCTCCAGAACACTCAGATGTTGAAATTAAGACGGAAGAAGAATCTATAGAGACTTCTGTACAGAGAATAATAGAGTTTATAACACCAAAATTGTTAAGGCAATAATGAGCAAGTATTATTTAAATTATTTAGATGAATTAGAAAGCGAAGCCATTTTTATATTACGTGAAGTCTGGGCTCAATTTGATAACCCAGTAATTTTGTTTTCTGGAGGAAAAGACTCCATCCTTGTGACACATCTGGCTAAAAAAGCGTTCTATCCCGCAAAGATTCCATTTCCTTTGATGCATGTTGACACAGGACATAACTTTCCTGAAACCATTCAATTTAGAGATGATATTATCAAAGATTTAGGAGCTCAGCTTATTGTGGGGTCTGTACAAGAATCCATTGATGATGGACGCGTTGCTGAGGAAAAAGGAAAGAATGCTACTAGAAATGCACTTCAAATCACTACGCTTCTTGACGCTATAGAAAGTAATAAAATTGATTGTGCTATAGGAGGAGGTCGACGCGATGAAGAAAAAGCACGAGCAAAAGAACGTTTCTTTTCACATCGAGATGATTTTGGACAATGGGATCCTAAAAACCAAAGACCAGAACTTTGGAATATTTTTAATGGAAAACATTTTGAAGGTGAACATTTTAGAGCATTTCCTATTAGTAACTGGACAGAAATGGATGTTTGGAACTATATCAAACGTGAAAATATAGCGATTCCTTCTTTGTATTACGCTCATGAAAGAGAAGTGGTTTGGAGACAAGACTCTTGGATACCAAATTCTGAATTTTTGGTTCTTGAGGATCATGAAGAAATTGTCACAAAAAAAATAAGGTTTAGAACACTTGGTGACATTACCATAACTGGTGGAATAGAGTCTGATGCAGATACTTTAGAAAAAATCGCAAACGAGGTTTCTGGGATGCGTCAAACTGAACGCGGAAATAGAAGTGATGACAAACGATCAGAATCTGCCATGGAAGATAGAAAACGACAAGGATATTTTTAACAATAAATTAAGCCAATGCTAGATAACAATCAACTATTACGTTTTACAACTGCAGGAAGTGTAGATGACGGTAAAAGCACACTAATAGGTCGCTTGCTTTACGATTCAAAATCTATTTTTGAAGATCAATTAGAAGCTATAGAAAACACAAGTAAGAGGAAAGGACATGATGGTGTAGATTTAGCACTTTTTACCGACGGATTAAAAGACGAGCGCGAGCAAGGTATTACAATTGATGTGGCTTACAGATATTTTACAACACCAAAGCGTAAATTTATAATCGCTGATACACCAGGTCACATCCAATACACAAGAAACATGGTTACTGGAGCATCAACTGCAAATGCCGCTATAATTCTTGTAGATGCTAGACATGGCGTAATTGAGCAAACAAAAAGACATTCGTTTATCGCATCGTTATTACAGATTCCGCATATTATTGTTTGTATAAACAAAATGGATCTAGTGGACTATTCTGAAGAAGCTTATAATAAGGTTATCAATGAATTTGAAGAGTTTTCTTCTAAATTACTTATTCACGATATTCGGTTTATACCAATAAGTGCTCTTAATGGAGATAATGTTGTAAATAGATCTAAAAATATGAACTGGTATCAAGGTGCTCCATTATTACACACCTTGGAAACGATGCATATTAGCAGCGATATTAATAAAGTAGACGCTAGATTCCCAGTTCAAACCATTTTAAGGCCACAAAGTGAGTCACATAGAGACTACAGAGGGTATGCAGGAAGAGTTGCTAGTGGCATTTTTAGAGTAGGTGACGAAATTACAGTAATGCCATCCGGTTTCACGTCTAAAATTAATTCTATAGATACTTTAGAGGCAACCCTGAAAGAAGCCTATGCGCCAATGTCTGTCTCAATAACTTTAGAGGACGATATAGATATTGGGAGAGGCGATATGATTGTACGCTCAAATAACAAGCCAGAACCTTCTCAAGATATTGAGGTAATGCTTTGTTGGTTACATAATAACCCTCCAAAACCAAGAGCAAAATATAGTATTCGTCACACGACTAATGAGCAAAAGGCTATGATTAAAGAAGTTATTTATAAAATCAATATCGAAAGTTTAGACCGTAATACTGAAGACAAAGAACTCAAAATGAACGATATTTCTAAAGTTAAACTGAGAACAACAAAACCATTAATGATTGATGCTTACAGGGAGAATCGAACCACAGGAAGTGTTATTTTAATAGATGACGCTACAAATGAAACTGTAGCTGCTGGAATGATTGTTTAATTAGTAATTAGTATGAAAAGAGCTGTTTTAGTATTCATAGTTTTATGTTTTATCTCTTGTAAGGAGGCGAAAAATGAAAAAGAGTTAAAAAACACCCATAAGGAACAAAAAGAACTTATAATTACATTAGGTTTAAAAACTGATACTGAGGATGTTTTTAAAATTGTGATGGACAATATTATTATTGATGAATTTCAAAAAAAAAATATTGTTATAAGAGAAACATTACCCGTTATATCTAATTTTGAAAATATAACAGCCAATTTTGGAGCAAATAATTTTTCTAACAATATCCATATCAATTTAGGAAAACAAACAAAAACGGTTAAATTCAACAGTATTGAAATTACTTATGGAGGTAAAGTACTAACCATAAATAGTGATAATTTTAATGAATACTTGAGAGTAAATAAGTTTGTTGAATTTAACAAAATAGATTTCAATATTGTGACTAAGAAAGTAGATAAAAATCACAATCCGCAAATTATTTTGAAACCTAGTGCACTAAAACTTCTCAATAAAAAATCTTAGCAAATCGCAACCTTAAACATTTACTTAGTTTTAATTATTTATACCTTTTATAGCTGTGATTGAAAAAATCAAAAGCATATTTAACGATAAAGACTTTGAAGAAATTCTAAAAAAAGGATTTTCTTTTTTGTTACTTAGGGTTGGTGGATTATTAGCGGGTTATATTTTCACATATTTAATTGCAAAAAACTATGGAGCCTCTACAAATGGTCTAATGGCTTTAAGTTTTACATTGTTATTATGTACTAGTATTTTTGGAAGACTAGGAATAGATATCAATGTAATTAGATATTATTCACTCGTAAAAAACAGTAATGACAAAGGATTATTTTACAAACTACTTATAGTATCATTTTTTTTGTCATCAATATTAGCTTTATTTCTATACCTTTTTAGGCGAGTATTTGTATACGATTTATTTAATAAACCACAATTAGAACCCTACATTTTATGGGTTGTTATTACAATACCTTTATGGTCTATTATATTAATTTGTGGAGGATTATTTAGAGCAAAAAAACAGAATATTTGGTTCGCTTTTTTAGACAATCCAGGGCGATTTATACTAACCGTAATAGCTTTTGGCATTCTTTTGTTTTTGACTAATGATTCATTAACACCAATTAAAGCCCATTTTATTGGTGTCTTTTTTTTAGCGATTATAGCTATTGCTAAATCCATAAAGGTTTTAGATGGAATTAATTTCAATTCTAAGACGAAACCAAGTAGTTTTTTAAAAGAATCGTTACCAATGATGATTTCTGGAGCCATTTTAATATTTTTAGGATGGGCAGATACTTTTGTTCTTGGTATTTATGAAACTGATAGCGTAGTAGGAGTCTACAACGTTACATTAAAAATTGCAGCATTAACAAGTTTCTCTTTACATGCTTTGAATTCTATTTTAGCTCCTAAAATCGCAAAAAGTTATCAGAATGGAAATGAAGCCAACTACAAGAAAATGATTACTTTTTCTACTAAACTAAACTTCTTTATAACATTAGGCATTGTCATATGTATTCTCTATTTTCAAAGCTATATTTTAGGGTTCTTCGGAGAAGAGTTCCTATCTGGGACTAAAATATTAATAATATTATGCATTGGACAATTTATTAACTCTCTTTCTGGTTCTGTTGGAGTTATTCTTCAAATGACAGGTCAGCAGAAAGCGTATCAAAATATTGTCTTAATTGCCTTAACTATAAACATTATTTTAAATTTTGTGTTAACACCTATATATGGAGCTGTTGGTGCCGCGATAGCCACTGTAATTAGTATTTCATTTTGGAATATTACTGGCGCAATATATTTAAAACAAAAACTTAATATTATCAGTTATTTTAAAATAACAAAATTATGATAAAGCCTAATACTTTTATTATTGGTGCTCAGAAATCGGCTACAACATCTGTTTACAATTGGATTGCTCAACATCCTGATGTATGTGGACCAAGTTCTCTAAAGGATTATCCTTTTTTTACAGAGGGTGAATACAATGGAAAGGATACTACTGATTCATTGTCAGAAGAATATATGAAAGAAGGATTCTCTAATCAGAAAATTGTACTTCAAGGTTATGTGAATTATATGTTTTACAAAAGCGCAATAGCTAATATCCATTCGTTTGACGAAAGTGCAAAGCTTATATGTGTTTTAAGAAACCCTACCGATAGAGCAGTATCGGCATATAATTATTTTAAAAAATTAAACCTAGAACCTCTTACATTTAGAGAAGCCATAAATCGAGAAGAAGAGAGAAAAAAAGGGTCTTTACGAGAAAAAAACAATTTAACATACAAAGAACACGGCTTATATGCTAGTCAATTACAGAACATTTTTTTAAAATTTAAAAGAGAACAAGTTTTAATTTTATTCTATGAAGATGTTAGCAATACACCTGAAGTTGAATTAGTAAAAGTGTTTGAGTTTCTTAATATAGATAAAAATTTCTCACCTAATTTTAAACAGTTAAATGTAACTGGAAAGTTACGCTATAAATTCTTGCACAATATTTTATTTAATCAAAACAAAATAAAAAAGTTTATTGTAAATAAATTAATAGACCCTATTTTGCCTTTAGAAAGAAGAATAAATATTAAGTTAGCTTTTGTAGAATGGAATACAAGTAAAAGAAAAAAAAGTGGAGATGATTTCACTGCAGAAAAACATCATCTAAACGAATATTTTAGAGATGATATAATTAAGTTAGAAAAGTTAACAGACAAAAACTTAGACCACTGGAAATAATAGGTATTATATGAAATCAGACCCATTTTTTATTGTAGGAGTTCAACGTTCAGGAACAACATTACTTAGGTTGATTTTGAATGCACATTCTGAAGTCGCTATACCTGAAGAGGCAAGTTTTTTAAAACCACTTCTTAAAAAGAAATGGATTGAAACATCTATAACAGGTGATAAAAAGGATAAGTTAGTAAGTTATTTACGTAATAATGAACAATTCAATTTGTGGAATTTTGATAGAGAACCGCTTTTGAAAGAAATAGCCTATAAAGAATCTACGACCATAAAAGAGATTATGGAAATCATGTATACTTCATATGCTACTCACGAAGGAAAAACAAGTTGGGGTGATAAAAGTTTGTTTTTTGGGGCAATGGATTTATTATATCAAATGTTTCCAGAAGCAAAGTTTATACACATTGTAAGAGACGGAAGAGATGTATTTTATAGTTGGCGAAGAATGGACCCAAATAAATCACATCCATCTGTAATGGCTTTGGATTGGAAATTTAAAATTCGTTTTATTGAAAAATCAATGAAGAATATACCTAGTACAAACATGATGGTTATTCGTTATGAAGATTTATTAGATAAGCCAGAGGACATATTAAAAGAAACATGTAAGTTTCTTAATCTTGAATTTCAGAAGGAAATGCTTAAATTTCACAAATCCAGTAATAAATATATAGGTAAACACCACTCAGATTTAATTTTTAAAGAAATAGATAGTTCTAATATAAACAAATGGAAAGTTCAACTCAACGATAAAGAAACCAAATTATATCAAATGGCTGCTGGTAATGTATTGAAAAAGTATGGATATGAACTTATGCACAAAACAACAAGTATGAGCTCTACTTTTCTTTTTTTGAAGGATATTCTAATTGGTCTTCCAAAACGTGTAATAGAATTAATTAAAGTGCGTTTAGCTTTTAGGAGAGCCATATATAAAGGAGAGGCCACTAAAACAATTAGTGTGGGAGAATTACCTAAAGGAGAAAATTAAAAGCATCTTCGTTTAAAACGTTATAAAATTAATGGGATTAAAGATAAAAGTTTCATCATTATTTGAGCAAATTCTACTCTTGATAGTCTTTGTACTAGTTTTTTTATATGATGCTTTTGTTGAATTTTTTGGATTTTTAGATGAACTTATTGCACTGATATCATTTGTTGTTATTTTCTTTTTTATTCTAAAAGGGAAATTAAGGTTTTTTAGAAAAGAGTATTATATCATTTTGTTCTTAGGTATCATCATGATTATTGGCTTTCTTTCTAATCTATTAGCTTATACAAATGATCATTTAACCAATCTTAAAGCGATTTTTGCTGACTTTATTATTTTCTTCAAGGCCTTTGTAATCTACATAGCCGTTAGGCTATTATCTGACAAGTTTGATGCTAGAGTGGTATTGATTAAAATAGCAAAATATGCTAGAGTAGTATTTTACCTATTGCTAGCAATCATAGTATTTGATATTATCTTTAATTATTTCCCTAAAGAATCTAGATATGATTTTAGATCCCTTAAGTTGTTTTTTAAACATGGATCGCGTTACGCATTTGCATTTGCATTTATCTTTTTAGTTTTATTACCTAAACACTATAAAAATAATAAAGCATTACTCTTTTTTGTATTAATTGTTGGAACCTTTTCATTAAGGGTTAAATTCTTTGGTTTTATTGGACTTACTTTAATTATTATTTTTTATGGTAAGCGATTATTTAAAATACCTAAGCTATATTTTTTATCTTTCCTTGGTGTTTTATGCTTGTTTTTAATTTGGCTATTTCGATTTCAAATAGATTTATATTTTACGTTTGATTCAATAGATGATGCATGGTCAAGAGCTATAATTTTGTATTATAGTTTTAGTATCGGAAATGATTTTTTTCCAGTAGGAACAGGCTTCGGAACGTATTCATCATATTATTCGGGGCACTATTATTCTTGGGTTTACGATTTATATGGCATAAGTAATGTTTATGGCATAAAAAGAGAATATTGGAATTTTGTAGCAGATCAATACTGGCCCATGGTTCTTGGACAGTTTGGGTATTTAGGCCTTTTTAGTATGGCAATGGTTATTTATAATTATTTCACTTTTTTTCTTGATAAAATAAAAGCAAATAGAAATAACGAGAATTACTATTATTTTTTAACGGCTATTTTAGGTCTCCTCATGTTATTAATAGATAGTACTTCTGATGCGATTTTCACACAACAACGGGCGGTTGTGATGTTTATTTACTTCGCCTTAATAGTTAATACTATTGATACCAAAAATGAAAGTACTTCAAATAAATAAATTCCTTAAAGTTGTTGGTGGTGCAGAAACGTATATGTTTCAACTATCTAAATCACTACAACATAATGGAATAGAGGTTAAATTTTGGGGTATGAGTGACCCTGAGAATATTGTAAATGATTTCCCTGAATTGGAAGCCGAAAATATAAGCTTTCAAAATCAAGGCCTATTTAATAAATTAGGCTCTGTAATAGATACTGTTTATTCTAAAAGCAACAGAAGAAAAATAAGTAAAGTACTGGATGATTACAAACCAGACATTGTACATATTCATAATTATAACTTTCAGCTTACACCAAGTATATTACCAGAAATAAAAAAGCGAGGCATAAAAGTTGTTCAAACCATTCACGATAGTCAAATGGTATGCCCATATCATAGGCTTTATAACTTCCAGCGTAATGAAGTGTGTACAAAATGCGTTAAAGGCTCTTTTGTTAATTGTATTAAAGATCGTTGTTTTGATGGCTCTATATTTAAAAGTACCGTTGGAGCGCTAGAAAGTAAGCTTTACCATTCGCTTGGTTATTACAATAAATATATAGACTCGTATATTTCTCCTAGTCGCTTTTTGGCGAATTTAATTCAAAATAGAGTTGATAAAGAAATAACTGTTATCCCAAATTTTACTCAAGACCCAAAGGATTTGTCTAAAGTAAAAACAGATAAGGAATATTATTTATACTATGGAAGAATTTCTGACGAAAAAGGGATTCTCGAATTGATAGATATTTTTAAAGAAACAAAATTAAATTTATTAATAGTAGGAAAAGGTCCTTTGGCAAATGATGTTGAAACGATTACTGAAAGTATATCTAATATTGATTTTATTGGACCAAAATATGGACATAAGCTTTTTGAACTAGTAAGAGAATCAAAATATGTAGTTCAATCATCCAAGTGGTACGAAAACTGTCCAATGACTATTATTGAGTCTTTTGCTTTAAGCGTACCTGTAATAGGATCAAATCATAGTGGTTTTAAAGATTTAATTGAAGATGGAAAAACTGGGTATTTAATTAATTTTGATAATATTTCTGATACCATTTTCCGTTTACAAGAGATTGACAAAAAAGACACCTCTAGCATGAAAAAAAACGTATCAGATTATTATAATAACAATTTATCTGAACATGTACATATCGATAAAATTTTAGCTGTTTATAATAAATTACTATCAAAATAGATGAGCTTAGGAGTACTTAATAACACGCATATTTTAAAGGAAACTTTAAGTATTTCTTTATTCTTGTATTTGGGTACTGCTTACTTTTCTTTTGCCATTCCCAATATACTTTTAGGTGTTATTATTGCGGTATTCATATTAATCTTTGTGTCCTCAAAAAAAGAGCTTCAATTTAGTAAATCAAATTGGATAAAGTATGCGCTTTTAACAACGCCATTTATACTGACGTTAATTTCTGTATTGATGTCCCAAGAGATCGAAATAGGAAGTAAATATCTTTTTCGAAGGTTGCCAATACTAATTATTCCATTTATAATCATTTTCTTAAAATTTGAAAACGCTACACTTAAAAATGGAGCCAAAACATTTGTTTTAGCCTCAATTATAGCCACTTTAATTACCTGCTATAATGCCATTAGATACTTCAATGAGGACATACTCTTTAAAACCCAATTCTCTCATTTTATAACAATCATACAGCATCCTTATTTTGGAGTATTTGTACTTACAGCTTTAGTATTAGTTCTAGAGCTCGAACTTATAAAAAACAGAAGATTTAAGGGTATTGTTTCTTTCTTATTTATTGTAGGAATTTTGTTGTCAATCTCTAGATTGGTTTATATCTTATTTTTAGTGTATACAGCTTACAAATTATATAAAAACTTACCCAAGAAGTGGTTCTTAGGTTTTTCTTTAGTGATTGGAGTACTAGTGATTGTTTTTTTAAGTGTTAACCCAAGGGTTATCAATAAATTTAAATCTACTGTAGATTATAAAAATTCCCCTAGATTACAAATTTGGAACAACTCACTTCAAGTAATAGAAGCTCAAGAAGCATACGTATTTGGTATAGGAATTGGAGATTACTATAAAAATAAGAAAGACCCTTATTTTGCATTTGGTAAAAATGAGGGTCTAATATATGGTCTTAATCCTCATAGCCAGCCTGTAGAGTTTTATGTTACAAATGGGTTTTTAGGTATTATAACATTAATAATTACCATTATTATTACCCTATGGAAATATCTTAGAAAACAAAAAGAATGGGCTATATTTATATTTAGTATGGTCTTACTATTTTCTATAACTGAATGTGTTTTTACAAGGCAATATGGTGTACAATTATATGTCCTTTTAATTCCATTATGTCTCAATCAAAATTTTGAAAAGCTAAAATCATGAATTCTATTAAAAACATTCTAATTCTATTTTCTCTACTGATATTTTCCTGTTATGAACCAAAGGAAAAACCAGATGACTTTGATCAATTTTGGGATGATACATTAACTGAATTAGGCACAACAGTTAGATATGAGGTAATTAAAGATAGTATTGTCGAAGACCAAAAGTGGACGTTAAACAAGATTAAATCATTTCAAGACGTATCTTTTTATGCTTGGGTTGCAGAGCCTTTAGGTGATGGGGAATACCCTGTTAAAATCAAATTTTCTGGGTTTGGACGCGGGAATAATAGTGTTAGTAATATACCTCATAAATGGTTTTTAAAAAATGAAGAATCAATAAACATGGTCGTTGATATTAGAGGGCAAGGTCTTAGTACAGAACAAATTCAGTTTAAAGGGTATTTAACTAAAGGCTTAACAGATAAAAATAATTATGTCTATAGAGGCGCATATATGGATGCTGTCAAATCGGTAGATTTTATTGCAGAACACCCAAAGTCTGATGGTAATATTATTGTAACAGGTGGTAGCCAAGGAGGAGCCTTATCTATAGTCGCCACAGCACTAAATCCAAAAGTCACAATGTCTATCATTGGGTTTCCATTTCTCACAGATATGTATCATTATGACAGAGGGAAATGGCCAATGAACATATTGTTACGTGAATCAAACAAAAAAGAAATTGACTTAGATGATTTACTAGAAACACTTTCCTATTTTGATATCATAAATTTTGCAGAAAAAATTGACACACCTGTATTTTTAAGAACTCAAGAGATAGATACTATAACACCTAAAGAAGGCGCTATAAAGTTTTTTGAAAGAATTAAGAGTGATAAAAAAGAAATTTATATTGAAAATTGTGAAGGACATGGCTGTTCTAGTAAATCTGAAGTGGCAGATAAATTAGAACGCGCATTTATAAAATCAAATATACAATCACATTAATACAAATCATTTTGCTTGAATGTTTGAAATAAATTATAAATTTGGAGCTAAATATTAAACACAAAATTTATGAGTGATATTATTAAGAGATTTACAATAGAGGTCGAAGAATTAGAAAAAAACTTTGACGCTTTGAATATGGATGACAAAGCTGCTGTAAAGTCATTTGAAGGTGTTGTGTTAGAATTATTAGCTAGACTTAAACGCAACCAAGATAAAGAGGGAAATGAAGATTTAGAAGATGATTTAGAAGATTTAATATACCGAGTGATAATAATTCTTGGTCAATTAGACTTATTAGAAATTTAAGTTTGAAGTGACTGGTAAACGTCAATAGTTTTCTTGGAGATACTGTCCCAATTGTAAGTCTCATACATTAGTTTAGAATTATCAATAGATAGTTCTGAAGATTCTAAAACATTCAAAATAGAAGCACTTATTGCAGCTATATTTCCAACTTCAAAATAATGCTTATCCTCTAAAGCAACTTCTAGGTTAGCGGGAATATCACTTACCAACACATCAAGGTTGTAACTCATAGCTTCTAATAAAGCAATAGGCAAGCCCTCATGATAAGAAGGCATTATAAATAACCTAGCATGTGAAAAAATTTGATGCAATGCCTCTCCTTTAATAAAACCCGTCAAAACAATACCAGCTTTAACAGCTTCTTTTTTTAAACGTGTACTGTAAGTAGTTTCATGATCAGCATCACCTACCAGAACTAATTTATAAGGCGTCGTTATAGATGAGTATGCTTTTATTAAATCAGAAAACCCTTTCTCTTCAACAAAACGACCCACAGCGATGAGGTAGTTGCCTTTTTCCAATCCATGAGATTTAATAAAATCAGTAGATGTCGCTAACTCAGGAATATTAACACCATTATAAATTAAGGTTGAATCATTCCTATTGTATTTCGTTTTTAAAATTGAACGAATAACATTTGAGATTACAATAACTTTTTGAGCAGCTTTGGTACCTAGATATTCTCCAAGCTGTAAGATAGATTTTGCGAGTTTCCCCCATTTTTGTCTATCATAATCAGGGCCATGATTAGTGACAACAACCTTAAGACCAAATAAACGGGCTAATGGTGTCATAATCATTGGGCCCACAGCATGTATATGCAACACATCTGGGCGCTTAAAACCAGCATAAATAACCCCTAAAAACGTATGAACAATAGCTTCAATACTTTTTTGCTTAGGTGCAAAAATATGTTTGAGTTTAACACCTTTATAAGACCTAAGTGATTTGTCTTTTACATAAGGGGTTCGAGTAATGATGGTAACCTCATGACCAAGTTCAGCAATTCTAGGGTATAACTCTTCACAATGGGTTTCTACGCCACCTAAAATATCAGGAATACCTCTTGTACCTAAAACGATTATCTTCATTAAAGCCTAACACTTAAAATTCTGAAGCGAAAATAAGGTATTCAATTCAAAAGTGTATATTAAGTGATTCTATAAGTTTAAAGTGTATTCACATCCACTTCTCTAAGATCACCTTGTAAAGGGTCTTGGCCAACATCAGCATAAGGAATATGTTCTTTACAAACAGGTTTACCAATAATACTTTTAATCTTATTTTTAACGACCCATTTAGTTGGGTGTTTGATGTACTTTTTCATTACTGGTGCAGCTGTACCAACCATCCAACAGTTTTTAGGGCACGTTTTAACTAGACCTCTAACCTTATCGGCTTGTTCGCTATACCAAAGCTCTTCAAAAGAATCATAATCACGAATATTACCCATTGATTCCTTCCAGTATCTCTTTTCTAAACCATTACAAGGGTATACGTCACCATAAGGTTCTATAAAGAAATTAACCGTACCTGCCTCACATGGTAGCATACGTTTTTTACCTTTAATGTAATTAATAAGACCTAAATTGAAGTAAGCACGATACCAACTTTTAGGGTTATTATCTTTAAGTAGCATATCAATAAGCTGCTCAAAATTACTAATCACTTCATCTTTGTTGGTAACTTCGTTATCGTCTTTATGAAAGTAAAATGAATTATGGAATGTCGCTGTAGCAAATTCCATATCAATTTGTTTACTCAATTCATATAAGTTAATTAAATCATGAGAATTCTTATTAGAAACGGTCATCCCAAATCCAATATCTTTAATTCCCATTTCTTTTAAACCCATTAAGGTTTTTAACCCTCTTTGAAATCCAGTATCACGACCTCGTAAATCATTATTGATTTCTTCCATACCTTCTAAACTTACACGCACACCAATTTTTGGGAAGCGTTCAGCCATTTTAAGTATTTTGGCAGTATGCCAACCTGCAGTAGATATCACAACACGGTCACTCTTTCGGTACATCACCTCAATAATATCCTCAATATCTCGACGCATAAATGGTTCACCTCCAGTAATATTGGTGAACTTAAAATTTGGTAATTTCTCTAATTCCTCAGGCGTAATTTCATGTTTTTTATTTGTTGGATTTCTCCAAATATCACACATTTTACATTCCATATTACAGCGATACGTTGTAATAATAGATACATCTGACGGCATTTTTGTTTTGCTCATAATAATTTAGGATTTCCTAGATTTAATTATTTTGGCTGGTACTCCACCAATAATGGAATAAGATGGAATATCTTTTGTAACAACTGCACCAGCAGCAATTACACATCCATCGCCTATGTTTACACCTGACATTATCGAAACATTGGCACCAATCCAAACATCATTTCCAATTGTTGTTTTTCCTTTTGTTACACCTTGATGTTTAATTGAAACATCAATAGCGTCATAATTATGGTTTTCAGAAAAAATATTAACTCTTGGGCCAAAAATCACATCATTGCCTATTTCAATATCTCCTCTTACACCAATAAAACAATAATGGTTAATACCCACATTGTCTCCAATTTTTAGAGAGTTTCCAACGTTTCTAAGAACACCGGTACATTCAATAATCGCATATTTTCCTAGAGTGAAATTATTTCCTATTTCAACGCCATCATAACTTAAAGCATTGATATATGAATGTTTCATTAGGTTAAGACCACTGCCAGTCTTTATTTTATGACCAAATTGAATCTTTGCTCCCCTTTCAGCAAATATAAGACCTTTTGACTGTTTTAAAAAAGGTTTAATGAAAAGCATACCTCGTATTGCCGAAAACCCTTTATCACTTAGGATGGTAAAAAGTTCTCTAAACGAAAATGGATAGGACAAAACATGCTTCTCTTTTTTTACTTTAGATAGAAAAAACTCAATAATTTTATAAGCTTTCATAATTTCATTATTATGGAAAAAATTAATGACAAAAGTAATCTTTTTGAGTTTATTACAATAAAATTTATTAAGGCTATCTAAGAATTGGTTTATTGTTATACTTTCTTATTTTTGCTAAAACAATTTTAATGAAAATATCAGTTGTAGGCACGGGATATGTAGGCTTAGTAACAGGAACATGTTTAGCTGAAACAGGGAATGATGTCTTGTGTATAGATATAGATGAGAATAAAGTAAAAAGTCTGCAAGAAGGTAAAGTACCTATTTATGAGCCTCACCTAGATATACTATTTGAACGAAATATAAAAGCAAATAGATTAGAGTTTTCCACATCTTTAGAAGAAGGTGTAAATCATGGTGAAATCATTTTTTTAGCCCTACCAACACCAGAAGATGAAGACGGAGCAGCTGACTTGTCCTATGTTTTAGGAGTCGCCAAAAATGTTGGGAAACTATTAAATACTTATAAAGTAATTGTAGATAAAAGCACAGTCCCGGTTGGTACTGCCAATAAAGTTACAGAAGTAATTGCTAATGAAACAGATGTTAATTTTGATGTCGTATCCAATCCTGAATTTTTAAGAGAAGGCTTTGCTGTTGACGATTTTTTAAAACCTGAACGCATTATAATTGGCTCAAGTTCAGAAAGAGCAATAGCTTTCATGAAAAAACTTTATAAACCTTTTGTAAGATCTGGTAACCCAATAATTATAATGGATGAACGATCAGCAGAACTCACAAAATATGCAGCAAACTCATTTTTGGCTACTAAAATTACGTTTATGAATGAAATTGCTAATTTTTGTGAAAAAGTAGGGGCAGACGTTGATAAGGTAAGAGTGGGCATGGGAACAGACTCTCGTATAGGAAAACGGTTCTTATTCCCCGGAATAGGATATGGCGGATCCTGTTTCCCTAAAGATGTTAAGGCGCTCCGTAAATCTGGACAGGATGTAGGGTGTAAATTTGATATTCTCGAATCTGTAATTAATGTCAACGACACTCAAAAAACAATCCTAATTCCTAGAATAGAAGCTTTTTTTGAAAACAATTTATCTGAAAAAACTTTTGGCATTTGGGGACTTGCATTTAAACCTGAAACTGATGATATTAGAGAGGCTCCAGCCTTGTACATGATTGAAGAATTACTTAATAAAGGCGCAAAAATAAAAGTGTTTGATCCTGAAGCCATGCCAAATGTAAAAAAGAAGTTAGGCAATAAATTATATTATGCTGAAAGTATGTATGATGCTGTTGATGGAGTAGATGCTTTGATTATTTGTACAGAATGGAGTATATTTAGAACACCTGATTTCAATAAGTTGAAATCGAAAATGAAAAATCTTGTGATTTTTGATGGGCGTAATTTATATGATGTGAAAGATATTGAAAACGAAGGTTTTTACTACTCATCAATAGGAAGATAAGTATTGTTAATGAAAAACGTATTAATAACAGGTGCAGCAGGGTTTTTAGGGTCTCACCTATGTGATCGCTTTATTAAAGAAGGGTTTTATGTCATTGGTATGGATAACTATATTACAGGTGACAAACGTAATTTAGAACATTTAAGCAGTAACCCTAGTTTTGAATTTATTGAACACGATGTTACCAAACATATTTCTATTGATAAAAAACTAGATTATATACTACACTTTGCATCTCCAGCTAGCCCTATAGATTATTTAAAAATCCCAATACAGACGCTCAAAGTTGGTTCTTTAGGAACACACAACCTTTTAGGCCTAGCTAAAGCCAAAAAGGCTAGACTATTAATTGCATCAACATCTGAAGTTTATGGAGACCCTTTGGTTCATCCTCAAACGGAAGATTACTATGGAAATGTGAATACTATTGGACCAAGAGGTGTTTATGATGAAGCTAAACGATTTCAAGAATCTATAACCATGGCATATCATAGATTTCATGGACTTGAAACTAGAATTGTACGTATTTTTAATACTTACGGCCCAAGAATGCGTTTAAATGACGGGAGAGTAATTCCGGCATTTATGGGACAAGCTTTAAGGGGTGAAGATTTAACTGTTTTTGGAGATGGTTCTCAAACACGATCATTTTGTTATGTAGACGATCAAGTTGAAGGAATCTATAAATTATTATTTAGTGATTATTCTTACCCAGTCAACATTGGGAATCCTGCAGAAATCTCTATCAAAGATTTTGCAAAAGAAATCATAAAGCTAACAGGAACTCAACAAAAAATTATATATAAAAACTTACCAGTTGATGACCCTTTACAGCGTCAACCAGATATTTCTTTAGCAAAAAAGATATTAAATTGGGAGCCGAAAGTTGATAGAACAGAAGGAATGTTAAAAACCTTTAATTTTTTTAAAGACCTTCCTGAAGATGAGTTACACAAACGTGAACATAAAGATTTTTCAAATCATATAAAAAAATAAATTGACAACGTTAAAACACCGGAGATATTCAGGCTATTTAAGACCCATGTCTTACATAATTGATTTATGTATTATTAATGGACTAGGAGTGCTTTATTTTTTCACATCTATAAACCCATTAATGTTTATAGCTTTAATATCAGTAGCGTGGTTCATTTTATCTATTTTAACTAAGGTTTATGAAGTTTATAGGTTTACTAGAGAGCTCACAATTGTATCTTTAATTTTGAAACAACTTGCTTTTTTCACGCTTATTCTTTTTGCGTTTTCTGGATATTTCCATGAACTAAATATTAGTTCAATTACGATATTTAAGTATGTGGCTGTTTCATTTTTATGTATTACGATATTTAAGTTTGCGATATTTTATTTTCTTCAAAAATACAGATCATCTTTTGGCGGAAACTTCAGAATTACAGCCATTTTAGGTGAAAACAAACAAACTTTAGCGCTTGAGAATTTTTTTAATAAGAGCCCAGAGTATGGATACATGCATAAAAAAACCTTTAATTTCAAAGATGAAAATGCAGATGATTTAAATGAATGTTTTGAATATTTAAAACAAGAAAATGTAGATGAAATTTACTGTTCAATATCTGAGTTAACAAACACACAATTACTACAAGTGATTGATTTTGCAGACAACAATTTAAAAATCTTAAAGTTTTTACCAGACAATAAAGAGATTTATGCTAAAAAATTGAAATATGAGTATTACGATTATATTCCAATTTTATCACTAAGAAATATTCCTTTAGATGATTCTTTTACCATGATTATCAAAAGAACTTTTGATATCATTTTTTCTAGTTTGGTAATTATTTTTATTTTATCATGGCTGACTCCAGTTGTTGCAATTCTTATTAAATTAGAATCCAAAGGCCCAATATTTTTTAAACAATCAAGAAACGGGTTTAATTATAAAGAATTTGATTGCTATAAATTTAGGTCCATGACTCCTAATAAAGATGCGCATTTATATCAAGCCACTCGAGGGGATCAACGCATCACAAGAGTTGGAAGGTTTATTAGAAAAACTAGTATTGACGAATTACCACAGTTTTTTAATGTGCTTTTTGGCGACATGTCAGTTGTTGGACCTAGACCTCATATGGTAAGCCATACTAATATGTATGCGAAAAGAATTGATAAATTTATGGTGCGTCATTTTGTGAAACCTGGTATTACAGGTTTAGCCCAAGTAAGTGGGTTTAGAGGAGAAGTAGAAACAGATAAAGATATTATTGGTAGAGTTAAATACGATATTTTCTATATCGAAAATTGGTCTTTACTTTTAGATTTAAAAATAATTTCCTTGACCTTTGTCAATGCTATAAAAGGGGAAGATAAAGCCTACTAAAACGCTCTAACTGATCATTGAAGTCGAAAAAAGTTAAAGCCGTCTCTTGAATTTTTATTTTCTGTTCTTCTGAAATATCACCAACCTTTATTTTTGAAATAACTTGATTTAAATCCTCATAATCTGATGCACTCGCTATCCAACCTAAATGATGCTCTTTAATAACAGTTTCGCCTTCACCACCTCCAAAATAAAGCATAGGCAACCCTAAGCGCGCATATTCAAAAATCTTTGAAGGAACACTTCCATAAATCCTATTTAATAAAGGAATAATAGCAATATCATACGCCATTAAAAGACGGTGCAATGCTTCCCTTGTTACACGACCGTGAAAAAAAATAGGCAATTCTGGATGCTCTAAAATAAAACGTTCAATCTTTTCCTGTTCGGCTCCAGAACCATAGATGTGAAATTCAATAGCCGAATAATCTAACTCATTACACAACTTGTAAATACCTTGCGCCACACCCAAAAGCCCAGCATAAACAATTTTAATCACTCCATGTGCTGAATGATGTTCTATTTCAGGTGGATTAAAATCAGGGTAATTGCGATATAAAAATGTAGACTTGCCTGGACAAACAGATTTGACATGAGTCAATATTTCTTCACTTTGCCCTAAAACTAAACTTGCGTTTTTATAATTAAAGCACTCTATTTTCTCCAGTATTCTATAACTAAAATTCTTTTTTAATGCACCCAACTCTAAGCCAGCAATCGGCCAAAGATCACTTACATTTAAAATGAGAGTTCTATTCTTTTTACGTAAAAAAAGCATAGATGTAAAAGCAACTAATAATGGTGGAGATTGTACAATCACAGTCTTCGGAATTTTATGCCACATAAAAAACCATATCAAACTAAAACTATAGGATAGCATAGCAATTAAGCGCAACAACTTATTTTTAGAATTGCTTGCATAAATCCAAAGACGATTAATTGTGACATTGTTTTCTTTCGAAACATGCTTGAATTTACCTTTATAATCATTAAAGATTTTTCCCGTGGGATAGTTCGGTAAAGGCGTTAAAACAGAGACATTAAAATTAGTGTCTTGCAATCCTTTTGCTAACTGAAAAATCCGGTTAGAAGCCGCTCCAATTTCTGGAGGAAAATAGCTAGTTATGATTAAGACATCCTTTTTCATAATTCGTCAGTTACATGCGACGTGAATTGTTTGAGTTTACCGCTTTTTGAACGTTTTAGCTGGTCTTGTCTTTCGAATAAAATTGTCAAACCGCTTTCTAGATAGTGCTCCATTTCTTGAGTAATGATTTTTATTTTTTCTTCGGAAAGTGTTTCAGCACAAACATATGAAACCTTGAAACAATGCTTTTCTAATTGTTCAATAATAAACTCTTTGACGTTGCCATCATCTTCAATAATACTTTTAGTAATGTAGTAAAATGTTAATCCGGCAGCTTTTTTTCCGCTAGGTAAAATAGCGATATCGTTAGTTCTACCAACTAATTTTTCTAAGACAGGAACCTTGAGTGTGCTGCTTTTAGATAGGATACCAATATCACCTATATCATATCTAATGAAAGGATGTGCTTTATTATAAAGTGATGTAATTACGATGCGACCTTCTTTTCCATAAGGCAGTGGCTTATTGTCTTTATCTAAAATTTCAACATATAAGGTCTCGCTATTGACTTGCCAATCATTATTTGGGTTTTGAAATGCAATTAAGTCGAGTTCTGATGCGCCATACTCATTAATAATAGGTATACCAAAAGAAGCTTCCATCAGTGTTTTATCTTTATCAAATAACATTTCAGAAGTTACAACACAAGCTTTTAATGTTGGGCAAATTGTTTTTAGATGCAATTGTTTTCGCTCTAAAAATTTAGCGAATTGTACAATCGCGCTTGTATAACCATTGATATAATCAAACGCTCTAGTCTCGAACTTTTTTAAATGCTGCTCAAAAGCGACATCACTTAAATCAAATACCGAAAACCGAAAACGTTTACTCAAACTGTCCTTAAACCGTTCTTTATAATAGCCTTTTTTATCTAATGGGATGCCATAAAACCGGGCTTGCATAGACGTATTAAAATCTAAACCATACCACCCAAATCGATTTTGAATAACAGCCCAAGTCATGGCATGTGAAAATTTATCTTTTGCAAAAACAAAAGGGTCACCAGATGATCCAGAGGTTTTATTTACATATACTTTTTTAGAACTAAACCCTTTCGATAACCGTTCGTTTAAAGGTAATTGCAAATCTTTTTTAGTCATGATTGGTACTGAATTCCAATCATTAAAATTTATGTGTTTTACTAATGAATTGTAATAGTTATTGTGATTTAAATGATAATTAATGATGCTCTTTTTTTTCTGAAATAGAAAGGTTTCAAAATCAGAATCGGTTTTTTTCTGAATAGCAATCAATTCTTCTCTTGCCTTTTCTAAAGGGAAGCCATTAAGTCGTAAAGAAAAATCAAAAACGTTCAAAAAAAGATAGTGTTTGTAATTATTGTAAAGTAAAGAAAAAAAAGTCTTGTTGCGAAGTTAACATAAATGCTAAAAACGATTATTTTTACGCAAACAAATTGAAAACATGACAATTTTAATTCTTGGTTCTGGCGGTAGAGAACATACGTTTGCTTGGAAAATAGTTCAAAGCCCACTATGTGACAAACTTTTTGTAGCTCCAGGCAATTCTGGTACAGCAGAAATAGCAACCAATGTAAATATTAAAGTGACCGACTTTGAAGCGATAAAAACCTTGGTTTTAGAGGAAGATATTAATATGGTGGTTGTTGGTCCTGAAGACCCATTAGTTCAAGGGATTCATGATTTTTTTTTAAATGATGATCAATTAAATCATATTGCGGTTATTGGTCCACAAAAAGCTGCAGCAGAGCTAGAAGGGAGTAAAGAGTTTGCAAAAGAATTTTTGTTTAGGCACGACATCCCAACTGCAGCATACCAAAGTTTTGACACCAATACAGTTGAAGATGGTTATACGTTTCTAGAGACTTTAAATGCACCATATGTATTAAAAGCAGACGGGTTGGCAGCCGGTAAAGGTGTTTTAATTTTAAACGATCTAAACGAAGCAAAAGCCGAGCTTAAAAGCATGCTTGTTGACGCTAAATTTGGTGATGCAAGCTCAAAGGTTGTTATTGAAGAGTTTTTGGACGGTATAGAATTGAGTTGTTTTGTGTTAACTGACGGAAAACATTACAAAATCTTGCCAACCGCTAAAGATTACAAGCGTATTGGTGAAGGTGATACAGGACTAAACACAGGCGGAATGGGAGCAGTTTCTCCAGTTCCTTTTGCAACAGATGAGTTTTTAAATAAGGTAGAGGAGCGTATTGTTAAACCAACAATCAACGGGTTGCAAAAAGATAATTTACCTTATAAAGGATTTGTGTTTATTGGTTTAATAAAAGTAGGGGATGACCCCAAAGTAATTGAATATAATGTAAGAATGGGTGACCCAGAAACCGAGGTCGTTTTACCAAGATTAAAAACAGACATTGTTGAGGTTTTCAAGGCTATTTCCGAAGAGCGTTTAAATGATATTAATATTGAAATTGATGAACGGGCTGCAACAACAGTAATGTTAGTGTCTGGAGGATACCCTGAAGCTTATGAAAAAGGAAAAGAAATAACAGGATTGCAACACATCAAAGATTCTATACCTTTTCACGCTGGCGCTATAATAAAAGATAATAAAATTGTGACTTCTGGCGGACGAGTAATGGCTATTACTTCATATGGGAATACGTATCAAGAGGCCATAAAAAAATCTTATCAAAATATAGACAAACTACATTTTGATAAGATGAATTATCGAAAAGATATTGGTTTCGATCTATAAATAAGAATGAGAAGTGACACTTTTGTCCTCCTCGTTGTTATTGTCAAATTTTTTAAGTTCTAACATCCAATATACCATGGCTACCATACCAATGATAATGAAAATCCATGAGATTATGTTAGCAGACCACCAGTTTTCAAGCTCTAAAGCTCTTAAGGCGTCAAATGGAGCAAATAACACGTCAACGAATAAATCTTGTATTGCGTAAAAAAAGTCTTTCATTATATTGATGTTTTTTAGAATCTCTTTGCGAGCTTCAAGGGTATAATCATATATTTACAGTGCAAAATTACATATTTTTTTCATTTTAAAACAGAAAAGAGACAAAACCATAACAATGATTTCAAAATTTTTTAGCAAATCAAAACCAGTCCACTATATCGTGGCGAGTATTATACTGCTTGTGGTATTTGTATTAGCTAGATTTAAAATATTTACAGGAGATGTCAATGCATTCGTTTTTCTAAAACAAACAGGGCTTTTTTTAATTTCCCTGTTTTCTGTTTTTGTATTTGATTTCTTTGTGACACGAAATAGTCTAACCAAAAAGAACAGCTATAGTATTGTTCTTTTTGTATTGTTCTTTGCGATATTACCCCAAACCATTTTAAATTCTCAAATCATTGTTGCTAATCTATTTATTCTATTAGCTTTAAGACGTTTAATAAGTCTCAGAACTCAAAAAGACATTAAGAAAAAACTCTTTGACGCCTCCTTTTGGATCGCCATTTCTACACTGTTTTACTTCTGGTCTTCAGTGTTTTTTATACTCATATTCGTGACACTAATAACATATGCCATCACAGACCTAAAGAATTATATTATTCCGCTTATAGGTATAACAACAGTTGGAATCATGACCACCTGTTATTTAATTATAACAGAGATACAAATATTAGATTTTGCTAAAGGCTTGTTTGATTATAGCTTAGATTATAGTGCTTTAAATTCTAAACAAATTATTGTAGGAACAACACTATTATTGTCTTTTGGGCTTTGGGCACTATTTTATTACATTAAAAACATTAAGTCAAAAATGAAGACCTACAGACCTTCATTTAAACTGATTATTATAACTGCAATTCTTGCATTAGTTATAGTGATTTTTGCACCCTCTAAAAATGGAAGTGAGTTTATTTTCCTATTTGCCCCATTGTCAATAATTATAACGAATTACATCGAAGTGATATCAGAAAACTGGTTTAAAGACACCTTGCTTTGGGTCATCTTTTTGACACCTATTGCATTGCTATTGTTGTAGTTTTTTTCCGAAGGCTAAGTCTCCAGCATCACCCAACCCAGGAACGATATAACCTTTATCACTCAATGTCTTATCAATAGCAGCAATCCATAGATGTGTATCTTTTCCGAAGTGATTATTTACAAAATCAACACCATCTTGAGCACCAATAACACTTACGAGATGAATATTCTTTGGAACTCCAAAGGGTTTAAGCGCTTCAAACGTTGCAACCATAGATTGCCCAGTTGCCAACATTGGATCAGCCAGAATAAGTGTTTTACCCTCTAAACTTGGGCATGCTAAATATTCAACAATAATTTCAAAAGTTTCAGGATTGTTTTTATGATGTCTATATGCCGAAATAAATGCATTTTCAGCATCGTCAAAATAATTAAGCAAACCACTATGAAGCGGAACACCTGCTCTTAAAATAGAACACAATACAATTTCATCACTGTAGAGTTGCGAATCACTTTTTCCTAAAGGTGTTGTAATCGTTTTTGGTGTATAATCTAAAGTTTTACTCATTTCGTAACATAACACTTCACCAATACGTTCTATGTTTCGCCTGAAACGCATGCGATCAGTTTGAATTTGTGCATCCCTAATTTCAGAAATAAAAGAATTTAAAATAGAATTTTCTTGCGAAAGATTATGTATATGCATGTTTTGAAGTTGAATTTATGAACGCTAAAGTTAATAAATACCCATATATTTGCACTTTAAAATTAGAGATTATGTTTTCAGAAAGTGCAAATAAAATATTTCAAGATGTTATCAGCAAATATCACGTTATAAACACGGTTGATCAACTATTTGCAAACAAATATGATAAAGATTCAAATTTATTAGAGCATTTATTGTACAGAAAATGTTGGATTGATACTGTGCAATGGCATTATGAAGACATCATTCGTGATCCACAAATTGATCCCGTAGCTGCTTTGAAACTAAAACGACAAATTGATGCGTCAAATCAAGACAGAACAGATATGGTGGAGTACATTGATAGTTATTTTCTTGAAAAGTATAAAGATGTGACATCTAAAACAAACGCTACAATTAATACTGAAAGCCCTGCTTGGGGAATTGACAGACTCTCAATTTTAGCGCTTAAAGTATATCATATGAACGAAGAGGCAACTCGAGAAGACGCTTCTGACTCTCACAGACAAGCTTGTCAAAAGAAACTTGAGGTCTTGTTAGAACAACGTGTTGATTTGTCTACAGCAATTGATACGCTTCTAGATGATATAAGCAAAGGTGACAAGTATATGAAAGTCTATAAACAGATGAAAATGTACAATGATGATGAGCTTAACCCTGTGCTACGTTCTCAAAAATAATTAATACTCCTATTGTCAGTCTTAGCGTAATGTGACAAGAGTTATAAGATGCCAACACCAAAACACATCCTAGTCATCCGTCTCTCAGCAATGGGTGATGTTGCGATGACCATTCCTGTGCTAAGGGCTTTTACAGCGCAATATCCAAATGTTAAGCTCACAGTAGTAACCAAACCTTTTTTTAGGCCTTTTTTTAAGACTATTCCAAACGTTGAGGTTTTTGAAGCTAACATTAAAACGAAACATAAAGGTGTTTTTGGTCTTTGGAAACTCTCAAAAGAACTAAAGGCATTACAATTTGATGTTGTCGCTGATTTACATAATGTTTTGCGTAGCAGGATTTTAAAGTTATTTTTCTTTGGGAAACAAGTTGTACAAATAGATAAAGGGCGTCAAGAGAAAAAAGCCTTAACCAACGGACAGTCTTTTAAGCAACTTAAAACTACACATCAACGTTATGCAGATGTCTTTGAAAAACTAGGATTCAAAATAGACTTAACACATCCTGTTTTTCCAAAAAAAGCAAACCTCAGTTCTAAATACTTAGATGTTATTGGAAGTGATCTAAAACCATGGATTGGTATTGCGCCTTATGCAGCTTTTGTTGGGAAAATGTACCCAATAGATTTGATGAAAACTGTTATAGAAGCATTATCTAAAACACATAAAATTATTTTATTTGGTGCAGGTAATAACGAGGCTCAAAATTTAGAGGCAATTGCAAATCCTATTGAAAACACTATTAATTTGGCGGGTAAATTTTCTTTAGAAGAAGAATTAGATATTATTTCTAACTTAGATTTAATGCTAGCAATGGATTCTGGAAATGCTCATTTAGCATCAATGTTAGGTGTTAAAGTAATTACAATTTGGGGAGTGACACACCCTTATGCTGGATTTCTACCCTTTAATCATACTATGGATTCTGTGATTTTAGCAGATAGAAAAGTATATCCAAAAATACCAACTTCGGTTTATGGTAATAAATTACCTGAAGGTTACCAAAATGCTATGCGATCAATCTCCCCAGAAGTAATCATTGAAAAAGCCATAACTGCACTAAAATAAAAAAAGCCCCATTCCAGAAGAATGAGGCAAGATTTAGAATTTTTAGATAATCCCTAATGATTAAATTCTAATCTGGAACGAATTTATTTTGATTAAAATTACCGGTCAAGAATTTGTAAGAATATCTTCGATTTTTTCGATAAAGTGCTGATTATTACGATAAAAGACGATAATTTCAGATGAGATGTATTTTAAACATCATCATAATCAACAAAAAGGGTTGGTGTTGTTGGGTGCGCTTGGCATGTCAAAATTAAACCCTCAGCTAGCTCACTATCAGTTAAAATATTGTTTTGCCTCATGGTTGCTTTCCCTTCAGTGATTTTTGCTATACAACTACTACAGATACCACCCTGGCAAGAATACGGCGCATCAATATCTTCATCTAGAGCAGCCTCTAAGACTGTTTGTTTTTGAGACATTTCAAATGTTGCCGTTTCATCATCTAGTAAAACTGTAACTTTAGTTTTGCCGTCAGCAATTGAAGTCGTCTCTATTTCTGCAGGTTTTGCAGCTTTAAATAATTCAAAATGGATACGGTTTTCGTCAATATCGTGTTCTGTTAAGACATCTTTTACAGTATGTATCATACCTTCTGGGCCACAAAGAAAATAAGCATCAACGTCTATATGCTTGTGTTTGTTTTTCATTACATAATTAACCGTGCTTTTTTCGATACGACCAAACATAGCATCATCTTCATCTGCTTGGCTAAAAACAAATTGTATTGAAAGTCGTGAACTGTATTGATGTTGGAGTTCGAGAAGTTCATTTAAAAACATAGTATCCTTAGTGGTTTTGTTCCCGTATACTAATATGATTTTGCTTTGCACTTCTTCTTCTAAAGCACATTTAATAATACTTAATACAGGTGTAATTCCACTACCAGCTGCGAAAGCAGCAATATTTTTTGTTTTAGAATCATTAGGCTCAAAAACAAAACGCCCTTTTGGCGGAGCTACTTCTAAAACATCTCCTGCTTTTAATGTAGTGTTTGCGTAAGATGAAAAGGTGCCATCTTCAACCTCCTTTACAGCAACTTTTAGTTCGCCACTTTTTGGAGAAGCACACAATGAATAATCACGTCGTATCTCATTACCATTAATTGTAGTCTTTAACGTAATATATTGCCCTGCTTGAAAGCGGAAAGTTGCTTTTAGTTCTTCAGGGACATCAAAGCTAATGGTTACTGCTTTTTGGGTTTCTTTGGTTATTGTATTAATGGTTAGATTATGAAATTGTGACATTGAATTATTTTTTTGTAAAAATAAGAAATCGATCTAGGAATTGTATTTTAGTTGTAACAAAATGAAATTAAAATGTACTAATATTTCATATCTATAAATTAACCATCCCAAAATATGAGATTAAAGCACTTTTTTAGTTTAGAATGGAAATCATTTTTTAGATCAGCATCATTTAAAATGAATTTAGCATTAAAAATCTTTATGCTAATGGGTGCATTAATGATGGCTGTTTCATTTTTGTCTTTGGGTTTAGGGTCATACTATATAATTGAAGAAGTGTTAGAAAAAGACCCTTTAGAAGTCGTTAATAGGTTTTTAGTCTTTTACATTATTATCGATTTAGTGATTCGTTATTTTTTGCAAAATATGCCTATCATAAACATCAGACCATTATTATACTTGCCAATAAAAAAAGGTAAAGTGATTAACTTCGCCTTAAATAAAACAGTCATTTCTTTTTTCAATATTGTTCATGCTTTCTTTTTTATCCCATTTTCAATAATCTTAGTTAAAGAAGGACACCCTTTTGTTAATGTATTAGGTTGGCATTTGGCAATTATGGGATTGATGTTTTGTAATAACTTTATTAATGTTTTTGTTAATAATAAAGATGTTATTTTCTACGGAATTCTCGGTTCAATCATAGCGCTTATTGGTTTAACGTATTATGAGATATTTGATATTACTACTTATACAATTTCAATTTTCAAAGCATTTTATAATTCCCCTTATTTAGCGATTGTTACTATTGTATTAGCTATTGTATTGTATAAAGTTGCCTTTAATTATTTTAGAAAACATTTTTATTTAGATGCTGGTTTAGCAAAGAAAAGTGTTACGGCTCAAACTGAAGATATGACTTGGTTGAATAGATTTGGAAGCATATCTACATTTTTGAAAAACGATATAAAACTTATTAAAAGAAATAAGCGATCTAAAACGACATTGATGTTGAGTTTTCTATTTCTTTTTTATGGTTTACTCTTTTTTACTGGTTCAGTTGAAGCATATGATGGTCCATTTTGGAGAGTTTTTGCAGGAATTTTTGTAACAGGTGGGTTCTTATTTAGTTTTGGACAATTTGTACCAAGTTGGGATAGTGCTTATTATCCATTAATGATGAGCCAAAATATTAAGTATAAAGAATATATTTCATCCAAATGGTATTTAATTGTAATTGCCACCATTGTATCTACAATATTAGCTTCTTTTTACCTCTATTTTGGATGGCAAGCTTATGCGGCAGTACTTGTTGGGGGGATTTACAATGTTGGCGTTAACGCTCATATTGTACTTTGGGGAGGTGCCTATATAAAAACACCAATTGATTTAACGTCAAATAAAAAGGCGTTTGGCGATAAGAAATCATTTAACATGAAAACCTTATTACTAACCATTCCAAAAATGGTTTTACCAATGATATTATATGCTATTGGACACTTTGCGGTAGGAGAGTTATTTGGATTTGCTTTGGTAGCAATAGCAGGACTGGCAGGATTATTATTTAGGGACAAGGTTTTTAATATTATTGAAAAAATATATAAATCAGAGAAATATAAAACTTTGAAAGCTTACAAACAGACAAATTAATTATGATAAGAACATCAAACCTTTCAAAAAAATACAGCGATAAACAGGTACTTAAAATAGAAAACCTAGACATTCCTAAAGGGCAAAGTTTTGGACTAGTAGGAAATAATGGCGCAGGGAAAACAACATATTTCAGTTTGCTTCTTGATTTAATTCAACCTACTACTGGCCATATAAATAACAACAATGTTGTAGTTCATGACAGTGAAGATTGGAAACCATTTACATCTGCTTTTATAGATGAAACCTTTCTTATTGGTTATTTAACACCAGAAGAGTACTTTTATTTTATTGGTGAACTTCGTGGTCAAAATAAAGCAGATGTTGATAATCTAATTGCTCAGTTTGAAGATTTCTTCCATGGTGAAATTCTTGGCCAGAAAAAATACTTGAGAGACCTTAGTAAAGGTAATCAGAAAAAAGCAGGAATAGTTGCAGCTCTAATTGGTAATCCTGAAGTTATTATTTTGGATGAACCTTTTGCAAACCTAGATCCAACAACGCAAATACGTTTAAAAGGGATTATCAAAGATCTGGCAGAAAAGCAAGGTGTGACTGTTTTAGTATCTAGTCATGATTTGCTTCATGTTACAGATGTTTGCGAGCGGATTGTTGTTTTAGAAAAAGGCGAAGTCGTTAAAGATCTCGCGACCAACGCAGCAACCCTTAAAGAGTTGGAGGCTCATTTTTCAGGCTCTGAGATGGTTTAGAGGCTAGCAATACATCTAAAAACCCACCATTTTTCGGCGATAATTCAAAAAGATGCTTATTTTTACAGCATTGCATAATATATGCAAGCGATTTTAGTTATAGTATTTACAAAAAACTAAACCACTTGAATACATCTTTAAAAGTCTTAATAGTTTTCTTTTGCGTCGCAATTTCTTTCACAAGTTGCTCTCGCAAAAAAGACACGTTTATTAATCGAAACTTCCACGCATTAGGCACTAAATATAATGTGCTTTACAATGGAAATATCGCATTAGAAAAAGGCAGAGAAACTGTTGACAATGCTGCTACAGATAACTATTGGGAATTACTTCCAATAGAACGTATGCAAATCAAAGATGAAATTATATTGCCTGGAGAATCTAAAAACCAGGATTTTGAACGAGCTGAAGAAAAAGCAATTAAAGCCGTGCAAAAACACGGTATGAATATTAAGGGGAAAGAGCATAATCCTCAAATTGACGAAGCTTATTTGTTATTAGGACAAGCGCGTTATTTTGACCAACGCTTCGTTCCTGCTTTGGAGGCCTTCAATTATATTTTGTATAAATACCCAGCCAGTGACAAGATTAATACTGCGAAAGTATGGCGAGAAAAAGCTAATATTCGTTTAGAAAATAATGAATTAGCTATCGAGAACCTCAAGCGCTTGTTGGAAGAAGAGGAGCTTGAAGATCAAGACTTAGCAGATGCAACATCAATTTTAGCACAAGCTTATCTCAATATAAAATCAAAAGATAGCGCCTTGGTTCAATTAGCAATTGCTGCAGACTTCACTAAGAAAAAGAAAGAAAAAGCACGCTTTAATTATATCATTGGTCAGTTGTATAATGAATTTGGAGAAAAAGACAGTGCAAACATAGCTTTTGATAAGGTGATTGAAATGCATCGTAAAATCCCGAGACCATATTACATTAATGCGCATCTAGCTAAATCTAATAATTTCGATATGGAAAACGGAAACCAAATTGAGTTTTTAGAATACCTTACCAATTTGGAAGAAGATCGTGAAAATCGTCCATTTTTAGATAAAATCTATTATCGTATTGCTGAATTCCACAGAGCAAACCAAAGAGATTCTATGGCATTTGCATATTATAACAAATCGTTAAGAACCAATTTAGGTGACAAAGAACTTCAGGCGAGAGATTATGCAACATTAGGTGATATGAGTTTTGATGATGCAGAATATAAAATAGCTGGTGCGTATTATGATAGCACTATGACTAATATGAAGCTCAATTCCAAACCATATCGAGTAATTAAACGTAAACGTGAAAACCTTGAAGATGTCATTTATTATGAAGATGTTGCACAAGTAAATGACAGTATTTTAAGATTGGTTAATTTATCAGATACAGATAGGCTTGCGTATTTCAAAACCTATACAGATGAATTAAAAGCAATAGCAGAAGCTGAAAAAGAAAAAGCAGAAGCCGAAGAACGACGTAACTCAAATACAGGAATACAAGATCTTGCAAATAATGCTAATTCAACAAAATCTACTAGAGCTAACCCAAACAGTAAAGATGGAAAATCGCAAGATTTTTACTTTTACAACCAAACAACAGTAGCCTACGGAAAAAATGAATTTGTAAAAATTTGGGGAAATAGAGAATTAAAAGACAATTGGAGACTATCCAATGCAAGTATTAAAAACACGAACACTACACAAACAACAGATGTTGCTGCAAATGCGTCAGAAGAAGAACGATTTGACCCTGAGTTCTATATTTCTAAGATCCCTACATCTCAAAAAGCGATTGATAGTATTGCTAAAGATCGTAACTATGCGTATTATCAATTAGGAGTAATTTATAAGGAAAAGTTTAAAGAATACGAACTTGCTAAAACAAAGTTAGAAACCTTATTACGAAACAATCCTGAAGATCGATTGATTTTACCATCTAAATACAATCTTTATAAGATTTATACTGAATTAGGGTTGTCTTCCAAAGCTAGCGCCATGAAAGATGATATTATTGGTACTTATCCTGAATCGAGATATGCACAAATTTTATTGAATCCAAAATCAGAATTTGATAAAGATGCCAATAGCCCTGAAAGTTTATATGAGAACTTATTTAAACAATTTGGAGATCAGCAATACGTTGAGGTTGTTTCAAAAGCGGAGGCGTATATTACGCAATTTGAAGGCGATCCAATGGTGCCAAAGTTTGAAATTTTAAAAGCATCTGCAAACGGTAGACTATATGGTTTTGAAGCTTACAAAAAAGGAGTGAATTTCATTGCATTGACCTATCCAAATTCCGAAGAAGGAAAAAAAGCGAAAGAAATTTTAGAAGTAGCCATTCCTATTTTAGCCAAAAAAGAATTTATAGATAATGATGCTGCAAAACATTTTAATGTACTGTACCCATTCAGTAGTGCAGAAAAAGATCAAATTGAAGAGTTTGTAGAACAATTAGACGATGCGATTTCTAAAATCAATTATTTTGATTTATCGACCTCTGTAGATTTTTATGACGCGAACACTACTTATGTTGTAGTTCATGGTCTAACAAGTATTCAAGGGGCATCTGGTTTTGCTGAAATCCTAAAAGAAAACAAAAACAAAATTGACCGAAATTTTTATTCAATTTCTTCGCCTAACTACGAAATTGTACAACGACATAAAAACATAAACGAATACTTAGAATCTCAATAAATCTAGACTTATGTTTTCAGATAAAAAAACAGGACGTATGGCTTCAGAAACAATTTCACATCAAAACACAATTGCTAAAGGTACAGTTATTACAGGTGATATTATTAGCGATGGCGATTTCAGAATTGAAGGATCAATTCAAGGAAACATCAAAACACCAGGAAAGGTAGTTGTAGGTAAAACAGGAATTATTAACGGAACTTTAAAAAGTGCAAATGCCGATATTGAAGGTAAGTTTTCAGGTAAATTAATGTTATCAGACACCTTATCTCTAAAATCTTCAGCACATGTTGAAGGTGAAGTTATTGTTGGTAAATTAGCTGTTGAGCCTGGAGCAACATTTAATGCTACTTGCTCTATGAAAGGCGCAATTAAAGAATTAAATAATGGCAATGGACCATCAGCAGGACAGCAAACAACCATCCAAAGATCGCAACGACCAAGTTCAGAAAAAGGACAAACCGTTTAAAACTTGGGCAGTCTTTTCTGGTATGGGGCTTCAAATGGGATTAACAATCTATTTAGGTAATATTTTAGGCGTTTGGCTTGACAAAAAATTCCAAACACTTTTTTTAGAAGAAACAATGACCCTTATTGCTGTTTTTTCGGCTATGTTCATGATTATTAATCGTGTAAATAAGCTAAACAAATGACAAAAAAACTAGTTCTGTACATCCTAATCTCTATTTTAATATTGATTATAGGATATTATATACATACAGTTGTATTTTCACAATTTGCTAGTAAGTCTTCCATTTCTTTAAAAAAGGTCTATATTTTTTTTGGAGGATTTTCCTCATTACTTTGCCTCAGTTTTTTACTTTTATATCGCAGAAATAAGTTCAAAGATCAATTAGGATTTTTATATTTAGCTAGTGTTGGTCTAAAAATAATACTCTTTAGTATTATTTTTAGCAAACAGATTTTTATTGAAGATTCTTCTTTCCCAAGACAATCAGCCCTTAACTTATTGATTCCCATAGTTTTAATGTTGGCCTCGGAAGTTTTTATTATTAGCAAATTATTAAATAATTCAACACGCTAAAAAAATGCAAAATAAGGTGTTTTTAGTTTAAAAATAATACCTATATTTGCGCCGAATTTCAGACCTCATTATTCAGATTATTTATGAATTATAAAGGAATCAAAGTAGTATCAAAATTGACTACAATTTTTAGTCTTATTTTTCTAATATCGTTCACTGCATTTGCTAACGACGGTAACAAGGGTGAATATAATGATCCTGTAAACACTCAAGAAGAAATAAATGAGTACATAGAACATCACGTAAAAGATTCTCACGACTTTCATTTATTTGACTACTATTCTAATGGAGAAGAACATGCAGTAGGTTTTCCATTACCTGTTATTCTTTGGGGAGAAAACGGTTTGACAGCATTCATGTCATCAGCATTTCATCATGACGATAGCGGAAAGGTAATCGTGGAGAAAAACGGAAGTCGCTTTGTAAAGAATCACGGAACTATTTACGAATTGGCTGATGGAGCTGATACAGTAGTCTATGATGCTGAACACCATCCAACAAATGCATCGAAACCATTCGATTTATCGATAACGAAAAGTGTATTTGGTATTTTATTATTTGGATTATTGATGTTGTTATGGTTTGGTAAATTGGGAAGACAATATAAAAAGAATGCTGTTCCTACTGGTTTTGGTCGTGTATTAGAACCATTAGTAATCTATGTTCGAGACGAAATTGCAAAACCTAATATTGGGCCTAAGTACAGAAAATTTACAGGGTATTTAATGACTGTGTTTTTCTTTATTTGGATTTCAAATCTAGCGGGTTTGATGCCTTTTGGGTTTAATGTTACAGGACAGCTAGCAGTTACTGCGTCAATGGCTATTTTTACTCTTGTAGTATATTTATTTTCAAGTAACGGTCATTTCTGGAGCCATCAATTATGGATGCCAGGAGTTCCTTATTTAATAAGACCATTATTAGCAATTATTGAGTTAGCAGGCACACTGTTGATTAAGCCTTTTGCATTGATGGTTCGTTTGTTTGCAAACATAACAGCAGGACACATTGTTGTGATGAGCTTAATATCAATTGGTATTTTAATGAAAAAGGATATGTCTGCGTTTGGTTCAACAACCTTATCGCTTGTTTTATCAATGTTTATTACGCTTATCGAAGTGTTAGTTGCTTTTCTTCAAGCTTATATCTTTACAATGCTATCAGCATTATTTATTGGTATGGCCGTGGAAGAAGGGGAACATCATTAATTATGAATTTTTTGTTTAACTATATATATTTTAATTATGGCATTAGCAATGTTACAAGAAGCAACTTCATTAGTTCCTAATTTAGTAGGTGCAGGATTAATCGTAATCGGTGCAGGTATAGGATTAGGTCAAATTGGTAGAGGTGCTATGGAAGGAATCGCTCGTCAGCCTGAGGCAACTAACAAAATTCAAACTGCAATGATTATTATTGCAGCTCTTTTGGAAGGTCTTGCGTTTGCAGCTATTTTCTTAGGAAAATAATCCTTAAAAATTTCATTTTCCTGCAACGGTTGGTTGCAGGAAAATGATAACAAAAAATTAAAAATTTATAAGAATTATATAAATGGAACAATTACTAGAAAATTTTTCACTGGACTTATTTGTAAAGCAAACAATCCTTTTTCTTATCCTTATTTTCTTGATGGTTAAGTTTGCTTGGAAACCTATACTTAAAGCGTTGAACGATCGTGAAGAAGGCATAAAGGATGCTTTAGATTCAGCCGAAAGCGCTAAGTTGGAAATGCAAAATCTTCAGGCAGATAATCAAAAACTGCTTCAAGAAGCACGTTTAGAACGTGAGACAATGCTTAAAGAAGCAAGAGATCTTAAAAACAAGATGATTGAAGATGCTAAAGGTGAAGCTTCTGTTCAAGCAAGTAAAATTATAGAACAAGCTCAAGCAGCAATTGCTAGTGAAAAGCAAGCAGCGATTTCAGATCTTAAGGCGCAAGTAGCAAACTTATCTTTAGAGATTGCAGAAAAAGTTGTTAAAGAAGAATTATCTAACAAAGACAAGCAATTAAAATTAGTTGAGTCAATGTTAGGTGAGGCTAAATTAAACTAAAACCATGGCAGGAACAAGAGCAGCAATTCGTTATGCAAAAGCAGTTTTAGACTTGGCTCAGACTCAAAATACAGCTCAGGCTGTAAATGAGGATATGATGTTAGTTGCAAAAGCTGTTAGTGAAAATAAAGACCTTAGAGAAGTGCTTCAAAGCGCTATGATCAAGGCTAACGATAAGAAAGATGTCTTATTAAAAGTATTTCCTAATGCAAACCCAATGTTTTCTGGCTTGTTAGATATCCTAGTTAAAAATAAACGTGTAAACATTTTAGGAGATGTTGCTACAAAATATATTGAATTATTTGAAAAATCTCAAAATATTGAAGTAGCACATGTTACTTCAGCAGTTGAGTTAACAGATGATTTAAAAAAGAAAGTGCTTGCTAAAGTAAAAGAATTAACAAGTGCTGATAAAATAGAAATTAAAAATACTGTTGATGCAAGCATCATAGGGGGTTTCATCTTACGTGTTGGCGATGTTCAATACAATGCAAGTATTTCTAATCAATTGAATACATTAAAAAGAGAATTTACATTAAATTAAATTTTTTTATTGGTGACTTAATATGGAGTGAACCATTAAAAATAATACTAAATAAAGATGGCAGAAGTAAAACCAGCTGAAATATCAGCAATCTTAAAACAACAACTTTCAGGTTTTGAAGCAAGTGCTTCATTAGACGAAGTGGGAACCGTATTAACAGTAGGTGATGGTATTGTACGTGCTTACGGATTAGCTAACGCACAATATGGTGAGTTAGTAGAATTCGAAGGTGGTTTAGAAGGTATTGTACTTAACCTTGAAGAAGATAACGTAGGTATTGTATTGTTAGGAGCTTCAGTAGGCGTTAAAGAAGGATCTACAGTAAAACGTACATCACGTATCGCATCTATAAATGTAGGTGAAGGTATTGTTGGACGTGTTGTTGATACTTTAGGAAACCCTATTGATGGAAAAGGACCAATTGCTGGCGAAACTTATGAAATGCCATTAGAGCGTAAAGCACCTGGTGTTATTTATAGAGAACCAGTAACAGAGCCATTACAAACAGGAATTAAAGCGATTGACGCAATGATTCCAGTTGGTAGAGGTCAACGTGAGTTGGTAATTGGTGACCGTCAAACGGGTAAAACAACAGTTTGTATTGATGCGATCTTAAATCAAAAGGAATTTTACGATGCAGGTAATCCTGTATATTGTATATATGTTGCCGTTGGACAAAAAGCATCAACAGTAGCAAACATTGCTAAAACTTTAGAAGAAAAAGGCGCTTTAGCATACACAACAATAGTAGCTGCAAATGCATCAGATCCTGCTGCAATGCAAGTTTATGCACCAATGACAGGCGCATCTATTGGGGAATATTTTAGAGATACGGGTAGACCAGCTTTAATTGTATTTGATGATTTATCAAAACAAGCAGTTGCATACCGTGAGGTATCTTTATTATTACGTCGTCCTCCAGGACGTGAGGCGTATCCTGGTGACGTTTTCTACCTACACTCTCGTTTGTTAGAACGCTCTGCAAAAATCATTAATAATGATGCTATTGCGAAAGAAATGAATGACTTACCAGATTCTCTTAAACCATTAGTAAAAGGTGGAGGTTCATTAACCGCTTTACCAATTATTGAAACACAGGCTGGTGATGTTTCTGCATATATTCCAACAAACGTGATTTCGATTACTGATGGACAAATCTTCTTGGATGGAGATTTATTTAACTCTGGTGTTCGTCCAGCAATTAACGTAGGTATTTCAGTATCTCGTGTTGGTGGTAATGCACAAATTAAATCAATGAAGAAAGTATCTGGTACATTAAAGCTAGATCAAGCACAGTATCGTGAATTAGAAGCGTTTGCTAAGTTTGGCTCAGATTTAGATGCTGTTACTTTGAATGTAATTGAAAAAGGGAAGCGTAATGTTGAAATTTTAAAGCAAGCTCAAAACGATCCGTTTACAGTTGAAGATCAGGTCGCAATTATTTATGCTGGATCTAAAAATTTATTGAGAGATGTTCCTGTAAATAAGGTAAAAGAATTTGAAAGAGACTTTATTGAGTTTTTGAAAGCGAAACATTCAGATGTTTTAAGTACTTTAAAATCAGGGAAGTTAACTGACGAAGTTATTGATACACTAACAGTTGTAGCTAAAGACTTATCAGGAAAATATAGAGCATAATTAACAGTCCTGTTCTGTAAAAGGAACAAGGCTATTTTCATATTTTGAAATATGGCTAATCTTAAAGAAATACGTAACAGAATATCTTCGGTATCTTCAACGATGCAAATTACTAGTGCCATGAAAATGGTGTCTGCAGCAAAATTGAAGAAGGCCCAAGATGCTATTACTGCAATGCGTCCATATTCAGATAAGTTGACAGAACTTTTACAAAGTTTGAGTTCAACTTTAGATGGCGATTCTGGAAGTAAATTTGCAACGCAACGTGAGGTTAAAAAAGTATTATTAGTAGCAATTACCTCTAATAGAGGGCTTGCAGGTGCTTTTAACTCTAATATCATTAAAGAGGTTACAAATCTTACAAATGAAAAGTATGCTGATCAAGACGTGTCATATTTAGCTATTGGTAAAAAAGCGAATGACGCATTTAAAAAGACAGATAAGGTTATTGCTAATCAAAGTGAAATCTTTGACGATTTAACTTTTGATAATGTTGCAGAAATTGCGCAAATGCTAATGGATAAGTTTGTTGATGGAGATTTTGATAAAATTGAAATCGTTTACAATAAATTCAAAAATGCAGCGACGCAAATCATTATGAATGAACAATTTTTGCCAATTGTTCCAATGGAAGGTGCGGCTAATACTAATACAGATTATATTTTTGAACCTTCTAAGGAGAAAATTGTTGAACAACTTATCCCCAAATCATTAAAGACACAATTGTATAAGTCTATTAGAGATAGCTTTGCTTCAGAACATGGTGCTCGTATGACTGCAATGCACAAAGCAACAGACAATGCAACTGAATTAAGAGATCAATTAAAATTAACCTACAACAAAGCACGTCAAGCTGCTATTACTAACGAAATCCTTGAGATTGTTGGTGGTGCTGAGGCTTTGAATAATTAAGATTGCAAACTGAATTAATTCAGTATTCTAAATAGTGTAAAAAAACCAACTTTAACGAGTTGGTTTTTTTGCATAAAATTTTTCTGTAACATTTTCATGATTTAGTATCTAAAGAGAAAAATCAGTTAAAACTTAAATCATGAAAACACTTAATCACATTTTATTATTTGCTATTTGCGTATTTAGCATTACAGTAGAAGCTCAACAAATACCCTTTGATGTAAAGGTTGAAGGAAAAGGGGAGCCAATACTATTATTCCCAGGTTTTACATGCACTGGAGAGGTTTGGAAAGATGTCGTCGCTGAACTTTCTAAAACGAATGAATGTCATATTTTTACATTTGCTGGTTTTGGAGACGTACCTCCAATACAAACGCCATGGCTTTCTAAAATTAAAGCAGGAATCACTACTTATATTTCTAAAAACAAATTAGAAAAAGCTACAGTGATTGGACACAGTTTAGGTGGAACACTTGGCTTGTGGTTAGCTACAGATGAGAATACTAAATACAATAAAATTATTGTTATTGATGCTTTGCCTTCTCCAGGCGCTTTAATGATTCCAAATTTTAACAGTGATACAATTGTATACGACAATCCTTATAATCAAAGGTTATTAGACATGGATGCGAATAACTTTAGAGTAATGGCAGAACAAATGGCCAGTAATATGTCTTTAAATAAAGATAAGCACGCTATTATTAAAGACTGGATTTTAAAAGCAGATCGTAAAACTTATGTTTATGGCTTTACAGATTTACTCAAATTAGATTTAAGATCATCTATAGCTAAGATTACTGTACCAGTGACTATTTTGGCAGCGACCAAGCCTTATGGAGATGACATGGTAAAAAAAACATATACTGATCAGTATAAGAGCTTAAAGAGCTATTCAATTAGGTATGCTAAAGAGTCTGCTCATTTCATTATGTTTGATCAACCAAAATGGCTATTAAACGCAATTGTAGATGAATTATAAAAGTTAATGAAATTGTTAGAAAACCAATTTAAAAGTATTTACGAAGCTAATTACCCGAAAGTAATTCGTTTATGTTTAGGTTATACTAATGGTGATTCGGTGCTATCTAAAGATTTGACACAGGAAATTTTCATTAAAGTGTGGCAAAATTTGGATTCATTCAGAAATCAATCTAGCATTTCAACTTGGATTTATAGAATTGCGGTTAATACTTGTCTTATAGAACTTAGAAATAAAAAACCTATTAGACTATCAAATCATCTTAATCATTTAGAAGAATCTAATGAGAGTTCTAAAGAAGATAAAGAAGTTAAGCTAAAACAACTATATAAATGTATAAGTAATTTAAAACCTGAAAACAAAAGTATTATACTATTAGAATTAGAAGGTTTGCCGCAAAAAGGAATAGCAGAAATTATGGGTTTGAGTCATGAAGCTATTAGAGTAAGAATCCATAGAATTAAAAATGAATTAACTAAATGCGTTAAAAAATGACAACATTCGAAGATTTTAAATCCCAATGGAAAAATCAACCTGAACATAATACACCCAATGATGGTTCAGAATTGATTGTTAAAAAAATGAGTGCTCTTAAAAGAAAACAAGTTATAATGAACATCATTTTATTAATTACAGTAATAATTTTGTCAGGCTTTTTCTTTTATATAAAAGCCTATAAAAATGGACTCGTGTCTTTTGCATTATTATTAATGATGGGATCTTTATTGATACGAGTACTTGTGGAATATTTTAGCATAAAAAAAATTAAACGAATTGATGTAACAAAAGATGCGATTACATTTAATAAAGATATGATTGCCTATTATAAAAAGAGACTGAGAACACACTACATTACAACCCCAATGATGATTGTATTATACGTGATTGGATTTATAATTTTGATGCCTTTTTTTAAGGAAAACTTATCAAGCGGATTTTACACATATATATCAGTTTCTGCAATAATTATACTTATAACAATGGTGTTTTTCATTAGAAAACAAATCATAAAAGAGCTTTCAATATTGAAAGAAATAAATAATTAAAAATAATTATAAGCTACTAAAATGCCTTACCGATTAGTGTGACTATTTTATAGAATTAAGTATAAAAATGTTAGATATTAGATGATTTTTACAATGATTACTAAAACAATAATACATATTGAGGCGTTACGTTTAATCGATAAAATATACTTTTAATCGATTAAATTAATTTTTTTATTTATATTGTTCACCCAAATCTTAACCTACAATAGACATGAAATTATTAAAGAAGGTGACTTTTGCCATTACTTTTGCAGCAATTATATCTGCTAATTTTCAATGCGCAAGCCCAAAAGTGGTCACCACACAGTTTGAAAAACAAACACCTTTTAACCTTAAACCTGTTTCTTTTCAAGAATGGTATGCAGGTATTAAAGTTGGAACAACAGGACTAAATGTATTTCTTCCTGTGACCAACGTAAATCAAAATGTAACAATAGACCGTATCTACTTTAGAAACCTAATAGGTAAACTAGAAAAGAAAGAGGGAAAGTATGTTGCTGTTCTTCAGAATACATCAAAAGGCTATACGTTTAAAAAGTCTGAACGTCCAGATGATTATCCATTTGATCTTTTAGATTATGAATGTGTTATTAGTTACATTGAAAATGGAGTTACAAAGTATTATAAAATCACCCAATTAAATGAAGTCGCTGGGACATATTATGAAAATGGACCACCTTCTTTATATTTGAAAGCAACTACGTCAGGAATGGCTACTCTTGATGATGACGAGGATGATAATTAATAAGCATGCATTATAAATGTTTCAAAGTCTTGTTTTTATAGCAAGACTTTTTTTATGGCATCAATTTTGAAATTGTATATTTATAACACACAAGATATAACAATGAAAGTAATTAAACAGATATCGTCTTTAATCTCAATGCTAATACTTATGGCAAGTTTTTCACAGTGCTCAACGGCTCAAAAACTCCAAAAAAAAGCACCTATTCAGTTTGGTGAAGTCTATTGTCAAAACTGGATAGCTGGTGTTCAAGGAGGTGGCTCTGGTTTGAATCTATTTATTCCTACTATGGACGTATCAATTGTTTTGGATAGTGTGTATTTTAGAGGTAAAGTAACAAAGTTGGAGATAAACCCTAATAATAAGCAATTATATATTGGTCGTTTTAAAAGCGAAATCAACCAACCTAAAGACATTATTTTAAGTAGTGATCCAAAAGAGGAATACACTAACAAGATGCCAATAAAAGAGGCAAAAATGCCTTTTGAATTAAACGATAATGAATGTGTTGTGAGCTATCAAAAAGGAGAAAAAACCCTGTATTATAAAATTCCCAATGTGATACAAAAAGAGCCTCTTAATTACCCAAGTTCACGACCAAATAAGCAATAACTTATCTTTGGATGACGTTTGCTAAAAACGTACATTTAGCAGACCAAATTAAAATCCTTGAGTACACTTAAATCTCTTTTTAAACAAACATTTATTTATGGCTTAGCTACGGTTCTACCTAGAATGTTGAGTTTTTTATTAGTGCCATTATATACTACAAAAGGTGTTTTATCCTCTGTTGCAGAATATGGCAAAGTCTCAGTAATCTTCTCTTATTTTGTATTGTTTAATGTAATTTTAGCCTACGGAATGGAAACAGCATTCTTTAGGTTTTTTAATAAGGAAGATGATAAAGACAAAGTTATTGGTACATCTACAATCTCATTAATCGTATCTTCTTTAGGGTTTTTTGTCCTCGCCTTAATTTTTCAGAATCAAATAGCGTCCCTAATACAAATTGATGTAAAATATATCAATCTGGTCATTTGGATTTTACTCCTCGACGCCTTAGTTATTATTCCATTTGCTTGGCTAAGAGCTACAGAGAAACCCATGCGCTATGCCATTATCAAAATTTTAAATGTTGCAATTAACTTAGGACTTAACCTGTTTTTCTTATTAGCTTTAAAAGATTTAGCAACAGGTCAAAGCCTATTTGACTCTATTTACCAACCTAATTTTGAAATTAGTTACATCTTTATCGCTAACTTGATTGCAAGCGCAATAACCTTATTATTGGTAGTATCTTTTTATGCTAAAATTAAGTACACGTTTGATAAAAGTTTATGGAAAACCATGTTTCGTTATGCATTTCCAGTGCTTATTGCTGGCGTTGCATTTTCTATAAATGAGACATTCGATAGAATCTTATTAGATCGATTACTTCCGCCAGATATTGCCGAAACAGAAATTGGAATGTACTCAGCGTGTTATAAGATTGCGCTCTTTATGACCTTGTTTGCAACAGCATATAGACTAGGTATTGAACCTTTCTTTTTTAGCCATGCTAAAAGTGATAATCCTCAAAAAAACTATGCTAAAATCTTAGAATTTTTTGTGGCATTGGGTTCTATTATTTTATTAGGTGTGGTTGTATTTGCTGATGTTTTAAAACCTTATATTGTTAGAAGTGAAGCATATTGGGAGGCCATGTGGGTTGTACCAATAATTCTCTTGGCTAACTTTTGTTTAGGGATTTATCACAACCTTTCAGTGTGGTATAAGATTACAGATAGGACAAAATTTGGCGCTTATATTTCTATAGTAGGTGCTATTATTACATTAGTGATTAACATTGTTTTTATCAAAGCATACAGCTATAAAGCTTCAGCTATTGCAACGCTTGTGGCCTATAGTATCATGATGTTGTTGTCATATTACTTCGGAAGGAAATATTACCCTATTCCATATAATTTAAAGAAAATAGGGTTGTATCTTATACTTTCTATTGGGATGTCTGTTCTGTCATTCTACTATTTTAGAGACGATTATATGATAGGAATTTCAATGTTAATTGTATTTTTGGGTATTGTGTTTTTTTCAGAAAAAAACGAACTTAAACAACTATTAAAAAGACCAAATGCAAATTAAAATAATAAATAAATCAAGACACGATTTACCACACTACGAAACCATCGCTTCTGCAGGAATGGACTTACGCGCGAGTTTAACCGAATCTAGAATATTAAAACCTCTAGAACGTACTATAGTTGGAACAGGCTTGTTCATAGAATTGCCGGTTGGTATTGAGGCACAAGTAAGACCGAGAAGTGGATTAGCAGCTAAAAAGGGAGTTACAGTACTAAATGCTCCTGGAACCATAGATGCAGACTACAGAGGTGAAATAGGTGTGATTTTAGTGAATCTATCAAATGAGGAGTTTACTATAAATAATGGTGAGCGTATTGCACAATTAGTGATTGCAAAACACGAGCGTGCTGAATGGACTGAAGTAGACGAGCTTTCTGAAACAGATCGTGGAAAAGGTGGTTTTGGTAGCACAGGAGTAAAATAAAAATGATAATTATGAAACAGTGTTTATTATTTGTTCTTGTCTTAGCTTACTCTATTTCAATATCTGCTCAGGATGATCAAACCTCAAAAAAAGTTAAAGCAGTATCTAAAGAAGCATGTGTTTGTATTGGCGAAATTGATTTAGATTTAAATAAGAAAGAGAAAAGCGAGAAAATAAAGTCATGTATTACTACAGCTAATTTGATGTATCAAATGAATCAAATGATGACGTCAGGTTTAGAAAAGGTAAATGATACGCTTAATAAAATTGAAGATATCTCTAAAATAGACTCTTTGACTATTGCTGAAGGCGAGCAAAATATTATCGTAATGGATTCAGATTATGATCTCATTCAAGAATATTTATATGAGAACTGTCCTGAATTAAAAAGCACTTACTTTACTGACAATGAAGCGACCGAAAACTCATACTCTGACCGAAAAAAAGCGATGAAGTTTTATGAAAAAGGACAAGTTGCTTTTGCGAATCAAGAGTATCCAAATGCAATAGTTTTGTTTAATAAAGCTGTAAAAAAAGATAAAAACTTTGCATTTGCATGGGATAACTTAGGCTATAGCTATAGAAAACTAAATAACTTTGATGAAGCGATTAAATGCTACAAAAAATCACTTACCATTGATCCAAAAGGAAAGATGCCACTTATGAATATTGCAGTAGCATACTCCCTTAAAAACGATTTAGCTAATGCATTAAAAGCTTACGAAAACTACAAGTCTATATATGATGATGACCCAGAAGGCTACTATGGAATGGGTAGGATTTTATACTTTCAAAAAAACTATGAGCCTGCATTGGAGAATATGATTAAAGCCTATTATTTCTACCTAGACATGGATTCTCCTTATAATATTGATGCTCAAAAACATATCGGATTTATATACACCGAAATGAAAGAACTTGGACAGCTAGAGGCTTTTAATAGAATAGCAAAAGAAAATAAATTACAAGTAAATATCGAAGATTAACATATGAAAATAATAGTGCCAATGGCTGGTCGAGGTTCTCGATTAAGGCCACATAGTTTAACAGTACCAAAACCGCTAATTCCTGTTGCAGGACAACCTATTGTACATCGTTTAGTAAAAGATATTGCTAAAGTATTAAAGCAACCTATTGATGAGATTGCTTTTGTTCTTGGTGATCCAGCTTGGTTTGGTGATGAGGTTGTTGAAAGTTTAAAAAGCTTAGCAATAAGCTTAGGCGCTAAGCCTTCTATCTATCGTCAAGACCAGCCTTTAGGAACTGGTCATGCCATAATGTGTGCTAAACCATCGTTATCTGGACCAGCAGTTGTTGCCTATGCAGATACGTTGATTCGTGCTGAGTTTGATCTAGACCCAAGTGCTGATAGTGTGATTTGGACTAAAAGAGTAGCTAACCCTGAAGCTTATGGTGTGGTGAAACTTAATGCTAATGATGAAATCATTGAGCTGGTAGAGAAACCAGAAACTTTTGTAAGTGACCAAGCAGTGATTGGAATTTATTATTTCAAAGATGTTGCTGTTTTAAAAGAGAAACTACAAGAAGTACTTGATGAAAACATTATGAATGGAGGCGAATATCAAATTAATGATGGTATCAAACGCATGATGGCAGATGGTAAAATCTTTAAAACAGGTACTGTAGATGAATGGATGGATTGCGGAAACAAAAATGTTACCCTTGAGACTAATGCCAAAATGTTAGGCTTTTTATTTGCCGATGGCGAAGAACAAATGATTGCTAATTCGGTAAATAAAAATAACGTAACAATTATAGAACCATGTTGCATTGGAGAACACGTTGAGTTAAACAACACAACCATTGGGCCTAACGTTTCTATTGGAAATCACTGTGTTATAGAGAATTCAACCGTTAAAAATAGCTTAATTCAAAACCATACTAAGATTAAAAACGCTAATTTAGACAATGCAATGATTGGTAATCATGTTACTTATGATGGTAACTTCAAAGCAATTAGTATTGGCGATTATTCAATTTTGGAATAATTGTTGAATTATTGATTAGGCATACCCAAGCATCTAAAAATGAAAACTAAACTATATATCCTGCTTCTTGTCTTCGGAATATGCCTATTTCCGAAGCCTACTTTTGCGCAAGTTGATTTCAATAAACGCCCAGATGATGATTTGGGAAATGTCGAAGATAAATTTCAAGAATACTTCTTTGAAGCCCTTAAGCAAAAAGGGATTGAGAACTATCAAAAATCTGCCGATGCACTTTTAAAATGCATTGATTTGAAAGATGACGATCCTGTTTTGTATTATGAACTAGGTAAAAACTACAAAGCACTTAAAAATTTTGGTGCAGCAGAGGATGCTTTAAAAAAAGCCGTATCAAAGTCGCCAGAAAATGAATGGTTTTTAGACGAGTTATACGATGTGTATATCCAACAAGACGAAATGGATAAAGCGCTTAAAACAGTAAAACAATTAGTAAAGTTTCATCCAGATTATAAGCAAGATTTAGCATCACTATATATTCGTGTTAAAAAATATAGAGATGCACTCAAGTTGCTTGATGAAATGGACGAGCAATTAGGTTATAGTGAAGACAGGGACTATTTGCGTAATCAAATATACAATGTAACGGGTAATGATGATGATCGAATAGAAAATCTTGAAGAACGTGTTAAAAGCAATCCTGAAGATGAATCCAATTACTTACGACTCATTTACAGATATAGTGAAACAGGTGATACACAAAAAGCTTTTGCTGCTGCAAAGCGTTTACTTAAACTTAACCCAGAATCACAATTGGTGCATTTAGCATTGTATAAATTTTATTTAGATGAAAATGATACTACAAATGCTATAAAATCTATGAAAACCGTTCTAAAGAGCCCTGTGATTAAGCCTGAAGCTAAAACAAAAGTGCTCAATGATTTTGTAAAATTTGTAGGTGTGCACCCAGAATATGAGGCCGATTTAGTAGAGATCACAGCTTTGGTAAGTGAAGACAAAAGTGTAAAAACCTTATTGGAATTAGCTGAATATTACTTAAAATCTAACGACAAAGTAAAAGCATTAAGTTATTATGAAGAAGCTTTAAGTCAAGAGCCTAATGAGTTTAAAATTATTCGAGATGTGCTTTTGCTTCAAATAGATTTGAATAAAGATTCTCAAGCAGCTAAAAAGAGTATTGAAACCATAGATATCTTTCCTGCCCAACCTATTTTATATTTAATTAATGGTGTGGCTAATAACAAAATAAAGCAACCAGAAAAGGCAATTGAAAGCTTAGAAATAGGATTAGATTATATTGTTGAAAACCCTAAAATGGAAGCCGATTTTTACAAACAATTAAGTGAAGCCTATAAGCAGTTAAATAATATTAGCCAATCTGAAGCGTTTGCTAAAAAGGCGCAAGCCTTATTGAAAGATCAATAGTATATGAAGATTTTAAAAATTGGTTTAGTTTGCATATTCCTTGCAATAGTAGTTTCATGTAAGCCCGCACAAAGTGTGGTTGCTAAAGGTGAAATTAATGAAAAGTTATCTGCAAAGCAATTAATTAAGGAAAATACCAAACAAGATGCTAAATTTAAAACACTACAGGCCAAAGTAAAAATTGACGTTATTCAAGACTTGAAGGAGTCGTCTTATACTGTCAATTTGCGTATGGAAAAAGACAAAACCATTTGGATTAGCGCAACGCTTGGACTTGCAAGAGCAATGATTACCCCAGATAGTGTTAAGTTTTATGATAAAATCAATAATCAATACTTTGATGGTGATTATGAACTCTTAAGTAATTTATTAGGGATAGATTTAGATTATGATAAAGTTCAAAGTTTATTGATTGGAGAAGCACTTTTTAATTTAAAAGATGACACCTATATCATTTCAACAAATGAAGACTCTTATATTTTACAGCCTAAAAATCAAGATGCTTTATTAGAGTTGTTTTTACTGTTTAATCCATCACATTTTAAAATGGATTCACAACAATTATTACAACCTTTAAAGAAACGGTTTTTACAAATAGATTACTTGAGCTATCAAGAAGTAGATAAAGAAATCTTGCCGCAAAACCTTAAGATTATTGCTGTAGAAGGTTCAGAAGAACTTAATGTTGTAATGGAATACAAATCAGTTTCTGTTAATGAAGACGTGAGGTTTCCGTTTAGAATACCTTCAGGTTTTGAAGAAATAATTTTAGAAGATGCTAAATAAATCAACCTATATTCTTTTTTTGTTTTTATTACTGAATAGTATTTCAGTACAAGCGCAAAGTGCAAAGCAAAAAGCACTTGAAGCCAAACGTTTAAAATTTCAGAAGGAATTAAAACAACTCAACTCATTATTGTTTTCAGATCAGAAAAAAGAGAAATCGGTCATTTCATTAGTTGAAGACCTTAATTATAAAGTAAGTGTGAGACGAAACTTGATTAAGGTAACAAATGATCAAGCCAATTTACTAACACGAGAAATCAATGCTAATCAAAATGAAATTTCGAGTTTAAGAGACCAGCTCACTACTTTAAAAAAGGACTATTCTGAGATGATTGTAAAATCATATAAGAGCAAATCAGAACAAAGCCGAGTAATGTTTTTATTGTCTTCAGAAGATTTTAAACAAGCCTATAAGAGATTACAATACATTAAGCAGTATGCGGATTACCAAAAGGAACAAGGAGATTTAATTAAAGGAAAAACTTTAAAATTACAAGAATTAAATACTGATTTAATACGTCAGAAAAAAGATAAAGATCAACTTGTTGCTGAAAATAGAGCGACTAAAAAAGCGCTCGAAAAAGAATTAAAAGAACAAGAAAAACTTATGAATTCTATTAGAAAAAACATGAGTTCATATGCTTCAAAAATTAAAAAAACGCAACAACAAATAGATAAGATTGATAGAGAGATTGAACGTATTATTAGAGAGGCTATTGCCGAATCTAACAGGAAAGCAGGAAAGTCATCATCATCTAAAGGTTTTGCTTTAACACCAAAAGCTAAAATCATAGCCAAAAACTTTGCATCTAATAAAGGCAAATTGCCTTGGCCAGTTGATAGAGGTGTGGTAAAAGTAAGGTATGGTACTCAAAAATCTCCAATTGATCCTACGGTTAAAATAAAAAGTAATGGTGTTAGAATTGCTACTGAAAAAAATGCCAAAGTTAAGGCGGTTTTTGAAGGTGAAGTCTCCAAAGTAATTGTTCAAAAAAATTACAACCCTATTATTATGATTAGACACGGTAACTATATCACCATTTACAGAAACTTGTCTAAGTTCTATGTAAAACCGGGCGATAAAATCACAAGAAACCAAGTGATAGGTGAAGTGTTTACCAATAGTGATGGAGAATCTATGTTAGGCTTTAATATTTACAAAGATTCAAAGCCAGAGAATCCTGCATCATGGATTTATAAAATGTAAATACTAAACTCTTACAACCACATAACCTTTTCTGGTTTTTTTATAGTGTTTGCCATTCCAGAAATAATAACGTTTCCCTTTAACTTTAACTATTTTGTAATGTTTAGGAGGTGTTTTGACAACTGTTACAGTTGCTGGTCTGGTTACTACACGAGTTGCACAAGAGCTTAAACTTAATAAGCATGCTGCCGAAAAAATAAGGATTAAAGTTCTCATAGTATTAAGATTTGATTCTACTATAAGACCTAAGTGAATTTAAAAGGTTTAATCAATAAACAAAGCCTTTAACTCTGTAGCATCACCAGGCTTCATTTTACCTGCAACTACTAAACTTAATTGCTTACGACGTAAGGCGGCATCGTAACGTTCTTTTTCAAGTTCTGTTTCAGCAATAAGTTGAGGGACTTTTACAGGACGCCCGGTTTCATCAACAGCTACAAACGTGTAAATAGCTTCATTGGCTTTGATGCACTCACCAGATTCTCGATCTTCAATCCAAACATCCATATACACTTCCATAGAACTTGTGAAAGCACGAGAAACTTTAGCCTCAACTGTTACGACACTTCCTAATGGAATGGATCTGTTAAAAGCAACATGGTTTACAGAAGCTGTAACTACAATACGTCTACTATGACGACGTGCAGCAATGCTTGCAGCTCTATCCATACGCGCTAATAATTCACCACCAAAAAGATTGTTTATTGGATTGGTCTCACTTGGAAGTACCAAATCGGTCATGATTGTTTTAGACTGAAATGCAGTTCTTGGCTCCATAAAGTTTAGTTTTTATTTCCGTGTAAACGAAAACCTCTTAGGGTTTAAAAGTGCAAAGGTAAGATGATTTTATATCTTATATAAGCAATTTTTGAAATATAACAACGTCAGTTTGAGTGACCAACTAAAGTAGATTGCATCGAGAACTAGTCTAAAGCCTTCACCAATAACCAAGCATCACGATTGTGCGTGCGTTTAATGGTTCTTAGTGCTCTTAAAGCTTCTAAACGATCAGAGTGACTAGAATATACAACTTCGTGAAGCCCGTATCGATTTACACCTATTTTACGTGCTTTAAACCCTTGGTCTCTAAGTTGCTGTACTTTTTTCTCAGAGTTTGCTTGTATTCGAAACGCGCCAGCAACGATATGGTAGTTTCCAGATGGTTTTTCAACAGTTAGTGTAGCAGCAGGTAATGGGTTATCAATCACAAACGTTGCTTCTTGTACTTTAGCATCCAATTGCTCATTTGCTTCCTCTTGAGCTAATTGATTGTGATTTTCAATTTGACCTACATGATATTTAGACGCTCCAAAACCGCCAATAGTCAATGCAATTAATGCAATAGCAGCATATTTAAGATAAGGCCTGCTTTTGCGTTTTTCTGGCGTGATGGTTAATGGAATAGCCTCTTCAAGCTCTTCAACAATCTCTTTGTGAATTTCTCTAGTAATATCTGCTGAAGTGAATTGCGATAATCCAAAAGCATCAGTCAAATAATTTATATGATGTGATGGTTCAAAATTAATGTTGCCTTCTGTGTTTAAAATTAAATCACCAATATTATTTAAAGCTATTGTTTCGCCTTCAATCAAATAAGATTTAATAGCTTTTACTTGTTTTGCAATTTTCTCTACAGCAACTTGATAAGGCACTTTTTCAATTTCGGCAATGTAATTTGCTAAGAGACCATCATTGTTTTGTAATTGTTCATTAAAAGACAAGGCCTTTTTTGGAGGATAAAATGAATGTGTCGTCTCATGCACTTTTGCAGAAACGCGATGTGTCAAAAAAGCACCAAACTGAGGTACAATAACACAATCGTATCTATATAGTAAATCGCTGATGTAAGTCTCTAATTGCATAAAAACAAAGTTAAAAATTTTTGAATGCGAATAAAACATCCAGATAAGTATTTATTAACAAGCTGTTTTTTTGTTTATTATATAGAAAATATACTATATTTAATAATGAATCAAGATTTAATCTACATTTTAGCTTTACAACATGTCCCTAAAATAGGTGATGTAATGGCTAAAAGACTAATTAGTTATTGTGGTTCTGCAGAAGCGGTATTGAAAGAAAAAAAATCCAATCTCCTCAAAATTGATGGGATTGGTTCAACAACAATTAAAGGGCTTTTTGATACTTCTCATTTAACAGATGCTGAGGCAGAACTACAATTTATAAATGACAATGATATTACCTGTTTATATTTTACGGATGATGATTATCCAGATAAGTTAAAACATTGTGTTGATAGTCCAATTTTACTATTTCAATCAGGAAAAATAGACCTCAAGAAACCTCGAATTATAAGCATTGTAGGTACTCGAAAAATAACAAGTTACGGAGTTGCCTTTTGCGAAAAACTCATCGAACAGCTGTCACCTTTTAATCCCGTGATTGTTTCAGGATTTGCTTATGGAGCAGACATCACGGCACATAAATCGGCTATAAAAAACAACTTACAAACAATTGGTTGTTTGGCTCACGGCTTAAATCAAATTTATCCAAAAACACACAAAAAGTATAGGGTTGATGTTGAACAAAATGGAGGGTTTCTAACTGATTTTTGGAGCACTGATGTTTTTGATCGCAACAATTTTTTAAAACGAAATCGAATCATTGCAGGTATAAGTGAAGCCACAATTGTTATAGAATCTGCAGAAAAAGGAGGGAGTCTTGTCACCGCCGATATTGCTAACTCATATAACCGTGATGTGTTTGCGGTTCCTGGTCGTGTAACTGATAATCAAAGCATCGGTTGTAATAATTTAATAAAAACACAGCAGGCGCAGATGTTGTCTAATCCTTTAGATATTCCATATATGTTGAATTGGGAACTAGAAAACAAAGAAAAACCAGCGATTCAAAAACAATTGTTTATAGAATTAACTTCTGAAGAAAAGGTGATTTATAACTATCTTAAAAACCAAGATAAACAGCTTTTAGATATCATTGCCTTAGAATGTAAAATGCCCATTTTTAAAGTCGCAAGTATTTTATTGACAATGGAATTAAAAGGTGTCACGCGACCGCTTCCAGGGAAATTGTTTGAGTTGATTTAGTACCCAACCCTTTCACGTACACGTTTTAATACATCATCAGCAACGGCTTTTGCTTTTTCAGCTCCAATAGCTAACGCATCGTCTATCTCGTTGAGGTTATTCATAAAATGATTGTAACGTTCACGTTGTGTCCCAAATTTGTCAAGAATTAATTCATACAACGCTTGTTTCGCATGTCCATAACCATAACCGCCATTTTCGTAGTTAGATTTCATGTTGCTAATCTCAGATTCCGAAGCTAATAAACTGTAAAGCGCAAAGCAATTACACGTTGTCCAGTCTTTTGGATCTTCAAGAGGTGTGCTATCGGTTTCTATAGACATGATTTGTTTACGTAGTTTCTTTTCAGCTAAGAAAATATCGATAATATTCCCTTTACTTTTGCTCATTTTGGCACCATCCGTTCCAGGGACAAGCATGGTGTTTTCATGAACTTTACCTTCAGGCATGACAAAAGTTTCGCCAACTTTAGCGTGAAATCGAGAAGCAACATCACGTGTCATTTCGATATGCTGTAACTGATCTTTTCCCACAGGAATAATATCAGAATCATATAATAAAATATCTGCAGCCATCAACATAGGATAGCTAAATAATCCTGCATTAACATCTTCAAGACGATCTGCTTTGTCCTTAAAACTATGTGCTAATGTGAGGCGTTGGTAAGGAAAAAAACAACTTAAATACCATGACAATTCAGTCACTTGAGGAATATCACTTTGCCTGTAAAATACTGTTTTGTCAATATCCAAACCAAAAGCTAACCATGTTGCTGCAGTAGAATAGGTGTTTTGACGTAAAGTTTCGGCATCTTTTATCTGAGTTAAGGAGTGCATATCTGCAATAAAAAGAAACGAATCATTTTTTTCATCATTCGACATTTGTATTGCTGGTAAAATAGCACCTAAAATATTACCGAGATGAGGTGTTCCTGTACTTTGTATTCCTGTGAGTATTCTTGCCATGTCTACTTCCCATAAAAATGGGAATCTATTTAATTATTATTTCAATTGATATCGTCAGCAAAGGTAATTTTTTTAGTAGAATTGTTGAATTAATTTGACTAGTTTTGAGCCTAATGAAGATTTTCAAGTCTATATTCTGGGTTTTATATCGTATTTGGTTCTACATATTAGTAGCAATACCAATAGTAATTTTGTTTCCCATTTTAGTCATATCTATTTTAAAAGAATCGTGGTATCCTTTCTTTTTTAAAATCGCTCGGCTTTGGGCACGTTTTATTTTAATTGGAATGGGGTTCAATGTCAAGATAGAACGAGAGCAAATTCCTGAACCTCAAAAGAGTTATATGTTTATTGCCAATCACACCTCTATGGCAGATATTATGCTCATGTTAGTAACCGTTAAAAACCCATTTGTATTTGTTGGTAAGAAAGAATTGGCTAAAATTCCACTGTTTGGGTTTTTCTATAAACGTACAAGTATACTGGTCGATAGAAGTAGCCCTAAAAGTAGACAGGCCGTATTTTTAAGAGCTCAACGACGATTAAAACAAGGGATGAGCATTTGTATCTTTCCTGAAGGAGGTGTTCCAGATGAAAGCATTGTTTTAGATGTGTTTAAAGACGGTGCTTTTAGAATGGCCATTAATCATCAAATACCAATTGTACCAATTACTTTTGGGGATAATAAAAAACGGTTTTCTTATACATTTTTTAGCGGAAGTCCTGGACAAATGAGAGCAAAGGTGCATCAATTTATTTCTACTCAAGGTTTAACAACAGAGGACACAAAACGCATCAACTCTCAAGCACATACATTACTATTAAATCAATTAAACGCATTTAATGTTTGACAAAAAAAAGCTGCTCTTGGCACAGAGCAGCTTTTCGTCATCATTGCATATAAGTTTGCAATAACTATCTAACCAACTAAAAAACCTAAAACTTAAAACTAAGTCCTGTATATACACCTATGAAGAACGGCTGAAAATCACCAGAGGTATCATTAAATGTATTTATTTGATACTTGAACGTAGGCTCAAGATTAAATTGTAATTTTTCTGAAATGTTATAGTTAACACCAACCCCAAAATTGGCACTATAACTCATATTGTTAATATTTGTAGCTTCTCCTACAAGTGTTCTATCTCCATTATCGAGAACAGAATAAATTTCATTATTACTTAAAAACAGTGTACTAAAACCACCAATAAGGTTTAAGCCAATTTTTTTATCGACTAAGTTATATTCAAGTTCAATAGGTACTTCAATAAAACCAAGTTGTTGGTCTATAGAACCTTGTTCTTTGGTGAACAAAATTTCTGGACCAGATGCAAAACTTACACTGTTAGCACTCACATAAGCACTGTTTAGGGTATCATTAAGCCTTACATTTTTCATTTGACGCGCACTTGAATTTGGGCTCGCGCCATCAAAAGCGAGAATATTATTGGTAGAATAACCTAAATCAACTTTATTTATTCCTGCTCTAATTTTTAATTTTTTGTTTATAGCATAACTACCTTTTACACCATAACTCACATTCACATCACCTTCTTTAGTGTTATTGACAAACTGATTGTCTAATGATGAACCTTTACCAAGTGTATTAAAGTATACCGGAGCTATATTTGGAGCCACACTCCAACGTTTTAATGGTTTTTCAGGATCTTTAATTGAATCATTTTCTTCGGCGTCAGCAATAGCTTTTTCTATAGCGTTTTCTTCTTTGATAAGCTCATTAACTTTAGAGGTATCAATGGCTGATGCTATATTCTCTTTTTCTAATTTCTCAGAAGTAGTTGTTGCTGTTACTTGAGTTGATTTAGAGGTTTTAATGTCTTTAATCAATTTGTCAATTTCAGATTGATTTTTCTTAAGATTGTTGTTTGAATTGACTTCGTTCTTAGAGTTGACATTATCAGAGGTATTTGCAACAGTACTGCTTTGAGTTGAAGTGACATTAGTTTTGTCTTTGTCATGCTTGGTAGGGTTTGTACTTACTATAGCATCACGTTGTTGTGATTTATTTTTCACAACAGATGACTTCTTAAGTTTATCTTTGGAAGCGTTAGCAACAGTATTATTTTTATTCGCTGTTTCAGATGAGTTCAAATGATCTTTTGAATCTATATTGTTTACATCTTCTAATGTGTCTTCTGTAGTATTGTTGTCTACGATTTCAGTAGTATTTAAGTCTTCTGAAGAGTTACTATCTGAAGGGTTAGTAGAAGTATTTACATCACTATTAGACGCTTCTTTCTCCTTGTTTGGTGTATCCGTTTCAACAACATTAGGATCTAACGAATTATCTCCATTATCATTAAACATAGAATTTCCAACCGTAAACAATAGCACTAATAAAGCAGCAACACCAGCAACTTTCCACCAAATAGGAATAATTACTCTACGCTTACGCTTATCTTTATGAAGCTCACGTTCTATATGTTCCCAGACAGCATCATTAGGAGCAACTTCAAAATCTTTGAGTTGTTCTTTAAAGAGTTTATCTATGTTCTTTTTTTCACTCATTATAAACTTTGCGAGTTGGGCCTCGCTTTGTGTTGTTCTACTTTTTCTTTTAAAATCAAACGCGCTCTTGCTAAATTTGATTTTGATGTTCCTGTTGTAATATTTAACAGGTTTGCAATTTCCTTATGCGAATAATCGTCCAAGGCATATAAATTAAATACCAATCGATAACGATCTGGTAATTCTTGAATGATGCTCAGTAAAAAATCAATACTAATATCATCATCGTCAACATCTACAGTTACATCTTCAATTTGACCTTCATTAATAATGTCAAAAACACCAACACTTCTATAACGCTGTAAAGCTGTGTTGATGGTAATACGTTTCATCCAGCCTTCTATAGAGCCTTGGTTTTTAAACTGATTGATCTTTTTAAAAATCGTAATATATGCGTCTTGCAAATTATCTTCGGCTTCGGCATAGTTACGTGAATACTTTAAGCAAATCGAAAACAGTTTACTCGCATATAGCTTATATAGTTGACTTTGTGCTTGAGCATCATTTTTTTTACATCGCTCTATGAGTTGGTCTAAACTCACATATTACAGTTTAATTAGTTTAATTCTCTACAGGTACTTCTACAATGTGATAAGTATCAATACCATTCTCATCTTCTCCAAGCCAAAAACGGAACGTATATGGACCTTCACTATTGACTTCGAAATTAAAAGATACTTCTTCTAATACCGCTTCTTGACTACAATCTGAACTTGGGTTAACCGTTGTAATTATAGCGACTGTTCGTTGGTTTAAATCTGTTTCGTAGAAAAAATTATTGAACACATGACAGCCAGTTGGTCTAAAATACTGTAACTTAATTTCATGAATAGTTCCAAACTGAAAGGCATCATCGATGTCAACACTTTCTATAGGCAATACTTCGAAATAGAAATTTGGAGCGCTATCTTCTACACTACAAGAAAATAACGAAAACATTAAAAAACTTAATAAAAAAATCTTCTTCATACACATAATTTAACTCTGAAATATACGAGATTTCATTACATAGATGCATAACTTATAAAAAGGTTGCGTCTAAAAACAAAAAAAATCCCAAAAAGAGGGATTTTTTATTTGATGTGAATTTTTAGTTTTCAGATTTTATAATGGCTCGAACTTTTTCTTCAAGTTCATCCATTAATTCTGGATTGTCTTTTATAAGTGCTTTCACAGCATCTCGGCCTTGTCCTAGCTTGGTTTCACCATAGCTAAACCATGAGCCGCTTTTTTTGACAATTTCTTGTTCTACAGCAACATCTAAGATTTCACCAACCTTAGAAATCCCTTCACCATACATGATGTCAAATTCACACATTTTAAAAGGAGGAGCTACTTTGTTTTTAACCACTTTAACTCTGGTTTTATTTCCTGCAACAGTACCATCGGTTTCTTTAATTTGAGTAGATCTTCTAATATCTAATCGAACCGAAGCATAAAATTTTAGAGCATTACCACCTGTAGTAGTTTCTGGATTTCCGAACATTACGCCAATTTTTTCACGTAATTGATTAATAAAAATAACGGTACAATTGGTTTTGCTAATAGACCCTGTTAATTTTCTAAGAGCTTGCGACATAAGACGTGCATGTAAGCCCATTTTTGAATCACCCATTTCACCTTCAATTTCGCTTTTTGGTGTTAATGCAGCAACAGAATCAATAACAACGATGTCAATAGCACCAGAGCGAATTAAATTATCGGCAATTTCTAAAGCTTGTTCTCCATTATCAGGTTGAGAAATAATTAAATTATCGATATCAACATTTAAATTTTCAGCATAAGTTCTATCAAATGCATGTTCGGCATCAATAAAAGCCGCAATACCTCCAGCTTTTTGAGCTTCAGCAATAGCATGTAAAGTTAATGTGGTTTTACCAGAAGATTCTGGCCCGTAAATTTCTACAACTCTCCCTCTAGGATAACCACCAACTCCTAAAGCAATATCTAGTCCTAAAGACCCGGAAGAAATAGCATCTACATCAACTATAGCCTGATCACTCATTTTCATAACGGTTCCTTTTCCGTAGGCTTTATCTAACTTATCTAAGGTTAATTTTAGCGCTTTTAATTTTGCGTCTTTTTCACTACTCATTTATCTATATTTTTAATTTTGAAACGTTAGCTAAAATACAACAACTTTTAATTTTTTTCATGTTAATGACGCAACCTTTTTAAACTTTTTGCATCTACCAATTGAGATTGGGAAATCTTGCTGTGAAAAAGAAGCCAGATATGGCATATCCAACAAATTTAATTCTTGATAAAGGATGAGATTTTTTAGAAAAATTATTTTTAACAAAACATCAGGCATTTCAGTTTCTGTACAGACTAACAGTAACTGCAAGGCCGATGGTGGATAACTCGTTACATATTTTTAAGACAAATTAAAAATATTAATAACGAGTTAGTCCTCAAAAAAGCCCTTTAGACAGTCTAAAGGGCTTTTTTATTGAAGTCATTTGATATTCTTCTAAAAAGAATACCTTTGCATTATAATAATTCTTTAACCTTAAAATTAGTATAGCATGCAACTGTACAATAACTTAAGTGCTAAGGAAAGAGCAGCGCTTATTGAAAAAGCGGGAAAAGAACGCTTAACAATCTCTTTCTACAAGTACGCCAAAATTGGCAATACCGAAATTTTTAGAAACCATATGTTTTTAGCTTGGGATGAGCAAGATGTCCTGGGTAGAATCTATGTGGCTAGAGAAGGTATTAATGCTCAACTTTCTGTTCCTGCAGAGAATTTCGAAACCTTTAAAAACCATTTAGACACCATTTCATTTTTAGAAAACGTAAGATTGAATATTGCTATAGAGCATGATAATTTTGCCTTTTTAAAACTGAAAGTTAAAGTCCGTCACAAGATTGTTGCTGACGGTTTAAACGATGATACTTTTGATGTGACTGATAAAGGAGTTCATGTAGGTGCAGAAAAATTTAATGAACTTATTGAAGATCCAAACACCGTTTTGGTTGATATGCGTAATCATTATGAAAGTGAAATAGGTCATTTTAAAAACGCCATTACACCAGATGTAGATACATTTAGAGAATCTTTAGATTTGATTGAAGAAGATTTAAAAGAACATAAAGAAGATAAAAATTTAGTGATGTATTGTACTGGAGGAATTCGCTGTGAGAAAGCGAGTGCCTATTATAAACACAAAGGCTTTAAAAATGTATTTCAATTAGAAGGTGGAATTATTAATTACGTAAGACAAGTAGAAACTCAAGATTTAGATAATAAGTTTCTTGGTAAGAATTTTGTTTTTGATCAAAGACGATCAGAGCGTATTTCTGATGACGTGATTGCCAATTGCCATCAATGTGGAAAGCCAGCAGACTTACATACCAATTGCGCTAATGAGGCCTGTCACTTATTGTTTATTCAATGTGATGAGTGCAAAGAGAAAATGGAAAACTGTTGTTCTTCTTCATGTATGGACATTAATAGGTTACCATTTGAAGAGCAAAAGGCATTACGTAAAGGTCAAGGCAATAGTAACGATATCTTTAAAAAAGGAAGAGCAGATCATTTACCTTATAAAAAAGACCTAAGAAATATTTTTGATACCTTTAAGAAAACCGTTTAATGAATATTTATAAACTTTTACAGCTTAATAGAAAAATAAAAAGCCATAGAATTAAATTTCTTGCGCTATATGTGCTTCATAAATTCAATAAACGCTATTTAGCGGTTAATCTTGATCCAGTTATGGCATGTAATTTACGCTGTAAAATGTGTTATTTCACTGATGCAGATTTTGTAAAAACACTAAAGGGACAATTTAAAGATGAAGATTTAGATGAGGTGGCTAAAGCTATTTTCAAAAGAGCATTAAAGTTACAAATAGGCTGTGGTACTGAACCAACGTTATATAAAAACTTAGTTAGAATTGTGGAGTTAGGTAAACAATATAATGTGCCTTACATTTCAATAACGACAAATGCCAATTTACTTACTGAAGAAAAAATAGAAGCCTTATTAAAAGCAGGCCTTAATGAATTTACCATCTCACTTCATGGCGTTACTAAAGCGAGTTATGAGAGTTTTATGAAGAAAGCGAGTTATGAAAAATTTCAAAATGCATTTAAGGCGTTTGCTAAATTAAAGGCAAAATATGATTTTAAAGTTAGAATCAATTATACATTTAACAAGGACAACTTTTATGAGTTGAAAGACTTTTTTAAACATTTCAATGCTAAAGGCTTCGATATTCTTCAGATAAGACCAATTCAAAAAATTGGAAACACAGAATATAATGATTTTGATATATCGTCATTAAAAGAGGATTATCCAAAGATGATTTCAGAAATAAGAGCTAATTGTGTTCAAAATCACATCATTTTAATGGCCCCTGAAACCTTATCAACTCTTGAAGGAGAAAATCAATCTAGTTTAATTTTTGATTACACATTTTGTTATATTTCTCCCAATAAATTTTGGAAAGAAGGGTTTAATTGGAGAGAAGAATCTTTTAATGATTTTTCCAAAAAAATAAACTGGAGCCAATTACTCTTTTCTAATGCATTTAAGTCTAAATCAGAATTAAGAACACTATCCAATAGATTAAATTATGAGATTGAGTTTAATTAAAAATCTTTTTTTTATTGATTTAACAAGTCAATGAAAATGCCAATTTAAAACGACGATTAAACGCTCTAAATTATACTCAATAAATAATCTTATCTTTACATTTCAAAATTAATATTAATCGTCATTCAGAAACGATTTTGTTTGCTGAATTATATATAACATTTCATGAGTTGTAACAGTTGCTCAACTGGAAAAGATGGACAACCAAAAGGATGTAAAAACAATGGGACTTGCGGTACAGATAGCTGTAATAAACTTACTGTTTTTGATTGGTTGGCTAACATGTCTTTGCCACAAGGACAAGAACCGTTTAAAGGTATAGAAGTGCGTTTTAAAAACGGACGAAAACAATACTACAAAAACACCGAAAACCTTACATTAAGTATTGGAGATATCGTTGCTACACAAGCCAAGTCTGGTCATGATATTGGTATGGTGACCCTTACTGGAGAATTAGTAAGAGTACAAATGAAGCGTAAGAAAATCAATATTGATGACGAAGAAAACGTTTTAAAAATTTACCGCAAAGCAAGTCAAAAAGATATTGATATTTGGTCTGGAGCAAGAGATAAAGAAGAACCAATGAAAGTCAAAGCAAGACAATTTGCTATTGACTTGAAACTTAAAATGAAAATCTCTGATATTGAATACCAAGGAGATGCCAGTAAAGCTACATTTTATTATACTGCTGAAGAACGTGTCGATTTTAGAGAACTAATTAAAGTATTTGCCAGAGAATTTAGAACACGAATCGAAATGAAGCAAGTTGGTTTTCGTCAGGAAGCTGCTCGTCTTGGCGGTATTGGTTCTTGTGGAAGAGAACTTTGTTGTTCTACATGGTTAACCGATTTTAGATCGGTAAGCACATCTGCTGCTCGTTACCAACAATTATCATTAAACCCATTGAAATTAGCTGGCCAATGCGGAAAACTAAAATGCTGTCTTAATTATGAATTAGATGCCTATTTAGATGCCTTAAAAGCATTTCCAAAAACCGAAACTAGGCTTTATACTGAAAAAGGTAAAGCTGTTTGCCAAAAAACAGATATTTTTAGAGGGCACATGTGGTACGCTTACGAAGGTGAATGGATGAATTGGCACAAATTAACGACTAGTCAAGCCAATGAAATTATTGAAAAAAACAAGCGAAAAGAAAAAGTAGCAAGCTTAGAAGAATACGCTTCCGAACTTATTGAAGATACTAAAACAGAGTTTGAAAACGTTGTTGGTCAAGATAGTTTAACACGCTTCGATAGTCCAAAACGCAAAAAGAAACGTAGAAATAATAGAGGCAAGCAAAGACAACGCAGCAATAAACCAAAAAACAATAATGCAAAAAAGTAAGTATTGGTTCATTTGTTTACTGTTTATAGTAATGGCAGTCTCTTGTGATGCTAATCGTGTATTTGATGAATATAAATCGGTACCAGACGAATGGAATAAAGACAATAAAATTGAGTTTAAGCTAACACCACCAGATTCAACAAATGCTTATAATTTGTTCATTAATTTACGAAATACTGAAGCTTATAAATACAGCAATTTGTTTTTAATAGTAGAACTTAATTACCCCAACGGGAAAACAATAAAAGATACTTTAGAATACAAAATGGCAAATCCTGATGGCACTTTTTTAGGTACAGGGTTTACAGATGTAAAAGAAAATAAATTATGGTATAAAGGATATGAAACCCCTTTTGTTTTTGAAGAATCAGGAGAGTATACCATTAACATACAACATGCCATGAGACAAAACGGAAGTGTCAAGGGTATTGATAATTTAGAAGGCATCACTGATGTTGGTTTTAGAATAGAGCATTCGCAAACACATTGATTATGGCAAAGAAAACAGCAACAAAAAAAACTCCTGCTAAGGGTAACGCTCAAGACTTTTCAAAATATATTAGACGTTTCTGGATGATTTTTACAGGAGGCGTTTTTCTATTCTTCCTTATGTTTTTATTAGCATCTTGGGGAGCTTTAGGAGAGATGCCTGATCATACAATTCTTGAAAACCCTAAAACATTTTTAGCTACAGAAATTATTTCTTCAGATGATAAAACTTTAGGTAAATTCTATTTAGACGACAACAGAACACCAGTAGATTATGAAGAATTACCAAAAGAACTAGTAGACGCCTTAATTGCTACTGAAGATGCGCGTTATCATGACCATTCAGGAATTGATTTAAGAGGTACGGTTCGAGCCTTTGTTTATTTAGGAAAAAAAGGTGGAGCAAGTACCATTTCTCAGCAATTAGCTAGGCAGTTGTTTGTTGGTGTGCGTTCAAAAAATAAATTTGAGGCTGTTACTCAAAAATTAAAAGAGTGGGTTATTGCTATCCGTTTAGAACGTCAGTATACCAAAGAAGAAATTATTGCCATGTATTTTAATATTTATGACTTCGGAAATAATGCTGATGGTATTAGAAGCGCATCTCGTATTTACTTCGGGAAAGAGCCAAAAGATTTAGAGCTCAAAGAGTCTGCAATGCTAGTAGGAATGTTTAAAAATTCTTCATTATATAATCCAAGACCACACCGTAACCCTGAAGGAGTGAAAAACAGACGAAATGTAGTTTTAGCCCAAATGAACAAATACGAGTACATTTCACAAACCATAAAAGACAGCTTACAGGATACAGAATTGGATTTGAATTACTCTCCTGAATCGCATCGTGAAGGTACAGCAACTTATTTTAGAGCCTATTTAGATAAGTTTATGAAAGAATGGATTAAAGACAATCCAAAACCTGATGGATCAAGATATAACCTCTATAACGACGGACTCAAAATATACACAACAGTGGACTCTAGAATGCAAAAATATGCAGAGGATGCTGTGGCAAGACATATGCCGAGACTTCAAGCAGAGTTTGATAATCAAAACACACCAAAACGAAATAAGACAGCTCCATTTTTAGACCTAGACACACAAGAAATAAAAGATTTAATGAATGCTGGTATGAGACGTTCTGAACGTTGGCGAGTTATGAAATCTGAAGGGAAGTCTGAAGAGGAAATTAAAGCCTCATTTGAAAAACCTGTACAAATGAGCATTTTTGCTTGGCAAGATGGTAAGCCTAGTGAGATAGATACGGTTATGAAACCTATTGATTCTATGCGCTATTATAAGTCCTTTTTACAACCAGGTATGATGTCTATGGATCCTCAAACGGGTCATGTGAAAGCTTGGGTTGGTGGTATGAACTACAGACATTTTCAGTACGATCATGTAAAACAAGGAAAACGTCAAGTAGGCTCTACATTCAAACCATTTGTTTACGCTACAGCTATAGACCAATTACACTTATCGCCTTGTGATACGATACCTAGACAGCAAATTACAATAGAAGCTGAAAAATATGGGAACCCAGAACCTTGGACAGCTAAAAACTCTGATGGCCGTTATGATGGATTCTTAACCTTAAAAGCAGCTTTAGGAAATTCAGTAAATACAGCAACAGCGCGTTTAATGGATAAAGTAGGCCCAGAACCTGTTGTCGATATGGCTAAAAATTTAGGAATCACATCCGATATTCCTCCTGTGCCAGCAATCGCATTGGGAACACCAGATATTAGTGTTTATGAAATGGTTGCTGCTTACGCTACATTTGCAAATAAAGGCGTATATAATAAACCTGTTATGGTGACTAGAATTGAAGATAAAAACGGTACAATATTGTATCAATTCACTCCAGAAACTAAAGATGTGTTAAGTGCTGAAGTAGCATACACGACAGTGAATCTCATGCAAGGTGTTGTAGAGGCTGGTTCGGGAAGTAGATTGAGAGATAGCTGGAGGACAAATCAAACATTGTATAAAGAGATTATTACGGGATATCCATATGAACTTACAAATCCAATTGCAGGAAAGACAGGTACGACACAAAACCAAAGTGACGGTTGGTTTATGGGAATGGTGCCAAATTTAGTAACAGGTGTTTGGGTAGGAGCCGAAGATAGAGCGGCTCACTTTAGGACAATAGATTATGGTCAAGGTGCTTCTATGGCCTTACCTATTTGGGGGATGTATATGAAAGCTTGTTATGGAGATGAAGAATTAGGAATTTCTAAAGACCAATTCGAAAAGCCATCAGACCTTTCAATTGAAGTTGATTGTGCAAAGTGGAAAGGGAATGATGGAGAAGGTAAAGACCCTAAAGACGAATTGGACGGTGTATTAGATTTTTAAGCACTTATTTAATTATAAAAACAGAAGCCATTCATTTTTGAATGGCTTTTTTATTTCGTAATTTTCCAATAGTAAATTAAAGACAAATGATTAGTAAAAAAGTAGCTAATGTTAAAGAAGCACTTAAAGGTGTTTCTGATAATATGACCTTTATGTTTGGTGGTTTTGGACTATCAGGAATCCCGGAAAATGCCATTGCTGAATTGGTTCATCTAGGCGTTAAAGGGCTTAAATGTATTTCTAATAATGCTGGTGTAGACGATTTTGGTTTGGGCTTATTATTACAAGGCAAACAAATAGATAAAATGACCTCTTCTTATGTAGGAGAAAATGATGAGTTTGAACGGCAAATGCTATCTGGAGAACTTGAAGTAGAATTAATCCCTCAAGGCACACTTGCAGAGCGTTGTCGAGCAGCACAAGCAGGTTTTCCCGCAGTGTATACACCTGCTGGATATGGAACTGAAGTGGCTGATGGCAAAGAGACTAGAGAGTTTGATGGTAAAATGTATGTTTTAGAATATGCATTTAAAGCAGACTTCGCTTTTGTTAAAGCATGGAAAGGAGACGCCGCAGGGAACCTAATTTTTAAAGGGACAGCGCGAAATTTTAATCCTAATATGTGTGGTGCTGCGAAAATCACAGTTGCTGAGGTAGAAGAGCTAGTTCCTGTTGGGACTTTAGACCCAAATCAAATCCATATTCCTGGCATATTTGTAAAGCGAATTTTTCAAGGGGAACGTTATGAGAAACGAATTGAACAACGAACAGTTAGACAAAGAAATTAATTATGTTAGATAAAAACGGCATCGCAAAACGCATCGCAAAAGAAGTTCAAGATGGATATTATGTTAACCTTGGAATTGGGATTCCAACATTGGTTGCTAACTATGTGCGAGACGATATAGAAGTAGAATTTCAAAGTGAGAATGGTGTTCTTGGAATGGGACCATTCCCTTTTGAAGGTGAGGAAGACGCAGATATTATAAACGCAGGAAAACAGACCATAACAACTTTACCTGGTGCAAGTTTCTTTGATTCGGCGACGAGCTTCTCAATGATTAGAGGTCAGCATGTTGATTTAACTATTCTTGGCGCTATGGAAGTGGCAGAAAATGGAGACATTGCAAATTGGAAAATCCCAGGAAAGATGGTTAAGGGCATGGGTGGCGCTATGGACTTGGTTGCAAGTGCAGAGAATATTATTGTAGCTATGATGCATACTAATAGAGCTGGTGCTTCAAAATTATTAAAACGATGTTCGTTACCATTAACAGGCGTAGGTTGTGTTAAAAAAGTAGTGACCAATCTTGCTGTTATGGAAATAACAGATCAAGGGTTTAAGTTGTTAGAACGTGCTCCAGGCGTCTCAGTAGATCAAATTAGAGAAGCTACTGAAGGCACGTTAATTGTAGAAGGCGATATTCCTGAAATGGATTTGTAATACTAATAATGAAGTAAAATTTTAGCCACTTTAACGAGTGGCTTTTTATTTTTTAAATAACAAAAATGTAAGAAAAATCAACAAAATATATGTTAAATGTTAAAATATAGTGCATTTAATCGATTTATAATGTATTTTAACTGATAAATTAAAAATAAGTTTCATATTCGTAAAACCAAATCGAAACAACCAAATTTACTTTTAACTAAACATTTATGATTTGCCCCAAATCTATCATAAATTTTAACCGAATGAACTTTTTTGCCCCAAATCTACCAAAACCTACGAATACCGAAAACAAGTTTATAACTGGTTTTCAAAAAACTTTAAGATTGCTCAAAAATATCTTAACCTTAACTAAAAAAATATTCATGCTATAATCCTTTAGGAATAGCATGAATAAGTTTTTTAGTATATGTTTTTTGAGGATTACTGTAGATTTTATCTGCATCACCTAGTTCCTCAATCTCTCCTTTATTCATAACAATTAATTGATTAGCCATATATTTTACAACGGCTAAGTCATGTGATATAAATATATAAGTGAATCCAAATTGTGATTTCAAATCATTCAAAAGATTTAATACTTGTGCTTGCACCGAAATATCCAATGCCGAAACCGATTCATCACAGATAATAAATTGTGGTTCTAAGGCTATAGCTCTGGCAATACCAATACGCTGACGTTGACCTCCAGAAAACTCATGCGGATAGCGATTATAATAAGTTTCATCTAATCCCACTTTTACTAAAAGATCTAAGACTTTGTCCTTTCTGTCCTTATCATTTATTCCAATACCGTGAACTTTCATAGGCTCTAGTATAGCTTTACCGACTGTAAGCCTCGGATTTAGGGATGCATAAGGATCTTGAAATATAATCTGTATATCTTTTCTAAGTTTTCTAATTTCAGATTTTGAAAGATTAGTAATGTCTTTTCCGTTATACAAAATTGAACCAGCAGTCGCTTTATCTAATTGTAAAATGGCACTTGATAACGTAGACTTTCCACAACCAGATTCACCAACCAAACCAAGTGTTTCTCCTTTATATAATTTAAAAGAGACTTTATTTACCGCTTTAAATAGTTCTGGTTTTGAAAACCAACCCGATTTTGAGACAAATTCTTTTTCTAAATTAATGACTTCTAAGAGTGGTTTTTGAGCGTATATTTTTTTCTGAGCTTGAGCACGCATATCCGAAGTAATGATTTCAGAGTTTGTTGTATCATTTATGAAATCATCAATGGTAGGTAATTGTTTTAACCTTGTGTTCATAGAAGGCCTAGAGTTTATTAAAGCCTTGGTATATATGTGTTTGGGAGATTTAAAAACTTGATTAACATCACCTTGCTCTACAATATCACCTTTATACATTACAATAATGCGATCCGCAATTTCAGAGACTAATGATAAATCATGTGAGATAAAAATGATGCTCATTTGCTCTTCTTGCTGCAATTGTTTCAAGAGTAAAATAATATCCTTCTGCACTGTGACATCCAACGCTGTTGTAGGTTCGTCAGCAATTAAAACCTTAGGCTTACATGCAATAGCCATTGCAATCATAACACGTTGTTTTTGTCCGCCAGAAATTTCATGAGGATAAGCTTTGTAAACACGTTCTGGTAATGGAAGTTTAACCTTTTCAAAAAGAGCTAATGTTTCAACTTTAGCTTCAGCTTTTGATAAATTAGTGTGCTGAAGTAAAATTTCTAGGACTTGTTTGCCGCAGGTCATAGATGGATTCAAAGAACTCATGGGTTCTTGAAATATCATAGCAATCTCATTTCCTCTTATTTTTTGAAAATGGTTTTGGCTAACAGCAGTTAAGTCTTGCTCATTAAACAGTATAGACCCTTGAGTGATTTTTGAAATTTTCTTTGGAAGTAAACCTAAAATGGCTAGAGAAGATACAGATTTCCCGGAACCAGATTCACCAACAATACCTAAAATTTCATTTGGATATAAATGATAAGATATATTGTGAATAATTTCATTTTCATGTCCTTCCGAAGAAAAAGAAATCGATATGTTTTTTATATCGAGTAATTTAGAGTTCTGCATATGTAAATGTAGTCATTTTCTGTTATTGATTTACGGAAAAACCGTAACCAAATTTTTTATTTGCGCACTTCAACGAAAACGTTGTAGTATAGTTTTGATATTAACAAAATTTTAATATTTTCATGCGATTTTAATCACAAAAAGCTTGTTTTTTATGATAAATGCATATTTAAATACTTAAAAATCAGAAATATTACTAATTCAATTCAATTAACTTAAATATATCCATCAACATGAAAATTAAACTACTATTACTTATTACATTAATAAGTACAAATTTTGTTTTAGCACAAGGAAATTCACTTTGGAAACGACAAGCAAATCGAAGTGACATTGCCGTTAAAGCAAGCAAACAAAATTTACCCAAAACCCAAACTTTTACTTTAAACATTAATGGTTTAAAGCAGGCTTTATCTAAAGCTCCTGACAGAAAATTTCTTCATAATGGGGCATCAGGAGTGATTTTATCATTTCCAAATGATGAAGGTCAATTTGAAAGATTTAGAATTGCTGAGGCTTCAGTATTAAGCGCTGAGCTTCAAGAAAGATATCCTGATATTAGATCATATGTTGGTCAAGGGATTGATGATCCTTCGGCGACAATTAGATTTAGTGTATCACCTTTGGGTTTTCAAAGTATGCGTTTATCTGCAAATATGCCAGCTACATTTATAGAAGCATATTCTCAAGATTTAACACAGTATGCAGCTTATAAAAGAGCAGACAGGTTAGATTATTCTGATGACTTCGAATGCACAGTAACAGATCAGGTTAATAAGCAAATGGATAATGGGATGCAGCAAAGAAATGCCGATGATGGTATTTTGAGAACATACAGGTTAGCGGTTTCAACTACTGGAGAATATACGGCATACCATGGTGGTACAAAAGCTTTAGCTTTAGCCGCAATTAACCAAACGATGACTCGTGTGAATGGTATTTTTGAGAACGATTTTAATGTAACTATGGTTCTTATTTCTAATACTGATGATGTCATTTATACGAATGCAAATTCTGATCCATACAGTAATGGAAGCTTTAATGGACAGTTACAATCTACTCTAACAAGTGTGATTGGTGAATCAAATTATGACATTGGACATTTATTCGCAAGAGCTTCTAATAATGGTAATGCAGGCTGCATAGGATGTGTTTGTGTAAACGGTCAAAAAGGTAGTGCTTTTACATCACGTACCGATCCAGAGGGAGATCCTTTTGATGTTGATTATGTAGCGCACGAAATTGGCCACCAATTTGGTGGAAACCACACTTGGACATTTAATGGAAACGAAGGAACTAATGCGCAAATGGAACCTGGAAGTGGATCAACAATTATGGGTTATGCTGGAATTACAGGGGCTACAGATGTACAATCTAACAGTGACCCGTACTTTCATGCAAGATCTATTGAACAAATTACAGATTATATCAAGACAACTAGTTGTCAAACTAATACGAATACAGGTAATGCTGTACCAACTGCTGATGCAGGTTCAAATTACACGATTCCAAAAGGAACTGCTTTTGTTTTAGAAGGTTCAGGATCTGATGCGAATTCTGGCGATGTATTAACGTATTGTTGGGAGCAGTATGATGAAAACAATGCTTCTACCACTTATCCTAGTGTTACGGCTACTTCTGGCGTGGCGTTCAGATCATACAGTCCATCAACAAATACAGATAGATATTTCCCGAGATTATCAACGATTAAATCTGGAGCGACATCTTGGCAATGGGAAGCGGTTCCTAATGTAGCTCGTAGTTTAAATTTCAGACTTACTGTTAGAGATAATAGAGCGGGAGGAGCTGCAAATAATAGCGATGATATGGTCGTTTCAGTTAATGGAACTGCAGGACCATTTGTTGTAAACTCTCCAAACACAAATGTGACTTGGAATGCTGGGACTACTCAAACTGTTACATGGAATGTAGCTGGTACTACTGGAAATGGAGTTAATGCTGCAAATGTTGATATTTTCTTATCAACAGATGGAGGAGATACATACCCAATTGCTTTAGCTTCTGGAGTAACTAATGATGGCTCGCATGATATTGTAGTGCCTAATAGCCAAGGAAACCAAAATAGAATTATGGTCAGAGGAGCAAATAATATTTTCTTTGACATCTCTAATTCAAACTTTACAATAGCTGGTCAAGTAGCTTGTACTGCAAATGTACCAACTGGGTTGGCTGCGTCTAATGTTGGTGAAACAACAGCAACTTTAAGTTGGAATGCTGTAGCTGGAGCAACTTATGATTTAAGATATCGTCAGGTTGGAGCGTCAAGTTGGACTACAACAGCTGTTACTGGAATTTCTTCAAATGTCACGGGATTATCAGCCTTAACACAATACGAAGCGCAAGTAAGAAGTAAATGTTCAGGTGGCAGCAATTCGGCATATAGTTCGTCTGTGAATTTCACAACGACAGATGTGCAATTGACCTACTGTGATTCTGCAAGCACAAATACTAATGATGAATTTATTAGCCGTGTACAATTAAACACTATAGATAATGCGTCTGGAGCACAATTTTATTCAGATTTCACAGGAATTTCTACAACATTAGACAAAGGTTCTCAATATACAATAACAGTAACACCTACGTGGACAGGAACAGTATATTCTGAAGGATATGCAGTTTGGATTGATTACAACAGAGATGGTGATTTTACAGATGCTGGAGAACTAGTTTGGTCTCAAGCAGCTACTCAGAATACTCCTGTAAGTGGAAGTTTCACTGTACCTAATGGCGCTGTTGAAAATGCTACGAGAATGCGAGTTTCAATGAAATATAATGGGATTCCTACAGAATGTGAAACATTCCAATATGGCGAAGTTGAAGATTATACGGTTAACATCCAAGGGTCTGGACCAGATACAGAAGCTCCTGTAATTTCATTAAATGGTGCATCAACAATAAATTTAAGTGTTGGGAATGCTTATAATGAATTAGGTGCGACAGCTACAGATAATGTAGATGGTGATATTTCAGGAAATATTATTATTGGTGGAGACACAGTAAATACAAATGTAATTGGAACTTATAGCGTGACTTATAATGTAAGTGATGCTGCAGGTAATGCTGCTGCTGAGGTGACAAGAACAGTAACGGTAAGTGATACTACTGCACCAGTAATTACCTTAATAGGCGCATCGACAATAAACTTAAATGTTGGTGATACGTATAATGAACAAGGCGCAACAGCAACAGATAATGTTGATGGTAATTTAACATCTAGTATTGTCATAACGGGAACTGTAAATACAAATTCGGCAGGTACGTATTTTGTTAATTATAATGTAAGTGATACTTCAGGAAATGCTGCAACTCAAGTGGTGAGAACAGTGAATGTAACAAATCCATCATCAGGATGTTCAGGTGGTGTTTCATCATTCCCATATGCTGAAGGTTTTGAAAATACTTTAGGCGCTTGGACACAATCATCTGCAGATGATTTAGATTGGACAGTAGATGCTAATGGAACACCATCTAATGGTACAGGACCATCTAGTGCATCTCAAGGCACATATTATGTCTATGTAGAAGCTTCTGGTAATAATACAGGATACCCTACAAAACAAGCGATATTAAATTCACCATGTTTTGATTTATCAGCATTAGCTGACGCAACATTTAGTTTTAAATACCACCAATTTGGTGCAGCTAACATGGGAAGTATTGACTTAGAAGCGAGTGATGATAATGGCGCAAGTTGGACGTCTATTTGGAATAGTACAGGAAACTTAGGAAATACATGGTTAACAGCTGATGTTGATCTTGCTGCTTATGTAGGCGGAACTGTTCAGTTACGTTTTAATAGAATTACAGGAAATACGTGGCAAGCTGATATCGCGATTGATGATGTAGGTTTATCTGAAGGTGGAAATACTGGAGGTAATGGATGTTCAGGAGGAATTACGTCGTATCCTTATACTGAAGGTTTTGAAAATACTTTAGGAGCTTGGACGCAATCATCAGCAGATGATTTAAACTGGACAGTAGATGCAAATGGAACACCATCTAGTGGTACTGGACCGTCTAGTGCTATCCAAGGTACTTATTATGTCTATGTAGAAGCATCAGGTAATAATACGGGTTACCCAACTAAGCAAGCAATATTAAATTCACCATGCTTTGATTTAAGCGGTCAATCATCAGCATCATTTAGCTTTAACTATCACCAATTTGGTTCAACTAATATGGGAACTATAGATTTAGAAGCTAGTGATGATAATGGAGCTAGTTGGTCAAGCATCTGGAATAGTTCTGGAAACTTAGGAAACTCATGGCAATCTGCTAATGTTGATTTATCAGCTTATACAGGCGGAAGTGTTCAATTACGTTTCAATAGAGTTACAGGTGGTACTTGGCAAGCAGACATCGCAATTGATAATGTGAATTTATCTACTGGAACTGCAAAAGATGTAACATCTAGACCAGATATTGATATTAAAGATATTACGTTATACCCTAATCCAGTTAAAGGAGATATCTTAAATGTGAAATCGACTTACACGAATGTGTCTTACGAAATTTACAATATAGTTGGTCAATTAGTTGCTAAAGGACATGTAAAAAATGAAGTTATAGATATTAGTAGTTTGGATGGAGCAATCTATCAAATTAGATTTACTACTGAAGGAGAAACTTTAATTAAAAGATTTATTAAGCAATAAACACTAACCGTTAACTTAATAATAGAAAGTCCAGATTTTAAAATCTGGACTTTTTTTTTATGCGCTGTAAGGCAAGTCCGAATGGGCATTACGGGAAAACCGTAAATATTGTCTTTTTTAATGGTTTCCTTTGTTTTTTAACATGTTTGGTAGAAAAAAATTAATACCTTCAATAAGAGCTATTAATTTAATTCATTACATCATGCAGGGAAAATTACTCACATTAGTACTATTTTGTGTTGTCACAATTTGTACATCTCAGAACAAAAACCTTCAGTCTAACATTACAGAAGACAATACTTTAAATTCTCAAATACCAAGGTATAAAAGAATAAGCATTAACAATCCAAACCAAGCGGTTATTACACAATTAGATAATCTTGGAATTGATTTAACTTGTGGTGCTAATATTTCTAACAACAAGTTGACTATTGAAGTTGATGAATATAACATTCAGTTATTAGAAAATGAAGGGATTCAATACAATGTCATCATAGATGACTTAAGTAAATTTTATAGCGATAGAGCAGTCCAAGATTTACCAAAGGCGAGAGCAGAATTAAGCCAGATGCAAAGCCAGGCTTCACAACGTACCTTCAGCATTGATGAGGTTATTAATAATGTTGGTCAGTATACTGATTGTGATGAGATCGATTGGGCAGTTCCAGCTAATTTCAATTTAAACCCAAATAGTTCACCAAATTCTTTTGGAGGCTGCTTGACTTATGATATGGTATTGCAAGAGTTAGATGATATGAGAAGCTTATATCCTAACTTGATTTCAGTGAAACAGAATGCATCGCCAACGAATCAACTTACTGTAGAAGGTAGAACAGTCTATTTTGTAAGGATATCTGATAATCCAGATGTTGACGAACCAGAACCAGAAACTTTATACCAATCTTTAATTCATGCAAGAGAGTCGGCAACGGTAATGAATATGATGTACTATATGTGGTATATTTTGGAGAATTATAATTCTGATCCTGCAATTAGAAATTTAGTAAATAATCAAGAGTTGTATTTTATTCCTGTGTTTAATCCAGATGGTTTTGTGTATAATCAAACACAAGCTCCAAATGGAGGTGGATTGCAACGTAAAAATAGAAACACGTCTGCTCCAGGAAGCTGTTCACAATATTTGGATGGTATAGATTTAAATAGAAATTCAGCCTATTATTGGGGAAATGGAGGCGCATCTACAAATTCGTGTAGTGACACCTATTTAGGAACAGCACCTTTTTCTGAAAATGAAACACAGATTATGCGTGATTTCTTTTTACAACATGATTTTGAATTAGCATTGAACCATCATTCATTCAAAAATGCCATGTTACATGCTTATGCAGGAACAACAATAGCAAATCCAAGACCAGACGAGTACTCAAAATATAACCATGATATGACCTATTATAATAGGTATGCTCATGGACCAAGTACATCTATTAGTTCGCTTAACAGTGGAAATATGAATGATTGGATGTTAGGAGGCCCAGCAGGTGTTAGTGCAAATGGAACGCCTACTGGAACAGGCTCCGGAAAAAACACAATGGCATGGACTCCAGAGAATGGAACAGGCTCAGAAGCAGGATCTACAGGAAGCGGGTTTTGGCCAGCACCTTCAAATTTTGTCCCTATTGCTAAACGCGCTATGCGAATGAATTTTCTAGCAGCATATTTTAGCGGAAAATATGCAAAACTTCATGACTTAAATCAGACAGATATCTCTCAAGTTTCTGGAAATTTAGATTTCGCTATCGAGAATCTTGGTCAAGCAGCAAGCGATTTTACATTGACCGTGACACCTGTATCTGCTAATATTGTAAGCGTTGGCGGCCCTGTGACTGAAACTGGAATGACAGTTTTACAACAAAATAATATAGCAATTGCTTATAGTTTAAACCCAGCAATACAAGCAGGTGATGAAATAGAATTCAAAGTAGTACTCACTAATGATTATGCAACAGATAATGTGTTATATGAAGCTAATGTTAAAAAAATATATACTCCAACAGCTGTATTTGAAGATAACCCTGATGTAACTAACCTTAGCAATTGGACATCAAATGGCGGAAGTTGGTTTACAACGTCAGATGCTTACTCAGGTACAACAGCAATAACGACAACAAATTCTGGACAGTATAGCAATAATGAATCTAAAAGACTGCAAATGAATGGGTCATTAGATTTATCAAATTCTACGACTGCGATTATACAGTATTATACCAAATGGGATTTAGAACGAAGCTTTGATTATGTACAAATTGAAGGTTCGATAAATGGTACAAACTGGACACCATTATGTGGCAAACTTACTAAGCCAGGTGCTCCAAATGCAAACAACACCTATTCTGGAAAATCCACTACAAATAATAATTTTCAACCAGACGGTGAAGCCTTATATGATGGAGATACTCAGGATAAATGGTATATGGAAGAAATTGTAATTGATGCAAGTACAAATTCATTTTTATTAAACCAAAGCACTGTTTTTTTACGCTTCGATTTTAGAACAGATGGGTCTAATAGACAAGATTCTTATATAAACGTTGATTTTGAAGGCTTTAGTTTTGATGATTTTAAAGTGTTTTCTATTGAAGCACCTTGTGTTGTATCTGTTCCAACAGGATTAAGCGCAGTGTCTATTACAGATGCTGAAGCAACTATAAATTGGGATGCTTTACCAACATTAGATTTTGATTTAAGATATCGAGAAGTTGGAAGTTCTGTATGGATAGATATTCTGGATATTTCTACTAACACACAAGCTTTAACATCTTTGGCTCCATTAACGCAATATGAAGTTGAGGTTCGAAGTAAGTGCTCGAGTGGCTCACCTTCAAACTATACTACAGCAATTACATTTACTACCTTAGATGTTGTTCTTAATTATTGTGGTTCGCAAAGTAACAATGCAAGTGAAGAGTATATAAGTCGCGTGCAATTAAATACTATAGATAACCCTTCTGGATCACAAACCTATACAGATTTCACAAGCATTTCAACAGTTCTAACAGAAGGCGAGCAGTATGATATTACAATTACACCGACTTGGCCAGGAACAACCTATAATGAAGCGTATTCGGTTTGGATAGATTATAATAAAGACGGAGATTTTGATGATCCAGGAGAGCAAGTTTTTACGCAAGGGAATACACAGGCAAGTCCTATAAATGGAAGCTTTATTATCCCTGATGGAACTTCAGGACAATCAACAAGAATGCGTGTATCTATGAAGTACAACGGACTTCCTAATCCGTGTGAAACATTTGCATATGGTGAAGTTGAAGACTATACCGTAATTCTTGAAACTGCTGGTCCAGACGAAATACCTCCGATAATTACACTTATAGGTGCAGCATCTATTGATTTAAATGTTGGAGAGGTCTATACCGAATTAGGCGCCACCGCGACCGATAATATTGATGGCGATATTTCAGCAAATATTGTTATTGGAGGCGATGTTGTGAATACAAATATTGCAGGAGTTTATGTTGTTACGTATAATGTAAGTGATGCTGCTGGAAATGCAGCACAAACCGCTATAAGAACAATTACTATTATTGCAGATACCATAGCTCCTGTAATTACGCTTAATGGTGCTTCAACAATTGATTTAAATGTTGGAGAGGTCTATACCGAATTGGGCGCCACCGCAACCGATAATATTGATGGTAATATTTCAGCAAGTATTGTTATTGGAGGTGATGCTGTAAATACTAGCGTTGGCGGAACTTATGTTGTGACTTATAATGTAAGTGATGCTGCAGGTAATGCTGCAACAGAAGTAACAAGGACTGTAAATGTAATTCCAGATACAACAGCTCCAGTAATCACACTTAATGGTGCTTCTATTGTTGATATAAGTGTAGGATCTGTCTACACTGAATTGGGCGCTACCGCAACCGATAATATTGATGGTGATATTTCAGCAAGTATTGTTATTGGAGGGGATATTGTAAATACTAGTGTTGGCGGAACTTACATAGTTACCTATAATGTAAGTGACACTGCTGGTAATGCTGCAACAGAAGTGACAAGAACTGTAAATGTGATTCCTGATACAACAATTCCTGTGATTACCCTCAATGGCGCTGCTACAATAAATTTGAATATTGGAGATATATATACTGAATTGGGTGCCACTGCAACCGATAATATTGATGGCGATATTTCAGCAAATATTGTTATTGGAGGGAATACGGTTAATACAAGCGCGCTTGGAGCTTATCTTGTAACTTATAACGTTAATGATGCTGCTGGTAATTCGGCCTTAGAAGTGACACGAACGGTTATTGTATCAGATACAACACCGCCAGTGATTACTTTAATAGGAGCTTCAACAATTAATCTAAATTTAGGCGATACCTATAATGAACTAGGCGCAACAGCTATCGATAATTTAGATGGTGATTTGACATCAAGTATTGTAATTAGTGGGATAGTTAATACATCTTCAGCAGGAACATATTTTGTTAGCTATAATGTAAGTGATTTATCTGGAAATGTTGCTATAACAGTAATAAGAACAGTTACTGTAACAGCAGATACAACACCACCAGTGATTACTTTAATTGGAGCGGCCACAATTGACTTGATTGTTGGTGATACTTATAATGAATTAGGAGCTACAGCCATCGATAACCAAGATGGTGATTTAACGTCTAGCATTATCATCTCTGGAGCAGTTAATACAGCTATTGCAGGGTCTTATAATCTAACATATAGTGTTAGTGATACGGCTGGCAATACGGCTCAAACAATAAGAATAGTAAATGTAACAGAGCCAACATCTGGATGTTCAGGTGGAATTTCTACATTCCCATATACTGAAGGTTTTGAAAACACCTTAGGTGCTTGGACACAGTCTGCAAATGATGATTTGGATTGGACTATTAGATCGGGAACGACACCATCTAATGGAACTGGGCCATCAAGTGCTATAGAAGGTTCATTTTATGTTTACGTAGAAGCTTCTGGTAATAATGTAGGTTACCCGAGTAAGCAAGCCATATTAAATTCGCCTTGTTTCAATTTATCAGGATTAACAGATGCCACATTTAGTTTTAAATACCATCAATTTGGTTCTACTAATATGGGAAGTATAGATTTAGAAGTTAGTGATGATGATGGTGCAAATTGGAATTCGGTATGGAATAGTGCAGGAAATAAAGGAAATCAATGGCTTACTGCTAATGTTGATTTGGGAGCATATGTAGGAGGAAGTATTCAATTACGTTTTAATAGAATTACTGGAAGTACTTGGCAAGCCGACATCGCCATTGACGATATTAGTTTAATAGATGATGAGGTTGTTGTAAATGGATGTTCAGGTGGAATTACATCATTCCCTTATTCGGAAGGTTTTGAAAACACCTTAGGTGCTTGGACTCAATCTACTGCTGATGATTTAGATTGGTCAATTAGATCTGGTACAACACCATCAAGTGGGACAGGACCTTCAAGTGCGTTTCAGGGTTCATTTTATGTCTATGTAGAAGCTTCTGGGAATAATGTTGGATACCCTAACAAACAAGCGATACTGAACTCGCCTTGCTTTGATTTGAGTAATGAAACCTCAGCTACATTTGAATTTAATTACCATCAATTTGGATCTACCAACATGGGAACAATTTTCTTAGAAGCAAGTAATGATGATGGAACAAGTTGGATTAATATTTGGAGTAGCTCTGGTAATCTTGGTAATTCATGGCAATCTGAAAGTGTTGATTTGTCAGATTATGTTGGCGGAAGTGTACAACTTCGTTTTAACAGAACGACAGGTACTACTTGGCAAGCCGATATTGCTTTAGACAATATTAATTTAACAACGGGTCCTATTCCAAGACAAACTTTGCCAACTGAGTTTGCATTGAACTTTAAAGACATTAACATATATCCTAATCCTGTCAAAGGTGATATTTTGAACGTAAAATCACCATATACTGATACTACTATGTCTTATGAAATATACAATATCGTTGGTCAATTGGTTGGAAAAGGGATAGTTAAAAGCAATAGCATTGATATTAGTCGCTTAGATGGTGCCGTGTATCAAATCCAGTTTAATGTAGAGGACAAAACAATAACCAAACGATTTATTAAACAATAAACCTTAATTTTTAGTTTAAACTTAAACTTTTTGTTTCTATCAATTACTAAGCAAAACAAATGAATGAAACTATTTAATAACCAGCATATTAAAAAATATTTAGTAATATAATTTTGTAGGAAATAGAATATTTTTAAAATTAAAAAATGCATTTCAACGGATTTTTATGCATTTTGTGGAGTAAATTGCAAATAAAGTGATATATTAGTGGCCTGAATTAATTGACATAAATTCATTAAACCCCAAACTAATGAAAAAAATTACCTGCTTATTTGTACTACTATTAATAATGCTACAAAACTCCTTTTCGCAAGAAATTTACAAAAGAGTCACCATTAACAATATTGATGATTCTGTATCAGAAATTCTAGACTATAGTGGTATAGATATGACTTGTGGTGCAATATTTCTTGAGGGTAAATTGCAAATTGAATTAAGCGAAACAGAACTTCAAAATCTATCAAATCAAGGTATAAGTTATACGGTTTTAGTTGATGATCTTGAGCAATTCTATAGTGATCGTGCTGACAGAGATCTTCCTAGAGCTAGATTAGAGCTTGAAAGAGAAAAGCAAATGTCTTTACAAAATGCTAGGTATAGTGTTAGTGAGGTTTTAAATAATGTAGGCCAATATGATGAATGTGATGAAATAGATTGGGCTACTCCAGTAAACTGGAATTTAAATCCAAATAGTGCTCCGAACTCTTTTGGTGGCTGTTTAACCTATGCTCAAGTACTTCAAGAGTTAGACGATATGCGTACGTTATATCCAACTCTTATTTCAGCTAGAACTGATGCATCTCCTAGTAATCAAACGACGTTTGAAGGACGAACCATTTATTATGTTAGAATTTCTGACAACCCAGATACTGATGAAGCTGGTGAACCAGAAACCTTATACCAATCTTTGATTCATTCAAGAGAATCGGCTACCGTTATGAATCAATTGTATTTCATGTGGTACCTTTTGGAAAACTATAATTCTGACCCAGCGATTAGAAACTTGGTAAACAACCAAGCCTTATATTTTATACCTGTATTTAATCCTGATGGCTTTGTATACAATCAAACTGTAGCACCAAATGGTGGTGGATTACAACGTAAAAATAGAAACACATCTGCTGCTGGATCTTGTGGCACCTATCTTGAAGGAATTGACTTAAACAGAAACTCTGCTTATTATTGGGGAAATGGTGGTTCTTCAACCAATTCTTGTAATGACACATATATGGGAACAGCACCGTTTTCAGAAAATGAAACACAAATTATGCGTGATTTCTTTTTATTGCATGATTTTGAATTAGCATTGAACCATCACTCATTTAAAAATGCAATGCTTCATGCGTATGCAGGAACAAACATTACAAACCCAAGACCAGACGAATATTCAAAATACAACCATGACATGACCTATTATAATAGGTATGCTCATGGTCCAAGTACATCAATTAGCTCGCTTAATAGTGGTAATATGAATGACTGGATGCTAGGCGGACCTGCAGGAACAAGTGCCAATGGAACACCTACTGGTACAGGGTCTGGAAAAGAAACTTTAGCTTGGACTCCAGAAAACGGAACCAGCTCAGAAGCAGGATCTACAGGAAGTGGATTCTGGCCTGCACCCTCAAATTTTTTACCTATCGCGAAACGTGCCATGCGTATGAACTTTATGGCGGCATATTTTAGTGGTAAATACGGAAAAGTTCATGACTTAAATCAAAGTGATATTACAGCCACTTCTGGAAATTTAGAATTCAGTATAGAAAACTTAGGGCAAAAAGCAGCAGATTTTACTGTAACAGTAACTGCGGTATCTAACATAACAATTCCTGGAGCAACAAATTCAGTTACCGAAAGCTTTACTGCTGCTGAAGTTTTAGATCAAAGATTTATTAGTATTCCTTACACATTAAGTGGTCTGCAACCAGATGATGAGATTGAATTTAAAATTGTACTAACTAATGATTATGCTTCAGACAATGTGTTGTATGAAGCTAATATCAAAAAAACATATACACCAACCAACGTTATTTTTGATGATGCAACAGATAATTTATCAAATTGGACACCAATAGGAACAGGTGGTTCATGGACTACAACGACAGATGAATATCCAAATTCAGCTGGTGCTTCAGCAATTAGATCTAATGCTTCAATACCTTATAGCAACAGTCAAGCTAATGGAATACAATTAAATAACCCAGTTGATTTAACTGGTGTATCAACAGCTCTTGTTCAGTTTTATGCAAAATGGGATTTAGAGCGTAGTTTTGATTATGTGCAACTTGAAGCCTCTCTAGATGGCAGTACAGGATGGACACCTCTTTGTGGAACGCTTACGAAACCAGGTGCTCCAGATGCAAATAATACGTATTCTGGAAAGAGTACCACAAATAATCAATTTCAACCTGATGGTGAACCACTATATGATGGTGATACTCAAGACAGGTGGTATATGGAAGAAGTTGTAATTGATGCTTCAAATAATTCAGTATTTTCTCAGCAAAACGCTGTTTACTTCAGGTTTGTATTGTTTACAGACTCTTCAAATAGAGAAGATTCTTATGCGAATGTAGATTTTGAAGGGTTTACATTTGATGATTTTAAAATTACCGAAATTAAAATTCCATGCGTAACTAGTGTTCCAACTAATGTGGCGGTGAGTGGAGTTACAATTTCTGCTGCTGATGTGACATGGGATGTTATTCCCTCAGCGACATATGATTTAAGATATAGAGAAACGGGAACAACACCATGGACAGATGTCTTAGATTTAACAACTAATACTTATTCGATAACAGGATTAGGTAATTTAACAGAATATGAAGTACAAGTTAGAAGTAAATGTAATGCTAGTACATCCTCTTATTCTTCTTCGGAAATCTTCACAACTTTAGATATTTGTGAAGATGGCACAATTTCAACGTTCCCTTATACCCAAAGTTTTGAAGACAATGCATCTTTCATTGACGAATGGAAACAAGGTATAAACAATACTGATGACGATATCGATTGGACACGTTTGTCTGGAGCGCCTCCATCTAATACAACAGCTAATCCAAATATAACTGGACCTTCTGGTGCAAATGATGGAAATTTTTATATCTATACCGAATCTTCTGGTAACGGGACTGGATTCCCAGATAAAGTTGCACTTTTAACAAGTCAGTGTTTTGATTTAAATGGTTATGAAAATGCACAATTTTCTTTTGACTATCATATGTTTGGAGCAACAATGGGAGACTTGTTTTTAGAAGTTAGTACAGATGATTTTGAAACAGTTAATACCGTTTTTACGCAAATAGGATCGCCAGGTTCACAAACCACAGGAAATTCTGACCCATGGTTAACTGCTAATGTAGATTTATCTGCGTATGACGGTCAAGTTATAAAATTACGCTTTCATGCTATAACAGGGTCTAGTTTTAGAAGTGATATTGCAGTTGATAATATTAATTTTACGGCTGATGTCCCTACAGGTTCAGATCCACCAGTTGCTCTCTGCCAAAATATTACAGTGCAATTAGATAATACTGGAAATGCAACTATTGTTGCTGCCGATGTTGATGGTGGTTCTAATGACGATGTTGCTATAACAGATTTAAGTATAGATATTAATTCTTTTGATTGTAATGATATAGGAACTCCTGTAGATGTTACTTTAACTGTAACTGATGGCGATAGTCA
>CANLEE010000004.1 GCA_947489585.1 uncultured Psychroserpens sp.
GGTAATACATCGACACAAACACAAAACGTCATTATCGATGATGTGTCTGCACCAATTCCAGATGCGGCGAGTTTATCCGATATCACAGCGGAATGTCAAGTGGCTAGCTTAACAGCACCAACCGCAACTGATAATTGTGGTGGAACAGTAACTGTGACTCATGATGCCACGCTTCCAATTTCAGGAGAAGGCTCAACAACAGTCGTGACATGGACCTATGATGATGGCAATGGCAATACGTCAACACAAACACAAAATGTGATTATTGATGATGTGTCTGCACCAATTCCAGATGCAGCCAGTTTATCAGATATCACAGCTGAATGTCAAGTAGCCAGTTTAACAGCACCAACAGCAACAGATAATTGCGGCGGAACAGTAACTGTTACTCATGATGCCACACTTCCTATTTCAGGAGAAGGGTCAACAACAGTAGTCACATGGACTTATGATGATGGCAATGGCAATACAAGTACACAAACCCAAAATGTGATTATTGATGATGTGTCTGCACCAATTCCAGATGCAGCCAATTTATCAGATATCACAGCCGAATGTCAAGTGACTAGCTTAACAGCACCAACCGCAACTGATAATTGTGGTGGAACCGTCACAGTCACTCATGATGCCACGCTTCCAATCTCAGGAGAAGGCTCAACAACAGTCGTGACATGGACTTATGATGATGGCAACGGTAATACTTCGACACAAACCCAAAATGTAATTATTGATGATGTGTCTGCACCAATTCCAGATGCAGCCAATTTATCAGATATTACAGCGGAATGTCAAGTGGCCAGTTTAACAGCACCAACCGCAACAGATAATTGCGGTGGAACCGTGACAGTCACTCATGATGCCACGCTTCCAATTTCAGGAGAAGGGTCAACAACAGTGGTGACATGGACCTATGATGATGGCAACGGCAATACAAGTACACAAACACAAAATGTGATTATTGATGATGTGTCTGCACCAATACCAGATGCAGCGAGTTTATCAGATATCACAGCGGAATGTCAAGTAGCCAGCTTAACAGCGCCAACAGCCACCGATAATTGTGGTGGAACCGTCACAGTCACTCATGATGCCACACTTCCAATTTCAGGAGAAGGCTCGACAACAGTCGTGACTTGGACTTACGATGATGGCAATGGCAATACAAGTACACAAACCCAAAATGTGATTATCGATGATGTGTCTGCACCAATTCCGGATGCAGCGAGTTTATCAGATATCACAGCGGAATGTCAAGTAGCCAGCTTAACAGCACCAACCGCGACCGATAATTGTGGCGGAACAGTGACTGTCACTCATGATGCCACACTTCCAATTTCAGGAGAAGGCTCGACAACAGTCGTGACTTGGACTTACGATGATGGCAATGGCAATACAAGTACACAAACCCAAAATGTGATTATCGATGATGTGTCTGCACCAATTCCGGATGCAGCCAATTTATCAGATATCACAGCGGAATGTCAAGTGGCCAGCTTAACAGCGCCAACCGCAACTGATAATTGTGGTGGAACAGTAACTGTCACTCATGATGCCACGCTTCCAATTTCAGGAGAAGGTAGCACAACAGTCGTGACTTGGACTTATGATGATGGCAACGGCAATACAAGTACACAAACCCAAAATGTGATTATTGATGATGTGTCTGCACCAATACCAGATGCAGCGAGTTTATCCGATATCACAGCCGAATGTCAAGTGGCCAGTTTAACAGCACCAACCGCAACAGATAATTGCGGTGGAACAGTGACAGTCACTCATGATGCCACGCTTCCAATTTCAGGAGAAGGTTCAACAACAGTAGTGACATGGACTTATGATGATGGCAACGGCAATACATCAACACAAACACAAAACGTGATTATCGATGATGTGTCTGCACCAATTCCAGATGCAGCGAGTTTATCAGATATCACAGCCGAGTGTCAAGTAGCTAGTTTAACAGCACCAACAGCCACAGATAATTGTGGCGGAACAGTGACAGTCACTCATGATGCCACGCTTCCAATTTCAGGAGAAGGCTCAACAACAGTAGTGACATGGACCTATGATGATGGCAACGGCAATACATCAACACAAACACAAAACGTGATTATCGATGATGTGTCTGCACCAATTCCAGATGCGGCCAGTTTATCAGATATCACAGCCGAATGTCAAGTAGCCAGTTTAACAGCACCAACAGCCACAGATAATTGCGGTGGAACAGTGACAGTCACTCATGATGCCACGCTTCCAATTTCAGGAGAAGGTTCAACAACAGTAGTGACATGGACTTATGATGATGGCAACGGCAATACATCAACACAAACACAAAACGTGATTATTGATGATGTGTCTGCACCAATTCCAGATGTGGCCAGTTTATCAGATATCACAGCCGAATGTGAAGTGACAAGTTTAACTGCACCAACCGCAACTGATAATTGTGGTGGAACCGTTACAGTAACTAATAATGCAAGCCTTCCAATTTCAGGAGAAGGCACAACGACAACAGTGACATGGACTTATGATGATGGCAACGGCAACACATCGACACAAACACAGGATGTGATTATTGATGATGTAACGAATCCAATTGCAGTTTGTCAGGATTTAACTGTTCAATTAGATGGATCGGGTAATGCAAATATCAATGCTGTCGATATTGATAATGGTTCAAGTGATAATTGTGGAATTCAATCAATTTCGGTTAATCCAAGTAGTTTTACTTGTGCAGATGTTGGACCAAATACAGTAACCCTAACGGTAACAGATATAAACGGAAATGCAGCAACATGTACATCAACAGTTACTGTTGAAGATAATATTGATCCTATTGCTAACAATTCAGTTTGTGGATCAATAGGGCCATTAATTATAGATGCCGTGTCAGGTGAAGTAACCGTAACACCAGCTCAAATTAGCGCAGCGTATACAGGCTCTGATGCTTGTGGTATTGATACTTTAGTCTTGGCGCAAACTACTTTTGATTGTGATGATATTGGATCCAACAATGTGATTTTAACGGTAACAGATGTCAATGGTAATACGAACACATGCAGCATTAATGTTGTTATAGAAGCACCAACGATTGCATCAGGTGTTGTTGAAGGCTATATTGATGTTGTGAATCCTGAACCCGCTGATGACCTTATTGAGGTGACGTTTTGTCCATACGACTTAACAACCGATCCTCCAACGCCAGCGGTTCAAGGCGCAATTTTTGATTTAACAATTGATCCAAGTTTGGTTCCAAATATATTAAGATGGGAAATTGCCACATATAATGCCACAACTGCATTTTGGGATTGGGTTGATGATGGCATTAATGCAGGAAATCCAACGCAACATAGTATTGCGAATGTTACTGAAACTACTTTGGTAAGAGCAGTCATTCAGTCTGGAAATTGTATCGCTTATTCTGCTGTAGCCATGTTGCAAATCATTCCTCCAGACGAACCTCCTACCATTGTAGGTGTAACAAGTAATAACGGATGTTTTCCTCCAGAATATACGATAGAAGCCGAAAGCTTTTTCGAATATAATGAACAATTTGGCGACACTGGACTCTTCAATTCTGCACAACCTGATGGTTGGATTGTAGATGGTGTACCAAATGATATACCAGCTTCTGGTAATAATACGTCTCAAGGGACATGGAAGGAAGTGGCCGAAACGAAGGAATTAGCAGGAATTAGACATTATCCACAAGAAGGATCGAAATTTGCTGCTGTTTATGGTGCCGTAGATTCAGTTTTAGAAACACCAGTATTTAGTACTATTGGAATGGATGCTGCTGATGCAAAATTTGAATTTTATCAAGCCTACTATTTGTGTGCTGGAGCAAGTTTAGCTATAGAGTTATCGCTTGATGGTGGTACGACGTATACAGAACTATTATTTTCTGATAATGGTCAAAGTGATACTGGTATGACAATAGTAAGACCTAGTGGAAACCCAAATAATTGTAACAGTTATGACCCAGAGCAAGATGGATATGAATTTATATCCATTGATTTGGCACCATATTTAAATGAAGGAACTTTAAGAGTTCGATTTTCATTTTTTGGAGTTGCAGGTGGCCAATGCTCAGATACGTTTGTAGATCAAAGTGGAACGCAACCTTGTGGAAGTATTACACGTAATGTAAGAAGTTCTTGGGCTATTGACGGGGTTCGTGTCCCTTATGCTCCAATAGATGAAGTATTAGAATGGACTGATGAGAATGGCAATGTTGTTGCTTCGGGATCTACCGTAACTGTTATTCCTGTAACACCAGGTACTCAAATTTATGGTGTGACGTCTCTTGTAAATGGCTGTCGATTAAACACTGATGATGGAACAGAGTTTGTTACTATTGATGCAAGTCTTGCGTTTGCTGGTATAGATTTTCAGCCAAGTGCTGCCGAATGTGGACAATCTACTATAGATTTAAGAGCTTATGACAATACAATTTCAGCTAACGAAAATTTAGCCTTTTGGAATAATGTAATGCCAGACCAACCAGGAAATCCTGGTACACCTTTATTTACTGCACCTCCAGTTGATGATAATGGAACTCCAGGCAATACTGCTGATGATACGTATCCTACAAATTATCCAGGAACTGGAATGACAGGGACTTGGTCTTATAGTATAGTATCTCAAAGCTGCTCTACCTTTGTCCCAACGTTTTCGGGTAATGGTGATCCAAGAGCATCGTTTACAGCGCCTCCTGGTGTATATGATCTTACATGGACGTTACAAAATAATTGTTTTGATACTGTAAGAATTACAATCAATAATTGTTCTGATATTAATTTTGATGGGGCAGATGATTTTGTAACCTTAAAAGATAATTATGCGCTGAATTCAGCATTTACTATTGAAAATTGGGTAAAACCAATTACTACAACGGGGAATCATACTATTTTCTCAAAGAAAAATGCATCTGATAATTCAAGAGGTTACGCCTTATATATTGATAATGGTATAGTGAAGTATAGCTGGTACAGTTCAGGTGGAAATGGTACGATTGCATCTCAATATGCAATTGATACCTCGCGTTGGTACCACATTGCAGTAACCTTTGATGGTTCAACATATACATTATATATAGATGGTATTGATGTAGGTACAGTAACAGGAAGTGTTAATGCGCCTCAAGCTACAACTGTTGATGTAGAGGCATTAATTGGAGCACTTGATAATGACAATGGTTCCAATAATAATGTTTCTAATCTATATCATGGTTGGATTGATGAATTGCGTATTTGGAATACAGCTTTAACAGAAGCTCAAGTCCGTCAAATGATGAATCAAGAAATTGAAGATAATACTGCCGTTAGAGGAACAGTAGTGCCTTTAGATATTTCAGGATTAGCTTGGACAGCTTTAAATGGCTACTATCGTATGGATGTGAATTGTGGGTATTTAACTGCCTATAAAGGTGTTAGAGGTCGATTGAGAAATATTAACACATCACAGCAAGAGACTGCGCCATTACCTTATACATCTCGTGTAGATGGTCAAGACTGGGCAACCGATAATACATGGACTAACTTTACTGTTTGGGATGCTCCAAATAGTATAGGAGTTGATGGAGCAACACCAATCGATTGGAATATTGTGCAAACCTCACATGATATTAACTCTGGTAATAAAGACATTATAGTACTTGGACTCATTTCTGATACACCAAATAAAGTACTAGCTATAACAGATCCATCAACAGCACAAGATGAAACTAATGATGGTCAGTCTTTGCGAGTGACCCATTATTTAAAATTAGATGGTGATATCGACTTGTTTGGAGAATCACAATTGCTTCAAGATGATGGTAGTGTTCTAGATGTGACGAGTGCTGGAAAATTAGAACGTGATCAACAAGGAACATCTAACCTTTATAATTATAACTATTGGAGCTCACCGGTTGGACCAACTAATATCACATCAAATAATAACCCATTTAGTGTTAATGGCATCTTGCGAGATGGAAGTATCTCTTCTTCGCCTATAGGTTTACAATGGACTAATAATCATAATGCAAATGGAAGTACTACGCCTATTACACTCAGTAGATATTGGTTATTTGCATATGAAAATTATCCAGAAGACACTTATGCTGCATGGCGAGGCTTGGACGAGGCAGATGCAATTGCAAGCGGTTTAAGTTTTACGATGAAAGGTAGTGGTGTTGGAGATCCTATTGCAGATGTTCAGAATTATGTCTTTATTGGTAAGCCAAATAACGGGACAATAGTAACGCCTGTAACGGTTGGAAATCAGGCCTTAGTTGGTAACCCTTATCCATCTGCTATAGATGCTGATCAATTTATTAGAGATAACCTTCCTGGTGCTTCTGGTAATCCAGGTTCTACACAAAGTACAGATGGTACGCTCTATTTCTGGGAGCACTACACATCTAATTTTACACACATTTTAGAAGACTATGAGGGCGGATATGCAACGTTTAATCTATCAGGAGGTAATCCAGCGGTTTCTCCACCTTTAGTAAGCGGTAACGGAACACCTACTAAATTACCTGGACAATATATCCCTGTATCCCAAGGGTTCTTTGTAACTGCTAGCGGAACTGGCGGAAACATTCAATTTAAAAATAGTCAGCGTGTCTTTGTTAGAGAAACATTAGCAAGCTCACAATTTATAAGAACTAGTAATCCTAATTACACGGTTCAACAAGATCCAAATCCAGAGATCCAACGTCTACGTTTAGATTTTACTACTGAAAATGGAGCAGTACGACCTTTACTCTTAGCATTTACGCCTAATAATGAAGCAACTGATGGCTTTGATTATGGCTATGATGCTGAAAATGCTGATGCTGAGTTTCCAAATGATATGTTCTGGAGAATTGGAGACGGAAATTATACAACGCAAGGTGTTGGCAATTTTGATGTAAATAAGCAATACCCATTAGCATTATTTGTAGATGGAACAGAAACCATGTCTATATCACTTAGAGCTTTAGAGAATTTTGATGATTCCATTCATGTGTACATTCATGATGCGCTAATGGGAACTTATTATGAGATTAATTCAGAAGTCTTTGAAATAGCATTAGATGCAGAGACGTACTTAGATCGTTTTTATGTGACGTTTTCAACAGAAGATGCACTGTCTATTCCAGAAGATGCGTTTAGTCAAGCCATTATTAATTACCTAATGTCTTCACAAGAAATCTATGTTAAAATCCCTAATATTTCTGAGGTAAGAAGTCTTCAATTATTCAACTTACTTGGCCAAGAAATTCAAACATGGGATCATATGGAAGACTTTGAATTAGATGGTACTATTAGAATTCCTGTTGCATACATTTCTGAAGGTACTTATATTATTAAAGTACATACCCATAATACAATTCATAGTGCTAAAGTTATTGTAAAAGAGTAGCAAAGATATCCCCATTTTAAAAATCCACAACATGCATTTCATCGATTAATTATGCATTTTGTGGATTTTTTTGTTTTTTAGCATTACATTAGCAATCAACTAAACTTTGTTTCATTAAAGCCCAAATGTAATGAAATCTTTAACCTACTTATGTTTTGCGATACTTTTTTGTGTATCTACAAACGGTGTGTCAGCATCTTTTAATAACAATTCATCAACAACAAGTACTCAAGTGCAACGTGTTCGCATTGATATAACCACATCGATGGGTTATACAAGGCATTTGTTATTAGGTTTTACACCAGACAATGCAGCAAGCGATGGTTTTGATTATGGCTATGATGCTTTAAACGCTGATAGTTATGATAATGATTCGAGTTGGATGATTGGTAATGAACGTTATGTGATTCAAGGTGTAGGCGCTTTTCATGAAAGTAAAACTTATCCTTTAGGTTTGTTTTTGTCTGATGCTGGTAATGTTGAGTTTTCGCTTCAAGCCTTAGAGTTTTTTGAGCAAGAGATTGATGTATATATCTACGATTCAGATAACGATACAGTGACTTCAATTTCAGATAGTAATCTTGTAGAATATATGTCTGAAGGTAATTATACCAATCGTTTTTATATTGCGTTTACTAGTGATATTAATGCTATGGTTTTTGCAAATAGTCAATTATCTGTTTCAGATGCCACAAAAACTACTCCAGAAATTAACTATATAAATTCAAGTAAGGAATTACAAATAAAATCACTTCAGACTTTAGATATTGAGGAAATTCGCCTCTACAGTATTTTAGGGCAGAATTTAAAACAATGGTCAAATGTCAAGCCTAATTTGTCTGGTAACTATAAGCTATCACTTTCTAATGTGTCTAAAGGGACTTATTTAGTGAGCGTTAAAACAAAGCAGGGTAAATTTAATAAGCGATTGATTATAGCTCAATAGGAAAACACAATACTATATTTAAATTGATGCCGTTCTTTTTTGTAATTTTAGAGTTACAAAAGAGTGTCGGTTATGTCAAAACAAAAATTAGGAATTAATACCATCTGTACGCATGTTGGCGAAATTAAAGATGCGCAGTTTAAAGGTGCCATCTCACCAATATATCTATCAACATCTTATGAATTTGATAATGTAGACGTTAAACGTTATCCACGTTATTTTAATACACCAAATCAAGAATATTTATCTAAGAAAATAGCAGCTTTAGAACATACTGAAGCAGCCCTGATTTTTGGAAGCGGAATGGCAGCTATTAGTCATATGTTTCTGGCGTTTTTAAAACAAGGCGATCATATTGTGGTGCAGAATACCCTATATGGAGGTACAAGCAATTTTATTCGTGAGGAATTTCATAAATATGGCATTGCATATACATTTACCAATGGTTATGCGGTTTCCGATTTTGAAGCAGCTATTCAACCCAATACGAAAGTGATTCATATAGAAACACCTTCTAATCCACTGCTAACCGTAACTGATATTAAAGCAGTAGCCGATTTGGCCAAATCTAAAGGCATCATTTCTACCATTGACAATACGTTTGCGAGTCCTATAAATCAGAACCCTATTGACTTCGGAATTGATGTGGTTATGCATTCAGCTACAAAATATTTAGGTGGCCATAGTGATATTTTAGCAGGAACCGTTGCAAGCTCTCAAGAGCATATAGACCGCATTTGGAATGTTTCTAAAAACTTAGGTGGAAGCCTCAGTGATATGACCGTTTGGATGTTAGAGCGTAGTATGAAAACACTGGCATTACGTGTGAAAGCTCAAACTAAGAATGCACGAAAGCTAGCGAAGTTTTTAGACAAGCACGATGCTATTGCTAAGGTGTATTATCCAGGTTTAAAAAGCCATCCAGAACATGAATTAGCCAAAGCGCAGATGCGTGATTTTGGAGCGATGTTATCCTTTGAATTGGTTGATGGTATTGATGCTATGGCATTTCAAAAGCAATTAAATTTAATTAAATCATCCATGAGTTTAGCAGGAGTGGAGAGTACGATGTTATTACCTTCGGAAACATCTCATGCCTTATTAACACAGGAACAACGTGATGCTGTTGGTATTAGTGACAGCTTGATTCGTTTTTCGGTTGGGATAGAAAATTTTAAAGATTTAAAACAAGATATCGAGCAAGCTATAACTGAAACTAAAGTCGCTTCATTTGCATAAGAACAATACACATTCTAAAGGTTATGATTTTGAAGTATTGACTGCAAATTCTCCAGAGTTGAGTGATTTTGTATTCACTAATAACTTCGGAACAACTACTATTGATTTTGCCAATCCGAAAGCCGTAAAGGCCTTGAATACAGCCTTATTGAAATTGTATTATGGCATCGACTATTGGGAATTTCCTGATGTGCATTTATGCCCACCAATTCCAGGGCGTGTGGAATATATTCATTTACTGAATGATTTATTTCATAATTCTAAACTCCAGAAAGATATTACGGTTTTAGATGTTGGAACAGGAGCAACTTGCATTTATCCTTTGCTTGGATATGCCGCATATGGTTGGCACTTTATCGCTTCGGAAATTGATAACCAAGCCTTAAAGACGTCAAAGCAGATTGTAGACAAAAATGGGCTGAATTCTAAAATCGAGTTGCGGTTTCAGAAGACTCCACAAGATATATTGACAGGGATTTTAAATTCTTCTGAGCGTATTACAGCTGCTATGTGTAATCCGCCATTTTATAAAAATGAAGCAGAAGCTATAGAAAACACTGAACGCAAACTGAAGGGTTTGGGGAAAGTTGAGGATCCGTTTACTAGAAATTTTAGTGGAACAGCCAAAGAGCTTTGGTATCCAGGAGGAGAGAAAGCCTTTTTACATAATTACCTGTATCAAAGCTCGTTTTTGAAGACCAATTGCTTTTGGTATACGAGTTTAGTTTCTAAAAAAGAGCATGTTAAGACCATGCAGGCTTCGCTTAAAAAATTGGGTGCGACACAATTTAAAATTTTAGAATTGTCTCTTGGAAACAAAATAAGTAGAGTCGTAGCTTGGTCCTTTTTAAATGAAAAACAGCAAAAAAAATGGTAATATATAAATGAGGTTGGCACTATTTTAATTAACCCTTTAGTTGCCAACCTCATTTTTATCAAAAATTATACGTGTTCATTTAAGTGATGATGTTCATCAATTAATGGTCCGCCTTCAATGATTTGCTCTGATGCTTGATTTGCAAATTTTTCAAAATTTAAATGGAAAGAATGCGCCAATTGTATTGATTTACTAATGTATGCTCCTTTTTGCAACCAAGTATTTATTGGGTCTAATAATTCGGTTGGTACACCATCACATTCTTTTGGCATAAATAATCCAAATATTGGATGCTGTTCAAATTCGACCGTGTCCAATTTACCATTAAGAATTGCAGTAATCATTGCTCTGGTATATTTCAATTTAATGCGAGACCCAACACCATAGGGACCGCCACTCCAGCCTGTATTTATTAGCCATACATTTACGCCAGCATCTTGCATTTTTTTACTTAACATTTCAGCATAAACAGTTGGATGTAATGGCATGAATGGTTCTCCAAAGCATGCAGAAAATGATGGAACAGGTTCTGTAATACCAGCTTCTGTTCCCGCTACTTTTGCAGTGTAACCTGAAATAAAGTGGTATGCAGCCTGACCAGGAGTTAATTTTGACACTGGAGGTAAGACGCCAAATGCATCACAGGTTAAAAAAAAGATATTCGTTGGATTTATAGCATAAGACGGTTCTTGAATATTATCTATATGATAGATAGGATAACTCACACGTGTGTTTTGTGTAATACTACTATCCATATAATCGACTTCACCATTAGCTTTAAAAATGACATTTTCAAGAATGGCACCTGGTTTGATAGCTCTGTAGATGTCTGGTTCTTTATCTTCGGTGAGATCGATAACTTTGGCATAGCATCCACCTTCGAAATTAAAAATAGAGTTATTTGCTGTCCATCCATGTTCATCATCTCCAATAAGTTTGCGATCTGGATCAGCAGAAAGTGTTGTTTTTCCTGTTCCCGACAATCCGAAGAAAATAGCAGTATCTCCGTTTTTGCCAACATTTGCTGAGCAGTGCATTGGTAGTACATCTTTTTCTACAGGCAATATAAAATTAAGTGCAGAAAAAATACCTTTTTTCATTTCACCTGTATATGCTGAACCGCCAACTAGAGCTATCTTTTTTGTGAAATTTAGAATAGAGAAATTCCCTTGTCGTAATCCATGTTTTTTTGGATTTTTTGCAACATAACCAGGTGCACAAAGTACGAGCCATTCTTCTTTAAAATGTTCTAATTCTTTTGCGTTTGGTCTTAAGAACATATTGTAGATAAACATATTAGACCATGGATATTCTGTAATAGTTCTTACATTCATTTTATATTCAGGATCTGCACATACATAACCATCTCTAACGTATATTTCTTTTCCACTGAGATACTGTTCTATTTCCGATTGTAAATAATCAAAATTTTCAGGAGAAATAGGTTTATTTGTTTTTCCCCACCACACTTTACTAGCAGTATAATCATCTTTCACTAGAAATCGATCTTGAGGAGAACGACCAGTAAATTTACCAGTATTTATAGCTAGAGTTCGATTGTTTGTTTCTTTTCCCATACCTTTTTCAATGGTAATACGTTGCAAATCTTCTGGAGAAAGATTCCAATATGCAGTCACATTCTTGAGATTGTAAATACCCAAATCAGAATATTTAGGAGTTATTGCTTGATGTTTCATAATATTTATAATTTAAAAAGATTAATAATTTTATTGGCCAAACAAAAAGGATAATTACAAGTGTTAATATGATGAGCATTAAAGACATATCTTTATGTTTAAAGCTAATTTCTACTATAAAGTTATGCCTAACTACTCCCAATAAATATGATAAATATCATGGAACCTAAGTCGCATTCACTTTTACATAATTGTTTGTATTTGCCAGTAATCATTGCATAAAATTTTTACGAAAACGAGTGAGAGGTATTGAGTTATAAATATTAGCTTTGTTTTTTAAATGAATATTGACTTATCTTAGAAGGCTATTTGATATTTGGGACAGTTTTAGTTTCTTAAAGATGTCAAATTGTAATTTTGAAAATATAAAAGAGAGATGAAATTAGATATACTCGCATTTGGAGCGCATCCAGATGATATAGAATTAGGGTGCGGAGGAACGGTTGCCAAAGAAGTTGCTAACGGAAAAAAGGTTGGAATTATCGATTTGACGCGTGGTGAATTGGGATCACGAGGCACAGCAGAAACTAGAGATCAAGAAGCTAGTGATGCTGCAAAAATCTTGGGCATTGCTGTTAGAGAAAACCTTGGTTTTGCAGATGGTTTTTTTGTAAATGATAAAACCCATCAATTAGAAATCATTAAGATGTTACGTAAGTATCAGCCAGAGGTTGTGTTATGCAATGCTGTTGATGATAGACATATTGATCATGGAAAAGGAAGCAAGCTTGTTAGTGATGCTTGCTTTTTAAGTGGCCTAATTAAAATTGAAACAGAATTTGATGGAAAAGCACAAGATAAATGGCGGCCAAAGCAAGTATACCATTACATCCAATGGAAAAACTTAGAGCCAGATTTCGCAGTGGACGTTTCAGATTTTATTGATACCAAAATGGCATCTGTTTTGGCTTATAAGACACAATTCTATAATCCAAACAGTGATGAACCTCAAACACCAATATCGAGCAAGAACTTTACAGATAGTATCAAATATAGAGCAAGAGACTTAGGACGTTTAATTGGTGTAGAATATGCTGAAGGGTTTACAGTAGAACGTTACGTGGCTGTTAATAGTTTGTTTGATTTGAAGTAATAATTTTAAAAAAAGTCTTTGTTGTAACTGTGAAATAATTTACATTTGCAGTCCAATTTAAATGGTGGCTCATTTTCAGCTGAATAGAGCATTCCAATTGGATAACTTTTTTAAGTTTAAATAAAATGACATGGTGGTTGTAGCTCAGCTGGTTAGAGCGTCGGTTTGTGGTACCGAAAGTCGCCGGTTCGAACCCGGTCTTCCACCCAGAATGACAAAGCTTCTCAGAAATGGGGAGCTTTTTTTGTAGTTCTATCTTTCGCTTTGTTCTTTTACATCAAGATGTTCTTGCGGGTTTTTTACAAAAGGGTATACAAACTGTTTGGCATAACCCTTTGGGTAACTTACATCGCCCAGTCCAGTTCTTTCTGGCCAATCTTTGCCTTGATCATAATACGTACCAAAAATCATATCGATAAAAGGAAAGTGAATGGCGAAGTTTTTGTCGTAGGCTTTTGGGTCGTCTGAGTGATGCCAATGATGGAATTGTGGCGTAACGAATACATATTTTAAGAATCCAAAATTGATTCTCGTGTTTGCATGAGCTAAAACGGCTTGAAAGGATACAATCACGATATATGTGAAAAAGACAGAACTATCAAAACCGCAAACATATATTGGAATAAAAGACATGGCGCGAACAACGACCAAATCGAAAAAATGTGTACGAGAGCCCGCCAGCCAATCTAAGTTTTTGGTAGAGTGATGCACCGCATGAAATCGCCATAAATAGGGAATCTTATGGAAGAAATAATGTGCTGTATATTGAAATAAATCTGAAACTAATAGCGCAACAAATAATTGTGGTAAAAACGGAATCGATTGAATTGTATTTTGAAAACCTTCTAATCCTATGTTTTTAAACATGGTCATAGCTGGAAATTGAACGATGACTCCAATAGTTTGAATGAATAAGTGACTGACAATAAAATAGACGAGGTCTGTTCGCCATTCATTATGAAATTTAGATTGATTGGTGCGTTTTGGTAAAAACAACTCGATTGGAATAAATACAATAGCAGATACTAGCACATCAATAAGGAGCCAATCCAGACCAATTGTAAATGATTTGTCTTCAATACCAGTGCCTTGAGGTAATGCAGTTCCTAAGAAAATAGTTGCTGCTATAAGAATGGTAGAAATAAAACCATAGCGTTTTTTCTTGCTTAATATTAAACTCGTAAACGCAAATAGGAATGATAATACCAAGACTGCAAGGATTGACCATTTTACAATTTGTGGGTTATAGATGTCTCTAAAATCTTTTGTAGTAAAAATATCTGGAAAGTAAGCACAGATTACAAACCCTAAGGAAACTATGGCGAGAAATATAGACAGATAGCCGCTAATTTTTCCTTCTCCTATTTTAAGTCTTTTGTTTTCACTCATAATAAATTGATTGTATAAAGAAAGGCTCAAGATAATTAAAAAATTGTCTTGAACCTTTCTTTGCGTTAGCGATAGTAGTGACATCCTTTTTGCTTTTTGCAAAAAGATACAGCGTATAGCGCGACCCTTTGGGTAACGCCCAAAAGATTATGGAGTCGTTTCTGCTTTATCTACTACAGGTCGTTCATCACGATTGGCAACTTCCCAAGCAGTATAAAACACGAGACGTGCTCTGTTTTCTAATAAATCGTATTCAATTTTATCTGGCGTATCTGTTGGCTTGTGATAATCATCATGTGTCCCATTGAAATAGAAAATAATTGGAATATTGTTCTTTGCAAAGTTGTAATGGTCACTTCTGTTATAGTAACGGTTTGGATCACTCTCAGCATTATACGTGTAATCTAAATCGATATTCGTGTATTTCGTATTCATGGCTTCAGAAATATTATGTAGTTCTGTACTCAATCTATCACTACCAATAACATATATATAGTTTCTATCACCTTCACGTTTTGGGTCTACACGACCTATCATATCGATATTTAAATTGGTCACAGTATTTTCTAACGGAATAATTGGATCATTGTCTGTATAATGTCTTGAACCTAACAAACCTTTTTCTTCACCTGTAACATGTAAAAACAAAATAGATCGTTTTGGTCCATGACCATTTTTAACTGCCGTTTTAAAAGCTTCGGCAATTTCTAATAAAGCTACTGTGCCAGATCCATCATCATCCGCACCATTGTTTATTTGGCCGTCTTTAGTTTTACCAATATGATCAAGGTGTGATGAAATGACTAGATATTCGTCAGGTTTTTCTGTTCCATTTATTAATGCAACGACGTTTTCAGATTCTAGTTTGTCTCCTTTTTTAGTTACAGAAAGCTCTATTTTAGCATCAATAACTTTTGGCGTATTATTAGTATCAATATCACTTACTAAAGTTTTGGCTAAGCTTTCATTTACTAAAAAGTAAAGCATGTTTGGATTATTGCTTATTAGCGACATCCTACCTGGTGTGTTAGACTTCTTGAGACGCGTATAATAATTATTATAGAAATCATAAGCAGCATTATCCATTATAAAAATCCCTTTTGCACCGAGTTCTTCTGCGGCTACCTTTTTAGCAGAACGTGCTGCACGACCTTTACTCCATTTCGTGGCTAAGGTGTCTCCAGTAGTTATGAATGTACCATCCTCATTTTTTGGCTCACCAGCTTTAACTAAAACGATTTTATCTTTAACGTCTAAGTCTTTGTAATCAGAATAGGTAGAGGAGTGAATTCCGAAGCCAGCATATACAATTTGATCAACACTGAATGATTGCGTATCGACTGGTCCTACAGAAAGAAATTCATCAAACATGTTTACGGTTTTTCCATTAAGTGACATTTGAACATCAGGAACTAATTGACGCTCTAAAGGTACTTCTTGAAAATAGTCATCTTCAGAAATAGGCGATGAGATACCCATGCTTTGGTATTGCTCTTTTAAGTAGTTAACGGCTTTCTTTTGCCCTGGTTCTCCAGTTTCACGACCTTCAAATTCGTCTGAGGCATAAGTGTAGAGCATTTCTTTTAATTCATCGGAAGTAATTGTAGTTCCGTATGCAGTTGGATCTGCTGGTGTTTTTTTAGTGTCTCCACAACTAATCAAGAGTAGAGTAGCAGCTAAAAGGCTTAGCGATTTTTTCATGATTTTTTATGATATAAGAATTTGCAGCACGATATTACAAAAAATCTAACTATCATGTGTTAGTTTGGGCAAGTCTTAAGCAAAATTTAACGTCTTATAGAACTTCTTTATCGACAATAATCCTGCTATCAGAATTTGCAATATACCAAGCGGTAGCAAATATAAGCTTGGCACGTTTTTCAAGAAGTGGATAGTTTATTTTATCTGGCGTGTCTGTAACTTCATGATAATCTTCATGTTCACCATTAAAATAGAAGATGACTGGTACTCCTTTTTGTGCAAAATTATAATGATCAGATCTATAATAATAGCGGTTAGGATCACTATCACTATTAAGACTATAATCCAAATTGAGATTAGTAAACTGATCATTTGCTTCTTCAGAAATATAATGCAGTTCAGTACTTAAGCGATTAGCACCAATGATATATATGTAATCTTCTTCATCACTATGCGAGTCATCGACACGACCAATCATATCGATATTGAGGTTGGCGACTGTATTTGACATCGAAAACACAGGATATTGCGTATAATACCTTGAACCATGAAGTCCGATTTCTTCGCCTGTTAAATGTAAAAAAACGACACTACGTTTAGGTCTATAGCCTTCTTGCGAAGCTTTTTTAAAAGCTTGTGCCATTTCTAGAACAGCTGCAGTTCCTGAACCATTATCATCGGCTCCATTATAGATTTCAGTTTCGGTAACACCTTCATGATCTGAATGTGCAGAGATAATAACAACTTCATCAGGATACACACTGCCTTTTATATAAGCAATTACATTTTGAGAGTCTTTAATACCTTCTGAAAAATAAGATTCGGGAATATGTTGGTAATATTTTGTACCTAAAGGCGATTTGATGCCTTGATTGATATAATAATCTTTAAGAAATTTTGAGGCTTTATGATGTCCTAATTCACCTGCTTTCCTACCTTCAAAATCATCTGAAGAAAATGTATAGACATGCTCTTTGAGCTCTTCTTTTGTGATTGTATTTAAATATTTTTCAACAATTTGCGTGTCATCGTATACGATACTTTCTTTAAGCTGCTCAATTTTGTCGGTATGTTTAAGAGTTGCACATGAACCAACTAAGGTAAGGGATAACGCAACAAGATGGACTTTCATGCTATGGATTAAATAAGTGTCTGATTTTGATTCAAATAAAACAAAAAAAAAGGTAATACGGAAACGGATTACCTGATTTAATTTGTTGTTAGTCTATTTCTAAATCTTCGAGTTCATCGAGAGATTCTTTTTCTAGTTGTTCTACCTTTTGTTCTAGCTGTTCTGTATTGCCAACTTCGGCAGTATTAAATATGGTTTTGTAGGTTGTTACTACTAATGAAATTATTGTCATCAAAAAAATAAGCTGAATCGATTTTTTGAATTGTTGTTTGTCTTTAGAAGTATATAATGCTAAGACACCAAAAATTAATGCAGTTACTGAAGGAATGTAAGCAATTCTAGATAAAGGTGTTACTGCTAATATTACTGCGATAATTGAAGTGATAAACCCTAAAATAATAAATAACTTTTTCATATAACACTAGTGTTTTAAGCCTGTTGCTGATTTAATTTTTAACTCTCCACTACCTACAGCTATTTTAAATTTAGCATATACAGGTACTTTATTAGCATCTGCAGTAAGCCATAATAAGTTATCATTTTTGCCTTTAAGTACATCATTATTATTTATTGAAATAGAAAGTTTATAACACTCTTTTCTACCTAAAGCTGTATTTATAGTCTCTTTACTTAAGTATTTTATATTTACTATAGATTCATTATTATCAAATAAGACCTTAAAACTTTGACTATCTCCAACACTTGCTTTATGAATATCTAAGTTTCTAATATGATATAGTGTTGTTACTAAATCGCGTGTTGAAGCATTAATTTTTACAGTTTTTTTTACTTCCCATACTGTACCATCACTTCTAGTTTTTCGCATTATACTAGATACAGTTTTAGTTTTATGATTAAACTTATACTTCATGAATTTATCATGACCACCTTCATTTATATCTCTATTATAAAGATATGGAGTTAAAGTTTTTGGGCTAACATAGCTTTCGTATAGATCACGTATTTTAAAGAAACTATCCCATTTACTATAGGTCGCTGCTGTGCACTTTAATTTTAGCAAGGTTGATTTTGAAGTTTTCACCTCGCTAGTTTCCATGGTTACCTGAGCTAATTCATTTAATAAGCCTGACATATTGTAAGAAGCGCTGAAGGTTAATTTCTCTCCAGCAGCTATTGTTTTATTTTGTGCAAAAGAACTTATTGACACAGATAAAATAAAAGCTGATACTAATACTAATCTCATAATTGTTAGTTTGGTTTAATAAGGTGTTTATTAACATTTATTGTGCCGAAAATACAATGCTTTGCAATATCTAACTAATTTTTTATTGAAGTTTTAATGTCTGAGGCTTTTTATTTTAAGATGATATTTATCATGATTTTTTTGAGTAATGCTTTGTAAATTAGAGTATAATCAAAATTCTTTTTATTATGAAAAAGGTATTGTTACCAACCGATTTTTCTGAGAATTCTATCAATGCTATTCGTTATGCTCTAGAATTTTTTAAATATGAGGCATGTGAGTTTTATTTGCTCAATGTTCAAAAGGTATCCTCTTTTGTGAGTGATGACTTAATGACTATGCAACCGTCAGAAACTATTTTTAATTCTTTAATTAGTTCAGCTAAAGAACGAATAGAGCGTTTAATTAAAGATATGGAGACTACTTACGGAAATACATTACATACATTCAAATCTAAGGTGGATTTTGACAACTTTATAGATGCGATAAATCAAATAGTAAGCATTGAGCATATCGATTTGATTGTAATGGGAACACGAGGTGATTCTAAAATTGATAAACGTATTTTTGGATCAAATACCATTCGCGTCATTCAACGTTGTGATTGTCCAGTATTGGCAATACCTCAGGATTATAAGTATTCTGAGATTAAGGATATTGCTTTTCCGTCTAACTATTATACAGAATACAATTCTGAAGATATATTGCCGCTAGTCCATATGGCCGAAAAGTACGATTATACGGTTCATGTTATTCATGTGAAGGATGCTGAACACCTTACTGAATATCAAGAAAACAATCGCGCTTTTTTAGATGCTTGTTTTACTAATATTAACCATTCATTTGTTGAATTAAATGAAGGACATTTGTTTCATACAATTGATGATTATATCACAAACAGTTCTATTGATCTTTTGGCTATGATGAGTAGAAAGCATTCTTTTTTAGAGCGTTTGTTTGTAACACATGCTGTAGAACGTTTCGCTTTCAATTTGAAAGTTCCATTATTAGTCATGGAGAATACAGGCGACTTTTATTTGAAGTAAACTTCAGAGGCTACAGAAAACACAAAACCCACAACTTTTGTTGCGGGTTTTTTGCGGAGAAAGCGTAACTTAAAATGTGGTGTAAATTAAACTTAAAATCACTCATCAAAGTTTAAAAATATAAGCGCCATACCACATTTGTAGTTAGTCCAAGTGAAAATCTTGAAAACCTATCTGGTGTATTACTTTCATTGACTCTATAATAGTTGTTAATGGCATTTTCTCTGTTTGATATATTCCATATGGAGGCACCAACTTCAGATCTAAAAGTGCTGCTTATTTTAAATTTATAAATAGCAGAAGCGTCAACTCTCAAATAGTTCAATAATCGTTCATTATTTGCTTCATCGAAATTCACATCATCGTCATCATCTAGTTCGTTGCCGTCTAAAGGAATTGAGGTGGGCTTACCTGTTCTGTAATTTACTCCTGCCGATATATTCCAAGATGTGTTACTAAAGGTAGTTCCAAGAGTGATTGAATGCGTAATATCAAAATTACTTGGAAACTCAACATCTTCAAGTGTTTCAAAGATGTATGTATTATTTAGATAAGAATAACTTAACCAACTGTTGAAATTATGATACTTTTTTCTACATAAAAACTCAAAGCCGTAGGCATCGTATTTTCCCTTTTCTTTAGCAAATTCGTATTTAGTCGTGAAGCTTTGACTTTGGGTAGTTATGCCATCAACCGTTTTATAATAGGCTTTGGCATCCAATAACCAACCACTACTTTTGTACATTATTCCAAGTGAAACTTGCTTACTTTGGATGATAGGAATACTATCATTATCTGTTAATTGCCAACGTCTTTTTTCAATACCTAAAAAGTCATTTTGGAAATTGACAATCTGTGAGGTGCTTTGATGTTTATATTCGCCTTGAGTTTCTATTTCTATATACTGTCCAATAGATTTTCTTATACTTAATCTAGGTTCAATAATCAATTTTTCAAACCGAGTTAAGTAGTTTGCTCTAATTCCACCTCTAATTGAAAAATCATTATTTAGATTCTTGTACCAAGCCTGAGTAAAAACACTATGCTCTCTTAAAATTTCTTCATCTCGTCTTACAAATCGAGGTAGATCAATATCATTTAAGTTGATGACTTCTGTTTCTGTAAACTGATACCCAAGATTAAAACGCCATTGATTTTGTTTATAAAAGTTATTCAACTGAATGCTTGTTTCTGAAACAACGTTTTCTTGTAATTGCAACTGATTGCTTAATACATCAGCATTAAGAGCTTCAAGCTTATATTCACTATCATAAATGTTGATAGTTGAAGATAGCTTCTCACTCCATTGTCTTTTGTAATTTAGACCAATTGCAAGACTGTTTTGAGAGATGTTACTCCGTCTGGTTCTTGATATGCCATCGATATCTGCTGTTTCATTGAAACCTAAATCATTATTTATCAGAATAAAATTCAATCTAATAAAACTCTTATCGGTTGGTTGATATAACCATCTTAATGACGCATCATAAAAATTAAATTCTTGATTGGAATTGGTAACACTGGTAACATTATTTTCTGCTTCTGTATCTTGAGTTACTCTATCAAAATAGACTTCATAAGTAGGTGTTCTGATGAAGTCGTCTAAAGACTTTCTTGAGGCAACTTGAAGAGATGACTTATTACCTATTGGGATATTGGAAAATAATTCTGCGTTTAAAAAATTTAATCCAAAAATGCTATTAAATTTTGAATCAATTTGTTTATCGGTTTGCATGTGAATTGTTCCTGATATGCCATCGGTTAATGACACATCTGTACCATTATTGATGACACTAGCAGTTTGCGTCATTAGAGGATTAAAGCTTGAAATGAGCCCAAAAAAGTGCCCAGTTTGATACATTTTAATATCATCCCAGAGCATCAGATTTTGGTCATGTGAACCCCCTCTAATATTTATGTTTGAAACCGTTTCATCAATACTCAAAATGCTTGGCAATGCTTGAACTGTTTGAAGTACGTCAGATTCAATAAGTCCAGGCAAAAGGCTGAATTTTTTGTAATCGATAGAAGTTGTCCAATCCTGTCTTTTGTCAATACCTCTAACAAGATAAGTTTCAATAAGCACAGGTGCTATAACTTCTTGTTGAACTAGCATTGTTATCGTTCCGCAATTCTCTAAACTGAAATAGATTGCTTGACGTTCAATAGTCTTGAACCCAATATATCTAATGGTCAAGAATTCGTTTAAGGACTTTAACTCAATTTCAAAATAACCATTTTCGTCGGTGACTGAATACGTGAATTTACTTTTAATGGTAGCTCCAGAAAGTGGCTGTTGTAATTCTGAGTCTTTAATATAACCACACAGCTTTATTGTTCTAGAAATGGTATAAACAAAATCACTAATTTTCTCAAAAACTAAACCTGTTTGTTGTTCAAGATTTTTGATTTTAACTGATAAGCTTAAATCTTGTGATACAGGAATGACACGTATATTTTTTAAAAGACTACTTTCATAATTAAATGAAATAGAGTGTGCTTTAGTGATTTGTTCAAGGACATCAGAAATTGGGATTTTTTGACCTGTGTTTTGTGCTTGTGCTATAAATAATGGCACTAAGCACATGATGAGAGATATGTATAATTTAGTTCTGTACATTCCTAATAATGACCTCGTTATTGTTTTGAATGTTATAGGTCAAATTTAGGGGCTTTGTAATAGATTTTAAGGCGTTTTCAAGATTGTTATGTTCAAAAGCACCTGTGAAGTTTACATTCAATTCAGTTGGTTGTTGTACCTTAATATTGTATTGCTTTTCAAGTTCATTAATGACTTCTTTGAAAGGTGCATTTTCAAACACACTCATGTTTTTAAGCCAGTATGGTTCTGCGATAGCAATACTTGATTTTGTACCTTTTCCTGATATTAATATAAATTCTGTTCCAGCTGGAAGTTTAACATCATTATTGTTATAAGTTACTTGCACCAAGCCTTCATAACATGATACTTTAAAAATGCTATCTCTAGATAAAACATTAAACTCTGTACCTAATACACTCACTTTTCCAAAGTCTGTATCGACATCAAAACGTTTTCCTTTTTCGACATCAAAATAAGCTTCTCCTTTGAGGTTTAATGACCTATTTTCGCCCCAATTAGAGCTAAAGTATTCTAACTCTGATAACTCATTTAGATTAACGATTGAGTTATCTGGTAAAGTGATGGTTTCATTTTGTGCTAAATTGGTCTTAAATGAGCTTATTTCATCTTTGTTTATTAATGTGAATAAGGAAAAACTAACAACTAGAATAGCTGCTATACTCGAAGCAACTTTCACCCAATATAGGGCAGTCCTTTTTTTAGCAACTAATTTATCATCTAACACATCAAATGAACCAACTTTTGCACTTATATTGCCATTGAACCTTTGAGCTTCTTCAATAATTTCCTCATAGAGTTTAGCATCTTCCATAGCATTGAAAGTTTCTGCCTCTGCATTAGACAAGTCATTGTTTAACCACTTTTTTACTAAATTTTCTTTATCCATAACTTGCTGTTATATATTTAAAACAACTAAAAATAGAATTGTCCCATGATTATTTTCGATTTAGTTCTTCGAGTTCATTCTTAAGTTTGTTTAAAGCTGCGTATATCCTATGCTCAGCCACTTTTTTTGTGATGCCTAAAATTTCTGCAACTTCTTTATGAGTTTTACCATCCACCTTATTAAGCAGGAATGCAACTCTTTCTTCTTCTTTTAATTGAGATAGAACATTTTCAAACCGTTTTAGAAATTCTTTTTTGCGTAAAATAAATTCAGGAGATTCATTCGTATAATCTTTTGGTTTTACTTCTTGGTATTTTAAAACTACCTTTTGATGCTTCACCTCATTGAGCATCATATTGTTTGCAGTAGTATATAAATAGGATTTAGCAGTTTCTGGTTTTATTTTAGCACAGTTTTCCCATAGTTTAATAAATGCTTCCTGAACCTTATCGGAAGGATTTAAAAGTTCACCATACTTATAAAAAAGAATATTGCTCAATGATTGTGCATACTTCTCATATAGTTTTGAAAAGCGAGTTTTATCACAGATATCTTGATGCAATGATTTTGACAAGGATTGAGTTTTTGATTTTAGAAAAGAAAGATAAATAAAAAAAAATCTATTTTTTCTTGGGACAATATTTTAATGAGTTGTTTTAAGAATAAAGAGGCAATTTAAATGCCTTCTGATAAACGAACTTAAAGATTACAATAAAATCCATTTCACTATGAAAACATTGAAACCAATTTTACTACTAGTTGTAGGTGTTATGTTCGCCATGACTTCTTGTAGAACCGAAGACGATTTAGCGATTGATCCTCCTGTTGAGGATACTATCGAAGCCAATTCAACAATAGCAAACTTAATGAGTAGAACTGCATCTAATGACGGTTCTAGTGATAATATCATTGATAATGCGAGTTGTTTAAGTGTGCAATTGCCAGTTACAGTGACTGTTAACGGAATTGAACTTGTAATTAATGACGACGACGGTTATGAAGATATTGAAGACATTATCGATTTATTTGATGATGATGTAGATTCTGTTGTTATTTCATATCCTATAACGGTAATACTGCCAGATTTTTCAACGGTTGTAGTTAATTCTGATGCAGAATTAGCAGCACTCACCGTCAATTGTGCTGGCGAAAATGAAGATGATGATGATATTGAGTGTATTGATTTTCAATATCCTATTACTGCGTCTATTTATGATGAAAATAATGATTTAATCAATTCTATCACTATCAATAATGATAATGATATGTATGACTTTATTGAAGATCTAGATGATTTTGCAGCAGTAACTATTAACTTCCCTATTACAGTAATTTTTGCTGATGGTACAACACAAACCATAAATACTATACAAGAGCTAGAAGATGCTATTGAAATGGCTGATGATAGCTGTGATGAAGATGATGACAATGATTTTGATGATGATGATTGCGATAACTGTACAACAAATGACCTCGATACTATTTTTTCAGATTGCTCTGAATGGACAGTCGATAAACTTGAACGTAATGACAATGATCTTGAAGATAACTATGTAGGATATGTATTTGAGTTCAATGATGATGGAACAATTTTAGTTACTCAAGGAACAAACACTTTTAATGGTACATGGGAAGCATCTGGAACAGGAAACAATATTTCAGTAACTATTAATGTAACAGGATTACCAGATTTTAATGATACTTGGAATTTACACGAGATAGAACAAGATGATGATGAAACAGATGTTGATTTGCGATTAGGTGATGATAGATTGCGTTTTGAAAGTGATTGTCAATCTAGCGGAACTATTGATGATTCAGCTTTAGTAAATGCATTGACTAATGGTGATTGGTATGTGACCTACTTCTTTGATGATACAGATGAAACAACAGATTTCACTGACTTCGTTTTCAATTTTGCATCAGACAATACAGCTACTGCAACTGACATGAGTGGTGCTACGAATGGATCATGGTCTACAACATCAGGAGATGATACCGAATTAGGACTAAATCTAAATTTTGGAACGGGTATTCCTTTAGATGAATTGGCTGATGATTGGGATGTTCTTGAAGTAACAAATGACATAATTAGATTAAAAGATGTTAGTGGTGGAGATGGTTCTGAAGATTTCTTAACTTTTGAACGAACACCTTTTGATGGCGGAAATGGTAATGATGATTTAGAAGATATACTTATCGATGGATTATGGATTGTAGCTTCTTACACTGAAGATGCCGATGACCAAACCTCAGATTATGCTGGCTACGAACTGGATTTTAACATGGATGGTACAGTTTCAGCTTCCAATGGCAGTAGCACCAATAATGGTACTTGGGCTGTATTAAGTGCAGGCAATCAAATGACTTTAGATTTTGGTACAGATTTGCCATTTGAAGAGCTTAATGATGATGATTGGGATGTGATTTCAGTTTTAAGCACCGAAGTGATTATCCAAGATGTGAGTGGAGGTGGCGGTGGAACAGATACATTAACACTTCAAAAACTATAAATAAACTTAATTTATAATATAGAAATCATGAAAAAAACATTTTATTTCGGTGTACTAATAATGCTAAGCCTTTCACTAATGTCGTTCAATTGTTCAGATGATGACGATGGAAGCCCAAACAGTAACAGTCAACAAATATCAGAGATTGAAAGTGATGTACAGTCTGGCACATGGCGAATCACAAACTTTAATGACTCAGGACAAAATGAAACCTCTGATTTTAATGGCTATGACTTTAGTTTCAATGCTGATGGCTCACTTCTAGCTTCAAATGGCTCAAATACGATGACTGGTACCTGGTCTGTTACAGACGATAGCAACAGTAGTAGTGATGATAGTAATGACGACGACGATATAGATTTTAATATTTTCTTCCCTGTTTCTGAGAGCAATGATTTTGAAGACCTCAATGATGATTGGGATGTAGTAATGACATCATCTACTAGAATTGAACTTATTGATGTAAGTGGTGGAAACGGCGGAACTGATATACTTACATTTGAGAAGAACTAATTGAAATCAGGAATTAAGTTTAATCAAATACCTCAATATCTGCCCCTAAATTATTTGACTAATAGCAAGCCAACCATGATATTCGTGGTTGGTTTTATTCTTTTAATAAAACACGCCTCTTTGAAGTAAACTTCAGAAGCTATAGAAAACACAAAACCCACAACTTTCGTTGCGGGTTTTTTTGCGGAGAAAGAGGGATTCGAACCCCCGGAGGTGTGACCCTCAACAGTTTTCAAGACTGCCGCATTCGACCACTCTGCCATTTCTCCAGTGTGTCTCATTAGGTATTCCCTAAATGCGAGTGCAAATATAGAACCCTTTTTTATTTCTTTCAAATAAAAACTGCTTTTTTTAAACTATTTAATATTACTATTGAATTTATTTATTGATAAATAATGCATAATGATTCTTCTAACCGTATTTTTGTTGAAATATTAATTTCATGACTACCATTGATAAATTAAAATGGCGCTATGCTACTAAAAAGTTTGATGATTCTAAAACACTTTCCGAAGAAAAACTGAATATACTCAAACAAGCTTTTAATCTTACAGCAACCTCATTTGGTTTGCAAACGATTAGTTTGGTTATTGTTAATAACAAAACTATTAGAGAAGCATTAATAGAACACTCGTATAACCAAAAACAAGTTTTAGAAGCGTCTCATTTGTTTGTTATCTGTATTCAAGATAATATCTTAGAAGATGATGTTGATGAACATTTTGATAATGTAAAAGATATAAGAGCGACACCTGAAGCTATTTTAGAACCCTACCGAAAGGATTTAAAACAAATGATGACGTCTATGACAGTTGAAAAACGTCAAGAATGGTCTGTAAAACAAGCTTATATTGCCTTAGGTAACTTAATGACCGTTTGTGCCATAGAAGAGATTGATTCATGCCCTATGGAAGGTTTTAATCCAGAAGCTTATGATACGCTGTTAGAGCTTAAACATAAAAATCTTAAATCGGTGTTATTATTACCAGTAGGTTACAGAGCTGACGACGATATGTTTGCTGAGTTTAAAAAAGTTAGGAAAAAACTTAATGAGGCTGTTATAGAAATGTAAGCTAAAAGCTTTTTTATAAGCTTTTGATTTGATTATATTTGTTTTAATCCTAACAGCGATGAATTTCGCGTTTTTAAATATTGCATGAAAAAATTAATAGTAATTTTCGTATTCGCATTCACACTTCAGTTGTCTGCTCAAGATCAATCCAAATGGTTAACCGATAATACAATTGCATTAAAGCAATCTGATAATCAAAATAAACCCATATTGGTTTTTGTTACTGATAATCAAAAATCTGAAGCGTACCAGAGCTTGAAAAATAATTTCTTTAACTCTGATGCTTTCAAGAACTATGCTTCTAAATCAATTCTATTAAAATTAGACGTTTCAGATAAAAACTCAAGTAATGCGCGTTTAGGTATTCATTACACAAAACAAACGAATGCACTTGGAATTGCATTAATTGACAAAAATGGAAGAACTATCAGCGACCCGCTTGTTGCTGACTTTTCTATGGAAAATGTTACAAAGTTCATGACGTTGTGGAACGCTAATCTATAATAGCTAGATGCCTGGATTTGAATTATTTGGAGACTTAGAGCGAAGTGAAGTCAATGATGTTTTAGATAACGGTGTTTTGATGCGCTACGGTTTTGATGGCATGCGAAATGGCCATTGGAAAGCCAAAGAACTTGAAGCAGAACTCACAAAAACATTTCAAACTAATCATGTGCAATTAGTCTCTAGCGGAACAGCTGCGGTCTCGGTAGCTCTTGCTTCAGCAGGTGTTGGAGCTGGAGATGAAGTGATTATGCCAACATTTACGTTTGTTGCCAGTTTTGAAGCTATCATGATGTTAGGCGCAATTCCTATTTTAGTTGATATTGATGCTACATTAACTTTAGACCCTAAAGCTGTTGAAGCAGCCATTACACCTAAAACTAAGGCCGTTATGATTGTTCAAATGTGTGGTAGTATGGGTGACTTAGATGCTTTACAGCATGTGTGTACAAAACACAACCTTCTTTTTATAGAAGATGCGTGTCAGGCTATTGGTGGAACTTATAAAGGAAAACCTCTTGGAAGCATTGGTGATTTGGGTTGCTTTTCTTTCGATTTTGTAAAAACAATTACTTGTGGTGAAGGAGGTGCAGTAATAACTAATAATAAAGACTATTATATAAATGCTGATCATTACAGTGATCATGGTCATGATCATGTTGGTAATGATAGAGGTGCAGAAACCCATCCGTTTTTAGGTTATAACTTTAGGATTTCAGAATTAAACGCAGCTGTTGGTTTAGCTCAAGTAAAACGTTTGCCTGAGTTTATTGCGATTCAGAAAAAACATTATACGATACTTCGAGAAGCAATTTCGAGTGTGCCTGGTGTGACCTTTAGAAAAGTTCCTGAAGGAGGCGAGGAGAGCTATGCGTTTTTAAATTTCTTCTTACCAGATTTGGAAGCCGCAAGAAAAACGTCTCAAGCGTTTAAAGAGAGTGGTGTTGACGTTTGTTGGAATTACTACGATAATAATTGGCATTATGTGCGTGAGTGGCATCACTTAAAAGATGCTAAATCCCTTTACCCTTTATCTTCAGAAATAAAGGAAGAATTAGTGAAGCTGAAAAATAAAGACTTTTCTCAATCTGATCATTATATTGGACGAAATATCTCATGTTTGATAAAATTATCTTGGACAGAAGCGGAAGTTGTTGCACGTGCTAATAAGATGGTAGAAGCAATTAAAGCATCAATTTAATAGCATTTAACGCCATATTACTTGGTTGTTGTGTTCTTGTATAGGTTGCTAATTGGTTTATAATTGATTCGATTCATAGTTTTACTGAAAAATGTTTTTCTATGAAAATAAATTCTAAAGTTACCCTTCTGATTCTATTGTCTTTTCAATTGTCATTTTCACAACAAATGCCAATAGATTTTTCTGATAATGCAGATAATTTTATAGCATTTAATGGAAGTGGTTTCTCTTTTAATGTAAACCCTGAAGATACTAATGATACTGTTGGACAGTTTTTTAATGATGGTAATGAGGTATGGCAAGGGTTTTATATAGATTTAATTGCACCCATAGACTTAGATCAGCAGCAGCAAATTTCTTTATCTTTTTATCAATTCGATCCTAACACTCATAATATTTATTTAAAGCTCGAAAATGGAACCAATCCAGATGTAGAAGTAGTGCAAAACACATCGGGCTCAGGATGGACCGATGGTTTAGTTTTTGATTTTTCTAACGCAACAATTAGTGGGACTGCAAATACTGTTAGTGCTACAGGGACTTATACTAGGTTAGTCATTTTTATAGATGGTGGTGTGTCGTCAGCAGGAACTTATTTAATTGATGATATAGATGATGGAACAGAGCCTGTAGATCCTAATGAATTGGATGTTATTTATACAGATTTAGTATGGTCTGATGAGTTTGATAGTACAACACCAGTTCCAGTAGATCCTGCCAAATGGCATTATCAAACTTTAGGACCAAATGGCGGTCAATGGTTTAACGGTGAAGAACAGCATTATACAAATAGGCCAGATAATTCATTTGTTGAAAATGGGTTTTTAAATATTATAGCAAAAAGTGAAACGTTTACTCAAAATGGTGTCGAATTGCCATATACTTCAGCACGATTAAATTCTAAATTTGCGTTTACCTATGGTCGCGTAGATGTTAGAGCCAGGCTTCCATTTGGAGATGGTACTTGGCCAGCAATATGGACCTTAGGTAAGAATGTTAATGAAGTAGGTGCGTATTGGCAAACACAAGGTTTTGGTACGACAACATGGCCAGCTTGTGGTGAAATTGATATTATGGAACATGGTTTGGGAGCTGTGAATCACGTATCAAGTGCATTACATACACCTTGTGCTGGATGTTCTGGGAATACCATGAATACACAGTCGTTTATATTACCAGATGTAGCTAATAATTTCCATGTATATTCGATGAATTGGTCACCAAATCAAATTACTTTTTTAATTGATGGTGTTGGATTCTATACGTATAACCCTGCTGTTAAAGACGATAGTACTTGGCCATTTTATCTGGATCAATATTTGATCTTAAATGTTGCTATGGGTGGCTTTGCTGGTACTATTGATTCTAGCTTTGATCAAAGTAGTATGGTTATTGATTATGTAAGAGTATATCAAAATAATTTGAGCGTAGATGATACTTTTGCAGAACAATTTAAAGTGTTTCCAAATCCAGCGCATGCGACTATTACAATTGCTTCTCAAGCGAATATAGATGCTATTAAGATTTACGACGTTTTAGGAAAATTAATACAAAGTAAAACAGAAAATGTAACACAGGTAAATGTTTCAAATTTTGAATCCGGAATGTATGTGATTCAGATACATTCTGGAAATCGAGTCGTGACTAAAAAGCTTATTGTGAATTAATAATTCACATACTCTACAATCTCTAAGCCGTAGCCAATCATCCCAACACGTTTTGTTTGTTGTGTATTGGATATTAATTTAAGCTTATGAATGTTCAAATCATGAAGAATTTGAGCACCAATTCCAAAGTCTTTCGAATCCATTTCAATACGAGGTGCTTTTGCAATGTTACCTTTAATTTGGGTGTCTTTAAGTATGCTTAAGCGTTTGAGTAAATTCATGGATTGTGCCTGCTGGTTGACAAAAACAATAGCACCCTTACCTTCAGCGTTAACGACTTTAAACATATCGTCTAATTTTTTATCGGCATTATTAGTCAACGTTCCCAAAATATCATTATTTACTAAGGTCGCATTGACTCGAGTTAATACATGTTCATCTTTAGACCAAGACCCTTTAGTTAAAGCGATATGAATTTGATTATTGGTAGTTTGCTGATAAGCACGTAATCTAAATTGCCCAAAGCGTGTTTCGATGTCAAAATCTTCTTTCTTCTCAATTAGAGAATCGTGTTCCATTCTGTATGCTACCAAATCTTCTATAGACACAATTTTTAAATCAAATTTTTTGGCAACGTCCATAAGCTGAGGTAATCTTGCCATAGACCCATCTTCATTCATGATTTCAACAATAACACCTGCTGGTTCAAAACCTGCTAGTCTAGCAAAGTCAATTGCAGCCTCAGTATGACCAGTTCGTCGTAAAACGCCACCATCCTTTGCAACTAGAGGGAAAATATGTCCAGGTCTTGATAATTCAAATGGTTTAATATTAGGATCAATAAGTGCTTGAACCGTTTTTGCTCTATCACTTGCAGAAATTCCGGTAGTCACACCATTTCCTTTTAAATCAACAGATACAGTAAAAGCAGTTTCCATAGGATCTGTGTTGTTATTTACCATCATGTTGAGCTCAAGATCTTTGCATCTACTTTCAGTTAATGGCGCACAAATAAGACCTCTACCATGGGTAGCCATGAAATTAATAGTTTCTGGTGTTATCTTACTAGAAGCTGCTAAAAAATCACCTTCATTTTCTCTATTTTCATCATCAACAACAATTATAACTTTACCTTGTTTAATATCTTGAATTGCTTCTTCAATAGTATTCAATTGTATATTTGTTGTAAGTTGAGCAGTGTTGCTAGTCATCGTCTTCTGTTTAGGATTACAAAGATATGGCTTATTTTTTCTATGCTGAAAAGTCTTCAGCAATTTTATTTCGTCTTTGAATGTATATAAATGGATATATAATAAATCCTAAAGCCGACCACAACAAATGATTAGAATTCTTTTTGTTATTAATAAACGTATAGAGTTTATTAAAACTGATACTTGATAGTACTGCGTAAACTAAAAACAAAACGGCTGAAATAGCAGACAATTCTATAGATGCTGAAGTTGCAGCGGGTAGCTTATTATTTTTAAACACAAAGTAAAGCACAAATAAAACCACAGCAATACAAAAGAAAATCAACGCAAATTTTGAATAGGTTTTATAGTCATTGCGTTTAGAATTATAAGCTTCGTTGTCTAAAATTTGAGATTTATTTGTGACTTCTTTATCAATTACGCCAACTTTTAAGTCTTCGTTAATTTTTTTCTTTTGATAAAAGTAGAAAAGGAAATAAAGCGGTAAACCTACTAGTACAAAAATCAAAGCGCCAGATACATTGTTTTTGCCAAGTTGTTTATAAAGGTTGGCATGGTCAATAAATGATTTTATAAGTGCAAACAGATAAAATACGCCAACAATAATACCTGTAATAAAAAGGGCTTGTCCAATAGTTGGGAAACCATTATTTTTTAGAATGGCACCTGGAAGTATAAGTAATACTGTAATTATGTATAACACAAAGGCCAGTTTCGAATTCTCTTCATAAGAATATTTAAGTCTTAGCGATTCTTCATAGGCGTGGTCGGTTAAATTGCCACCAAACTTTAATTCTTGCTCAGTAATGCCTCTGGTATTTAATATAGCTAGTGATGAATTTTTATATTCAATACCATAATCATACTTTCGATAATGTTTAACAACATCGATTAATTTTTTATTCTCATAGCTTTTAAGTGTAGCATAAGCTTCAGATTCAGCAGGTAAAAGATTTGTATTGTAAGTAAGTGTCTTACTCTTTATACCAAATACTTTTTTTAGAGGTTCTAACAGACCTTCAGATTCAAATAACGGTCTGTCTCTTGTCGCCCTTCGCGTTAAATAAACCCCTAGAGGGAGCATGATAGCTGTTGATAACCATGATGCTGCAACAGGGTTTAATGAATCATCTAAAGAACTGTTTTTGGCAAAGATTCCAATAAAGTGATAGGTTAAAAATAAGAGTATCGCAATAACTAATGGTAAGCCAATGCCTCCTTTTCTTATTAAAGCACCTAAAGGTGCACCTACAAAAAATAGAATGATACATGCTAAACCTAAAACATATTTTTCATGAAGTGATTGTACATGTTTGTTACGCCATTTTGTTTGAATGAGGAAACTTCTCTTATTCGTAGAAATAATTTGATTTGTACTAGTTATTGTATTACTAGCTAGATTAAGAAGACTTACTTTAGTTTGCGTCTTGAATAAATCCATAAGATCCCCATTAAAAATAGAGTCTTTTACTGGCGATATATTGTTATTTAATGTTGTAATCGATGTTCTTTTATAAAGTGTAGTAGAAAAATTCTTAGCGGCTTCAGATTTCCGTTGGTATAAACTATCAATGGTGTAGTTTAATTCGCCAACACTAAGCATGTTATAACGATTGTCATAACTTTCGTCATTAATATCAACATCATTCAACCCTTCAAGGTCAACGTTAATAGTATATTCATCAAAATAACTTTTAGCGTGCGGTTTTTTCTTTGTTTGACTAGGTTTTTTGCTAAAAATTTCTTCGTAATAATTCCCTTTATACAATACAAGTTGTAAGATGTTAGAATTCTCATTACTCTTAAGTTCTCCACTTTCAGAAATGATTACAGTTCTATTTTTCGACCCGTTTGCAGCTTTTTTATGAATGACGACATTAGTTAAAATTTCACCATTCTCACCGCTCTTATCCTGAACTTTTATATTATAAGTTCCAATATCATTAAACTGCCCTTTAGCAATGGCTAATGCTGGTTTAACTTGCGCAATATTTTTTCTAAGATTATAAACTTTGTAGTTGGCCCAAGGAATAACATTATTTGAAAAAATAAACGTGGTAACACCTAATAATACTATAAATACGCTCAAGCTTCTCATTGCACGTTGCAAAGAAATACCTGTAGATTTCATTGCTGCAAATTCATAATTTTCAGCAAATTGACCGAAAACCATAATAGAAACCAGTAAAATAGTAAGCGGTAAAATTAAAGGAATAAGCGTAGGTGTGATATATAACAACAGTTTTAGAATCACAAACGTATCTAAATCTTTACCGGCCAAATCACCAATATATAGCCAGATAGCCTGTAAAACAAAAATGAACATGAGTATAATAAACACGCTCAAAAATGTCTTTAGGTAGGTCGTTAATATATACCTATCTAATATTTTCATAAATGGGATTGGTTAACCTAATCTAACTTATTGATGTAATAATCTCTATACTTATTTTTGTCAAAAGTAAATAAGGTTTTTGAAATAGGTTCGTTGGTTTTAAAAGAATTAACAGTTAGTATTGTTTTTGTTCCGTTTTTTCCAATCTCAATGAGTCGGTAGATATGCTTTGTTTTAGCATCTATACCTAATAAGACTTCTTTAATTTCAGAATTTGTATCTATAGGGTTCAATTTGATAAACTGAATCTTTCTTCCTTTTACATCTTGAATGATGTCCATGTTATACGTATAGCCATCTTTGTAAAATGACATCATTTTACTTGGTGTAATGGTATTTTCATCATCTGAATTATCTGAAGAAATTGTAACCTCCTCATCTTCTGGGCTAATAGTATATAATTTGTCACCATCAAAAAGTCTTGTAATACCAAGAATATTGAGTATATATTTTTCGTTTTGCATTATAACATCACCACGGGTCTCTTGGTTTATATTTTCACTTTGATTTTCTAAAACATATTTGAAATCAATAGAAATATTATCATATGCACTTACTTTGTCGTACACTTCATTTAATAGCGTTTCTGCTTTTTTAGAATCTTGAGAAAATCCAATACCAGTAATTAAAAATGCTAATACTACAATTATCTGTTTCATGAGTTTATTATTTTATGCGCTAACGCGGAACTATATTTTTTAAATTTCGTTTGTCAATAATTCATCAAGAGCTACTAAATCTGGTATCAGTACTTGTCGTGCTTTACTACCTTCAAAGCCACCAACAATTCCAGCTGCTTCGAGTTGGTCAATGAGACGTCCAGCTCTATTGTAACCCAATTTTAGTTTACGTTGTAATAAAGATGCTGAACCTTGTTGTGCAATTACAATAATTTCAGCTGCTTCTCTAAACAATTTATCTCTATCTGCAATATTATTATCAAGACTTGTGCCACTTTCTTCTCCTACGTATTCAGGTAATAAATAAGCTTCAGGATAGGCTTTTTGAGCACCAATAAATTCAGTGATTTTTTCAACTTCTGGTGTATCAACAAATGCACATTGAATGCGAGTGATCTCATTTCCGGAAGTATATAGCATATCACCACGACCAATTAATTGATCTGCTCCAGAGCCATCTAAGATAGTACGCGAATCAATTTTAGAGGTTACTCTAAAAGCGATACGTGCAGGGAAATTAGCTTTAATAATACCTGTGATTACATTTACAGATGGTCGCTGAGTCGCAATGATTAAATGGATACCAATGGCACGTGCTAATTGCGCTAGACGAGCAATTGGTGTTTCTACTTCTTTACCTGCCGTCATAATTAAATCGGCAAATTCATCAACCACTAAAATAATATATGGTAAGAATTGATGACCATCATTTGGGTTTAACTTACGTGCTTTAAATTTTGCATTGTATTCTTTTAAGTTACGACACAATGCATTTTTAAGCATTTCGTAACGATTATCCATTTCAATACAAAGGGAATTTAAAGTATTAATTACTTTAGTATTATCTGTGATGATAGCTTCTTCACTATCAGGAAGTTTTGCTAAGTAGTGGCGTTCAATTTTATTGAATAAGGTTAGTTCAACTTTTTTGGGATCTACCAATACAAATTTTACTTCAGCTGGATGTTTTTTATAAAGTAATGAAGTTAACACTGCATTTAATCCTACCGATTTACCTTGTCCTGTTGCTCCAGCCATTAGCATATGCGGCATCTTTGCTAAATCAACTACAAAGGTTTCATTACTAATAGTTTTACCAAAAGCGATTGGCAGTTCCATTTCAGATTTTTGAAATTTCTGAGATGCAATTACAGAGCGCATCGATACAATCGTTGAATTTTTATTAGGGACTTCAATACCTATAGTTCCTTTTCCAGGAATCGGGGCAATGATACGAATTCCTAAAGCAGATAGCGATAATGCAATATCGTCTTCGAGGTTTTTAATTTTTGAAATTCGTACACCTGCTTCTGGGACAATTTCATATAAGGTGACTGTAGGTCCAATGGTTGCTTTAATACTTGCAATACCAATCTTGTAATTGTTTAAGGTTTCTACAATTCGATTTTTATTTTCTTCAAGTTCTTCTTGATTAATCGTAATGCCTTCTGTATCATATTTTTTTAATAAATCTAAAGGCGGAAATTGAAATTTACTCAATTCTAAAGTTGGGTCGAACTGCCCAAAGTCTTCAACGAGTTTGTCAGATAAGTTATCTGTTTCTGAAACCTCTTCTTCAACAGTTTCAATTTCAATATCTAAATCTTTTATCGGCTCGGTTTTAACTTTTAATTCTGGTTCTAGTGTTTTCTTTAATTCAGGTTCTGGCTTAGAAATAGGTTCATTTACAATAGGCTTTGAATCTTCAACCTTAAGGTCGAAAGCCGATTTGATAGCTTCAGCTTCTGCGGTTAAATCATTATCAACGACAAAAGTAGTGTCTTCTTCACTAGTATTGAGCTCACTTTTTAGATCACTTTTTGCACGCTTAAAGAGCTTAACAAAGCTGTCTCCATTAATACCAAAACGAATGGCTAAATAGGTTATAAGCACAAAAAGAAGTAGCAAAACAGTACCAATTTTACCTATGTAGTCTTGGAAAAAGGAATTCATTTCAAAACCAATAGTACCACCTAGCGTGTCTACTTTATGAGAGAAAAAACCAAAAAAGACTGATAGCCAAACAACAATGAGAGTTCCCCAAATCCAATGACGACGTAAACGTGCTTTGTTGATATCTAGAGTAATATATATACCAGATAAGAATACTAATCCAGAAAATATAAATGAAGCGACACCAAACCCTTTACTAATAAAAAAATCACTTACCCAAGCACCTAATTTATTAAGCCAATTTTGAGCTTCAACTTCTCTTGAACCAATTTCTGAAAGTGTACTTTGATCAACTTTACCTGTGAAGAAAAATGACAAAAAAGCAATAAACATTAAAACCCCAAGAATAATTAATAAACTACCAAAAATCAATTTTTGCTGACTTGATAATTTAAAACTTGGTTTTTTAAATTTGGGCGTTGTTTTAGCTTTGCTTTTAGTCTTGGTTTTTTTCTTCGCCATCAAAGGGTTATTAGTATAAAACAAAAATACAAATTACTAACGTTTATCCTAACCTAAAAGTATTTAAAGCCTTATAAACTGAAAGAAAATGTGTGCGTTTTTAAAATAGCTTAGGAATATAAATCACAAGAGCAGCAATAGCAGCAGAAACAGCTGCAATAAAAACGGCTCCTGCAGCGATATCTTTTATTTTTCCAATAGTTTCATGTCGGTCTGGGTGTATAAAGTCTGAGATGTATTCTATGGCAGTATTCATGCCTTCCATACTCATCACTAAACCAATAAAAGCAATTTGAAATAGCCATTCGGTTTTAGAAATATCAAAATAGAATCCTGCAATAGTAACTAGTATAGCAATAAAAACCTGAATTTTTATACTGGCTTCAGTTCTAATTAAATACACAGCACCTTTAAAAGCGTAACCAACACTTTTAAGTCTGTTGACTAGGAAAGATTCTTTTTTTGACATTTTATTGACACTTAAGTCTTATTTCAAAGCATCTAAAGCTGCTTTGTAAAACTGCATTTAGTTATTATTTCAAAGCATCTAAAGCTGCTTTGTAATTTGGCTCATCAGCAATCTCAGGAACTTGTTCAGTATGTGTAATAGTGCCTTCAGAATTAACTACTACAATACATCTTGATAGTAAACTCTCAAATGCACCATCTATAAAATCTAACCCATAGGTTTTTCCGAAGTTACCATTTTTATAATCGGTTAGGCTTTCAACATTATCTATACCTTCAGCACCACAAAAACGAGCCATAGCAAAAGGCAAATCTTTTGAAATGCATAGTACTTTAGTATTTTCTAAACTACTTGCAGCTTTATTGAACTCTCTAATGGATTGGGCACAAGTACCTGTATCTACACTAGGAAAAATGTTTAATACTAAATTATGTCCTGCATAATCACTTAATGATTTTGAAGATAAATCGGTTGCTGTTAATTTGAAATCAGGAGTAGCCGATCCTATCGAAGGTAATGTTCCTGAAGTATGTACAGTGTCTCCACCTAATGTAACTGTTGCCATGTTTTTTTAATTTTTATGAATGTTAAAATTAATGATTATTTAAATCTTAAATGCAAGCTCTATATAATATTTTGCAATAGTTTAACAGATAGATTTTATGGCAGAAGGAATTGACTAAAATGTACCGACGATTCCAATTTGATTTGTGCTAAATCTCAAATTCCAAGAGATAGCCTTTTTCTTTTTAGGGTAGTCATAGGCTTCTTCTTCAAATAAAAACTTGTCAATACTATCAACAACAATTATACTGATTGCAGTACTAAATGCAATATCAGTAATCCAATGCGCATCATCTATTATTCGAGAAATAGGAGGAATAGAGCCAATAGTATAAATACCAACTTTTACCCAAGTGTTCTCAAATTGTTTTGCAATTGAATGCGCCATAGTCATAGATAAGATGGTATGACCTGATGGAAAAGAACGATATCTCGATTTACCTGAGAACGGATTGAAATCTAAATGTTTTAATCCAGAACCTGGACGTGCTCTACCAAAAGCAGTTTTACCAATAGATTGTATAATTCCTGTTGTTATTGATGATGAAATGATAAGAACACTAGTCTTTCTAACTTTTTCATTTTTAGTCAATAGCCCAAACGTGTATAGCCCAGCATTGGCAGCAAAATAATTTTGAGGACTCCCAAAATACCAACCAAAGTCTCGAATAACTTTCGGAAAGTCTTGCCTATTGTTTTGAGCTAAATCTCTTATGGGGTTATCCATGAGACTCAAACTTGCTGTTCCAATAACTAAAATACCTAGCTTTCCAAAGTCGTCGCCTTTCCAGTGAACTGGACGTGTAATAGAATGTCCAACTCCTTTTAGAGTATATTTAAAATCATGTTTGGCCAATTCCCAAATTGAAGTCGAATCCTTTTGTGGAGTACTCTCAAGAGATTGAGCATGAATTGATGACATACCAAACCAAACCCCAATTCCCAAAATTAAAAGACTCGCTTTTTTCAATAGATTTATCTTAATTCTGCGCCAAGCTGCTTTTCAAAATTAGCTTGTAGCTTATTCATAATTTTATCAATTTGTTTATCTGTAAGTGTTTTATGTTCATCTTGAATAGTGAAACTTACAGCATAACTTTTCTTTCCTTTCGGAAGGTTTTTGCCTTGATACACATCAAACAAATCAACATCTTTAAGTAATTTCTTTTCTGTTTGCATCGCAATTTTATCAATAGCTTCAAAGGTGACTTCTTCATCTAATAATAAAGCAAAATCACGACGTACTTCAGGATATTTTGGAATACCCTTAAATTTAATATCATTATGTTTTGCCATATCAAGCACATTATCCCAATCAAAATCGGCATAAAGAACTTCTTGTGAAATCCCGAAGTGCTTTAATATTTTAGAGTTTACAATACCGAAATCAACTAATGTTGTTTTGCCTAATGATAAACTAACACCTTCGCTAAATACATCATTTTTAATAGGTGAGACCTTAAATTTTGAAAGTCCTAAACGCTGTAAAGTAGCATTAACAATGCCTTTCATATAAAAGAAATCACTTTTTTGAACAGGTGAATTCCATCGCAATGTATTTTTGTTTCCTGATAAGAGAATCGATAGATGTTTATGTTCTTCACGAGCCTCACTATAATTATGATAGGTTTTTCCAAACTCATATAATTTTAAGTTGTCACGTTTTCTATTGCTATTATAACTCACAGCTTCTAGTCCAGAAAATAATAAACTCTGACGCATAACACTTAAATCGTTACTCAATGGGTTGAGCATTTCCACATTGTGTTCTTCTTTTAATTGGTCACTTAGTTCAATATATTTAGGAGTCGTTAATGAGTTTGATAAAATTTCAAAAAAGCCTTGCGATGCTAATTGATTTCCAATAACATTCTGAAGTTTATAATCTTCAAATTTTGACGTATTTGAAATTGATGCATTTAACTTTTCTGTTGTATTGATATTATTATATCCATAAACACGTAGCACCTCTTCAATGACATCTGCCTCTCGTTGCACATCATTTCTATATGCAGGAACAGTAAGCCCTAAGCCAGCTTCAGTTACATTGTTAACTTTGATGTCTAAAGATGTTAAAATGCTTTTAATCGTTTCCTTTGGGATTTCTTCACCAATTAATTTTTTAGCATTTTCAAAACTTAAACGGACTTGGAAATCTTCAATTTTCTTTGGGTAGAAATCTAGCACATCACTAGAAATCTCACCACCAGCAATATCTATAATCATGAGGGCTGCACGTTTCAATGCATAATCAGTAATGTTTGGGTCGATACCTCTTTCAAAGCGAAATGAAGCATCAGTATTTAGTGCATGACGTTTTGCTGTTTTTCTAATACTTACAGGGTTGAAATATGCACTTTCTAAAAAGATACTTGTGGTCCCTTCAGAAACCCCGGAATGCGATCCACCAAAAACACCAGCAATACACATTGGTTTTTCTGCATCACAAATCATTAAGTCTTCAGCATGTAATTCACGTTCAATATCATCAAGTGTTGTGAACTTTGTTCCAGCAGGTAATGTCTTTACTATGACCTTATTTCCAGAAATTTTTGCAGCATCAAAAGCGTGTAAAGGTTGCCCTAATTCGTGTAAGACATAATTTGTGATATCTACAATATTATTTTTTGGTGTTAAACCAATTGCTTTTAAGCGATGTTGCAGCCAAGCAGGAGATTCTTCAACTTTAAGCCCAGTAATAGTTAACCCACAATAACGAGGTGCTAAATCATAATCTTCAACATCAATGTCAATTTTTAGAGTTCTACTATCGACATGAAACGAGCTCACTGAAGGTGTTATCATTTCAGTATTGATGTCCTTTTGCATTAAACCAGCCTTTAGGTCACGTGCTGTTCCATAATGACTCATCGCATCAGCTCTATTTGGTGTCAAACCAATTTCAAAAACGTGATCATCTTCAATATCAAAAAGTTCAGAAGCAAGTGCTCCAACATTTAGCCTTTTATCTAAAACCATAATACCGTCGTGAGATTTGCCAAGACCTAATTCGTCTTCAGCACAAATCATTCCGTGACTTTCTTCGCCTCTAATTTTTCCTTTTTTGATTTTCCAAGCGTCTCCAGTTTCAGTATATAATGTTGTTCCTATTGTTGCAACAGGTACTTTTTGACCGACAGCAACATTTGGAGCACCACATACGATTTGTAAAGGTTCGTCTGCTCCAATATTTACGGTTGTAACTTTTAATCTATCTGCATTTGGGTGTTGCACGCAAGTCAATACTTCGCCTACAACGATGCCTTTTAAACCACCTTTTACAGATTGGTAAGTTTCTATGCCCTCAATTTCTAATCCTAAATCGGTTAACAATTCACCTGTTTCTTCCGCAGACCAATCTGTTTTTAAAAATTGTTTTAACCAGTTGTATGATATCTTCATTGTCCTATTTTATCAATTGCCAAAGATAATAATCCTAATAATTTGAAGGCGTGATTTCTATAAAAATTAAATGATTCTTTTATTTTTCTACGGAAATGTAACATCTTTTCAAATCTTTACCAATTTAAGACCATTAGCTATGTAGTGTTTGTAAGAATTATATCTTTGTTGAGACTACAAGTATTTAAACTAATTTATCATGCGAAAATTACTCATTTTACCAATCATATTATTGTTTTTAAGTTGTAATCTTAATCGTCCTGAAGCTTTGAAAGAAGGTGTTTGGAGAGCTGAATTACAAGTATCAGAAACAGAAGTATTGCCTTTTAATTTTGAAGTGACGTCTCGAGATGCTTTTAAGATTTTTAATGCCGAAGAAGTGATTATGGTAACTGATATCACATATTCAAATGACACAGTAGTGTTTAAAGCACCTGTTTTTGAAGGCTATATTGAAGCGGTGTCAAAAGACGACGTGTTGAAAGGCAGTTATATAAAAGAGAGTTTAGGTCGTGTGGTGCCTTTTACAGCAACGTTTGGTACTAAAACGCGCTTTGATATTGGAAATAATGCACCTATAGCTAATGTGACTGGGCATTGGGAAACTGTTTTTAGCCCAAACACTGAAGCCGATAGTTATATTGCTAAAGGGATTTTTAAACAAGACGGAACTAAAGTTACAGGAACATTTAGAACAACAACAGGAGATTATAGGTATTTAGAAGGCGTTATGGATGGTAATATGATGAAACTATCTACGTTTGATGGTGCACACGCATTTTTGTTTACTGCAGAAGTAAATGATAGCACAATGAACGGGACTTTCTATTCAGGCAATCATTGGAAAGAGCCATTTGTAGCTAAGAAAAATGACGGTTACGAATTACCTAATGCTAATGATTTAACCTTTTTAAATGAAGGTTATGATGCTTTAGAGTTTACATTTCCTGATGCAGACGGCAAGCAAATATCGTTGTCTGATGAGCGCTATAAAGATAAGGTTGTTGTCGTTCAAATTATGGGAACATGGTGTCCAAACTGTCTAGATGAAAGTAAATACTATGCTGAGTTTTATAAAAACAATGCCGAAAAAGATATAGAGTTTATTGCGTTAGCATTTGAATATGCAAAATCAGAAGAAAAGGCTTTCAGTAGTATTAAACGATTAAAGGATGATGTCGGTATTCCATATCCAATTTTATTGGCACAATATGGAACATCAAGTAAAACGAAGGCGCAAGAAAAATTGCCAATGTTAAATCATGTCTTATCGTATCCAACATCAATTTTTATTGATAAAAAAGGAAAGGTGCGTAAAATTCACACTGGATTTAATGGTCCAGCAACAGGAGCTAAGTATATTGAGTTTAAAACAGAGTTCACTGGATTTATTGAAGAGTTATTGGGTGAGTAGGATTATCTAAACATGTGCGAATAAACCTATCTATTAAGTCTATTAGAATTCACAATAATATTTACAAAACCTTTTTGCTTCTGGATGATTAAAACAAAATTGGGTTGGATAAATTCCCATTTATTGAAAGCTTTACTATATCTTATTTTTTTGTTTTTGGTGTCTTCTAATGGGTAAATAGTATTACACAACAAGCAAGCCTCTGCTATTGAAATATTTGATATTTTTAATATCTCTTTTTGGCGGTTTAATCGTTTATAACTCACTTCAAAGTTTGGGTTCGTCTTTATGAACTCATAATATTGATTTAAAGTATAGTTTTGGTCTGGATAAGTTGGAAGTTTTGACAAATAACCATCAAACATATAGCCAGTGCTTTGTGTTTGTACTTTTATCCATTTTCCTTCGATAGTAAAATAGTTTTTGATGTATTTGTCTTTTCTAATTATGGTGTCAATGTGTTTTACTGAACCCAAACTTAATACTTTAACCGAATCTGCAAAATCACTACTTCCAATGCGTTCACCATTAGGTCTAGACCTTAATACTAATCCTTTTTTTGACCATATATATAAATTGTCATTGATGTTGTATTTTGTAAATAACGCTTCATTTGTATGAATTAAATTATCACGTGTTTTATTAATTAACTCTTTAGCTTCATTAGAGATACTGTTAGTGTCAATTTCTTCTTTAAGATATTCAATAGCATCAACAGTTTCACTTATTGTATTACTTTGCTTCTTATTCTCATTTTGTAAAACAATAATTGCATCAGATTTTTTTTCAATTTCATTTTGTTTAGATAAAGAATTTTTAAAAGCAAGAAATACTATAATTAGGGTTAGTGCAACTAAGAGCGTTGAAATTAAAACACTTCTCCTGAAAGATTTTTTCTCTTGAGCTTCAACATCTTGTACAACTTTGTAGAAGTAATCATCTTTTTTTTCTTTATTCTCCATTATTTCGTTGTTAAAACAGTTTTACGTGTAACTTCCCAAATAAGATTTTTTATTTTGGTAATCTCTTCAGTATTATGAAGGTAATCTTCATCTTCTTGGTTAATTAAAGATTCAATATAATTTTTAAAATGTGTAAACACTTTAATACTACCATTTTTGTCGCTAATATTTTTGAAAGAAAAACCACTTATACCAGCAATTACAGCAGATGCAATTGACATCATAGTTTTATTTAATTCACCTTCAAATAACGCCGAAAAATGAGTTGTGAGCAATAAACTTAAGCCAACTAATAAAAGTACAATGCCTAAGATAGTGGATCGTTTTATTGCGTTTTTATAAACATCAATAATGATTCCTATTTGTTTTGACATCACGTTATGCTTTTCTGCTGATGATTTTTTTGGAACTTCTAAAGTGGTATTCTCAATTTCTGTACAAATCTCTATAATGGCTAAGTCTATTCTTCTAATACTGGTATCATCAGAATTTAATCCTCTTCTGTTTTGCCTTTGCCATCTATTAAAATCAGACATTAATAGAGTAACATCAGGATTTAACTCTGAATACTCTGCATCAACCAATAGCTTTAACGACTCAAGAGCATTTTTAGTTTTGCCATTAGCGATATGGTTTTTTATGTCTGTTAATTTATTCATGAACACCCTTAGTTGAGAAAAAAGAAAAGATATAAGCTAAATATATGGAATTTTATTAAGATGACTGTATTTATCTGCTATGACCATGAGTTAGGCCTTGAGAATAAATGCTAATATAAATAATGCTTTAGAGGGTTAAGACTTCGCTTTTTTATCAATAAAATGATGATTAACCATGAATTGTTTCTGACTTTCCATAGCTTTTTATTAACTCGCCTTCAAACTCGACGAGTTCAGCCCAACGCTTATCGACATTGATATCTTTACCATATTTTCTAGCATAGGTAATAAAAAGAGTATAGTGCCCAGCTTCACTTACCATTAAATCATGATAAAATTTGGAAAGCTCTTTGTCTTTAAAGTTTTGAGATAGAAGTTTAAATCGTTCACAGCTTCTAGCCTCAATCATTGCAGAAAACAACAATCGATCTACCATACTTTGTAAACGATTACCGCCTGTATTCATAAACTTATAAAGCTGATTCACATAATGGTCCTTACGCTCACGCCCAAGTTTGTAACCGCGTTTTTTAATAATTTCGTGCACCATTTGAAAATGCTCAAGCTCTTCCTTTGCTAATTCCAATAAATCGGTTACGAGATCTTCATACTGAGAGTTATGTGTGATAATTGTTATAGCATTAGTTGCTGCTTTTTGTTCACACCAAGCGTGATCAGTTAAGATCTCTTCGATGTTATCTTCGGCAATGCTTGCCCAGCGTGGGTCGGTTTCGAGTTTAAGATGAAGCATGCTCATAATTTGAGATTTTTGTAAATATAACCATATTATATTTTCATAAAGCAATGTTAATTAACATTAGCATATTAGACTTTAACAAGTCTGTAACATAGCTGTTAAAGTTTTGTTTCTACCTTAAATTCGAATTTTAACTAATACAATCAAATCATGAAAAAAAAGACTATTACTACACTGTTTATGTGTTTAATGCTATCGGTTAGCTTTGGCACATTTGCACAATTAAATGCACCTCGAGGCAGTCAACAGGCCACAATATCACAGCGCGTAGGTGTTTCAGATGTTTCAATTACTTACTCAAGACCAAGTGTAAATGAACGTGAAATTTGGGGGAAATTAGTGCCTTACGGTATGAACAACTTAGGTTTTGGAACTTCAACTGCTGCGCCTTGGAGAGCTGGAGCTAATGAAAATACAACTATCACACTCTCACACGATGCTAAAATCGAAGGAAAATCTATTAACGCAGGTACATACGGATTACATTTTGAGGTTAAGGCTGATAATACAGCAACTTTAATTTTATCTAAAGACGCAGATGCATGGGGAAGCTTCTTTTATGACCAAAGTAAAGATGCATTGCGAGCAGATATTGCGACAACATCAGTGCCACATCATGAATTATTAACTTTTGCCTTTAATGACGTACAAGCAAATTCGGCAACTGCAACATTAGCTTGGGGTAAAAAAGCATTTCCATTTGCGATATCTTTTGATGTAACTAATGTTGTTTTGGATGACTGGAGGCAAAAATCAAAAGGACAAGCTGGTTTTCAAAGACAAAATTGGGAGCAAGCGGCTAATTTTGCATTAAATAATGGTGGTGATTTAAACGAAGCTATGGGTTGGATAGATAGTGCAATAGCTGGACAGTTTTTTAGCCAGAAAACGTTTAATAATTTGCAGATTAAAGCTCAGATTCTCAATAAACTTGGGAAAGAAGATGAAGCCTTGGGTATTATGGATGAAGCCTTGACCATGGGTACTATTTTTCAAGTGCATCAATATGGTAGAACTCTAATTACTAATGGAAAAATAGATAAAGCATTTGAAGTGTTTTCAATGAATGCAGAAAAGAATAAGGATCAATGGCCAGTGCATTATGGTATGGCAAGAGCGTATTCAGCAAAAGGAGACTTTAAGGCAGCTCTCAAGCACCTTGATAAAGCATTAGTTAATGCTCCAAATGAGGCTAGTAAAGGGAGAGTTCAAGCTAATATTGATAAACTTAAAAAAGGAGAAGACATAAATTAGATAGACTATAAAGATTCATCAATCAAATTCAATCAATCAAAAAACCTCTAGTTTTTTAAGCTCAACTTTTCAAAAAAGTTGAGCTTTTTTGTTTTTGAATAGTTATTATTATGAGATATAATTCCAGATATTCTTGTATTTACTTAGCGCACGATAGGTTTGCAGTATGATTTTGTGCTCAGGAAACCCTAAAGAAGGATCACTACTTAATATGCGTTTTGCATGAAAACGAGCATCTTGTAAGATGTCTTTGTCTTTTATAACATCTGCAATTTTAAGATTTAAAACGCCGCTTTGTTGTGTTCCCATGATATCTCCAGGTCCACGAAGTTTTAAGTCGACTTCTGCAATTTCAAAGCCATCGCTAGTTCTTGTCATGGTTTCTAGACGTATTTTGCTATCTTGGCTTAGTTTGTAGCTCGTCATTAAGATACAGTAGCTTTGTTCTGCGCCTCGACCAACGCGACCTCTTAGTTGATGTAGTTGTGCTAGTCCAAAACGTTCGGCGCTTTCTATAATCATTACTGAAGCATTAGGAACATTAACACCAACCTCAATCACAGTAGTGGCAACCATAATCTGTGTTTCTCCTTTGACAAAGCGTTGCATTTCGTATTCTTTGTCTGCAGGTTTCATCTTGCCATGTACTATGGAAATTTGATATTTGGGTAGCGGAAATTCTCTAACGATGCTTTCATAGCCATCCATTAAGTCTTTGTAATCTAAAGCTGAACTTTCTTGAATTAATGGATACACTACATAAATCTGTCTTCCTTTTTCAATTTCATCACGCATAAATCGCATCACTTTGAGTCGATTTGTATCGAATCTATGTACTGTTTTTATGGCTTGTCTTCCAGGTGGTAATTCATCAATAATTGAGATGTCTAAATCACCATAAACAGACATTGCTAAAGTTCTTGGAATTGGTGTTGCTGTCATCACCAAAATGTGTGGAGGAGAGGTGTTTTTTTTCCATAATTTCGAACGTTGTGCCACTCCAAAACGATGTTGTTCATCAATGATTGCAAGTCCTAAATTTTTAAATTTCACCTTTTCTTCAAGCAATGCGTGAGTCCCAATTAAGATGTTTAAATCACCATTTTCTAAAGATTCGTGAATTTCTCGCCTTTTTAAAGTAGTACTTGAGCCTGTTAATAATTTTATACTGATATTCAGATTATTAGATAGTTCTTGTAATCCTTGATAATGTTGGACTGACAAAATTTCAGTTGGCGCCATTAAGCATGCTTGAAAACCGTTGTCAAGCGCCATTAACATTGACATGAATGCTACTATGGTCTTTCCAGATCCAACATCACCTTGAAGCAATCGATTCATTTGTGCATTACTCCCTAAATCTTGTCTAATTTCTTTGATGACACGTTTTTGAGCGTTGGTTAAATCGAATGGTAAATGATCTTTGTAAAAGGTGTTGAAATAATCTCCAACCGATTCAAATGGAAATCCTTTTATTTTTGATTTATGGATGAGGTTTTTTAAAATCAATTGCAACTGAATGTAGAATAATTCTTCAAATTTTAGTCTAAATTCTGCACGTGATAATAGCTCTTGATTTTTTGGAAAATGGACATTAAAAAGAGCGTCACTTTTTGGTAATAATTTCAGTTCGGAAATAAGGCTGTCAGAGAGTGTTTCTACAAAGCGTCCTTTGGTCTCTAAAAAGAGATTTTGCATGATTTTGGATATCACGCGATTTGTAATGCCTTTATTGGCTAATTTTTCGGTTGAAGGATAAACTGCTTGCATTGATGAACGTAAATTCTGTTTATGTTCGCTTAGAAGTTCTAATTCTGGGTGTGGCATATTAAAAACGCCATTATACCAGTTGATTTTTCCGAAGATTACATAAGGCGTATTGAGTTTTATACTGTCACGAATCCATTTCTGTCCACGAAACCAAACCAATTCCATTGTTCCAGTATCATCTTGAAATTTACCAACCAAGCGTTTGCCTCGTTTTTGTGCTACTTCTTTAAATCCTGTGATTTTCCCAACGATTTGTACCTCTGCACTATTGCGTTGCAATTCGCTAATTTTATAATACTTGGTACGATCCAAATACCGATTTGGGAATAGGTTAATCAAATCCTGATAGGTGTGTATGCCTAGTTCGCTTCTCAGTAAATCTGCGCGATTAGGGCCAACACCTTTAAGGTAATCAATAGGAGTTTGAAGATTAACACTCATGAAGCGAATTTACAGAATTTGCTGCTTAATTTATTTTTTAATTATTGTATTTTGGTCTCATCTTTGTTTAAACCTACACATGAAACGATTTTTTCAATTCACTGTATTTTTGTTTGTCTTCGGAAATGCCGTTGCCCAGCAGACGGAATATGTTGATTTTAAAAGGGTAGAAGCTTCTGTTTTTGTAGACCAATTTGAGGTTGGTGAGATTTTTGGAACACCTTATAAAATTGAATTTTATATTGTCAAATCTACAGATTCAATTTATATTAATGCTGTTGATATGAAATTTGATACTGTATATCTTAATAATGAAAAAGTCGATTTCACTAATACTGGTAGGGAAATTGTGATTTTTAAGAGGTTTAAGAAAGGCAATAACTATAATTTGCATTTTAATTTTTATGCTAAGCCCAAAAAAGCCATGTATTTTTTTAAAAAAGAGGATGGAAGTCTTGACCAATTATGGACTCAAGGCCAAGGTAAATATACGAGCCATTGGTTGCCTAGTATAGATGATGTTAATGATAAAATTGAATTTAATTTAACTTTTAATACGCCTAAAAACTTTAAAGTTTTAAGTAATGGGAAATTAAGAGATAGCATTGTCGGCTTATTTGGCAATTGGTTTTTTGGTATGCAAAAGCCTATGTCTAGTTATTTGGTTGCTTTGGCTGTTGGTAGTTATGAAAAAAAATCAGAAGTCTCTAGAAGTGGCATTCCTTTAGAATATTACTATTATCCTAAAGATTCCTTGAAAGTTGAGCCAACCTATAGGTATACAAAACAAATGTTTGATTTTTTGGAAGATGAAATAGGGGTTCCATATCCTTGGCAAAATTATAAGCAAGTACCTGTTAAAGATTTTCTGTATTCTGGTATGGAAAATACGAGTTTAACGATCTTCTCAGATAGTTTTGTAGTAGATTCAATAGCGTTTCAGGATAAAAACTATGTTACTGTTAATGCGCATGAGTTAGCGCACCAATGGTTTGGTAATTTGGTTACGGCAACCTCAGGAACGCATCATTGGCTTCAGGAGGGGTTTGCAACCTATTATGCTTTGTTGGCTGAACGTGCTATTTTTGGTGACGACCACTATTATTGGCAATTGTTTGAAAATGCTCAAGAATTGATTGATCAAGAACGATCGGGAAAAAGCACATCCTTGTTGAATCCAAAATCAAGCAGTACAACCTTTTATAAAAAAGGAGCTTGGGCTTTGCATGTGCTTCGAGAGCGAGTTGGTGATAGCGCATTTAAGTTGGCAGTTAAAGCGTATTTGGAAAAACATCAGTTTGCTAATGTGGAGACTTCTGATTTTATTTCTGAAGTTGAAAACACTAGTGGTCAGGATTTGTCAGCTTTTGTAAGTGAATGGCTTGTTGGGGAAACACTTCCTGAGGACATTATGGTTACGAGCTTAAAGCAATCTGCATTCTTGCAAGAATACTTTATGGTAGATTGTGAAACGTATACATCAAAATGTAAGGATTATCTGTCGTCTTATATTTCCGATAAAGCAAAAGTAAAAGTGATTCGTCAGATTCCAGACAAAATTGAAGCTAGCGCATTTCAGAATAGCTTAGAAGTGCGACAAGCTCTAGCTAGATATGTCGATAAAATTCCTGTTGAATTAAAACCACAGTATGAATCACTTTTAGATGATGAATCGTATTTAACAATCGAGAACACTTTATATCATTTATGGGCTAATTTCCCGCAAGATCGTATCAAATACTTGCAGAAAACCAAAGATATTATTGGTTTCAACGATTATAATGTTAGATTGCTCTGGTTGGCCTTACATTTAAATACGATTGCATATCAGCCTGAAAAGAAGCAAGCGGTTTTGAGTGAATTGATTGGTTATAGTTTGCCTGAACAGCATTTTGAATTACGTATAAATGCGTTTAATTATTTAAAGTTGCTTGATGCGTTTGAAATACAGTCTATTAAAAGTCTTTTAGATGCTACAACGCATCCTAATTGGCGATTTTCAAAGTTTGCGAAAGATTTACTGTTAGAGTTAGAGCAGAATGATTCATATAAAGTAATAATTAATACACTAAGAAAAAAGTAAACGTGAGAGCATTAGTCATATCTGGTGGTGGAAGCAAAGGGGCCTTTGCAGGAGGTGTAGCGCAGTACTTGATGGAAGGTCAAGGACGTGATTACGATATGTTTTTGGGGACATCAACGGGAAGTTTACTCGTACCTCATTTAGCAGTGAATGATATCGGGAAACTCTACGATATCTTTACTAATGTTCAGCAGCATGACATTTTTAGTATCAGTCCTTTTGTGCAGCGTAAAAAAGGCGACCGTGAATTTGTGTCTATAGATTTTGTGAATTCGTTATGGCAATTTATTAGAATGAAACGCACATTTGGTGAGAGTAAGGCGTTGAGGCGTCATATAAAAAAGAACTTTACTAAAGAAGAATACAATAAAATTATAGCGTCAAAAGAAGATGTTGTAGTAACGGTTTCAAACTTGTCTATGAATCGAGTGGAATATAAGTCGATTAAAGATTATAGTTATGAAGAGTTTTGCAATTGGATTTGGATTTCTTGTAATTATATACCATTTATGTCTTTAGCTACGGTTAATGGTTATGAATATGCAGATGGCGGATTAGGATGTGTGATTCCGATAAGAGAAGCAATATTAAGAGGTGCTACAGAGATTGATGCTGTAGTTTTGGAAGCAGAGCAGATGGAGCGCACAAAGGTATTGGGTAAAAATCCATTTTCTTTGATGCTAAATTTATTCGGACATCTCTTAGATCAGGTTGAGAAAAATGACATTGTTATTGGTAAGCTGGCAGCAAAAAATAAAGGCGTGAAGCTTAACTTGTATTATACGCCAACAAGTCTTACTGAGAATTCTTTAATTTTCAGCAAACGTCTTATGACGAAATGGTGGGCTCAGGGCTATGAATATGCTAAAAAGAAGTATGAAGGTGAAACAGTCTCTGAATAACTTACCAAATATTTGACACTTCCTCTTTAATAAATGATAAGGCTGCATCGCTTGGAGATCTTTTGTCTATCATTTCGGTTAGCAATACTTCACGAAGCTTTTCTGCAGAATTTACTTTGTCTGAAAGTGTTGCTTTTCTAATCGTTTGAATGGTTGCATTTTTTGCAGTTGAAACGATGCTCCAGCATTGATCTGTGACATAGATTTGTTGCGCTAAATTGTGATCATATTCTTGTTCAATGTTAGCTATAAGTAAAGACTCATAATCTTCTTTATTTGAGGATATTGGATTTATTCTTGTTAGTATTTTGGTAAGTTTAATTCTTTCCAAAAAAAGCGATAAACGTTCATAGGCTTGGAGGCGTATTGGCAAGCTGTCTTTTTGAAGATCTTTTTGGATTAAAAAGCTACGACGTTTATTTTCGTTTTCTACATGTTCTCTAAAAAATAAAAAGGCAATTGCTCCAGTAATTAAAGCTGGAATTATAAACATTAAAAGATTTAATAATTGCTGTTCCATAGTTGGTTTTTGTTTGAATTGTAAACTTAATAGTTTTTAAATTATTGTTATTAGGTTTTAACATTTTCCACCTAAATACATGCAATCTTTTAAATCTTGCATTGAAGTATAAGGTACTTTTGTTTTATGATACATATATGTACTTGATAATTCTTTTGAAAGATTATGGTCGTCAACATTAACTTCTATGTCATCCATGTTGAATTGACAAGGATGTTCATAACCTGCAGCATGTGTAATCTCTATTAGTTCTTTTCTGAAGGTTTTAAAATATTGCGCAAGTCGTTCAGATTTTAAAGGCACGTTAATTCCATTTTGCAACCATTTGTTTTGAGTTGCGATACCAGCAGGACAACGGTTTGTATGACAAATTTGAGCTTGTATACAACCAATACTCATCATAGCTTCACGTGCAACATTTATACAATCTGCGCCCATGGCAAATGCCATAGCGCCTTTAGCAGGAAACCCTAATTTTCCACTACCAATAAAAACGATACGTTCAGAAAGCCCTTTCTTTTGAAATAACCTATATAAATCACCAAATCCATACACCCATGGTAAAGAGACATGATCAGCGAAACTAGGAGGTGCAGCACCTGTTCCACCTTCGCCACCATCTACAGTAATAAAATCTGGGCCTTTTCCAGTTTTAAGCATTACATCAGCAAGTTCTTTCCATTGATCTAGTTTTCCTATGGCAGCTTTAATACCTACAGGTAAACCTGTTTCTTCTGCTATGGCTTCAATAAAATCTACCATTTCAGGAATTGTAGAAAACGCTTTATGATTAGGAGGGGAGAGCACCGTTTTACCAACTTCAACGCCTCTAATTTCGGCAATTTCTTTTGAAATTTTAGAACCTGGAAGTACACCACCTTTACCAGGTTTAGCACCTTGCGATAATTTAACTTCAATAGCACGAACAAATGGATTGTCTTCAACCAACTTTTTCATTTTATCCATAGAAAAACCACCATCTTCAGCACGTACTCCAAAATATCCCGTTCCGAAGTGAAATACGACATCACCACCATTACTATGGTAAGGTGAAAGTCCACCTTCGCCTGTATTGTGATAAGCACCAGCGATTTTAACGCCTTTATTTAAAGATTCTATAGCTTTTGCTGATAAAGAACCAAAACTCATCGCAGAGACATTAATTATAGATGCTGGGCGATATGGCTTTTTGCGCTTGTTGAATTCTCCCATCACTTTTGCACATGGTAAAAACGATTTGTCGATTTTATTTGGGTGACCTTCATTTATTTTATAAGGAAACATCGCATTATTGATGAAAATATGTTGATGCGCATAAATATCTCTATCGGTTCCAAAACCTTCGTAATTGTTTTCATTTTTTGCAGACGCATATATCCAGCCACGCTCAATACGATTAAACGGTAATTCTTCACGGTTATTTGATACAAAGTATTGGCGCATTTCTGGTCCGATACTCTCTAACCAGTAACGCAAATGCCCAACTATAGGAAAGTTATGACTTATTGTATGTTTACTCTGGAAAAATATATCGCGAATCGCAACAATAACAAGTACAATAATGATCCACATCCACCATGAGATGTTCGAGATGAAGTTTAAAAGGGTATCCATAGAATTCAATTGAATGGCAAAGATATTGAAAAATAGAAATTCTGTTACTTACTGGTTCAAATAATCTAAAGCCAAATGCGTCATCGTTTTTACGCCTAATAATAATCCGTTATCATCAATTTTAAAATCTGGCGTATGATGTGGAAAAGCTTCTGTATTTCCAGGTGTCATACCACCTAAGAAGAAATAAAAACCAGGTATAATTTCTTGGAAATAAGAGAAATCTTCACCACCAGTAGTTGCTTTGCGCAAACGTACATTTTTTTCACCAGCAACACGTTTCATTGTTGGAAGCATTTGATCTACTAAGTCAAAATCATTGTAAGTGATTGTTGTGTTATTTTGAAATGTAATTGTCGCTTCTCCGCCATAAGCTTTGGCAATATCTCGCGACATTTCGGTCATTCGTTTTTCAATAAGTGCTTTCATATCTGGATCTAAGGTTCTAACAGTCCCTATTAATTCAGCACTTTCTGGAATGATATTAAAACGCGTTCCTGCTGTTATTTTACCAACAGTTATGACTGCAGCTTCATCTACCAATTTTGATTCTCGGCTTATAATGGTTTGTAATCCATCGATAATTTTTGCTGAAATCAATATAGGATCCACACCTTGCCATGGTCGTCCACCATGGGTTTGTTTTCCTTTGACATTAATAACAAAACGCTCAACAGAAGCCATTATGCCTCCTTTTTTGTAATGAATAGTACCAACCTCATAGTTAGAGCGAATGTGTAATCCGAAAATCACATCTACCTTAGGGTTTTCTAAAACGCCTTCTTTTATCATGAGTTTTGCACCACCTTCTTCACCAGGAGGCGGACCTTCTTCGGCAGGTTGAAATATAAATTTTATGGTGCCTTTAATTTTATCTTTATGTTTTGATAATATTTCGGCAGTTCCCATCAAAATGGCTGTGTGTGTATCATGACCGCAAGCGTGCATCACGCCAGTTTTAGTTCCTAAGAATTCAGTTTGTACTTCACTTTTAAAAGGTAAATCGTTACGTTCTGTTACAGGAAGCGCATCGATATCTGCTCTTAAGGCGACTACTTTTCCAGATTGGTCACCTTTCAGAATACCAACAACACCAGTTTTGCCAACACCAGTTTTCACTTCTAATCCTAAAGATTTAAGATGTGCTGCAATTTTTTCGGCTGTTTTAAATTCTCTATTGGAGAGTTCAGGATTTTGATGAAAATGATGGCGCCATTCGATGACTTTAGATTCGATATCTATAAAATCTTTTTCAAGACCATTTTGCGAGAACGCAGTTAAACTTCCGAAGAAAAAACACAATAAAAACAAGTAGCGCATTAGATTAAAAATTAAAGTTTTGAGCTTAAAGATATTCAAAAAATACTTAAGTAAATCGCCAAGGAAAATTGTTTATAATTATTTACAAAAACGTTTACTAAAAACATGCGGTTTGGTTAATTTCACGGTTTAAAAGTTTTTAGAATTGGAAAAGTATTTAAGTCAGTTAAACGACGCGCAATTAGCGCCTACATTGCAAAAGGATGGCCCAATGATTGTTATTGCTGGAGCAGGTTCTGGTAAAACACGTGTATTGACTTATCGTATTGCATATTTAATGAGTCAAGGTGTAGATTCGTTTAATATTTTGGCATTGACTTTTACCAACAAAGCTGCCAAAGAAATGAAAGGCAGGATTGCCGATATTGTAGGTGATGGTGAAGCTAAAAACTTATGGATGGGAACCTTTCATTCAGTCTTTGCAAAGATTTTGCGTTTTGAAGGGCATCACTTAGGATTTCCGAGTAATTTCACCATTTACGATACACAAGATTCTCAAAAATTACTTGGTTCTATAATAAAGGAAATGGGCTTGGACAAGGATATTTATAAAACCAAGCAAGTCTACAGTAGAATTTCATCATATAAAAATAGCTTGATTACAGTTAAAGCTTATTTCCGAAACCCAGAATTAATAGAAGCTGATACTGCTGCAAGACGACCTCGAATGGGGGAAATCTATAAGAATTATGTAGATCGTTGTTTTAAAGCAGGTGCGATGGATTTTGACGATTTGTTATTGCGTACAAATGAATTACTAACACGTTTTCCTAATGTACTGGCTCAATATCAAAATAAGTTTAGGTACATATTGGTAGATGAGTATCAAGATACCAATCATTCACAGTATTTAATTGTTAGAGCCTTATCAGATCGTTTTCAAAATATTTGTGTAGTTGGTGATGATGCACAGAGTATTTATGCCTTTCGTGGTGCAAACATCAATAATATTTTAAATTTTCAGAAAGACTATGATGATGTTAATGTCTATCGTTTAGAACAAAACTATCGCTCTACAAAAAATATTGTAGGAGCTGCAAACTCAGTTATAGAACATAATAAAACGAAATTAGATAAAGTTGTTTGGACCGCTAATGTTGAAGGTGAAAAAGTGAAAGTGCATCGTTCTTTAACCGATGGAGATGAAGGGAGATATGTTGCAAGTACGATTTGGGAAGCTAAAATAAATAAACATTTACCTAATAGTGATTTTGCAGTATTGTATCGTACTAATGCACAATCTAGAGCTATTGAAGATGCGTTACGCAAACGTGATATTCCGTATCGTATTTATGGCGGATTATCATTTTACCAGCGTAAAGAGATTAAAGATGTCACAGCATATTTGCGTTTAGTGTTGAATCCGGCAGATGAAGAAGCGCTAAAGCGTGTGATTAATTACCCTGCACGTGGTATTGGACAAACAACTATAGACCGGTTAATTGTTGCTGCTAATGGTTTTCAAAAAACCATTTTTGAAGTCATGCAAAACATTGATAAGATTGAGATCAATATTAATAAAGGAACAAAAAACAAACTCAAAGATTTTGTGACTCTTATTGAGAGTTATCAAGTCATGAATCAAACAGCAAATGCTTTTGAATTAACCGAACATGTTACGAAATCTAGTGGATTAATTAGAGAAGTTAATAAAGATGGTACTCCTGAGGGGCAAGTGCGTTTAGAAAATGTTGAAGAGCTTTTAAACGGTATAAAAGATTTTGTTGAAGGACAAATGGAATTGGCTGATGCAGGTGATACTTTAGCAGAATTTTTAGAGGATATTGCTTTAGCTACCGATTTGGATGCTGATAAAGGTAATCCAGACCATGTGGCTTTGATGACCATTCATTTGGCAAAAGGCTTAGAATTTTCGCATGTATTTGTCGTAGGTATGGAGGAAGATTTGTTTCCAAGTGCGATGAGCATGAATACACGTAGTGAACTTGAAGAAGAGCGACGTTTGTTTTATGTGGCGTTAACCAGAGCCGAAAAGCAAGCCTATTTGACTTACACCTTATCACGCTACCGTTGGGGGAAATTGATTGATGCTGAGCCAAGCCGATTTATAGAGGAGATTGATGATCAATATCTTGATATTATAACACCTCTTAATGATATAAGACAAAACCCAATGTTAAACGCAGATATTTTTGGAGATGTTGAACCTAGCCGCATTCGTTTTAAGAAGCCTATAAAACGTAAATCTGAGACTAAATCACCACCAAAATTTGTCGCACCTAAAAACTTAAAACGCGTTTCTAAAAGCTCACCTTCTGATAATACCAATCTATTTGATGGAAAGCTAACCGTTGGTAATATTGTTGAGCATACTCGTTTTGGTAAAGGCGAGGTTGTTAAGATTGAAGGTAAAGGACCCGATGTTAAAGCCGAAATAAACTTTGAAGTAGGCGGTGTGAAAAAATTATTACTTCGTTTTGCGAAATTGGATGTACTTGGATAAACTGATAATACCTATGAAAATTAAAGGATTACTTCTTTTGCTATTATTGAACACTAGTTTTGTTTACGCACAGCAGTTTACAAAAGAATCACTTGAAGCCCGAATGAAAGAAAGTCTTATTTTCGGTGATTCACTAAAAATCCCAGTTTATAGTAGTGAGGTCTGGGGGTTTAAAGATGAAGGTTTTCATTTTATTAATAAAGAGGGAAAATGGGGATTAAAGAATGCAAATAAAAATAAATTGATAATTCCTTATGAAATTGATTCGGTTTTAGTTCAATACAATGCACCAAACATAAAGAGTTACTCTATAAAACGAAGCGGTACATGGGAGAGTTATACGTTCACAAAAAAGTATAAAATGAAAAAAGCAAACCCTTATAGTGGTTTGGCACTTTCAAATAGTATGAATGACATCTATAAAGGAAAAGACTATTTGAGGTTTGATGTGATTTATAATGGAAAGCGAGGAATTAAGAACTGTAACTTCGAAACCATTGTGCCTTTGCGTTATGACTATGTTCTTGAAATGTTTGATGCGCTTTCCGAATCTAATAAAGATACATTGTCTTATTTACTTTATAACAATAATAAGGTAGGAATGCATACAAACAAAGGGACTATAGAACCAAAGTATGATGATATTGGTGCTTTTGAATTTAGAGGTTACGACTATGTTGCAATTATAAAGTTAGACTATGAAAAAGATTATTTTGGAACTACTATAAATGGAAAAGTTGGTATTATGAACTATAAAGAGGAAATTTTAGTCCCTCATGTTTATGATAAAATTATTTACTGCAAGCCTTACTTACAAAACGCAACTTATCCAGATAAGTTTGTTGTTTTCAAAGAGCGTAAGCAAGGTGTTGTAAATATTACGGGAGAACTCTTGTTGCCAATAGAATATGATACTATTGAGTTTGATGAAACATTCGAAAAACTAGATCATTTTATTGTCAGTAAAAAAGGGAAGTATGGTGTCGTAAATTCTTTAAATGAAGTTATAAAACCAATAAAATTTAGTCGTACAGAATTGGATGATGACTAGTCTATTTTACCATAAACACTGAGTTGATATTCCCTTTACCATCGTATTCTTTTATAGGGTTTTCAGGATCTAAAATCCATTTTCCGTCGATAATAAATTTATAGTAGTGCTTTCCTGAAGATAATGGCATGCGATATCTCCAATAATTGTCGTCGCCTTTTTCCATTTTGATATCCTCTTCATTCCAATCATTAAAAGAACCAGCTAAAACAACACGTTTCGCATTACTATGACCTTTGAGTATAAAGGTTACATATTTACCAACATTAATGTAAGAGTTGTATTCACCAAATTCATTTATAACTTTTGATGGATTTGATGGGTCTTCCATCCAATGACCATCTACAATAAAACGATATTCGTACTCTCCAGGTTTAATATTAAGTTTAAGTTCCCAGCCATTTTCAATTTTATACATTTCAAAATCCTCTTCATTCCATCTATTGAAAGAACCCGCGACTATGATATGTTTCGCATCATCATAACCTCTAAGTCTAAAACGAACATTTCCTTTGTTATCACGAATGGCAGCTTTTGTATCCATTCTTAGATTATAAACATTAAGGTGAGTGCCTTTTTTTACGGCTAACTTAATATTGGGATCATACACTGAGGGCTCGGCCCAATATTGGTTATTAACTATAAATTTGAATTCCCATGTGTATTCGTCTTTAAAATCATTTATGTTTTTTCTAAGCTCATAAGTCGTTTCATTAACCTTGGCCATTTTCCAATCGTAGAGCGACCAATTATTAAATTCACCAGAAACCACAACATTGTCAATCGTTAAATTTTCAAATTTAATTTTCTCCTCAGAAGTGTTATCGGTAAACTTTTCGTAATCGTCTTTGTTAAATGTAAATACGACATCATTGCCTTCAAAACGATAGCCTTTATCTCCATTTTGAGCAAAACTCAATCCAGTCGATAGAACGAGTAAGAAGATGGTGATATGTTGAAAAATGGTTCTCACTGTTTATTTAAAGGGTACTCTACAAAGTAAAGCTTTTCTTTTTTATAATTGATTATTGTACGTTGCTGCCTGAAAAATTCATAACCCAATACACCATCAACTGAAGTCCCAAAGGCTTCATTCATTTGATTGAGATTGGTGAGTATGGTTTCCATAGGTGCAAAATAAATTTTATCTGTTAGTTTAACACGATACAATTTTCCTGCCAAAACTTCAATTTTTTTGCCACTTGCTCCAACTAGCATTAAGCGTTTAGAAGGATAGAAGTATTTTAAGATTTTCTTACTTGTTCTTTTATTAAGTTGATTGTACTCGGCACCAGTGTCTAATGCAAATTTGAGTTTATGGTCATTTACATTTGCTTCTAATACAATAGTATGCTTTCTTAATTTGAAATCGACGGTATCGATAATGGTTTCTAGATAATTGCGTTTGTCTAGTTTTATACCTTCGGAATTTACTTTAGACAAGGTGATTTGATTTAAGTACATGTCAATGAATACTTCATAGTCTTTCAAAATATTATAACCAATGATGCCTAGTAAATGAATTTTTTTGCTGGTTTCAATATGAGATAAATTGATGATGTCAGAGTTCTTGTTTTCAAGCACTAAACCCTTAATGGTAAACTGCTTTAGCCTCTTTTCTATGGGGTTGTCAATAACATCAATAACACCTGTAGTTTTTCTCGAATTGACGTTATGTGGTGTTCTAGTTTTAAAATGTACTTTATTTAGAATTAATGTTTCTGACCCTGTATCAACTATAAAATTTCCTTTTTTATCTAAAAGTTCGGCTTCAATTACTATGAGGTTGTCTATGAGTTTAAATGGAATTCTCGTAGTATAATCATTTAAAATTTCAGCTTTTGGAAAGGATATATTAGTTTCCAATTTCTCAAAGGCAAATGAGGAAAAAGATAGTATGAAAATTAATATGTTGAGGTAGAGGTTCCGCATATTATATAGACGAGAAATTTGGCGACATGTTACACTAATCTTCTAAATGTGTTTCAGTAAATGCTTTTAATTTTGTCCACGTATCGAGTAATTCTATACCAATCCAACCATGGCCTGCATTTGGATATAAAGTAAACTGATGTGTTACACCTAAACTCGCCAATCTGGCTTCCATATCTACACCTTGACTTGTAGGAATAAGAGGGTCTTGCCCACCATAAAATAAAATGGTTGGAGGTGCAGATGCTGTGACTTGATGATACGGACTTACTTCTTCAAGATATTCTATGGACGTATCAATACCAAATAAATCGAGAACTTCTTGCAAAATGGGGTCTTGATTGTTGAGGTAAGCTGGATCTGTTAAATTTGTAGGCCCAACAATGCTTGCCACCATTTTCACATCATTTTCTGTATCGAAAGCATAGCTCCAAAGCATTGACAAATGCCCACCTGCACTTGTGCCTACAAATGCGATATCATTAGAAATGACATAGTCATCTTGATTCGTTTTAAGCAGGTTGACAATCGTTGTAATATCGTCAATTTGCATAGGGTATGGTTGATTGTTTTCATCAGCTAGTCTATAATTAATATTTACAACAGCGATATTTGGTAAATCTTGAAGTATTATATCTTTAAATGGATCCATATCTGCTTTATCTCCAGATGTCCATCCACCACCATGAACTAAAATCATGACTTTAGTTGCAAGGGTTCTATTTGCAGGTAAGTAGATGTCGAAGACTTGATCAGGATCATTTCCGTAGGAAACATTGAGCTCTTGACGAAATTCTAAAGGCATTCCATCTTGTGATTCATTCCCATTAGAATTATCATCTGAACAAGAGTAAATTCCAAATGAAATAAAAAGTATGAGTAAAGTGTATTTAATAATTTTCATAATAAAATAATTATTACTTTGTAAACGCATTTGTAAGATACAATATTATGGCAGAATTGATAAAAATATATGAAGAGAACCCTAATCCTAAGGAAGTTAAAAAGGTCATAGATGTATTGAAACGTGGCGGTTTAGTTATCTATCCTACCGACACTGTGTATGGGTTAGGTTGTGATATTACAAATATGAAAGCACTAGAAAAGATTGCTAGGATTAAAGGAGTTAAACTCGAAAAGTCAAATTTCTCATTTATATGCGAAGATTTAAGTAACCTTAGTGATTATGTGAAACAGATAGATACAACAACATTTAAAATATTAAAACGCGCACTGCCAGGACCTTATACATTTATTCTCCCAGGCTCTAAGAGTTTGCCACATCCTTTTAAAAAGAAAAAAACGGTTGGTATTCGTGTGCCTGATAATGCAATTGCACTTGAAATTGTTAGGCAATTAGGAAACCCAATTATTTCTACGTCTATTCGTGATGAAGATTATGTGGTTGAATATACTACTGATCCAGAGCTTATTCTTGAAAAATGGGACAACCTTGTCGATTTGGTTATTGATGCTGGTTATGGCGGAAACGAAGCATCTACAGTAATTGATTTATCTGGAGATGAACCTTTAATTTTGAGAGAGGGTAAAGGGAATACAGAAATTTTTTAAGTATCGAGAACTCTATAATTTATATTGAACATTGTAGTTATGTTGATTTAAAGAAAGCTTTAAAACAATGGTTGGGCTTATATCGTAAGGATCTAGACATGGATTATACGTTTTTACTCCATAAGAATGGGAGAGGAAAGCATGTATTAGAAGTTGATAATAGGCTTACTAATCTTCAATTCTTTTTTCTCGTTAACTATTTAAAGTTTCCTCAGTATATTGAATATGCCCCAGATATCAAAGGGTACACAAATGTTAAGGACGTCACTCTTTTTTCTGAAGACGAATTGGGAAATCGCATTATGGTTTTGATGCCAGAGGGCGATAAAGATTTTGATTGTGTTCATGTTGTTACAACCGCAGCCGATTTATATAAAATTGATTTTAAACCTAAACGTACTAAACTCAAAAGAATAAAATTCTTTTCAGAACCTGTTTTCAATATGGACCAGGTGACTCATACACAAGCTGTAGCTATTCCTGAACCTTTGCCAGATGATTATAATCCATTTGTAAACCACAAATCATTTGAAAAACGTTTTTATATTTTAGCACCATTGTTATTGCTTTTACTATATACATCTGCGCATGTATTATCTTCTACTACATATGATAATTATCTAGTATTTGTTATTATGATGCCATTTGTATGGCTATATTTTGAGCATGATTACTTATTTACAACCCGTCATTATATCAAGTTTTTAGTGTTCTCTATTTTACTTTTAGTATTTGGTTATTTTGCTGTAAAAGAAAATTTGGTTTCTGACTCCTTTACGTTTTTTACAGTGTTGAGCTGTTCCTTTTTGTTTTTAATTTTTCAGAAACTATTATCCATGCTATATATTTCTATTTTCAAGAAGAGACCAGACTTCATAAATGAGTCTAAAAGTTCTAAATATTTTTACGAAGTCCCCTTATTTATTACTACTGTTTTTTCTTCGATGTTTTTATATAATGTATATAGCCATTTATTAGAATAAAAAAGCCCAACCTTTCAGTTGAGCTTTTTTTTGAGCTATTTTGATATCTACTAGTTTTCAGCAGATAAGTTTTTCATTTCTTGTTCAATCATTTCATAGAATTGATCAATTTTAGGTAATACTACAACACGAGTACGTCTATTTGTCGCTCTGTTTTCAGCAGTATCATTATCTGCTAAAGGCACATAGCTACTACGCCCAGCAGCAATTAACTGACCAGGGTTAACACCTAGTTCTTGTAATACGCGAATGATAGATGTTGAACGCTTCACACTTAAATCCCAGTTATCAATAAGGACACCTTTACTGTAAGTTTGACTATCTGTATGCCCTTCAATCATGGCTTCAAAATCAGGTTTGCTTTGAATAACCTTAGCCACTTTTGCTAATACATCTTTTGCTTTGCTTGTTACGTTATAACTTCCGCTTTTAAATAGTAATTTATCAGCGATAGAAATAAACACAACCCCTTTTTCAACATTTACTTCAATGTCTGGATCATCAATACCAACAGCTTTCTTTAAACTTGTTACAATTGCTAAGGTGACACTATCCTTTTTAGTTAATGCGTCTTGTAGACGTGAGATTTTTAGATCTTTTTCTTTGAGGCTTTCTAATGATTTTTCAAGGTTTTCTGCACCTTTTTGAGTTAAGGTTGTTAAGTTTCCTTTGGTATCGATTAGGTCTTGGTTTGATTTACGTAAATCTTCAAGTTGCTCTTTCATCGCTTCGACACGAGCCATAGAAGCCGCTTTATCTGACAAACAACTGTTTAATTTTACAGTGGCAGAATTCAATAAGTCCTGAGTTTCTTTTTGTTGTTCTTCAAGTGCCATATAATCTTTCTTAGACACACATGATGTTATAACCAACATCCCAGCAACACTTAAAAGCATTAATTTTTTCATAATAAAGTTTAATAATTAGTTGTTATTCAACATATCAAAATTATACAAAAGAACAATCGGTATGATAGTCTTTAACTAAATTTTTAACACTTTTATGAACAATTAGTAACGATATCGTTTTCTTATGAAGTAAGACCACACAATAGACCTTGTTTTATAGTAGTTTTTTTTCCTCGGAAGTTGCTTTCGCTTTTTTAAATATTTAGGAAGATGTGCATAAAAGCTAAAATGTGCTTTCAATATTGCAGCGACATGTGCCCATTTAAAACTGAATAAAAATTTTAGACCTGCAATACCATCTAAAACAAGTCTAGTGAATATAATTCCGAAGAGAAAACCATTAGCATTTTTAGTTATCGTAAAAAGGCTATTTCTGAAATTGAGATACGTTTTTTGCGGATTTTGTGCATTGAGTGTAGCTCCTCCAACATGGTATACGGTTGAAGCTCCAATATATTTGGCTTCAAATCCATTATTATATGCTCTCCAACATAAGTCAATTTCTTCAAAGTGAGCAAAATAAGTTTCATCAAACCCATCTAGTGTCTCAAATGCCAATTTCCGAATAAAAAAGCAAGCGCCCGAAGCCCAAAATATTGATAATATATCATTGTATTGACCATCATCTTTTTCTATGGTATCAAAAATTCGACCACGACAATACGCATATCCATACTTGTCAATAAAACCACCTGCAGCACCAGCATATTCAAAATGGGATTTGTTTTTATAATCTAAAATTTTTGGTTGAATGATTGCTGTATTTGCATGTGCCTCAAACTCTGAAATAATTGGAGAAAGCCAATTTGGTGTGACTTCAACATCACTATTTAATAGACAAAAGACATCAGCTTCGACCGATTTAAGCGCATCATTATATCCTTTAGCATAACCTCCATTTGTGGTGTTTTGGATAATGTTTACCTGCGGAAAAGTCTGTTTTAAAAAGGTTATTGAATCATCAGTAGACGCATTGTCTGCGATGTAAATAGCTGCATCTTTTGAATATTCAAGCACTGAAGGCATAAATTGCTCGAGCAATTGTTGTCCATTCCAGTTTAATATGACGACAGCTATTTTCATTTATAATCAGGAATATCTTTTAAGAAATTATAACGTTCATTCTCAAAATCCATTACACAATAATAATGATTAATTCCGTTAGTCACCATCAAATAGCTCGCATTTAAGGCTAAATTATAACGTGCAATTTGATCAAATGTAGATTGGTCTATTTTTATTTTATGTGATTTGCATTCTACAATAAGATAGATGCTTCCGTCAGGATTAAAAACGACAATATCATAGCGCTTAGTTAAGCCATTCACTTTGAGTTCTTTTTCTACATTGATTAATGATTTGGGGTAATTTTTATGTTGAATTAAATACTGAACGCAGTGTTGACGTACCCATTCTTCAGGTTGTAAAACAATGAATTTTTTACGAATCTCATCGAAAATAGAAACTTTATTTTCGTTACTTTTGAAACGGAATGAAAACTTTGGGAAATTGAGTTCTTGCATCAAAGCGAATTGAGATTTTCCTCAAAGTTACTCTACTAAAACTGAAATCCAAAAACGCCATCTGTTTTTTTGGGTTTTGTAATATAGATATAGAATTTTCACAGTTTGGATGACGTAAAGCAAATAGTTGCTGATATAAAAAAAGGAAATATCAAGCCCATTTATTTTTTAATGGGAGAGGAGCCGTATTATATTGATGCGATTTCAAACTATATTGAAAAAAATGTGCTTGCTGAAGAGGAAAAAGGCTTTAATCAAATGGTATTGTATGGTCGTGATGTGTCTATAGATGATATTGCTAGTAATGCCAAGCGTTATCCTATGATGGCAGAGCGTCAAGTTGTGATTGTTAAAGAAGCTCAAGATTTATCACGTACTATTGAAAAGCTAGCTAGCTATGCCGAAAGCCCACAGCCTTCAACGGTTTTGGTTGTAAATTATAAGTACAAAAAAATTGACAAACGTAAAGCTTTATACAAAACGTTAAAGAAATCTGGTGTTGTTTTTGAAAGCAAAAAGCTTTATGAAAATCAGGTAGCCGATTGGATACGTCGTGTATTGTCTGGACAGAAGTATACTATTTCTCCAAAAGCGTCGCAAATGCTTGTTGAGTTTCTAGGAACCGATTTAAGTAAGATCAATAATGAGCTTGAGAAATTAAAAATTGTATTACCTGAAGGTACTCAGATTTCCGCAGAGCATATTGAAGAAAATATTGGAATTAGTAAAGACTATAATAATTTTGAGTTGCGAAAAGCGATAGGTGAACGAAATACTTTAAAAGCATTTAAGATTATCAATTATTTTGCTGATAACCCTAAAGATAACCCTATGGTGGTTACTGTTTCTCTATTGTTTAATTTCTTTTCTCAGTTATTGCATTTTCATGGATTGCATGACAAAAACCCTAGAAATGTGGCTTCTGCTCTTAAAATCAATCCGTATTTCGTAAATGAATATGTGTCTGCTGCTCGAAACTTTCCGATGAAAAAAGTCAGTCAAGTTGTAGCAACACTTCGCGAATTTGATGTTAAAGGCAAAGGCGTGAACTCTAATGCTGTACCTCAAGGTGATTTGCTGAAGGAGTTGTTGGTTAGGATTTTTAATTAAAAATTATCAAGATTTTATTAGCTCTTAGACGACCATTTCAATGCCAGTTTTCCACCAAGCCAAGCCATTGGGATATAGGCAAAAACTAAATCTACAACAGAAAACCACATTGGTCCAGGTGCCATAAATACCATTGCTAAACCTCCAAGTAAAAATAAAACACCAATACCTAATGCAAATTTCATTTTATGGTTTGCTGCTATTAATCCGGCAATAATAGCGCCAACTAATGTGCCTAGTGCATGAGCTAGAAAAGGAAAAATAAAATATTCAGAGCTTAATGTTGGCATCACTTGAGCCAAAGCATCCATATCGTTAAGATCAACTCCCTCTATTGGAAATGCTTTATGACCAGCCATGACTAATCCCATGTTAACAAAACTTCCTGTTAACCAGCCAAGAATGACAGCAATAATGTTTTTAAGTATTGGGTTCATAATTATCGTTTTAGTTAGTTGTTGTTTTATACGTTTGTCTTGTCAACTTTATTATATCATGGATTCAAATTGGAGCAAAATGAAAATTACAACCTTTGGAAACTGGAAAATTACTATAAATACCTAGTGTTTCTTTTAGTGTCAACTAAATGTATTTAGTAACTATTTAGTTTTTTAAATCTCACCTTTGCTTTCGATTTTAATTTACTATCTAAATAGAGCTCATATCTTATTAATAGACGCACTTCTTTGGTTTCATTTGGTTTTATAACAATAGATTCGATAATGTTACCTTTTTTATTTTGAACTCTAATGGTAAAGTCATTCTCGCCAATGTTTTCAATAAAAGCCAAGCTATTACTCCCTGCATACGGATTTATAGCTGCATCTTGACCAGCTCCTTTTCCAGTTATAGACATGCTTTGAGAAGGCTTTAACTCTAATATAGCTTGTGCAGAAATATTATATGTAACAGTACATATTACACATAGAATAAGAAATAAATGTTTCATTTTATTTGGGTTTTTGTTTGTTCAACATAAGTAGGATTTCTATAAATATACAAATTATCTTTTTTTGCTTGTGTTTTTGATATCACACATAAAATATATCATGCGTTATAAATGCTAATTGGAGTTGCACTTTTGACTACTTTAAAGTGCTTCAATGTCTTCAACAACAATAGTATAATCATATTGTAAATCTTCATGTAACTTTGCTATTTTTTTTACAATGGCTTCCATGTTACGATCATAGATATTAGTCAAAGTAGTATTACGCTTTATAGAAGGTGACATGGTTTTTAATTTCTTACAAAAGTAGAGTAGAAGTTCAACTTCGGTTTCTTTATTAAGTGAATACCTATTATACTTTTTTGTGGTTCGTAATATTTTGCGGACACTTTTCTTAATATAGAAGTAGCTGTTGGTATTTATAAGCGCAAATTGCTCATCTATTTCTTCTTTTACTGTTTCAATATAGCCTGCTTCACTGTCTGCTTCAAATAACAAGTAGGTGAGTAGCTCTTTGTTTTCCTTTTTAAAGCGAGACAATCGCAAACAAAGTTCTGCTAATTCTTCACTGGATTTATGTTTGAGTTCTTTTCTAATAGTAACTACAGAAACCGCTTTCATATTTAATACATTTATGAGTTCAATATACTAAAAAAGGCTACCAATTTGGCAGCCTTTAATTTATAGATTATTAAAATATTAGTTACAATCACTATACTCGTTAATTATGGTTTTTAGATTTTCAAAATTGCTTAAATCAAATTCCTGATTTTTAATGTCTTCGGAAAGCGGTTTGCATGTTTTGATGAATTTTGCCAAAGCATTAGATACTTTTTCGTTTTTACGATCATCAATCATAAACCCCGTTTTATTATCTGCAAACTTCAATACAAATGTATTTGGTTCTCCAGGTTTTGATAGCACTTTATGATCCCCTTTTGTGTATTCAATTTTATAAAAATATGAGTTATCAAATCCAAAGTTACTTGCATTAGATAACTTTTTTAAAGCATTTCCTTTAGTTTTCATACCGTAAAATACAAGTGTCTCGTTATTATCTGTGGCACTAAATGTAATATTGTTTTTAGCAGAAAAACGCTTGGTGCGCATACGTCCTTTGTCGTTTTTGTATTTGACACTTACGAATTTTCCAAACTTATCAATACTATTCATATCAGAGAATTCACTTTCTTGTTGAGCTGGATCTAACTGAAGTTCTTCAAAAATGGCATAGATAGTTCCTGTGTATTTTTTTCCATCTTCATCAATGACATAACCTGGAACACCATAAAGGTTGATGCTATTCTCTTTAGCTACTTTCACTTTTTCTTTATGCAAGCGTGCTTTATATGCTTTGGCCTCACGACCTAATTTATAATCTCTTCCTAATAATTCTTCAACAAAAATTTGAGCAAAAGATCTTGAAAAACGGCCTGTCATCATTGTTCTAGAGCCATGATCAAATTCAAAGTCTTCATCTGTATAGGTTTTTGCCTTTACTGTTGTACATGTTGAGCATCCTGTTGCTGTTCCAACGGTAATACCATCTAAGTCGATAACACTATAAGCATTATTCCCATAGGTCACACGACCCACGATTTTTGTACCAGTTGAACCACCGAAAAGAATAGTTCCGTCATCTTTTACAAACGGATTATAGCGCCCAATTTTGGCATCACGTTCTGCCTGATCGCTCTTTGCAGCAATCACTGTTTTTGCATATTTATCACTTAATATTTCACGTTCTACTGCAAAAAATGCATCAACTTCATCCATATCAATGCCATCGGAAGTAATTAATCCGTATTTGGCACTTAGGAGCTTGATGATTAATTTTGTTGGACTAAATGAAGTCATTAATACTTCATATGGAATCTCCGTTTTTTTTCCACTTACAGAGGTTAATTCTAACCATTGAAAACCTTCAGTATTAGAAGCAGACATGCCTTTAAATACGACATCAAATGCTTTGTCTCCTGAAAGTGTTGAGAACAGATAGTTATCACGAAGTTCGGTATCGACTTTTGCAACTTCTTTTCCATCGAAAGTTACGATTCCTTTTTTGACTTTGATTTTTTGTGCAAAAGTGATTATAGGAATAACCATTAATGCTACTAGAATAATTTTTTTCATAATTGATTTAAAATATTGTGATTGTGTCAATAACTGAAAATGTTTCAGATAGACAACACGCGAAAATACAATAATTACGCCACAACTATTTTAAAGCACTTTTCTTTATAAGTTATAATGCTTTCTTATGGTTTTTTTTACCCTTATTAGCCTATATATTCCAATAATTAGAAGGATCATAGAAACAATAATGAGAATAATGCCGTAGGATTTTAAATCTGAAAAAAATTCAAGCTTTAGAATTGTAACTCCAGTTCCTAAGATGACCAAAAAGGTTCTAAAATAGGCTAAAAATGTACGTTCGTTAGCGAGCTTTGTCCGTTCAATAGCCAACCAATCTCTTGTGATAAGCGGATTCTTATTGTCCATTATTTCTTCATATTATCTATAGCGTACTTTCCAGCTCCAGCTAAAAATAATACGATAAAAGCTATTAAGTATAATAATGCTTTCTCTTTGGTTGCTAAGTCATCTTTAGCGTGAACAATAAAAGCAGCAACTACCATTGTCATAGCAGCAGGAATTGCGGCCCATTTAGTTTTAAAACCAATAATCAATAAAATAGGAGCTACGACTTCTCCTATGAGACATAAAATTAAAGAGGGCATACCACCTATACCTAATGGATCAGGGAAATTAGCGGCATCTGACAGTGCATTTATCTTTGGTATTCCATGTGTTAGCATAATTCCTCCAAAGCCTACTCTTAATAGTAATAAAGCTAAATCGGTGAAGTTTTTTTTCATCATAATAATAAAATTTAGTTACCTTTTAAAAGATTGACACTTACAGTTGCCAATTCATTATTTGGAAATTTAGAAAAATAATTTGGATCTGGATGTAAACCAGCTTCTTTAGCAACATTATTAAAGACATCAACTTCTAATATATATTGATCACTAAATCCATGAGTAGCATCATACGCCGTAGCTGCTGTTTTTCCAATATTTTTTGCTGCTAATTCAGGTTTTACAGTATGTAATTCTATCATTAATAGACCAAATCGTTCTACATAAGGTTTCCATTTAGAGAGATGTTCAAGAAGTGAATCTTCAACCATATTATTGTTTAGACGTTGTCCCATGCTAGCATAAGCGCCAAATGAATTACTAATTCTGTTAGTTGCTGTTTGAGGGGCTTCCCAAATACGGTTATGATCTAAGAAGGTTCTTACGTTTAATAAGTCTTTTAATTCAATATTATAATCTTCTTTTAAATCTTTTGCTAAAATATCTGGTCTTCCAATATCTCCCCAGATTACTTTAGCCCAAATATCAGCTTTTATTAAATTCGCCCTAGTTACTTTTAAAGCTGCTTGATTGAAGTCTGCTCCAACTAAAAGTAAGGGATGCTCATCTAGTAATTTTCCGCGATGGGTTTGATATTCGATAACATCAAAAATATGTTGGATAAAAGCGCCATTCCCACAGCCCATGTCTAAAATACCTTTTGGTTGTTCGTCTATTGGTTTATTAAATAGTTTGATAATAACTTCATCTATAACTTTAAAATAAGTAGAATGGGCACCACCACTTCCCCAAACATTCATTTCGCGATGTACATGTTTTTCTGTTTCATCAGGAGATCCAGTTTTCAGAATTTTTGCATTTCCGAAGATTAAATCATCCAAATGAATAAAAGTTGGTAGATAAGATACAGTTACGCCGTAAGCACTAGCACGTTTTGCAAAGAATAAGCCTTCATCTGTAAATTGATATGTATTTTTCTTTTTCTTGAACCATCCTAGTCGAGAAAGGAAATCGAGAATTTTTTTGAAGCTTTCAGGGTCTTTATGATATTCTTCTGCTGTAAAAGAGGCTTCCATAAAATATTTATGAAATAATCCATTAACCCCTAATAGCACAATGATTGGTGCAGCAATGACACCTTCAATATGCTTTAAAACCTGATACTCAATGGTATTTGTATCTGAAATGTCAAGTCCGAAATTATTTTCAAACCTTTTAAAAATTGGTTCTAATGCAATAAATGCATCTGTGCTAATTATCTTATCTTCTGCAAAGCGATCGGAATACTTTAAAAGATTGACTACAGATTCATATAAATGAACATATGCAAATGCTGTAGCACTTTTTTTATTTGTGACATAAGTTACCGTATTTGTTTTGTTGTCAGTGTGTTGCTCAAGCCAACCTTGAGAAGCAATCACATGTAGTGCAATATTTAAGTAACCTTCATTTGCATTGAAGGTAGTTGCGAGTTCTCCAATATCTATTTTGTTATGTTGAAGCACATAATCTAATATGCCTTTTTTGTGAAGTGTATAGGCAGAAGTTGCTGTAGCAATACCGTCTAAGTGTCTAAATATAGTGCCTCTTAATTCTACTTTATCGTCTCTTGAAAGCATAGTTTGTTGAGTTTCCATAAATATAAAAAATCCATCACTAGTGTGACGGATTTTAATATTGAAATATTAAGATTCTTTATTTAATGACGGATTGTTTTCCATTGGAATCATTAAATATAGCTTCGTAGACTAAGGTTTCTGGTTGGTATTTAAAGGTAATTATTCGGTTATCAGAATCCTGTAATTCATATACCATATGTTGATTAACAAATTTAAATTGTATTTGATTAGCAGCAGTTTTTTCTGAAAATGTTCCTTCGAATATACTATCGTTGTTATGGTCAGATAACAAAACTGTTTCATTCCATGGGTTTGAGGTGAAATCCCCTCTTATTCCAACGTTTCCAAGGTTTTCAACATCTCGCATATCGAGCTTAAAAGTAATCGTTTTTAAATGTCTCTCTTGAACACAGCTAAAGTAAATTATGCCTAGTACTATTAGTATTAATGACCTCATGACCTTATAGTTTTGTGTACGTGTACTTATTGCGAATAAATGTATCTGAAGTCCCTTTGAATTTTACTTCTTTGGTTACAGAAAAATTTGAATCATCATAGGTGTAAGTTTTTAATATTGTGGCAGGTTTGTTAGCATCACGACCTTCATAAGATGTCACTAGAGTTCTGACGCCTTCTTTGGAAATCGTTTTTGAAATAATTTTTTCATTTCCGAAGTACGTGCCATTTTTTTTAAGCTTAATTGTGCTTTGAGAATTTGCAGATGGCTCGTTGTCATATTGAGTACTCATGAGTATTTTATTATTTTTAATTTCGATTTGCATCTTTGTTTGAAGGGTTACTTCTTGACCATCACCATAGTTGACATACATAAGTTCTCCTACCCATTTAGTATTATTTAATTGATTTAATTCTTCAAGTGTTATCGAAGTATTCGATTGAGAATTTAAGGTTAGTGATAAAAAAGCGATTACAATTGTGAGTACTGTTTTCATAATAATTGTTTTTAAAGTTTATAGTTATTTAATTTTTTACTGATGATATAGTCTATACCAAAACGCCCAGAGCCGAGTACAAGGTTATATAGTGCGACCCAAAGAAAGCCCAAAGCTGGTAGTATTCCCCATAGCCCTTGATTCCATTTTTGCATGAAAATTGCAACTAACATGGTACACATGATTAAGAAAGATGCTATGCGTGTTTTGAGACCAAGTGCTAAAAGCAAACCGCCAACAGCTTCACTAAATGCTCCCATCCAAGCAAAGAACACTGGAGCAATAGCAAAGATGCCTCCATAACTAGCTACGTCATCTGGAAACCAAGCTGCAACTTCAAATAGGTTTAGATTTTGGCTTTCTGCTGTCCAAGGCATTCCAAATTTATCGGCACCAAACATTGTAGTTAACCAAAGTCCACATAGAATTCTTGGAATAGCAAATAACAGGTCAGTCAACCAATGTTTTTGTGTAATTGGATTGACGATAAATTTTAGATATACTTTTAATCGTGAGATCATAACTATGTGTTTATTGTTGATGGTACAAATGTGCAACACAAAGCCTTAATGAACGACTTAGAACGTATTAGGAGGTCTTAAATACGATTTGAGACGTCTTAATTGAGTGAAGATTTTAAATATTCGGTAGGTGAGTGGTTGGTTAGTTTTTTGAATACACGATTAAAAGTAGCTTTGCTATTAAAACCACATTCTTGTGCAATACCAAGAAGCGATAATTGCTCATGCTTATTTGCTTTGAGCATATCTTTAAAAGCTTCTACACGATATTCATTTACGAAGTCATTAAAATTTTTGCCGAAGCCTGAATTGATAATTTCTGATAATTGAGCTCTAGACATGTTAGCTTGCTCAGCTAAGTCAGATAAGTTTAACTCTGGATTAAGATAGGCTTTATCATCTTCCATAAGAGTTTTTACCTTTTTTAGGTCACGTTCTGAAACTGTTTTATCTCGTTGCGTTCCTGAATGTTGAGGAATAGCATCTTTGTCTGGTGAAAAGCTGAAACTTAACTTTTTTAACTTTGTGGTATCAGTAAAATAGCCTTTAATCCCAACATATAAGGTAATGATTGCCACTAATAGATTGAGCCACCAGCGTTGCTCGTAACCTAAATTGACATAGTTTCCAACTACAGATTGAATTGTACTGTATAAAAACGTTAAAGTGAATAATACCAAAAAACTTAATATCCAATTCAATTCTAGTTTGTAGGTGTTAGAAAAGAACTGCATGATTTTCTTTCGGTAATTATAAAATAATTGAAATGTAAATGCTAGGTAGAGTAGCATGTATGGCGGATGAATATAATTTAGAGCTGTAAGAATAATTGGTTCATCTAAGCGTAATTTTAAGATGCCATTTTGTACATCTGCAAATCCAGGTTGCATTGCATCATAACTATAGATACTAAACCTATATACTATAAATAGCAAGGCAGGTAGAAAGTGCCACCAATCCTTTTTTCTAAAATTAAATTTTGAGGTTGTGATAGATTTAACATAGAAAAATATGAGTGGTGCAATACCAAAAGTGATTTCTAATAAAAAATAATTAATTTTAGTCGTTCTAAATACATTATACCAACCCATAAAGCCAACAGTATAGCAGGTTTGACTGTAACAGGTAAGTAATAAAATAAGGCCCAAAAATAGATCTGAAATATTACCTTTTCTCTTATATCTTGTTATTAGTAATACAACAAATATTAACCCTTGAATAACAAGGATTAAAAGTGGTAAACTCCAACGGTTAAAATCTGGAAACACTTAGTTACTAATTTAGAAAACTAAAATAGTATTATTATCGCAGTTTTGGAAAATCAATAGGACTCATTTCGTGCATTACCTCGTAAACCGCTTCAAAGATATCTTCAGCTGAAGGCTTTGAGAAATAGTCTCCATCGGTTCCATAAGCTGGTCGATGTGCTTTTGCAGTTAACGTTTTTGGTTGGCTATCTAAATATTGAAATGCATTTTGAGTGTTTAGAATTTCATTTAGAATATACGCAGAAGCACCACCAGGGACATCTTCATCAATTACCATTAAGCAGTTAGTTTTCTGAATACTCTTAACTATATCATGGTCAATATCAAACGGTAATAAAGACTGGACATCAATAACTTCAGCGTCAATACCAACTTCAAGTAATGCTTTTGCAGTTTGTTCCACTATTCTAAGTGTAGAACCATAGGATACTAATGTAATGTCACTTCCTTCTTTAACAGTTTCTACAACACCAATAGGTGTTTTAAATTCACCAATATTGCTTGGCATTCTTTCTTTTAAACGGTAACCGTTCAAGCATTCAATGATTAATGCTGGTTCATCAGTTTCTAAAAGCGAATTATAGAATCCTGCAGCTTTGGTCATATTTCGTGGTACTAAAACATGTACACCTCTTATAAGATTAACAATAGCTCCTAGTTGTGATCCAGAATGCCATATACCTTCTAATCTATGCCCACGAGTTCTTACAATTAAAGGTGCTTTTTGCTTTCCTTTGGTTCTATATTGTAAAGTTGCCAAATCGTCACTCATGATTTGAATAGCATATAGGATATAATCTAAATATTGGATTTCAGCAATTGGTCTTAAGCCACGCATAGCCATACCAATACCTTGACCAAGAATTGTAGCTTCTCTAATCCCAACATCAGCAACTCTAAGTTCTCCGTATTTTTCTTGTAAGCCTTCAAGACCTTGGTTTACATCCCCAATATTACCTGAATCTTCACCAAATATGAGTGCTTCAGGATAATTGTTGAAAATCGAATCAAAATTATCTCTTAATATCAATCTTGCATCTACGAGTTGTGAGTCTTCATTGTAGGTAGGTGCAACTTCTGAAATATTTAAAACAGATTGGTTAGATTCGCTGTATAAATGTGAACTGTATTCAGGTTGAACTCTAGTGATGTAATTCGTTATCCAGTTTTGAAGCGCTGTTTTTTCGTTTGATGTTTCACCAACTAAATAGCGTAGTGTTTTCCTACTAGCAGACAAGACATCTTTTCTAGAAGGTTCATCAATCTCTTTTAATTCATTGAAGATTTTGCTTATAAAAGCTTTATTTGCACTTTGTTCAGCAGCTTTGGATATTAAGTCAAGTGCTTGATATTGTTCTTGTAAAATAGGTTTTAAATAGGCAGTCCAAGCTGCTTTTTTGCCTTCTCTTACATTTTTCTTAATGGTTTTATCTAGTGCATCAAGTTCTTCTTCAGTAGCGATCTTATTTTCGATCATCCATAAACGCATTTGTGCAATACAATCAAATTCCGTTTCCCAAGCCAAGCGATCTTTACTTTTATAACGCTCATGAGAACCTGACGTTGAATGTCCTTGCGGTTGTGTTAATTCTACTACATGAATCATTACCGGAACATGTTCTTCACGAGCTATTTTCTCAGCTTTTTGGTAGGTGTCTACTAAAGCAGAATAATCCCAACCCTTAACTTTTAATATCTCGTAACCATTATTGTTTTTATCTCTTTGGAATCCTTTTAATATTTCAGAAATATTTTCTTTAGTTGTTTGATGTTTTGCATGAACTGAAATGCCATATTCGTCATCCCATATGCTAATGACCATTGGTACTTGTAAAACACCAGCAGCATTGATGGTTTCAAAAAACAAACCTTCACTTGTACTTGCGTTACCTATGGTTCCCCAAGCTATTTCTTGACCTTCTTCTGAGAACTTAGTAGTATCGATACCTTTTACATTTCTGTAAATTTTTGATGCCTGTGCTAAACCTAAAAGTCTTGGCATTTGACCAGCAGTAGGAGAGATGTCGGCACTAGAATTTCTTTGCTCAGTAAGATTTTTCCATTCTCCATTGTCGTCTAGACTATGCGTTCCAAAGTGACCACCCATTTGGCGGCCTGCGCTCATTGGATCTGCTTCAATTGAAGTATGGGCATATAAACCAGCAAAAAACTGTTGAATATTTAATTCATCTATGGCCATCATTAAGGTTTGATCGCGATAGTAACCTGAACGAAAATCTCCATTCCTGAATACTTTAGCCCAAGCTAATTGGGGTAATTCCTTGCCATCTCCAAAAATTCCAAATTTGGCCTTTCCCGTAAGTACTTCACGACGACCAAGTAAACTACATTCTCTACTTGTAACAGCAGTTTTATAATCGTTCACGACTTCGTTTATAAAGTCTGTAAAAGTTATGTTAGTAGTAACTTCGGTCTCTGTTGGCATAGCTGTGAATTATATGGTGCAAATTTAGCTATTTTTTACCAATAATACAACGTCACAGATTGTTATAATGTTGCGAATACTTCAAAAAAAGATGGTTATTTTAGTAAAATCATCAAAAATGTTTAAAAAAACACATTTTGGTTAAGAATTTGTTAATACCATTTCCTTCTAAATAGACCCAATAAAACTTGCGGATCAACAGTGAATTTTATTCTAATTTTTTGATCATAATTGGGTTGGCCAATTTCCCAACCTAAGTTAGAATACACAGGGAAGTATAGTTCAAAGTAATCGGTAACTAAGTCTATTTTAATGCCTGAATCATATACAAAAGCAGCATTGAAGCCTTTATTTTTCACCAAACCAATATCGCCATATGCTTCAATATATTTCCAGATTGTTGTACTTACATTAGCAGTTGTCATCCATTGATTTGCAAAAGGAGTTTCTAATTTTGATTTAAACCCACCCTCGGCAATAATAATTTGTTGACTAAAAATTCCAGAATCTTCAGAGCGACCAAGATAATTGTAATCAAATAAATAATCGGTTGGCCTATCTAAAGCAAAGCTGAAATAATCTGAATTTGGATCTGTATTGTTGTATAAAAATGTTCCTGCAAATAGTCGCAAATTGAATTGTCTGTTATTTTCAGATAACTTTCTATATTCATAATTAACAGCAACTTTTCCGAAGTTATTAGCAAACTGTACATCATAAAACCATTTATAGAAATCTACTAATCCTGGATTTGTATTAACATATCTTAAGTTTACGACATTGTAATCAGGTTCGTCTAAATCTTCTATGATTGCATTTTCCCCAACTTCACGAGATATACCTACATATCGTAAGTTTAAAAAACGTCTTTGATTAGATCTAAAATTATCATTATCTCTGAAAGAGAAGGATACGCTTGGTGTAAGAATTGTTACAAATGAATCTTCTGCAAAGGAGTTGTATTTGGCATTAAACCCATAGGTGATATTAAACAAATCCATATCATCTAAATAATGCGTATAAAACACACTGCTACTTCCGGTAATAGACTTTGATTTTGTAGCATATACTGGAGCAAATCTATAATTTAACTTTTTTCTTAAGACTGATTTATTGTAAAATTTTGCACCTAAAGTTAAGCCATCATAGATGTTTCTAAATTCTGCTTGAGGCATTATAAATACCTGATTATAGTAAGGGTCTTCTATGTCTTTAAATAGTCGAAATTGAAAAGGCTTATTGGTAAGGAATGATCCTTTTAATGATTTGTAATTATCTCTTAAGTTAAACTCTGGTAATACATTGTCATAATTTAAAGCAAGCTTATCTAAGCTATCTTTTGGAATGGTCAAACTTTTATATTCACCTATATTTTCGATCCAAGATTTTGATAATATCGAATCATTGCTCAATGTGAAGAGCGATACAGGCATCGTATTATCTCGTTTGTTTTTTATAGTTATAGTGACTGAATCTTCAGTTTTTTCAATCGTCTTGATTTTGAAATCTATTTTTTTTCTAGAATCAATATAATCAGTAAAAAACCAATTTATATCCTTAGAAGTCTTAGATTTTAAAAGGTTTTTAAAGTGATTAGAATTCGTGATTTTTGTTTGATTTGTTTTTAAGTATTCTAAAATAGTAGTTTCAAGGACATCAGCATTTACAAAATCATCTAAGTAACGTAAACCAATGCCAGCTTTATATTTTCCAGCAATATTGGAATTAAATTTTAATAATGAATCTTTAGATGTTGTCAACGACTGATCACGATTTGTTCGTGCCATTTGCATGTAAAACAAATTAAACTGATCATTATAACCTAAATCTGCAGCATGGAACGATCTAATTCCCCAAACATTTGCCAATTTTCCTAAAAGTTTTGTGTCTGGATAATAGATTTCTACATACTTCATTAAGTAATAAATCTGCATCCCATCTCTTAACCAATAATCTTTTCTTGGGTTAATTAATAACGTGTTTTCCAAATAATTGTTTAAGGCTGTTTTTAAAAGTTTCAATTCGTATTGAAAATTATCTGGAAACGGCAATATAAAATCAGGCAACTGATTTAAACCATATAAAGGGTCTTTTTTGTAATCGTTTTTTGTAATCAATAAGCGTTCGTGAGGATATTCTCCAAGTTGTTCAGTAATAAAACGTGTAATTTTGTCAGTGATTATTGCTTTTTCTTCGGAAGGAAGACCATCACTTGGTAAATCAGAAAACACAGTGAAATTATCAGTTTGTACAAATTTAAATTGCGAAAACTTTGTGAGTATTAAATGGGTGTTGACACGATTTTTTCCGTGTAGAAAGAATGTCTGTTTATTGAGTGTTTGTTTAACATTAAGTGTATTGAGCTCTGAAATCAATTGATAATTTAGAGGAAATTCTATTTCAAAAATTAAATCTGCATTTGGAATGTATAAATCATCCAAATTTTTATTACTGTAATATTGCCATTCACCATCATAAACAGTAGGTGTGATGTACCAGTATTTTAGATTAAAATCGTTCTCTGGACTAATGCCATAGCCTGTAAAATTATCATCTGGTAAAATGACATCATAGACCAACCTTATATCATAAGATTCATTTGGTAGCAATGGTGTTTTTAAATTCACTTCAACGACATCTGGATGCGCTTCTAAAGTAGAAAACTCAAGTGCATTTGCATTTTGATCTTCAAGCGTTGTAATTATGGTAAAACCACGTTGTTCACTTTTTGCAAAATGGAATTTATCATTAAACTCTTCTGTGAATCGTTTTGCTAGAGGTGTTTTTTTAGTAGAGTAAGCGTTGTTCCAATCATTAAGATAAATTACAGATAGTGTATCATTACTGTTATTTTGATAGGTAATGCGCTGATTGATTTTTATGGTTTTAGTATCGACATCTACAGACGCTTTAAGGTCAATTGTATTTTGACCAAAGGCTAACAGACTCCATAATAAGAGATTAGTAAATAAAAGACGTTTAAGCATCAATGTGCAACTACAAATTTTAAAGGTTTAAACTGAAATTTTGAACTTGTAATATAATAGATACCATTTGCAAATTGCGAGGTATCTATTCCTATTAACGAATTATTAACGTCTACAGTTTTTATGACTTGACCAATACTATTGTATATTGATAAAGACAAGTTGTTTTGCAAGTTGTTTTTGACATTAATTCTCAGGAGATTACTTACAATATTTGTACCAGATATTGATATTGCATTTTCTGCTAAAAAATCATCAACACTCAACGATTGATTGGTTTGTAGCTCTAAGGTTACGGGAAGGTGATCACTAAAATTATAAAGCGCATCTCTAATAAAGAACGAAAAATCTGTACCAGAACAATCACTTGAATTTATTTCTTGATTATAGCATTGCGCATTAGCATTATTACCATAAACTTGATAACTGTTTGGTACAAAAGATAATTCAGGATTACTACTCATAAAAGACGATGTCATTATAAAATCGAAGCGGTCATCAAAACCACCTGTAGAACCACCTAAACCTGTTTGTGTTCTTGTCGATTGCGTAAATACATCTATATAAGTTGTATTGTTATGCCAACTCCCAATCTTATTTGCTGGATCTTCAAATTTGATCGTGTTGTTATTGTCAGAATCAATAAGCTCTTGAAATGCAGGTTCAGAATTTGTATACACATTAAAGTCACCAGCTAAAACAATATTACTACTCACTGGAAATGAATTTAGATACGTTGTTAAATCTTCAACCATTTGCAAACGAAAGGCTTGGTTTGCTGTTCCATTAGAAGCTTTGAGATGACATACAATGACATCTAATAATACGGGATTAGTATCTTGATTCAATGTGTTCAGTTTTAATTTGTAATGATTAAAATCCCTGAAAATTGTAGTGACAATAGTCTGACTTTCTAAGCTAAATTTAGTAGCATCGTAATAAATTAATTGCTGTAAATCATTTTGGTTACTACCAGTATCATCAGATGTGTTTAATTCAAATACTGCGCTTTGATAATTTGAATTTATAAATTGAAGTGAATTTAAAACCGTGTTAGCTCCAGCCATATTATTTAATTCACAAACCATAAAAATATCGGGCTTGTAGTCATCTAAAATAACTTCGAGATATTGTAAACGGTTAGGTATTGCATCTTCCAACGGAAAGTTTAGTAAGTTATAAAACATGAGTTTAAAATTTTCTTGCGCACTAAGTGTTTGACACACAAGTGCACAGGTGAAAACCAAAACATATAATTTCTTAATCATAGCGGTAACCTTGAAATTTTATTTTGATAGAAGTATTCTAGAAATTTGGACTTAACCCATATTCTTTATAGAATTTGTCTAGTATATCTATTACTTCATCTGCTGTATCTACAACGTGAATTAGATCTAAATCTTTTGCACTAATGTTAGAAAATTTTTCTAAAAGTGTACTCTTTACCCAATCCATTAAGCCACTCCAAAATTCAGTTCCTACTAAAATGATAGGGAATTTTTCAATTTTATTTGTTTGAATTAATGTAATCGCTTCAAATAATTCATCTAGCGTTCCAAAACCACCTGGCATGACAACAAAACCTTGAGAGTATTTTACAAACATGACCTTTCTTACAAAGAAATAATCAAAATCTAAACTCTTATCATTGTCAATGTACGGATTGTCATGCTGCTCAAAGGGTAATTCGATATTTAGCCCAACCGATGTTCCACCAGCAATGTGAGCACCTTTATTACCAGCTTCCATAATTCCTGGGCCGCCACCTGTAATGACACCATAACCATGATCCACAATTTTGCTAGCAACTTCTTCTGCTAGTTTATAGTATTTATGATCTGGCTTGGTACGAGCAGACCCAAAAATTGACACGCATGGTCCAATTCTACTTAGCTTTTCGTAACCATTTACAAATTCGCCCATGATTTTGAAAATCGCCCATGAGTCATTCGTTTTAATTGCATTCCAACGTTTATAGTGTTGTTCTGTTTTCATATAATCTTCTACTTTATTTTTTTGTCAACCTGCTAATTTAACTCTTTTTTGAGAAATTTAGCCGTGTAACTCTTTTTATCTTTTATGATTTCTTCAGGAGTACCTTTAGCAACCACTTTTCCACCACCTTGACCACCTTCATAACCAATATCGATAATATAATCGGCCATTTTTATAACATCAAGGTTGTGTTCAATAATTAAAACGGTATTCCCTTTATCTACCAATTTATTTAATACGAGCATTAAGACTCTGATGTCTTCAAAATGTAAACCCGTTGTTGGTTCGTCAAGAATATAAAAGGTGTTTCCGGTATCACGCTTACTCAATTCGGTGGCTAGTTTAATACGTTGTGCTTCACCTCCAGATAAGGTCGTGCTTTGTTGTCCGAGTGTAATGTAACCCAAACCAACATCTTTAATGGTTTTTAATTTTTTATAAATTTTTGGAATATGTTCAAAGAAGTCAACAGCTTCGGAAATTGTCATATTCAAAACATCGCTAATCGATTTTCCTTTGTATCTAATTTCTAGCGTTTCTCTGTTAAACCGTTTACCTTGACAAGTTTCGCATTCGACATAAACATCTGGCAGGAAATTCATTTCAATCACTCTTAAACCGCCGCCTTGACAAGTCTCACAACGTCCGCCTTTTACATTAAAACTGAAACGACCAGGTTTATAACCACGAATCATCGCTTCAGGAATCTTAGCAAATAAACTTCGAATTTCACTAAAAGTTCCTGTATAAGTAGCTGGATTACTTCGAGGTGTTCTACCAATTGGAGACTGGTTGATATCGATCACTTTATCACAATGTTCTAAACCTTTAATGCTTTTATAAGGCATTGGTTTTTTTACACCATTAAAGTAATACGCATTCATAATTGGATAGAGTGTTTCGTTAATGAGTGTTGATTTACCACTTCCTGAAACACCAGTAACACCTATCATTTTTCCTAATGGAAACTCTATAGATACATTCTTTAAATTATTGCCAGTACAGCCTTTAAGTTCTATTTTTTTGCCATTACCTTTTCTACGTTTCTTTGGAACAGGAATTTCTTTTTTTCCATTGAGATAATCTGCAGTTAAGGTATCATGAGTCAAGAGGTCTTCTGGGCTACCAATACTAATAATTTCTCCACCGTATTTTCCTGCTTTTGGACCAATGTCAATTACATAATCGGCACGTTCAATCATGTCTTTATCATGCTCAACTACAATAACAGAATTTCCAATGTCACGAAGCGAAATCAAAGAATTAATCAATTTCTCATTATCACGCTGATGTAAACCAATGCTAGGTTCATCTAAAATATAGAGCACACCAACTAGTTGTGACCCAATTTGAGTTGCAAGTCTTATACGTTGTGCTTCTCCACCAGACAAGGATTTTGAACTTCGATTAAGTGATAGGTAATCTAAGCCTACATCTAATAAAAATTGTAAACGTGTTTTTATTTCTTTGATTATTTCTTCTGCAATTTTAAATTGTTTATCGCTAAGTAGCTCGTTAATTTTATCAAACCAATCGGCCAAATCAACGATATCTTTATGCGCCAATTCAGCAATGTTTAAACCATTTACTTTAAAGTAAAGTGATTCTTTTCTTAAACGAGCGCCTGCACAACTTGGACATTCAATTTTGTCCATATAATCTTTTGCCCAACGTTTCAGCGACGTAGTTTCTGCATTTTTGTATTGACTTTCAATAAAGTTTGCAACACCTTCAAAGTCTATTTTATACTCACGTGTTACACCAAGCGTTTTGCTCTCTACTGAAAATTTATCATTTCCACCATACATAATCATTTGTTTGGCTTCTTGAGGTATGGTTTTAAATGGATCACTTAAACTGAAATCAAAACGTTGAGCAATCGTTTCAAACTGCTTAAAAATCCAACTATTTTTTTGTGGTCCATGTGGCGCCAATGCTCCTGCTTTAATTGACAGTTCTGCATCGGGTACAATTTTAGTTTCATTAACCTGGTATAGGGTTCCAATCCCATTGCATGTTTGACAAGCGCCTTTTGGAGAATTAAATGAGAAGTTATTGGGCTCAGGATTTGGGTAAGATATACCAGATGAAGGACACATTAAATTTCGACTAAAATAACGTGTTTCTTCAGTATCATAATCGAGAACCATAAGAACATCATCCCCATGATACATTGCTGTGTTTATAGTTTCGGAAAGACGTTTATCGTTATCATCAGTGTCGTCAATTTTTAATCGGTCTATGACGATTTCAATATCATGCGTTTTGTAACGATCCAGTTTCATGCCTTTGACTAGATCGCGAACTTCACCATCTGTCCTTACTTTCACAAAGCCTTGTTTAGCAATTTGTTCAAACAGCTCACGATAGTGCCCTTTACGCGAGCGTACAATTGGTGAGAGTACGTTTATTTTTTTTCCTTTATAACTAGCTTTGATAAGCTTTTTTATTTGCTCATCGCTGTAGCTCACCATTTTTTCGCCAGTATTGTAACTATATGCATCACTTGCACGAGCATAGAGGAGACGCAAGAAATCATAAATTTCAGTAATGGTTCCAACAGTAGATCGCGGTGATTTGCTTGTTGTTTTTTGTTCAATTGCAATCACAGGTGAGAGCCCATCAATTTTATCAACATCTGGACGTTCTAATCCGCCTAAAAACTGTCTGGCATAAGCTGAAAACGTTTCGATGTAGCGACGTTGTCCTTCAGCATAAATCGTATCAAATGCTAGAGATGATTTCCCACTACCAGACAAACCTGTAATTACAACAAGTTGTTCTCTTGGGATGGTCACATCAATATTTTTAAGGTTATGCACTCTGGCACCTTTAACCTCAATAGCATCATCAAATTTTGTCATAATTGGACTGAATTGCGCGTTTAAATAGCAAAGTTGCAAAGGTACAATTTTTAGTTGTTAATTTTGTGTGAAGCTTATGATGAGATAGCTATAGTTATCAACTTTATAATATGTTAATTCATAACAAGTTGAGCTAAAACAGGTTGAGCTTTAAGGTGTTTTTTATTGGTTTATTATTGTATGATTGTTAGTTCGCCAGACTGCAAAGACTTATTATAATTAGCTTTCACTTCGTTTAAATATCCAAAAAACTTAGTCCCATCATTTTTCTTTAAAACAACATAAGTTGTTCCATCATTTTTTGTTTTTATTTCTGAAATGACAACCTGATTACCATAAATGCTATTATAATTCGCCACTTTGCCACGCTTGATTAAAATATTAGCTTTTGGGAAGTTTATATGATTAAATGTTTGTGCATAGGGTTTATTTATTTCTAAAACATCACCTACTTTTGGTTGTTCTTGTGAATAAGAAATTGTACAGATTGCTATGAATAGTGCTATAAGTAATCGTTTTTTCATCGATAAAAATATTTAAATTGAGAATACAGTAAAATTATTCAAAAAAAAGATTTCAAGCAATTTCTTTTAATAAAAATCAATCAAAACGTATTGGCCTTGAAGCTTTTGTACAAGTATCATCTACCGCTTTTTCTGGATTGTTGAGGAATGTTTTTGCCATTTCGAAAAAGCAAGCATTCATAGGGCAATGCCCATCAGATGGGAAAATAACATGATTGGCATTACTTAAAGATTTAGCTGCTCTCTTTGCATTAGAAGGAGGTGTAACTGGATCCCATTCACCACTCACTAGTAACGTTGGTATATTTGAAACCACAGCTGACATTGAGGCATTTGTGTTGTTTTGTGAAGGCCATGATTTTAAGACATCTGCATCTGAACTAAATAGACTCAATCCAGAAGCAATGTTTGGATATTGTTTTCCATCTTCTTCTAACTTTTTTGAATTATTAAATCCACCTTCATCGGTTACCATTACTGACCAATATGCAGCAACATTTATAATGCCTAATCGACTTGCGAATGCCTGAATAGATTGAATTACGGTATTTGCATCATCGTTTTTAAATGCCATAATAAAAGCAGGTGCCTCTGCTATCGTTTTTCGATCATATAACAACTGCTGAACGAGTAATAAAAAATCTTGTTTATTAATGACTAAAGTCTCATTATCAATGGAAAATGTTTTTGCTTTTAAATCTAATTGTTTACAAATTTCAGTAAAATTGTTTTTTAAATTTGGATATTTTACTGCGCATTTCGAATCGGTCTCACAGGTATTAAATAACTTATCTAATGAGCGATTTAAATTGGTGCAAATATTATCATACATTCTAATTTCAGGAGGAAATAAGCCAGAGAGTATTGATGTTCTTACGCGTTTAGGGTAGAGCTCCATGTATTTTAATCCTAATCGGGTGCCATACGATCCTCCAAATATATTTAACTGCTTGTAACCCAAATGTTGTCTTAAAGCTTCAATGTCTTTTACACTTTCTGTAGTGCCAAATGCCATTTTAAAATTTGGATCGGTTAGCGTTTTCATACAATCTGAGCTCACTTCTAAAAGAGCTTCATCTTCTTGGTCTAATGGAATATCTGCAGCCATAATGTCCAAAAATGTACTACTCAAACCAGAACATATAGCATTAGAAAATCCCATGCCGCGCTGGTCATACATAATAAAATCACGATCTATATCGATAGATAATCCACTAAACACATGTGCTAAGGGTAATACAACACCACCTGGTCCACCTTGAATAAATATAACAGGATCTTCTTTTCTATTTGACGATTTCGATTTGATAACCATATAAGCAATTTCGGTAGTGCCATTTGCTTTTTTTTCCCAATTATTTGGAACATCAACATAACCACATAGGTCATGTTTCACATTGATTTGGTCTTTAAAAAGGCAATTGTGGTTTTCTTGTGATTCACAACTTAGAACTATAAAAAATAGTACTGCTAGTAATATTGGTTGACGCATAATAAAGAGATTAATTAGCACATACAAATTAGAAAAAAATTATAAAGATGATATTGAATTAACAAAAATATAAGAAGCAAATTTCCAATTTAATGTCTATTTTAGTTTTATAATTTAAAGCAAATAACCATGAGTATATTAGGAATAGGATCAAGAATTAACCATAACGAATTTGGAAAAGGTGTTGTGACCAATGTGACATCAAAGCACTATTGGGTAACCTTTATGGATAATGGTTTGGAAACCATAGATGTCGATAGTGAATTTGATGTTATTGAAGCCTGCGAAGATGAAGTGGATACGGTTAGTTTTGCTGAAGTTGAAAGTAGCTTAGTTCAAATATTAAAACGTTGGAGTGATGTGACTGAAGTTGTGCCTATTGCCGATAAGTGGAAAGGTGGTAAACTCATTTTAGAACCTGGTGATACAAGCCTACAAGGTAAAGAAATAACTATCGATAGTTTCTTCCATAAAATCACTATGGTTCGTGATCGCTTGCGTGTGATGGAACAAAAGATTAACTCTAGTAAAAATCTTGATGAACAAGAAAAAATAGATTTGCAACAATACATTACACGTAGCTATGGAAGTTTAACCACATTTAATGTCTTGTTTAAATTGAAATCGCAGCAGTTTGTTGGACAGAAGAGTAAGTAATTACAGGCTTCTTTTAGTCTTAATACCCTCAATCTCCAGACCCATAAATAACAACTTGTGAAACGTTGGTAATTGTGCGCCTGTCTCTGTTGTAGTCCAATCGCTCCAAGAAGCTTCTAATCCATCTATAGGGAGCAGGTCTGTCCACATTTGGTAGCTTACCGGTTTTCCGTTTTCATCAAAATGCCATAGGTATGAATCTCCAGGTGTAGAACCTCCTGAAGTGTATGTAACTAATAAAGCGTCTTTACCATGTTCAGTGTTTACCAACTTGAGTTTGACACCCTTATCAAACACTTTATAAGGAGCTACCAACCAAAAGGTATCATTATTAAACAAGTCTTCAGCTTTATGAATATAATCATGCATATCATTACCAGTATAAGGTACTTCTGAAACAAACACTTCAGAATTATCATGGTTTACTAAATCTAAATCAACTCGATTATTTTTCCAATAGACTTGACATGTGTTTTTTGCTTTATTCCATTTGAAGTGATGGCGTTTTTTGAATGTGAATTCTATATAATCGGTAGCTTTGTATGCATCATAATCGAGTGCCTTGAGCATTTTCGTGGCGAGATGATGTGCCTCTTTTCCTTCGACTCCTGATGGTAAATCTTCATTGTATTTAAAATACATATAGGTAAAGAATAGGAGTGACGGCAGTGTGAAAAAGATGATCACACCTCCAATAATTTTTAAAACTTTTTTAGGTTTTGGCACGTTAGATTTTTTTTTCAAAGGTATTGAATAAAGAATTATTTTTTTAGTGTGATTCTGAAGCAAATTCAGAATGATATTTAATTTATCCTAATTTTTCTTTGACACCTTTAGCTAGCATTAAAGCTGCTGCTTTATGATGCCTAAACCATAATTCTGGTTCTATGAGTTCTAATTCTGAAAGTGCTATTTCTCCATTATTGTCTTCAAAAATATCAACCCTTGCATAGATAGGTAATTCAGAACAAGCTTTAACAGATGCTTCAGCAAATGCGATTTCATCTTTGGAAGGTCTATAGTCTTGAATGCTTCCACCAAAATCATCTTGAACTCTAAAATCACCAGCTTTGGCTTTTTTCAGAATTGCGTGAGTGAAAGTTCCGTTAAACACCATCATTGAGATTTCTCCTTTACTGACAATATTGAACTGAAAAGGTTGTAGCATCATAGATTCATTGGTAATTAATTCTTGAAAAATGGTTTCATGTTTTTCTAGATTGCTAGCATTTAACTTATACGTATGCCGAGCAGCTCCAGATACACATGGTTTTAAAACCGTTTCATTCCAATTAAGAATATCGTGTAATTGTGCCAAAGTCACTTTGGCGTTTTTTTCTATAAAATGGCTTTCAGCAATATGAATGCCTTTTTCTTGTAAATCTAAAAGGTAATGCTTGTCAATATTCCAACGGATAATCGCTTCCGAATTCAATAAGGTGGTTTGTTTTGAAACCTGTTCTAGCCATTCTGAAAACTCAGGAAAACGGTCAAAATAATCCCAAGTTGAACGAAAGAGTACAGTCTTAGTTGATGACCAATCAAAAAACATATCATCCCATGCGAGACGTAAAGTTTTAAGCCCGACTTGCTCTAAAGCATGATACACTAAACGATCTTCATAATAGACATTGTGCTTGTATTTGTCAGTTTTAGAATCGTTTAAGTAGCGATTATCTGTAAGGATAACGACGTCAAAATCTTTTTTCAATACTAGGCTTTTAATTAGTTGTCATTTTTATAACCTTTTGGACGCTTTGATCGTATCGGAGCGTCAGGCTCTGTCATTAATTCAAATTCACTATTCTTTAATTGTTTCATAGCTTCTTCGACTGCACGTTCTAATTGAGGATCTCGGCCTTCAAGCACTAGTTTTGGGTGTTGAATCACTTGAATGTCTGGCGAAATTCCTTCACCTTCAACGGCCCAATTTCCGTCGACATCATAAAAGCCACCACGAGGTGCAACCATTCGCCCACCATCTATAAAACGTGGCGTATCCCATGTTCCAACAAGTCCTCCCCATGTTCTAGTTCCAACTAAAGTACCTAAGTTAGCTTTTTTAAACATATAGGGTAATAAATCACCTCCAGAACCGGCACGTTCATTAATAATCATCACTTTTGGTCCCCAAATTCCAGCCATAGGTGTTGTCCATGGTCTGTTGGTATTTGTTTTACTATTAAAATACCCAAAAAGTTGACGATTCATAATATCAATCATATAATCGGCTGCAGAACCACCTCCATTATTGCGTTCGTCAATAATAGCTCCTTTTTTATCTTGCTGTGAAAAATAGTAACGATTAAATGATGTGAAACCGCCTCCGCCAGTATTAGGTACATAGACATAAGCGAGTTTACCATTTGAGAGTTCATCGACTTTGCGACGATTGCCTTCAACCCAATCCAGATAGCGTAAGTTACGCTCACTACGAACAGGCTTAATTAAAATTGTTTGAGCACCATCCATAGAAGGTTTACTGTTAACAATGATATTAATTTCACGACCAGCAGTTTGTTCTAATAGTTGATATGGATTTGTGTTAGCTGATAATTTATGACCATTAATAGCTAAGATATAATCACCTTTATTAATATTAATACCTGGCTGTGCAAGAGGTGCATCTGTTCCAGGATTCCAACGTTCGCCAGTGTAGATTTTTTCAATTTGAAATCCGTCATTTGTTGCTCTAATATCGGCTCCTAACAAACCAACAGGTACATTATCAACGTTTGGCATATCACCTCCAGAAACATATGAATGCCCTACAGCAACTTCACCACTCATGATATCTACAACATAGTTTAAATCGGTTCTGTGACGTACATGATCAATCCAAGGTGAATACCATTTGTATACATCATCCCATGGAGCACCATGGACATTGTCAACATACAAGAAATCACGCATAAAACGCCACCCTTCTTTAAAAATTTGATGATACTCTTCTTTCGGATTCACTTGTATTTTAAGGTTGGTATTAATTTTGTCTTTTCCAAAATTAGGCTTCCCTTTGGTTCCAGAAATAGACCATTGTCCACCTTTATTTATCAATGTAGATTTTCTATCTTCGGAAATAATCATATTCTGAACACCATCAGCAAAATCTTTGGCATCATCTTTTTCGGCATCATAATCATGAATTTTAACACCATTTCCACCATCAATTGCTTCTGCGACAAAAACATGACCTTTTGGTGCTTTTCCTAAGCCCACATAGTTACCATTCGGAAGGCTAAGCGCGACAGCTCTATCAAATAAGCCATTAGTATCGATAGTCACTGTAATTCCAGCAGGTTTTTTATCATCTTTTTTACCTTCAGAATCTTCACCTTCTTTTTCATCTTCTTTTTTTGTGGAATCTTCCTCATCGGTTTTAATATGATTTGGGGCTTTATCAGTTGAATTTAAGACGACAGCATATAAGCTTCGTGTTGTTTCTGGGTCGTATGAGCTCATATCTAGCCAACCTGTTGCTAATCCGTAATTAGTACTCGCTAAAGTGTATAAATACTTACCTGATGCATCCCAAACTGGACTGATGGCATCTGCAATTGGGTCGGTAATTGGAATTACTTTTTTAGAATCAACACTATAAGCATAAATGGATTTAAAGTTGCTATTGTTTTGTTTAGCGTAAGCAATCCATTTGCTATCTGGTGACCAAACTGGATTCATAGAACGGTTGGGGTGAGCATAACCTTCAGTATCTGCTTTAACTGCTTTTTTAGAATCTAAGTTTATTACCCAAATGTTGAAATCGGTATCTGTATACGCAATATATTTTCCGTCTGGCGACCAATCGGGTTGAAAGTAGAAGGTCTTGTTTGGTAGTTTAATAGACTCTTGATTTTTCCCATCTTGATCAGCAATCACCATTTGGTATTCACCACTTTTATCAGAGAACCAAACAATTTTATTACCATTTGGTGACCAAATAGGCGCTCTATCAGCAATACCTGAACTATTAGTAATATTTCGCCATGTTCCATTTTCTTTAGGAACGGTAAAGATATCTCCGCGATGTTCAAAGACAGCACGTTTTCCGTTAGGTGATATATTTGGGTTTGATAATTGTCTGCCAGTTACATTTTCCCATCTTGTACGTGAGAAATTTAAATCGGACTTAACTTGAATGTTCAGTGTTTTAGAAGTCCCGTTTGAAGGATCAATCGTATGAAGAAGCCCCCCTTGTTCGTAGACGATTTTATCTTTACTAGCATCTAAGCTTTTGACATCAAATTTCTTATGAAAGGTGAGTTGTTTTTCGGTTTTTGTTTTTGGATCAAAAGACCAAATATTGCTAGTATAATCACGTTCAGATAAATAATACACAACACCATCTAACCAAACAGGATATAGATGACGCTCTTTGTCTAATTGGGGAGTGGTTACTAACTCTTTTGTTTTTAAGTCTACAATCCAAATTGGCATGGCTTGACCACCACGATAGTTTCGCCATTCAGGATCCCAAGATGTAATAGGCGTATAAGCGATATGTTTTCCATCTGCGGAAATTTCTCCATAAGCAGCACGTGGAATATCTAAGGCTTTTGGTAGACCACCTTTTGGAGAGACTGTGAAGAATTTATTCGTTTGTGTTGGTCTACCTTCACGTCCAGAACGAAATAAGATATCGCCTTCTGGTGTCCAACCTTCTACCATATCTCCAGAAGGATGATAAGTAATTCGTTTAGGTTCACCACCTTCGCTAGGCATCACAAAAACATCAAAATTACCATCATATTGAGCTGTAAAGGCAATCCATTTCCCATCATTTGAGAAATGTGGATTCAATTCATAGCCATCATCACTAGTGAGTCTAATGGCAGTTCCTCCATTGGTTGAGGCTTTCCAAAGATCATTGGCATAAATGAAAACTACCTCATTGCCATGAAGTGTTGGTTGTCGTAATAATTTTGTGTTTTGAGCAGATGCTGTAATAGCAAATACGCCTAAAAGGGCAACTAATAATTGTTTCATCTTGTGGTTGGTTTTTACTAAAATGTATTAAGAATTTAAAGATACAAAAATGTGAATATGCTTTTTGGCACGAGTATGTTAAAATAAAACTTATTAATTCCTAAAACCCAACAGCTGCATCATCACCTCGATAATCGGCACCACCTTCTAAACGTCCATCTTCTAAAATGAGAATGGCATCCACTTTTCCAATAACTGGTGTACGTTTTTCATTGATGGTATAACCTTTAGCTTTGAGTTGCTCTAATAAAGATTGATCAAAGCGTTTGGGTTCCATTCTAATTTCTTCGGGTAACCATTGGTGATGAAAACGAGGCGCATCTACTGCTTCTTGCATGGTCATATCAAACTCATGCACGTTTAAAATGGTTTGTAATACTGACGTAATAATTGTAGAACCTCCTGGAGTTCCAACTACCATAAAGAGTTTATTGTCTTTTTCAACGATAGTTGGTGTCATGGCACTTAGCATGCGTTTTTGAGGCGCAATAGCATTGGCTTTTCCACCTAAAAGTCCGTAGACATTTGGGACGCCAGGTTTACTGCTGAAATCGTCCATTTCATTATTGAGAAAGAAACCTAGTTCATCTGCATAGAGTTTTGAACCATAAGCACCATTAAGCGTTGTTGTGACAGCCACAGCATTTCCAAATTGATCTACAATAGAGTAGTGTGTGGTTTCTTCATGTTCTTGGTATTGTATACTTTCAGAAATTTCCATCGTATAGTTAGGAAGGTTTCCATAGGAAATAGAATCAGAAGGTATTGCACTCTCAAATGAGAATTTTGACATTCGGTTTTTGACATATGTATCATCAAGCAAATCTTCTATAGGAATATTCACAAAATCTGGATCGCCTAAATAATAACTACGATCTGCATAAGCTTGTTTTTCGGCCTCTACAATGATTTGAATAGCTTCTATACTATTTTGTTCATATTGGCTCACATCATAAGGCTCAACCATTTTCATGATTTGTGCCAAACAAAGCCCACCAGATGAGGGTGGTGACATTGAAACAATATTTAGATTATCATACTTGAATTGAATTGGATTTCGCCATTGTGCTTGGTATAGCGCTAAATCTTCAACAGTAATAATCCCTCCATGCTCATTGATGAATTCTACTAATTGTGTCGCTGTTTGACCAGCATAAAATTCATCACGACCATTTGTAGAAATTCGCTTTAAGGTTTCAGCTAAGGCTAGATTTTTGTAAATCGAATTTGTGGCCACATCCTTATTCACTAAGACTTGTTTTCCGTTTACAGCAGTAATAATACTATCGTATTTAATAAAACGTTTATGCTGTTTTTCGGTGACACTAAAACCATTTTCAGCTAAAGCAATCACGGGCTGCAATAAAGTTTCTATAGGAAGGCTTCCAAATTTTTCATGTGCAGCAAAAATCCCGGCTACAGTTCCTGGAACACCAACGGCGTAAGCGCCAACGGTACTTTTTCCTTTAATCACATTTCCGAGGGAATCCAAATACATATCTCTACTAGCAGCTAAAGGTGCTTTTTCGCGATAGTCTAACGCACCAATTTCTCCAGTATTAAGACGATAGACCATAAATCCGCCGCCTCCAAGATTGCCTGCATAAGGATAGATTACGGCAAGTGCCATTTCGGTAGCAAACATCGCATCAAATGCATTGCCGCCTTGTTCAAGGATATCACTTCCTATTTTAGACGCTTCTTGTCTTGCCGAAACAACCATTGCATTTTGAGTTGTAACACCGCGTTTAGAAATGGGTTCAGGTTTACATGATAGTATGCTGAGACTAATTAGTAAAAGGGTTTGTTTAATTCTCATGTTGCAGTTGAATTTCTAGGTCTTGTAATGTTTGTTTTGCAAACGCTCTTAGTTCTTCAAAAAAGGAAGTGAATTCAGTTTCAAATTCGGTGTAAAACTCTTTGAGTTCTACTGTAGCTGTATTCATTCCAGATTTGTTTTGTGTTCTACGATTCATACCATCCAAAACTTTTTGAATACCTTCAATTTTCGCATAACTCAATAACCAGTTACCAGCAATCATATGTGGCATCATTTTTTGAATTCGAACAGGTAAAATTTCAAAATGCTCTCCTAATAAGTCGTAAAAATTGTCAATATAATCGGCTAGAGGAACATTAGAGTATTGTTTCCAATTTTTTGCAAGAAAGTGATCGTATAAAATATCGACGATTACACCGCTATAATGACCGTAATTTTCATGTAGGCGCTTTGTGCTTTGTCTTACAGTTGGATGCGCATCAGTAAAAGTGTCAATGTGACGATGAAGCAAGATGCCTTTTTGAATTTCAATTGGAAATTTTTTATAGTGTTTTCCTCGTATACCATCAGCAATAAAATTGCCAATAGTCACATGGTTGTCATTGTTAGAAAGATAAATATGGGCGAGAAAATTCATTCAATAAATATATGTATTTTTGGTCTCTAAATGATCAAAATATTTTGAAAAGACTTCCTAACTTAGATGTGCTCCGCTTTTTCTTATCGGTTTATGTGGTTTTGATTCATTTGTCTCAAACATCTCATAATATGAATCTTCCTAATCTCTTTGATGTTATTGGGAATCATAAGGGAGATCAAGCTATAGCTATGTTTTTTGTGTTGAGTGGTTTTTTAATTATTACAATCATTTACAGATCAAAATTAAAAGGCACATTTTCTATTAGGAACTTTTATATGCGTCGTATTTTAAAAATATTCCCCTTATACTATTTCATAGTGGCTGTTGGCTTTTTGTATTACCACTTTATTTTACCAAAATTAGGAGTTTCATTTCCTATTAATTATGATTGGGAAGATGCTGTTTTGTTAAATGTATTTTTTCTTCCTAATGTATTTTCAAGGCTTTACGATGCAGGAGGTGTGTTTGAAGTATTATGGTCAATTGGTGTAGAAGAGCAATTTTATATCATTATTGCGCCATTGCTTTTCTTTTTAAGAAAAACACAAATATTCAAAGCGCTATTGGTCTTAACAGTAGTCTATTTTATTGTTTTTCATATAGATAGCCTATATGTTTTAAGGCGATTTAAATTTGAGTTCTTCTTTATATTTAGTGGTGGGTTAATAGCGCTTTTGGAACAAAAAAATAAACTAGGCTTTTTGAAATCAACGAAGTTGATTCCTATAGCGTCTGTTATTATGGTGATTTTGTATTTCTTTACGACAATATTTGATTTTGAAACATTATGGATTTATAATGCATTTACATGTATATTGTTTTCGGTATTTATTCATTCAATAAGCATTAATAATTTTGGGTTTACAATTGAAAATAAATATTTGAATTATTTTGGAGAAATCTCATATGGACTTTACTTATACCATATTTTATGTATGAATTTGGTACTATTTATTTCATTAAAAATTAGCGATGCTTATACGATTAATAGTACAATTCTTTTAATTTTGATGCATCTTTTAACTTTTGCAATTACGATATTTGTATCACATTTATCATACAAGTATTTTGAATCTTATTTTTTAAAACTAAAAACAAAATTTAGATAATGACACTTATAAAATCAATCTCAGGAATACGTGGAACCATTGGTGGACATGTAGGCGATAATTTAACGCCAATTGATGCTGTGAAATTCGCATCTGCTTATGGTACATGGATAAAGCAACAACGTGATAAAGAAAACTACAAAGTGGTTGTTGGTAGAGATGCGAGAATTTCTGGAGAAATGATTCAAAATTTAGTGATGAATACCTTGGTTGGTCTTGGGATACATGTGATTGATTTGGGATTATCAACAACACCAACTGTTGAAGTTGCGGTGCCAATGGAGCATGCCGATGGCGGTATTATTTTAACCGCTAGTCATAATCCTAAACAATGGAACGCTCTCAAATTGTTGGATGCTAAAGGCGAATTTTTAAATGGTGAGGAAGGTGCAAAAATTCTAAAAATTGCTGAGGGTAACGACATGTCCTTTGCTGATGTAGATAACTTAGGGAAAATTACCATTAACGATGCTTATATCGATTTGCATATTGATGAAGTTTTGGATATGGATTTGGTAAACGTAGATGCCATTAAAAGGGCTAATTTTAAAGTGGTTGTCGATGGTGTTAATTCTACTGGCGGAATAGCAATTCCTTTACTATTAGAGCGTTTAGGTGTGCATCCTGTGAAATTATATTGCGAGCCTAATGGGCATTTTCCGCATAACCCAGAACCACTTAAAGAGCATTTAACTGATTTATCAGAAGCAGTTGTAAAAGCGCATGCCGATTTTGGTATAGTCGTTGATCCAGATGTAGATCGTCTAGCGTTTATGGATGAAAACGGAGAGATGTTTGGCGAAGAATATACTTTGGTTGCTTGTGCAGATTACGTATTAAGTCAAACTCCAGGAAATACAGTGAGCAATATGAGTTCTACACGAGCATTACGCGATATTACTGAAAAGCATGGAGGCACTTATGAAGCTAGTGCCGTAGGTGAGGTTAATGTGGTTAACTTAATGAAGAAAAATAATGCTGTTATTGGTGGAGAAGGCAATGGCGGAATTATTTACCCAGAATTGCACTACGGAAGAGATGCGCTTGTAGGAGTTGCTTTATTTTTGAGTCTATTAGCTGATAAAAAGATAAATGTAAGCGATTTAAGAGCATCGTATCCAAGTTATTTCATGAGTAAAAAGAAAATTCAATTAACACCAGAATTGGATGTAGATGGACTATTGAAAGCTATGGAAGGAAAATATTCTGAAGAAAACATAACAACAATCGATGGTGTGAAGATTGATTTTGCAGATTCTTGGGTGCATTTAAGAAAGAGCAATACAGAGCCTATTATTAGAATTTATACAGAGGCTCCTTCGCAAACAGCAGCAGATGAGCTTGCTGATAAAATAATTTTGGAAATTAAAGGTATTGCAAATATTTAGTATCTTTAAAAGTAATAATTAGTTATGATTTCTACAGAAACTAAAGCGGAAAGGTCTTCTAAGCTTGAACAATATTTCAATCAGTTTAGGCAACATATTATTGGTGTTGACCAAGAATTTGAGTCGCCTTTTGGGATTCAAAAAATCATCTATACAGACTGGACAGCTTCTGGTCGTTTATATCGACCAATTGAAGAAAAATTGTGTAACGAATTTGGACCTTTTGTAGCCAATACACATACTGAAACTACGGTATCTGGTACAGCCATGACTAAAGCCTATCATGAAGCAAAACACATTATAAAAGACCATGTCAATTGTAATGATGAAGATGTACTTATTGTATGTGGTAATGGTATGACTGGTGTTGTAAATAAGTTTCAAAGAATTCTAGGCTTAAAAGTTCCTGAAAATCTTAGAAAGTATACGTCAGTCCCAGATGAAATTCGTCCAGTGGTTTTTATCACACATATGGAGCATCATTCTAATCAAACATCTTGGTTAGAAACGATTGCCAAAGTTGAAGTTATTCCACCAGATGAGAGAGGACTATTCAGTTTAAAGAACTTAGAAGGTTTATTAGAAAAATATAAAGACTGTACACTTAAAATTGCTTCTATTATTGGCGGCTCTAATGTCACAGGTATTCAAACGCCTCATCATGATATTGCAGAGTTAATGCATAAACATGGAGGTGTGTGTTTTGTCGATTTTGCTTGCTCAGCACCTTATGTTGATATTGATATGCATCCTGAAAATGAATTGCAAAGTTTGGATGCTATTTTCTTTTCACCGCATAAGTTTTTAGGAGGACCAGGCACATCAGGTGTTTTGATTTTTAATAAGAAATTGTATAAAAACATGATTCCTGACTGTCCAGGAGGAGGAACAGTAAGTTGGACTAACCCTTGGGGAGAGCATAAATACATAGATAATATTGAAGATCGTGAAGATGGTGGAACACCTGGGTTTTTGCAAACCATAAAAACAGCGTTATCAATTAAGCTTAAGGAACAAATGGGAGTTGATAACATTCTCAAGCGTGAGCATGAAATTGTAAATACCATTTTTAATGCATTATCTTCTGAAGAAAACTTGCATATTCTAGCAGGACAGCATCAAGATAGATTAGGTGTGATTTCATTCTATATTGATGACTTACATTATAACTTAGGTGTGAAACTATTAAATGACCGTTTTGGGATACAAACACGTGGTGGTTGTAGTTGTGCAGGTACTTATGGTCATTTTTTACTCCACGTTGATCAGCAAACCAGTAATGAGTTAACTAATGAGATTTCTATTGGTGATTTGGTACGTAAACCAGGTTGGATTCGTATGTCTATACATCCAACAACAACAAATGAAGAGATAGATTTTGTTTGTGAGAGTATTAGTGCATTAGCCCAAAATCATGACGAATGGTCTAAAGACTATAATTACGTAGGAAAAACGAATGAGTTTATTCATAAGTCATTAAAAGATAAAGAAGAGAACAATAGCCAAATTGATGATTGGTTTTCACTTTAAACGCCTTATTTTTTGTCTAAAATGAGCTTAATAGTACTTTGTTTAGCTATACAAACCTAATTTTACTGTCATTATACCCATACAATACCACAACAATTAGGTATTGAATTCATTCCATCCGTATAATTTGTAGTTTTTTTTTGTCTATAACGCATTAAAAATGAAGATATCTTAAGGGTTTCTTAATATTTTGCGTTTTTTTTTGAATTGTATATTTTTTGTATAGGCTTTTTCTAAGGAATTATCAGTTGCATCGTATAAGTTTACTACATAACAATCAATCTATATGACAACAAAACTTTTTACGCTGTTACTTTTACTTTTTACTTCTTTTGCTTTTAGCCAAGATGTTACAGTAACTGGAACAGTTACAGATCAAGCAACCGGACAACCCATTCCTGGGGTTAATGTGTTAGTTAAGAACACTACTAATGGTGCTTCAACAGATTTTGATGGAAATTTTTCAATTTCAAATGTTCCTATCAATTCAGTAATTGTCTTTTCTTATTTGGGATATAAAGATTATGAAGTTACTGTAACCAGTGCAAACGCTTTATTGATTGCTTTGGTAGAAGATGCACAATCTTTAAATGAAGTCGTAGTTATCGGGTACGGTACACAACGAAAAAAGGAAACAACAGGCGCCGTATCTGTTGTAAGCTCAGAAACTATTGAAAACCTCAAGCCAACTAGGATTGAGCAAGCCTTACAAGGGCAAGTTGCAGGTGTGAATATTTCATCTAACTCTGGTTCTCCCGGAGCATCATCAACTATTAGTATTAGAGGTATTTCTACAAATGGTGACAGTCGTCCACTTATATTAGTGGATGGCAATGTCATTGAAGATCTTAGTGTTATTAATCCTGGTGATATTGAAACAGTTAATGTTTTGAAAGATGCTACCGCTGGAATCTATGGGGTTAGAGCTGCCAATGGTGTTATTCTTATCACGACTAAATCTGGACGTAAGGAAATGCCTTTGACAGTAGAATATAATGCTTACACAGGTATTCAAGAAACGACACGTAAGATTCCCGTATTAAATGCTACAGAATATGCGCTTTTAGTTAATGAAGCTTTTGTTGCTGGAGGACAAAGCCCTCAATTTACAAATATTGCTGATTTAGGTGTTGGAACAGATTGGCAAGATCAAGTTTTCGAGTCAGCGCCAGTATTTAATCATGCTATAACGTTAAAAGGTGGAAAAGAAAAATCAACATACGCTTTTGGATCCTCATTCTTGTCTCAAGATGGAATTGTAGGAGGCAATAAGAACAATTTTACTCGTTTTACCAAGCGTGGTAGTTACAGCCTTGATTTTCTAGATAACTTTAAAGTCAATGCTGGGTTAATTTATACACATACTAATAAAAGAAATTTAAGTGAAAATGCTTTAGGGTCAGTGCTATTTAATGCTTTAAACATGGATCCAACAAAAAGGGTAAGAAATGAATCAGGAGGATTCTCAATTGCTGAAGGTTTAGGTAACGAAGTTATTAACCCAATTGCACAATTGAGAGGTACTTTTGATCGTACTAAAGTAGATAGAATAAGTGGTAACGCTGGTTTGTCTTATAAGTTTTTAGATCACTTTACGGCTCAAGCTAATATTCAAGCAAATTATTCTCAAGTTAAAGGAAAGGTATTTAGACCTGTAGCTGACTTTGGTAGCGGTAAAGTTTTTAATGTTGATAGAAGTGAGGTTGTGGAAACATTTAATGTGTTTAGAGATTATACATTTGATGCGTTTTTGACTTATGAAAATGTATTTAATGATGTTCATAATTTAAAAGTATTACTAGGTACTTCTGTTTTTCAAACTACGGGAATATTTACAGGTAATAGAGCTTTTGATATTTCTGGAAATTCAGTTGAAAATGCTAGTGTAGCATTAGCTCAGGATGCAGAAAACATTAATCAAGAGCTAGGCTTTGACCCAAGATTCGATTCAAGGTTATTGTCTTATTTCTCAAGAGTACAATATAATTATGATGGTAAATATTTGTTATCAGCAGTGATTCGTCGAGATGGTTCTACAAAATTTGGTCCTGAAAACAGATTTGGTTATTTCCCATCAGGGTCGTTAGGTTGGATTGCTTCCGAGGAAGACTTTTTAAGTGATAATAGCTTTATAGATTTTCTCAAATTAAGAGTATCTTATGGTATTCTTGGTAATGATAGAATAGCCGATTTCGGTTTTGTGTCTTTATTAGATGGAGAAGGAACTTATGTTTTTGATGACGGTATTATTTCAGGAGCAGCATTAGGGCCAGTAGCAAACCCAGAGATTAGATGGGAAAAACAAAAAACATTTGATATTGGTGTTGATTTAAGGTTTTTAGATAATAAATTTGATGTTACGGCAGATTATTTTAAACGTACTACAGAAGATTTATTAGTCACACCACAAGTTTCAGGTATATTAGGTGTAGGTGCTCCTGGAGCAGCGCCACCAGTAGTAAATGGTGGAGAAGTAGAAAACTCAGGATTTGAATTAGCCATTGGGTATACCAATAGAGTATCTGATGACTTTAAATTCAGTGTGAGGTATAATATAACAACGATTAACAACGAAGTACTTTCTGTTAATACGGAAGGTGGATTTATAGTTGGTGGAGCATTTGGCGTTGGCCAAGATCCACCATCTCGAATGGAAGCAGGGTTCCCGATTGGATATTTCCGAGGATTTAGAACAGCTGGGATATATCAAACACAAGCCGAAGTTGATGCCTCTACAACAATAAATGATCAGGTGCAACCTGGAGATTTAATATTTGTTGATATCAATAATGATGGTGTGATTGATGATGATGACAGAACATATATAGGAGACCCAATACCAGATGCTACAATGGGACTTAATTTTTCTGTAGATTATAAAAACTTTGATTTTTCTGCCTATGCTTTTGCTTCAGTTGGAAATGAGATAGTAAGAAATTATGAACGTAATCAGTCATTAACAAATAGAAGTGTAACATTTTTAGATCGTTGGACTGGCCCTGGAACTTCTAACACCGATCCTAGAGTGACTACAGGCGCTACATCTAATGGGTTATTCTCAGATTATTTCGTTGAAGATGGCTCTTTTGTGCGTTTACAAAATGTACAATTGGGATATACGTTTAATCAATCAGAGACATCTAAACTAGATAAGTTTCGTATATATGTCTCAGCTAGTAACTTAGTTACGTTAACAGAGTATAGAGGCTATGATCCAACAGCTTCATCTGGAGCGCCAATTGGAGGCGGAATAGACCAAGGGTTTTATCCAAGCCCACAAACATATTTACTTGGAGTTAACTTAAAATTTTAAAACACTATGAAACAGATAAAAATTAATAGCATAGTAGTCTTGGCATTAATGATGTTTTCTTCTTGTGGGGATGACTTTATTGATGTAGATCCTCAGAATGCAAGTTCAGATACCTTTTTTAATACTGAAGAAGACTATCAATCAGCATTAATTGCGGCTTATGATCCTTTACACTCTACATACCTTAATGTGATGTTGGGTGAGATTGCTTCAGATAATACTCTAGCTGGAGGAGAAAGCGCAACAGACGTACCTGGTATACAGGAAATAGATGATATGATTCATACATCTACAAATAGTCAATTAAGAGATATTTGGAGTTGGATGTATGGAGGTGTCAATAGAACAAACTTTATTATGGAATTTCAGGACAAAATTGATTTTCCAAATAAAAACTCAGTGCTTGCTCAAACGCGGTTTTTGAGAGCGTACTATTATTTTGAATTAGTGAAGTGGTTTGGAGACGTTCCTTTTGCTGTAGATACTAGAATAAATTTTGGTGATCAATTCGGAATTGAAAGAACACCAAAAGCAGAAATTTATGCGCAAATGGAAGCCGATTTAATATTTGCTGCCGATAATTTAACTTATACAGCTTCAGAGACAGGTAGAGTAACAAAAGGAGCTGCTCAAGCTTTACTTGGAAAAGTATATTTATTCCAAGATAAGTTTGCCGAGGCTTCCACTGTTTTAGAAAGCCTAATAGCTAATGGTCCATATGATTTATTAGCAGACTATTCAACAATGTTTGAAAATGACAATGAGAACAATATCGAATCTGTGTTTGAAGTACAATATTCTGATGAAGAAGGTGCAGGTTTTGGATGTTTGCAATGTAGTGAAGGAAATGTTGCTGTTGGATTTAATGGTATAAGAAATTATACAGGTCCTTTATTTGAATCTGGTTTCAGCTTTAATGTTCCTGTTCAAGAAGTAGTAGATGCTTTTGAAGATGGTGATTTACGTAAGGATATCGCAATTCTAGATATTGATACTTGGTCTACAGATACTGGAGCAACATTTGCCACTGGTTTTGAACATACTGGATATTACAATCGCAAATACATTTCTAGAAAAGGGGATTTAAATACAGGTGATGCAAATTTAACGAACCCTAATAACTATAGAGCTATCCGATTTGCTGATGTCTTGCTCATGGCAGCTGAAGCACTAAATCGCGGAGGAATTAATGATATGCAAGCTCAAACACATTTAAACAGAGTTCGTAATAGAGCAGGCTTAGCTGATGTTGGCTTTACTGGAACGAACTTAACTGATGCTATTTATAATGAGCGTCGTGTAGAATTAGTTGGTGAAGGACATCGTTTCTTTGACTTAGTTAGAACAGGAAGAGCTTCACAAGAAATTGATGGCTTTCAATCTGGAAAACATGAATTATTCCCAATTCCTTTAATTGAGATACAGCTTGCAGGTGATGTTTGGGAGCAAAATCCAGGATACTAAAAAAATAAAATTGATATTATGAAAACAATAAAATACGTATTAAGTCTTTTTGTAGCGATAAGTTTGTTTACTGGCTGTCAAAATGACGATGACAATTTAGATGTCCTGAATGATATAGCAGCTCCAACTGAGGTATCTGCGGTATTTAATATATCACAAGACAATACAGGAACAGTTTCAATAACGCCTAATGCCGTTGGTGCAGTAAGCTACAATATAACTCTTGGAGACGGTACTGAAACACCTGTAGCAGTAAATCAGGGTGAAAATGCAGAACATGTATATGATGAAGGTACTTACACTGTAACTATACAAGCTGTTAGTGCAACTGGACTAACAACTGAGGCTACACAACAATTAGTCGTGTCGTTTCGTGCTCCAGAAAATTTAACTATAACTGCTGAGATCGATGCTTCTAATCCGTTTCAAGTAAACGTTTCTGCTTCGGCGGATTACGCGGCATCATTTGAAGTGTATTTTGATTCGTCTAATCCAGATGAAGAGGCTACGCCATTGGCCTTAAATGATACAGTAAACTTTGAATATGATCTCGTAGGCGATTATACAGTTAGAGTAGTAGCACTTAGTGGTGGTGTTGAATCTAGTGAAGATACAGTGGTTGTGACTATCACGTCACCTACAGAGCTACCTATCGATTTTGAAATTTTTGACACGACTGTGTTCTTTGGTTTTGGAGGAGCATCTGGTGATGTCATTGATAACCCAGATACTAACGGAAATGAATCAGCTAAAGTGGCTCAAATAATTAAAGGAGCTCCAGAAGTATGGGCAGGTAACGTTATTGAATTGTCTGCGCCTATAGATTTTAGTACTAAGAAAGTGATGAAGTTTGATGTATGGTCACCACGTCCAGGAGGAACATTTACATTAAAATTAGAAAACCTTACCGATCCAAATATCTTTATTGAAGTTGGTACCACCTTAGTTGGAAATAGTCAATGGGAAGAAGTTTCAATTGATCTAAGTGGGATTGCGAACTTGGAAACGGAATCATTTCAAAAAATAGTATGGTTCTTTGATCTTGGCACAGCAGGAGATGGTAGTGCAGATTGGACATTCTATATAGATAATATTAGACAAGACTTTGCAGGAGTTGTAGTGTCACAAATTGTTGAAGATTTTGAAGGTACTGTACCAACATTTACTGTTTTTGGAAATATTGCAGATACACAAGTAGTTACTAATCCAGATATGTCAGGAATTAACACAAGTGCTAATGTTGCACAATTGACAAAGTCTAATGGATCTGAAGTATGGGCAGGAACCTTCTTTGAATTAGGTTCTCCTTTAGATTTAGCATCCTTTGGACAAATGAATGTAAAAACATGGTCTCCTACAGCTGGAATTACCGTTAAGTTTAAATTAGAAAACACAGATGCTAGTATCACTTATGAGGGCGATGTTGTGACAACAGTAGCTAATGAATGGGAAAATCTATTATATGATTTTACTGAAGCGCCTATGGCAGATTATGTTCGACTAGTGATATTCTTCGATTTTGGAAATCCAGGAGATGATTCTCTATACTATTATGATGACATTGAATTGGTAGGAACGCAGCAAGATTTTTCATTCCAAGACTTTGAAGCTGCAGCACCAACGTTTACAGTATTCGGAAATATTGCAGACACACAGGTTGTAGCTAACCCAGATATGTCTGGAGTTAATACAACTGCAAATGTAGCTCAGTTAACTAAATCAGCTGGATCTGAAGTTTGGGCAGGAACCTTTTTTGAAGTAGCAGATCCTTTAGATTTAACATCCTATAATCAAATTAGTGTAAAGACTTGGTCTCCAACTAGTGGAATTACAGTGAAATTGAAGCTAGAAAATGCTGATGCTAGTATTACGCATGAAATGGATATTACAAACTCAGTTGCCAATAGTTGGGAAGAATTAGTTTATGATTTCTCAGCAGCTCCTGCAGCAGATTATGTAAGAGTAGTCATATTCTTCGATTTTGGAACTGCTGGAGATGATTCAGTTTATTATTTTGACGAATATACACTTACCAATTAATTTGAAAATAACGTAATTATGAAACATTTAAAATATCTAATCGTATTATCTTTTTTAATGGCGTCATTTTTCGCATGCCAAGATGAAGATCAAGAATTTGGTGATATCATAGCACCAACTAACATACAAATCGAAATTGATAAAGTAGGTGCTGATGCTGATAATCCTAATGGGGATGGAAGCGGAACAGTAAATTTTACAGCGACAGCTGATAATGCAATAACCTTTCACTTTGTCATTCAAAACCAGACAAAATTGGCTGATGGAGGAAGTGTATCGCATGATTTTACCTTACTTGGAGACAACTCGTATACAGTTACCGTAATTGCTTTTGGAACTGGCGGTATATCTACTAGCAAAAGTGTAGTTGTTGATGTGCTATCACTTTATGAACCCCCTGCAGATTTATTAGAAATGTTGCATGGTTCAGGATCACGAGTATGGCGAATTAAATCTGAAGTGGATAATCATTTCGGACTAGGACCAGTAGGAGGCGATAATCCATTCAGTTTTTTCGGGGCACCAGCTGAATCCAAAGCAGGCGTTGGAATGTATGATGATCGTTATGTTTTTAATGCAGACGGAACGTTTACGCATATTACAGATAGTACCAATGATGATCCAACAGAAGATACTAGTGGAACCGTTTTTGGACGTGAAGTCTTAATTGACGAGTTAGGAGGTTCGGGAGGTGAAGCAGATGGTGCAGACATATTAAACTTAATTTATAGTGATTATTCTGAGCAATGGTCGTTATCTGCTCCTGGAGGAGTAGAAACCATTAGTCTTTCGGGCTTAGCATTTATGGGTTATTATATTGGTGGAGATCACAAATATATAATTGTGAGTAGATCTGCTAATGAAATGACAGTTAAGTCAACAGATGGTAATGGAGAGTTTGATTGGGGCTTTGTTTTAACTGCAGAATAAAAGTATTTTTAAAATAAATATTTATTTGATTAGTAGAGTTGTTTGAAAAAAAGAACCGATAGTATTAATGCTATCGGTTCTTTTATTAGTTGACTTTTTTATAATCCTCAGGTGATTTGTCTTTATGCTTCCAACGCTTATGTGTCCATAAATAATATTGAGGGGCTTCATGAATTTGCTTTTCAACTAAGCGAAAAAAATGGTCTGTAATTTCAAAATTCTCATGTGCTTTTGCATTTTCTGTAATGGTTTCAAAGGTGGTTTCATAATAACCACGTTTGAGACGTTTTACTCTAAAAAATACAACGGTCATATCTAAACGTTTTGCTAGCATTTCGGCACCTGTATGCATTGGTACGGTGTATCCCATAAAATCACCCCAATGCAATGCTTTTCTTGATTTTGCAGACTGGTCTGAAACAAAGCCACACATAAACGATTTGCCACTTACTTTAGCTCTCATTAAAATAGGAATGGTTTCTTTGGTTGTGATTAAATGGCTATTGTATTTTGCACGTATACGTTTTATTAATTTATCAAAATGCTTATTTGCTAAGCGTTTATAAACCGCATAACCTTTGTTTTCAATATAACTTTGTAGAACAAATATCCATTCCCAACTGCCATAGTGTGCACACATTAATGCAACATTTCGGTCGTTCTTTTCTAAATCCTGTAATAATTCTACGTTAGTAAATTTAAACCGTTTCAACATTTGTGCTTCAGTAATAGTTAAAGATTTAATAGCTTCTACCATCATATCACAAAAGTGGTGGTAGAATTTTTTGGTGATAAGGTTGATTTCTTTATCACTTTTTTCAGGAAATACTAATCTTAAGTTATATTGAACTGTTTTTTTTCGATATCCGAAAACACGATAAATAAAGAGATAAAGGACATCTGAAAACGCATATAATGCTCTAAACGGAAGAATAGAAACTAGCCATAAAAACGGATATGCTAAAATGTAAACGAGAAATTGCATTAATGTGTTAGATTTGTAATGGCAAATATAATTATAATAAAAGTCTATGGGTAATTTAAGTTTATTTACTGTCATTATTATTGCAGCTAATGTATTAATATCTTACAAAGGGTTTAATGATTTTAGCTTTTTTGAACGTTATAAATTTAATATTGGAGGTATAAGACGTGGTGAGCAATTTAGAATGTTTAGCTCTGGTTTTTTGCATGCAGATACACAGCATTTATTATTCAATATGCTGACGTTATATTTTTTTGCTGATCGTGTTATTTTATTTGTACAAGAAGTGAATTTTCTAATTATTTATGCTGGTAGTTTGGCTTTAGGAAGTTTAGTGTCGTTATATTTTCATAAAAATGAATACTATTATAGTGCTGTGGGTGCTAGTGGTGCTGTTACAGGAATCTTATATGCAGCTATCCTTTTAGATCCTACAATGAGCATCTATTTGTTTTTTGTTCCAATTCCAATTCCTGCTTACATTTTTGGAATTGTATACCTTTTATATTCCATTTATGGCATGAAGAAACGCGTAGGTAATATTGGTCATGATGCGCATTTTGGAGGCGCAGTAGGAGGTTATTTGATAACTTTAATTTTAAAGCCTTCACTATTTGAAACTAATTTATTGATGGTGGGTTTATTAGCAGTACCAATAATTATATTATTCATAATGCACAAAGCAGGAAAGATTTAAAATGCTTAAGACATAAAAAAAAGCCTTCACTCAATTGAGCGAAGGCTTTTCTTTTTTAAGATTATTACTAACTAGTTTAATAACTCAGCAATTTTGGCTTCTAAATCGGCACCTCTTAGGTTTTTGGCAACAATAGTTCCGTTTTCATCTAGAATGAATGTAGCAGGAATAGATCTAATATTATAGGCTCTAGCTACAGGGTCATCAAAATAATTGAGGTTAGAGACATGATTCCATGTTAACTTATCTTGTGCAATAGCTTTAGTCCAAGCATCTTTTGGATCTTTTTGTCGCTTTGTTCCATCTAAAGAAACGCCAATAATTTCTAAACCTTTATCATGATATTTGTTATAAACCTTTACGACGTTTGGATTTTCTCTTCTGCAAGGGCCACACCATGCTGCCCAAAAATCGATAATGGTCACTTTTCCCATAGCATCGTCTAGTGCTAAATTTTTTCCATCTGGAGTTGGTGCAGTAAATTTTGGTGCTGGTTTGCCAATTTCCGTAGCACTTAAAGCTTCTTTTTGCCTTCTAACTGATACTAACTTTGTATTAATTTTATTGCCAAATACTGTAGTTTTTATTGCATCATCTAATCCATCATATAGCTCGGCTATTTTATTCAAATCGGAATTACGTCCACCAATTAAATTATCAAGTAACACTAATGAATACAAACTGTTTGGGTTATTTTCAATATAGCTTATAGGTAAATTTGCATATTGATCATTTAAGCTTTTATATTGAGTACTAAGTTCATTTTTTTCGTCAGCATCATTTGTAGCTCGTATTGTAACTCCAAGTTCTTTACGTTGGTTTGCTAAATCTTTTAGCTTTGCTTGATAAGCAATTAAATCTTCGTTTGCTTTTGTTCCGCTAATTATTGAATTCCCAATATTGTCTTTATCAAGTTCAATAGAAATCTTTTTATTTTCAACAATAATTGGAACATTTCCAGTAATACTATTAACTGATAATAATAACACTTGAGGATTTTTGACTTTGCCTTCAAATGTAAAACGTTCATTCATTACAATAGCTGTGTCAACGTTTACCATTCTACCACGTTCACCATTAGATTGTAGATACATTCGAATACCATTGTAAATACCTGGTGCAGTACCAGAGATCATATAGCCATCAAGCAGTACTTCTTCAGTTTTATTGTCGGTTTTGCAGGCAACCAATAAAACACCTACTAATAAAATTGTAATTATCTTTTTCATCGATTTATGTTTTATGATTTAAGATTTTGTACTGCAAATATAACAAGTTACACTAAAAAATATCAAAGACATTTATTAATTAAAACTTAAAGAACGCATCTAAAACATGTTATAAATCGAAAATTGCAATACTTTTGTAAAAAATAATCTGCAATAATGCATCAAGATACAATTGTCGCTTTAGCAACGGCCTCAGGTAGTGGCGCTATAGCTGTTATTAGACTTTCTGGAAAAGAGGCTATTACCATAGTAGATGGTTGTTTCAAATCTGTAGTCCATAAGAAATCACTCAGTTTACAACAAACACATACCATTCATTTAGGTCATATAGTTGAAGCGCAACGTATTTTTGATGAAGTTTTGGTGTCCGTTTTTAAAAACCCAAATTCATATACAGGTGAAGATGTTGTAGAAGTGTCTTGTCACGGCAGTTTATACATTCAACAAGAGATTATTCAATTATTTCTTCGCAAAGGTTGCCGAATGGCTAATGCTGGTGAATTTACATTGCGCGCATTTTTAAACGGTAAGCTAGATTTGTCACAAGCAGAAGCGGTTGCTGATTTAATTGCTAGTGATAATGAGGCATCACATCAAGTAGCTATGCAACAAATGCGTGGTGGTTTTTCTTCGGAAATCTCCAAGTTAAGAGAAGAATTACTCAATTTTGCATCCTTAATAGAGCTCGAACTCGATTTTGCTGAAGAAGATGTCGAATTTGCTGACCGAAGTCAATTTAAAGCACTAATAGAGCGAATTACTTTTGTATTGAAACGACTCATAGATTCGTTTGCTGTTGGAAATGTGATTAAAAATGGAATTCCTGTAGCTATTGTAGGCGAACCTAATGTAGGTAAATCGACTTTGCTTAATGCACTACTAAACGAAGAACGTGCTATTGTTTCTGAAATAGCAGGAACAACGCGTGATACCATAGAAGATGAGATTTCGATTGGTGGTATTGGGTTCCGATTTATTGATACAGCAGGAATTAGAGAAACCCAAGATGTGGTGGAATCTATAGGAATAAAAAAAACCTTTGAGAAAATAGACCAAGCTCAGGTTGTTATTTATTTGTTTGATAGTGCCAAGTCGATTTCAGATTTAAAAATGATTCAAGTTGAAATCGAAAAAATAAAAAATAAATACCCACAAAAGCCATTATTAGTAATTGCGAATAAGATTGATCAATTAGCTGATAGTGAATTAGCAGGTTTGCAAGATGCAATTGATGGTATTCAATTATTATCGGCCAAAACAGGTTTTGGAGTAGAACAATTAACGAATTCGCTTCTCAATCTAATTAATACTGGAGCTTTGCGTAATAATGAAACGATTGTAACTAACTCACGACATTATGATGCCCTGTTAAAAGCCTTTGAAGAAGTTCAAAAAGTAAGGCAAGGCTTAGATACTGGTTTATCTGGAGATTTATTAGCTATTGATATCCGTCAAGCCTTATATCATTTTGGTGAAATTACAGGTGAAATCACAAATGATGATTTGTTGGGTAATATTTTTGCTAATTTCTGTATTGGAAAGTAACAGTATCCATAAATTTTACAGTTAAATATTCCATAATCTCACTTTCTTATCTGCTGATGCTAATGCTAATAATTTGCCATCAGGAGAAAATGTCAAACCATAGTTTCCTTTGCATATAGTGTCTATTTCTTTAATGATTTCTAATGTATCTACTTTAAGAAGAGTTACTTTATAAGCACTACTAATTGCCAATATGTTTTTAGCTTTATTTAGAGTCATCGAATAAAAATTATTCCCATGGAGGTTTTTGCCATTTTCTGTTGTCGACTTTTTTAACAATATTAATGACAAGTTTCCTTTGTGGCCTAAAAAGATGCACTTACTATTGTTTAAAAACATTAATGAAGAAATGGCTGTTTCATGAGTATCTATTGCATGGATTAGTTGACCATCACTTGAACCAAAAAAATGGACCAAGTTGCCAAGCCCTCCAACAGCTATTAAGTTTTTTGATTTGTTAAAACTTAAAACAACTTGATTTTTAAAATTTAATTTAATTTTTTTGAGAATTTTCATCTCAGAGATATTAAAAAGAATAAGATTTTGACTAGCTGTACTAATCCATACAAGCTTATCGGAGACAGATTTAAAATTGTTAATCCCTTTTTTATCTATTAAGTAACTTCTGGTTGTTATTTTCTTTTTTTTGTCCATAACTTTTAAATAACCATCTCCAGAAACTGATAATAGTTTGTTTTGTAAAACAATTAAATCGTTTACTGTTTTATCGTGGATATGATATTCTTCCAATAATTTTAATGATTCAGTATCCCATTTTTTAATTTCACCATTGAATCCCAAACTGTAGAATGATTTCCCGTCTGATTCAAAGACAACCTTATTGACATAAGAAGAGTGCGCTTTAATTTCCTTGTAAACCATTTATTAAATCGTGTTTAATTTTTAATAAGTATTTGATATAATAATTTGATGTTTCAAATTTTATTTGGTCAATAATTCTTAGACCTTTTCGTCAGTAGCTGACGGTTTTTTAATCATAAAGTATATAGATGTTATGAGCCCCAAGATTATTTGACTAAACCCATATTTAATGATTTCAATAGTGAACATTTGAGAAGGTTGATAAGCTTTTTTGAAGCCCTCAATTTGTTTGGCAATACTTTCTTGAGGTGTATTACTTTCTCTTAATAGCTCTGTCCAATAAACAGATACATCATTAATCCAGTTTGGATCTATATAAGTAATATATATATACATATATAACTGAAAGACATATCTAGAAACAATTATGATAATAAGCACTGATATTAGTGCTTTAATGAAAGGGATAGGTTTAGATCTATTTAACCAATGGTTTCTTTGAGCAATAATTATAAATAAGACAATTAGTATATATGTAAGTATTACAAACATGCTTGTTAACCCATAACCGAGCCATGTTAATATCTGAGTTGCTATAGATATACATATACCGAGAATTAAACCAGTCTTTAAGTCTTTTCTTACTGTATAGGAAAATTTCTTTTTAATCATTGACATAAAATTTTATACATTTATATGAAGTGTGTAGCAAAAATATTTTTAGACTTGCTAAAAATTGTAAACATTTATAATTATTCACAATTGAATATTTTCTTACTATTTTATTTGAATACTATACTATGGAAATAACAAGTTTTTGGCCTATTTTTTTTATCGCAATTGGGATACAAGGTCTTTTTTTGGGATTTATTCTATTCTTGCAGAAAAATTCGAATAAAGGAAACCTAGTTTTAGCGCTACTTATTGCTTTATTTTCAATTTCAATATTTGATACGGTAGTGTTTTGGATTGGATATTACAAAGAAAACCCTCATTTACTAGGCCTTAGCTTGTCGTTTGTCGTTTTATATGGGCCTTTATTTTATATATATTTAGTTAGGATAAATAAGGCAAACACTCCTGTTAAAATTAAAAATAAATGGTTGCATTTCGTGCCATTTATAATTGTATTGTCCTGGTATTTACCATATTATTTTAGTGATAAAGTTGGGAAGTTAGAATTGATATCAAATTGGAATAATAGCATTATCAATGCTTTGTTAGTTCCTTTTTTAGGGTTACTCTCATTACTAATTTATGCCATTTTATCGTATCGACACATTAAATGGTTAGAGAATAAATATGAATTAAAAATTATTAAATCCAACCACTGGTTAGGATGGATATATAAATCCTATTCATTTTTTGTAGTTTTGAATTTCATACATTTCTTTAATGTAATTTCAGGATATTCAAGTAAAATTTCAGATATTTTTATTGCATTAGGTTATTCAACATTTATTTATGCAATAGGATATTTAAGTCTTAAGATGAGTAAACTATTGAATGGTATTAAAGTTGATACTACAAAATATCAAGCAAACTCACTTCCTGAGAAATTTTCTAAAGAAATGTTTGCTAAACTTGTAGAGCATGTCCAGGTTAATGAGTCTTTCAAAAATAACGAAATTAAGTTATTAGATTTAGCAGAGGAATTGTCTTTGACTTCGCACCAACTTTCACAAATAATAAACCAAAATGCTAATCAAAATTTTTCAGAGTTTATAAATTCTTATAGAGTTAAAGAAGCCCTTAAACTAATTTCACAAATAGATAGAATTAATCTACTCGCATACGAAGTTGGATTTAATAACCGTACGACATTTAATAAAGTTTTTAAAAAAACTACAGGGTTGACTCCAACTCAATACAAAAAATCTATTAGGTGAATGAGTTAAAAGGCTTACTCTAACAATCAACTAATTAATCACAATACTATTGCTTATACAACTAAAACTTTGATTTAGACCAATATTTGTTTACCAAAAAGTTGCTCTAGCGATTATCTAAAATCTTTCTAATGTTTTTATCCATATCAGTATCCATGCCATTATTTATATAAAGGATTGTACCATTTTCATCTATCAAAACTACTAAAGGTAAAGAAGCGATCTTAAAACTTTTTGCAACAGAAGCATCAGTGTCAAATAAGTTTTCATATGTATTTAATCCCTTTTTGTTTAAATATTCTTTTAGATTTAGTTTTGGGTTTTCCCACACATTAATACCATAAACAGCTAAGTTTTTTTGCTTGTAATCTGTTTTGATTTTATTTATAGTGGGCATTATTTGCCAACAAGGACTGCACCAACTAGCCCAAAAATCTAAAAGTACTATTTTGCCCAATAACTGTCTGCTTGAAACATTCACTTTATCTGAGTTACCTAGTGCCCATTCTGGGGCTTTTTCACCAGGAGCAATAGTTCTGGAATCTTCATCTATAATCTTTACTCCTTTAGAGCTTATTTTGAAAACATTAGGATCAATCGAGTGATTAAATTTTGCAGATGTCATAATGAACTCAAAACCACCTTCAGTCTCTGGGTTTTTGTTTTCAACTTTCTGTCCGTAAATTTGATGATCCTTTTTTCCTATATACCAAATGTTGGTATCACCCCATTGGTTAATATAACTAACTAAATGGCAATCTATTCCATTAACTATTTTGGACCCTTCATATTTAATAGTTTCATTTTGAAAATTCATGGACAATGCATTGGGCATGAGAAATTCTCTGAATACAGCATACCACGCATACGACATTAAGTAACTTGATCCCTTTGAAGCCGAACCAGTTTTTAACACCTTATTTGTTTTATCAAGAAGTTTTAGTTGGTCACCATTTGTAAAAATGAATTCATCGAGTACAATGTTTTTTTTATCATCTAGTGTTTTTAATCTTACTCCTAATTGAAGACCAGCATTCTTGTCAATATATGCAGTGCCACTAAATCGCCCATTATTTTTACCCCAACCTATATAGGTGTAATTATACTGTAGCGTTTTGTTTTGGTTTAATTGATCATTTGTTTTTTTTAAAATTGAGAGCGCATTTACATCTTGCGCAGCAATTTGACAAGTTGTACCGCACACAAACAGTAGCATTAATATTAAGTTTTTCATAATATAAAATTTATAATTTAGACTCAATTATACAGTCAAACATGTGTCATTATGTTAACTATTATAAATATTGACGAAGAATTGCTATTAAATAAATTTTTGGTTTTACTTATGACGTAATGAGTGCTCCTAACTTCTTTTTGAACTAAGCAAAACATTCATTTAATTAAAAAAAACTCTTGCAATATATTCTTCATAGTTATTGTATATCAAAAAAATAGAGAATAGATCAAAAGATGCATGAATGACAACCAATAACCAAAGATTATAATTGTTTTTAATATATATGTACCCAAAAAGAACACCAATCAATGTTGCCTGAATAGCACCAGAAAGACCTTGATATAGGTGTGGTAATCCGAAAATAAGACTAGACAATAGCACAACTATTATCATTTTGTTTTTTGTTTCACCGAGTAATGATTTTAACTTATGAAATAAATACCCTCTGTAAATAATTTCTTCGCATAATCCTGCAGATATAAGAGCAAATAGGGCTAGTCCTAATGAAGCCATAAGATTTCCTTCTAAAAATTGAAAGGAATTGTTTTTTGTTGCACCACTAAAAAGCGGCATAATAATAGCCTTAAACACAAACTTTAATCCTATTCCAACAGAAACTCCTATGATTATGAGTTTAAAAATATTTTTGGGCTTTTTAAGGCCAAAATCTATGAATGGTTTTTTTAGCAACCATCGCCAATTAAGCCAAAAGATAACCCCAAGCAAAGGTGTTACGCTAGATGTCAATACGATTATTAAAAAACTAATAATTTTGCCTAAAGTAGTATTGCCAATAAAGTTTTGAATTTTTCTCATTTCTCCAGTATTAGATTAGATTTATAGTTCAATTTGCAGTAATTATTACAGTTGTTTAATCCATTCATTTATAACAATATCTAGATCAAGGTAAATCAATGTTAATGCTATCATGTCATAGAAGCCATGAGTGAAAATCACTAGCATCAAATTAGTTCGATTTTTAAAAAATATAATTGAATAAAAGATTGAAATAATAAATACTGTAAAAACACCCGAAGCTCCCTGATAATAATGTCCAATTCCAAATAAGAGAGAAATGGTAAAAGCAGAAATCAACCACATTCTATTAGAATTGCCAAAAACAATTGCCAGACGCTTCATTAAAAAGCCTCGATAAATTAACTCTTCACCAAAAGCAGCAAATACCCACATTGCCAAAATTATGATTATGTAATTGCCAAAATTCCCACGAATATCATCTAATGTGGTTAAATCTGACTGCCCAAAAATTCGTTCTAAAACTGGTTGAATGATAAAAAGTACAGCTATAATAATAATTACAGAGTACAAAGCTGCTTTTAGTAGGGTTTTAAGCCACTTAAATTTACCAATCCCAAATTCTAACCATCTAAAACTTGCTACCCATAAAAAGAAGAGAGTTACGGTCAAATCGAAGAAATAACCAATGTTACTATTAACAATGGTTATACATAGGCTTAACAAAATTATTGATAAAACTAACCCAGGCTTTTTCAAATAATCTTGAATTTTTTCTTTCATGAGAGCTTAATTTTGAATCATAAAAATACCTTAGCTGGTATAGATATTTAAAAATAAAAGGCTATCCATATACATATGAGCTAGAATAACAATCCATATCTTTTTTTTGAAATAATAATAAGAATACCCTAAAGCTAAACCCATTAGTCCTGTTTGTACAATACCCATTGGCCCCCAACTATAATGGATTAATCCAAATATTACTGCACTTATAAAAATGGTTAAATGTTTGCTTACACCTAGTTCGGATAAGCGGTTTAAAAGAAATCCTCTATAGATTACCTCTTCACCCAACGAAGAAGCTATATATGCTCCTAACAATGTCATTATTAAAACCCAGAAATTATCCTTTAAAAAGCTATAGGTACCCATATCTGCACTCTCTGGTACTCCTGTAATATTGGCCATTATTATTGATCCAATACCGAAAAAAAGCAGCGTTATGATAAACACAATTATAGATTGAAAGACTGTTTTAAAAGCAAATTGAATATTGAACTTTTTAAAGCTGAAACCAAGAGAGTCTAATTTCTCACCTCTTATTTTAATTCCAGCGTATATGTATATAAGCATGAAGATATTGGCAGCCCATAATATCAATTGATTGTATATTAGGTTTTCTTTTTTGCCAGATTCAAATAGCATAACAAATAATATTCCAAGTAAGAATAAAGTTAAAAGTTCGGCAACCTTAGCCAATGTATTCGTCTTTAAAAGATGAGCTAAATTAGATGTCATTATAAAATCACAATTTTAATATTTGATTTGAAAGTAAAATAGAGCTGGTCAATTATTGTCAATAATTATAATTATTGTCAGAAATCATTTAATGGGTTTTTATTTAAAAAAGTTTTCATTAACAAGCAAAATGCTTATGACACTTAAAAGCAATTCCAAAAAGACTTAGATTATACTAATAAAAAGTACATCGCACTTATGTAAATCATTTAAATACATATAAATAAAGAGTAGTTACTTAATGCATCGGTAAATAAATCTAATTTTTATAGTCGTTATGGATGATTTACGCAGAAATTCTAATTATATAAGTACAAACATGTAATTAGAAAGCCTGATTAGTAATAGTTTGCCTATACATTGCCTATACACCAAAGATTTTTAGTTATTCTTCACTAAGATAAAAAGAGAAAAAAGCAGGTAAACGAAGGAGTGTTAAGTATTTCATCCGCTTAATTAAACGGTTTAGCTAAAACACCTTTTTGTATACTATTTGTAGCATGTTCATTAAAAAAAAGAAGGGTTTAATAGGTTAACTTGTATAATGAATAACTGGGTTGTGTTTTAACTACACAAAGTGTATTTAATTTCATTTTTCGGTTTGTTCTTTGCTATTTATTAAACCAATTACTAAATGAACAATTTATACATCGTTGCTTCAATTACATTGTTGTGTTCTGTTTTTATTGTGACCATTCTAATTCAAAAAATTAGATGGATTGTCCAAAGCAGAAATTTAATTGATCGTCCAGATCATAGGAGTTCTCATTTAGTTTCTACGCCTACAATGGCAGGCGTTTCTTTTTTTCTAACGGTGATTTTTCTTCTTATTATTATAAAACCTTGGGACGATAATGGTGTTGGGATTAACCTTATTGCTGCACTCGGTCTAATGTTTGCTGTAGGCTTAAAAGACGATTTGGTTGTTTCTACACCTAGAGCAAAAATAATAAGTGAAGTTCTTGCGATATGTATGATATTGTTCTGTAATTGCCTTAAAATAAGTTCATTAGATGGATTTTTGGGAGTTGGAGCTATTCCAGATATCGCGGCCTATTTTTTAGTTACACTTATTATTTTAACTATAATTAATTCATTTAATATGATTGATGGTATTGACGGGTTAGCCTCAATCATTGGTATAGTAATATTTAGTGTTTATGGCGCATTATTTCTAATTTTTGGCTTGAGTTTTTACTTTTTACTTTGCCTATGTTTTCTTGGTATTCTTATTGGTTATATACGCTTCAATTTGTCAGAAAAAAAGAAGATCTTCATGGGAGATACAGGCTCTTTGTTTATTGGCTTTTGTATTGGCTTCTTGTCAGTTAAGTTTTTATCAATAGATCCAAAATTGTTAAAAGATTTTTCTTTTATACCAGCTAACAAGCTCATTATAGTTGCAGCGGTCTTTTTTATTCCATTATTTGATACGATTAGGGTTGTTTGCATCCGACTTTTAAATAAGAAAAGTCCATTTGCAGCAGATAATAATCATATTCATCATGTACTAATAAATTCAGGATTAAGTCATTTTAAAGCCAGCTTATTTTTAGGCTCTTTAAATTTAGTTTTAGCGATAGTATTCATTTTTTTATCTGGGGTTTTTAATAGTTATGAAATGATAGGATTTTACCTTCTAGCATTCTCATTATTATTAATCATATTCTATCAATTGAAAAGAAATATTGAAAAAGGAAATAGGTTTAAATACCTCGTGTCTGCTATTCAGTTTTTATTCTAAAACTATAGTAGTAATAATGAAATAGATTAAGGTTTAGCCTTATTAAAAAATAAACTAATAACATTATATGTTAGATAATAAATCAATTTTAATTACAGGAGGCACAGGCTCTTTAGGTAAAGCACTTACGGCTCATATCTTAAAGAATTGGCCAGGTGTTAGAAAGCTAGTGATCTTTTCGAGAGATGAACAGAAACAGTTCGTAATGCAACAGGACTATCCTGTTTCAAAATACCCTCAGATAAGATTCTTTATAGGCGATGTTAGAGATAGAGAAAGACTTGTAAGAGCATTTAGAGATGTAGATTATGTCATACACGCTGCAGCAATGAAACATGTTCATATTGCAGAATATAACCCTGATGAATGTGTAAAAACCAATGTTGGTGGAGCAGAAAATGTTATACAGGCAGCTTTGCAAACTAATGTGCAAAATGTTGTAGCATTATCTACTGATAAAGCGTGTGCACCGATAAATCTTTACGGTGCAACAAAGCTTACTTCTGATAAATTATTTGTGGCTGCAAATAATATTAAGGGAAGAAGTAATATAAAATTCTCAGTAGTTAGGTATGGAAATGTAATGGGCTCTAATGGCTCAGTAATTCCATTTTTCTTAAAAAAGAGAAAAGATGGTGTATTACCTATTACTGAAAAATCGATGACCAGATTTAATATTTCACTTCAGGGAGGTGTAGATATGGTTATACATGCTTTAAAATCTGCTTGGGGAGGAGAGATATTTATTCCTAAAATACCGTCTTATAAAATTACAGATGTCGCAGATGCAATAGGACCAAATTGCGAGCATAAGGTCGTTGGTATTAGACCAGGTGAAAAAATTCATGAAGAAATGATTACTTCATCTGATGCTTTTTTCACGTATGATCTTGGTAAATATTATGTGATTTTACCTCAAACACCAATGTGGAAAAAAGCTGAATTCATATCGAATTTTGGAGCAAAATTGGTACCTGAAGGCTTTGCATATAACTCAGGGAAAAATACTGAATGGGAATCTGTAGAATCTCTACGTAATTTGATTAAAGAACATGTTGATTCAAATTTTATAGTTGAATAATGAAAGCGATACCATACGGAAGACAACATATTACCGATGAAGATATAAAGGAAGTAGTAAAAACACTAACCTCAGACTATCTGACCCAAGGCCCAAAAATAGCAGAATTTGAAGAGGCTTTTGCAAACTATGTTGGTTCTGCGTATGCAGTTGCATTGGCAAATGGAACAGCTGCTTTGCATTTATGTGCAATGGCTTTAGACGTGAAAGCAGGAGATAAGGTTATAACCACACCAATAACATTTGCTGCTTCAGCTAATTGTGTTCGTTATTGTGGTGGAGAGGTTGTTTTTTCTGATATAGATCCAGAAACATACTTGTTAGATATAAATAAGGTAAGACAATTATTAGAAGCATCTCCAAGAGGTACTTATAAAGGTATTATACCAGTTGATTTTGCTGGTAGAGCTAATAACTTAGAAGAGTTTAAAGCTTTGGCAGATAAGTATAATTTATGGATTATCGAAGATGCATGTCACGCACCTGGCGGTTACTTTAAAAATAAGCAACACGATATAGCTAAGTGTGGTAACGGAAGTTATGCAGATTTGGCAATCTTTTCGTTTCATCCCGTAAAACATATCGCTTCTGGTGAAGGAGGTATGATTACTACAAATGATAAGCGCCTATACGAAAAACTAAAACAATTTAGAACTCATGGTATTGTTAAAGATAATAATGCTTATCAAAACTCTATAGAACTAGCAGGAGGTATAAGCGAATATCCTAGTTGGTACATGGAAATGCAAAATCTAGGATTTAACTATCGCATAACAGATTTTCAAGCAGCTTTAGGATTGAGTCAACTAAGTAGGGCTAAAGAAGGGGTTTCTAAAAGAAGAGAAATAGCATCAAAATATTTTAACGCTTTTAAAAACAAGCATTTTATTAAAGGACAATCTGGTGTTGTTGAGGGACATGCCTATCATCTTTATATCATTGAAGTAGAAGATCGATTAGGCTTATATGACTATTTAAGAAGCAATAATATTTATGCTCAGATTCACTATATACCATGTCATTTAATGCCGTATTATCAAAAATTTGGTTGGAAACAAGGTGATTTTCCTAATGCTGAAAATTATTATAAGCATTGTATTAGTTTACCAATGTATCCTACATTAACAGTTGAAGAACAGGCATATGTTATTGAGAAAATAAACATGTTTTATAATGAATAATATTAATCTTGAATCTGAACGTTTGACTTTTAAAAGGGTCTCCAATGAGCATATTACTAATGAATATGTGAGTTGGATAAACGATCCTGAAGTCAATATGTATTTAGAAACAAGAGGAAATTATACATTAGAATTATTGAAGGCATATGTTGAAGAGCAATATAATAACGAGGTGTTTTTTTGGGCGATTCATTTAAAAGGCATAAAAAAGCATATAGGTAATATTAAAATTGATCCAATAGATTATAAAACCAGTTTTGGTAACTATGGAATATTAATGGGAGACAAATCTAATTGGGGAAAAGGATATGCCAAAGAAGCAACACTCAGAATTTTAGATTATTGTTTTAACGAAATTAAATTATCTAAAGTCAAATTAGGTGTTATTGAGGATAATGATAAAGCTGTTGGGCTATACAAAAATATAGGATTTAAAATAGATGGAGTAACAAAGAATATAGGTGTTTATAACAATAAACTTTGTAACTCCTTAAGTATGTCATTACATGTCAAAGATTTTAAATAACAAATTAATTTTAGGAACCGTGCAAATGGGCTTAGCGTATGGTATTAATAATACTATAGGTAAGGTGTCATTAGAAGAAAGTCATGCTATTTTGGAACATGCTTATGACAATGGTATTACTATATTGGATTCTGCAGAAGCCTATGGAAATGCGCATGAAGTGATAGGATCCTTTCATAAAAAAAATCCAACCAAATTATTTGAAGTCATTACAAAATTGCCACATCAGTTTGATGTTGAAATTAATGATAAGGTAGATGCCTATCTCAATGATTTACATGTACGTCAATTACACGCTTTGCTATTTCATAGTTACTCTAGTTACAAAGAGAATATTAAAAATTTTAATAGTCTAATACAATTAAAAGCGAGTGGAAAAATAAAACATATTGGAGTATCGGTTTATACTAATGAAGAGATAGAAGAAGTTCTATTAAATGAGGAGGTAGATATCATTCAATTGCCTTTCAATCTTTTTGATAATTCAAATTTAAGAGGCGATATCATAGCCAAAGCTAAGACCAAAGGAAAAACTATTCATACAAGATCAGCACTTTTACAAGGTTTGTTTTTTAAAGATATTGATTCAGATAATCAAACTGTTAAAAGTCTGAAAACCGAATTAATGCAATTATCTAGTATTACTAAGAATAGAAAATCCTCAATAGCAAAGTTAGCTTTGAATTACTGTATTCATCAAAGATCAATTGATAATGTGCTTATAGGTGTAGACTCCAAAGCACAGCTAGTAAATAATATCTCGGTATTAAGCCCTACAATTGACCAAGACATTATACAAGAGATCAACAATATAAAGGTTTCTAATATTAATTTATTAAACCCTTCGCTATGGAATTAAAAACAATATTAGTGACTCAAGCGAGGACAGGCAGTACTAGACTACCTGGTAAAGTACTCAAGGAAGTTAATGGTACGTCCTTATTGCAAATACATATAAATAGAATCGCTAAGTCTTCCAGAATAGATGAGATTGTAGTTGCCACAACTACTAATGATGAAGACGCCATCATTTTTAATAATGCTATAAAATGGGGTTATAAAAGCTATAGAGGTTCAGAAGAAAACGTGTTAGATCGTTTTTATCAGGCTGTAAAAGATGAAAATGCAGATTGGATAGTACGAGTAACATCAGATTGTCCATTGCTCGATCCTAAATTACTTGACGATGTAATAGAGTTTTCTCAAAACCATAACTATGACTATGTGTCAAATGGTTTGATAGAACACTTTCCAGATGGGCAAGATGTTGAAGTCTTCAAATTTTCAGCTTTGGAGAAGGCTTGGGAAAATGCAACTTTAATTTCAGAATTAGAACATGTTACGCCATATATTATAAACAATAGTGATGTGAGAGGAGGCTCTATTTTTAAAGGTGCTAATTACGATTGTAAACAAGACTTTTCACATATACGAATGACGGTAGATGAACCAAGAGATTTTGATTTAATTGAACATCTAATTCTAAAGTTAGGGACTAAGAAAACGTGGTTAGAGTATACAGATTATATAGAAGCGCATAATTTGACCAGTATGAACGATCAAATTACTAGAAATGAAGGACTTATTAAGTCATTAAAAAAAGACACAAATGGGTAAAGGGCAAGACTTATATAGAAAAGCTAAAACATTGATTCCTGGTGGAACTATGTTACTGTCAAAGCGACCAGAAATGTTTTTACCAGAACATTGGCCATCCTATTTTTCAAAATCAAAAGGATGTAAAGTCTGGGATTTAGATGGAAAAGAATTGATAGATATGTCTATTATGGGTATTGGCACCAATACACTTGGATATGGTAATGATAAAGTAGATGCTGCAGTTTTAGAAACTGTTAAGAAAGGGAACATGAGTACCTTAAATTGTCCTGAGGAAGTTGAATTGGCTGAACGGTTAATAGAAATGAATCCATGGGCAGATATGGTAAGATTTGCAAGAACAGGAGGAGAAGCAAATTCTATTGCTATTAGAATAGCAAGAGCAGCTTCTGGCAAAGATAATGTAGCCATTTGTGGTTATCATGGATGGCATGATTGGTATTTGTCTGCAAACCATAATGGTGGTGATGATTTGTCTGCACATTTAATTCCAGGACTAAGCCCAAAAGGTGTTCCTAGAAATTTAAAAAACTCAGTCTTCCCATTTCATTATAATGATTATGAGGAACTTTTAGAGATTGTTGAGAACAATGATATTGGAGTGATTAAAATGGAGGTGATGCGAAATTTTGGTCCAGAAAATGACTTTTTACAGAAAGTAAGAGATTTAGCAACACAGAAAAATATAGTTCTCATTTTCGATGAATGCTCTTCGGGCTTTAGAGAAACATTTGGTGGGATTTACCAAAAATTTAAGGTTAATCCTGATATGATAATGTTGGGCAAGACTATTGGAAATGGATATGCACTTACGGCAGTTGTAGGGCGGAAATCGGTTATGGAAGCTGCTCAAAACACCTTTATAAGCAGTACGTTTTGGACGGAACGAATAGGACCTAGTGCTGCAATAGCCACGTTAAAGGAAATGCAACGTGTAAAGTCGTGGGAGTTAATTACAGAAACAGGCAAGAGCATTCAGAATGGATGGTCTAATCTAGCTGAAACGCATAATCTAGATATCACAATTTCTGGGGTTTCTGCAATGACAACTTATGGTTTTAATAGTAATAATGCAGCAGCTTACAAAACCTATATAACTCAAGAAATGTTGAAAAAAGGATTTTTGGCTAGTACACATTTTTATGCATGTACAGCACATAATAATGAGCATATCGAAAACTATTTCAATGCTTTAGATCCTATTTATGCAACGATTTCTAAATGTGAATCTGAAATTTTAAATATAAATGATTTGTTGGATGGTCCTGTATGCCATTCAGGATTTAAAAGATTAAATTAAGTAGTAATGAATTCATATAAAGTATTACATAACCAAGTATTTTCTAGCGATGAGTTCTCTATAGTTCCTATTCGTTATGAGGATCGTATGGATTTACTAAAATGGAGAAACGAACAGATTTATCATTTAAGACAAGATAAGCCTCTAACAAAAGAGGACCAAGATGTATATTTTAAATCAGTTGTTAGTGATCTATTCAATAAAGAATTTCCTAATCAAATCTTGTTTTCTTATATGGAAAATGATGTCTGTATCGGTTATGGTGGCTTGGTTCATATTAATTGGATAGACAAACATGCAGAAATTTCATTTATCATGAATACCGAATTAGAACAAGACTATTTTACTAAACATTGGACTATTTTTTTAAAACTCATAGAAGCGGTTGCTTTTAAAGAACTACAGTTGCATAAACTGGTTACATATGCTTTTGATTTAAGACCGCATTTATATGAAATTATTGAAAATGCAGGATTTATAAAAGAAGCAGTATTAAAAGAGCATAGTCTTTTTAATGGGGCTTATTTAGATGTAATAATGCATGGAAAAATTAACAGGACAAAAGTTTCAAAGGCATAAATAATGAAAAAAACAATCGTCATAACAGGAGCTAATAGAGGTTTAGGTAAAGCATTTGTGGATGTTTTAATGAACCACAAAGATTGCTTTGTTATTTCATTGTCCAGACAATTAAGTGAAGACCAAAAACAATACTCGCCTGAACGATTTCATTATATAAAGGTTGATTTGTCAGACAATACATTGATTAAAAAAATTACTGTATTAAAAGACTTAATTGCTAGTGAACCGGTCTATTTTATTAATAATGCGAGCATTATAGAACCTTTGGTGAAAGTTGGAAATATTGACGAAACATCCATTGATAATACATTGTCAGTTAATATAAAATCAACCATGTTGATTACTAAATTTTTGCTTTCAAATTTTAATTCTAACACCTTAACATTTGCCAATATTAGTTCTGGTGCTGCAAAAAGAGCAATTAGTAATTGGTCATTGTATTGTTCATCAAAAGCTTTTACTGAAATGTTTTTTGATGTAGCTGCGGATGAGTATAAAGAACATAGGTTCTTAAATATAAATCCTGGTGTTATGGATACAGGTATGCAAAAGACACTGAGGACTAGTGATTTTCCTGATGTTGAAAATTTCAAAGCATTGCAAGCTGAAGGTCAGCTAAAATCACCTATTGATGTTGCAAATGATCTTATCGAAAATAGAATATTTATAGAATGAAGATAGCCGTAATATCTGACATACATGGCAATTATGATGCACTCTTTGAAGTCTTGAAGAAGGCTAAAGAAGAACGTGTGGAGCATCTACTAGTGCTTGGTGATATTGTGGGTTATTATTATCACCCTGATAAGGTTTTAGAAGCACTTTCAGAATGGAGTTTTGATATAATAAAAGGAAATCATGAGTACATATTAGAAGACTTAACTGCTAATCCTGAGTTAGCTAACCCGATTCGATTAAAATATGGAAGCGGACATAAAGCTGCCATAGAAAAATTATCAGATGAGCAGTTGAAGTTTTTAAAAGAATTACCAGAAACTAAAGTGGTTCAATTTGATGGAGTTTCCATTCTAATGTCTCATGGAAGCCCTTGGTCCAATGATTTTTATATATATCCTGATTGCGGTAAGGATATAATAACAAGATGTGATTCTACTGAACATAGTTTTGTTTTAGTTGGGCATTCGCATTATGCCTTTGCAATTAATAATGCCAATAGTGTGCTTATTAATCCAGGATCTGTGGGGCAATCTAGGCAAATAGGAGGAAAAGCCTCTTGGTGTATTATTGATACAAATAATAAATGTTTTCAATTACTTTCTACTGATTATAAGGTAGAGAATTTAATAAATGAAATTGCTAAAAAAGATGAAGATATAGAATACCTAACCAAAATTTTAATTAGAAATAAGGGAGCATGAAAAATGGGTTAAACATATTAGTTACAGGTTGTGGTGGAGATATAGGGCAAAGTCTGGGTAAGATTCTAAAAAAATCATCTTACACTAAAAATTTGTTTGGAATTGATATTTCAGATAAAAATGCAGCACAGTTTATTTATCCTAATTTTTCTGTGGGTTTACGCTATACCAATTCAGAATATTTGCATCAATTAGAAACCTTTATCAGTTATAATGACATTGATATTGTCATCCCTATTGCTGAACCCGAATTGCGATATTTCTCGAAACAAAACATTTTAGATAAAATAGGTAATGCCAAAATGATTACGGCATCAAGCAAAGCTTTACAAATAGGTTTTGATAAATATAAAACGGCTCTGTTTTTAGAAGCAGAAGGCTTCCCTTTTCCAAAAACGTATTTAGCTAAAGACATAGATGCTATTGAGACTTTTCCAGTAATTCTGAAATCTAGAACTGGTTCAGGTAGCAAAGACATCTATAAGATTAATAGCATGGAGGAGTTTTCATTTTACACCAAGCAAAATATTGAAGATTATGTTGTACAGGAATTTATACCTGAAAAAAATGGAGAATATACATGTGGTCTATTTAGAAGCAGTAAAGGGGAGATAAGATCACAAATATTTAAAAGAGAACTTCTTAGTGGTTATAGCGGCTATGGGGAGGTGGTTGAAAACGAAGTGATTACTTCACTTATAGAGAAGTTAGCAGTTAAATTAGATCTAATAGGTAGTATTAATATTCAGTTGAGGTTTGTAGATGGAGTGCCTAAGGTTTTTGAAATCAACCCAAGATTTTCAAGTACAGTACTGTTTAGACATCTTTTTGGTTTCGAAGATTTAATATGGTCTATAGAAGATAAACTAGGACTGGAATTATCTGATAATAGACAAGCTGCAATTGGCAGAAAGTTTTATAAAGGTTACGAAGAACACATTAAGTAAGTAAGTGAATACATGAAAATAGATAATTATATTATTGACCAAAACTCACCAGTATTTATAATAGCGGAATTATCTGCTAATCATAATGGTAGTATTGATACTGCAATTGAAACGGTTAAAGCCGCAAAACGCGCAGGTGCAGATTGTATTAAACTGCAAACCTTTACTGCCGATACGATTACTCTAGATTCTAAAAAAGATGATTTTAAAATAAATCAAGGAACGCTTTGGGATGGTCAATATTTACATGATCTCTATAAAACAACACATTTGCCTTGGGAGTGGCATAAACAAATAATGGAAGTTGCTAAAACGGAAGGTTTAATTTGTTTCTCTTCTCCTTTTGATCCAACATCTGTAGAATTTTTAGAAACTCTCGATGTACCTGCGTATAAAATTGCATCTTTTGAAATTACTGATATTCCTTTGATAGAATTAATTGCTTCAAAAGGAAAACCTGTCATTATTTCAACTGGTATAGCTGAACAAGAAGATATAGAATTAGCATTAGATGCTTGTCAACGAATGGGTAATAAGGATATAGCCTTATTGAAATGCACATCGAGTTACCCTGCACCAATAGAAGAAGCCAATATGTGTATGGTTAAAGATTTGGCGAAACGCTATGGTGTAATAAGTGGTCTTTCTGATCATACCATGGGAAGTACGGTGCCTGTGGTTGCAACTGCGATGGGAGCAAGAATTATTGAAAAACATTTTATTCTTAATCGAGGTATTGGCGGAGCTGATGCTTCTTTCTCAATGAATGAAGAAGAATTTACTGCCATGGTAAAGGCTGTTAGAGAAGCCGAAAGTGCTATAGGTAAAGTTGACTACACTTTAACAGAAAAACAACGTAAAGGAAGAGATTTTTGTCGCTCTCTCTATGTTGTTGAAGACATAAAAGCAGGAGAAATTTTAACCGAAACAAATGTGCGTTCTGTGAGACCAGGCTTTGGAATGCATCCAAAGTTTTATAACAATATTTTAAATAAAAAAGTAGCAGTAGATATAGAAAAGGGAACAGCATTACATATGTCTCATATAGAGAGCGACAGCTAAAACCATAATATGCATAGATTTAAAGAAATTTTAATTAAGTACAAGATACTTGTCAGCAACTTCAGCTATCTAGCCGTATTGCAGATGATTACTGTATTAGTGCCTATTATCACTTTACCTCACTTATTTAAAGTTTTAGGAGACACAACTTGGGGTGTAGTGGTTTATGCCCAAGCGGTAGTACTTTATTTAGGTATTTTGGTCAGTTTTGGATTTAATATCACAGCTACTAAGGACATTAGTGTTCATCGAGATAATCCTTCAAAGGTATCGGAGATAGTCAGTAGTGTTTTTATCTTAAAAGGACTTCTATTCATTATATCACTTCTAATTGTAACCATCTTAGTATACAGCATACCCTATTTTGAACATTATAGACTCTTATATGTATTGAGTATGTGGTTTTGTTTTTACGAATTTATTTTCCCTATATGGTATTTCCAAGGTTTAGAGAAAATGAAGTATATCACATTAATAAATCTAGGTAGTAGATTAATCTTTTTGACATTAATTTTCGTTCTTATACGCCAAGAATCAGATTATATTTTGGTACCAGTTATTAATGGAATTGGAGCCATTTTTTCTGGTTTAATTTCCATGTATATCATCTTTAAAAAAGATAAAGTTAGATTCTTCATTCCTAGTATATCTATACTGAAATTCTATTTCAAGGAGAGTGCACCAATATTTCTTTCTAACCTCTCACAGCTATATATTAAGATGAATAAAATTATTATAGGTCCTTTCATTGGTATTGATGCAGTTGCTTATTATGACGTTGCAGAAAAAATAACGAGTTTAATGAAAGTTCCAATAGGTCTGATTAGTCAAACTGTATTCCCAAAAATTGTGAAAGAAAAGAGTTTAAGTTTCATCAATAAAATTCTTAAACTTAATCTCACAATACAGAGTATATTACTTTTAATAGTTATACCGACAGCACCTTTTATAGTTAAACTTATAAGTGGCAAAGACATTCCGATGGCTGCATCAGCATTAATGATTTTAGCTTTTACTGTCATTCCAGTTGTACTGAATAATACGTTTGCTGTTCAGACACTTCTGGCCTTTGATCTTAAAACTTATTTTACAAAATCGATTGTAGGTTCAGGAATTGTTTACGGAATCCTAATTCTGATAATTTACATTTTCGATATCTGGCATCTGTATAGTATTTGTGTCGCTGTTCTTATTTCTGAATTAACGACCTCTTTGCTGTCTTATCATTATGTAAAGAAAAATGTGTATTCCCAAATTAATCCTATATGAAAAAAGTAGATTTAGTATTTGCGCCTAGATTATCATCACCTAACGGTGACAGTAGGGTAGTACGTGCTTTTTTAGATAGTGATGCCTATTTTAAAAGCCAGTCAATTGACTTGTCTGTTATTAGTTCGGATATATTTCACGAACAAGATGTAGATCAAAGCAAAAAGTCTTTTAAAAAGAGTTTAAAGATTTTCTTAAAAAAGCTCATCCCATATTCTAGCTATTTTACTGTAAAATATCTTAAATCTGCAGAAAGCAAAAAAGAGCATATTGTTGATTATTATATATCTAGCAAAAACTCAGAAGCCGATGTACTTTTTTTTCATGAGATGTCTACATGTTATCACTACCTAAAAAAGAGGAAGCGTACAAATGCTAAGATTGTGTTAGTGATTCATTCTAATGGGGAATCATTTAAGATGTTAAACATCTATTATCCGAAGCTTAAAAAAACAAATTACTTTAAGCACTTATTGGAGCAAGAACAAGACGTGTTGGCTTCTGTAGATAAATTGGGATTTGTTGCAAAAAATGCAATGGAGCATTTTCAAAACTTAAATCCAAGCTATGACAGAAATAAATTATTCTACGTCTATAATGGTATAGGCGGTATACCTGAAATTAAAAGAACAGAACAACTTCCAAAATTACCAGCAAAGTATACTTTTTATTGTGCAGGTTCCATTACTAAAAGGAAAGGGCAAGAATTAATTATTAGAGCCTTTAATAGATTATCTGACGAAGAAAAAGGTCAATTCAATATTACATTTTTAGGTGATGGTGCTGAAAAAGTTAAGCTAGAAAATTTAGTAAAAGCTAATAAACTAGATAAGCATATATTTTTTAAAGGTTTTGTCAATGATGTGACTAGTTACTTGATGCAATCTAATGGATTTATGCTTACGAGTTATGATGAAGGATTGCCAGTTGCGATCATTGAGGCATTACGATTAGGCCTACCTGTTATATCAACAAATGTTGGAGGGATACCAGAAATGGTTGAGGATAGATACAATGGATTCTTAATTGAACCAAACGAAGAAGACGTATTTCAAACCTTTAAAAATTTAAGTCAATATAATTTAGATGAAATGGGTAAAAACTCTCAAAAAATGTATGAAGAGAAGTTTACCCAAAATGCGATGTTTCGCAATTATGCCAATATATTTTTAAATCTCAACTAAAATAAATAAGAAAAACAAGGCATTGGCCTTGAAACCATATGAAAGAGTTAATTAAAAAGATAATCATAATAAGTCAGCCCATAAACAAACTGTATGTGTTTGTGTTGCGCATATTAAATAAGACATCTGAAGGAGAAAGCAGGAGACGTCGTCAACTTTCTATTTTCGATTATCAGGCTGTTATTCAGGATATGCCTCTATATCCTACAGATATAGTTATCGATAATAATTTTTACGGTTTAAGCAAGGCATTGCAAAAATATATGAATACGACTTTACCACTTAATTCTTATATAGAGCACGGACTAGTTTTAGGAACTTTGGTTAAAAAAGATGCTGTAAGATGGTGTACTCCTAAAATTATGACTTTAAGCTCAAAAAGAGAGGCTTATATTAAAAAGGCGACAGTAAAACCTGTTTTAAAAATAGGACCATATATTCATTATGCTGAGGATTTACTTTCCGATAATGAGCTCAGAGCATTAAAAAAAGACTTGGGGAAAATAGTAATGGTTTTTCCGTCTCATTCTATTAAAAATATTGATGCGACTTTTAATAATGATGAATTAATATCATACATAGAATCTAAAAAAAAGGATTTTGATTCAGTAGTTATTTGCTTGTACTGGAGAGATGCTCATAACAAGGCATTAGTAAAATCGTACTTGGATAAAGGCTACAAAATCATGTCTGCAGGACATGTTCATGATACTAATTTTTTATCAAGATTAAAATCGATAATAAAGTTATCAGACTTTGCCATTTCTAATAGTGTTGGTACCCATATAGGATATATAACTTTTCTAGGTAAACCTCAAGTTATAGTTGAGCAAGCTATAGATTATAATGTTTCAAAAAATGATAATAGAGCATTTGATCAAAGAAATAAGGAGGCAACTGAAACCTTGAATTCAGAAACAGAAGAAATCTTGAATGCATACAGTGCCTATGACTTTAATATTACAGAGCGACAGTTAAAAATTGCAGATAAATACTGGGGAATTAATCACATTAAGAAACCAGATGAAATTAAACAATTTATAAAAAATTAAGAACAAGGAATCATATACATGAGTTTCACATTTATAATATATAATGTCACATTACTATTAGGCGTTCTTTTTGCTTTCATAAGCGAAAGAATAAAGTCTAGTAGTAATCACATTGCAATAATTGCATCTTTCCTTGTGGTGTTTCTTTTTGTTGGTCTAAGATATTATGTAGGTAATGATTATGAAGCTTATGTCATTCTATTTAATGCCATCAGAAATGGGATTAGTACGCGTTTAGAATATGGTTATTTCTTGCTTAACTCTATGTTTACTGAAAGTGTTAATGGTTATAAATATGTAATGCTCGCATCTAGTTTTATTACATTTTTCTTTCTGTTCAAAACATTTATTAGGGAACAAATATTAGTACTAGGTATCTTCTTTGTATTTGCATTTGAGCTCATTTTTCTAATTAATGATCAAGTAAGACAAGGTATTGCAATCGCAATATTTCTTTATGCAATTCAATTTATTGAAAAGAGAGAATTCTATAAATATGCCATAATCATGGTTGCAACTGGTGTATTGATTCATTATTCAGCACTTATAATGTTGCTTGCATATTTTGTGTATAGAAAACACATTCCTACTTGGATTTGGTGTGCCGCTATTATTTTAGGTTATATGATTTACTCAAGAGGATTGTTTCAGAATGTATTCGGGAATTTAATTTCACTCATTCCATTCTATGGAGATCGATTTGGACATAGTACAAAACATATAGTAGCTATTGAAAAACTTGGGTCAGGATTAGCTATTTTATTTTGGGTAATTATTGGGCTTTATATTGCACTTAACCAAAGAAAAATTAATAGACCTGTATTGGTTAATTTATACTTATTTGGTACTGTCTTTTTTATATTCACGTTAGACTTTCATGTAATAACCAGAGTCGCATTTTACTTAGTCTATGTAAAGGTTTTAGTCCTTCCATTATATATAAAAAATGAAAATAACTGGACCCTAAAACTTGGGGTTCTAGCAGTAGCCTTATTATTTTTTGAACTAGAAGTCTTCTTGGAGCTTGGTACGCATGGTGGCTTTCCTTATAAAACAATTTTTGAATAGAAAGCTTATGATGACAAAACCACGATTAATCAGTGTTGTAATGACAACTTATAACGAAGATAGAGACAATTTTATCTTGTGTGTAGATAGAGTATTGAATCAAACTTTTAAAGATTTTGAATTCATTATTGTGTTTGAACCATCAGATGTGAATTTAGATTTTATCAAATCATATACAGCTAAAGATAAGAGGGTTCAAATTATAGTGAACAAAGAAAAGCTAGGATTTGTAAAATCTTTGAATATTGGTCTTGCTAGTGCCATTGGAAAATACATGGCAAGAATAGATAGTGACGATTATTGTGAACTAAGCAGATTTGAAAAGCAAATAACATATTTAGAATCACATGATGATATTGATGTTTTGGGAACGAACTTAATTCTTGTAGATAAAGACAATAAAATTATATCCAAAAGAAAATATAAGACAACTCATAATGATATAAGAAAATCTTTTTTGTTCACAACCGGTGTTGCGCATCCTTCGATAATGCTAAGAATGGAAATCTTAAAAAAGTTTGGAGGCTATAATGAAGAATTTAAGTGTTCTGAGGATTTAGAATTGTGGTTAAGGCTGATAAGAAAAAAATGTGTATTCGCCAATATTGATGAGTTTTTAGTCAATTATAGAGTCCTTGATATTGAAGAAGCACGTAACGAACAGCATTGGAAATTCAATTTTAAAGCAAGGTATAAACATGTTCCTTACTTATGGAACCCTATTCTGGCAGGCATAAGTATTACAGCATTTAAAGTATTCTCGATGTTATCAGTTGAAATGCGATCAAGTCTTGCGGGTAGTAAGCTTTTAAGTGGTTTAAAAGGGAAAAAGGAAATTAAAGAAACAAACATTTAATATGAAATCAATTCTAATAACTGGTGGCGCAGGCTTTATAGGAAGCCACTTATGTGATGCATTAATTAGTAATAACAAAATTACTGTTATCGATAACCTATCGCTTGGAAGAATGAATAACATAGAGCATTTATTAGATAATAAAAACTTTAAGTTCATCAAAGCAGATATTTTATCAGATATGCTTGATACCATTTTTGCTGAAGGTAATTTTGATACGGTCATTCATTTGGCTGCAAACTCTGATATTGCAGTAAGCCATGATAATCCTAAAGTAGATAAAGACCATACGTTTATGACAACGTATCAGGTGTTGGAGATGATGAAAAAATATAAGACCAAAGAGATTGTATTTTCTTCTACTTCTGCAATTTATGGTGATACAGCAGATGTATTACACGAAAACTACGGGCCTCTTCAGCCTGCTTCTCATTACGGAGCAGGTAAATTGGCTAGTGAAGCTTTTATATCCTCATTTGTAGAAAATTATGGAATTCAAGCTTGGATAGTTCGCTTTCCAAATGTAGTAGGTGAGCGTGCTACACATGGTGTTATATTCGATTTTATCAAGAAACTTAATAAAAATAATAACGAACTAGAAGTTTTAGGAGATGGAGAACAGTATAAACCATACTTATATGTTAAGGATTTAGTAGAAGCTATTCTATTTGTTTGGGAAAATAGTTCTGAGATGCTCAATATTTATAATCTAGGTGTTAACTCCAGAACCAAAGTAAAAGATATTGCTGCTTTGGTTATTGAGGAAATGAAACTAGATGCAACCATAAAATATACTGGAGGAAATAGAGGTTGGATAGGCGATGTACCAGAGTTTAATTATGACCTAACCAAAGTAAATATGTTGGGATGGAAAGCCAATAATACATCTAATGAAGCTGTGAGAAAAGCAATCCAATATATACTAACACTAGATTTTTAATTAACTATGAAACTAGTAATAATAGCAGGAGGTAAAGGTACAAGGTTAGGACTCAAAGAGATTCCTAAACCTATGGTAGTTATTAATGGTAAACCATTATTAGAACACCAGATTGATCTTGCTAAACGATATGGGCTCACTGAGATATATATACTTTCAGGTCATCTGTCTAGTGTAATAATAGATCATTTCGGAGATGGTGCCAATTTTGGAGTAAACATCACTCATGTTGTTGAAGATAAACCTTTAAGTACGGCTGGAGCTGTAAAGCAGTTAGAAGGGCTTATAGAGGATAGATTTATGGTGTTTTATGGAGATACAATAATGGACTTAGATCTTACTAATTTTATAGGTTTTGATTCAGAAAACATGGATTCTATTGGCAGCATTCTTGTTCATCCAAATGACCATCCTTATGATAGCGATTTAATAGAAATCAATGCAAATGAAAGAGTAACTGCTTTTCTTTCTAAGCCACATAAAGAAGATTTGTTTTACTCTAATATGGTTAATGCTGCACTATACATATTGTCACCTAAAGTTTTTGATTACATAACACCAAATGAAGCAAGCGATTTTGGGAAACATATTTTTCCTCAAATTTTAGAAACGGAAAATCTCTATGCATATAAAACCACAGAGTATATCAAAGATATGGGTACACCAGATCGATTTGCAAAAGTTGAAAATGACTTAGTCAGTGGCAAAGTTGCTAGGTTAAATAGGAGTAAAAAACAAAAAGCGGTCTTTTTAGATCGCGATGGCGTTTTAAATAAAGAGGTCGACCAGTTAACTAATATAGAGGATTTTGAGCTGATAGATGGAACGGTTAGAGCTATTAAGTCCTTAAATAAATCTGATTATTTAGTAATTGTTATTACCAATCAACCGGTTATAGCTAAAGGTTTTATAAGCACTAAGCAATTGAATTCTATACATAAAAAGATGGATACATTATTGGGTAATGAAGGTGCCTTTTTAGATGATTTATTTTATTGCCCACATCACCCAGAAACAGGGTTTGAAGGAGAAATAACTGAACTTAAAATTGAATGCGAATGTCGAAAACCAAGACCTGGAATGCTTTTGAAAGCCGCTCAACAATACAATATTGACCTTGAAAACTCATGGTTTATTGGTGATAGATATACAGATATAGCTGCTGGTAAAAGCGCAAATACGAATACCATATTGCTAAAAACTGGACATGCAGGAAATGATAAAGACAGATTCGATTCTATAGAATCAGACTTTGAATTTAATAATCTATTAGAAGCTACTGATTACATTTTAATAAATGAACTAAAAAAAGTTAAATGATAATAACAAGAACACCATTACGGATAAGCTTTGCAGGCGGTGGAAGTGATTTAAAAGAATATTATTTAAATCATGGTGGTTCTGTATTAAGCGTTGCGATTAATAAATATATTTATTTATCAATGCACCCATTTTTTCACGAAAATAAATACTTCTTAAAATATTCCAAAAATGAACTTGTCGATAACATTGATAATATTCAGCATAGGATTATAAAGCAGGTATTTAAAGATTTTAATATATCTGGTGTAGATTTTAATTCTAGTGCAGATATCCCATCCGGAACAGGTTTGGGGTCATCATCTTCATTTACATCGGGTTTAACTACCCTTTGTAGTACTTATAACAATAATTACATGTCTTTAGAGGATATTGCAAAGTATGCTTGTGAAGTAGAAATTAATAAGCTTAAAGAACCCATAGGTAAACAAGATCAATATGCTTGTGCCGTAGGTGGTTTAAACTTTATCAAATTTAATAAAGACGATACCGTATCGGTAGAAAAAATAATATTAAAACCTGAAAAAGTAAAGCAATTAGAGAATAACCTGTTATTGTTTTATTTGGGCAATACACGTTCAGCTAGTGAAATTTTAACAGAGCAAAAGAAGAATACAATTAATGATCAACGGAAGGTTGAGTCTTTGCATAAAATGGTGGCTCTATCCCGTGACCTTAAAAAAGAATTAGTAAATAATAATATTGATGCTATTGGAGAAATTCTTCATAAAGGATGGATGTATAAAAAAGAACTTGCAGATCAAATATCAAACGATAGAATTGATCATTACTATCAATTAGGTATAGAAAATGGTGCCTCTGGTGGTAAACTACTAGGAGCAGGTGGTGGTGGATTTTTATTATTCTATGTTAAAGAAAACAATCATAAAAAAGTAAAAAAAGCCTTAAAAGATCTCGAAGAAATTGAGTTTAAATTCAATTTTGAGGGAACCAAAGTCATTCATTATAATAAATAAGTAAAATAACCTTGCTATTAATTAAATAAATAAAAAATGAAAACTCAAATTAAAAATTACATTGAGGACCTAACCGAAACGTTAGGTAATCTCGATATTGGAGCAATAGAAAATTGTGCAAATGTCTTATTAAAAGCTTATGAGAAAGGAAACCAAATCTTTATTTGTGGTAACGGAGGAAGTGCAGCGACAGCGTCACATTTTGCTTGTGACATAAATAAAGGTGTAAGTTATGGATTGCATAAACGATTTAAGATAATTCCGTTAACAGATAATTTAGGTACAATAACAGCATACTCTAATGATGTGGGCTATGATATTGTATTTGAAGAACAATTAAAGAATTTCTTTAATCCTGATGATGTTATCATCGGTATTTCGGGAAGCGGTAATTCTGAAAATGTGCTTAAAGCCATTGAATTTGTAAACAGAAACGGAGGTGTATCTATTGGTTGGACTGGGTTTAATGGTGGTAAACTAAAAGAAATGGCCCATCATTCTGTAAATGCCAATATCAATGATATGCAAATTTCTGAAGATATTCATATGACTATGGTTCATGTTTTAATGAAACTATTAAAAGAAGCAATCGTTGAGGTAGAAAGACCGATAGTTCGAAACTTGCATGATTCAAGACGCTTTACATTGAGAAAAAAAGTAAGAGTATAGATAAGCCTTATGATTTTTAATTCAATTGACTTTGCAATATTTTTACCAATAGTATTTATTTTATATTGGTTTGTAGTCAATAGAAGTTTGAAGCTGCAAAATGCTTTAGTAGTCGTAGCAAGTTATGTGTTTTATGGTTGGTGGGATTGGCGATTCCTGTCCTTAATTTTATTTAGCACACTTGTTGATTATTCTGTTGGGATTGCATTATCTAAGCAAGAAGACCAAGCCAAACGAAAAGCTTTGCTTTGGACAAGTATTTTGGTTAACCTTGGGTTCCTTGGGTTTTTCAAATATTATAATTTCTTTTTAGATAATTTTATCTCAGCATTTTCATTTTTTGGATTAGAGATACAAGCGAATTCACTTCATATTATTTTACCTGTAGGGATTAGTTTTTATACGTTTCAAACATTGAGTTATACCATTGATGTTTATAAAAGGAAACTTGAGCCAACAAAAGATTTTATTGCATTTTCAGCTTTTGTTAGTTTTTTCCCTCAATTAGTTGCTGGTCCTATAGAACGCGCAAAGCATCTATTACCACAATTTTATAAAAAGAGAACTTTTGAATATGATAAGGCCGTTGATGGTATGCGCCAAATACTTTGGGGCTTATTTAAAAAAATGGTTATAGCAGATAATTGTGCAGAATATGCAAATATTATTTTTAATAATTCTACCGAATATTCTGGAAGTACACTTATTCTAGGGGCTATATTTTTTGCATTTCAAATTTATGGCGATTTTTCAGGCTATTCTGATATAGCCATTGGTACATCACGTCTTTTTGGTTTTGATTTAATGCAAAACTTTAATTTCCCATATTTTTCAAGAGATATTGCAGAGTTTTGGAGGCGTTGGCACATCTCGTTGTCCACATGGTTTAGAGATTATCTATATATACCATTAGGAGGAAGTCGAGGTGGCAAATGGATGCAGATAAGAAATACATTTATAATTTTTATTGTCAGTGGATTTTGGCATGGTGCGAATTGGACCTTTATAGTTTGGGGCGCCTTGAATGCCATCTATTTTTTGCCCTTATTGCTTACTAAAAATAATAGAAATAATTTAAATATTGTAGCAAAAGGAAAGATGTTTCCTAGCATTAAAGAGTTTTTAATGATATTACTGACCTTTAGTTTAACTGTTTTTGCATGGATATTCTTTAGAGCAGAAAATATAACCCATGCTTTTGATTATATCAATGCGATAGCCTCTTCTTCTATTTTTGAAATACCTAATTTTTCTAACTCATCAAGAGTAAAATTCGAATCATTAATAACAATACTTTTGCTTTTTGTTTTTATAGTTGTAGAATGGTTGGGGAGAAATGAACAACATGGTATTGCATTTTTACGTCACAAAAAATCAAAAGGACTAAGATGGTCTATTTACAGTGTTATTGTTTTGGCTATAACAATATTCTCAGGCAGTTCACAAGAGTTTATTTATTTTCAATTTTAATGCGTGGATAATAAAATGAAAAAGTTTCTTATTAACATATTATTTTTTGGTTTTATACTCATGGTCGTTTTTTTTGTAACTGACAAGGTAATTACTCATGGTCTTAGACAGAGTAATATGGTTATTTATGAAAAACTCACAAAGCTATCAAATGGTGTTATTAATGCAGACTTAATTATTAATGGTAATTCTAAGTCATATGTGCAGTTATCACCCAAAATTGTTGACTCTGTATTAGATTTAAATTCTTATAATCTTGGATTGGATGGTAATGATTTTGTTATTCAAAACATGCAATATAATCTTTATGAAAAAACAAATAGACCACCAAAAATTATAATTCAAACGGTCGATTTTGGCACATTGCGCAAAGCTGAAGGTGAACTATATAATTACATACGATTTGGTCCCTACTTAAATAATAGTGAAGTGCGTAAAACGACAAAACAGTATGAAGGCTTTTCATTAATTGATTACAATTTGCCACTTTTTAAATACTCAGGTCAACCTTTAGAAGTTTTAGATGGTTTAGCGTCGTCTTTTAATATACATATAGCACCTTCAAGTTTAGAAAAGGGTTATATACAAAAGAATTTAGCTTGGGATGGCTCATTCGATAAATTTATAGCAGAGAATAAAAATGGAATTAACTCCACAATTGATAAATCAACATGCACCATATTTGAGAGTTATATAAAAAAATGTAAGCAAAATAATATAAAACTTTTTTTAGTATATACGCCAGTATATTATGAGTTTATTCCATATGACTTAGACAGACAATTATTGTTTGATTATTTAAATGATGTCTCAAAAAAGTATGATGTCCCTTTTTTAGATTATTCTGAGGATGAACTAACATTTAAAAAACATTACTTTTTTAACTCACAACATCTAAATAGAGAAGGCTCAGAGTTATTTACAAAAAAACTAAGCCTAGATATTAAAGTCTTACTTAAAAATGAATTTTAGTGTTTTACTTGTTGAAAGCGTATATTAACCATTCTTAAAATTATTCTATGGTCATATTAGGGTTGAATTATTATTATCACGATTCCACAGCATGCATTGTGGTTGATGGTATCCTAATTGCCGCTATAGAGGAAGAGCGTTTAAATAGAGATAAGCATACTCGAGAATTTCCGCAGAAAGCTATAGATAGATGTCTAAAAATTGCGAAATTAAATTATAATGATATTGATCATATAGCGGTTTCAATTAAACCCAAGCATAACTTAGGAAAAAAACTTTTATACTGGACTTTTAATACCAGAAGCCTAAAATCATTAAAAGCATTCATAAATAATGAAATTCTTCATGCCTTAAGAAAACAGCGTGGTTTTTGGAATTGGTATAAAGGTCAATGGGGTTCTAAAAAGAAAGGACCAAAGGTTCATTTTATACCACACCACAACTGTCATGCGCCAGGGTCATTCTATGTGTCACCTTATCAAGAAGCTGCACTTTTAGGAGTTGATGGTTCGGGTGAGTGGGCAACAACATGGTTAGGCTATGGTACTGGTAATAAAGTAGAGATAATAGGTGAGAGCTTCTTTCCATATTCATTGGGCTCATTTTATGTTGCGGTCACGTATTATTGTGGATTTAAGCCTTACTACGATGAAGGAAAGACTATGGGTTTAGCACCTTTGGGGGACCCAAAAAGATATAAAGAGGATATAGCAAAATTGGTTTGGGTAGATGATAATGGTAAATTGCATTTTGATCTTAGTTATTTCAATTTTCAGAATTTAAGCTTAGAGCGACTATCACCAAAATTCTATAAGAAATTTGGTAAAGGAAGAAAGCCTGAAGAAGAATTCACGCAGCATCATATGGATATGGCTGCAGCTTTTCAGGAAGTTTTAGAAGATCGTGTTTTAGAAATTTGTGAGGTGCTTTATAAAAAAACAAAAACAGATTATCTTATTGTATCTGGAGGCGTTGCATTAAACAGTGTAATGAATGGTAGGATTGTACGTGAGAGTAAATTCAAAGACATCTATGTAATGCCAGCGGCTGGTGATAATGGTACTGCTATTGGTGCGGCATATTACCTGTATAATGGCGTCTTTAAAAAGCCAAGAGATTTCGTTCATTTAGATCCATATGTTGGGACATATTATTCTAATGAAGATATTGAACACGTGTTAAAAGGCGCTAAATTAAATTATGAATATGTTGAAGATATAGCTGAAAAGGCTGCTGAATTACTAGAAGAAGGATATATAATAGGTTGGTTTCAGGGTAAAATGGAAATTGGTCCAAGAGCATTAGGTAATCGTAGTATTTTGGCAAATCCAAACCTTCCGGATATGAAAGACAAAATTAATGCTGAAGTGAAATTTAGAGAAGCGTATCGTCCTTTTGCGCCATCCACAATACTCGAAGCCAAAGATGACTATTTTGATTTAGATGTAGAGGCGCCTTTTATGCTAAAGGTTTGTAATGTTTTAAAGGAGAAACAAGCTGTCATTCCTGCTGTAACACATGTTGACGGAAGCGCTCGCTTGCAAACTGTAACAAGAGAATCGAATGCTAGATATTATGATTTAATAAAAAAATTAGGAGATAAAACTGGAGTTCCTGTAGTTTTAAATACAAGTTTTAATGTTCAAGGTGAGCCTGTAGTAGAATCACCAGTCGATGCCATTCGTTGTTTCTTTTCAACAGGATTAGATATGCTAATTATAGGTAATTATCTGTTGACAAAATAGATATTAATACTTCGTGCATTCTACACCATTCACATATTTAGAATTTTTACTTAATCTAAAATTAAAGAACTCTAAAATTTGACTTGCTAAAAGATCATTTTCGTTATCATATTTTATCTCTACGATGATTCTAGGATCTGTTTTTTCTAGTTTTATTCTATTTTGAAACGAATAGTATTTGATACCCTTATCAAAAGTGATTCTAAACCTATTAAAAGCATCGCTATAGTATGATCTTGTATATGTGTTAATTGAAGCTGGATAGAGAATATCTATAAAAATTTTATCATTGAGATCTTTTAGTATTAACCTTACCAATTTTGTAAGTTGACTGAACGTTAATGTTGGAGAAAAATCAAACTCTTTTTCTATTTTAAAATTATGTTTTAAGCCAACATTACCGCGTTTAATCTTTTGTTCAAGTGTGATTTTTTTTACGATTCCAAATAAGTTTCCGTACCATCGTATGCGATGTTTTAAGCGTTTAGAATTTCCTAAAATATTATCAAAATATGCACTATGATTTAAATCATCTAGATACAGATTACAGACATTCCGTTCAGGAAATAATTTTGAAAATCCTCTAGCTTTAAACATAAAAATTAAATCGTCATAAGAATGAGAATCTATCACAATCTTACGCTCAAAACGATATGTATTATTTACTGCTTTTTCCATAAATGGCTCCATATAATTGAGACTCTACGTCTTTAACTTTAATCTTTATTTCATTTAAGTTTACAATTAGTGCATTGTTAAACTGAACTAAATATTCCTCTTTGTAGTTTGTGAAAGTTGCATTCTGGCAATTAATTAAAGCTGGACCATATTCTGATTTCTTTTCAAAAACCGTAAAAACTACATCACAATTATCTACTTGAACGCCATCTAAACTTAAAGTTGATAAATCTTTACTTGTTAATGCTAAGCTACTATTTGTTATGGTAATGTTTTTTCCTGTGATATGTGAATCTTCGCCTACACTAATGCCTTTGTCTTCAATTTCATTTATAGTTATATTAGAGATGTCGAGTTTTGTTCCTGAAACGTCGATTGCATCATTACCAATATTCTTAAATACGGTGTTTGTTATAATTCCATTAGAAAAATCTGAATCGAGTGCATCTGCTTTAGAGTTTAATAATTCTGAATTAGCGATGCTAAATTCAGATCTAACAATATTGAGCAAATCGTCACCTCCATAGCTAGTATCAAACGTAGTATTTGAAAACGAAACACTAGACTCATAAAAGCATACAGAGCCAGGAAGCGTTCTAAAATCATCACTATAATTGCTTAAGTTTTTAAATTTAACATACTTAAATTGAGACCCTTTAGTATTCAGAAATAACATCCCTCCATTGTTGTTTTGAGGTGCTTTTGCTTTAAACTGAATAGAATCATTAACTGTTCCCAGAGCAATGAAGGGTGATTCGGATAAGATTTGACCATTATTTTCAAATATTATATTTACACCTGGTTTTATAATGATTTTGTAACCAGCAGGTATATGAATTTTTTCTTTAATTGAAATGGATTTGTCTATGAGTATGGTATCATTAGAAACTCGTGCGTAATTTGTTAAACTACTTAATTTATCAAGTTGATTTTTCCCTGCACTTGGTTTTATCCAAGTTTTATTTCTTTTAAGTATAGTAGCGTTATTTGCTATTAAGGATAGAGGTGTTTCAAAAAACACGTATTCAGAATAGAGTACTTTTTTAAGACCTTCAACGCTCTTTAAATATTTTTCATCCATTCTTTTTTGAAATAAATCTGAAGCGATAGCATTGATACTATTATTTAGTTTTTTTAAGAATGAATCATCATTGAATAAGCTTTTATACAAAGCTCTCTCTGTATTTTTTATATACTCAATAGTTTCATAAACATTCGCTTCATTAGTATATTGTACAAAATGCCATTCTCTACCTAAAGGTTCTAATTTAGCAGTAAACGGATTTAAATAATAGCGTTGATTAAAATCTATTAACGAATGGTAGTCACCAAATAATAAACTTAAAGCAATTCTATCTGCCATTTTATCGATGTCAAATAATTCGGAAACCTCTGCTTTATTCGTTTTAACTAAATCGATTTTCGCTTGAAACTTATCAATAATGGTTTTATATTTTTCGTATTTGCCAATAGAGATATCGATATCGTAATTATTTAAACGGATAATTGCAGATTCTCTAAAGTTGTTATGTTCTATTAATCGCTTATCATAAAACTCTTCTTTATAATAGATTCCTAAATCGTCTCCATTTAGAACTAATTTTACAGGCTTTGTTCTCAAAGAAATTAAATCTAACTCCTTAAGATAATTCTGCCCAACAAAATCATTTACATAGCCCCTTGACCTCGGAATTAATAAGTTGAATTTCTTTTGCCTGTCTATGGTATTGTCTCCTTTAATGGAAATTCTAAAGGACCATTTTTTTGGCTCTGCAAAGTGGTCAAAGTTTAAGCCCACTAACTTTAGCTTTACTTTTTTTGCTGCGTTATCTAGTCGTATTTTACCTTTTATTTCTACTTTTTCAATAGAATCGTTCCATTGAAATGGACGAGACTTAATCATATTAGAATAGTTCCAAATACTATTTCTTTGATCGGCTAATTTTCGCCATTCTTTAAATTTAACATCTAGGTAATAGGTTTCTATACCATCTGAATCTGCCTCGATTGCATTAGTAATAAAGTTTAAACCTGTTTTTTTGATATAATCAGAATTTAAACTTAAATAAGACATTTTAGCATTTTTAGACGCATAAGCAGCTAGTAGAAATCCTCCAATAAAGAAAACTAACATCAAGATGAATATCATGCGTTTAGATGTTTTGAATATGGATTTATTGTCTACAATTTTCATATTAATATTTAAAAAAGTATGCTTTGCAATTTTGTCAATACACCCAACCTGTATAGCACAAGAAATACAATAAATCCAGAAAAAAAAGACCCCAAGATTAAACAACCTAGTCCGAAGAACTTCTTTTTAAAAAAGCGTCTTGGTTTAGCTGGTTTATTGTTCTTTTTTATGTTTATCATATATTGTTTAATCCAGATTGATCCATTAATACAAACTTGGCTTTTGGGTCTTTCTCAAGAATACCTTTTCTTAATGTGGTTAAAGTTTCGAAAGATGTAATTTCAGCATTAAAAATATATTCATTTAAGCCGTCATTGGTTTCTAGTCGTTTTAAGGAAAGATTTTCTACGTTTGGTTTTAAAATGTTGGTAACAATATCAACATCTTCTTTAGATTCTATAATGATAAATTTCACTAAATCGTAACGTTGTTTTTTTCCTTTTGTCTTTTTTATAATGATGAAGGCAGCAAAAACGAAAAAACCAATTATGGTCACATAGATTTGGTTGGCACCAAACCCTAAAGCTATAGCAATAGTGAAAAAGATATATGCCAATTCTTCTGGTTCTTTGATTGCAGATCTAAAACGCACAATAGAAAGCGCACCAACTAAACCTAAAGACAATGCTAAAGAAGATTTAATAATAGAAATTATTAAAAATGTAGCAATACCAATTAATGGATAATTGTTAGCAAAGCTTTTTCTATTTGAAAGTGAATCTCCATATCTGGCATACAAAAAGGAGGTAGCTACAGTTAACAGAATCGTAAGAAATAAATTAAGTGCAAAATTACCTAATGGAATATCAATAGGGTTGGTGAGACTAAAATCAATAAACTCTTCTATGCCTGTTGCGGGAGTTTCTTTCACTCCATTAGCTGTTGAGTCTTGTGAAACTTGGTCTTGTAAAAATGTTATCATAAGTCAGTTATTATGTTTTATTAATCTTGTTATACGCAGCAATACTCATATTTAAAATACTATCTGAAACAGATGTATTATCAAATCCTTTAAACTGCATTTTCCCTTTTCCTTTATAGTTGGTAAACCAAATTCTTGAAATTTCTAAGATACCTGGAAACTTATCTTCTAATTCTTCTAGATTATTGACATCATAGAATCTTGAATTGATACTAACGGCTATTAATTTATCGTCTTGTTCTCCTTGATCGAGCAATTTTAGAATACCAATTAATTTACACTCAATTACAGTACCTCGTTCGATAGGTTGTCCTAAAACAAAAACGTCCAATGGATCACCATCTCCACCTAAGTTTTTAGGCAGTAAGGTTCTTGGTATCATACCATAATTGAACGGATATGGTAAATAATCAATAAGCCTTGGTTTTCCATCCTCTAAAGTTTCAAGCCTTAAAACTCCAGTTGTTTTATTGACTTCAAACTTTTTATTAGTTCCAGTAGGAATTTCAATAACCACATTAATATTTCCATTATTTAGTACAGGATCAAAACCTTCTAATAAGTTTTTTTCCTGTTCAGAACAGTTTAAAGAAATAAGCAAAATAAAAAAAGCACCAAATCTTCTAGTCATGATTCATTTATATATTTTTTTTGTTATTGATTAATTCAAAGTAATACAAGTACTTTAGATTAACCTGTTATGCATGAAAGAAACACATGGCGTGATAAAGTCCACGTTCAAAAGTATTAGGAACTCTTCGGAATTTAATATGAGAACCAATTTCGGCATTATTCCAATGGGCATATCTTGGTCCTTTTAAAATTCTATTTAAAAGTTTAGTTGATAACTGATATTCTACAAATGATTGAATTCCATTAGTATTAGCAACTATTTCATATTCAGATCCATCAAAGTTCAATTTTATAAAAAGATCTTCTTTTAACTTAACTAATACACTAGTGTCTGAAATAAAATTTATCTCTTCCCTTTTGGCGTTCATTCGCTGATTTGCGGCCGGAATAAGTGCTAGCATTTCTTCAACTTTTGGTTCATCATCTAATTCATACTCTAGTTTTCTCTTACTAAGTACATTTTCAATATAAGCTTCCTTTTTTTCTTTGTTAACAGATATATATTCTTTAGATTGTTTTTTAGTTTCTAAATCGAAATATTCATAAGTGTTTAATAAAACAGGTTTGGATTCCTCTTGATTAATTATGGTTGAATTTAAAAAATGGTCTACAGCCTCATGAAGTTCTGGCACACCTCTTTTATTCTGCAGTTTAGAAAGCTTACCAGCTAATGTATATGTTCCTGCAAAAGGCATATAATATTTTGGTTCTACAAGATTTATATATTTCTCTCCTTGATTAAGAAATTGAAGTTTTTTACCTTCTTCAGCTTTACTTCGGTCTTCATCAGACAATTCAAAACATTGAGGATATGGTCCTGCACCACCATAGCCCACTAATAAAAAATCAATATGTTGATATTTTTTATTTATGACACCAACCGCTTCCTTCGCTAGGTCGTATGGACAATCATTGAGGTTTAAGACATTATGCTTACCATCAGAAATAACAGCTAATGAATCAATTTGCGTGGATTTAAATTTTGTTTCAACGATGCCACATCCCATAAATTTTGCACATAGTTCTGGATTACAATTATCGGCTGCAAGAATTTCTATAGTTACTCCGTTTTTTAATTCAGTCTTTGCATTATGTGGTAACTCAGAAACTGAAAAGCCTAGCCGCTCTATATTCATTTTTAAAAAAGGACTTGCATACTGATGAATTAAAACAGGGATGTTTTTATCTAATAGTGCAAATGTTTTTTTACTAAAGTGGTCGGGATGAATATGAGATATGTATATATAATCTATACTATTAAAATAGTCTTCGTCAAATTGTAATTCAGGATAATGACACCAAGACCCATAATATTCGCCATCAACTAACCACGGATCTGTTAATATTTTTACCCCTTTAGTTTCAACAGCAACACAGGCCGATTTAATATATCGAATTTTCATAATTATTTTGATTAAGATTTATGAATAATAGTTACTAGTAATTATATTTGTTTGTATAATACATTAACCTTGTCTTGATCAATTTCATCGATATTAAAACCATCATAAATTTCTACGCCTAAGGCATTCATTTTTGCGACAACTTCATCAGAATAATTTGAGTGTTGCCACCTGTCAACAGCGTATTGTCGTGTTTTTAGATATTCGCGATATTCTATAGCATAATCATCTTTTAAACCAAAACACATAAACAATACAACTCTTGGGTTTGCTGCCTCTTGTTTTAAGAAATCTGGAACAAAACGAGCAATTAGAGGATGAAATGAAGTATTTGGAAACATGGATATTACTTGCGCATTTGCTGAGTGTGTTGTACTCAATTTCCATATAACAACATCACCTATTTCACTTTTTACGTTGATAATTTTTCCTATACCACAACTTTGATGTAGATGTGAACCTTCTCTCAAACACAGTCCTCGAGATGAATTTGCATGATCTTGTAAATAAATACCCATTCTTAATAAAGAATAGTCAATATCTGTGAACTCTTTACTATCTTTTTTATGCCTGTTAGTCGAATCTTTATGGAAACCACCTTTACCAGCACGATTAATTGATAAGTTACTATCTGCAAAGTAATATAGCTTATCACTATTAAGGCATTCTTTAAAAATATTTAGAACACGTTCATCCATCATGACACTTGCTAATTTTTCTGATGATAATAAGTCTCCTTGAAGACCATCTTCAGCTATAGCCATTTCACGCATTTTATCTACCTCTTCTGGGCTAAACACATTTTTTATTAAAATGTATCCGTTTTTGTCAATTTGTTCTTTTCTAGTCATGGTAATTATTTAATGTCGTTAGTCCTTTTGGATTTGATTTTATAGTTTTCTAATTTTATTTACGCAAAACAATTTCGCTTCCTGTAATTTCTAGTTCATCATAAGAGTAATCCTTGTACATATCGGCTAATTTTAAATTTTTTAGAGCATTCCTTTGTAATTCATTTGGAAGTCTAGGTTCATTTTTAACAACTTTAAAAGGAGTTTGAGAAATGATTTTCATGTAATCCGTATGTCTTAATCTATTTTGATAGTTGAGATCTGGATTAAATTTTTTCCATTCCTCGGGAGAATACTTTAAAAAATTATAGTAAGAAATGTTAGAGTCAAAATAAGACCAATGATCTATATAGTCTATATCCATAGAAAGTATGCCTCCTTTTTTCATTATTCTATAAGTCTCATTTAATATTTTTAAAATATCATCAGGAGGTATATGTTCCATAGTAGATGTTGATGAAGAGAAGTCGAAATGATTAGCATTGTATTTGGTTTGTCTTGCATCTTCAGGAGCATAATATGACAGATCAAAATCTTCTTTTAAATTTGATAAGTCTTTTTTAAGGGGCCTTTTTTTAATAATGTCTAATGGATGATTAAAATTTGGGTTGTTAAAACGATCTATAGAATCTTTAACTAAATCATTAACACGTAATTTTCTTATATCTATAACATCAACTCCATAACCTAGATGACATACTGCTATTGGTATGATTAAATCCCATCCTGCGCCAAATTCATAGTAATTGTTTGCAGGATTTTCAATAGCGTTAAATTCTTTAAAATTTTCCTTATGTCTTATGGCCATTTCTACTTTAAATAAAAACTTGCTATCAGATACAGGAAGGGTCTTTGTAATATGCTTTTGGAATAAATAATTTAACTTTTCTCCATTAGGAATAGCTGAAAAGAAACGTTGTATGTAGCATTTATACTTAAAATTCATATGGTTTTATCTTTCTATCAACTATCAGTTTGTGTTAATTATTAGCATGCATTTCTTAAAACTATTTAGTCCTTTTTTTGACCAATAACGTTTTTACCACCTTAAGTACAATCTAATTGTATTTAACTCTTCGTACTCCTTTTGGGTTGGTATAATTTAAGAGCGACACCATATTGTTTAATTTATTTGTTTGGTGTAACCTTTTTGGGATTTCTAGTTTTTCTTTATCTAAATAGTTGGCCCTTATCACATAGACAAAAACGTCAGCTAAATTGGCCATTAATAAAGTATCTGTTGTTGAATTAACAGCAGGTGTGTCAATTATGATATAGTCGTAGTTCTCTCTTGCAAATGATAGTAATTCTTCAAATTTCTCATCATTAAACAACTCTTCATGTTTTTTTGGATGGTGGCCTGATTCTAAGATGTCCATCTTCATTTTTTTGTTATGTAGTATCAGATTTTCAAGCTTAATATTATCTTCCGACAAAAATTGAGTTAAACCAACCTCTTGTTTCGCATTTATAAATTTAGAAATCCCGGAATTTGAATTTCTTAAATCGGCATCAATTAAAAGAATACGCTTATTTATGTTTGCGAATGAATACGCCAAGTTCATAGCAATAAATGATTTTCCTTCATTTTTTAAAGTAGAAGTAATCATAATTGTTTGACCTTTCTTTTCAGTGCCAGATAGAATGTGATTTAGGTTTGTTCTTAACAAACGGAATGACTCAGAACTATGTTCAGTTGTACCATCTATACCTATAACGTGTTGTTTAGATTTTGAAATTGGAATTTCACCTAAAGTTGGTATATCAAGATTTTCTTCAATAGTTTTAATCGAGTGTATTTTATTATCAAAGATTAATCGGAGATAAACTAAAGCAAACGGAATGAGTAACCCTATCAAAAGAGCTATAATAAAGACGTTTCTTTTTTTAGGAGATACAGGTGTAGATATTCCATATGCCTTATCGACGATTTTTGCGTAGGGAGTAGTTACTGCTAATGAAATCGAATTTTCTTCACGTTTCTGAAGTAAATACAAATAAAGCGTTTCAAAAATCTCTTGTTGACGCTCAATATCTCTTATATCTCTTTGGCGTATTGGATTTTGAGAAATCTTTGAATCTAGGTCATTTTCTTGGCGTTTAGCCTGATTTAATGAGAACCTTAATGAAGATCTTGTGTTTATTAAATTTTGTTCTATACTTATTCTTAGACTATTAATTTGCTCATCTAAATTTATAATAATAGGGTTTTCTTTATTTGCACCTCTTAATAATCGCTTTTTATCTAAAATGAGGTTATTGTAGCGTATTGAATTTTGATTGGCGTTTTCATTAGTTAATCCCAAATTTGGAGGAATTACTTCATTTTTATTTTCACTTAAATATGTTATGAGATAATTAATAATTTGTAATTGTGATGACAATTCAACAATTTGATTAGCTACAGAAGCATTTGACTCCAAAACTAAATTAGCTTCAGAATCTATGTTACTTAATCTATTTTCTATTTTGTAAGTTTCAACGCCATCATCAAAACTTGTTAGTTCAACCAAAATATCATCTATTCTATTGGTTATAAACTCATCGGTGTCTTTAGATAATTGCGTTTTATAGGCAATAGCATCTTCATTATAATAAGAAATCAAGCTATCTAAAACCGCTCTAGCTTTTAAGCGGATTCCTTCACGTAAAGTCAGTGTCAATAGGTTTGATTTAGGACCATCTACGGCAATATTAATTCGTTTTTTATAAGCAATGGCTACATCTTCTATATTTCCTATTTTAACTAAAATAGATTGATTTGGTTTAATTGTATTTATATCTTTTGGAGTAATAATAAATTCTCCAAACTCACAAGAAGTTCTTTTACCGAAAGCACCATCGCATATTTTAATATCTTCTTCAGTGTATAGCGCAAACTCTGTTTCAGACTTAGCTATAAAAAAGAAAACTTGACTTAAACGCTTTAACTCAGATTCTGACATGAAAAAACTAATGTTAAAGGGTATATCATCTTTATATAATTCCTTATATCTAATATCAGTTTTGGTATAATAAGTAATGTTTAGCTCTAATTCTCTAACTACGCGCTCTATTAGAGTTTTTGATTTAAGAACGCCTATTTCTGTATCTAAAGACGTATTTGGTCCAGAAAACAATCCTAAATCTTCAAAGACTGAAATTTCAGAATTATTATTTCTATTATCAGTGTTGTCATTTATCAGAATAGTCGAGGAAACTTCATAGGATGTTGATGCAAAATATAAATAAACAAACGCGCATAGTAACGAAATAATTACACCTAACAAAAACCATTTCCAGTATGCCATGTAAGTCTGTACAGCAGATCTAAAATCTAATTTAGTATTCTGTTGTGAATTTGAATTAGTGGTCATATTATTTTCCATAGCACTCTTTAATTAATAAGTATTGCAGCTAATGAAATTAAAATAGATAAGGATGATACTATTATTGCAGTATTAGGACCAACTTTAGAAGAGTTGACTCTTGTTTTATTGGCTTCCACATAAATAATATCATTTTGAGCTAAATAATAATGCGGAGAATTAAACAACGCCTTATCTGTTAAATCAATAGGAATAAACTCACGTGTTCCATTTTGCTCACGAATTAAAGTTACATTTTGTCGTTTACCATATATAGTAAGATCTCCTGCTAAGGCAATAGCCTCAAGAATAGTTATTCGCTCATTTAAAATGGTATAACTACCAGGGCTTCTTACTTCTCCTAATACAGAGACTTTAAAATTTATTAGTTGGACACTTACTGAAGGGTTGTTTAAATGCTTAGAAAGCATTTGGTATAGTATGTCAGTAACTTCTTTAGTTGTAAATCCAGCTACTTTTATTCTTCCTAAGACAGGGAAATTAATATCACCATCAGCACTTACTATATATGGAATTTGTCGAACTAATCTGTTTTCTTGTATTTCATAAGAATTATAAGGAGCTGCAAGTTCTGGTTCAATAGATGAAATGTTAATATTTAACATGTCAGCATATTGAATTGTTGGTTGAAAATTTGTTATCTCCAATTTAGACACCAATCCATCATTATTCTGAAAATAATTTACTTTTTTTGACGATGCGCATCCGGTTAGGAAAACTGCCATGATAAATATGAGACTAAATTGATAAGTATTTATTCCACTGAGTATTTTTGCTTTATTTAAGTACATTATTGTCTTAGATTGTTGTATTAAAAATTTATCGTATTAAAAACAATTTTCTCTAACAAAAACCTGAATACACTAAATCATTATATATATAAGAAGTGAAATAAGAATGCAGGATTCTTTAAAAAAAATAGAATCTAAATGTAGTCTTTTTTTAATAGAAGACGTTTCATGAAACCTTTGATAATGTGCCGTTTGTCGAAAATATTATTTAAACGACTATACAAAAACTATACAAGAGAATTATTTCAGTAAATTAACCTGAAAATACCTTTATATAAGCTATAATTATGATCATATGAATTGCTTAGAGTTTTTGTATTCTGAGAATAGTAAATCTAATATGGATAATTTTTTGAGAAACAAATCTCCTTGTTGTTGGTATTCGATATGTTGGTAATTTTGATATGAAATTGAAATGCCCTCTTTGTTAAAAACACTTTTATCCTTATCTAAATAATTTTTTGAGCCATTATTGGCTAATAAATTGTCTGCACCTAATTCTTTACAAATATCTAATACTAAATAACTTTTTTTACCTCGAACATCCATATTTGAAGCACGAATCAATGGAGTGTCTATCTCAAGATAACGACAGCACGCTGTGATAAATTCAATATTAAAGTTTGCGATATTATCCCAATCTTTTTGGTACAATTCTTTTAAAAAAGTAATGTCATGATATTTTTTCCCATAATTGTATTGAAAAATATCTAAATGATCTTGTTTCCAGTCCTTTGAGTTGTCAATAATGACATCCTTTATTAAAGTATCAGTCTTTGGTAATTTCGTAGGTATTCTAATCCAAATTTCATTGTCTTCTATTTTAGACCCAGATTTTAATCTGTTACGCATATGCCAAGTTTGCTTCTTGAATTTGACATTGTCAAGAAATACAAATACATCTGATCTTTTAATCATATCAAAATATCCTATCCATGGAAAAAGTGTAGGTTGAGAGATGCTTACCGTCATTTAGAAATAAAATTATGTAAAATAGTTTAGTTAAAATCGAATATAAAGAATCAACTATATAATTAAAAAATATAGAGGCTGACCTTTAATAATATAAGATATGCAATTTTTTTTTGAAAAGTAGGACGTTTCAGTCAGAATCACAAATAAGTTCGTCATTAACCTTATATATTAGTTTACTGATATGAATATTAAGAGAATAATAGAAAAAAATGTATTCAAATTTTTTTTAAAGGCTTTCTGTAGTTTATCAGAAGAGGCTTTTAGCTTTAATTATTAGTCTTATATGCAATGCATTATTTTATATGTAATGCATTCTATTTTATTAATTAAAAAGTTAGTCAAACAACTATTTAAATTAATTTTTGCTAATTACAATCTTATGTATTGCTCTTGTATAGGTGTTTATGGACTATATACTAGTAATTTAGTTAATTGTAGTCTTTTTATATAGTGCGGATTTGTTTTTTGTAAGAGATTAATGGCTAATATTATAAAAAATAACATAACTCATGAAATCAGTTGTTCTTTCTTTATTGCTTATCTTTTTGCCTTTATCATTAATTGCACAAGTTGGAATTGGTAATACAAACCCACAGGCAGCTTTAGATATTACTTCTACAACTGATGGTCTTTTGATACCAAGAGTTGCTTTAACTAACACGACAACCGTTACAGTAGTAACACCAACCGCATCCGAAATCGTATATAATACTGCTACTTCTGGCGATGTGACACCAGGATATTATTACCTCAGTACAGCGACTGGACCTTGGGTCAGGTTTGGAGCTAGTGAAGGTTGGGAAATTACTGGAAATGCAAATATTGTAGATGGTACTAATTTTATGGGGACAACTAATAATGTTGATGTAGCATTTAGACGAGGTGGTGCCGCAGCTGGTAGAATTAGTGCTACGAGTACCTCATTTGGAGTTGGAGCACTAAATAATGGAGCTACTATAATTAATACTACAGCAGTTGGTTACAATGCATTAAGTAATAATGCTACTGATGGTGTGCTTAATACAGCGTTTGGTTACAGAGCTTTAGAGACTAATACTTCAGGAGATAATAATACTGCAGTTGGTTTTGAAACTTTATTAAATAATACAGGAAATGGTAATACCGGTTTTGGTGGTGCAGCTTTAAATAGAAATCAGAATGGTGCATTTAATACTGCAGTTGGTCATACAGCATTATATTTTAATACAACTGGAGGAAATTCGACAGCAGTAGGATATAGGGCTCTAGTTACTAACGTTTCAGGAGGCGATAATACAGCAGTTGGCTATTTAGCATTAGAAACTAGTCTAGGACACCAAAACGTTGGCTTAGGCTTTCGTGCTTTGAGAGGTAATACAAGCGGTTCTGCAAATATTGGAATTGGATGGAATGCTGGAGCTGCAAATGCAGGAGCTAATAATAATATTGCTATTGGTTATCAAGCTATGTTAAATAATGCAGCAAGTAATAATATTGGTATAGGGTTTCAAGCATTATTAAGTAATGCATCTAGTCCAAACAATACTGTAGTAGGTTTTCAGGCATTATCGCAATTAAATAATGGTGCAGCAAATCTAAACGTAGCTATTGGTTATCAAACAATGCAAAATGGGAATTCTGCCATGGTCCAAAATACGTTTGTCGGAGCTGAATCAGGCAGAAACAATACTGGTAATTTTAATACAGGAATAGGAAAAGGAGCATTGGGTAGAGGTACTAGTGCAGGAATTAATAATACAGCCGTTGGTCAATTAGCTTTAGAAGATGTGAGTTCTGGAAATCAGAATACAGGGATTGGATCAGAAACTTTATATCGTCTTACTACAGGGAGTGGCAATACAGGTGTTGGTTATAGAGTTGCTGGTGGCTTAAGCTCTGGTGCTAACAATACATATTTAGGTTATCAATCAGCGAGTAACGCAACAACAGGCTCAAATAATATTACTGTTGGTTTTCAGGCTCAGGTTCCTGTTGCTGGAAATGATAATCAAGTACGAATTGGTAATACTGCTATTACTGTGGCTAATGTTCAAGTAGGGTGGACTGCAACTTCTGATAGACGATGGAAAGAAAACATCACAAATTCAAGTTTAGGATTAGACTTTATTAAAACATTGAGACCAGTGTCTTATGTCAGAAAGAATGATAAAAATAAAAAAACAGAATACGGCTTTATTGCCCAAGAGATAGAAGAGGCTTTAATAAAAGCCGGAGATCCTAATAATGGAATTATTTCTATTGACGATCGTGGTATGTATGGTGTTCGTTACAACGATTTTATTCCTTTGACGGTAAAAGCAGTGCAAGAACAACAAGTTATTATAGAAAAACTTAAAAAAGATAATGAGGAATTGAAAACAGAAAACAAATCAATCCTTAAGCGTTTAGAGGCATTGGAGAAGATTTTAATGAAAAAAGATTAAGAACGAAAATTGAAACTCAATTTTCAATCTAAAAGGTAAGCCAACCTCATAAAATAGTTAAACTTTAAATGTGGGAACCAAAAAAGTCTAGCACTAAATAATAATCTTATTGTTTAGTGCTTTTTTTATGACTATTAAAATGATTGATTCGTTTTCTGTTTTCAATTTCTTATTTATGCCTCGATTGTAAAATTGGTGCAAGGAAATTGATATGATGCATTTTTGTATTGGAATATCTTATCTCTACAATATCGCACCACAAGTAATTTTAAACCAAACAGTTGCAATGTTTAAGCACATCATTTAAAATCAAAACTTCTGTAAAGTCTTTTGTACTCTAACATATTTATAGTATTTTGTGATATAAAACCTATACAACGGTTAAAATTACAGAATATGAAAAGGAAGGGCTTCAGGAAATATATAGTAATTTTTGGCATATTATGTTGTTTGATTTTAAAGGCTCAAGAGCTACCACCTGTTCAGATTTATGCTCCCGAGCAGTACAGTGCCGATAATCAAAACTGGGCTGTTTCACAATCTTCAGATGATCATATTTTTATTGCAAATAACAAAGGCCTTTTAGAGTTTAATGGGGAAAGCTGGAAGCTATATCCATCTCCTAAGGAAACAGTAATGCGAACTGTTCACGTTGTGGATAGTTTAATATATACTGGAAGTTATATGGAGTTTGGGTTCTGGAAACGTGATGCTTATGGAATTTTAAACTATACCTCCTTATCAAGCGAACTCAATATTCCAATTGTTGACGACGAACAGTTTTGGGATATTTCTAATCTAGATGATTTTGTTTTGTTTCAGTCATTAGATAGAATTATTATATATAATATTACCGATTCAAGTTTTAAAATAGTTGACTCTCAAACAACATTAACTAAAATGTTTAAAGTTGATGATACTATTTATTTCCATAGTATTGATGAAGGCATTTTTAGAATTGAAAGCGGGACTACTGAGTTACTTATAAATGATGATCTGGTGCGCGATAAGCTGGTTATAAATATTTTTGATCATGATGGTGATCTTTTGGTTCAAACGCAAAATGATGGATTCTATTTATATAAAGATGAAGCGTTAGCTAAATGGGATATTACATCTAATGAACTGCTATCTCAAGTTAGCGTTTACAATAGCATTAGATTAAAGAATAACAGTTTTGCTATTGGAACTATTTCTAATGGAATCATTTATTTAAATTCCGATGGATCGCTTAACTATCTTATTAACCAATCTAACGGATTAAGTAACAATACGATTTTGTCACTCTACGAGGATAGAGATCTAAACATTTGGTTGGCATTAGATAATGGGATTAATTGTATAAATCCTAACTCTCCATTTAGTATTTATAATGATCAAAAAGGTACGATAGGTACTGTATATAACTCAAAAGTTTATAAAAATAATTTGTATTTAGGGACTAACCAAGGCTTGTTTTACAAACCTTTGAACTCTAATGATGAATTTAAGTTTATTAAAGGCACTCAAGGTCAAGTGTGGTCATTAGATGAGATATATGATACTTTATTTTGTGCACACAACTCAGGTACATATATTATAAATAACGATAATGCTGAATTAATAGACAATACCTATGGTACTTGGAAAGTTTTACCAATAGAAAACAATGATAAACTGCTACTGGAAGGAACTTATGAGGGCTTAAATGTATTGGCTTTTGATAATGGTAAATGGATGCTTAGAAATAAAATTGAAGGGTTTGATATCTCATCTCGATTCATTGAAACATTAGGTTCTGAAACTATTTTTGTGAGTCATGAATATAAAGGAGTATATAAAATACAGGTTGATTTGAAATTTTCAGAAGTTTTGAAAATAGATAAAGATGTTAATGTATCCAAGGGATTAAATTCAAGTTTATTAAAATATGATGATCAAATCTTTTATACCTATAAGGAAGGTGTGTTTAAGTATGATGAAAACTTAAAAACTTTTGCTAAAGATAGTTTGTATAGTCAGGTGTTTAAAGACCAAACATATACATCTGGAAAGCTCGTAGTAACTGATAAGACCAATAAACTTTGGTGTTTTTCTGCTGAAGGTATTAATTATATTTCTTCAGGAACACTGAGTGCCAAACCTGAAATTGAAACGATTTCTTTACCAAACACAATTAGAAACAGTAGAGGAGGGTATGAAAATATTGCTCATATTGAAGATCACAAATATCTATTTGGATCATCTTCAGGATATCTGATTATTGATTTGGATAAAATACATGAAAAGGATTACCAAATTTCTATTAATTCCGTCAATAGAATATCACTCAATACTGAAAAAGTACCAATTGATAAGACGGTAATTGGTGATTTTGAAAATAAAGAAAACAACATTGAATTTAATTTTAGTATTTCTGAGTATGAAAAATATGTTGAAGCCGAATATCAATACCAACTACAAGGTATATATGATGATTGGAGTAGGTGGTCTGTAAATTCAAGTGAGCTATTTAAAAATTTACCTTTTGGGGATTATACTTTTAATGTACGTGCAAGGTTAGGTGATAATATTAGTACTAATACTGCTTCCTATAATTTTTCTATTGATAAACCATGGTATTTAACAAACTCAATGATTGGGCTCTATGTTTTTGGTTTTATTGCCTTCTCATTTTTAATGCATAATATATATAAACGTTATTATAGAAAGCAAAGAGAAACGCTTTTAGAAACTAATAGAAGAGAGATGGAGCTTAAAGAGTTAGAGACAGAACAACAATTAATGCAGTTTAAAAATGAGAAATTGCAACAAGATGTTGATAATAAAAACCGTGAGTTAGCAATCTCTACAATGAGTCTTATTAAGAAGAATGAATTCTTAAATAATATTAAAGAAGAGCTTAAAAGTGCTAACCAAAATAACGAACTAAAACCGGTGATTAAGATTATAGATAAGAATTTGAACAATACAGATGATTGGAAATTCTTCCAAGAAGCATTCAACAATGCTGATAAAGATTTCCTCAAGAAAGTGAAAGCTAAGCATCCTAAACTTACTCCCAATGATCTAAGGCTATGTGCGTATCTTAGGTTAAACTTATCTTCCAAAGAAATAGCCCCGCTTTTAAATATATCGCCAAGAAGTGTTGAAGTTAAGCGCTACAGACTCCGAAAAAAAATGGAATTAGCACATGAATCTAGCTTAACAAATTATATTTTGGAAATTTGACAACTATACAATGGGGAATTTATCCTATACAATTCCTATACATCCAATTTTTTTAACAATTACTACTGCTTTATTTTATGTTGTTTAACGTAGCTTTAATATGCTTTAAACAGAAGAAAAGCTGAATATTTCGCAATTAATTATACTTTTTTTTGAATTGTATGTTTTTTGTTGAGGTCACTTTTAGCTTTTTACTAATGTTTTAATCTAAATTTACATTAACAGGATTGGGCTTTTTTTATAAGCATTCAATAATATATAGTCAACTAATCAATACCTATATAGTTCACTCCTTAATTTCTAATTTAAAACAACTAAATGATGAAGAACAATATTTTTGCACTCTTTCTTTCCTTAGTAACTTTTTCAGCTTTTACTCAATCTAACAATGTTGTCGTTGATAGAAGTAGTGAAGGCATGATATTAAAAGTTGATGGAAAAGAATTCATGGTTAATGGTGTCAACTGGGATTATGTGCCAATAGGGACAACAATTACAGATGCCGGAATTTGGGCAGAATCTGATGATATTATTAGAGCTGCTTTAGATGGTGAAATGCCACTACTTAAAAATATGGGGGTAAATACTATTAGAACTTATGGTTTACCGCCTAAATGGATCACTTATATCTATGAGAATTATGGAATATACACCATGCTGAACATAACCTTTGGCGCATATGGACTAACTATTGATGGCGCATGGACTCCTCAAACGAATTATGCAGATGAGGCTACCAGAGCGATTTTGATGAAGGAAGCTAGAGATATGGCTAATACTTACAAAGATACGCCTGGATTATTACTATATATGATAGGTAATGAAAATAACTACCATTTATCTTGGACAGGTGCCGAAACAGAAGCGATTCCTATTGAAGGCGCTGAAGATTCTAATAAAATTGCAGCTGCGAGAGCTTTATATAAAGCATTAAACGATGCTTCTAAAGAAGTTAAGACAATTGACACAACTCATCCAGTCGCCATATGTAATGGGGATTTGTTATACATAGATTTAGTTAAAGATGAATGTACAGATATTGATATATACGGTACTAATATGTATAGAGGTATATCTTTTGGTAATGCATTTCAAGAAGTAAAAGAAAAGTTGGATTTACCAATTCTATTTGCTGAATTTGGCGGAGATGCGTTTAATGCAAGAGATAATCAAGAAGATCAATACTCTCAAGCATATTATAATGTCGGTAATTGGAAAGATATTTATGAAAATGCCGCTGGAATGGGTAAAGCAAATAATTCAATTGGTGGTTTTACATTTCAATTTAGTGATGGTTGGTGGAAATATAAGCAAACAGAAAATTTAGATGTTCATGATAATGTAGCTGTTTGGCCAAATGGTGGATATAATAGAGATCAGGCTAAAGAAGGTGATCTTAATATGAACGAAGAATGGTTTGGTATCTGTGCGAAAGGACCAACCGATGCAAGAGGACTTTACACATTGTATCCAAGGGCAGCTTATTATGCATTAAAAGAGGTGCATAAATTGGATCCGTACAACCCAGAAATGACTCCAGAGTTCATGGCAAATTATTTCAATAATATTGAATTGATGGATGCTGTACTAAGAGCTAGAGGAGATAAAGCTGCTTTAGGAGGTGGAACTAGTCAAAAAATTAGAATTAGTAATTTGGGTGCTAAATTTACAACCTTCAGCACTGGAGGTACATTAATTACTACACCAGACACTGAAGATCCAAATGCTAATAATTTTCCTAATCAATTAGGTTTTGATCATATGCAATCGTATTTCGTAGGAATTGAAGGTAATCCTGCGCCAAATATGAGAGCCAATGTAAATTTTAACATATTAGGAAATGTAGCTCAAAATCCAATAGATGAAATATTCTATGAAAATGTAGGTAGACCGATAACTGTTGTTGGTGTTGAAGGGAGTAATGATTTAGATGTTCAAATAGATGATTTTAATAGACTAAGAGTCTATAATGCTGAATTTGAATGGAATACTAAACTAGCAGATATTAAAGGGTTTTATAGAACCGGCCATTACCATTGGGGTTATGAAGGTGATTTCTTCGGATTATATCCTGAAGCTAATTACGGACCAAACCTAGATATCTATAATGGTGAAATTCTAGGTATGGAGTTCGATGGTAAAGGATCTCTTAATGGTTTAAAAGCAGCATTTGGTCCACAATTATGGTGGGGAGCCAACCCAACTGCATTATTAAAGTATCAGCGTAAAGTTGGTGATTATGAGATTACTGGTATTTATCATAGAGATATAGAAACTGATCTAGAGTTTGATGAAAATGGACAACGTGTCCTAGATGCAAATCAAGTGCGAAGTGGTATTATCCCAGCTTGGCCTACAGAACGTGCTACACTTGTTGTAGAAAGAGATTTTGGTAAACTCGGAGTAACACTTGGAGCAATTTGGGGAGGTAGCCCTTTAAATGGCAGTACTTATCAAGATATAGATAATGGAGAAGTTGTGTTAGATGAAGTTCAAGGTAAAGATAATTGGGGTGGTAAAGCAAAAATAACATATCAGTCAGGTAGATTTAACATGTATGCTCAAGGAGCCATAATGGGCTTAGTAGCTAATGGTGGTGCAGATCAAACCCAAACCTTTACAGGCTGGAAATTAAGAGATTCTGGTAGTGGTAATGTCTCTAGCATTTTAAGTGGTTTTACATATTCAATGGGTGACTTCCAAATAGCACCAAACTTTATGTACCAAAAGCCATTAGTTGATCCTATGCCAGATGGTGTTGATGCACCTGGGCGATTAAGAAATGTAATTAATGATCCTTTTGCAGTCCGAAACGGTAATAGAGAAACTACTGGAGCAGAATTATTATTAACCTATGATCCTACACCTGGAACATGGATGTACTCATGGGATAATGATAGAGCTGAAGATGCAAAATTTGCAATGAATTTGGGATTTGTATTCCGTCATTTGCCAACAACAATGGATGCGCATATTGGTTTTCAAGCTAATCGTACATTTTTTGCATTCCCAACTTCTGTACCTGCTGAAGATTTGTGGGAACTACACTCAAGAATGGTATCAAAAATGAGCCCAGATTTAGGGTTGATTGGTAATTTCTATTATGGAAATGGACAAGCCAATGGTGATAGCGATAGAACTATTGATCGTTTTGGAGCAGATATCAGAATGATTTATAAGAAAATGAGTGTGCAAGCACATATGAAGGTGAATGATTGGGGACCATTTGATTACCATAGAGATTTTAACTTAACATTTCCAATGCAACTAATGTTAGACGTGTCTACCTCATTAGGTAAACCAGATTGGTTTATTTTGCCAAGTACACGAATTGGAATACGAGGAACTTGGAGATCTCTAGATCAATTCTCACCGAGATATTCTCCTACGAATACACTAACTAACGGTTTTCCTCCAGAACCTGTATTAAGTCCTGTTGGATTTCCTGATGGATCGGAGTGGGAAATAAGAACCTATGTACACATCAATATTGGAAAATAAAATTTAGAAAAATGAAAAACATGAAGTTTAATAATTTAAAAATCACAATGCTTTTAACAGTTCTTTTATGTACTGTGATTAGTTGTGAGAGAGATATTTCTGATGACGCAACTCCTGCTACATTTCCAACAGTAGGTGATATTTTTACAGATACACCAATAGGACTTACTGAAGAGTTTTTTAATTCGTTTGACCCTGCTGAAGGTGCAAATGTGAATGGCTTTGGTACTGATAATGGCGAAGCTTTTGAAGGAAGCATATCAATTAGAATAGATGTACCTGCACCTAATGATCCAGACGGTGGATTTATAGGCGGAATTTTTGAAGATTCTGGAGAGGGTAGAAATTTAACGCAGTACGATGCCTTAACGTTCTGGGCTAAAGGGTCTACAACTGGTATTGTTGAGGTAGGTTTTGGAACTGATTTTGTAGAGAATAAATACGCTGTTAGTTTCCCTAATGTTCAATTATCAACAGATTGGAAAAAATACATAATCCCTATCCCAGATCCTTCTAAACTTGTCCAAGAACGAGGAATGTTTCTTTTCTCTGCAGGTACACAATCCACAAATGGTTTTGGATTTACATTTTGGATAGATGAATTACGATTTGAAAATTTGGGAACTCTTGGTCAGGAAATGCCTCGAATCTTTAACGGTGCAGATCTTACCCAGGAAGCTTTTGTAGGGTCTAGTATTCAGGTTTCAGGAATTTCATATACTGTCAATTTGCCAACAGGTATTAATCAAACAGTTAATGCGGCTCCTAGTTACTATAGCTTTTCATCTTCTAATGAATCTGTAGCAACGATTTCTGAATCAGGTTTAATATCAGTTACCGGAGTTGGTACTACTACAATTACTGCTTCTGTAGGTAATAATTTAGCTCAAGGTTCTTTAGAGTTGACTTCTGGCGGTCCGTTTCCTAGTGCACCTGTTCCAACCAGAGATGCTGCTAATGTAGTCTCACTGTTTAGTGATGCGTATTCAAATGTTCCAGTAAGACATTATAATGGATTCTTTCAATTTGCAACTACACAAGGTGGTGCTGGATCTGACCCTAATAATGTAGATTTACAAGTACCTGCTCCAGGGGGTGGTGTTGATAATATAATTAATTATACCGAATTAAATTTTGTAAGTATTGGTACTTATGAAACAGTATCTTTAGTTGATATTAGTGCTATGACTCACTTGCATGTAGACATCAATATTAGAGAAGCAATTGATGGTTCAGACTTTCTCAGATTGTCAATGGAAAGTGGAACTGGTTTGGGATCCACTACTTTTGGAAGTGTTATTCTAGGTTCGGCAGCGTTAAGCAATAGCGATGAGAATGGCTGGTTAAGTTTAGATATTCCAATCTCTGATTTTTCAGGCTTTAGTGATCTTGCAAATTTCGGTCAACTATTCTTCGTGTCTGACGGAGTAATATCAGATATCTGGGTAGATAACGTATATTTTTACAATGAATAATGCTATAATTTATAAAGAAAAAAACATGAAATATATAAAATCATTTAATAAGATAAAATTAGCGCCATTATTTATGGTAGCTCTTTTGGTAGGAGCTTGTAATACTGACGAAACACAGGAAGTAACTCAACTTAATAACCTAGTTATGCAAGATGAGTTTGATGTAGATGGTGCTCCAGATGCATCAATGTGGACATATGAGATTGGAGATGGAACAGCTCAAGGCCTTCCAGCTGGTTGGGGAAATGCGGAATTACAATATTATACTGATAGACCTGAAAATGTAACTGTTGAAAATGGTTTATTAGTGATTACTGCAATAGAGGAGTCTTTCGAATCCTCAAATTACACTTCAGCTAGATTAACTACTCAAGGGTTGTTCGAACAACAATATGGACGTTTTGAAGCCCGTATTAAATTACCTACTGGTAAAGGTCTTTGGCCGGCGTTTTGGCTATTAGGCAATGATTGTGACCAAAATCCATGGCCACAATGTGGAGAAATAGATGTTATGGAATATTTAGGAAATGGCCCAACAGTTACCTTTGGAAGTGTACATGGACCTGGATACAATGGTGAATTTTCTGTAAGTAAAGAATATGAACTTGAGAACGATCGCTTTGATGAGGGGTTTCACATTTTTGGTATCGAGTGGGGTCCAGATTATATAAATTATTACGTAGATGGTGATTTATACCAAACAATTACTCCTAGTACTGTTGCTCAACAAGCTGAGGATGTTGAAGATGAGTTTATCGATGCACCAGAAAATGCAGGCGAATGGGTATTTAACCGTCCATTTTATATCATAATAAACATGGCAGTAGGTGGTAATTTACCTGGTGCTCCAAACGCAGAAACAGAATTTCCACAGCGTATGTTCGTGGATTATGTGAGAGTTTATAATTAATTAAAAAAAAGAAACATGAGATTTATAAAACATAAAATAAGTATACTATTTGTAACGATTCTCTCTTTTGCAATAATTAGTTGTGAAGGTGATGGAGGTGCTGGTGAAATCATTGATTTAGATGCTAGGTTTATTAGTACTATTGATACAAGAACAATTTCTTTTATTAATGCGTCTAATGATGCTGATAATTATTCTTGGGATTTTGGTAATGGTACAACATCAACATTAGTAGATCCTGTTGTTACTTTTGAAAATGGCACCTATATTGTAACCTTAACTGCATTTGATGTCAATGGTAACTCTGATACATTTCAAGATACATTTGTAATTGATGTTATCACTTGTACAGATGAAACAGCTGAAAATTTAGATCCTAATAATGGCGATATAAATTGGACATTCTTAGACACTAATGGAAATGCTACTTTTGACGCTTTTGGTGATACTGCCGGTTTTATTGTAGATAATCCTGTTCTTGATGCTGTAAATTCTAGTTGTAAAGTACAGCGTTATGAAAAAACTACTGGGTGTCAAACCTTTGCTGGACTTGGTGTTGGCTTAGCTACTCCAATAGATTTTTCTGTGACGTCTAATAAAACGTTTACAATGAAAGTTCTTGCAGAAACTCAAATTACTGAAGTTACACTTCGTTTAGAGTTTATGCCGTTTCCTGATACAGAACCTTCTCAAGATAGAGTTGCTAATATTACACAATTAGGAGAGTGGCAAGAGCTAACTTTTGATTTTACAGATGTCCCTTCTGGTACATTTCAAAGTATGATTATTTATTTTGAAAGAAATGCTAATTGTGATGGAGATATCTACTACTTTGATGACATAATTCAACAATAAATTATACTATGTAAGGCTTTAGCATTGTATGCTAGAGCCTTACTCTATTTTCTAAAACTGATATCGAATCAGACATACCTATCTAACTAAAATGGTAAATACTACAGTAAATAATAAAGAAATTAAGACGTTAATGCAATGCGTAGAAATTGATAACGAATCTTATTATAAGATTTCTAATAGCGATAAAATGCGTCCGTTTTTTATGAGTATTGTAAGTGATTCTAATCACTGGATGTTTATATCTAGTAATGGGGGATTAACTGCAGGGCGTAAAAATTCTGAATATGCTTTATTTCCATACTATACAGATGATAAAATCACTGAATCTGCAGATATCACTGGAAATAAATCCATATTTAAAGTTCATAAACATGGTCAAGAGTTCATGTGGGAGCCATTAGCTATTAGATCGCTAGGTAGGTATAACACTACTCAAAACTTATATAAAAATAGGATTGGTAACAAAATTATTTTTGAAGAAATTAACCATGATTTAGAACTAATATTTAGATACCAATGGAGTTCTAGTAATAGATATGGTTTTGTTAAGAAGTCTAAATTAATTAATACAGCTACAGAATCTGTAAGAGTTACATTATTAGATGGGATTCAAAATATTATGCCAGCAAGTATTGGTAGCGATATTCAAAATCAATCTAGTAATTTGGTAGACGCCTACAAACGTAATGAGTTAGAAGAGTCTACTGGCCTTGGGATTTACGCGCTTAGTGCCATTCTTGTTGATAAAGCTGAGGCAAGCGAAGCATTGCGTGCCAATGTGGTTTGGTCATTAGGCTTAGATAAACCAATACATTTATTATCCTCTTTGCAACTTAATAATTTTAGATCTCGTCAAACGATATCACAAGAAGTAGATGTAAAAGCAGAGAAAGGTGCTTATTTTGTTTCTGCCGATATTGAATTATTCGAAAATTCATCCAAAGAATGGATGATTGTTGCTAATGTAAATCAAAATCATTCCGATATAGCATTTCTGTCTAAACAAATAAATGAGAATGATGCATTAATTGATAAAGTTAACGAGAATATAGATTATGGAACTAAGCGTCTTATAGAACTAAATGCTGCATCAGATGCCATCCAAGTTTCTGCAGATAGTTTAAGAGATACACGCCATTTTGCCAATACATTATTCAACATCATGCGTGGCGGAATTTTTGATAACAATTATCAAATAGAAAAATGGGACTTTAGAAAATATCTAGTCAATGCAAATAAAAAAGTTGCGCGAACATCTGAAAGTATATTAGAGACGCTTCCAGATATATTCTCTTTAGCAGAAATACAAAAAATTGCATACAGTAGTAATGACAAAAATTTCAGACGCCTCTGTTTAGAATACATGCCATTAAAGTTTAGTCGCCGTCATGGTGATCCAAGCCGCCCTTGGAATAAATTTTCAATCAACACTAGAAGTGAAATTGATGGATCTAAGATTTTGGATTACGAAGGAAATTGGCGAGATATCTTTCAAAATTGGGAAGCACTAGCACATTCATATCCTGAGTTTATTGAAAGTATGATTCATAAATTTTTAAATGCTTCAACTTTTGATGGATACAATCCATACAGAGTAACAAAAGGAGGTTTTGATTGGGAAATAATTGAACCTGATGATCCATGGTCTTATATTGGTTATTGGGGTGACCATCAAATCATCTATTTACTTAAGTTTCTAGAATTTATTAATAACCATAAGCCTGGCAAATTAGAAAGTTTCTTTACAAAAGATTTATTTGTTTATGCTAATGTGCCTTATAAGATAAAACCGTATGAGGACTTATTAAAAGATCCAAAAGATACGATTGTTTTTGATGATGAATTGGATCATAAAATCCATGAAGAGCGTGAACAATTAGGTGCTGATGGTGCTTTGCTTCGAGATGAGAACAGATTCATCATTAAAGCAAATTTTATTGAAAAAATACTAGCAACATCTTTAGCAAAACTATCAAACTTTATTCCAGAAGGTGGTATTTGGATGAATACGCAACGTCCTGAATGGAATGACGCCAATAATGCATTGGTAGGAAATGGCGTGTCTATGGTTACGCTTTGTTATCTACGTAGATTTTTCAACTTCTTTGAAGAGTTACTTGAAACATCTAATGTTAACGAAGTCGAAATTTCTAATGAACTATTAGACTTCTTTAATCGCGTTTTTGAAACCTTTGAAACTCATATAGACTTACTATCAGCTACAATTAATGATACAGATAAAAAAATAATATTAGATAGTTTAGGAAAAGCAGGAAGTGATTATAGAACTCGCATATATGATCAAGCTTTTTCAGGAAGAAAAACGGCACTTTCTATTAATAGATTGAAAGGTTTTATAAGCATTAGTAAATCCTATTTAGAGCATTCTATTAGAGCAAATAAACGTTCTGATAACTTATACCATGCCTACAATTTAATGACCGTAAATGATAATTCTGTTTCTATTTCTTATTTAAGCGAAATGTTAGAAGGTCAAGTTGCTGTTTTAAGTTCGGGTTATTTAGATGCGGTTGAAACATTGAATCTTTTAAATGCATTAAAACAAAGCAAACTGTTTAGAGAGGATCAGTATAGTTATATGCTTTATCCTAATAAAGAACTGAAAGGATTTTTAGATAGAAATACAATTCCTGAAGATGCCGTGTATTCATCAAAATTATTACAAGAATTATTGAATGATGGGAATGTTCAAATCATTGAAAAAGATGTAAATGGAGATTTCCATTTCAATGGAAATTTTAAAAATGCAAGCGATGTTTCAGCAGCTTTAGAAAAACTTAAGGGTACAAAATATGAACCGCTTCTAGAATCTGATTCTCCAAAAGTATTACAAGCTTTTGAAACGGTTTTTAATCATAAAGCATTTACAGGAAGGTCTGGAACATTTTATGGCTATGAAGGGCTAGGGTCTATTTATTGGCACATGGTCTCAAAATTATTGTTAGCTGTGCAAGAATGTTGTATCAAAGCTGTTAATGATGGTGAGAATGAAGTTGTTATCGGACATTTACTAGAGCATTTTTATGAGATTAACGAAGGTATTGGTGTGCATAAATCACCAGAACTTTATGGTGCTTTTCCAACCGATCCATATTCGCATACGCCAGGAGGAAAAGGTGCTCAGCAACCAGGAATGACTGGTCAAGTAAAAGAAGATATTTTAAGTCGTTTTGGAGAACTAGGAATATTTGTTAAACAAGGACAATTGTTTTTTAATCCATGTTTATTAAGGAAAGAAGAATTTTTTACAGAACCAACAACCTTTAATTATGTTGACATTTTTAATGAAAGAAAAAGTATTCTAATGGAAAAAGGATCATTAGGATTTACCTATTGCCAAGTGCCTATAGTTTATCAAATATCAGAAAGTGATCGCCTAGAAATTTCTTTTAGAAATGATAGCTCTAAGGCATTAGACAGTTTAATAATCGATGAGTCAACGAGCGCACAAATTTTTAATCGCTTAGGTGAAGTAACTCAAATTATCGCTCATATTAATTCAAGTAACTTAAAATAAAACTAAATGATTGCAAGAAGATACATAGCATTAACAATTTTTATTGTAATTCTTATGACGTCTTGCAATGAAAAACATAAAACGAACCAAACAATGCCTCAAGACAATAAAGTTTCTGCTAAGCAAATTTTAGGTAACCCCGATTATTTAGCAATATCGTACGGAGGCTATCGCAAAATATCAAGAGATAGCCAACCCACAATTAAGCAGCTAAAAGATGATTTGAAGTTATTATCTGCAATGGGTATTAAAATATTGAGAACTTATAATGTTCAAGAAAATCTTCCTCATGCGTCTAATGTATTAGAGGCAATAGAGCAACTCAAGAAAGAGGATTCAAATTTTGAAATGTACGTGATGTTAGGCGCATGGATAGATTGCCTTAATGCTTGGACAGATCAACCCGTAAATCACGACATCGAAAGTCCAAATAATGCTGGTGAAATTGACAGAGCAGTAGCTTTAGCAAATCAGTATCCAGATATCGTAAAGGTAATTGCTGTAGGTAATGAAGCTATGGTGAAATGGGCTACAAGCTATTATGTGCAACCCAATGTGATTTTGAAATGGGTGACACATTTGCAAGATTTAAAGCAAGACGGAAAACTACCTAAAGATTTATGGATTACAAGTTCTGACGACTTTGCATCTTGGGGAGGTGGAGAAGATCAATACCATGTTGCAGATTTAGAAAAATTAATCCACGCAGTAGATTACGTATCAATGCATTCTTACCCATATCACAATTCACATTACAACCCAGAATTTTGGGGTGTACCAGAATCTGAAGAAAACATGGCTGATATTGATAAAATACAATCAGCTATGAAACGCGCCGTAGAATTTTCAAAGCGTCAATATGATAGCGTTGCAAATTATATGAAAAGTATTGGTGCTAATAAACCTATTCATATTGGTGAAACAGGCTGGGCAACTGTATCTAGAGGGTTTTATGGACCTCATGGTTCTAAAGCAACAGATGAATATAAACAGGCCTTATACTACAAACTCATGAGAGAGTGGACTAATAAAGAAGGAATATCATGTTTCTATTTTGAAGCTTTTAATGAAAAATGGAAAGATGCACATCATCCAAATGGTTCTGAAAATCATTTCGGACTTTTCACCATTGCTGGAAAAGCAAAATACCCAATTTGGGATCTAGTAGATCAAGGCGTTTTTGAAGGTCTAACTAGAAACGGAAATCCAATAACGAAAACATATAATGGTGATAAAGCGGCATTAATGGAGGATGTTTTAGTGCCACCAACATTAAATGAAATAATGGCTCACCGATAGATATGTCAAATAAATTAACTCAATATGAAAACAGTAAACTATTTAATATGTTCCCTTTTAGTGCTACTTATGGCAAGCTGTAATGAGAAAAAAGAAAAGATAATGCCTCTACAAGTTGAAGTTTATGAAACCTCTGCTAGTGGAAATCAATTGACCAAACTTACAGAGTTTCCTTCAATTGATTCTGCTTTGGTAATTAAAGTTAACCCAGAGAAAACATATCAGAAGATTACTGGTTTTGGTGGCGCTTTTACGGAGTCTTCCGCTTATCTATTAAATAAACTAAGCAAAGCCAATAGAGATAAAATATTAAAAGCTTATTTCAGTAGAGAAGGAGCCAACTACTCATTAACGAGAACACATATGAATTCATGTGATTTTTCATTAAGTCAGTATTCATATGCGCCAGTTGCAGATGATATGACCTTAGAACATTTCACAATTAAGGATGATATGGATGATTTGATTCCAATGATTAAAGATGCAATGGCGGTGTCAGAAGATGGTTTTGACATTTTTGCATCACCTTGGACTGCTCCACCGTGGATGAAAGATAATAAGGAATGGGTAGGAGGTAAGCTGCTTCCTAAATATTATGATACATGGGCGTTATTCTTTTCAAAATATGTAGATGCTTACGAAGCTGAAGGGATTCCAATTTGGGGTTTCACTGTTGAAAATGAGCCTCACGGAAATGGAAATAACTGGGAAAGTATGCATTTTACTCCAGAAGAAATGACCGATTTTGTTCAGAATCATTTAGGACCAAAGTTGGAAGTTGACGGAAAAGGGGATAAAATTATTTTGGGTTATGACCAAAACAGAGCTGGCCTAAAAGAATGGGTAGATGTTATGTATGCTACTGAGGAATCTTCCAAATATTATGACGGAACTGCAATTCACTGGTACGAAAGCACTTATGACTTCTTTCCGGAGGACTTACAATATGCACATGCAAAAGCACCTAATAAATACTTAATAGAAACAGAAGGTTGTGTAGATTCTCAAGTACCTGAATGGAAAAATGATATATGGTATTGGTCAAAAGAAGCTACAGATTGGGGCTGGGACTGGGCTCCTGAGGACCAAAAGTATCTGCACCCTAAATATGCACCTGTAAATCGATACGCTCGAGATATAATAGGATGCCTTAACAACTGGGTAGACGGTTGGGTAGACTGGAACATGGTACTAGATAGACAAGGTGGCCCAAACTGGTTTAAAAACTGGTGCGTTGCCCCAATTATTGTGGACCCAGATGCTGACGAAGTGTATTTTACACCAATTTACTATACGATGGCACATTTCAGTAAGTATATGCGTCCAGGTGCTATGGTTGTTGATGTAGTTAACCCAGATAAAGACCTTATGGTAACTGCAGTAAAGAATCCAGATGGTTCAATAGCTGTAGTACTTTTTAATGAAGGAAAAAACGCTAAAAATTTTATGCTTAACCTAAACGAAAATAATGTAAATATTAAAATAAGTGGTCAAGCAATCCAAACGATTGTGATACCAAAATCATAGAAAATTAATAACTAACTAACACTCAAAAATTATGTCAAATATTAAAACAGCTGCAAAAGATAAAGTCCCAGTAGGACAAAAATCCGCCTTTGGTGCAGGTCATTTTATATTGAATATTTTACCAGGAACTCTCGGTGTTTTTATTCAATTTTTCTTGTTGACTGCTTGGGGTGTTGATCCGTTATGGGCTGGACTTTTAGGAGGTTTACCTAGGATATTTGACTCAATTACAGACCCAATCATGGGGTTTATTTCTGATAACACTAAATCGAGATGGGGACGTAGAAGACCCTACATTTTCGTTGGTGCTATCATAAGTGGTATACTTTTCTTTTTTATGTGGCAAATAGATGATAATGCATCTCAATCTTATATCATTTGGCACGTCATGATTCTTCAATTGTTATTCCTTATTGGTAATACCATGTTTGCAACGCCATTAGTTGGTTTAGGTTATGAGATGACTTCAGATTATAACGAGCGAACACGTATAATGGCTTTCTCAAATACAATGGGGCAAATTGCTTGGATGATTGTACCTTGGTTGTATGTAATTATTCCAGATACGAATACATTTAATACACAAACAGAAGGAGTGCGAACAATGGCGCTTATAGTAGGAGCTATGTGTGTGGTTTTTGGAATTTTGCCTGCTTTGTTTTGTAAAGGAATAGATTCGTCTCACATGGAGAATCGAAAAGAAATTACATTTAAATCTTTGGCTTCTAATATGAAAGATTTATGGATAGGGATTAAACAAGTTACAAAGAATAAGCCTTTCATGAAACTATGTGGAGCTACGTTTTTAGTGTTTAACGGTTTTCAACTTGTAGCTGCATTTGGTGTTTTTATCATAGTATTTTATATGTATAGTGGAAGCTACGAATTAGCAGGTACTTGGCCAGCTTGGTTTAATACTATTAACGCTATTATTACTGCATTTATAGTAATACCAATTATTAGTAGAATGGCTAATAAATGGGGGAAGAAGAAAGCCTTTATTATCTCCACAGTGCTATCTATAGTAGGTTACCTTTTAAAATGGTGGGGATTTGATAAAGATTTAAATAATCAATTTAATCAAACAGGGTTTGGACAGAGTTTAAACTCTGGTGTGAGTTCTATTTTTGAGTCTATAAATCCAACGCTTGAAAGTATGGGGATGTCTTGGTTTAGTATTGATCCAGGGACTGAAGTTCCATGGTTAATATTTATACCAATTCCTTTGTTTGCTTTTGGTATGGGAGGATTATTTACATTAATGATGTCGATGACAGCTGACGTATGTGACTTAGATGAATTAGAAAATGGTATGCCTAGAAAAGAAGGTACGTTTGGTGCTATCTATTGGTTAATGGTAAAAATTGGTCAGTCAATTGCCCTTGTTTTGGGTGGTGTAATTTTAAGTATTGTTGGATTTGATCCCAATGTCACAGAACAATCTATAGAAACAATGAATAATCTTAGAATAGCAGATATATTAGTGCCGTCTTTAACTGCAGCATTGGCCGTTTGGGTCATGTGGAAATACAATCTAAGTGAAGATAGATCTAGAGAAATAAAAGAAGAATTAGTCAAACGACGAGGAGAATTATAAACTAAATAAAAACAGAAATATATAATGTCATTCAGAGAAGAATCGTATTACAAATCTAAAGGCTATAGCCAAATTAGTACAAAAGGCTTAGATGCCTCAAAGTATTCGTTAGAAGAATTAAAAGCATTATGGCGAAAAACTATACAAGATGGCATGCATGGTATATGCTTTAGTATGTATGAGGATGGACAAGAGCCTGGTGATGAAATAAGTATAGAACAGGTTGAACGTCGTGTTAATATTTTAAAGCCTTATACTGGTGCTATTCGTTCTTTTTCATGTATTGAAGGCAATGAACATATTCCAGTTGTAGCAAAAAAGCATGGATTGAAAACTTTAGTAGGTGCTTGGTTAAGTGATGATTTGGAAGACAATGAAAAAGAAATTGAAGGGTTAATTGCTTTAGCTAAAGCTGGGAATGTCGATGTGGCTGCTGTTGGTAATGAAGTCTTATATCGAAACGACTTGTCTCTAGAACAATTACTGGGTTATATCAAAAGAGTAAAAGAAGCACTTTCAGGTTTAGATATCCCAGTTGGATATGTTGATGCTTATTATGAATTTTCACGTCATCCTGAGTTAGTAGAAAATTCAGACATCATATTGGCTAATTTGTACCCGTATTGGGAAGGCTGCCCAATAGAATATGCTTTAGGACACATGCAAGCGATGTATGGTCAAGTGGTAGATGCTGCTCAAGGCAAACCTATTATTATAACTGAAACTGGTTGGCCAAGTGAAGGAGGTGGACTAAAAGGAGCACATGCGGGTCCAGAACAAGCAATGAAGTATTTTATTGATTCAGTGCGCTGGACTAACGAAAATGACATTCCAATATTTTATTTTTCTTCATTTGATGAATCATGGAAAACTGGAGATGAAGGTGATGTAGGTGCTTATTGGGGACTTTGGGATAAGCATGAAAACCTTAAGTTTTAAGTGTAAATCTTAACTTTTTTTAACTCAATTTAATGCAATCACATATGATTATACCTCATTAATTCTTTATCTTTACTAGAATTAATTTATACCTATATGAAGAAGCTAAAGGCGCAATATGTATTACTAATATTTGTTGGTGTTTTATTTTTTACTTGTCAACAAAAGCCAACTAGAGATTTATACCCTGAACAACTAGTAGGAGGGTTTGAATTACTACCTGCAGAACATACAGGTATTGATTTCAGTAATACGATAAAGGAATCTACATACTTCAATCATTATTACTATAGTCAAATGTATGTTGGGTCTGGCGTAGCAATTGGAGACATCAATAATGATGGTTTGCAGGATGTGTTTTTTGGAGGGAATCAAGTTGCCGATAGGCTGTATCTTAATAAGGGTAATTTCCAATTTGAAAATATTACTAAAAAATCTAAAGTCGCAAAAAATTCAGGTTGGACTTGGGGAGTAACAATGGTAGATATCAATGCTGATGGCTATCTAGATATTTACGTGAGTAGAAATGGAAACTCTGCAAACCCAGAAGACCGTAGAAATCAATTATATATTAATAATCAGGATTTAACCTTTACCGAATCTGCACAAAAATATGGTCTTGGTGATTATGGGTTTTCTACTCAAGCGGTGTTTTTTGATATGGATAATGATGGCGATTTGGATATGTACCAAGTGAATCAATTAGCTGATAAAAAGCTACTTCTGATTAACAAAATCCCACAAGATCAATTTAAATTTTTTAGAGATAAACTCTATAGAAATGATAATGGAAAATTTAAAGAGGTATCAAATGAAGCTGGAATTTCTAGAGACATAGCTTATGGACTAAGTGTTAATGCATCAGACCTTAACAATGATGGTTGGATGGACTTGTATGTCGCTAACGATTATGCAGAACCAGATTTTATGTATTATAATAATGGTGATGGTACGTTCCGAAATGTAATTAATGAAGAATTAAGGCATATTACGCAGTTGAGTATGGGATCTGATACTGGTGATGTTAATAATGACGGATTAGTCGATTTAATTACAACAGACATGACTCCCGAAGATCATTACCGTTCTAAAACCAATATGGCCTCTATGAGTACAGAAGCTTTTCATACAATGGTAGAAGCAGGTGCTCACCATCAATATATGGCTAATGCATTGCAAATTAATACTGGATTAGGAAGTTTTTCAGATATCGCTAATATGGCAGGAATTTCTAACACAGATTGGAGTTGGTCTAGTCTACTTGTAGATTTAGATAATGACGGTTGGAAAGACATTATTGTGTCTAATGGTATAAAAAAAGACGTTGACAATAACGATTATAGATCCAAAGTCCAGAATTTAAGTAAAAATGCAACTGCTGATGATTTATTTCAGTTAAGTAAAGATACACCATCCCAGAGAATACCAAATTATGCTTTTAGAAATAAAGGAAATTTAGAATTTGAAAAAGTAACTAAAAAATGGGGGTTTGACACACCTAGTTTCTCAAACGGAATGGCATATGGTGATTTAGATAATGATGGCGATTTAGATGTAATTACAAATAATATAGATGCTCCCGCTTTTGTATATGAAAATAAAGCGACAGGTAACTTTTTAAAAATAGAATTGAAAGGATCCCAGAATAATAAATTCGGGATTGGAGCTAAAGCAGTTATTTACCATAATGGTAAAATGCAAACGGCAGAGAATGTTGTGACGCGAGGTTTTTTATCGTCTGTAGAACATGGTATGTTTTTTGGCTTAGGGAAAGATGTTGAAATTGAGAAGGTAGAAGTAATTTGGCCAAATGGAAAAAGTAACGTCTTTGAAAATGTTAGTGCCAATACTATAGTAACTGCAAAGTATTCTAAGGCAACTTCTATTTCAAAAACTACCGAAAAGGATGTAACTTTAGTTTCCCCAGTTTCGACTAAGGATTTAAATTTAGATTTTGTTCATCAAGAAAATGACTTTGATGATTTTACTGAAGAAATTTTACTGCCTCATAAGTTATCTCAAAATGGTCCTTTTTCAGCTTCAGAGGATGTCAACGGTGATGGATTAAGTGATCTTTTTATTGGTGGTGCAGTTGGTCAAAGTGGAGTACTCTACATACAAAATGATAAAGGAAGATTCATTAAAAATGTTTCTCAACCATGGCAGAATGATAAAGCATCTGAAGACTTAGGTTGTCTTTTTGTTGATGTTGATGGAGACAAAGACTTAGACTTATATGTGGCAAGTGGTGGTAGCGAGTTTGAAATTGGAAACACCCTATTAAAAGATCGTTTATACATTAATGACGGGACTGGTAACTTTTCAAAAAGCAATGCTGCCTTACCTGAAATTTATCAGAGTTCACAATGTGTTAAATCATCTGATATTGATAATGATGGAGATTTTGATTTATTTGTTGGAACACGATTAATTCCAGGGAAATATACGTTTCCTGCGACAAGTTATTTGTTAATAAATGATAATGGTGTTTTCAAAAAAGCACCTAACGAAATTGCTACTTCTCTTAATGATATAGGAATGGTTTCAGATGCTGTTTTTACTGATATAGATAATGATAATGATGAAGATATTATACTTGTTGGAGAGTGGATGGAAGTTAAAGTATTGACAAACACTAATGGAATCTTTGAAGATACTTCTGAAAAATTTGGACTTAAAAATACAAGAGGTATTTGGTGGTCTATAACGGCCAATGACTTAGATAATGATGGAGATGATGATTATATCATCGGTAACTTAGGTAGGAATAATAAATTCAAAGCCTCAAAAGAACACCCTTTTAAGGTATATGCTAACGATTTTGACAATAATGGAACAAATGATATTGTATTAGCTAAATATTATAAAGACAATTATGTGCCCTTGAGAGGGAGAGAATGTACGAGCCAGCAAATGCCATATGTAGCCGAAAAATTTAAAGACTATCATAGCTTTGCATCGTCAAAATTAATAGATATTTTACCAGAAGAAAAAGTAGATGGTGCGGTTGTTTATGAAATAGAAAATTTTGAAAGTATCATTTTAGTTAATGATAATGGACAGCTTATTAGAAAACCGCTTCCTATCGAAGCACAAATTTCACCATTAAAATCTTCATTGGTGGTCGATATTAATATGGACGGATTTAATGATATTATTACTGTCGGAAATCATTATGGAGTAGAAGTAGAAACAACACGTTATGATGCAGGCTTTGGAACTGTACTTTTGGGTAATGGACATAATGAATTTAAGTACGTTTCTCCTAATGAAAGTGGATTTTATGTTCCTTATGATAGTAGAGATATAAAACGTATAAATAATAGCAATACTCCGTTAATTATAGTTACTAATAATAATAGTAAACCTTCTTTTTTTAAGATTAAAAGTTAAAGCTTGACTGTATAGATGTATCTATTTTTGGCAATAATCATGAGTATATCGTAAAAATCTAATAATTAATGCGTTATACGGTGTTTCTAAAAAAGATAGATTGTTAAAATTTCACTACGTATGGTTTTTGTATAGGTGTAAAACACCCCAAAAACCAATAAAAATGCTGTTCTTGTAGACTCGTATTAATTAAAACTTTAAAAAATTATGAAGAAAATTACGTTTTTATTTATGCTTTTGACTGTATCTATCGGGTACTCTCAAACTAATTTAGAAGATTTTGAAGGTGATGCACCTACAACTACAAATGACCAAAATATTGCTAATTCTGTAGAGCCAAATCCAGACACTTCAAATGCTATTAATACAAGTGCAACGGCACTTCAATTAATTACAACTACTGCTGGAGAGCCGTGGCAAGGTACCAAGCTTTTAATGCAGAACAATAAAATTGACATGACGACATCTGATAAAACGATGACGGTAGATGTATATTCATTGAATCCTGTCGAGTTTTTATTTAAACTGTCTAACAGTGATACTGATCCTGGAGGGACCGATCCAAATGTTGAATCTAAAACTGCTGCTGCTCATACTGGGTCAGGATGGGAAACGTTAACGTTAGATTTTAATGTCGCAGCTGATACTACACAACCAGGATACAATCCACCTGATGATCAATTTTCTGCTATAGTGTTTTTTCCACTTTATAGCATAAGTGGTAATGGTTGGAACCCTTCTGCTGTTACAACTACATATGTGGATAATATAAGTGGTGTTGCAGGAGATGCAATTGTTGTAGATCCATGTACTAATGGTGTTCAAGATGGAGATGAAACTGGTGTAGATTGTGGAGGATCATGCCCTAATGCATGCCCTTCTGTACCAACTGTGGCCGCACCAACACCTCCTAATAGAACACCAGCAAATGTGATATCAATTTTTAGTGATGCTTACAATGATATTAGTGTAGATACTTTCGACACACCATGGTGCCCAGGTACAACAACAGAGGTTATGATTGAAGGTAATCCTACAAAACTGGTTACTGGACTTGGTTGTGAAGGTGTTGAATTCGTGACTGGTAGATTTGATGCAACTGGTTTCGGATTTTTTCATATGGATATCTGGACAGATGCTGATACCATGGATAAAAGTTTCAATTTTAAATTTTCTGACTGGAATGGAACAGGTGGAGAAGTTGGTGCTTTTGAATATTCTATGACTAATGGAAGTAGCCCAGTTGCGTTACCTAATCCTAACCCTGGAACATGGATTTCTATAGATTTGCAATTGTCTGATTTTACTGTAATCAATGGTGTTACCGGTAGTGATTTTGTGCAATTTGTAATTACCTCAGACTTAGGTACAGTATATTATGATAACCTTTATCTTCATAATAATAACTTAAGTACCGATGAATTTGCTATAAACAAGTTTAAAGTATTCCCTAATCCAACAGCAGATAATTGGACGATTTCAGGAAATAATCCAATTAATAGCGTGACAGTATATGATATCTTAGGAAAGCAAGTATCAGCATTAACGTCTAATGCAAATGAAGTTGAGATTAGTACGAGAAACCTTAATTCAGGTATTTATTTTGCAAGAATAGAAAGTGTTAATGGAACAGAAACCGTTAAACTTATTAAGGAGTAAAATTGCTCATTAAGTTAAAATAAATTAAAGCGTGTTTATAAATTATAGACACGCTTTTCTTATAAATTAAATATAGATAAACTAACTTTACAATATCTAGTAAAACGTAAGCTTTATGTTGAAAAAAAATGTCTTCTCAGTAATCGTATTCGGATTACTACTTTGCTGTTCTCAAAAAAATAGTGATGTTAATATTGAGAAAGATAAGAAGACAGAACATGCTAACGATTTAATACATGAAACTAGTCCTTATTTACTTCAGCATGCATACAATCCAGTAGAATGGAAGGCATGGAGCCCTAAAACATTGAAATTAGCTCAAGATGAAAATAAACTCATTATTATTTCAGTAGGATACTCTGCATGTCATTGGTGCCATGTAATGGAAGAAGAAAGTTTTGAAAATGATTCAGTGGCGAAATTAATGAACGAAGACTTTATCAATATTAAAGTCGATCGTGAAGAACGACCAGATGTTGATCAAGTCTATATGAACGCTGTTCAACTTATGACTGGAAGTGGTGGTTGGCCACTTAATTGTATTGCTTTACCAGATGGTCGACCTGTTTTTGGTGGAACCTATTTTACAAAAACGCAATGGACAAAAATTCTGGAAGATATGTCCTCGCTTTATAAGAATGATCCAGAGAAAGTAATAGCTTATGCTGAAAAACTTACAGAAGGCGTCAAGAACTCTGATTTAATTACTGTAAACAAAGAGAATGTAGAATTCAATTCAGAGCAAATTGAAGCAATGGTAGATACATGGAAATCTTCTTTAGATTATAAATTTGGAGGACAAAATAGAGCGCCTAAATTTCCTATGCCAAGTAATTTGAATGCGTTGATGAGATACAGTTTTCAATATGATAATAAAGAACTGCAAGAATTTGTGACTACCACTTTAATTAAAATGTCAAATGGAGGTATTTATGATCAAATTGGTGGCGGATTTTCAAGATATTCTGTTGATAACAAGTGGCACGTACCACATTTCGAAAAAATGCTTTATGACAATGCACAATTAGTTAGTCTTTATGCCGATGCCTACCAATGGACAAAAAATGAAGCTTTTAAAACAGTTGCTTTAGAAACACTTGAGTTTATTGATAAAGAGCTTACACATGAAGACGGAGGGTTTTACTCTTCCTTAGATGCAGATAGCAAAACTGTTGAGGGCATATTAGAAGAAGGTGCATTTTATACCTGGACTAAAGAAGAACTTAAAAAAGAACTTGATAACGATTTTGATCTATTTAAAGCATACTATAATATTAATGCTACAGGTGAATGGGAAAAGAATCAATACATTCTCTATAGAACTAAACCTGATAATGAATTTTTAAAATCATTTGATTTAACCCAAGATGAATTAAATATAAAAATTTCAGCTTGGAAAGCTAAACTTTTTAAGGTAAGAAGTAAAAGAGAACGACCAAGAACAGATGATAAAATATTGACCTCATGGAATGCTTTAATGTTGAGCGCCTATGTTAAAGCTTATCGTGTTTTTGATGATGCGTCTTATTTAGAGAAAGCTATTATAAATGCTAACTTTTTAAAGCAATATTTAATGAATGAAGAAGGCGCATTGTTTCATAATTATAAAGATGGAAAGCGCACAATTACTGGATTTTCTGAAGATTATGCACATACGATTTCTGCATTTATTGAATTATATCAAGTTACTTTGGATGAAAGTTGGTTAGGTTTATCAAAAGATTTAACAAATTATTGCCTGTCACATTTTCTAGATAAAGAGAGTAGTATGTTCTATTTCACATCGGATACAGATTCAAATTTAATTGCAAGAAAATTTGAAGTAATTGATAATGTAATCCCATCATCAAATTCTGTGTTAGCGGAAAGCTTGTTTAAGTTAAGTCATTATTATTCAGAAAAAGAATATTCAAATTTAGCAATGCAAATGCTTAGTAATATGAATGAACAATTAAAAAGTACACCTTCTGGGTATTCAAACTGGTTTACTCATTATTTGAATTATTCAAATCCATACTATGAAGTTGCTATTTCTGGATCCAATGCATTAGATAAATTAAAAGAGGTTAATAATTATTATATACCAAACATATTAATTGCAGGAGCTAGTATTGAAAGCCAATTGCCAATTATGGAGAATAGGTTTATTGAAGACGACACATATATTTATGTATGTGTCAATGGTGCATGTAGATTGCCAGTGACAGATGTGAAAGAAGCTGTAGCGCAATTATCAAAGTAATTAATTGTATACTATTTGATTGAATAAAAGTATTAAAATTATGGTCACATTAAAACAACTAGCAGAACAGTTAAACGTATCGGTATCTACTGTGTCTAAAGCATTGCATGATAGTGATGAGATAAGTCCAGATACAATTGAACGCGTAAAAGCTCTCGCAAAATTTTTAAACTATAAGCCCAATAAATTAGCCGTAAGTTTAAAAAACAGTAAGACCAACACCATTGGTGTTATCATTCCAAATATTTTAAATCATTTTTTTGCTAAGGCATTATTCGCAATAGAGCAAGAAGCTACTAAGCATGGTTATAATATCATCACTTGTGTTTCGAATGAAACACGTGAAAAAGAAATAAATAGCTTGCAATTGTTATCTAATGGTAGTGTTGACGGATTTATTATGTCTATCGCCGAAGAAACTCAAATTGCCAATAGTATTGATCATATTAATGATATAATAAATCAAAATGTACCTATTGTGTTATTTGATCGAGTTTCAGATAAAATAAGTACTGATAAAGTTATAATAGATGATTTTGATGCAGCATATCAGGCAACAAAATATCTTATTTCTGAAGGTAGAAAACATATTGTGCTTATTAGTAATATAGATGAATTAAGCGTTGGAAAATTAAGAACTAACGGTTATCTTGAAGCTCTAAGTAATACTAATGACTATAAATCAGAAGCACTAGTAGTTACCATTAAAAGGCAAGCTTCTATAGAAGATCATATTGATAAACTTTTTGCAGAACATAAATCAATTGATGGAATTATTGCTATTGATAACACATCTGGCGTAGTTGCATTGCAAAAAGCATTAAAACTTAATTATAATGTGCCTGAAAATCTTTCAATTATTGGATTTTCTGATGAGAATGTACTCCAATTTACCGACCCTAAACTTAGCACTATATCACAGCATACCTTAGACATTGGTAAGACTTCTGTAGAGTTATTGATTAATCGTTTGATTAATAAAACATCAACTGCTCCTATAACTAAGGTTATAAAAACCAATTTGCAATTGCGTGGCACAACTAAGTAAATGAGCTTTAGAAATATAATTTCAAAGTACTAATTCTGTATTAGAAAAATTACTTTAATAATAACTAGTTTCTAATTATATTTTATAATTAGCTTTGCGTACATGGATATCACTCAAATCTTAGGGTATTTTGGCGCATTAGTAATAGGCATAGTTCTTGGACTCACTGGAGGTGGAGGCTCTATTTTAACAGTCCCAGTTTTTGTGTATTTGATGTTTTTAAATCCAATCACAGCAACTGCTTACTCGCTTTTTGTTGTTGGAGTATCTGCAACGTTTGGTGCGTTTCAAAATATAAAGAAAGGTTTAGTTGATTTTAAAACTGCAATAATTTTTGCAATTCCTGCCTTAATAGCTGTCTATCTAACACGTAGGTTTTTGATACCGATAATTCCTTCTGAAATTGTAACTATTGGAAACTTTACACTCACCAAGAACATGGGAATCATGGTATTTTTTGCCATTATTATGCTGTTAGCATCTATTACAATGATTAGAGAAAAAGAGAATTGTGATTCTATAATTTCTAAGCCTGTTAAATTTAATTACCCGTTAATTCTTATCGAAGGAATTATTGTAGGTGTTTTAACTGGTATCGTTGGTGCAGGAGGAGGATTTCTCATTATACCTGCTTTAGTATTATTAGCAAAACTGCCAATGAAAAAAGCCATAGCTACCTCGCTTTTGATTATTGCTGTTAAATCATTAATAGGCTTTATTGGCGATGTCCAAAACTTTGAAATAGATTGGGGATTTTTGTTATTGTTTACTTTAATATCTGTTATTGGTATTTTTATTGGCACGTATTTATCTACCCTCATTGATGGCAAAAAATTAAAGAAAGGTTTTGGATGGTTTGTGTTAGTTATGGGGATTTATATTATCCTTAAAGAGTTGATTTAATATGGTAAACCTAGACGAATCTTACTGGGACAAACGTTACCAAAATAGTGACATTGGTTGGGATTTAGGTCAAGTATCACCACCAATTAAAGTATATATTGATCAACTTATAGATAAGAATATTAGAATTTTAATTCCTGGAGGTGGACATTCTTATGAAGCTGAATATGTATTTAACTGTGGTTTTAAAAATGTATATGTTGTTGATTTTTCTAAGACTGCATTAGATAATATTAAAACTAGAATGCCTCATTTTCCTTCTGAACAATTACTTCACCAAGACTTTTTTGAATTAAATATGACATTTGATTTGATTTTAGAACAAACTTTTTTTTGTGCTTTAAATCCCAAATTGAGAACAAGCTATGTTTCTAAAATGTATGATTTGCTTTCTGAAAAAGGAAAACTTGTTGGCGTGTTATTTAAAATTCCTCTTTATGAAAACCATCCGCCATTTGGAGGTAATAAAGCTGAATATCTTAATTATTTCCAAAATGTATTTCATATTGAAATTTTTGAGGATTGTTATAATTCGATAGCAAGTAGATTAGGAAAAGAGTTGTTTTTTATGATTAAAAAAGGAGCAAGTTAAAATGAATTGTGACTTATACCTTTAAAAACTATGGCTTAATTAATAATCTTAAGACTTATATTCTTATCTTTAATACAACCATTTAGATTAGTAGCAAGATTTTTATTATAACCTCTTAAATCTGAGATTATGTTTTGTTGCAATCATTTTTTAAAAATAAAAAGAGCTTCCTTTCTTTTTATTTTCTTTTGTTTTACTTCTGTTATTAATGCCCAATTGCCAATTGGCTATACCGCTTCCGAAGTCCAATCGGGATACAATACAATAATGGGTGTCGTATTCAGTCAAGATGGTAGCAAGATGTTCGTTTGGGAAAAACGCGGACATGTTTATGTCTCTAACTGGAACGGTTCAGCTTATATAAAACAACCTACTCCAGTATTGGATATTTCTGGTGAAGTAGGAAATTGGAGAGATTTTGGTTTTGCAAGTTTTTGCCTAGATCCTAATTTTGATGCTAATGGTTTAGTGTATATGTACTATATGGTAGATCGTGAACATTTAATGGATTTTGGAACTCCAAATTATAACCCAAATGAAGATCGATATTATGAAGCATCAATTAGTAGATTAACCCGCTACCAGCTTAATATAAGTAGCAATCCATTAACAACAGACTATAGTTCAAGAACCATTCTTTTAGGTGAATCAGTTTCTACAGGAGTACCATTAACGCATGAATCACATGCAGGAGGTACTGTTATTTTTGCAAATGATGGAACCTTGTTAGTGTCTACAGGTGACAATGCTAGCTATGCTTCTGTGGATGTAGGTAGTGCAAATGAAACATATTTTCAACAAGCTATAGATGATGGGATTTTAAGGCCAGAAGAAAATGTTGGTGCTTTTAGAAGTCAAATGCCAACATCGCTTTGTGGCAAAATATTGCGTTTAGACCCTACAACTGGAGATGGTGTGGCTTCAAATCCATTATATGATAGTAACAACCCTCGTTCAGCTGAGTCTAGAATGTGGAGTATGGGATTACGTCATCCGTTTAGAATGTCAATTCAACCTGATAGTGGTAGTACAAACCCTAGTGACGGTAACCCAGGAATAATCCAAGTTGCAGATGTTGGTTGGGGCACATGGGAAGATTTGCACATCTTTGATAAAGGAGGCTTAAATGGTGGTTGGCCTTTGTATGAAGGTTTAACACAACATTTTGATTATTATAATAGCGGAACGACAAATCCAGATGAAAATGACGTGCTTTTTGTAGATAATTGCCCACAACCAAGTTCTTTTACTGATAACACGAACCCAGCATTAAGACGCTATGTGCATGATAGACCAGAAATAGCATGGAAACATGGTAATCAACCTGAAGCTAGAGTTCCTACATTTGTTGTAGGCATTCCATTAGCTCCCCGAGTTGGAAGCTTTGGTTCGCCAACTACTGGAAATGAATTTAATGGTAATGCAGCAATTGCTGGAATTTATATTACTGGTGATGCATTAGGAAGCAGTATGACAGGAAAGTATTTGTTTACCGATTATACAAAGAACTGGATGCAAACTGCTACACTAACAGATGGAACAACAAATTGGATTAGTCATATTTCAGAGTTTGCGCCCCAAGGGTTTGGAAATGGAATAGTACATATGATGCAAAACCCTTTAGATGGTTTTATATATTATGTAAATATTTTTGATGGAACAGTTTATAAAATTTCATTTGAAGGTCCCACATGGATTGTAGAACCTACAAACTTGACGATTAATTGTGAGGATAGTACAAACCCTGATGATGAGTTTGCAAATTGGCTTAGCAGTTTTTCAGGATCTGTATTATGTGGTAATGCAACATTAATAAATGATAATTCAGGTTTAACGAGTTCATGTGATTCATCGGTTTCTGAAACAGTGACATTTACACTTTCTGATGAATGTGGAAATGAAATTACAAAAACAGCAACATTCAGTATAGAAGACACAATAAACCCAAATTGGGATAGTTTTCCTAATGATTTAACAGTGAATTGTTCAATAGATTACCAAACCGCTTATGAGGCTTGGCTTAATAGTTTTTCGGGAACAGATAATTGTAGTACTCCTATAGTGTCTCATGATGCTCCTGCAACAATCTCTTGTCCTCAATCAATAACTGTTAATTTTACATTGTCTGATGCCTGCGGAAATTCTATACTAGCTTCTGCGACATTCACTGTTGAAGATACTTTAGGTGTTTCAGAATTTGAAAACACTAAAATTATAATGTATCCCAATCCAGCCAATTCATATATAAAATTTATTGGATTAGAAATTAACAGCACAATTGAAGTCTTTAGCGTCAGTGGACAGAAAGTACTTGTAAGCTCTTTTAATAATGCAAATGTTGTTGATTTAAATTTGAATTCAGGGTTTTATTTGGTGAAAATTATTTCTAAAGAAAAACAGGTGTTTAAAAAACTTGTTATAAAATAATGTAACATTTTAATTTTGTTGACGTCATATAGGCATTCAATCAAAACAAAATTAAAATCATTATGCGACAAGATAATCAACTTATCGTTTTAACACATTTAAGTCAGTTACTCACATTTATTACAGGGTTTGGTGGACTTATTGTCCCTTTAATCATTTGGGCGACACAAAGAAAAAGTGTGTATAGAATGGACCAAGAAGGCAAAAACATTGTCAACTTTCAGTTGAGTTTGTTAGTTTATAGTATCATCTGCATTCCTTTAGTATTTATTCTGGTAGGTATATTCGGATTGATAGCATTGTGCTTACTATCATTTATATTTCCTATAGTTAATGCTATAAGAGCAAGTCACGGTGATTCACCAAGATATCCTTTATCTCTTAATTTTATTAGTTAGTTATTTTTATAAAGAGGTAAATAAAAACGCTCACTTTTAGTGAGCGTTTTTTTGTACTTATACTAGTATTTTAATTAAAATATTGCAAATCACTAAATGATCCTGTCATTATGACTTCTGCTCCAGTGTTTATGGATGCGGTAATGTTAAAAGTCCCTGAAATGATATTGTATTCATCGTCAGACGGGTTTACTCTGTTTTCTGTAATAGTGATGCTTCCACTTATAGAGCTATACGTTATTTGTGCTTCTTGATCTCTAATAACTACAGTGGTGCTAAAGTTTTCAGAGTCAACATCGCCTATCTGTTTTATAACACCGCTTCCTAAACCGCCAGTACTATTCATAAACATATTAATGACATTATTATTAGCATCTGTTACATTTATATTTAGAGTATTATTAGTTATGCCAAGCTCAGCATTATAGAATCCTAGTGTAGCACTATAATTGTTAAATGAACCGCCATCTAGTGTTGCAGTAAATTGAGCATTATCGGCCGGGTTGTTATTATTGTCATCTTCACTACAAGAAGAAGTTATTAAGAGAAAAAGAAATAGAACGGCAAATGGTTTAATACATTTCATGATGATTGTTTTTAAGGTTGTTTCTTTCTTATCGTAAAAAACGAAAAAATGTCATCAAGGTATTTTTATTATGATGTTTTAGTAGAAACACGTACAATTATATTTAGGTGTTTTTACTTGGTTATTGTATCGTATTACTAATTAGTTTTATGGAAACGATATAAATATTTGATTTATGGCAAAGACAGTTTCAGAGGCTAGTGCTAAAACTCCAACAAATATAAAAGTACCAGAGGTTGCCCAACCAGGAATTTCGAAGGCAATTATTGCTGAGATGAGCGACGAGATAAATAATATGTTGTCTTATGCTATTTATAATGGGATAACGATTAATACAGAAGTAAATTCTTTAATTCAAAACAGTAGTGTTGATGATTTAATTAATGCACATAATTTGTTGTGTAAAAATGTGGCTCCGGCTACACCAAAATCAATTCAGTTTTCAAAGAAATTGCATGAACAGTCTGATAAAAAATTCACTTTCGGTAGACTACCACTGGTAAGAAATCTAATTATTTTATCTGTATTATTTTTAGCCATATTTATAATTACTGGTATTTCTCCTAACGTTAATAATGATTCTCTTGATAATGGAATCATGCACAATAGTGGTTTAAAATTACTTTTGAACATAGGATATTTATGTTCTATAGCAGGACTTGGTGTTACTTTTTATTTATTGAAAAGTGTAAGTAATTCATTAAAAAAAGGAACATTATTACCTGAAGAATCTATAGAATATATGGCCCAAATAGTTTTAGGTATTATTGCTGGATTAGTATTATCAGAAATTCTTTCTGTCTACATAACCGATCCAAATAGTATCACGCTTTTCAATAAAAGTGTACTTGCACTTATAGGTGGTTTTTCTTCCGATGCTATATTTAGTATGCTTCAAGGCGTGATAGATAGAATAAAATCAATATTTATCCCTGCAAATTCTTAGATAGAATAGATAAAAAAAATCTGTTATAAATTTTATAACAGATTTTTTATTTTGCTTGTGTATCAATACTATAGTTTTCTACATGTTAATTGTTTAACATAACTGGCATGACTAACATAGTTACATGTTCTCCTTCATCTAAGCCATCAATAGGTGTTAAGATTCCTGCTCTGTTTGGTAAACTCATTTCTAACTGTACTTGATCGGCATTAAGATTGTTTAGCATTTCGGTTAAAAAACGGGAGTTAAAGCCTATTTGCATATCATCGCCTTGGTAATCACAAGTTAAGCGCTCTTCAGCTTTGTTTGAGTAATCAATGTCTTCAGCAGAAATATTTAATTCTGCACCAGCAATTTTTAAACGGATTTGGTGTGTTGTCTTATTAGAGAAGATACTCACACGACGAACAGAATTTAAGAATTGCGTTCTATCTATAGTTAATTTATTTGGGTTTTCTTTAGGAATAACGGCTTCGTAATTAGGATATTTTCCATCAATTAAACGACAGACCAATATAGAGTTTTCAAAGGTAAACTTCGCATTAGAATCGTTATACTCAATGGTTACAGGTTCATCATTTGTTGCTAAGATTCCTTTTAAAAGATTTAAAGGTTTTTTAGGCATGATAAATTCTGCGACTTGATTTGCTGTCACATCACCACGTGTATATTTCACTAATTTGTGAGCATCTGTTGCAACAAAAGTTAGTCCTTCAGTAGAAAACTGAAAAAACACACCACTCATTACTGGTCGTAAATCGTCATTACCAGCAGCAAAAATGGTTTTACTAATAGCCGTTGCTAATATATTCCCAGAAATTGTTGTCGTACTTGGATTGTCTAACTCTACAGCTGTAGGAAATTCATTTCCATCGGCATATGCTAATGCATATTTACCATGATTTGAGCTAATTTCAACTGTATTGTTGTCTTCTATAACAAATGTTAAGGGTTGTTCAGGAAATGTCTTTAAAGTATCTAACAATAATCGCGCAGGTAATGCAATGCTTCCATCGTTATCACTCTCTACATCTAAAGTTGATGACATTGTAGTTTCTAAATCACTAGCAGAAACTGTTAATTTTGAATCTTTCAACTCGAATAAAAAGTTATCTAAAATTGGTAAGGTGTTTGAACTATTGATAACACCACCTAAAACTTGTAATTGTTTGAGTAAATATGTACTTGATACTATAAATTTCATGTGCTCTTGTTAATGTTTTTTTACAATATTGTCACAACAAATTGTGCAATACAAATATATCTTAAAGGGATTGTTTTATAAAACAAACTTATTAACAATATATGCTATTAAAAATGGCTACACTTGGCAGTTCTTTTAAATTATTTTGAATACCTTTTTCTTCTTAAATAATTAAAGGAAAAACCAAAAAGACCCAATAGGGCAATAGGTATAGCAATATTAATAATTTGCCATTTTGTTTTTTGGTCTTTAATTTTTTCAGAATCTAAAAAGGCTAATTTTACCTCTTTAGTGCGAATGTTTATAAGTCCGTCGTCATTCAATAGATAGTTCACTGCATTTTCAAGGAACTCTTTATTTCCAAATTTACGTTTTGTTAAAAATTCGAAGCCTAACTCTTGAGGTTTGTTACGTATGACATCATTTTTTATGACATCACCATCTGCAACAACTATCATTTTTGTTGTTGTACTTTTGGTTTTATATCCAGAAAATTTAAACGGTTTGATACGTTTATCATAAACTGAAGTAAATTCGCCTTCAAGTAATACAGCTAAGGTTTGATTTGGTTCAGTATAAGTCTCAGGTTTAGGTTCTTGCGACACGATATCTAAACTAATTTCTCGAGGTACACCTTCTAGTTTTGTAAGCTGAGAACTGCGTAATAAGATGGTTTTATCAATGCTATTTTTAAGCGTGTCTATCTGACTTGTAAAATCAAATTTTACAGGATCTAAATTGGTAGTGATTGGATGATTAGGGTTGCTTGCTGCTAAAGGAGAATATTGCCATTGTACAGGTTGATATTGTGTATTATTTCCTTCTCCAATCGCTAAAGGAATAGGAGCAGAGTACAAATCATTTACAATAACCGGATTGATACGTACGCCATATTTAAAGAAAAAATCATTGAGGTTTAGATCTTTCATAATGGCAACCGCTTTACCTGCATTATTAAGCAAACTATCTCGATCCATAATAATACTCTCGGTGAGCCATAAACTTTTTCCGCCAGTCATTGTATATTGATCAAGCACGTATTTTTCTTCTTCAGAAAATGGAACGCTTGGTTTTGCAGAAATAATTAAATCATAATTTGAAATATCATTCAATGTCTTTTGTGGATTATTAGCGACACTATCTAATGTAAAAGGTGCGAGATAATAATGCTCTCCTAATTTTTTGAGAAAATCTGCTACATAAATATCGCTCAATTGGCCATTACCACGCAAAACTGCAATCTTTTTTTGTTTGGGACTGACTAATTTTTTAAAGGCCTCAGCAAAAGCATATTCTAAATTTTGAATAGAACTATTTACTAATTCTTGATCAGTTGCTCCGATTTTATTTTTTATTAGCGGAACAATTACTGTTTGCTCATTATAACTTGCTAAAGCCCATGGTATAATAACCTCCTGCGACGTTTTGCCGTTGTCTTTTATATTAATTTGAAACGGTTGTAAGCCACGTTGTGACAATTGCTGAAGATTTTGATTTCTGGTTTTTTCATCTGCTAGCGGATTGATAAAATCAAATTTCACATTGCTATTATAAACCGTGAATTCTTCAAGAAGTTGTTGTGTTTCGTTTCGTAATCGCCTAAACTCTGAAGGAAAATCACCTTCCAAGAACACATCAATAATTAATGGAGAATCGACATCTTCAACGGTTTGCAAAGCCTCGCTAGACAAAGTATACCGCTTGTCTTTTGTTAAATCAAAACGTTTATACAGGTCATTTGAAATTAAGTTAATAGCTATAATAACAACTAACGTAATAACAATAGTGATGATATTTTTCTTATTTCTCAGCATCAAATTTTATAGCTTCTTTATATAGTCTTAGGTTAATGACTTTGTCGTCTTTAAATACAATTTCAATACATTCTTTTTCTTTGGTAAATGCTCCAGGTTCAATACCTAAACCATAGTTCCATCTGTTAGCATCATGATCTTTTATACCATCATCCCAAGATAGCCATTCGTGTTTCCCTAATTGAGCTTCTACATCATTTTTTGTCATGCCAATTAAAATTTCCGAAGTAAACATATTATCAGATAACTCATAGCGAAGTGCAGGTTTTTCTTTCCATAGTTTAGCAGAAAAGTATTTTTGGTGATGATAATTGCTAAAAATATTAATCATTGGATACACAGCATAAAAATACACAAAAGGAGCAATGATTAGGCTTACTAAAAGGGTTAACCATTTACGCTTGTCTATTGTTTTTACAAATAGAAACACGAGTACAAATGTAATGCACATCATAATGACCAAAGGGACAGTTATAATCATTGGTTAGCGCGTTTTATATTTAATTTTGTTAAGACAATAAATAAAGCAGTAATACTTAAAAAATAGATGATATCTCTAGTGTCTAAAACACCGCGGCTCATACTTTTAAAGTGAGATTCCATACCTAATTTTTCTATATGAAATGTATCCCCAAATAGATTATAACCTGACAAACCTTCAAAACCAAAATAGAAAAAGAAGCAAATAAATACAGCGATAATAAAAGCCACAATTTGATTATCAGATAGGCTAGAAGCAAATACCCCTATGGCCGTATATGCGGCAACTAAAAACAAAAGACCAAAATAGGAACCCATAACACTTCCTACATCTAAATTGCCTTCAGGGTTTCCAAGTTTAAAAATGGAATACACATATAATAATGTTGGAATTAGTGCAATAATAATAAGTATTAATGATCCTAAATACTTACCCAAAACAACATTTAAATGGCTAATTGGTTTTGTGAGTAAAAGCTCTAAAGTACCTTGCTTTTTTTCATCTGCAAAACTTCGCATCGTTACTGCTGGAACCAAAAAAATGAGAATCCAAGGAGCTAATAAAAAGAAGTTAGACAAATCAGCAAAGCCATTATCTAAAATATTAAAATCTCCTTTAAATAGCCAAAGAAATAAACTGTTGAGTAATAAAAATACAGCAATCACCAAGTATCCAATTGGCGAGGCAAAGAAGCTGTTGATTTCTTTTTTTAGAATTGCAAGCATTATTGATTTTTAGAAGTTGGTATTTTATTATTTACCAAAGATATTAAACCATGTATAGTTACACCAAAAAATACCATATAAAGACTTAAACGCGTTAATGGCCGTTCAATAGTTTCTGTTGGTAGTTCAGTGAAAAAGGCATAAATCACAAGAAGACTAGCTATTATAATAGAAACAGAGCCAAAGGATTGGATGGTATTGAATACTTTATTTTTAATAGATTTCATATAAGCACCTAAAGCGGCATTGATTAATCCAAACAAGAGGATATATAAATGTCCAGCTCTAAATAGAGCTCTGTTCATAAGTTCCATGTCTTTTAGGTGATCATATTTGTGGTGCATGTATTGTCCTGTCAATAAAAAAATAATGACAATGGTGATACCAAAAAAGAGATGAAATTTACCTAACATCAAATACTTATTTAAGTGAAGCAAGTTTATCTACGCTCCAAGCTTCAGGCTTTGCATTAAATAAGGCTTTGGTTTTAGCCCAAACACCTTTAAACAAATCGGAGTGTCTATACTGCTCTAAATCTGCTTCAGTCTGCCAATAACTATACGTAAAAAAAATGTTTGTATTGTGTTTGTCCCGATAGAGTTCTAAAAACTCGCAGCCAGGAAAAGCTCTGATATCATTTTTTTTATCTTCAAAGTTTGATAAGAATTCATCAATCTTTGAAGGGTCAAAACTCATTTTTACAATACGAACAAACATGCATTCTTATTTTTTAGCAAAATTAATGGTCACAGTATCCATAACTTTCAATCCCATAAGTGTTGACGCACTTCCTACAGTTGCATTATCACTTTTGTATACTGCAATTTCTAAATATCCTGAGGAATTAAAAACGACCAAACCTTTCCCTTCATCATAACGTTTGTCTTCAGGAATTTCAAAATTTATCGCATCACTGTATTTTTCATATATTTTTTTGAACTTATAACTTCGTGCTGAAATTTCATAAGCACGTGTTTTCTGTACACCTTCAAAAAACTGACGCTTAATGTTGGTAATCACATTTCCGTAGTTATCAATATAAATGACGCTACCAATGATTTGATTCTTATCATCATTCACAAATGGAATTAAATTCTTTATCGGTTTAATGGTGTCTATAACTTTACCAATAATTTCGAGAGTTCCACCACGAGCAATATGGCAAGCCACATTAACAAAGACATCCAAAACAGGGAAACTAGTGGCTACACGATCATGGATATTAATCTCTACAATTTTTTGTGGCGCGATTTCAGAACAAATCATGCTCATGATACCATTATTAGCACAAATAAAATAATGATCATCTAATTTAACGGCAATATGCTTGTTTTCAGGATTAAGTTCAGAGTCAATACCAATAACATGAATTGTTCCTTTTGGAAAACTGCTATAAGCATTCTGAATAATATAAGCAGCTTCGGGCACATTAAATGGCGCTACCGAATGTGAGATATCAACAATTCTAACATCTGGTAATTCACTATAAATAGCACCTTTTATGGCACCAGCAAAGTGATCTTTCTCACCAAAATCGGTTGTTAATGTGATGATTGCCATGTATGAGCTAAAGAAATTTTATAATTGATTGAATCCTTTTATTTATCTTAAACAAAACTGTTAAAAACTAATCATATTTTAACCTTAGGGAAACCTACAGAATAAAATAGTTTAATTATTTTTGATTAGAATAGGTCATTTTTGTCCTATCACAAAACTAATAAAACAAAACAGATTAATTTATAATTCCCGTCGCTTTTGAACGAACTTATTTTAGAACTAGAAGAAATTACTCCCAAAGAATTTTTCGGAGCTCAAAATGCTAACATTGTACTACTCAAAAAATACTTCCCAAAACTTAAAATTGTTGCTAGAGGAAACAAGATAAAAGCCTATGGTGATGAAGATTTACTCGAAGAGTTTGATCGTCGTATGAATATGCTTATGCAACACTTTGGCAAGTATAATAAAATTGATGAAAATGTCATTGAGCGAGTACTAACAAGTCAGAGTAGTGATGATTATAACACATCAGCGCAAAGTGGCGAAACTATTGTACATGGCGTTAACGGAAAAATCATAAAAGCCCAAACCGTCAACCAGCGCAAATTGGTTGAAAGCATGCGTAAAAACGATATGGTATTTGCTATTGGTCCTGCAGGAACGGGTAAAACCTATACTGGTGTAGCATTAGCGGTAAAAGCTTTAAAATCAAAAGAAGTAAAACGTATTATTTTAACGCGACCAGCAGTTGAAGCTGGTGAAAACTTAGGGTTTCTTCCTGGGGATTTAAAAGAAAAGTTAGATCCATACATGCAGCCGTTATATGATGCGCTCCGTGATATGATTCCTGCCGAGAAACTAGCACATTTTATTGAAAATGGCACCATCCAAATTGCACCTTTGGCATTTATGCGTGGCCGTACCTTGGATAATGCATTTGTGATTTTAGATGAAGGTCAAAATACAACTCATGCACAAATGAAGATGTTTTTAACGCGTATGGGAAAAAGTGCAAAATTTTTACTTACTGGTGATCCTGGCCAGGTCGATTTACCACGTCGTACCATATCCGGATTAAAAGAAGCACTTCTCGTGCTTAAAAATGTTGAAGGCATTGGTATGATCTACCTTGATGATAAAGATGTCATTCGCCATAAATTGGTAAAGAAAGTTATCGAAGCTTATAAGAGTATTGAAAATAGAGATTAGTCCTAAACAATTATGATGTCACACTGAGCGCAGTCGAAGTGTCTTTTAAATAACAAAATGTCAAACAATACCATAACCGAATCCAATTTTAACTTCCCAAACCAAAAAAGTGTTTATAAAGGGAAAGTAAGAGAAGTTTATAATATTAACGACAACGAACTTGTCATGATTGCAACCGATAGATTATCGGCTTTTGATGTCGTGATGCCAAAAGGAATTCCATATAAAGGTCAAATCTTAAATCAGATTGCTACGAGCATGATGAAAGCTACCGAAGATTTAGTGCCTAATTGGCTAACAGCTACACCAGATCCTAATGTGGCTGTCGGACATCTATGTGACCCATTTAAAGTAGAGATGGTGATTCGCGGTTATATGTCTGGTCATGCAGCACGTGAATATAAAGCGGGACGACGTATGTTATGTGGTGTAGTGATGCCAGAAGGTATGAAAGAGAACGATAAATTTCCTGAACCTATAATTACACCTGCTACTAAAGCCGAAATGGGAGACCATGACGAAGATATCTCTCGTGAAGATATCTTAAAACGTGGTATTGTTTCCGAAGATGATTATATCGTACTCGAAGATTATACGCGTAAACTCTTTCAGCGTGGCTCAGAAATAGCAGCATCCAGAGGTTTAATTTTGGTAGACACCAAATACGAATTTGGAAAAACTAAAGATGGAAAAATTGTTTTAATCGATGAAATTCACACACCAGATTCCTCACGTTACTTTTATGCAAATGGGTATCAAGAACGTCAAGATAATAACGAAGCTCAAAAGCAACTCTCAAAGGAGTTTGTTAGGCAATGGTTAATTGCAAATAGCTTTCAAGGCCTTGAAGGACAAGCCGTTCCAGAAATGAGTGATGATTACATCGAAACTGTTAGTGAACGTTATATCGAACTTTACGAGAATATAATGGGAGAAGTATTTGTGAAAGCTGATGTTTCTAATATTCAAAATAGGATAGAAGCTAATGTACTGAACTATTTATCTCAGAAATAACTAGTGCTCTATAAAATAGAAAAGGCTTAATTCAAATTAATGAGTTAAGCCTTTTTGATTTTATAGATTCTATATCTCCTTTTATAATCTTGGTCTAAGTTTAAATTGGCCGTCAGTAATTTGTACGGTATCCGAAGCATCTTCTTCATTGTAAAGCGTAGCAGAAAATGTACCTTCAACAATTTGTGCTGAACCTACTAGTACTTCTAAAATATAACTATTAGCAGGAGTTGTAGACGTAATAGTTACTGTATTTCCTGTTTGGTCACCATTAGTGTTATAGAAGGGACCTTCCGAAGCGTTTGGCGCATATTGAAAAGCGATGGCTCCAGTAGTTCCTGTGTTATCATCATTACTTGTTGCAACTTGATAACTTCCAATAGGAAATCTATCATTGAACACTTCAGATTGACTAGTATCTGCTAGTTCAGTACAAAGCATGAATCTCACAAATTCCATACCTAAAGATGGTTCTGTATCATTGTCAAAATTTGGATACACACCAGAAAAATAATTAATTCCAGCAGCATCTGAAAAAGCGCATGCTACTGTTGAAGCACCAGAGTGTATTAAGTTATAGTCTAATGTCGTGGCTGCTTCAAGTTGCCCAAAAAAGAAAGGCACACCATCTACTTTTCCAGACATAAAATAAACGTAGTCTGATGCGTCAAATCCTGGATCATTTCCATCATCACTACTATCACTATCACTACAGTTAAATGAGACTAATACTAATAAAGTTAATGCTAAGTTTTTAAATAATTTCATAAAATAATTGTTAGGTTAAGTGGGCAATATAGAATAAAAATATTTGAAAGAAAAATAATACGAATCTATTCATTGCATGTGAGTTTACAGACTTGTCAGGAATTAGTTTAATAACAATTCTAAGTTAATCTTTAAATGCTTGGCTTTTGTTTTTAATTGCTTTTATGAGTCGTCTTACCGTATTGTAAATAAACGCATTGGTCTTTACATAATAAAATGAAATAATACATACAACAACAATAAATGCAAGTGCTCCAAGAATAGCTTGTGTTGGATTTAAGGCTTTTAGATAGAAATGCTTGAGTCCAAGCCCAGTAAAGCTTCCAAAGATAATAATGAAATGAATGACATAAATAGACAAAGTTTTTTGTCCGATTTTGCCAATTAGTAATCCTTTTAAAAATGGTTCGGCTCCATAGAAAACACCAAAGAGCAAGAGCACATTTCCTAAGCGAGGAAAGAGATAATTATAATAGGCTACTTCTTTAAGGATTTGTACATCAAACCAATAATGAAGTTTCATAAAGAGCCATCCAGAACAATCAATAAGTAAAAAACCAGTGATAAAAAAAGACAAAATTGTTACCAGTCTAAACCTTCTTCTGTGTACATGTGAAAAGAAAATTGTGGCAAGAAACCCACCAAATGCCGTAAAGCCAAACCAAGGTAGAATGGTAAATATAGAGCCATTAACTTTTGTCAAATAATTAGCAAATATCTTTGGGATATGATTTAAATCTATTGAGCGGTATAAAGGTTCAGTTAAAAAACATAAACATCCTAAAACAAGTAGCAAAAGAGACAACAGTTTGCAATGTTTCCGAAGTAAAACATAGCATAAAATGAGAAGAATAAGAGATAAACCAATGCATTGCAAGACATCAACCACAAAAAAATAACTACTAAAATCGCCACGTATCCATCCAAAAAAATCAATCCGAAGCATATAACCTATAGCGATTAAAAGCAAGCCTCTGTAAATTCCTTTTTTCACTCGAAACTTATCTTCACCTTTGTCTCTAGCTCTTAGTAATAAATACAAAAAAACCAATCCTGAAATTGTGAAAAATGTAGGTGCTGTAATACCTCTAAAGTAATGCCATACTTGAAAAGCCATATTTGATGAATCCCTATAGATCGGATTTAAAAGCGTATCTATAAAATGGCCTTGTAGCATCATCAAGATAGCAAATGCACGCACAGCATCAATGAAAAAGAGTCGGTTGGCTTTCAATTATTAGTGATTTACCATAAATATACTTTTAATTTTTAAGGTTCACTAAATCGAAAGTAATATCTTAGATGTCAAATTAGCAATTGTCAATGGATCAACTAAATGCGATTTCTGAAAAATTTTCTTCTCTTGCTTGGGGAATTCCATTACTGGTATTATTAATAGGTGGTGGATTGTATTTACTAATTGTCTCTCGATTTTTGCCATTTCACTTTTTTGGGCATGCAATAAAAGTCCTACGTGGACATTATGACGACCCAAATGATCCTGGAGAAATTAGTCATTTTAAAGCCTTAACGACTGCTTTATCATCTACCATAGGTATGGGAAATATTTCTGGTGTTGCTTTAGCAATTGCCGTTGGAGGTCCAGGAGCTATGTTTTGGATGTGGATAACTGCTATTGTTGGGATGAGTACCAAATTTTTCACATCAACTTTGGCCATTATGTACCGCGGAAAAGATAGCAATGGTGAATTGCAAGGCGGTCCAATGTATTTTATAAGAGAAGGTTTAGGGAAAAACTGGAAATTTTTGGCAGTCATGTTTTCTCTCTTCGGAATGTTAGGCGCATTACCTGTTGTAAATGTTAATCAATTAAAACAAGCAATAAACGACATTGTACTCATTCCAAACGGCGTCGAAGTAAGTTTAAGTACCAACCTTATTATAGCTGCTGTTTTAGTCATTATAACAACGATAGTAATTCTTGGTGGATTAAAGCGAATTAGCGCAATTGCTTCTAAAATGGTACCTTCTATGGTTATTCTATATTTTGTACTGGTAGTCATTATCCTTGGTATAAACTATACTGAAGTTCCAAAGTATTTCTTGATGATTTTTACAGATGCCTTTGAGGCCAACTTTATAAAAGGAGATGCCGTTTTTGGTGGTATGTTGGGAGCGCTTATTCTATTGGGAATTAAACGTGGCGCTTTTTCAAATGAAGCAGGGATTGGAACTGCCCCAATGGCTCATGGCGCAGCTAAAACAGATGAGCCAGTACGAGAAGGTTTGGTGGCTATGCTTGGCCCAGTGATTGATACATTAATTGTTTGTACACTCACTGCTTTAGCAATTTTAGTGACTGGCGTTTGGGAAACAACTTCAAATAATGGCGTAAGCTTAACAGCTTCAGCATTTGAAGATGCGATGCCAGGGTATGGTCAATACTTGCTTATGGTGTGTGTATTTATATTTAGTATTTCATCACTGTTCTCGTATGCTTACTACGGAAAAAAATGCATGTCTTTTATCGCTGGAGCGCATAACAAACATTACTACAACTATTTTTATATACTGAGTATCATTCTGGCTGCGACAACCAAATTTGAAGTTATGATTAATTTTATTGATGGTATATTTGCCTTCATGGCGATACCAACAATGCTAGCAACAATTATAATGGCACCAAGAGTTGTGAAAGAAATTAAAGCCTATAAAAAGCGATTGGTATCAAAAGAAAAATAAGTCTATGGATAAACAGAAAAAAGCTAAAGCCTATTGGAAAGAAAATATAAAATATGTAAGTATTCTTTTAGTCATATGGGCTATGGTCTCCTATGGAGCTGGGATTGTATTTAAAGATGAACTTAATGAATTTCGTCTCGGCGGTTTTAAATTAGGCTTCTGGTTTGCCCAGCAAGGTGCCATGTATGTATTTGTTATACTCATATTTATTTATGTTCGACTTATGAATAGACTTGACAAAAAGTATGGTTATGATGAATAAACTATCATTTTTATTAACCATAGATGTTCAAAATTGGACATATATTTTGGTAGGCCTAACTTTTGCTATTTATATAGGAATTGCTATTTGGTCAAGAGCTAGTTCTACTAAAGAATTTTATGTTGCAGGAGGAGGTGTCTCTCCTTTAGCAAACGGAATGGCAACTGCAGCTGATTGGATGAGTGCTGCTTCTTTTATTTCAATGGCAGGTATTATCTCTTTTGCAGGCTATGATGGTGCTGTATATCTCATGGGTTGGACTGGTGGTTATGTGCTTTTGGCATTGTTATTAGCACCATATCTAAGGAAGTTTGGAAAATTCACGGTTCCAGATTTTATAGGTGATCGTTATTATTCTAATTCGGCACGTATTGTTGCTGTACTTTGTGCATTGCTCGTATCGTTTACATATGTTGCCGGACAAATGCGAGGTGTTGGTATTGTGTTTTCTAGATTTCTGGAAGTTGATATTAATACTGGTGTTATCATTGGTATGCTTATCGTTTTATTTTATGCAGTTTTAGGAGGAATGAAAGGTATAACCTATACACAAGTAGCTCAGTACTGTGTGCTTATTTTTGCATTTATGGTACCTGCCATTTTTATATCTATTCAAATGACAGGGAATCCAATACCGCAATTGGGTTTTGGTGGTGAATTGAATGATGGCTCTGGCATGTATTTATTAGACAAATTAGATGGCTTGAGTACAGAACTTGGTTTTTCAGAATATACCGAAGGAAATAAATCGACTATAGACGTGTTTGCAATTACTTTAGCACTAATGGTTGGTACTGCAGGATTACCTCATGTAATTGTACGATTCTTTACTGTAAAGCGAGTTAAAGATGCTCGGAAATCTGCAGGAATTGCATTGCTTTTAATAGTGGTTTTATATAGTACTGCTCCAGCTGTAGCTGTGTTTGCTAGAACTAATATGATTGAAACCTTATCTAATAAACCATATACTGAAGTCCCACAATGGTTTAAAAAATGGGAGACAACAGGATTGATAACCTTTACTGATAAAAATAATGATGGCATAATTCAATATGTGGCCGATAAAGAAAACAATGAGTTAATCGTTGATAGGGATATTATGGTGCTCGCCAATCCTGAAATTGCAAAACTTCCTAATTGGGTGATTGCTTTGGTGGCGGCTGGTGGACTAGCAGCAGCATTATCTACAGCTGCAGGATTGTTATTAGTAATATCATCATCAGTATCTCATGATCTAATTAAAAAAGTGATCAATCCAAAAATTTCGGAAAAGGGAGAATTAACTGCTGCGCGATTGTCGGCTGTAGCGGCAGTATGTGTTGCTGGATATTTTGGAATAAACCCTCCAGGTTTTGTTGCTGCAGTTGTTGCGCTTGCTTTTGGATTGGCAGCTGCATCGTTTTTTCCTGCAATTATTTTAGGAATTTTTTATAAACGAATGAATAAAGAAGGCGCTGTTGCTGGAATGGTCGTTGGTATTATTGTTATGCTATTGTATATGATGAAGTATAAATTAGGTTGGTTTGATGCTATTCTACCAGATAAAAGTGAATGGTGGTTTGGAATTTCTCCGGAAGGTTTTGGTAGTATCGCCATGTTAATTAATTTTACTGTATCAATAGCTGTCATGAAATTTACAAAAGCGCCTCCAGAAGAGGTTCAAGCTATTGTAGAAAATATAAGAATTCCATCTGGAGCAGGAGATGCTATAAATCATTAAATTCTATGAGTAATTACCATATTAAGCATTTAGAAGAGTACTATCAAGTCTATCGTAAATCGGTTAGAAACCCAGAAGTGTTTTGGGAAGAAATTGCCGAAGAACATTTTATGTGGCGAAAAAAATGGAACAAGATCTTAAGTTGGGATTTTTCTAAGCCTGAAGTGAAATGGTTTGAAGGCGCACAACTTAATATTACTGAAAATTGCATCGACAGACACTTATATACCAGAGGTGATAAAACCGCAATTTTGTTTGAACCTAATAATCCAAGCGAAGGCGCACAACATATTACGTATAAAGAATTACATGACCGTGTATGTCGATTTTCTAATGTGTTAAAGGCACAAGGTATTAGAAAAGGTGACCGTGTTTGTATTTACTTACCAATGATTCCAGAATTAGCAGTTTCAGTATTGGCGTGTGCACGAATAGGAGCGATACACTCTGTCGTATTTGCAGGGTTTTCGGCAAATGCGTTGGCAACAAGAATAAATGATTCTGATTGTAAAATGGTGATCACTAGTGATGGTTCATATCGTGGAACTAAGACTATAGATTTAAAAGGTATCGTTGATGATGCTTTAGATAACTGCTCTTGTGTAGAAACGGTTTTAGTAGCCAAGCGTATTCATTCCGAAGTAAATATGAAAGAAGATCGTGATCAATGGTTGCAGCCTCTGTTAGATAGCGCTTCTCCTAAATGTACTCCTGAAATTATGGATGCCGAAGATTCACTATTTATTTTATACACGTCTGGCTCTACAGGGCAACCCAAAGGAATGGTGCATTCTACTGCTGGCTATATGATTTATAGCGCGTATACATTCAAGAATGTATTTCAGTATAAAGAAGACGATGTATATTGGTGTACTGCTGATATTGGATGGATTACAGGTCACAGTTATATAGTATACGGACCATTAGCAAATGGAGCAACTACGGTAATGTTTGAAGGTGTGCCTAGTTATCCCGATTTTGGACGCTTTTGGGATATCGTTGAAAAGCATAAAATTACACAATTCTATACAGCGCCTACAGCAATTAGAGCTTTAGCAAAAGAAGGTGTCGAGCATTTAGAAAAATACGATTTATCATCCTTAAAAGTTTTAGGCACTGTTGGTGAACCTATCAACGAAGAGGCTTGGCATTGGTACGATGATAATGTAGGTAAAAAGAAAGCACCTATTGTTGATACATGGTGGCAAACGGAGACAGGAGGAATTATGATTACACCAATCCCTTTTGCAACACCTACCAAACCAACTTATGCAACTTTACCATTTCCTGGAATTCAACCAGCCTTGATGGATGAAAATGGAAATGAAATAAAGGGCAATCAAGTTGACGGACGCTTATGTATAAAATTTCCTTGGCCAAGCATGGCTCGTACCATTTGGGGAAATCATCAACGTTATAAGGATACGTATTTTTCAGCGTTTGAAAACATGTACTTTACAGGAGATGGTGCTTTACGTGACGAAGTAGGCTATTATAGAATTACTGGTAGAGTAGACGATGTGATTATTGTTTCTGGACATAATTTAGGAACAGCACCAATTGAAGATGCTATTAACGAGCACCCCGCTGTTGCCGAAAGTGCTATCGTTGGCTTTCCTCATGAGATTAAAGGAAATGCCTTATATGGTTACATTACTCTAAAAGATACAGGTGAAGGACGAAATCAAGATAATGTTCGAAAAGAGATTAATCAGATTATTACTGAGCAAATTGGACCCATTGCGAAATTGGATACAATCCAATTTACTAACGGACTTCCAAAAACTCGTAGCGGAAAAATCATGCGTCGTATTCTTCGGAAAATTGCCCATAAAGATGCAAGTAATTTAGGAGATATTAGTACATTACTGAATCCTGAAGTAGTTCAAGATATTATGGACAATGCATTGTAATATATAATTGTTGTGCTATGCCAAAACCTAAAGGTCAAAAAAACGGAAAGAATAAAGCGAAGCATTCTAAGCTCATTGCCCAAAAAAAGAATAGGTTAAAATCTGAAAAAGAACTCAGAAAAGAACGCTTGAAAGCTATTATAAAAAAAGCAAAAGCGAAATAATTTTCCTTAACTTAGTAACTAAATCCTAAACCAATGAAAATTATAAAATTATTGATGACACTTTGTGTTGTGTTGTGTTTTAGTTGTCAAACAGAAATTAACACTGAATCAGCTGCTAATAAACAGAACAGCAGTACTACTTCAGATACTTATCTTGAGCCTAAAAAAGAAGATCAATTTCTTGGAGGCATTCGTATGATTCCTATTGCGACACCTAAAGGAGAATTTAAAGTATGGACCAAGCGCGTTGGTAATAATCCAACCATGAAAGTTTTGTTGCTACATGGAGGGCCAGGGATGACACATGAAATCTATGAATGTTTTGATGGCTACTTTCCGCAGGAAAATATAGAATATTACTACTACGATCAATTGGGATCCTATTATAGTGATCAACCAAAAGATTTGTCGCTTTGGGATTTAGATCGGTTTGTAGAAGAGGTAGAACAGGTAAGAATCGCATTAGGATTAAATAAAGACAATTTTTACCTCTACGGACAATCTTGGGGCGGGATTCTAGGCATGCAATACGCTTTAAAATATCAAGATAATTTGAAAGGCCTAATCATTTCTAATATGGTGGCATCTATACCAGAATATCAAAAATATTCAGATGAGGTCTTAGCACCTAAGCTCGATCCTGAGGTTTTGAAAGAAATTATGAGTTATGAGGAAAAAGAAGATTATGGAAACGAGCGCTACTTAGATTTAATAGTAAATAATTACTATATAAAACATGTGATACGAATGCCTGTCGATGAATGGCCAGATCCAGTAAATCGTGGCTTTAAACACCTAAATCCAGATGTATATGTGACCATGCAAGGTCCAAGTGAATTTGGGATTAAAGGAGATGCCACACTTAAAAACTGGGATGTTACTAAAGAACTTCATAAGATTACTGTGCCTACTTTAACTATTGGTGCTACACATGACACCATGGATCCTGAGCATATGGAATGGATTTCTACTGAAGTCGCAAACGGACGCTTTCTTTTATGTCCTAACGGAAGTCACCTCGCTCAGTTTGATGATCAAAAAGTGTTTTTTGAAGGCTTAATTGACTTTATTAAAGATGTTGATGACGGGAGTTTTAATAAAGATTAAAATGGGTAATTCTACGTGTTGCTTAATGATGTTTTAATTCTAATATTTAACAGTACTAACTAAATCATAATTATTATGCCAGATGATGGAAGCGCTCAAGGCGGAATATGGCCAATGCCAAAGTTTAGATTTGAAGTCGATTTAGGAACTGAAATGAAAGGCGTCGCGTTTCAAGAAGTTTCTGGAATGGATGTCGAAAATCAAATTATAGAATACAGGAAAAGCAATAGTCCAATATTCTCTACTGAAAAAATGCCAGGTATTGTAAAGTATGGTAATGTAACCATGAAGCGTGGTGTTTTTGTAAATGATAGCACCTTTTGGGATTGGCACGCACAAATTACTATGAATACAATCAAAAGACGTACTGTTCTTATTAAACTTTTAGATGAGCAAGGAAAAGTGACTATGCAATGGCAGCTCAATAATGCTTGGCCTACTAAAATTACAAGTACAGATTTAAAATCTGATGGAAATGAAGTGGCTGTTGATACTTTAGAAATCGCTCATGAGCAATTGATTATTAAAAATGGTAGTTGATTAACCATTTATCAAATCACGTCTCCGTTTCAAAACCAAAAATACGACCAGAGATAGTATTCCAAAAATTGAAAATCCAATAAATAAGGGTAATACAGATGTTTTTACAAAGCTTCCAATATAGTTAGCAATAGGAACGGCCATCACTGTAGACACAAAGCCGTTAATAGCTGCACCAATGCCTGCAATATGCCCTAATGGCTCCATGGCTAATGATCTCAAATTTCCGAAGAGGAAGCCAACAGCAAAGAATTGTACCAAGAAGAAAGCCACCAGTACGTGAACACTTGGATTATTGCCTGAATAAAATAATACAACATATAAAATAGAAATAATTGCGTAAGCTATAGTTGCATAATAGGCAATGTTAAAGGCTCCAAATCGGATGACAAGTCGGCTATTAGTAAAGGTAGCAAAGCCTACTGAAAAGGCTGTACTAGCAAAGATGTACGGAAACAATTCTCCTAATTGATACTGTTCTTGAAAGATTTGTTGCGAGGTACTTAAGTATACCATAAAAGACCCAGTAATAAATCCTGAGACTAAGGTGAAAGCGATAGCTTCTTTATATTTTAAAAACTCTATAGTACCTGTGATAAAAATTTTAGGCGAGAATTTTATACGATTTTTAGGCTCTAATGTTTCAGGTTGTCGCCTCCAAAACCATAATACAATGAGTAAACCGATGATGAGGTTAGCATTAAAAATAGCTTTCCAATCAAAAAAATCTAAAAGTAATTGTCCGAAAGCTGGTGCTACAATAGGTACCAAAATAAAGAACATCACAATGATGGATAATATCTTGGCCATAAAATCACCACTATAGGTATCGCGTGTCATGGCTATGGCTATCGTTCTAGGAGAAGAGAGCCCAATCCCTTGTAGGATACGACCAAGGATCATCATTTCAAAACTTTTTGTAGTGACACAGATGATACTAGCAATGACAAATACTGCAAACCCAAAGTATACCATAGATTTTCTTCCGAAGCTATCAGACAAAGGCCCAAAGATTAGTTGACCAAAACCTAAGCCTAAAAAAATCATAGTGATTAACTTTTGATTATCACTAGGGTCTGTGACTTTTAATGCATTTCCAATATCTGGTAATGCTGGCAATAAAGCATCAATTGATAGCGCTACAATAGACATCAACGATGCCATGAGTACTACAAATTCAATTTTAAAGCTTGGTTTATTTTGCATGCCGCAAAAGTAAATGAATTATATGCGTTATGGAGAAAGTATTTTAAAATTCTGAATTATAAATGCGACCGTCTACAATTGAGGATAATATTAATGATGTGGTAAGTTCACCATAATGCGAAAGCATTGCATTCATGGTTTCTAAATGCTTGGTGTTTCTAACATTTGCTTTTAAGAGCAAACAGTCATTTCCTGTGAGCTTATAGCATTCAATAATCTCTGGTGTTTTTTTTACTAATTCATGAAATTTTTCTACTTGACCAAACCGTATTTTAACCGAAATAAATATACCCATGGGATACCCAATACCTTCCATATTAATATCGGCTTTATATCCATTTATAATTCCAGCATCTTCCATTTTTTGAATGCGCTCAGCTACAGAAGGAGAGGAGAGTCCTACTTTTTTTGATAATTCGGTTAAAGGTACTCTTGCATTTAGTTGCAATTGTTCTAAAATAAGCCAGTTAACTTTATCAATATTCATAATTAAGGTATTTTTTATTTTTAACATTCAAAAATAAGGTAAATACTTTTAAAAGCAAAATATATTAATTTTTTAATATCATTTTCTTCTTTAATTTTGATAAGAGATAATTGTTTAACTAAAACCTATACTCATGACTTTTGATTTAACTAACACTGAACGACGTAATATTTGGGAGCATACGACTAATGCATTAGAGCAGTATTATAATAATACTGAAGATCTGGATACTGCTATTTATCCAACGCGTAAAGACGTATTAAAATTGGTAGACGCTAATTTTGAATCACCGAGAAGGACTAATGAGGCTGTAGATATAGTAATAAAAGGGCTATCTAAATATGCAGTTCATACACCCAATCCAAACTATTTTGGAATGTTCAATCCGAGAGCTAGTTTTCCATCTATTATTGCCGATGCAATAACTGCAACTTACAATCCGCAATTGGCAGCTTGGGGACATGCACCTTATGCCGTAGAAATTGAAAACATGCTAATTCAAGAAATAGGAAAAAAATTCGGATACCAGCAACCCAATATAGATGGTGTATTTACAACTGGTGGGCAAGAAGCAAATTTGACTGCCGTACTTGCTGCTTTAAATTATAAATTTCCGAAGTATGGAGAGAAAGGCTTATTTGCTGTAAATGGATTGCCAATTATATATTGCTCTAAAGCAAGCCATCATGCTACTGTCAAAGCTGCTAAAGTTTGTGGTTTAGGGCTGGACTCAGTACGATATATCGAAGTTGATACCAATCAAAAAATGTTAGTAGAAGAGACACAGCAGCAAATCCAAAATGATATAGACAATGGGAATATACCATTGATGATTGTCGCTACAATGGGAACTACTGGAGCTGGAGTTATTGATCCAATCAATGAGTTGGCAGTAATTGCAAAGCATTATAACCTATGGCTTCATGCTGATGCGGCTTATGGTGGAGCCGTTGTTTTATCAGAAGATTATAAACATCTACAAAAAGGTATTGAAAAAGCAGATTCTATAACCTTCGATGCACATAAGTGGTTATCTGTGCCTATGGCAACAAGTATGTTTATCACTAAGCATACTAATATTTTAGGGCAAACGTTTAGTATATCAGCTAATTTTATGCCGCAAGAGGAAGATGAAATAGATAAGCTAGGGTCTTATACGCATTCTATACAATGGTCTCGACGCTTTATTGGATTAAAACTGTATATGCCTTTATTGGTTTTTGGGTGGAAAGGATTCAATGATACCATTTTGCACCAAATTAAAATGGGACAATTACTAAAGCAAAAATTAGAAGCTAATAACTGGACGCTTTATAATAATACCGAATTGCCTGTAGCTTGTTTTACTGATGTTGCGTTTGAAGACAATTCAGAATTTACCACATATATTTATGAAGCCTTTCTAGAGTCAGGAGATGCTTGGATTATCAATTATCCTGTTGGAGATAAATTCACCATGAGAGCATGTATTACAAATTACAATACCACAGAAGAGCATATTGATAGCCTTATTAAAGGGTTAAATGCAAAGCGAGAAGCGTTTATAAAAGCTCATCAATTAATAACAATATAAAAAGCAATTATGACAAACAAAGAATTAAAGCCAGAAGAATTTAATGAATATTATGGACGCTATATTTATAAACTAGCTAACAACGTTAGCCTTATTGAAGGTTTTAAAAATGGAGCAAACCAAGTGCAACGCTTTTTTGAAAGCATTCCAGAACATAAACATGACTTTCGCTATAAAACGAATAAATGGAGTTTAAAAGAAATTCTTCAACACTTAATAGATACTGAACGAATATTCATTTATAGAACTTTTAGAATTGCCAGAAATGACAAGACCGCTTTGGCTGGATTTAATCAAGATGATTATGTGTTGCCTTCAAAGGCAAGTCATAAAACTATGAATCAATTGCTTGAAGAATTCAAAACTGGGCGAAATAATAGTATTAGCATATTAGAAAGCTTATCTAGTTCAGATTTAGAAACTATTGGGAATTCAAACGGAAGTCCTATGTCGTCTCGAGCAGCAGCATTTACGATTATTGGTCATGATATTTGGCATATGGACGTTATAAATGAACGTTATTTATAAGTCTTTTGGGGATTCTAAAAATGAGCAAGCAACAGTCTTTTTTGATTGCTGTTTTTTTATGCCGTCTACAAACGATTCATTACTTTTATACCATGTAATATTATTTCGTTTTATACAATGCTGACTCATACATTAATCAAACTATTTACCAGAGATTTAAAAGCTTTAAAGCATGAAGTAAGTGCTTATTCTAATGAAAAGAAACTATGGCTTGTTCCCGATGGTATTTCTAATTCTGCTGGAAATTTATGTCTGCATCTCGTCGGAAATCTCAATCATTTTATTGGAGCAACTATAGGAAATACAGGATATGTTAGACAACGCGACTTGGAATTTTCTTTAAAAGATGTACCAAGAAAAGAATTGTTGAAACAAGTTGACGATACGATAACAGTTGTAGAAAAGGTGCTAAAAAGTTTACCTGAAGCCGATTTACAAAAAGAATACAAGCGTCGTGCTTTTGAGGATTACATGACTACCGAATACTTTTTAGTTCATTTGACCATGCACTTGGCGTATCACCTCGGACAAATTAATTACCACAGACGTTTATTAGATAATTAGATGATGATAACTTTTGGCCATTTTAAAATCAACCTATTGCAGCCAAATGAAGCTGATGCATTTTTCAATTTAATTGATACAAATAGAGCGCGTCTTGAAGATTTCTTTGCTGGCACAGTGTCAAAGACCTTGACCTTAGAGGATACGATGAATTACTGTGTCGAAATTCAACAACGTATAAAAGAGAAAAGCTATTTGCCTTATATGATTGCAGATATTGAAACGAATGCTTTTGTCGGATTGGTGGATGTGAAAAATATTGATTGGAATGTTCCAAAGGCAGAATTAGGGTCTTTTATAGATACAAGATATGAAGGGCAAGGTATTACATCTAAAGCGACAAATCTTGTTGTAGACTATATTGTAAATGAGTATAAGTTTATAAAGCTTCTTTGTCGAGCGAGTAGTCGAAATAAAGGCAGTATTGCTGTAATTTTAAAAAACGGGTTTGAGTTAGAAGGTACCATTCGTAAGGATTATAGAACGACTAAAGGTGAAATCGTTGATTTAAACTATTATGGTCGCGTGTTTTAATATTTCAGATGTTAAACACTTGCTAAATTCATAGCCCAATCGTTTGTGATGTGTAACTTTAATGCATAAAATAGCACAATGACAACTAAACTTTATTTTCTATCGACACTATTACTTAGTGCTTCATTCACATTGTTTTCTCAAAACATATCTTTTGAAGATTATAATCCAACATCAACTCTTGTTGTTCCTGGAAAAGTAATTAAGAAGGCTAAGTTTCCTTTTATTGATGTTCATGGACATCAATATCAAATGCCAACTCAAAATTTAGCACCAGTAATTGCGGCCATGGATACCTTAAATATGGGAATCATGGTCAACTTAAGTGGTAGAACAGGTGATGACCTTATAAAATCTGTTGCTAATATTGAAAAGAACTTTCCAAACCGATTCGTTGTATTTTGTAATATCAATTTTGAAGGTGCTGGTGAAAAAGGTTGGGTTGAAGAAAAAGTAGCTCAATTAAAGGAAGATGTGAAAAATGGTGCTCGAGGTTTAAAAGTCTATAAAAGCTTGGGTTTAAGAAATAAAGATACAGATGGAAAACGTTTGGCTATTGATGATCCTAGATTAAATCCTATTTGGAGAACTTGTGGTGAACTCGGAATACCAGTGTTAATTCACGCAGCAGATCCAAAACCGTTTTGGGATGAATTTGATGGTGATAATGAGCGTTGGCTCGAATTGAAAACACGTCCACGACGTAAGCGTGATGCTAATAATCCTGCGCCTTGGGAACAAATTATACAAGAGCAGCATAATATGTTCAAAGCACATCCAAATACTACATTTATTAATGCACATATGGGATGGTTTGCCAATGATTTAGGAAAACTAGGCACGCTCTTAGATGAGATGCCAAATATGAATGTTGGTATAGGTGCTATTATTGCAGAATTAGGACGTCAACCTCGTTTTGCTAAAGCCTTTTTTATAAAGTATCAAGATCGTATTCTCTTCGGAAAAGATAGCTGGAAGCCTAATGAGTTTCCTACTTATTTTAGAGTTTTAGAAAGTGCCGATGAATACTTTCCATACCACAAAAAATACCATGCTTTTTGGCCAATGTATGGTTTAGATTTACCTGATGATATTCTTAAGAAAGTATACTACAAAAATGCTTTGCGTATTGTTCCTGGTTTAGATAGAAGTAAATTTCCAGATTAATTATAACGGGATATTTCCATGCTTACGCTTAGGCCTATCAACATCTTTGTCTTCTAGCATTGCAAAAGCTTTGATAAGCTTCCGTCTTGTGTTTTTTGGAAGAATTACTTCATCCACAAAACCGCGTTCTGCAGCACTATATGGGTTTGCAAAAAGCTCGGCGTATTCAGCTTCTTTTTCTTTCCATTTAGCATCTTTATCTTCTGCTGAATTAATGTCTTTCTTAAAGATGATTTCCGCTGCACCTTTAGCACCCATAACTGCAATTTCGGCACTTGGCCATGCAAAGTTCATATCGCTACCAATATGTTTTGAGTTCATGACATCGTAAGCACCACCATAAGCTTTACGAGTAATGACTGTCACTCTAGGAACTGTAGCTTCACTAAAGGCATACAGTAATTTTGCACCATGAACGATGATGCCATTCCATTCTTGATCTGTTCCTGGTAAAAAGCCTGGAACATCTTCCAATACTAATAATGGGATATTAAAACAATCGCAAAAACGCACAAAACGTGCCGCTTTCTTTGAACTATTTACATCTAATACGCCTGCTAAGTACATAGGTTGATTAGCAACAATACCAACACTTCGTCCACCCAAACGTGCAAAACCTACAATAATATTTTCTGCATGATCTTTATGAATTTCATAAAATGAATCTTCATCAATAATACCACTAATCACCTCATGCATATCATAAGGTTTATTGGCGTTGTCTGGAACAATTGATGATAAACTGTCTCTCACTTCGTTTCCAAGCTCGTAAGGAAGTAGAGTAGGAGCTTTTGTATTATTTTGTGGCAAATAGCTCAATAAGGTTTTTACGTCTTCTAAGCATTCAATATCGTTAGATGATGTTTTATGTGCGACACCAGATCTAGTTGAGTGTGTACTTGCGCCACCAAGTTCTTCACTAGTGACTTCCTCATTTGTTACTGTTTTAACCACATTTGGCCCAGTGACAAACATATAACTAGTATCTTCAACCATAATAGTAAAATCGGTCATGGCAGGAGAATACACTGCGCCTCCAGCACAAGGTCCCATGATTGCAGATATCTGCGGAATTACACCAGATGCTTGAACATTGCGATAAAATATATCTGCATAACCACCAAGTGAGCGAACACCTTCTTGAATTCTTGCACCACCAGAATCGTTTAATCCAATAACAGGAGCTCCAACTTTCACAGCTAAATCCATGACCTTACAGATTTTTTCAGCATGTGTTTCAGATAAAGAGCCTCCAAAAACTGTAAAGTCTTGAGCAAATATATAGACGAGTCTTCCATCAACCGTTCCATAGCCAGTTACTACGCCATCTCCATAGAATTTTTGATTTTCCATACCGAAATCTTTTGTTCTATGCGTTACTAAAGCGCCAATTTCTTCAAAAGAACCTTCATCCAAAAAATATAACACGCGTTCTCTAGCGGTCAATTTTTTCTTTTGGTGTTGTTTGTCAATTCTAACTTGTCCACCTCCTAAATAGGCTTGTTGTAGTTTTTCGTTGAGGGTTTTTATTTTTGAATCCATAAGTTTTTCAAATTTGTCATTCTGAATTTGATTCAGACATTATTTTTATAATTGCTTTCTGCATCAGGTATAGAATGGCAGTATATAAATTTAAGTTTAGTTAGGTATGCGTAAAAGTTTTTGTTCTTCCAAATAGCGCTGTAATGCTATAAGTGCTGCAATTTTTGCTTCCGTTTTTTGCTGTTCTTTTAAATTTTCAGGAGCATAATAGCGTTTCACAAAGTGTGTGTCAAAATTTCCACTTCGGAAAGCCTCATGTTCACAGACATAAGTTCCAAATGGTAAGGTTGTTTGAATGCCTTCAATATGGTAATCTTTAATAGCTTTCAACATCAATGATATCGCTTCATCTCGACTATCTCCGTAAGTAATTAACTTTGAAATCATTGGATCATAGTAGATAGGAATCTCCATCCCTTCTTCAAAGCCATTATCTACTCTAATACCTTTTCCTTGAGGTAATTTGTAAGTTTCTAATGTACCTACACTTGGTAAGAAATCATTCAATGGGTCTTCTGCATAAACACGTAATTCTAAAGCATGACCATGAATTTTTATATCGTCTTGCGTGTATGGTAACACTTCTCCACGAGCGACTCTAATTTGAAGTTCAACCAAATCAGTATTCGTTATGATTTCTGATACTGGGTGTTCTACCTGTAGACGTGTATTCATCTCTAGAAAATAGAAATTGTGTTCATCATCTAGTAAAAATTCTACGGTTCCAGCACCAACATAATCACAAGCTTTAGCAACTCTAACAGCAGCGTCTCCCATTTGGACACGACGTTCTGGAGTTAGAACACTAGAAGGCGCTTCTTCAACAACTTTTTGATGACGACGTTGAATACTACATTCGCGTTCAAACAAGTGAATTATATTTCCATGAGTATCAGCCATCACTTGTATTTCAATATGACGAGGTGATGTGACGTATTTCTCAATAAAAACAGAGCCATCTCCAAAGGCATTAACGGCTTCGCTAATTGCACGATCCATTTGCGATTCAAACTCAGATTCATTTTCAACTATACGCATCCCTTTTCCGCCACCACCTGCTGAGGCTTTAATAAGAATTGGAAAGCCAATGTCTTTAGCAATTTTTTTAGCTTCAGGAATATCTGTTATGGCTTCATCTGTTCCAGGAACCATTGGAATATCATAAGCTTTAACAGCTTCTTTTGCTGCTAGTTTGCTTCCCATGATTCGGATGGCATGTGATTTTGGACCAATAAATATGATATTATTGGTTTCACATAATTCGGCAAAATCTGCGTTCTCACTTAAGAATCCATATCCTGGGTGAATAGCATCTACATTTAAGCGTTTAGCGACTTCTATAATTCTGTCACCTAATAGATAGGATTGATTAGAAGGAGCTTCTCCAATGAGAACCGCTTCGTCTGCATATTTAACATGTGGCGAATGGCGATCTATGGTCGAATAAACAGCAACAGTTTTGATTCCCATTTTTTTTGCTGTTCGCATAACGCGAATGGCAATTTCTCCTCGGTTTGCTACTAGTACTTTTTTCATTTTATTGGAATTCAATTAGCAGTTGATTTTTGTCTACAGCATCTCCTTTTTCTACAGAAATTGATTTTATAATACCAGCTCTTGGAGAGGTTAATACGTTTTCCATTTTCATGGCTTCGAGAATTAATAGCGTATCATTTTCACTGACTTCTTGGCCAATTTCTACATTGATTTCTAAAATTAATCCTGGCATAGGAGCCTTGATATCATTCACTAATTTTGAACTTCCAATTTCAAATCCCATATCTTTTATTAAATCGTCTAACTCATTAAAAATATTTATGTTATAGCTATTATTGTTAACTTTTACTTGAAATGATTTGTTTTTGAAATCTGAAGTAATTATTTCTGCTTTAAAAGAAGAATTATTATGTAAGACATGATATGTATTTGCAGAAGTTTTTATACTATTGAGTTTGGAACTGTCGGTTTCTGAAATATCAAAATCGAATGATGAATTGACATTTGCTTTAAACGATTTACGCATTGAGATGTATTTTTAATTTGCCGTAAAGATAGCGAATTATAACGTTTTCGTAAAGACGTATTAACAGATCTGTATAACTTAATTGCTTTAAGTATCTTCTGGTTTAAAATGCGAGTTTTCCTGATGTTTTTTAATGGCTTTATGAGATAGAATGATGCCAAGAATGAGCGATATAAAAGCGCCTGTCCAAATACCAGGAATAAAATCAATAAATAAGAAGAAATCATAAAATCCATGGAAAGTCACAGCAAGAAGAAGTCCTAAAAGGTTTAGTTTTATTCTATTATTTGAAAATTTTGCTTTGCCCATAAAATAGCCCATTAATATTCCAAAGGTTGCATGAGCGGGAACAGCTGTAAATGCTCTTAAAATACCAGTAATGTAGCCGCCTTCTAAGACATAAAGTATATTTTCAGTTGCGGCAAAACCCATAGAAACCATAACGGCATACATGATACCATCAAAAGGTTCGTCAAATGCTTTTTTTGGTTGTGCAAAAAAGCGAACAATAATGTATTTACTAAATTCTTCAGTTAAACCAACTACTAAAAATGCCTTTACAAATTGTTGAGGTACACTAAATTTGTCCTTTAGAGGTAATACAATATCTAATCCTAGATAAATAATCGTTGTGATAATAATACTTCCAACGGCTCCTAAAAGGAAGCACGCTAATAATAAACCCTTGGGTTCTTTGTCATATTTGTCTTTAAAATAAACGTAAAGTATAATAATGAAAATAGGGGCAATCGCTAGAAGTAATAATTCCATAAATGAAAAGTAGTAAAAATTATACAGTAATTTTATTTTTAATTGTCTCCATTACAAATTTATAATACGCTCTGTTACTCGCTACAAAATGCATATTGATTTCAGAATCTTTTAATAATTTATAAAACTGTGCTATGGATACAAATTTTAGGGCTTCTACCTCATCTTTTTGAGGTGTCAAGTCTTCAATATTGATATTGATTTCAGCGATAAATGTATTGTGAAATTCGTTGTCAATAATACCATTTGGATAAGACTGAAAACACTCAAACACTCCAATTTTAATAAGTTGTTCTTCGGAAATGGTTATTCCAATTTCTTCTTTAGCCTCTCTAACAGCGGCTTGTTCTGATGTTTCTCCGGCATCAATATGCCCAGCGACTGAGACGTCCCAAAGCAATGGACATATAGGTTTCGACGCTGCACGTTGTTGGAGTAAGATGTTACCTTCTAAAGTATAAAGCCAAAGATGTGCCGTGTTGTGCAAATGCCCTTTTGTGTGTATTTCAGATTTTGGTGCTGAAATTCCAGTTGGTTTGCCATGTTTGTTTACAATGTCGATGTAGTCTTCCAATTTCCGATTTAAAGTACAGATGTTATACAGTTGATTAAGGTCTCAAAGTCTTTTTTTGTATTATATAAATGACAAGAAATACGAATAAATTGCCCTCTAAAGGATACAAATATATTTTTTTCTTGCAATGCAGTTTTAAGTCGCTTTATGTCTAAATTTTCTGGAAGTTTAACGCCAAATAAATGATGTGTTCTATAATCTGAATGTTCAATTTGACAACCTAAAGCAGAGAGTTGTTGTGTTGCTTCATAGGAAATAGAACGACAATAATCTTGTATACCTTTAGGTGTCCAATTAATCACTTGTTTTAAGGCCTCAATTTGCATTTTTACGTAGATGAAACTCCCACTTTCACCAACCATATATCGATTTGCTAGTGGTTTGTATTGGGATTGATAGTTGGTTAAACCTGAGAAGTCTTCACTGTGTAATCGGTTTGCCCAATTATTCTCAATTGGTTCGCCATGGTCAAAATAACTCCCATAGTATGCGTAGCCACAACCATAAGGTCCAAATAGCCATTTGTATCCGGCACAAATTAAAGCGTCTGGTTGGATATCTTTTATAGAAAATGGAAATGCGCCAATCGTCTGACTTCCATCAATAATTAATAAGGCATTGTGCTGATTTGTCTTTTCTCTTATCGTTTTTAAATCGAAGATGGTACCATTGGACCAGTGAATATTACCTAAAGTGACTACAGCTGTATGATCTGTAATGGCATTTAGAATGTCTTGATTCCATTGTTGCGCATTATTGATTTTAAGATCTGGACTAGCAATCGTTCTAATGTTAGCATCAAATTTTTCTGCAAGTTTTTTCCATGCGTAAATATTACTAGGAAATTGTTCTTCAACAACTAGAATTTCATCATTTGGATTCAGTTTGATGTTATTTGTTACTGTAGCCATTCCGTAGGAAACAGATGCAATACTTGCTACACGTTCTGGTTCATCTGTATGAATAAGTTTAGCAAAGAGTGATTTAAGTTCTGTAACTGGATTAAAAAAATCAGATGTAGGAATGGTGTACGGTTTACTTTTTTGAAGTACAGCATCAAGGCCAGCTTGTTCAATAGCTTTAAAAGAAGGAGAGAGGCTAGCTATATTTAGATAGGTAATGTCTTCAGGAATAGAAAATAGATGCTTTTGATGTTGCAAACTCATATGTTTTAGATTTAATTATGAAGATAAAAAAAGACTGTCATTTTTTGACAGCCTTTCTTTATAGTTATTCAAAATAAGAAAACGTTTCGCCGGCTTTAATTTTTAGTAGTGTTTCGTATATCATTTTTATGACATTCTCTACGTCATCACGATGTACCATTTCTACAGTAGTATGCATATAACGTAATGGTAACGATATTAGAGCTGAAGCAACGCCTCCATTACTGTAAGCAAATGCATCTGTATCTGTTCCTGTAGCTCTTGATAGGGCAGAGCGTTGGAAAGGAATTTTCTTAGCCTCAGCAGTATCAGTAATTAAATCGCGTAATTTTTGTTGCACAGCAGGAGCGTATGCGACAACTGGACCTTTGCCTAATTCTAAATGACCTTCCTTTTTCTTATCAATCATTGGCGTTGTTGTATCGTGTGTCACATCGGTAACGATAGCTACATTAGGTTTAATTGTATCGGTAATCATTTGTGCACCACGTAAACCAATTTCTTCTTGTACAGAATTGGTTACATACAACCCAAAAGGTAATTTCTTTTTATTCTCTTTAAGTAGACGAGCCACTTCGGCAATCATAAAGCCACCCATTCTATTATCTAATGCGCGACAAACAAATTTATTTTTATTTAAGATATGGAATGTATCAGGATAGGTAATAACACAACCTACATGAATGCCTAATTTTTCTATTTCCTCTTTAGTTGAACATCCACAATCGATAAAAATATTACTCGGTTTTGGCGGTTCTTCTTTAGCTCGATTTCTTGTGTGGATTGCTGGCCATCCAAAAACACCTTTTACGATGCCTTTTTTAGTATGGATGTCTACAATTTTGCTAGGTGCAATTTGATGATCACTTCCTCCGTTTCTAATCACATAAATTAATCCATTATCTGAAATATAATTGACATACCAAGAGATTTCATCGGCATGACCTTCAATAACTACTTTAAATTTTGCTTTCGGGTTTACCACGCCAACAGCAGTTCCGTAGGTATCTGTAATAAACTCATCAACATATGGCTTTAGATAGTCCATCCAGACTTTTTGCCCATTCCATTCGTAACCCGTTGGAGCTGCATTATTAAGATATTTTTCAAGGAAATCAAGTGATTTTTTATTCAGTATACTTTTTGAAGCCATATGTGTTATTATTTCAATTTCTGTAAAAATAAAAGATTTATTCAGTATTAAAATCTTAGGCTATTAAAATTTGTAACAAAATGCAGTATTTTTACACTAATATCAACAATTGCCTAATCATCTAAATTATTATATAATGAAGCTAGTCATTACAGATTTAACAAAAACATATAAGAATGGGGTAAAAGCCATTGATAATCTAAACCTTGAAATTGGAACAGGAATGTTTGGACTACTTGGACCAAATGGAGCGGGTAAATCGTCTCTTATGCGAACCATTGCAACCTTGCAAAGCCCAGATTCTGGATCTATTACATTTGGAGATATTAATGTTTTGGAGGATAAAATGGCGCTTAGAAAAATTTTAGGGTATTTGCCTCAAGAATTTGGTGTGTATCCAAAAATGAGCGCAAATGATTTGCTGCATTATTTTGCAAGCTTAAAAGGTGTTACTAATAAAAAAGAACGTAATGATTTAGTAGATAAAGCGCTTGAGGTTACTAATTTAAGTAATGTGCGTAATAAAAATGTAGCAGGATATTCTGGTGGAATGAAACAACGCTTTGGGATTGCACAATTATTATTGAATAATCCTAAACTAATAATTGTAGATGAGCCTACGGCTGGTTTAGATCCAGCAGAGCGGCATCGTTTTTTAAATGTATTGCGTGAAATAGGAACGAATCATATCGTGATTTTTTCTACACATATAGTAGATGATGTCAAAGAATTATGCACTGATATGGCTATATTAAATGGAGGTAGAATATTAGCTCAAGCGACTCCTAAACAAATGACCGAAGCTTTATCAGATAAAATTTGGATGACGACTATTGAGCGTGACGACATTGAAGAAATGCAAGAAAGTTTTAATGTTATTTCGTCAAACTATAATGAAGACAATTTACTTAACGTTCGTGTTTTGGGAGATGAATCTCCTGGATCAACATTCAAAAAAGTAAAACCCACACTAGAAGATGTGTATTTTACAACCTTAAGTAATGATAAATTTGTTGCTCAATCTGAAATCGTCTAATTATGTTTTCAACTATATATTTACACGAGGTAAAGATTTGGTTTAAGAAACCTCTTTTTTACATATATGCAGGAGTGCTTTTTTTATTATCGCTTGGATTATCTGCTCTTGCAGTTGGTGTTTTTGATAGTGACAATGCAACAGTTACCAGTTCTATTAAATTAAATAGTGCAGTTGGTATTTATGGGCTATTAGGTTTATTCGCAATATTCACATATTTACTTATTCCATCCATCATAGGTGGTACAATTCAACGCGATTTTAAGAATAATATGCATTATGTACTATATTCTTACCCGCTTACTAAAGTCAATTATTTATTAGCAAAGTTTAGTGCTGGGATGACTATGACACTACTTGTGATAATAGCAAGTGCTGTAGGAATTACATTAGGGTTTTATTTGCCAGGTGCAAATGCAGAGTTGATAGGACCATTTAAAATAATGAATTATCTACAACCATTTTTAGTTTATATTATTCCTAATGTATTCTTTTATGGAGCTATAGTATTTGCAATAACTGCTTTTTTACGCAATGTGAACATAGGATTTATGTTTGTTTTGGTGATGATAATTCTTCAGTTTGCAGCACAATCTAGTCTGCCAAATATGGATGATACATATTGGGTTGAATTATTAGAGCCTACAGGAGACAGCGCTACATACAGTCTCATAAAATATTGGACACCTGAGGAGCAAAGCACACAGCTTATCCCTGTAACAGGAACTTTATTATATAACCGTTTAATATGGTTCGGAATTGCGTTAATTGTATTTGTAAGTGTGATATTTAAGTTTAAATTTTCACAGATTCCTTCTAGTTTCTCTTTTAGAAAACCAAAAGCACAACGCGTGACAAAAAAGAATTTTGGAACTATAGAAAAAGTAGTAATCCCAGAAGCTAATCATAACTTCTCTTTTTTAGGCCAATTAAAAACGTCATGGATAGTCGCAAAATCTGATATCGCCTATATTGTAAAAGGCTGGCCATTTATAATAATTGCTTCAGTAGCTTTTGCATTCTCACTGCTCACGATGTTACTTACAGGTCAGCAATATGGTACTGATATTTTGCCAAAGACTTGGGTGATGCTTCAATTTGCAGGAGGAATCTTTAGTCTATTTTCGTACTTATTAATATACCTCTACACAGGATTGATTATGAACAGAGCTAAATCAGCTCACACGAATCAGTTGGTGGATACCACTGCTACTAAAAATTGGGCACTACTATTTTCTAAATTTATAGCAATAGTAGTCATGATAGCGACGCTATTATTTATCGTTATTCTAAGTGGTATTATTATCCAAACTTACAATGGTTATTTTGAATTTGAATTAGCACTTTATTTATTCGATTTATATATCATCAATATTTGGGATTTTATGCCATGGATATTAATGTCATTATTGATTCATACCCTTATTAAAAATAAATGGTTGGGATTAATAACCTTATTAGTTCTCGCTTTAGGTATTCCACCATTATTGAATGCAATTGGTGTAGAGCAAAGTCAATTTATTTTTAATCAAGGTGCTGGGTCACCTAGTCCTAGTGATATGAATGGTTACGGGAGTGGTTTGCCTGCCTATTTCACATATCGCTTATATTGGATATTATTTGGTATTGTGTTATTTGTTTTAGCAATAATATTCTATCGTCGTGGCATGGGTTCGAATATAAAAGAACGTTTAGCTTTTGCAAAAACAAGATTTACGAAACCATTAATTGGGATAATTTCTATTTGTTTATTAGGGTTCTTTGCAATAGGAACTTATATCTGGAAAGTTAATAATATAGATAATGAGCGTAGAACAGGTAAGGAAAATGAAGAGCTGGTTGTTAATTATGAAAAAGAACTAAGTAAGTATAATAAAGTGCCTCAACCACGATTAGTAGCTGTAAATGCATTCATGGATATATTTCCTAAGACTCGAGATTATAAAGCAGGAGCAACTTATACATTTATAAATCAAACAAATGCTATTATAGATACCTTACACGTTAATTATCCTGATCGACCAACAACTATTGAGTTAAATCGTGATACTAAGATAGTTTATGATCATGAAGATTATGATTATCGTATGTATCAATTTGACAAACCTTTATTACCAGGTGATACGCTTATAATGAAATTTACTACTAATAATAAGCCTAATACATTTTTTGATAATAATTCTCCAGTAGTAAGCAATGGTACTTTTATTAATAACTTTATTTTTCCTTCTATAGGATACAGTGAACAAGGTGAATTACGTAACCCACAAGTTCGAAAGCGATATGATTTACCTCCCAAAGATGTTTGGCCTTCTCCAGATGTTCCTGGTGCAAGAGATAATAATTATATAGGCGGAAATAGTGACTGGATAGATTTTGAAGCGACAGTAAGTACATCTAGTGATCAAATTGCTATAGCTCCTGGATATCTTATTAAAGAGTGGGAAGAGGTAGGTCGAAAATATTTTCACTATAAGATGGATTCTAAAATCTTGAACTTCTACGCGTTTTTAAGTGGTGAATATGAGGTGGAACGTGATGAGCATGATGGTGTGAAATTAGAAATTTATTATCACCCAGCGCATCATTATAATGTAGATCGCATGATGAATGGATTGAAAAAAGGACTTGATTATTATAACGACAACTATACACCTTATCAACATAGACAAGCACGAATTATCGAATTTCCAAGAACTGGAGGAGGATTTGCACAAGCATTTCCTAATACGATTCCGTTTAGTGAAGCCATAGGTTTTATAGCTGACGTTGATGATGAAGATAAGGATGCTGTAGATTATCCATTTAGTATTACCGCTCATGAGCTAGCGCATCAATGGTGGGCGCACCAAGTTATTGGTGCAAAAGTAAAAGGCGCGACATTACTTTCTGAAAGTTTATCTGAATACAGCTCTCTTAAAGTATTGGAGAAAACTAATGGTAAAGAACAAATGCGCAAATTTCTTAAAGATGCTATGGATGGCTATCTTTTAGGAAGAACCGTAGAACAAATAAAGGAAAATCCTTTGATGTATAATGAAAATCAGCAATACATTCATTATCAAAAAGGCTCACTGGTATTGTATGCAATGAGTGATTATTTGGGTGAAAAGAAATTTAATGATGTTGTCAAAAGATTTGCTGAAAAATATCAATTTAAAGGAGCACCTTACCCAGTGGCAACTGAGTTTGTAGATGACATTAAAGCAGTTACACCAGATTCTTTGCAATATGTGATTAAAGATATGTTTGAAACTATAACCCTCTATAAAAACAGAATCGTTAATACAACGTCAAAGCTATTAGATAATGGTAAGTATGAAGTTGAAATTGAATTTGAAGTTAGTAAATACAGAAATAATGATAAAGGGAAACGTTATTATGCTGAAAAAGCAGGAGACACATTATCTTATAAAACTGAGGAAATGAAGCGTCCAATTTTATCTGTACTACTAAATGATTATATTGATATCGGAATTTTTGGAAAAAATGAAGACGGAGAAGAGGAAGAGTTATATTTAAAAAAGCATAAGATTACAGATATTCACAATAAAATTTCAATTATTGTAGATGAAAAGCCTACAGAAGTAGGCATTGACCCCTATAATAAGCTTATTGACACCCAATCTGATGATAACAGGCAAAAGTTATAGCCTCATAATTGTAATATATTCAAACCCATAAATAGATCTTGTTTATGGGTTTTTTATGTTCCAAAATATTGTGTTTATTCATAATATTAACACGAAATAAAGGTTTATAGAGTAGTAAATACGTAATTTTGAATTCAAATGTACGTGCAATTGGAACGATTTTAGATATGTCTATAAATATGAAGCCATTCTTATATCTCATACTATGTTTACCAATGTTGGTCTTTTCTCAGAAGGAACCTGTAGAACAAGACTCTACGCTTATACAATATATCTATGTTGAAGGAGATTCTATACCTACAACGGCTATTGATTTGAATGAGGTATTAGTGCTTAACAAGCTTAAGTTTTCTAGTAAACAAGAGCGTGTCAAATATTTAATATTAAGACGTAAAACCCTAAAAGTATATCCTTATGCAAAACTGGCTTCAGAACGTTTAACAAGCTTAAATGAGCGTCTCGAGACTCTAGACAGCAAGCGAAAAAAGAAGAAATATGCAAAGAAAATTCAGAAGTATATTGAAGAAGAGTTTTCTGCTGAATTAAAGAAACTTACAAAAACCGAAGGCCAAATTTTAGTCAAACTTATCCACCGACAAACCGGTAAAACTACATTTCAATTGATTAAAGAATTGCGTAACGGATGGCGAGCTTTTTGGTTCAATAGTACCGCTAATCTTTTTGATATTTCTTTAAAACGAGAGTTTGATCCCATAGAAGTAAAAGAAGATTTTCTTATAGAAGATATTTTAGAACGTGCGTTTCAAAACCGACAATTAATACGTCAAGAGCCTGCTGTAGATTTTGACTATTATGACCTTTCTGACAAATGGTTGAATAGTAAAACAACTGCTGAAATTAAAAATTAATGCGCACCCAAACAGCCTTAGAAGAACGTCTAAACGCATGGAGCCACGGCCTAGGAGCTGCTCTAGGAATTGCTGGTTTAGTATTGCTTATTATATTTTTAAAGGATGAAGCACCTTATGCTTTATTTAGTGTTATCATTTACGGGATATCAATAATCATTCTTTTTTTAGCGTCTACTTTTTATCATGCTGTAAAAGGAGATAAGCGTAAACATTATTTTAGAATAGTTGATCATATAAGTATTTATTTACTTATTGCAGGGACTTACACCCCCGTTTTGCTTATTACATTGCCAGATAGTTTGGGATGGCCACTCTTTTGGGTTGTTTGGGGAATTGCAGCATTTGGTGTCATCTTAAAATTGTTTTTTACAGGCAAGTTTGAGACTTTTTCTACGCTATTATACCTTGTTATGGGCTGGTTAATTGTTTTTGATTTTTCTACCTTAGCAGATATAATGGCAATTAACGGGCTTTATCTTTTGTTCGCAGGAGGTGCTTTTTATACACTTGGCATTATTTTTTATGCCATTGAAAAAATCCCTTTTAATCATGTTATTTGGCATTTTTTCGTTTTAGGTGGTGCTATTTGTCATTTTTTTATGATCTATTATTTTGTGATTTAATTGTACATGGACATTAAAAGCGTATTATTCTCAACTTTATTTTTGATATTATCTTTTTCTGTAAAAGCACAAGAAAGAACCTATGAAAAATTAGGTAATTTGATTCTAGAATCTGTTAAGAAAAACGATGCTTCATTATTTAAATCCTTAATTATACCTGAGGAAGCCGTTTGGGAAAATTTCAAAAAAATGTATGCTTCAGAATGGACAAAAGAAGAAGAGCAGCAAGCATTTTTGGATTTGCCTAAAAACTACAAAGAATCTGTTGAGAGTGATTTTATGGCAAAGTTTTTAATTATGGTCACAAAAGCAGAAACATTCAAGCTAAGCTTTGATTCTATGGCTTACGAGATTGTAGATGATAACGACCGATTTGACAAAGAAATGGGTGTTGTTAGAATTTATGGAACCATAGGGCATCCAAAATTCAAGTATTTTTCCTTTGGAATGATTAATTATAAAGACAAGTATTATCTCGTTGATACAAGAGTTGATATTTCTGAAGTGAATAAATATTCTGAACGCAATTTTTTGAATAATGTCATTCTTTCTGAAAATGCTGATGGCGCTATTCAATCTGTAGGTTCTTTAAGGCTAGCATCTCATAAAAGCGATTCTGAATTGTTTCAATGTGTGGTTGATAATCTTATTTTGTTTGGAGTAGAAGAAATCTATGTTAGTGAGGTTATTGGATCTCCATCTTTTATAAAAGGGCAATGGCAATTCCCGTATAGGATTAATAATTCTGAAGATTATATTGGGACGATAAGCTATAATTTTGAGTATTCATTAGATAATGGCGTTTTAACATATACCTATAGCAATTATATGCATGAGAAGGACAATTCAAAATATAAATCACTTGGTATTTTGCCATTAGAGTATAGCGCATCTATAAGCAAAGTATTTACTCAGAATGAATACTATGAGCTTTTATATGATACTGAAATTAACCTTAAACTTGCAATCAAACGATTAAAGCAAAGTGTTGATAAATGCCATTAAATTTAATTTAAAACAAAAAGGTAGATTAGAATTGCTAATACAATAGTCGTTGTCAAAACGATGATAAAGTTTTTCTTGTTTTCAGTTTTTATTTTGGCTTTAATATCGAGCTTAAGATTTTCTAATTTATCACTATCTAGTTTAGGGAAACTATATTCAGGTTTTGTATAAGTATCTTTATAGCTTATATTCTTTTTATTGAATTTTCCATTGTTTTTCTCATTGCGATCTGCTCTTCTTCTTTGTGTAGCTTTAAATTGACTTAGACTTCCATTCATAACTTATGATATATAATAAATGAGTCTATAAATTCAGCTAGATGTTACTTGAAAAGTGTCTTAAGCTTCCAAAATATCACGGTATTCTTGAAAAAAAGCTTCAAACCGACTCATATTATTATTGAAAAACACCATGACCTCTTGCCATGTATTTTTATTGTGTATAGATACTTTTTGTTCTAAAGGGAGATAGATTCTAGAAATTTCTTTTCCGTTATCGAGATAAAATTCTTCTTCATAAATCACATCAGGTATATAGTCATCTCTAAGAATAGATTCTAACGATTGCAATTTTTCCCAGTATTTGATACGGTTTTCTAAATCGTCTTCAAGATCTAGGGCAACAAAAGCTTTTTTTGTATCAAAATAAAATTTAAAAGAGAATCCTTTTATTTTGGTGTCATATAAAATCCATTTCCTAGGAAAAGATTTACCATAGCTAGTCCAAAATTCTTGTCTTAATATGCGACTTTCTTCTTTTGAAAACATGGTTAGATGACAAATGCGATACCAACGCCTAAAATGATTGCTATCAATTTTGAAAGATTAAATTTATGACCTTCACTACTTTCAAATAAAATGGTTGTTGATATATGAAAAAAGATACCAATGACAACAGCATTAATTCTATTTAGATACTCTGCATTAATTTGTGTAGCGTTAGAGATATAAGTTCCTAAAGGCGTCATTAATGTAAATGCAATTAAGAAACTAGCAATTTGTAGTTTGTTAAAACTGGACTGCATTAAAAAGGCAGAAATCAGTGCTGCAATTGGAATTTTATGTACCAAGACACCATAAACCATATCGTTATGCTCATGAATAGGAAAGCCTTCTAAAAAACTATGTAAACACAAACTCACAAATAATAACCATGGAAAGGCTGTTTCAGTTTTATGAATATGAACATGACCATGCTCAGCACCTTTAGAAAAGAACTCTAAAATAATTTGTAATAAAATACCACACATGATGTATAGTCCTGTGGTTTTTGCTTCAAGATGTTCGTAAACTTCTGGTAGTAAATCAAACAGGGTTAATGCCAATAAAAAAGCACCACTAAATGAGAGTAGGAGTTTTGTGTAAATGGTTTTCTTTTGCTTAGTAATAACTGCTAAAGCAACACCAATACCAACGGCTAATATGGGAAGTAAATACGATTGCATTATTTAAAAATCATGACTAAGCGTTCTGAGGTTTTTGCATCATACCTTTTGAGTTTGTAGTCTCCAAAAACATCTAATAAATAGACACCTGCTTTTTCAAAAAGAGATTGAAAATCTTCCAATGTAAACGCTTTAACACGTTCCTGAAAATTGAAATCTTCATTTTCTACAGTAAAAGAAATATCTTTAATGATATATCCATTTTTTAAGCTTCTTCTTAAGGTGAAATTAATGCCCTCAACTGTTTTTACATCTTCAGCAACTAAATTGGCGACAACATAGTTACTGTTCATAAAGTCAATAACTCCAAACCCAAATTCATTAAGGTTTGCTTTGATAGCCTTAATGGTTTTTAAATTGTCTTCTTCATTTTCGAAATAACCAAAGCTTGTGAACATATTAAAAACAGCATCAAATTGTTTTTTATAGGGCTTACACATATCATGTACTTCAAAATGAAGCGTGTTATTTTCATACTGCTTTGCATATGCAATACTGTTTTCAGATAAATCAACACCAGTCACATTGTAACCTAAGCTATTTAGGTAAACCGAATGTCTTCCTTTACCGCATGCCAAATCTAAGATATCTCCACCTTGAGGGATATTGAGATATTCGGTTAGATTATCCATAAACTGTTGCGCTTCGGTATGATCCCTATCCTTATATAAAATATGGTAAAACGGTGTATCAAACCACGAAGCATACCATTGTTGTGTGTCTTTTGTCATATGTATTTCCCTTTAAAAAGGGAATCTCTTTAAATCATCTTCTATACCACAAAAATACTTTATTTTTGCTACCTAATATAGTATTGGTCGTACAGCATGGAGAATAATTATAAAATGGTGGCAAAAACCTTATATGGTTTTGAAGATTTATTAGAACGAGAACTCATACAATTAGGCGCAATGGATATCAAGAAAGGCGTTAGAAATGTGAGTTTTGTTGGAGATAAAGGGTTTATGTATAAGGCAAATTTGGCTTTAAGAACTGCCATTAAAATTTTGAAACCTATAAAAACGTTTCGCGTTGTGAATGAACAAGATTTGTATGATCGTGTTTATAAAATGCCTTGGAATGATTATCTTAAACCTTCAGGAAGCTTAGCTATTGATGCAACTGTACATTCTAAAGCATTTACGCATTCTAAATATGTAGCACTTAAAACTAAAGATGCGATTGTGGATAAATTTAGAGATACAGAAGGCCAACGACCAAATGTTGATTTACGTTTTCCTGATTTAAAAATCAATGTGCATATCGACCGACAAGTTTGCACGATATCTTTAGATGCATCTGGAGAATCGTTACACAAACGTGGTTATAAGACTGCTACTAATATTGCGCCAATAAATGAAGTATTAGCAGCAGGATTAGTGATGTTATCAGGTTGGGATGGACAATCAGATTTTATGGATCCAATGTGTGGTAGTGGTACCATCTTGGCTGAAGCCGCTATGATTGCTTGTAATATTCCACCAAATTTAATGCGTAAGGAATTTGCGTTTGAACGTTGGCAAGATTGGGATGTGGATTTGTTTGAAAAAATAGAAGAATCACTTCTTAAAAAGACTAGAGACTTTCATCATAAAATGATTGGTTATGATAAATCACCAAGTGCAGTGTCTAAAGCGAAAGACAATATTAAAAATGCGCATCTTGACGATTTTATAACAATTCAACATGAAGATTTCTTTAAAACAGAAAAACCTGGTGAGAATAAGTTGCATATGGTATTTAATCCACCTTATGGTGAACGTTTAGATATTAATATGGAAACGTTTTATAAGGAAATAGGAGACACGTTAAAGCAAGGTTATCCTGGTACAGAGGCTTGGTTTATTACTTCAAACCTTGAAGCTATAAAGCATGTTGGTTTGCGTCCTTCAAGAAAAATTCATTTGTTTAATGCCAAGTTAGAATCACGCTTGGTAAAATATGTGATGTACGAAGGCAGTAAAAAAGGAAAATATATTAACGATTAATTTATAGGCTTAATTGTATTTGGATAGGTTTCATAAAGCGTATTTACAAGCTCATTAATATGCGACTTTAGTCTAGATTTTGATTTATTCATTTCGCAAGGGATAGATGCTTGCCAAACAATTTGATTTTTTTTCAGATTTGATACATATAGAATTAATGTTTCAGTAGTGTACGTAATTGTTTTTAGTCTACATTTTTCCCAATACTGAAACTCATCCAATTCTGAACAGTCTCTAAAACTTGAAGTTTCTTCGGTAATTATTAACCGAAAACCTGCCTGCAAATCTGGATTGTTTGTGTCAACTTCAAGCCCTAAACTTTCAAGTTTGAAGGTAACTTCTTCAGAAAGTAAATCCCTTATTTTAGTATTGTCTTGCTGAGGATAACGTGTATTCTTTGCAATTAAATCATCCTCACAAATGATAAATGTATTGTGTTGATTGAAGTCTTCATCGATATCATAATCAAAAATCATAGACGATGTAGTGGCACAACTTAAAATAAAAACAAATGATAAGAGGTAAGGTATTTGATACGTTTTCATAATATTACTTTTATAAGATTGATGTCTTATAAAGGTCTCTATAATTAAAGAGAAATACTATGATATTTGTCAGGTGTTAATTGTCTTCATTTTCAATAATCACCTTTTTATCTTTTTTGTAAATAGGGATTAAATAAGAAACGTTATATCCAAAGCCAACACCAAAACGACCGCTATCGTAAGTCCGGTTGAAACCAGGAACATATAAATTTTCGTAACCAGGAGGCAGGTCTTGGCTTATCAAAGACTTAATTTGAATATTAAGACCACCATATAAATTGGGTAGAAGTTCTGCTTTAAACCCAAGAATCAATTCAGCCCAAATACCAGTAAGTCCTTTAGTTTCTCTGCTTGGATTGTCACTAAATTGCTCATTCCAATATTGATCTGTATTATATACTGTAAAATTATTTAAAGTCTGACTAAAGCTACTCACACCAACTCTAAAACCAGTGTAAATCATATTTTGCATGTCTAACCAATTGGTATACGTATTATAATCTATTCCAGCTTTAAAGAAACTACCTTTGGCTGTAACATCAAGGAAATTATTAGCAATTCGACGTTCTTCTGTGCCTAATTCTCCAGCGATATATAAATTTTTTGTAAGTCTATAATCTCCAGTTATTTCAAAGCCAGTATAATCCTCATCTACTGCGGTTCTAATCAATTTGCCAATATCACCACCAAGTCTGATGCCATACTTTTGTTTATAAATTAAGGTGTCAACAGACGTTTCTTCAATGTCTTCTTGCGATTGTGATGTCAACGGAAACAACATCACAGCTATCAGACTAATGATAAATAATAATGTGTGCTTCGGTTTCATTTTCTATGGTTTCGTTTAAAATTTCAAAATTTGCAACCCAATTATCTGAATCATTATCTCTAGTGATGCCACCTGTAGTTCCGATATTAAAAATACTTTTGTAGCCACATGCTCTTGACACGTAGATGAATTCTGGAGTATATTTTATTTCGATAATATCTATATTAGACTCATTATCTGGGTTTTCATTATCTCCAAAATCAGCATCTCTTTCTAATTGAAAGCGAGTAATGGTCTCTACGTTTTCCTCTTGAAAGCGTAAAGGCAATACAATTGAATCTGTATTTGTTCGGCTTAAAATAGTTCCTATTGGCATATCTGCATCATCAAGACCATCGATTTCTAATTGTCTTACCTCTTTGGTTTCGTCTTGATTATTTATATCATAAAATCGAATGATTAAATGCGGTGTAGTTGCAGTAGCTTCTGCACAAATATCATCTCGCTCACAACTTAAAGCAATAACAGCAAAAAGCATAGCAAAACTGAGTAGGATTATAATTCGTTTCAATTTCAATGTTTTAATGATCATCGTTTTTCTAAAAGCACAACATTCTCCACATGATGTGTCTGTGGAAACATATCTACAGCCTGTGTTTTAGTGATTTTATATATGTCTTTTAATAGAGCTAAATCTCTAGCTTGTGTTGCACTGTTACAACTTACGTAAACTATTTTTTTTGGTGCAATATTTAATATTTGATTAACAACATCCTTATGCATTCCGTCTCGTGGTGGATCAGTAATAATTACATCTGGCTGACCGTTTTTTGCTATGAATTCAGTATTGAATACATTTTTCATGTCACCAACATAAAAGTCAACGTTTTCAATACCGTTTAATTGTGCATTTTCTTTTGCTGCAGTTATGGCATCAGGAACAGCTTCTACACCAACCACATGTTTTGCTTGCTTTGCAACAAATTGTGCTATGGTACCAGTACCAGTATATAAGTCATAGACAAGCTCATCACCATTTAAATCGGCAAAAGCTCTTGTGATTTTATACAATTCATAAGCTTGTGTAGAATTGGTTTGATAAAAAGATTTGGCATTAATTTTAAATCGCAAACCTTCCATCTCTTCAAAAATGTGATCGTTTCCTTGATAACAAATTACATCTTGATCATAAATAGTATCATTAGCTTTACTATTAATGACATATTGTAACGATGTTATCTGCGGAAATGTGCTAGCAATATAATCGAGTAACAATTCGCGTTTCTCTTTATCGTCTTTAAAAAATTGAATCATTACCATCAAATCACCTGTTGAAGATGTTCGAAGCATCATTGTACGGAGAAGACCAGTTTGGTTTCGTGTATTGAAAAACTCTAATCCGTTTTTTATTGAAAAATCTTTTACAGCATTTCTAATCTCATTAGAGGGATCTTCTTGTAGCCAGCATTTATTAATGTCTAGAATCTTGTCCCACATTCCTGGAATATGAAAACCTAATGCATTTCTATCACCTAAATCTTCATCAGATTCTACTTCCTCAATGGTTAGCCAACGACTATCGCTAAATGAGAATTCCATTTTATTACGGTAGAAATACTGTTCAGCAGAACCTAAAATAGGTGTAACCTCTGGTAATTCTAAATGACCAATTCGAACAAGGTTATTAGTGACTTCTTTTTGCTTGTATTCCAATTGAAATTTGTAATCCATATCCTGCCACTTACAACCTCCACAAACGCCAAAGTGTTCACATTTTGCGGTAGTACGTTTATTAGATAAGGTATGAAACTTTATGGCTTTGCCCTCAAAATAAGCTTTACGTTTCTTAAAAGTCTGCACATCAACAACATCTCCTGGTACAGCATTTGGTAAAAAGATAACACGCCCATCAGGAGCTTTAGCAACTGTTTTGCCTTTTGCACCTGCATCAATAACTTCGATGTTTTCGAAAATCTGTCTTTTGTTTTTACGTCTTGCCATGCTGCAAAAATAATAATCGCTATAGACAAACTATAGGGAAATAGAATTATCTTTAAAAAACTTCAAAAATAAATGAACCTTTTTATTTTTTCTACGTCTTTAGAGTATGCGAGTCATTAATATTCATAAGCGATTAATTGATCAGCCTCTAGTTGAAGTGTCAAAGCTATTTCAGACTTTGGCGACTTCCGAAGATAAAATTTGGCCCAATGCAAATTGGCCAGCAATACGATTTAGAGGAGGATTACAAGAAGGTAGTATAGGAGGTCATGGACGTATTCGTTATACTATTACTGAATTTAAAGCTGGTCAGCATATAAAATTTCAGTTTGCAAAACCAGATGGTTTTAAAGGAACACATGAGCTATTAATTAAAAGTGTTTCTGAGTATTCAACTGAAATAAGTCATAACATTACAATGCACACAACCACTTTTAAAGCAACATTGTTATGGGTTTTTATAATTCGCTGGTTGCATGATGCACTTATAGAAGAAGCTTTTGATAACCTTGAAAATCAGTTTTCCACTCAAAAGAAAGCCTCCAAATATAGCTTATGGGTTACATTTCTTAGGGAAATTTATAAGAGAAAATCTTTTCAAATAAAACATGCATAATTGAGTACTGACCAACATATTGATGTTAAATTAATAAAAGACTATCAAGCGGGTAATAAGCATGCATTGACTAAACTGGTAGAGCGATGGCACTTGCAGTTTTGTAAAAAAGCCTATTGGGTTGTTAAAGATGCCGATTTGTCTAAAGATGTGGCTCAAGAGAGTTGGAAAACAATTATGGATAAGTTGCATACACTTGAAAAACCATCGAGTTTTAAATCTTGGGCATTTAGGATTGTGTTTTCTAAATCGATGGATGCCATGCGTGAGTTAAGCCGTAAACGTTTAAAGGAAAATGAACTTAGAATTGAAGAAAAGATTGTAATTGTTGAAGACTATGATGAAAATGTTCAATTGAAAGAAGCACTTTTAAAAGCTGTAAATCAGCTACCAGAACACCAACAGATTGTAATTAGATTGTTTTATACGCAAGACTATTCGTTAAAGGATATAAGTAAAACACTAAATATATCCATTGGAACTGCAAAATCAAGATTATTTCATGCTAGAGAAAAGCTGAAGCTAATATTAAAGGAAAAAAGAAATAAGTATTAATTAGGTTTTCGTTGTCACGGAAATCATAAAATAAATAGTATTATGAAAACAAATATGGAAGATATCGATCAGTTAATAAAAGATACGCTAACTCAAGAAGAAGCTAAGTTCTATGATGAATTGGAGGAACAAAGTGTTTTGGGAATGGTAGGTGGTTTATTTAGAGGAAAGAACAAATGGATTATTATTCTCATGAATATTATGACCTTAATATTCTTTGGTTTATTTATCTATTGTGTCGTGAACTTTTTTGACACCACAGATAGTAAAGAACTCTTAAAATGGGGGCTTGGAAGTCTTGTGTTTTTAATTGGAGTTAGTATGTTAAAAGTCTTTGCTTGGATGCAAATGGATAAAAACGCGATACTTAGAGAAATGAAGCGCTTAGAACTGCAAGTATCATCATTATCTGGAAAAATTTCGGAATAAGATTTTAAATTATTAATTTTGTTAATCCTAGGGATGATTTCTCTCCCACGCTGCTTTTTCAAGAATTTGAAAGAATAAAGGTACAGAAGGAATGGTTATTTTAGATATCCATTTGTTTGGGTATGAACTTTAAATTTTTTTAAAATGGCTGTTTTAGACCAATTAACTTCGCAACAAGCGATCGATTTAGAAAACAAGTATGGTGCACACAATTACCATCCATTACCAGTAGTGCTGAGTAGAGGAGAAGGTGTGTATGTATGGGATGTTGAAGGAAAGCAATATTATGATTTCCTATCGGCATATTCCGCAGTAAATCAAGGGCATTGTCATCCAAAAATTGTCAATGCAATGACGACACAAGCTCAAACTTTGAGTTTAACTTCTAGAGCATTTTATAATGATATGCTTGGAAAGTATGAGAAATTTGCTTCAGAGTATTTTCATTTTGACAAATTATTACCAATGAATACAGGTGCCGAAGCGGTTGAGACTGCTTTAAAACTTTGTAGAAAATGGGCCTATGAAGTGAAAGGTATCGATGAGAATAAAGCTGAAATCATCGTGTGTGAAAATAATTTTCACGGAAGAACAACAACGATCATCTCATTTAGTAATGATCCTGTAGCTCGTAAAAACTTTGGACCATATACTGATGGGTTTATTAAAATTGAATATGATAATTTGCAAGCATTAGAAAGCGCATTAGAAAACAATCCAAATGTTGGGGGGTTCTTAGTAGAACCTATTCAAGGAGAAGCTGGAGTTTATGTGCCTAGTGAAGGTTACCTTACAAAAGCTAAAGCCTTGTGTGAGAAGCATAATGTGTTATTTATTGCTGATGAAGTGCAAACAGGAATTGCTAGAACTGGCAAGCTATTAGCTGTTGATCATGAAAATGTAAAACCAGATATTTTAATTCTTGGGAAGGCCTTGTCTGGAGGTGCTTATCCTGTAAGTGCGGTCTTAGCAAATGATTCGATTATGAATGTTATAAGACCTGGAAATCATGGTAGTACATTTGGAGGTAATCCAATTGCAGCTGCTGTTGCTGTTGCAGCTCTTGAAGTGGTCCGTGATGAAAATCTAGCTGAAAATGCTTATCAATTAGGAGTGTTGTTCCGAAGTGAATTAAGCAAATATATTGAGACGAGTTCTATTGCAAATCTTGTAAGAGGAAAAGGCTTATTAAATGCGATTGTTATTAATGATGATGAAGAGAGTGATACAGCTTGGAATATTTGTATAGCACTTCGTGATAATGGATTACTAGCTAAACCAACTCACGGAAATATCATTCGTTTTGCACCACCTTTAGTAATGACTGAAGAACAATTATTAGATTGTGTATCTATTATTATAAAAACTTTAAAGCAATTTGAAGCCTAATAATTTTTGCTCATATTGTAAATAAAAAAAACCTCAATTGATATTGAGGTTTTTTTGTTTTATGATAATAGAAACTATTATTGGTCCATCATCTCACGTATTCTTTCTTGCATTAACTCTTGGTCTTGCATTGTTTCCCAGCCAAATGTCATTATTGCCCAAATTGTGAAAATTAAATATAGAGCACTTAATACTAATCCTATAATTGCTAAGATTTTACCAATTTTCACATTTTGAAAACCTGAGTATAAATCAGGATTTTCAGCATAAATAGCAGTTGCTTTATTTGCAAGTACTATCGTGACAATACCTAAGATTAAACCAATTACGCCATAGCAGCAACATGTGACTATAGATAAAATTCCTAATACTAAAATTAGTGTTGAGTTTTGTAATTGTTCTTGAGTTTGATTGTTTTCCATGTGATATGTTTTAGTTGATAAAGGTTTTATATATAAAGTTGCCAAGTATTAAAATGACATTTACTACTGCCAAAATAATAATAATTTTATAAGCATGCTTAAATTTTCTAAAGTAATTTACGAAGATAACGCCTAGTAACGCAATCAAACTATAGATTGCTGGATACATATAAAAGGCTGCAATAAAGTCACCATTAAGAATTAAAGCGATAGATCGTTGCATACCACAACCCATACAATCCAATCCGAAGATTTTTTTGTTAAGACAAGGAAGCATGTAGTCTTCAGGAGACATCATAAATATAATTTGTCTCAAAAATAATAAAATTGAAGTAAGATTTAACTAGTTTTTTATGATAACCTTTTTTGAAATCGCTTGATTGCTTTTTGTAGTAATCGTAGCAACATAAATACCATCACTCAACAATTTTGTAGAGTAGCGGTAGTCGGCATGATTTCCAACATTTTCTGCATTAATAACTCTTTTGCCTGAAGTATCAAATAAAGCTACAGACTTGAGATCTAATCCATTTGGATTTAAAATGGTTAACTCTGCATGTTTTGTATTTTGAAAGATATCAAAATTTTGATCTGATATCGTTTCTGTACCTAAAGTCTCTGCTTCAAATGTGACTTCAAAACGATTATTATAAATACCAGCAGGAAGATTTATACTATAGTTTTGTGTTCTCAAATCTACATATACTTCTGCTTCAATGTCATGTAAATATATAGGTTGTGATGTGTCAAAATTTTGAACATCAAAAATACTAAACTCTAGAGGTTGCTGACTTTCAGCTTTAATTACTAAAGGAATTCTTTTTTCTATATCAAAGCTATGCGCTTGTATGACATAAGGATCTTCATTCTGAATCCACGACGCATCTGTTTGCGCATCATCAGAAGCTGGAGCTTCCAAACCATAATCAAAACCATCTGTAGCAGTATCATGGAAATTTTGTAGCAGCTGTCTAGTGAAATCTTGATTAAAAATAACATTCAATCTAAATCGTTTAAAATCATCAGGAACTATATTAAGTCCGTGTTCATTATATTGAACCGTAGTTTCTTCAGTATTAGAACCATCAGTTCTAAAGAAATAACTATTTCCGCTAGATTCTTTTTCAAAAACACGATGTGTATTCTTCACATAAACTAATGAACCTGCAGTTGTTGTTGGACTACCTTCAACCATAAACCCTTGCCCGATAGGAATGTATCTTCTAGCAATTTTACTTCCGGTTGCTCCAGGAGGCGGTAATGGAATTGCATTTCCGAAGGCATCATAACCAAAAAATGTTGCAGGAGTAAAAGATTCAACACCTCCTGATGAAATAGTATAGGTTGCATATCCACCTACATAATTTGCGGTGAAATGATCTGTAGGTTGTTGTTCCCAATAATAAAGAGCTCCAGTAGTGGTAGCACCATCATTATCAATATTTGTATTATCAGTATCGTGAATAAGTAATAAAGCGTCTATTGCTGAAGGATACGGATTACCTATTAATGTAAATTGATTAGCAGCAATGCTATTGGTAATTGTCCCGTTATTTGCCTTTCCTCTAAAATCATAGAGTTGACCTCCAGCTTCAATACCTTTCATAGTAAACCCAAGTCCAGGTGCTATAGCAGAGTTCTCGTCTAAATCTATCCATTCGGCATATTCATCAGACACAACAAAAGAGTAAAACCAGCGCCTTGGGATTTGTAAAGGAGAAGATATACCATCATGTCCAGATATAAATACGGCGTCTGTGCTTGTAATTAATCCAGTGGCATCATCAATTAGTGTAGCTCTAGCATTTTCATTGCCAGAGGCTGCCGAATTATTTCCCACAGGCGAACACCAATAGTTATACGCATAAGTGTTTGCTGTCCCTGTTTGTTGAACACTGAGTTGTCCAATTCCAGTATTTCCGGTAGTACCTGACCCTTGAATAAGTTGGGCTTCATTTCGCAAATAGATACGACTTCCAGTTTCGGTTAAATTAATTTCGTCTGTAACAAAAAGAGGGGCTACACCACTAGTATCATTAAAGGCAGTGCCATCAACAAAAATGTAGGCATTGTTTCTTACAGTAAGTTGAGCATATACGTTAACGGTTAATACTAAGGCGATTAAGCAAAGGACACGATTTCTCATTTTTAAATGGATTAATAGTCATATTTTAAGTAAATACGTAGGGAATACTCCAAATATAGGCAAAAAAATGTGTTTCGTTATATATTTGGATTCGTAAAATTGTATTTTCGACGAATATTAAACTATTTTCGATAATAAATACACATATGCCTAGAATCATTAGTTATATTTTAATTGTAATTGGCGGATTAGTAGCTATTTATGCTCAAGCTGATGAGCAGCAGAATCAGTATATTTTAATAGCAGGGATTGCCGTTTTAATGTTTGGTATTTATAGCCTGTCTCGAAATATTCCGAGTAAAAAAGATAGAGAAGATAACGAAGACCAATTGTAATGCGGTTTAAACTAGGAGATAAGGTTTCTGTTTTAGATGATGATATTATTGGTATCGTTACTGAAATTTCTGATCAAACTTTAATTATTGAAACTGAAGACGGTTTTGATATGGAGTTTTCAATTTCCGAAGTCATACATGCAAAACCAATCAATTCAAGACTATTTGATACTACAGATTTGAAAACAGTTATTAGTGAAAAAGAGCAGTCTTATAAGCATAAATCGATTAAAGTAAAGCCTAAAGAGCGTAACCTTGCTGCAATGGAAGTAGATTTGCACATTCATCAAATCACAACGTCTAATAAACACATGAGTAATTTTGATATGCTCAATTTGCAATTAGATACTGCACGATATAAACTTGAATTTGCCATTAAAAAAAGGATTCAAAAAGTCGTATTTATTCATGGAGTGGGTGAAGGTGTGCTTAAAACTGAATTAGATTATCTTTTTGGCCGATATGACAGCATTAAGTTTTACCCAGCTGACTACCAAAAATATGGATTAGGTGCTACAGAGGTTTATATTTTTCAGAATGCGAAACCTAACTAGTTGAAAATTGGCTCAGCAACTCGAGAATCATTTGTTATACTAGTGTCATTTAAAGTTCCAAAATCTAGGTTCTGTTGAACTAAGTTTGGAAGACTAAGATTTACAATTGAAATACTAATGGTATAGGTTAATTGGATATTGTGTTCTCTATACTCCGTAGCAGTAACGGTTGTTGCAACTGCTGGATTTAAATAATCAGCACCTACATTAGGATCAGTCACATCGTTTTGTGGATTGTTGTCTACATTTATGTTTTCTTCATCTCGTGTTGCTACGTTATCACCATCATCATCGTTATCTAAATAATCTGGAGTTCCATTGCCGTCAGTATCTTGCGCATTAACAAGGCCATCTTCTTCAGTATAGTTAACACCTTCAGCAGTAGTTAAAACGTTATCGCCATCATCATCGACATCTAAATAATTTGGAATACCATCTCCATCGGTATCATCATCTTCTAAATCACCATTTCCATTAACATCTTCAAGTTCCGCGGGAATGCCATCATCATCATCTTCAACTAAGACAGTCATTAATGTTGCTGTTCCAGAGGAATCTTCTGCATCTGTGAGAATATCTATGGTAGCAGAAGGAACATCATTACAAAAGACTTCGTCGTCATCAGGTGCGCTAGAGTAGGTTCTATAATTAAATGAATTACTATTAGAACTAAATTGAAATACTTCTTCATAGGTGTTATCCTCTCCAACGTTTAAAAAATCCTCAATTGAGCGACCAGCTAATTGTATAGATATAGATTCAGGAGGACTGTCTTTTGTTTTGTGAAAAACGACATTTCCGCAGGTTTTAAAAGTATCTTCAAACTCTAGAGACACTTCAAACACATCACCATCATCACAAGAAAGCGCTAAGAGACTTATTACACATATATATAGAAATTGTCGCATTGTCATAGAATTTAAAGCAAAAATAAAAGATTTGCTTATTTAACGTGTTGCTTTAACAAATTATTTTGAAGCCTAACTTTTTGAGTTTCAGAAACAGTAATAAAGTTGCATCTTTGCAGTATAATATTTAGCGATATGAAAACGGTTTATTTTGATAATGCAGCAACAACACCTATTCGTGACGAAGTGGTTGATCGCATGAGTGAAGTTATGAAGCAAAACTTTGGAAATGCCTCATCTACACATGCTTATGGAAGGCAATCTAAATCGTTAATTGAATCTTCAAGAAAACGAATAGCGTCACATTTTAATGTGTCTGCTTCCGAAATTGTGTTTACATCTGGTGGTACAGAAGCTGATAATTTAGTGCTAAGAAGTGCGGTTAGGGATTTAGAGGTTAAAGAAATAATTACCTCAAAAATTGAACATCATGCCATTTTGCATACGATAGATCAACTTGCAAACGAGTATGATATTACAATAAGTTATGTTGAATTAGGAGATAGAGGCGATGTTAATTTATCCCATTTAGAAACCTTGCTAAAAACAGAACGAAAACAATTGGTGTCTTTAATGCATATTAATAATGAAATTGGTAACAAATTAGATATCAAGAGAGTTGCTAATTTATGTAACATTCACAACGCACTTTTTCATAGTGATACTGTGCAATCTGTCGGACATTATAAATTAGATCTACAAGATATTCCTATTGATTATTTAGCAGCTAGTGCTCATAAGTTTCATGGTCCTAAAGGTGTTGGCTTTGCTTTTCTCCGGAAAAATAGTGGATTAAAAGCATTAATTTTTGGAGGCGAGCAGGAGCGAGGCTTACGAGCTGGAACCGAGTCTATTCACAACATTGTTGGTATGGATGAAGCCTTGCACTTATCTTATGAAAACCTTGATGCTGAAAGCGCTTATATTCAAAGTATTAAAGATTATTTTGTGCAACAACTCAAAGCAACTTTTTCTAGCATATTCTTTAATGGACAATGTGAAGATTCAGAAAATAGTACCTATACATTAGTGAATGTATGTTTGCCAATTGCACAAGAAAAGGCTGGGTTATTGCAATTTCAATTAGATTTAAAGGGGATTGCCTGTTCTAAAGGTAGTGCTTGCCAGAGTGGAAGCAATCAAAGTTCACATGTACTTACTGAAATTTTAGATGATAAGCATTTGAAGCGACCTTCAGTGCGTTTTTCTTTTAGTCGTTATAATACTAAAGAAGAGGTAGATTATGTAATTGAAGTCTTAAAAGAGTTTGTTTAAGATTAGTCTTCTGTTTTGATAAATTCGGCACAACGTTTTGTGAGTACAAAGGTCTTGCCATTAAATTCAAATAGGCAACTACAAGATTGTACTTTTAACAACTTGTCTTCGTTTTTTAATTTATTATTTGAATGACCATCAGTCCAATAAGTTTGGTATTCTTCATTGGAACAAAAACAATCTTCATTAAGATCATCGGTATCATAAAACACAGAAAGTGATTTGGAAGCTTTGTCAAAGAAGATTTTCTGATCGTAAAATCTAGAATCTATTGCATACTCAAAATCTAAAGCAACATCGTCTTTCTCGAAATGTACTAAAGTGACATAGTCAACGTAACAAGAGCCACAAGTTCGTACATTTCCCAAGAGTAAATAGTAAACCGTATTTGAAGCTGTAAAAGATCTAATATCATGATAGCCATTACCTTCAAAAACTGTAAGTTCTTCTGGCTCTCTTATACTCCAAACATCATGCACAGGAAACTCTATAAAATGAGTTCCATTTAAGAAATACATCCATGACATTCTAAATTGATAAGAGCCTCCTGATTTCCCATCCATTGAGAAATTATAAAGCCTGCTATCATCTGATTTAACTACACTCATGTTATCATGAAAAGCAGATTGAAAATCAAGTTTTGCAGCTTTTTTGTGAGTTAAAACTTGTCTGAGTAATTCATCAATTTTGCTTTGAACAATCCCAATGGCATCAAAGGTTTCAAGAGAATCCGTTTTTTCTATCGCTTCTCCAAATTCTTTGACCATATCCGCATCGGTGATTTTTAAAAATTTCGGTGTATAAGAATGTTCGCCATGTGATCGAAGTGAATCATAAACACTTAGATACATGTTTAATGCAGCAACTGATTTTTTTAAGGATTTTGATTGTGCAGAAGCGGATAAGTTATAAGCCAATAAACAACTAATAAGTAAAACCCTTTTCATCTAAAAACGTGTAGAGACTCTAACATTGAATACGCGTGGCGTCAAAAAGTTAGGAATGGCAAATTGTCGTTTACTATAGACATCACGAACCCAAGTATTGGTAATCGTATTTTGAGCATTAAACATATTGAAAATCTCTACACCAACAGAGAGTTCTTTAAATTTTTGCTTCCAACGAGACGTATAGGTTTTATTTGGATCAACTAGTACATAAGAAATCCCTAAATCGGCACGTTTGTAATCACGCAGTCGCGTTTGAAAATCATAAGGATCTGCATAACTAGGCGAGCCACCAGGAACACCAGTATTATATACTAAATTTAAATACATTTTTAAATCAGGAATGTTTGGTACATAATCTTGAAAGAGGACTCCAAATTTTAATCGTTGATCAGTTGGTCTGGCAATAAAACCACGATCATCTATGTTTTCTTCGGTTTTTAAATATCCAAAACTAAACCAGCTTTCTGTACCAGGAACAAACTCACCATTAAGTCGCAAGTCAACACCATAAGCATAAGCCTTGGCATTGTTTTTGGCTCTATAGCGAATTCTAACATTTTCTAAAGTATATGGGTTAACATCACTTAAGTTTTTATAATAAGCTTCGGAAACGAGCTTAAATGGACGATCCCAGAGTCTAAAGCTGTATTCATTTCCTAAGACAATATGAAATGATTTTTGTGCTTTTACATCAGGTTGTACAACACCAGAAGAATCACGCAACTCGCGATAAAAAGGGGGTTGATAATAGACACCTCCAGCAATACGGAATAGCATATCTTTTTCCCAATCAGGTTTGATAGCAAATTGTGCTCTCGGACTAAACACTGTTTGCGTAGATGAAGAGACGCCATCTTGATTTGGAACATCGCTATTGACGGTCCAATTGTGAACTCTAACACCTGCATTGTAAAATACTTCGGCGTTGTTTCCTAAAGTTGTGCGTTTGCTCCATTGCGCATAGGCTTGCAATCTATCGATTTGAACTGCATTAGTAGCTCTTACATTTTGAAACGCAACCAAAGGACCTTCAAAAGGTTCGTAGGGTTGCTCGTTTGAAAAATCAAAAATTGGAGGTCTTACCGAAAATCCTGCACTATCAATCACTTCCCATTCTACTAATCGATCTCTTATATCTTCATGTGTATATTTTACAGACCATTCTAAGGTACTCTCTTCATCCAGTTTATAATCTCCTTTATGTTCTACATTAAAGATTAGTGCATCCAAATCATTTCTTGCATGCGTAAGTTGGGATCCAATACCTTCGGAAAATTCAACTTCTCCCAAGTTTTCATCTCCAATATTACTATTTACTTCACCTAGTCTATACTGTGCTAAAATATCGAAGTATTCTTCTTCAGTAGTATGATATGCTGAAGCGATAAGTTTTAGAGTCAAATCATCATTTACAAAATAATTCCCTTTAAATGCTCCAAACGTAGTTAGGTATTGATCTTTTTCTTGCCCATCATAAAATACTAAAAGTGCTATGGGTTCATCTATAGTTCCAAAATTGGTTTGTCTGTTTTTTGGTTTAAAGGTGTATTTGTTGAGTGAGATGTTTCCAAGGAAATTTAAATGAAATTTATCTGAAAACTTATATGTCAAATAGGTTTGAGCATCTGCAAATATAGGTCTAACATTAGATTCTGTTTCTAAAGAATTTAGTAGTAAACTATTGTCTCTATAGCGCAATCCAACAATTCCTGAAAACTTAGAATCCTTACTAACGGTTTCTGCAGCAACGCTTCCTCCAAGCAAGCTTGCTTCAGCACGTATACCAAAGCGAACAGGATTGCGATAAGTGATATCTAAAACAGACGATAACTTATCACCATATTTGGCTTGAAATCCACCAGCAGAGAAATCGACATTTTGGACTAAATCTGTATTTACAAAACTTAAACCTTCTTGTTGTCCAGAGCGAATTAAAAACGGACGATATACTTCAATTTCATTAACGTAAACTAAGTTCTCATCAAAGTTTCCACCACGAACTGAATATTGTGTACTTAATTCATTTGAAATATTGACACCAGGTAATGTTTTTAAAATATTTTCAACACCAGGTTGAGCACCCTTTATAGTTCTTAAGACTTCAGGAGTAATCGTTGTAACGCCATCTACTTTTTGTCTGGTATTTGTATTAATAACAACCGTTGCAATTTGCTCAATAGCAATACTCATTACAGGGTTGAATTCAATTTCTTGACCATTTTTCAGATTAAACTTGGCTTCGACACGCTTATGTCCTATATGAGTAAAAACAATAATTACGTCTGTATCAGAAGGGATTTTAAGTATAAAAAAACCATTCTCATTAGATGTCGTTCCGTTATTTCCAGCTTTTATGCTTACATCAGAAATAGGAAGTTGTTCATCATCTAAAATGACACCTCTAATGGTTGCGGTTTGTGATATTCCGAAGAAAGAAAAGCCTAATAGGGCAATAAGTAGTGTGATGTTTAGCTTCAAAAGGTTGTTTTTTTATTTTCTATAAAAGGTTGTTTCAAATGTAGTACTATTTCCAACATTATCTGTAACAATTATTTTGAGATTGTTTTCAGTAGTTGTACTTATACCATCTTCAAAATCATAAGTTAAGGTGTCTTTTTTATAATCATACTCCATTAAAATCCATTGACCATTGATGGTTGCTCTATAATTACTTATTCCAGACAAGTCATCATCAATCTTCACTTTTAAATGATTGAGTTTGCTTAACCATTTACCACTTTGAAAATTCACAGCTTTAATAGTTGGGCTAACAGTATCTCTAGCTAATGCAAATGTTCCAAGTGATTTCGTTCTTGCTGATAATAGATTACCAATGCGTTTTGTGCTTATATAACTCGGTTTTTGGTAATAACCGTATAAACTGGCTATAAATAATTTGTCTTTTTGATCATCTGCATAGTTTTTAATATCATATGTGATGGTATAACTCTTAATTAATGGGATAATATTTCTATGTAATTTTAGTGTGTCATTTCGCACACTGAAATCAATATGAAAATCTTCATAAAAAGAGTTTGTTGGGAAGTAAACCTTAACATTATCTTCTTCTAATTCATTAACTTGATCGGCAAAGATATAGGTGCTTGGTTTGAGTTCAGGAGCTTCAAGAATCTCTTTTGCAGGTTTTCCTTTTACAGGAATTGAAAGCCATGATTCATTACCTTTAAAGTCTCTTAGTCGCACTTTGTATAAAGAGCTTGTGCTGTCTTCAACCTTTATGTAGCCATTGTTGTCAACATCTTTAAGCATGCTTAAAGTATTTCCTGATTGCACAAATAATTTTTGAATTCTAGATTTTTTTTCTTTAAATATTTCATAGTCGATATAACGATTTAGGTGTCTTGTTTCGTCAAAACTGAAGCGTTTAAAATCCATTTCAAAGCTTTTATTTCCATTATAAAAGGCTTGAATATTACTCAATCCGTTTTTATTGTTTGCTAAATCTTGCTGATCATAACTCACAACCCCAAATCCAATATCTCCAAGCGCTTCAATAGGTTCGGTGCTGTAATCTCCATTTTTATGAGGAATTAATCGTAATTCTTTGCGTTGTTTTGAATTCTCTACATGGGAGCTTCTGTTTTTTGGATAGGCGTATACAGCTGAAAGAAATGGACGTTTGGTGTCTTTTATATCGATTCCGAAAAGCATTGGGTTTATTGGACGTTCTTCATTATCTCTAATTTCAAAATGCAAGTGTGGTCCACCAGAGCTACCACTATTACCAGAAAAAGCAACTATTTCATCTGTTGTGACTGGTAACTCATCAATTGATGGAAACATTTCTACTTCATAGCTTTCTTTTTCATATTGACAAGCCTTGACGTACTTCTGAATTTTGGGAGAAAACTTTTCCAAATGCGCATAAACACTTACATAACCATTTGGATGAGTAATGTATAGCGCTTTTCCATAACCATAATGGGACACTTTAATACGGCTAACATACCCTTGAGCTGCCGCATAGATTTTTAGACCTGTACGTTGTTGTGTTTTGATATCAAGACCAGAATGAAAATGATTTGAACGTAATTCGGCAAACGTACCAGATAATACTAGAGTAACATCTAATGGGTTTCTAAAATAATCTTGAGGATAAGGTGATTGACTGAAACTAAATTGAGAGATAAAAACTAAAACAAAAAGATATTTCATATGCATAATAGTTTACGTTAAGGTTGTTAACGTAAAAATATTGATTTTAATTTAATATAGAAAATAATCTATATTGATTCATTTAATTATTTCGGAGTCAATATCAGTAAAAAAGTAAAAATAACAAACAAAAACTTATAAAAATGACTTAAAGCATAATAGTAACTTGTTTACTATAAGCGATTATCACTAAGAACTGTTGATAATTTAAAAATTAATAGAAAAACAATTGCTATTTTTCAGTTAGTATGTTAACTTTGTTTCATCAGTATTGAAATTTGTTAAATGAGTAAAATTGAAGATGTTGTAGATTCTTTAGAGAATAAAATCAGTAAAGTTTTGCATAAACTTGAAGTGTTAAAACAGACTAACGCTAAGATTTCTGAAGAATTAACAATACAACAACAGAAAAATATTCAGCAACAAGAAGACATAAGTTCTTGGGTTGAAAAATATGAAACACTCAAAATGGCAAACTCATTACTGGGCAGTGACGAGAATAACAGAGAAACAAAGCTCAAAATAAATACATTAATTAGAGATATTGATCATTGTATTGCGCAACTATCTGAATAATGTTAATTAATTGTAATGGCAGAACAGCTTAAAATAAAGCTATCTATAGCAAACCGCGTATATCCTTTAACGATTGCGCCTAGTCAGGAAGAAGGTTTGCGTAAGGCGGCTAAAAAGATTGAAGCCATGATAAGTCAGTTTGAGCAAAACTATTCTGTGAGAGATAAGCAAGATGTTTTAGCCATGTGCGCATTGCAGTTTGCATCTCAAGTGGAACAGAAAACAATAGATAAAGCCAGTGTAAGTGAAGAAGTAGAAGAGAAGCTTAATGCTTTAGATCAATTACTTCACAAACATTTAAGTGCATAACGTTCTTTTAAATAAACAATAGGTTACTGCCTACATTAGTTATTATTTTTTGATAAACTCAACGTTAATTCTTTAAAAAGGGTGAGTTTAAGTTGTAAAACCGTGCTGCTAATACTGATTTCTCAGTGTTTGGGCAGATTTTTGATCAGCTTGTTAGCCCTAAACTTGTATTTAAGGAGTTTATACAGAATCCAAAACTGATGTAGGCTTTTTTTATATATAAACACTAACTAAACATGGATACGAACACAATTTTAATGATTGTTGGAGGCTTAGTACTTGGCATAGTACTTGGATATATTATTGCAAAATCATTAGAGAAAAATAATGCTTCTAAACTTATAAAAGACGCTAAGAATGATGCAGATTTAATTATAAAACAAGCCAAAAACGAAGGAGAATCTATTAAGAAGGATAAGATGCTTCAGGCCAAAGAAAAATTTATAGAGCTTAAAGCTGAGCATGAGAAAGTCATTTTATCACGTGATAAGAAAATGGCCGAAGCTGAAAAGCGTACACGAGATAAAGAGTCACAAATCTCTAGCGAATTGGCTAAAAACAAAAAATCAAACCAATCATTAGAAGAAAAAATAAAAGATTACGATTTTCGTCTAGAATTTTTAGAAAAGAAAAAGGATGAAGTCGAAAAGGCGCATAAGAGCCAAATAAAACAACTTGAAGTTATCTCAGGTTTATCTGCCGAAGATGCTAAAACACAGTTGGTAGAATCACTAAAAGGTGAGGCTAAAACTGATGCGATGAGTTATATTCAAGACACTTTAGAAGAAGCTAAACTTACAGCACAACAAGAAGCCAAAAAGGTCATTATTAATACCATTCAACGTATAGGAACAGAAGAAGCTATAGATAATTGTGTCTCTGTTTTTAATATTGAATCTGATGATGTAAAAGGTCGAATTATTGGGCGTGAAGGTCGAAATATTCGTGCGATAGAAGCGGCTACTGGAGTAGAAATCATTGTTGATGATACACCTGAGGCGATTATCTTGTCGTGCTTTGATTCTGTAAGACGTGAAATTGCACGTTTGTCTCTTCATAAATTAGTGACCGATGGAAGAATTCATCCCGCTCGTATTGAGGAAATTGTTAAAAAGACACAAAAACAAATTGAGCAAGAAATTGTTGAAGTTGGTAAGCGTACAGTTATCGATTTAGGAATTCACGGATTGCATCCAGAATTAATAAAACTTGTTGGACGAATGAAATATCGTTCTTCTTATGGGCAAAACTTACTACAGCATTCACGTGAAGTTGCTAAACTTTGTGGTGTTATGGCTGCTGAGTTAGGCTTGAACCCTAAATTAGCAAAGCGAGCAGGTTTATTACATGATATAGGAAAAGTACCATCATCTGAAGCAGATATGGAAACACCCCATGCTATTCTTGGAATGCAATGGGCAGAAAAGCATGGCGAAAAACCTGAGGTATGTAATGCTATTGGTGCGCATCACGATGAAATAGAAATGACAACATTGCTATCACCAATAATTCAAGTATGTGATGCTATTTCTGGAGCGCGACCAGGAGCAAGACGACAAGTATTGGATTCTTATATCCAACGTCTTAAAGATCTTGAAGATGTAGCTTTCGGATTTAATGGTGTAAATAAAGCATATGCTATTCAGGCTGGACGAGAATTACGTGTGATGGTTGAAAGTGAAAAAGTATCTGATGAACAAGCTGCTAATTTATCATTTGAAATTTCTCAAAAAATACAAACAGACATGACCTATCCAGGACAGGTTAAAGTCACTGTGATTAGAGAAACTAGAGCGGTTAATATAGCGAAGTAATATAAAAAAATAATAGTAAAAAAGCACTCAATTTAGAGTGCTTTTTGTTTTTTAAAGGTCAATATAAATGTTGTACCTTCATTAAGTTTACTTTCTACATCTATAGTGCCTCCAAGCGCTTCAACTTGAGTTTTGGTAATGTATAAGCCAACACCTCTAGAATCATCTCTATTAGTACCATGATAAGTTTGATACATCTCAAACAGTTTGTTTTTGAATTTTTCTGTATCGATACCAATACCATTATCAGCTACTAAAATTTTAAGTTCGTTTTTAGTGTGAATAGATTGCAAAATTACTTTTGAATTGCGCTTATCAGATCTGTATTTTATGCCATTAGAGATTAAATTATAAATGATACTCTCTAAATATGATCTATTGGCTATTAAAAAGTCATCCTTTCGTAGTGAATTATAGATGGCAACTTCGTTATTAGCAATTTCTATTTCAAGACTATCAATAATTTTTTCAGTACAAGCAAAAATATTGACCCGTTCATTTAGCGCTTTAGTGTTAGATTTTGACTTTATACTTATGATATCATCTAAATCAACAATTGTACTTGTTAGTGCTTCGGAAATCGTATTTAAATGGTTTATGAGTTCTACTTTTTCTTCTTCAGAATTTGATTCCTCATAGAACTCTAATATATTTTTGAAATTTCCAATATGCGTTTTCAAATTATGAGAAACGATGTGAGTAAAGTTATGAAGCCTTTTATTTTGACTTGTAATTAATTGAAGATACTTCTCAGATTGCTCATCTTTCTTTTTTCTATAGGTGATATCAGTATGAGTCCCTATAATTCGTTTTGGTTTTCCATTAATATCACGATCTACCACTTTTCCTTTATCGAGAATCCATTTATAATTTCCATCCTTGCATAGGACGCGATGTTCATTTCTATACGTATCTAAATGGCCATTAATATGTGCATTAAAATCTTTAAAATAGGTTTCTAAATCTTCTGGATGAACTCTTCGATTCCATTCCATTGAAGAGTTTGTCAATTCATGATCTTTGTAACCAAGAATGTTTTTAGATTCTTTAGAATAAAATACTTCATCACTAATTGCATTATAATCCCAAAGCCCAACCTCAGAATTTTCTAAAGCAATCTGCCATTTTAAGCCATCAAAAGGTTTTTGATTTTTAGTTTTGTCGTAAGTGTCTGACTTAGAGCGTTTTATTCTTTCCCACAGCATTTTCATAAGTGCACTTTTCTAATTAAGACCCTTTTTTTATGCAAATGTCACTAGAATTTTAAAAAAATACACGTTTATTTTCTTGGGTGATATGCAGTTAGTACATCCTTTAAATGAGAACGATCTACATGCATATAAATTTCTGTAGTAGTAATGCTTTCATGACCAAGCATAAGTTGAATGGCCCTTAAATCTGCTCCATTTTCAAGAAGGTGAGTAGCAAATGAATGCCTAAAGGTATGCGGAGAAATTACTTTATTTAAGTTGATGGCTTTGGCTAATTTTTTTATAATGGTAAAAATCATAGCTCGAGTTAATTGTTTCCCTCTATTATTTAAAAACAAAATATCTTTATGCTCTGGGTAAACTTTTATATGTGCCCTAATGTCTCTCCATAGGCTAATATACTTTTGAGTATTAGGACCAATAGGAACAAAACGTTGTTTATTTCCTTTGCCAGTCACTTTGATGAAACCTTCATCAAAAAATAAATCAGATATTTTTAAATTTATTAGTTCACTAACACGTAATCCGCAACTATATAAGGTTTCTAAAATGGCTCTGTTGCGTTCTCCAATTCTAACACCATTAAATTCTTTACTTAAATCTATGGCATTAATAAGCGCATCAATTTCTTCAATAGCAAGTGTGTCTGGTAACTTTCTACCAATTTTAGGAGATTCAATATGATCTAGAGGATTAGTTGTTCTATAATCTTCAAACACTAAATAGCTAAAAAAACTTCGCAAGCCAGAAATGAGTCTGGATTGTGACCTAGAGTTTAGTTGTTTTGAAACATCATATATAAATGATTGAATGGCTTCATAATCAATTTGCAACGGCGATTGATTAACTTTATGTTCTTCCAAATACGCAATGAGTTTCTCTACATCTAGCTCATAGTTCTTGATTGAATTAGCAGATAAACCTCTCTCTATTTTTAGATAGTATTTAAAATCATTAAGAGCATTTTGCCACTTCATATTGCATATTTAAAAATATCTGCGCTTTTATAGGTTAAAAATACTAAATTATTTGGCTAAAACACCGTGTTTTGTATACGACATATGACGTATTTTGTCATAAAATGTTGATAACTAAAAAATATAAATTACTGATTTATAGATGCTTATAAGTTTGTGTTTATAAAATTGTTAATAAGATGAAAAAAAATGTTCATAATCTGAAAAAAAAGTATTTAGTTTGTACTAATCAATTTTAAAACTTTTATTATGAAAAAATTAATGTTATTTGCTGCTGTTGCAGTTTTTGGATTAACAAGTGTAACTGCTCAAAATTTTAACGCAGGTATTAGTGCTGGACTTCCTATGGGAGATGCTGGTGATTTAACTACTTTTGGTATAAACATAGATGTTAGTTATTTATGGGAAGTATCTGATGATTTTACAGCAGGTGTAGCTTCTGGATATCAGCATTATTTAGGAGATTCTATTGAAATATTAGGAACGTCAGTTGATATTGACGATACTGGATTCTTACCTATTGCTGCTGCTGGACGTTATAGCTTATCAGAAGAATTTACTGTAGGAGCTGATTTAGGTTACGCAGTTGGAATTAGTCCTGACGGTAACGATGGTGGATTTTATTATGCACCTAGAGTTCAGTACGGAGTATCAGAAAGTATTGATATAGTTGCTGCTTACAGAGGAGTTAGCCTTGATGGTGGTTCTTTTGATGCAATTACTATCGGTGTTGAATTTGGATTATAATATCTAACTCAATATAATTAAAAAAAGGAAACTAATTTAGTTTCCTTTTTTTATGCTTTTAATTAAAATTTTAATCACTCAAAATGATTAATAAAAAAACCAAAGCGCATGAACTTTGGTTTTTTTATACCCAAATTTTAATATCTTTACTTTATGAAAAAGCTTATTATTATCAATGGTCCCAATATTAATTTACTTGGTAAACGTGAAACAAGTATCTATGGAAATATGGCATTTGAAGAGTTTTTTGAAACACTTCTAAAGAAGCATCCAAACATCTCATTAGAACACTATCAATCAAATATAGAGGGAGAGCTCATTGACAAAATCCAAGAGGTAGGCTATAATTATGACGGAATTATATTAAACGCAGCAGCGTATACACATACTTCTGTTGGTATTGGTGATGCTGTAAAAGCCATCGAAACTCAAGTAGTGGAGGTGCATATCTCTAATACATTTGATAGAGAAGCATTTAGACACCAATCGTATATTTCAGGAAACGCTAAAGGCGTGATTCTAGGTTTTGGTCTGCAGAGCTATGAATTGGCGATACAGAGTTTTTTAGACTGAATCTCATAGAAAATAACATGTCCAATGAAAAACATTATAGTTCCTTTGTTATTGTTTTTATTAATTTGGATGTCTTCTCAAGCGCAATCTAATGTTGATTTTGGTGTAAAAGGAGGCGTGAATTTTACTTTTTTTAATGTTGAACAAGCAAATTTTGGACCAAGAGCAAAAACCCAAACAAGCTATTATGGTGGTGTATTTACTGAGTTTCATTTTGATGAGTCATTTTCACTACAACCAGAAGTCTTATACATAGGACTTGGCGACTTTAAGTTTATCAATGTGCCAATTTATGCCAAATATGAAGTGGCAAAAAATTTAGATATCCTTGTTGGACCTAGTTTGAATTATTTCTTCGATTTTTTTTCTAATAAGTTTAAAGTACGCGGTGATATAAGCACAGCGTTTCATATCACAAAAGCTATAGATATTCACATAAAATACACACTGGGCTTTGAGGTGATTTCCCCTAATGGATTGTTTTTGGGAGTGGGCTACAGGTTCTAGTTTGCTTAAAAAATTAAGAATTTTTGCATAGGATTAACCTTCCCTTTAGATATGATTATGATATGGTTATGACTATTTAACATGGCTTAGAAATAGATTTGTTTCCAATTAATCAAACAAACAATTATTATGAAACAATCATTTCTATTTGTCCTATTGTTGATAGGAACAACTCATGCTGCATTTACTCAAGATGACACATCATTTGTTAAGAACACAACTATTTTTGGGGTTAAAGGAGGCTTAAATTACACATCTATTCTTAGTGTACCCGAAAACACAAACGACATTAGTTTATTTGCAGGCTTATTCGCCGAAACTAGATTGTCAAGGCGTTTTGGAATTCAGTATGAACTTCGGTATTCAGTATATAGTACAATGGAATTTATAGAAGCACCTTTGTTGTTAAAATATTACTTCAATGAAAAACTCAATGTGTTTTTTGGGCCTAGATTGGACTTTCTTGTCGATGACAATGAAATCGCAAAGAGTTTCTCGGTAGCTGCTGAAATTGGCATACAGTATAATTTTTCTAGTCATTTCTTTATAGAAGGGAGTTATAGTTTAGCTTCAGAAAATCAAGTGCGCGTTAGTGCATTTGACTCTGGGTCGAGGAGTAGTGTAAGACTAGGAATAGGTTATAAGTTTTAAATCAGATGAAGTTTAAAAATTATAAATATATTCTATTAATTGTAATGATAGCAATAACGTTTATTGGTCACTCACAAGATAACACCATAAATGAACTAGATTTGAGAAAATGGTCTTTGCGATCTCAAGGGGTTCAACTAGGAACTAGTATGGGTCTTACATTGGGTGTATATGAATACCAATTTGATGGCAAACGACTTATTGAAACACCATTATTATTTAAAATCAATATCATAGGTGATTTAAGCGTTTTGGGAGGAGCCACTTTTGACTTTTTTGAAGTTAGAAGCCGAATGACTAATCAAATTGATGCTTCAGCAACATTAGGAATACAGTATGATATTAATGATGACGCTTATATACAAGGGCTTTTTAATTATCAAATTATAAACACAAACAACCCTTATAATTATAAAGCCTATTCACCTTCAAGTTTTAGTATTCGATCTGGGTTTAAGTTTTAATCAAAAAAAATGCGATTCGTTAAGAATCGCATTTTTTATTATAATTATGTTTTATAAATGAATCACTTCATCATAAGCATCTGCAACAGCTTCCATGACAGCTTCACTCATTGTAGGGTGAGGATGTATCGCTTTTAAGACTTCATGTCCAGTTGTTTCAAGTTTACGACCTAAAACTGCTTCGGCTATCATATCTGTAACGCCTGCACCAATCATATGGCATCCTAACCATTCACCATACTTAGCGTCGAAGATCACTTTTACGAAACCATCTTTTGCTCCAGAAGCACTAGCTTTTCCAGAAGCTGAGAAAGGAAATTTACCAATCTTTACATCTAAGCCTTGTTCTTTAGCTTGCTTTTCGGTTAAACCAACACTTGCTATTTCTGGAGAACAATAGGTGCAACCTGGTACATTTCCGTAATCTAAAGCTTCAACATGTTGTCCAGCAATTTTTTCTACACATAAAATACCTTCAGCAGAAGCAACATGAGCTAAAGCTTGACCAGGAGTGACATCTCCAATAGCATAATATCCAGGAATGTTAGTTTGGTAGTAATCATTAACTAAAATCTTATCTCTATCAACAGCAATACCAACATCTTCTAATCCTATATTTTCGATATTAGATTTAATTCCTACTGCAGATAAAACCAAATCAGCTTCTAAAACTTCTTCACCTTTTTTAGTTTTCACTGTAGCCTTAACACCTTTTCCAGACGTATCAACTTGAGTCACTTCTGAAGAGGTCATAATTTTAATGCCACTTTTCTTGAATGAACGCTCTAATTGCTTAGAGACATCAACATCTTCGACAGGAACAATATTTGGCAAATATTCTACAATAGTAACTTCAGTACCTATAGAATTGTAGAAATAAGCAAATTCTACTCCAATAGCTCCAGAACCTACAACAATCATTTTCTTTGGTTGTTTGTCTAAAGTCATTGCTTCTCTATATCCAATCACTTTTTTGCCATCTTGAGGCAAACTTGGTAATTCTCTAGAACGTGCTCCAGTTGCTATAATAATATGATCGGCACTGTATTCTTTTCCATCTACTTCAACTTTCTTTCCAGTTTTAAGTGTTCCGAAACCTTCTATTACATCAATCTTATTTTTTTTCATCAAAAACTGAACACCTTTACTCATACCATCAGCAACACCACGACTACGTTTGACAACGGCATCAAAATCATGACCAGCATCTTTGACTGTAAGCCCATAATCTTCAGCATGCTTTAAATATTCAAAAACTTGAGCAGACTTAAGTAATGCTTTAGTTGGTATGCAACCCCAGTTTAGGCAAACTCCACCTAGATTTTCTTTTTCAACAATAGCAGTTTTAAAACCTAATTGTGATGCTCTAATTGCTGTGACGTAGCCCCCAGGACCACTTCCAAGTACTATAATATCGTATTTACTCATGAGTCTATTTTTGTCTTATTTTTAAGGTTACGAAGGTACAAAACCAAATTGTAATATTAAAGGTCATCAGTAAAATGTCTACGAGCTTTTTCTTTACTGAATTTTTCTTGGTTATAAGTTGTTGATTTTCCTTTAGGAATAGATAGTGATTTCCAATTCTCCCCTTTGGTTAGCTTCCCTAAAAACACTAACTGACCAATATGATAAGCATAGTGTGCTAATTGCCGATTAATGGCTTCGGTAACAGTATGACCTTGGTTTCTAATATATATAATATGCTCTAAATTCTCTGAAGTTAGAGGTCTTATAGCATTAAATAAGCAATCCCAACCTTTGTTCCAATACGCTATTAATTCTTCTCTATTCTGAAATGTATCTTCAAATTCGTTATCGCGATTTCGCCATTCTTTTTCTCCATCTTCAGTTAAAAAATTGGTCCAACGACTTAGCATATTTCCAACAATATGTTTCATAATGATTGCTATAGAATTTGAGTCTTCTGCAAACTCATGTTTTAGCTCATCTAAAGACAACTGAACTATAGTTTTATCTCCAAGACTTTTGTAGTACTCAAATTGTTTTTTTGTACTTTCTAAATAGGACTGTTCCATAAGATTTAATTTAGTTCCATAAAATTAGCGATATAAGATCTAAAAATCTATGACTTATCATAGTTAGAAATTATATCGCTATAAGACTTTTATGTACTATAATTTATTGCTCAGGAACAAATTTTAATGCCACACCATTAATGCAATGGCGTTTACCTGTAGTATTTCTGGGACCATCGTTAAACACATGTCCAAGGTGACCTCCACAGGTTGCACAATGTTCTTCATCTCTACTGTAACCTAGATTATTATCTGTACCATATGCAACGTTGCCTTCAATTTCTCTGTCAAAACTTGGCCAACCCGTACCTGAGTCAAATTTATGTTCACTTTTAAAAAGGGGCGTATTACAAGCTGCACAATGAAATGTGCCTTTTCTATACTCTTTATTCAGTTCACTAGTAAACGGACGTTCTGTTCCAGCTTTTCTTAGAACGTAAAATTGTTCGGCAGTTAACTGTTGTTTCCATTCAGCTTCAGTTTTTGTCACTGAGTAGACTTTTTCTTTGGTAGTCTCTTTTTTTTGTGCTGAAGAATTACAACTAAAAAATAAAGCAATTACAAGTAGTATTAAAATCTTTTTCATAGTATAAAATTAAGGTTTTTTTCTGTTTTTTTAAGTCGAAATAGAAAACAATAACTTACGCAAACGTTGTAAATTCAAATATCATAATATATTCATGTGAGTTGGCACTAATTTTATTAATTTCACATTATTAATATACAATTAACCAACAAAATGCAGAATCAAAGTCGTGTAGTTATTGATGCAGTTTCACCTCAAATTAACTGCGGAGAATTTTTTATAAAACGAATTATAAATGAGATTGTAAACGTTGATGCACATGTGCTTGTTGATGGACATGATGTGATCGCAGCATCGGTTTTGTTTAAACATGAAAACGAGCGCACTTGGAGTGAGTCTAGAATGCATGAAGTAGAGAATGATGAATGGAAAGCAGTTTTTACCGTTACGAAACAAGGGTTTTATTCATATAAGGTTCAAGGTTGGGTAGATTATGCGTTAAACTGGCAACATGGCATTGAGCGTAAGATAGATGATAACCAACATGTAAAGTCAGAACTTCTAGAAGGCATAGAGTTTTTAAAGCCATTGCTGAAAAAAGCAGCTAAAAAAGAAAAAGAATTCCTTCAAGCATGTATTGATAACTTCAAAGATGCAAGTAAATATGATGCAGCAGTTATGGATGCAAAGAGTGAAGAATTGCATCATATTTTAATAAAATACCCAGAAAAACATCTTGCAAATGAAACTAAAACACTACAAGTGTATGTGGATAGAAAGAAAGCAAGATTTAGCACATGGTATGAATTTTTCCCACGTTCAGCCTCTCAAACTGAAGGTCAGCATGGAACGTTTAAAGACTGTGAACGATTGTTGCCCAGAGTTGCTAAGATGGGATTTGACACCTTATATTTCCCCCCTGTACATCCCATAGGAGAAGTGAACCGAAAAGGGAAAAATAATACGACCGAAGCTATGGAAGGTGATGTAGGTTCAGCTTGGGGAATTGGATCTAAGCATGGCGGACATAAAGATTTGCATCCTGAATTAGGAACTATTGAAAATTTTAAAAGCTTGATACAGAAGGCTAAAGACCTCAATATTGAAATCGCAATGGATTATGCCTTACAAGCAGCACCTGATCATCCATGGGTTGAATCTCACCCAGATTGGTTTAAATGGCGTCCAGATGGAACCGTTCAGTATGCTGAAAATCCACCAAAAAAATATCAAGATATACTTCCAATTTATTGGGAAAGTAAAGACTATAAAAACCTTTGGAAAGAATGTTTAGAATCGATGTTATGTTGGATTGATTGTGGTATTAATGTGTTTCGTGTTGATAACCCACATACAAAGCCATATTATTTTTGGAATTGGCTTATTTCCGAAGTGAAACAAAAACATCCAGATGTGCTCTTTTTAGCAGAAGCTTTTACAAAACCTAAGGTTATGCAGCGTTTAGCTAAAGAAGGTTACACACAGTCTTATACGTATTTTACGTGGCGTGATAATAAACATGAACTCATCACGTATATGAATGAATTGACTCAAAGTGATTTGCGCGAATATATGCAACCTAATTTCTGGCCTAACACGCCAGATATTAATCCGTTTCATTTACAAGGTGCCAATGAGTCTAAGTATCTACAGCGCTATGCACTAGCTGCAACATTAAGCTCTAGTATTGGAATCTACGGGCCAGTATTTGAGCAAATGATAAGTGATGCTATTCCTGGGAAAGAGGAATATTATATGTCTGAAAAATTTCAACTCAAGCATTATGATTGGGATCAAGAAAATAAATTGACATTATTAATTTCAAAAATTAATGCCATTCGCCATCAAAATGAAGCATTGCAACAAACTAATAATATTAAGTTTTGTCATATTGAAAATGACAATTTAATGGCGTTCTATAAATGGAATGATGATCGTACAAATGAATTATTAATCATTATTTGTTTGGATCAATACTATTCGCAACAAGGTAGTGTTCAACTGCCATTGCATGACTTAGGAATTCATCACGGACAACAATTTAGAGTAGAAGATTTAATTACTGGTAGTAGTTATAATTGGGATAATGAATGGAATTTTGTTGAGTTGCATCCAACACTTCCGTTTCATATATTTAAGATAAATAAATAGCATGGCTAAAAAAACGACTATACCAACAGCTTTACAACCGCCATATAATTTTAATGACAAATGGGAAGAGCTTCTTGAAAATGAAGAATTTACTAAGGTGTTTTTATCTGAAGTACTAGAGGCGTATATTATAAAGCAGCGATGGTATGGAGGAAAAGCAAGTCAACTTAAGTATATAGAACTTGCAGAATATTTTAGAATTCAACAGCATGAAGAGGTATATTATGGTTTGATACTTGAAGTTAATTTTACCGAAGCCTTTTACCAACACTATTTCTTACCGATTGCTTTTGTATCTGATGATAATTTTGCTCAAGATGACCGTATTTTACCAATTAGCATTCAAAATCAAGAAGGTTTTATTATTGATGCCATCAATCTTGAAGCGTTTAGAAAAGTCGTTTTTGAGCGTATTCTAACAGCATTACCAAAAGATAAAACGCGTGTGCGTTATCATAAAAGCGAGTTATTTAAAAATTGCCAATACGAATCGTCTCGTTATATGGGAATGGAGCAAAGTAATACTTCAATTGTTTACAATGAAAAATATGTATTGAAGTTTTTTAGACGCATTTATGCCGATCGTAATCCAGATTATGAGATGAGTCGATTTTTATCTGAAAAGAAAGACTTTAAGAACACACCAGCTTACTTGGGAAGTATACAAATTAAAGATCAAGAAAACACGAACATTACTATTGGATTAATGCAAGAAATGGTAGAGAATCAAGGTGATGCTTGGGAGTATATGCTTGCTGAGTTTCACAAGGTATTTTCTAATTTAGAATACAAGAAGATAAATATATCAAAGCTACCCAAAACCGAAGAGTTTGGTCGATTACAAATTACTGATGTGCCACCAGAAATTATTGATTGGGTAGGTTTAAATGTATTCAATAAAATTCAAAAACTGGCACAACGCACGGCAGAAATGCATATCGCTTTAGGAAGTGAATTTGAAGACACATCCTTTACACCAACACATTTTAATGGCGATTATACCGTATGGTTAAAGAATAGATTGCTTTATCAATTTCAAAACCGATTAAATACCATTGAAAACAGCTTGCATAAACTTGATGGATTAGCTTTAGACTTAGCTAATGAGTTTCTTGATAAAAAGAATGATATCAGGAAACGTTTTGTCAATTTTGATTGGACAAAATTAAAAGGTGAACGTATTCGTGTTCATGGTGATTATCACTTAGGACAAGTGCTTGTTAAGGACGATGATTTTTATATATTAGATTTTGAAGGCGAGCCAGAAAGTACCATTCGCGATCGTAAAGTAAAACAGCCTCCATTAAAAGATGTTGCTGGTTTATTTAGGTCATTTCACTATGCTATTTATGCAACAATTTTCAATAATATAGAATTATACAAGCAGGAGCAATACAATCTTTTTGAAGCAGGAGAGGTGTTGTATCAATATTTAAAAGGTGTTTTTTTAGGGACTTATATTATTAAAATACAAGAAGCAAACTTAAATATAGGTTACCATCAAGAGCGTATTTTTTTACTGAAATACGCAATGCTTGAAAAAGCAGTATATGAATTAGGCTACGAACTAAATTCCCGTCCGCGTTGGGCAGTGATCCCGTTAAAAGGAATTTCAAATATAATTAATAACTAATTTATGGCAGAAGTAATTGTACATAGTCTTTTCTCTGATTTTGATATTGAGCTTTTCAAGTCAGGAAAGCATTATAAGTTGTATGAGAAAATGGGGCCTCACATCATGACATTGAATGGTGTTGAAGGTACTTATTTTGCTGTTTGGGCACCAAGTGCTAAAATGGTTTCAGTGATTGGAGATTTTAACTATTGGGTAGAAGGTGAACACAAGTTAAATGTACGTTGGGATGAAAGCGGAATCTGGGAAGGTTTTATTCCTGGTGCAGGAAAAGGAAGCATATATAAGTACAAAATACAAAGTCATAATAATGATATAAAAACTGAAAAAGCAGATCCATACGCACGCCGTTGTGAGCATCCTCCAAAAACAGCTTCTATTGTTTGGGATGACCCGTATAAGTGGAAAGACAGCAAATGGATGAAAAAACGCAAAACGTATAATGCGTTGAATGCGCCATATTCTGTTTATGAGGTTCATTTGGGATCTTGGAAACGGAAGTTAGAAGACAATGAATTTTTGTCTTATGAAGAATTAGCAGAAGATTTAGTGAGTTATGTTAAGGATATGAACTTCACACATGTAGAGTTGATGCCAGTTATGGAATTCCCCTATGACCCAAGTTGGGGTTATCAATTAACAGGCTATTTTGCACCAACATCACGATTTGGATACCCTGAAGAATTTAAACTATTGGTTGATAAACTACATCAAAACGATATTGGAATTATTCTTGACTGGGTACCATCACATTTTCCTGAAGATGCTCATGGTCTTGGGTTCTTTGATGGTACGTGTTTGTACGAACATCCAGACAAACGTAAAGGGTATCATCCAGATTGGAAAAGTCTTATTTTTAACTATGGTAGAAACGAGGTTAAGTCTTTCTTGATTAGTAATGCAATCTTTTGGTTAGATCAGTATCATGCAGATGGATTGCGAGTTGATGCTGTAGCATCGATGTTGTTTTTAGATTATAGTCGAGAAGAAGGAGAGTGGGAACCAAATATGTACGGAGGACGAGAAAACTTAGAGGTAATGTCATTTCTTAGAGAAATGAATGAAGCTGTTTATGGGATGTTTCCAGATGTACAAACTATTGCCGAAGAATCAACATCTTTCCCACTGGTTTCTAAGCCAACATTTTTAGGTGGCTTAGGTTTTGGAATGAAATGGATGATGGGTTGGATGCATGATAGCCTGCAATATTTTGCAAAAGAACCCATTTATAGAAAGCATCATCAAAATGATTTAACCTTCTCAATGACTTATGCGTTTACTGAAAACTTCATGTTACCGTTAAGTCATGATGAAGTAGTATATGGGAAGCATTCCATTTTGGGCAGAATGCCAGGTGATGAGTGGCAACGTTTTGCAAATTTACGCTTGCTATATAGCTATATGTTTACGCATCCAGGAACCAACTTATTGTTTCAAGGGTGTGAGTTTGGCCAAAGCGAAGAATGGAATTTTCAACAGAGTTTAGATTGGCATTTATTAGATTATGCGCCACATAAAGGTGTTCAGCAATTATTAAAAGATTTAAATGCGTTTTATAAATCTGAACCTGCCTTATATGAAAAACAATTTTCTGCTGAAGGTTTTGAATGGATAGATTATAACGATGCCGAAAATTCTGTTCTGGTTTATATCAGAAAAGGCGAAAAGCAAAAAGACGATATCATTATAGCATGTAATATGACACCAATGGCTAGAGAATCGTATCGTATTGGTCTTCCAAAGAAAGGAAAACTTAAAGAGGTATTCAATAGTGATAAGACTAAATATTTTGGAAGTGGAGACTTCAATAATAAGCAACTGATTTCACAAAAGATAGCTTGGCAATTTAGAGATGATTCTGTAGAAATTACAATTCCGCCTTTAGGTATGGTAGCTTTTCGGTATGCAAAGTAAATAGAGTTTTCATGCACCATACAAGTCTTATTATAAATAGTTACTCAGTTTCCATATCTTAGTAACCCAATACGATGTTATGTCCAACATAAAAAATGAGGCTTTATTAAAATACGGTATTCCTAGCCTTGCTATAATTACTATTGTTATGCAACTTTTTTTTGTGCATACGAAAAACCTCAATAAATGGAAAGGTGGTGGTTATGGGATGTACAGCGAAATTCACTATTACTATAACCAAATATATATACCAGGTATCTCTGTCGATTCTTTAGTGAAAAACGATGCAGACATGAAAGCCACTCTTGGCTATTTAATGTTAATGCCTAATGAAGATAGCCTAAAGAAGGCTGCTGAACTTGTTCTGCAAACAACAGAAAAAGATAGCATTCACATACAAATTTGGAAACCAACTGTCGATTCAAAAAATGGTGTGTATTCTAGAGCATTAATCGATGAAATTTATTTAAAAAATTCAGACCTATGAGATATTGGTCAGATATAAAAAACACATTAAATGATAACATTGAGGTCGCTACTCATTTATTGCTCTTAATGCTTGGAGCCTATGTCTTCATTATGGCTGAGAATGAGCGTCTTTTGAAAATCCCCATACTTTTTACTGGGCTGTTAATCTGGTTTTTAACTTGTAAAAAAATAAAACATCCTATCATTTGGATTACTTTTTTCGTGCTTCTTTTTATAGATATTTGCTATTCCTATTTTTGGGTGGCAAATCATCATTTTATGTTAATGTTTATGGTGCTTGCGATCATCTTTTTTAACTATCATAAACGTCATGAAGTTCTTTTAAAAAATGTGCAGATTCTTTTGTTTATTGTGGTGATAACTTCGGTTTTTCAAAAATTGATGTCAACTCAGTTTATGAATGGTAACTTCTATTATTATATGATGAATAGAGGTTCTATTTTTGGTGTTTTTTTTAATTTTTTGCCTGAAAACTTAGAGCTGATAAAAAGTAATTCTGAAAGTATTTCGGTGTTACATGACACAAATCCTAATAATGCAGAAAGTATCCTATTGAAAGATGTTTTCTCCAATCTTGGCTTGATTAGTTTAATCTTTGCTTGGACTACAGTTGTAGTTGAATTCATAGTGGCTATTACCATATTATGGAAGCCTAGAAGCAACGGGACACATTTGTTTTTAACGATGATGATTCTTGGTATACTTTGTACTAGACTCGAAACAGGTTTTATGGCATTACTCGCTATCTGTGGTATTTTTTTGTGTAGCAACTTCAAATTAAAATTATTGTATATTATTATTGTTATAGGTTGCATTGCATTAATGGTAACTAAGCTTGGTTATCATTAGTGTTTAGAAACAGTTTGGCTTGTAAATACATCTAATTTTTAGCAAAAAACAGATTGCTTTTTTTTGATTTTCATAATTATAATTATCGAAATCGTTGTAGTTAATAATTCCTTGTAAATACTGGTTGTATTCTTTTTTTTCGTCCTTATTTTTCCGTTTTTTTACATACATTTTTCAAAAGAATATAGTTAGATGATTGTAAATACAGATTTAGAACATAAAGGGAATTTATTTCCATCCAAAATAATAGACTTTAAAAAAGATGTTGACACATTGTATTTCACTGCTCAAAATGATGTGATTTTACAGTTAACTGTTGTAAGGGATAGTGTATTGCGTTTTAGGTATACAACTACCGGAACATTCGATAATGATTTTTCCTATGCCATTACTAAATATGCTAGTAGAGGGTATAATAAACTAGAGATTGAAGATTTAAAAGCACATTATAAAATCACGACCTCTAAATTGATTTGTCATATCAATAAAGATAATTTACGAGTTCAATTATTTGACGCAACTGATGGGTTAGCAATTAATCAAGATGAGATAGGTTTTCATTGGGAAGAAAGTTATGAGTATGGTGGAAACATTGTTAAGATGAGTAAAATTTCTAACGATGGTGAAAGTTATTTTGGATTAGGAGATAAACCTAACCACCTAAATTTAAAAGGAAAGCGTTATGAAAATTGGGTGACTGATTCATATGCTTACGGAAAAGACACCGATCCAATTTATAAGGCAATTCCATTTTATACAGGTTTGCATCATGACAGGGCCTATGGTATCTTTTTTGACAATTCATTTCGCTCGTATTTTGATTTTGCTCAAGAACGTAGAAATGTAACAAGTTTCTGGGCGCAAGGTGGTGAAATGAATTACTATTTTATTTATGGTCCAAAAATGACTGAAGTTGTTGAGAGCTATACAGATTTAACAGGTAAACCACATGTATTACCTCCACTTTGGGCATTAGGTTTTCATCAATGCAAATGGAGTTATTACCCAGAAAGTAAAGTCAAAGAAATTACAGCAAAGTTTAGAGAACTTCAAATCCCTTGTGATGCCATATATCTTGATATTGATTATATGGATGGTTTTCGTTGTTTTACTTGGAACAAAGATTACTTTCCAGACCCAAAGCGAATGGTCAAAGAATTACTAGATGATGGATTTAAAACTGTAGCTATAATTGATCCAGGAATTAAAATAGATAAGGAATATTCAGTGTTTAAAGAAGCGCTAGAGAACGACTATTTCTGCAAGCGAGCTGATGGACCTTATATGAAAGGTAAAGTATGGCCTGGTGAGTGTTATTTTCCAGATTTTACAAAACCAGAAGTAAGAGATTGGTGGTCTGGATTATTCAAAGAGCTTATTGAAGACATTGGGGTCAAAGGTGTTTGGAATGATATGAATGAACCTGCAGTGATGGAAGTTCCAAATAAAACATTCCCTAATGATGTTCGACATGATTATGATGGTAACCCTTGTAGTCATAGAAAAGCACATAATATTTATGGAATGCAAATGGCAAGAGCGACGTATCAAGGTTTGAAAAAGTTCTCATATCCTAAACGACCATTTGTGATTACACGTTCAGCATATTCAGGAACACAACGTTATACATCAACTTGGACAGGTGACAATGTGGCGACTTGGGAACACTTATGGATTGCCAATGTACAAGCACAGCGTATGGCCATGTCTGGGTTTAGTTTTGCTGGGAGTGATATTGGTGGTTTTGCAGAGCAACCTCAAGGAGAGTTGTTTACACGTTGGATTCAGTTAGGAATATTCCATCCATTTTTTAGAGTACATTCTTCAGGAGATCATGGAGATCAAGAACCTTGGGCTTTTGATAGTGATGTTACCGATATCGTACGTAAGTTTATTGAAATTCGTTATGAATTGCTACCTTATTTATACACAGCATTTTGGCACTACGTCGAAAATGGAACACCATTGCTAAAGTCTTTAGTGCTTTATGATCAAGAAGATGTCCACACACATTATAGAACAGATGAGTTTGTCTTCGGAAATCAAATTTTAGCATGCCCAGTAATTGAAGCGAATGCTAAAGGACGTCGTATGTATATACCTAGAGGAAATTGGTTTAACTTTTGGTCAGACGAGGTTATAAAAGGAGGAAAAGAAATGTGGGTCGACGCAGATATTGATAGCATGCCAATTTTTGTAAAAGAAGGCGCTATAATTCCAAAGTACCCAAAACAACAATACGTTGGAGAGAAGAAAATTGAATCTGTTATTTTAGATGTCTATTTTAAAGAAGGAAAGGAACGTTCTCAATTATTTGATGATGCACACGATGGTTATGATTATACAAAAGGGCGTTATAGCTATCGTACCTTTAAATTGTTAGGTAAATCTAATGAGTTAATTATCCAGCAACATAAAGAAGGAAAATTTGATGCTCAGTATAAAACCTTTGAACTAAAAATTCATGGATTGCCTTTTGAAATTAAAGAGATTCAATTAGATAATGTGATTATACCTTTAGATCATATAAAAACAAATGGTGTCTCAATAATGGCTATAGATAAAGAATTTACTGAGTTGCATTTGATCGGAAAATAATTTTCTTTCGCTTTAATGTGACGAAATAATACTATTTTGTGTCAAATTTATAAAGATTCATTTTGTAAATTTAGCTTACACAAAAAACTATTAACTATGAGTATCAAAAATAAAATTGTAGCCACAGGTATTATTGCACTGTTTTTATCGTGCACTACTAATCCATTCACGGGAAATAAAACATTGGCTTTAGTGTCTAATGCACAATTGTTTCCTACAGCTTTCGCACAATATGACCAGTTTTTAACTGAAAATAATGTGGTCACTGGAACTGCAGATGCTGAAATGATAAAGCGTGTTGGTCAACGTATTGCTGTCGCTGCAGAACGTTGGTTAAATGCTAATGGACATCAAGGTTATCTAGATGACTATAAGTGGGAGTATAATTTGGTCAACGACAAAACTGTAAACGCATGGTGTATGCCAGGTGGAAAAATTGTGTTTTATACAGGCATTTTGCCAATAGCCCAAAACGAAACAGGAATTGCTGCCATTATGGGGCATGAAGTTGCACATGCGCTTGCAAACCATGGTCAGCAGCGTATGAGTGCAGGTATGCTACAACAAATTGGAGCTGTTGCGGGAAATATTGCAATTAAAGATGAGCAATCAAGAAACTTATTTAACCAAGCCTATGGGATCGGAAGTAATGTAGGTGTGATGTTACCATTTAGTAGAAGTCACGAAACACAGTCTGATGAAATAGGATTATACTTAATGGCTATTGCTGGGTATAACCCAAGTGAAGCTGCAGAATTATGGAAACGTATGAAAGCAAATAGTGGTGGTCAAGCACCTCCAGAGTTCCTAAGTACGCATCCTTCAAACGATACAAGAATTAAAAATCTAGAAGGCTGGGCTCCAAAAGCAAAAGCAGAGGCTAAGAAGTTTGGTGTTGATTCATTTAGACCTTTAGGTAACTTTTAATTGTAAAGATTAAAAATTATAGTAATTTAGAAGCTGTCCAACTAAGGGCAGCTTTTTAATTTTACACTATGGCTAACCTAGAAAAAGGGAGTAGGAAACTGCTAAATGCTTGGGCATTTTACGATTGGGCAAATTCTGTATATACGCTAACTATTGCATCCTCAATATTTCCAATCTTTTATTCGGCATTATTTATTTCTCAAACAGAAAAATTAGTTCCTGCCTTTGGGATGGTTTTTAAAAGTACAGCACTTATAACTTATGTCACTGCGTTTACTTTTTTGGTAGTTGCATTTACATCTCCAATTTTATCTGGTATTGCAGATTATGTTGGAAATAAAAAGAATTTTATGAAATTCTTTTGCTATGTTGGAGGTATTGGTTGTATTGGTTTGTATTGGTTTAGCCTTGATAATATTCATTTAAGCCTTTTGTTTTATTTTATGGGATTAATTGGATACTGGGGAAGCTTAGTATTCTATAATTCATATTTGCCAGATATTGCATATCCTGAACAACAAGATAGTATAAGTGCAAAAGGGTTTTCAATGGGTTATATAGGTAGTGTTATTTTATTGCTATTAAATTTAGCTATGGTAATGAAACCTGGTTGGTTTGGTTTTGATGTCAGCATCTCTGAAAGTTTAAGGGACACAGGTACAGAAGTTCAAATTGCTGAAGCTTTGCAAAAAGCTAAGGATAGTGCTTCATTTGAAGCAATGAGAATCTCTTTTATAACAGTTGGGTTATGGTGGATTTTATTTAGTCAATATACCTTTTATATACTTCCAAAAGGCGTTTCTAATGGGCATAAGGTCACCAAGTCTGTTGTGTTTAATGGTTTAAAAGAGCTCAAGTTAGTTTGGAACCAAATGCAGCAGAACTTACGCTTAAAAAGATATTTGGTTGCATTTTTTGTGTTTAGTATGGCAGTTCAAACAATTATGTTAGTAGCTGTGTATTTTGGAGAAGAAGAAATTGCTTGGGGAGGAGATGACGCTAAAACGACAGGACTTATTGTTAGTATTTTAGTGATTCAATTAGTAGCTATTATTGGTGCTATACTAACGTCTCGTGCATCTTCTAAATATGGAAATATTAAAACACTTATTGTTGTCAATTGTATTTGGATGTTGTTATGTGTATATGCTTACTTTATGGAAACACCAATTCAGTTTTATATAGCAGCATCATTAGTAGGATTGGTTATGGGTGGAATTCAAGCTTTAGCACGTTCGACATATTCTAAATTTTTGCCAGATACTGAAGACACAACGTCCTATTTTAGTTTCTATGATGTCGCAGAAAAAATAGGTATTGTTATTGGAATGGTAATTTTTGCGACAATAGATCAAGTGACTGGTAGCATGCGAAATGCAATTTTGTTTTTATTTATCTTCTTTTTAGTTGGAATAATTTTATTATACAGAGTTCCGAAGGAAAATAAATAATTTAGTATGTTTGCTTATCTAACAAATACATTTTACTATGAAAAAACTTAGCTACTTGTTTTGCCTGTTTATCCTTTTATCGGCTTTTACTTGTGATGATGAAGCTTTAGAGGGCGATTTTGTGAGTGATAATGCAAATAGCGATACAGAACTGATAGGGCAATGGTCTACATTAACATTTGAAGCAGATATTAGTACATCAACCGAATTTGCCGGACAAAGTTTTGAGACTGAAATTCTAGTTGAAGGCGAAAATTTTGATTATATCGTTACATTTTCTGAAACTGGATATACGACTAACGGAAGCTATGATTTAACATCTACAACATCAATTAACGGAGAAGCAAGTTTGCCATTAACAGACAGTTATTCAAACGTTTCTGGTCAAGGAACCTATACTATACAAGGAAATACAATGTTGATTGATGGAAGCTTTTTTGAAGTCGATGGTATGGATGTACAAGGAGGTGAACAATCTGCCAATTATTCAATTAGTGCAGATGGTCAAATACTAACAATTACTCAAGATGAAGAAATAATTGATAACTCAAATGGTGCTTCTGTAATTTCTCATGTGATTTCTACATCTACTTACCAAAAAATATAAAGCACTAACTTTCTATATAATAACAAAAAAGTTCCTTGCATAATAGAGGAACTTTTTTATTTATTTGCTCTTAAATTAAATTAGTATGTTTGTACACAAACCCAATACTAATTTATTATGAAAAAGATACTTACAGTTTTATTATGCTCAGCTATTTTTGTTTTCACTTCGTGTGATGACGAACCCTTAGAAGGCGATTTTGTAGGTGGAGGAGAAACATCTTGTGCTACAGCGATAGCTAATACTGCACAAGCAGCTATTAATTTTTCGGCTGTTAATGTAGATACTTACACACAATTATGTATAGCTTATCGCAATGCTTTAGAAGCACAAATACTTGCATGTGGAGATGATGATGGTAGTTTGCAATTGGCAGTGAATGCCTTAGGAGATTGTACTGATGAAAATCAACAAGCCACAGATATAGAAGGAACTTGGTTATTAACAGCTTGGCTTGGTGAAAATCCTATTGACTTAAATAATGATGGTGTTGAAAGCGCTAACTTTTTAGATGAAATGGATTGTTACACTAATGAAACTATTGTATTTTCTAATGATGGTACTGTTATAGTTATGAGTACATCTTATGCAGAATTTGATGTTTCTATTGAAGTAGGAACAACAAACTCATATGATTATATCGTTAATTGTATCGATGAGATTGAAAATAATGACGCAACTTGGACTCAATCTGGAAATACAGTTAGTATCACTGATGCTGATGGTACATCAGAATGGACATTAAATGGAAATCAACTTTCTATAGTCGTACCAAGTGGTTTTTTCGCGATAAGTGAGGATGCTACAATAACCGTTACCGAAGATTTAACATTTGTATATACCAAACAATAGTAAACTATTTTATAAGTAAAAGCCACTAACAAAATTTGTTAGTGGCTTTTTTTATTTAATTGTGATAAGTTTAATTCTCAATACTTCCAGAACCAGATACCTTTGAATCGTGCTTTGTTGGGTTTCCTCTATATTCAATATCTCCAGAACCAGTTACTCTAGCTTTAAAATTACCATTGCAAACTACTTCGGCATCTCCCGAACCTGTTACAGATACATCTGTATTGACCGTTTTCAAATTAAACCCATGAAAATCCCCTGAACCAGTTACTCCTGCTCTTAAATCGGTTGTAGAACCTTTTAAAGTAACATCTCCTGAACCAGTTACTTTTCCTGAGACACTTTTTGTTTGAACATCTAAAACAATATCTCCTGAACCTGATAAGGATACTTCTAAATTGTCAGATGTAATTGTATCTTCGTTCCATAAATCTCCTGAACCAGATAAGGATACCTTGTCTAAATCTTTAAATGGAATCGTAATTTTTATAGTTTTGTTTCTACTTGGGCTAATATTCTTTCCTTTTTGTGTTTTGATAATAAGTTTTCCATTTTTAACTTCAGTTACAACATATTCTAAAAGGTTAGATTCGCCTTCTAAAGTTAGTTGTCCTTCTGTTCCAGCAACTAAGATGTAATCAAAACTTCCAGCGCATTTCACAGTGTCATAATCTGAAGTTGTTCTGTTTACTTTAGTAATATTTCCATTGCCCTTAATTTTTTTCCATTGTGCTTGTGACACAGTAAAGCTTAATAAAGCGGCGATTATTAATATTGAATTTTTCATGATGTTTAAGTTTATGTATTTTATTTTTAGTTTCTTTTAAATGTAACGCTACCGTATTCCGATTTTATTCTAATCATATTTCCACTATTAGAATTTCCGTGGTAACCTTGATAATATTTGTCTGATGATTTGATACGTCTCGTCGTAAATTCAAAATCGTCTGCTTCTCGTAATGAGGCATATTCTAAATCGATATCAAAATTGAAATTATAAGCTGGATCATAACCAATAGTAATGCCATTGTAATCAGATTCGATTTCTATGTTGTTAGCATTTGCAGCCATTTTTTCAATTTTTATAGATCCATAATCTGCTTTTATACCAACACTTTTATAGATGGTACCAAGTCTTAGTGTTAAGTAATCTCCATTTCCAACAACAGTATTGGCATTGTTGATTTTCATTGACCCATAATCACAGTTATAGTTGATATCTTCAGCTACTTCTATTTCAGACTTTGTATAATCAGCGTTAATGTCTAAGTTTTTTGTTTTTCCAACAGTATAGCCACTATAATCTGCGTTTATACTTCCACTTTTGATATATTCAAAATAACTGTTATTTGTATAGTCGAAGGTGATTTTATTGTTATCTGCCATAAGCTCTTTTGTAGTAATCTTTCCATAATCACAGCTAATTTTTGCATGGCCTTCTAATTTATCTAGATCAATACTTCCATAGTCATTAGACAAATCAACATTATTAGTGATAGGCATTTTAATAATGTAATTGATTTCCATGTTTACATTATTATTTTTTCCCCAATTCCACCAAGATTTCGACTTGTTTTTACTAAACAAAGTTTTAGCAGAAACTAACGAACTACTTGCATTGAACTCTACATCAACATCATTTAATTTTTCTTGTACTTTCTCTAAATTGTTACCATTAACTTTGATAAGTACTTCAAATGAAATGGTAGAACCTTCATAAGTTGTAACGTTAATATTTCCGTAACTATTATCAACTTTAAGAGTTGCATCAGCATTTACAGGATACTCTTTTTTAATTGTTTTTTCTTTGGTATGCTTTCCTTTCATTTTCCCATGACCAGTAGCTAATGCAATTGATGGTATTAAGATAAAAGCAAATAAAAGCTTATATAGTAGTTGTGTTTTCATTTTGGTTGTTTTTAAAATTTTTGACTTCTTCAATGTGTTCTAAAACGCTTTTTAAAACGTCTATTCTGTTTTGAAAGTTGGTAATCATCGCATAAATAACACGTTTGTCATTACCGCTTTCGGTTAAATCTATTTTTAATGTTTGATATTCGCCTTCAAGAACTTTCATTGCTCTCATAGCATCATGTATCATACCTTCTGTTTCTGGAGAACGTTGTTTTTCAAGAGCTACTAATTCTTGTTCAATAGCAGTTGTAAAAAAGGATTGGGTTTGAGATAATTCTGGAGATACACTCGCCAAATCCATGAGCTCACCTTCTTGTTGTTGCATTACTGTAAATACACTAAAGCAAAGCACAATAGATGCTGCAACTGCTAAAAATGGTTTCCAATAATTGGTCTTTTTAGTTTGGTTGTCAACAACAGAATTATTTTGCTGTTGCAACTTTTCTAAAAAGCGATTGTTATGACCAATATTTGGCATTTCGGTGTCGAAATTACCTTCCATCTGGTTAAACAAATCATTAATAGTATCTTTTTTCATAATACTTTAGGTTTCTAATATTGAGCTAAAGGCTCTAATTTTTTTCGTAAACTGTTTTTTGCACGAGAGATCATTGTTCTACAATTCGCAGATGAAATATCCATAATTTCACAAATCTCATCATAATCATAACCTTCAATTAAATGGAGCGTTAAGCTCGTTTTATAACTATCTTTAAGCAATTCCATGGTCTCCAGAACTTGTTTTGCTTTAAGGTTTTTAAATTCATAATCTTCAGTTATGCCAGAGCTGTCTTCAATTTTATACATCACATCATCTAAAGGCACATCTTGATATTTGCTACTTTTTTTGTAGTGATGAATACTGTTATTTATTACAATTCGTTTTAACCATGAACCAAAAGTTTTAATCTCTTTAAGATTATCCAACTTTGTGAAAGCGGTTAAAAATGAATCTTGCATGATGTCTTCAGCTTCAAAACTGTCTTTTACAATTCTATATGCTGAATTATACATCGCTTTGTAATATCTATTATAGACTTCCATTTGTGCTTGCTGGTTGCCTGATTTACAAAGCTGCAATAACTGCTCTATATTTTGGTTGGTTAGTGTCAAAAAACAAATGCTTTAGTATAGAGATGAAGTGCGTTACTATTTGTTACACTTTTAGTAAAAAAAGTTTTTGATGTTCTAAATGGTAATGGCATAACTATTGAAATTATATAAAGGTATATAATTACTTTTACTTGTTAATCATCTGATTATCAGTATAAAATATAATTTTTTAAATAAATATAAATCTATAGTTTTGTTATTTTAATGACAGAATGACTAAAAAAATAATATGGCGAAGTCTAATTTTTTAAAGCTTGACAGTTTGTCATTTCAGGATTTTGATGAAAATTCAGAATTGATTCCTTTAATGACTCCTGAAGATGAGGCAGAAATAAATAATGAGGTTCTACCAGAATCCTTACCAATTTTACCATTGCGTAACACGGTTTTATTTCCTGGTGTTGTAATTCCAATTACTGCAGGACGTGATAAATCTATCAAACTCATTAAAGATGCTAATAATGGAAGTAAGGTTATTGGCGTTGTATCTCAAAAGGATGAAGTTGTAGAAGACCCTACTGCCAAAGATATATTCAAAAAAGGTACAGTTGCACGTATTTTGAAAGTTCTCAAAATGCCTGACGGTAACACTACAATTATCATACAAGGAAAAAAGCGTTTTGAAATACAGGATGTGGTTACTGAAAATCCATATTTAACTGCAACAGTTAAGGATGTTCCTGAGGCTAAACCAGCAATTGATAATGAAGAGTTTTCTGCAATTATAGAATCGATTAAAGATTTGTCATTGCAAATCATTAAAGACAGTCCAAATATTCCAACTGAAGCGTCTTTTGCTATTAAGAATATTGAAAGTAATTCATTCTTAGTCAATTTTGTGTCTTCTAATATGAACCTTTCTGTAAAGGAAAAACAAGAATTATTAGAAATCAATGATTTAAAGGAACGTGCGCTAGCTACCTTAAAATTCATGAATGTTGAACTTCAAAAATTGGAGCTAAAAAATGATATTCAATCTAAGGTTCAAAGTGATATGAATCAGCAGCAACGTGAGTATTTCTTACATCAACAAATGAAAACGATTCAAGAAGAACTTGGAGGAGGCGTTTCATCTGGTGAAGAAATCGAAGACATGCGTTTACGTGCTATAGGTAAAAAATGGAATGAAAAAGTTGCAGAGCATTTTAATAAAGAATTATCAAAAATGCAACGTATGAATCCACAAGTAGCTGAATATTCAATTCAACGTAATTATTTAGACTTGTTCTTGGATTTACCTTGGGATGAATTTAGTGAAGATAAATTTGATTTAAAACGCGCAATGAAGATTTTAGATCGCGATCATTATGGATTGGATGATGTGAAAAAGCGTATCATAGAATATTTAGCTGTTTTGAAATTGCGCAATGACATGAAATCTCCAATCCTATGTCTTTATGGACCTCCAGGTGTTGGTAAAACATCCTTAGGAAAGTCTATTGCTGAGGCTTTAGGAAGAGAATATGTACGTATGTCATTAGGTGGTTTAAGGGATGAAGCTGAAATTCGCGGACATCGTAAAACTTATATTGGTGCCATGCCTGGTAGAATTATTCAGAGTTTGAAAAAAGCAGGAACATCAAACCCAGTTTTCGTGCTTGATGAAATTGATAAGCTATCTAACTCTCATCAAGGTGATCCATCTTCTGCATTATTAGAAGTTTTAGATCCTGAACAGAATAGTGAATTTCATGATAATTTCCTTGAAATGGGATTTGATTTATCAAAAGTCATGTTTATTGCAACATCAAATAGCTTAAACACCATTCAGCCAGCATTAATGGATCGTATGGAAATCATTAATGTAACTGGTTATACTATTGAAGAAAAAGTTGAAATAGGAAAGCGTCATCTACTTCCGAAGCAATTAAAAGAACATGGTTTGTCTGATGAACATCTTAAAATTGCAAAGCCGCAACTTGAAAAAATTGTTGAAGGTTATACAAGAGAGTCTGGAGTTCGAGGCTTAGAAAAGCAAATTGCTAAAATGGTACGCCACGCTGCCAAAAACATTGCAATGGAAGACACCTATAATCTTAAAGTAACCAATGAAGATGTGATTGACGTTTTAGGAGCGCCAAGATTAGAACGTGATAAATATGAAAATAATAATGTTGCAGGTGTTGTGACTGGATTAGCTTGGACTAGAGTAGGAGGCGACATCTTATTTATTGAGTCTATTCTTTCTAAGGGAAAAGGAAATTTGACTATTACAGGAAACTTAGGAAAAGTAATGAAAGAGTCAGCGACAATTGCGATGGAATACATCAAAGCAAATGCTGAAGAATTTGGAATAAAAGCTGACGTTTTTGAAAATTATAATGTGCATATACATGTGCCTGAGGGTGCTACACCAAAAGATGGACCAAGTGCAGGTGTGACTATGTTAACTTCTTTAGTATCTTTGTTCACACAACGTAAGGTCAAAAATAGTTTAGCTATGACTGGAGAAATTACTTTAAGAGGAAAAGTATTACCAGTTGGAGGTATCAAAGAAAAAATTCTTGCAGCTAAAAGGGCGAGAATTAAAGAGATTTTGCTTTGTGAAGATAACAAACGAGATATTGATGAAATTAAGCCTGAATATTTAAAAGGTTTAAAATTTCATTATGTAAAAGACATGAGTGATGTTTTAAAACTCGCACTAACAAATCAAAAAGTAAAAAATGCAAAAAAACTTTAGATTAATAGCAACTGTTTTGGTTGTAACAGCTTCAAGCTTTGGAGCTGTTGCCCAAACAGAAACAAAAACGCATAAAGATGTTGTATTAGACGGAAAGCCTGCTAAACTAAATGTAAAAACAGGCGAAATTAAATTAGTTGGTAAAAAAGAACAAGATTCTACCAAACCAAAAACAGTAATTGAAGCTAACTTGATTACCAATGCGTACTCATCTAAAAAAGTTGATAGTACTAAAGCAATTGTTACTAATAGACCAGATACACTTAGTCAATATTATAAAAAACTACTTGTTTCTGAAGATGAAATGAAATCTTCAAAAGATAGAATGGCTTCTGAAACTGATACAAAAGAAGAAAAGGTCATGAATGATGTTATACTGGTTACTTCTGAAAAAGCAGAAAAGGCAACCACACTAGTTTATGATACATCTACAACATCGTATTCTGCTAACAATTCAAAATACACAAAGAGTACTACAAATTTTCATGTAGTTCAAAAAGGGGAAACCTTATACTCATTAGCAAAATTGTATAATACAACCTTAGGTCAACTAAAAGAAGCCAATGCTTTAGAAACGACACTTATAAGAACTGGTCAAAATTTGCAAGTAAGAAATTTTCAATCTTATGGGCTCAACAATACTTCGGTATGGACGGTTTCAAAAGGGGACACTTTATATAGCATAGCTAAACGTCATAATACTACTGTTGCTATGATAAAAAAGTTGAACGGGTTGCAAAGCAATTTAATTTTACCAGGACAAAAACTTCAATTGAAATAGAAAACATTGTTTTAAAAAAATAAAATAGACATACATCCGTTTTAATATAGATTTAGTTACTTTGCAAACTTATATGCTAAAGAAGATTACCACGATATTTTGTCTATTAATGACTACTACTTTTTTTGCCCAAGTAGGAGGTGAATCTACATATCAATTTTTAAATCTTATTGCATCACCACGTCAAGCAGCTCTTGGAGGAAAAGTGATTACCAATTACGATTATGATGTCACAGGAGGTTTATTCAATCCTGCGACAATTAATTCAGACATGGATAATCAATTGGCACTTAATTATTCAAGTTATTTAGGTGGTATAAGCTACGGAACAGCTGCATATGCTTATACTTGGGATAGACATGTACAAACCTTGCATGTTGGGATGACTTATATCAACTATGGAAGTTTTGATGGATATGATCTTAATGGCGTTTCTACTGGAACATTTACAGGTAATGAAGCTGCTCTATCTGCTGGGTATGCCTATCAAATTCCGTTTTCCGATTTTTACATAGGCGCCAACCTAAAACTCATTACATCTAAATTAGAACAATATAATTCTATTGGTGTTGCTGCCGATTTTGGAGCTATGTATATCAATGAGAAGCTAGATTTCCATGCTGCATTAACCGTTAGAAACTTAGGAACACAAATCACAACTTATGCTGGTTTAAGTGAAAAACTGCCATTAGAAGTGAATTTAGGACTGTCTCAAACTTTAGAAAATATGCCATTGCGTTGGCACTTAACTTTTGAAAACTTACAAGCTTGGCCAATTGGATTTTCAAACCCTGCACGTGCTACTACCGATTTAGATGGTAATCAAACTCAAGAAGAAGTTAGCTTTTTTAATGAACTGTTACGACATACAATTATTGGTGCAGAATTATTTCCTGAGCGTGGTTTTAGTATTAGAATGGGATACAACTTTAGAAGAGCTGAAGAATTGCGAATCTTAGACCAACGAAACTTTTCAGGACTGTCTTTTGGGTTGGGTATAAAACTCAATAAAATGAGATTTAGTTATACACATGCTAGATACAGTGGCGCGTCTAACGCGAATTTCTTTGGACTGCAAATTGATTTGAGAAAATAAGTGTATAGAATTCAAATTTTATTTCTAATTGTTTTTGGTGCTAATGTTTCAGCTCAAAACAACAACAACCTAGAACAACTAAATGGCATTTGGATAGCAGAGGATTATTATAATGCTTTTGAAAAAACAAACAGTGCTTTAAAAAGTAAGAAAGCATTTGGTTTTAATGACCCAGTAGCATTGCGAATAAATACTTCAGATATAAAAGAGGGTATTTTAAGCATCGGGTATTCAGTATTGCATGACCACTTACTGCATCCAGAAGTTTCAGAGTATATTCTAAAAGGTACATATACCATTAGAGAACAAGATAACTTCAAAATAAACTTAAAAGCTAAAGATTCTTTAGGTTATTATAAGACTACGGCAATACATTATTTTAATTATGAATGGGTTTCGTATATCGCTTGGGATTCTACTAAAGAAATGATTAGCATCTATAAGCCTAAAAATGCTAACCATAAGGAAACAACTATCAATTATGTAAGATTCAAATCTTCATTTAGTCAAGATTATCAATACCCTAATCCATTATATACCTATACGAGAAGTAAGACTTTAGTTGGCCAATATACTTTGAAAGATCATACAGGTAAAGTGCTTTCAGAGGCATTTACAATTGAAGAGAATGGATTAATCAGTGGGTTTTCTGATTTAGAAAACTTTACAATTTACTTTTCTACAGACATTTATTGTGGACTTCCAGCTAGTGAAGATGTCATAATCATTGTTGAAGATATTTTAGACCATGAAAGCAAAGGCTTTTTATATGCTTATGTTAGAGATCAATACGGAAACATTTCTTTGCATAATGGTGGTTAGAATGATAATGATATCTATCAATTGAAGGGCAAGGTATACGAACTTGTTAAAAACAATCACTAATTTTGCTTCATAAACTTAATTCATGCAAAAAATTACCATAGCGATCGACGGGTTTTCATCTACAGGAAAAAGTACTGTAGCTAAGCGTCTTGCAAGAGCATTAGGCTATGTCTATGTTGATTCTGGTGCGATGTATCGTGCTGTTACTTTATACACCATGCAAAATGGTTTTATAGAAGCAGATTGTTTTGATGTTGAAGGCCTTATTTCACAATTAGAAAACATCCATGTTAGTTTTATTTTTAATGAGAGTTTAGGTTTTGCTGAAGTTTATCTCAATGGCGAAAACGTTGAAAAAGACATCAGAACCTTAGATGTTTCTCAATTTGTGAGTCAAGTCGCTACAGTTTCTGAAGTGAGAGAACAGTTAGTGATGCAACAGAAAAACTTCGGAAAAGATAAAGGTGTTGTTATGGATGGTCGTGATATTGGCACCGTCGTTTTTCCAGAAGCTGAATTGAAATTATTTATGACCGCTTCTGCAGAAAAGAGAGCACAACGACGTTACGATGAATTATTGGAAAGAGGAGATGATGTATCTTATGAAGACGTTTTAAAAAATGTACAAACACGTGATCATATTGATTCTACAAGAGAAGATTCGCCGTTAACAATGGCAGAAGATGCGATTAAGGTCGATAATTCTAATATGACATTAGAGGAGCAATTTGAATTTATTTTAAATCTTTCAGAAGAAAAAATAAAAGCATTGCATAAAAAAAAGCGACACTAGGTCGCTTTTTATAATTCTATACCAATCTTATAAGTTTGGTATAATTAATTCTTGATCTGGATAAATTAAATCCGGATTTTTAAGAATATCTGAGTTTGCAGCGAAAATGTCTTTATATTTCATTGCATCTCCTAAATAATGTTTAGCAATTCCACCTAAAGTTTCTCCACTTTGCACAGTATGTCTAGCATATACTGAAGTGTCAGAAACTTTAATGTCTGCAACAATATCTGATGGATTTTCGCCACCTGCAGCTTTAATGCTATCCCAAAGTAAATCTTTTTCGTATTGTGTTTTTGCTGTTCCAGTCACTTTTAATACGCCATTTTCTTCTTGTACATCACCATTTTCGATGTTTAATTTTTGTCCTAGGTCTAATACGCTTTGGTATTTTGCTCTAACCATAATAATATGTGTTTTTAATTTAGTGTTAATACTATTGTAAATATACCAAATTATGTGCCAAAAAAATAGAAACGAGCAGTATTGTTGATAATTATTTTAACATTCTATAAATCATGAAACTCCTTTAAATCAATGCTTAAGGTCTTTTGTTTCTTTTTTAATTTAGTAATGATGTAGGAGCGATGTTTAAACCCTGTAAGTGCAATAATTGTTTTGTTTGGATGTGCTTCAATAATTTTAATGAGATTAGTTGCTAAAGCATCGTTTCTTTGAGTACCTTCAAAATTCACCCATTTTTTAAAATATGATTTCAATGTAACACTATCTTTGTCCGCACCCAATATTTTATAATAAAACTCATCTCTAGAATCTACAATTTCCTTAGCTTTTATATATTGATAGCTATTAACAGAGTCTATAAGCCTGTCTACCTTAGGTTGGTTAATACTAACTAGATTAGTATCTTTGTAACGTTCTAATTCTTCCCATAATTCATCGAAACGATTTAGAATGAGTTCATGTTCTTCTGAAAGTTTTCCATCATCAAACAAATCATACATTGCATTATATATAAAGCCAGCTTCCGAGTATATTCCAATCTTTTCTCTGTAGGCATTTCTTCCTTCAAAACCCATTGGACGAATCATTACCGTTGGTTCATCCTTTATATATTTTAATATGGCATTATATTCATTCTCATCATAGGTTTTTTTGAATGTAAAATCTGAATTAAAGACAGACGAATCTGCTTCCATTACTATGAGATCAGGTTGTACTGCTTTTAGGATGTTATATATTGAATCTGCGTTGACTTGTTTCGTTGGAAAATGGACGGTTCCAAGTACAATAACTTTGGTGTTAGGCTTAATGTCTTTTTGACAAGAAAAGAGGAGCAAAAGGCTGATAATTGAAATTGATAATGGTTTCATGTGAATCGATGTTTTTATAAGGACTTTAAAAAGCTCATAACGTTACATTTAGGTTAATTTATTTACGGCTCGTAAAGTATTTGCTACTTAATGTATTAATGTTTTGAAAAACAAAAAATAAAATGTATTTTTGCACTCCTTTTTGGCGAACTATGAAAGACAATAAGGAATAATCAAAACAAACAATAACGCTTCTGTGTGTTATCGCTTAAATCTTTCAAAGCATACAGAATACAAATTTTAATTCAGCACATGTCTGAAAAAGAAACAAAACAAGCCGAAGTAGAAACTACTGAAGCTACTACAGTTGAGGCTCCTCAAACTTCTGAGGCTCAAGCAAACCCAGAAAAATTCTTAAAAGATTTCAATTGGCACAATTACGAAGAAGGAATTGATCCTGTTGATGAAAAACAATTAGAAGAATTTGAAAAATTAGTATCTGAAAATTTCGTTGACACCTTAGATGATGAAGTTGTTGAAGGTACTGTTATCCATTTATCAGATCGTGATGTTATTATTGACATTAATGCAAAATCTGAAGGTGTAATCTCTCTTAATGAGTTCCGTTACAATCCAGATTTAAAAGTTGGAGACAAAGTAGAAGTATTAATTGATGTTCGTGAAGATGCAACTGGTCAATTGGTATTATCTCACAGAAAAGCTCGTGTAATCAAAGCATGGGATCGTGTAAACAATGCACATGACACTGGTGAAATCGTAAATGGTTTTGTAAAATGCAGAACTAAAGGTGGTATGATCGTTGACGTATTTGGTATTGAAGCATTCTTACCAGGTTCTCAAATTGATGTGAAACCTATTAGAGATTACGATCAGTATGTAAATAAAACAATGGAATTTAAAGTTGTGAAAATCAACCACGAATTTAAAAACATTGTAGTTTCTCATAAAGCACTTATTGAAGCTGATATCGAGGAACAGAAAAAAGAAATCATTGGTCAATTAGAAAAAGGTCAAGTATTAGAAGGTATCGTTAAGAACATTACATCTTACGGTGTGTTTATTGACCTTGGTGGCGTTGACGGATTAGTTCATATCACAGATTTATCTTGGTCAAGAATTAACCATCCAAATGAAATCGTAGAATTAGATCAAAAATTAAACGTGGTAATCTTAGACTTTGATGAAGATAAGTCTAGAATCCAATTAGGTCTTAAGCAATTAAGCAAGCATCCTTGGGAAGCTTTAGGTGAAACTGTAAAAGTTGGTGATAAAGTTAAAGGAAAAGTTGTTGTTATTGCTGATTACGGTGCTTTCGTAGAAGTAGAAGAAGGTGTAGAAGGATTGGTTCACGTAAGTGAAATGTCTTGGTCAACACATTTACGTTCTGCTCAGGATTTCGTATCTGTTGGAGATCAAATCGAAGCAGTTATCTTAACGCTTGATAGAGAAGATCGTAAGATGTCTCTTGGTATTAAGCAATTAACTCCAGATCCATGGACAGATATTACAACCAAGTATCCTGTAGGTTCTAAGCATTCAGGTATTGTACGTAACTTTACAAACTTTGGTGTTTTTGTTGAATTAGAAGAAGGTATCGATGGGCTAATTTACATCTCAGATTTATCTTGGACTAAGAAAATTAAGCATCCTAGTGAGTTTACTAACGTAGGAGATACATTAGAAGTTGTAGTATTAGAATTAGATGTTGAAGGACGTAAATTATCTTTAGGTCACAAACAAACAACTGATAACCCTTGGGATAAGTATGTAACTGACTTTGCTTTAGGAACGACACATACTGCTGAAATTGGAGAAATCGTTGACAAAGGCGCTACAATCAACTTTAATGAAGATATCGTTGCATTTGTACCATCACGTCACTTAGAAAAAGAAGACGGAAGCAAGCTTAAAAAAGGTGAATCTGCTGAGTTTAAAATCATTGAATTTAACAAAGAGTTTAAACGTGTAGTTGCTTCACATACTGCAATCTTCAAAGAAGAAGAAATGGCAAATGTAAAAGCAGCTGTTAAGAAGCAAGAAGCTCAAGCAGCAGAAGCAAAACCAACTTTAGGTGATGCTAATGAAGCTTTACAAGCGCTTAAAGATAAATTAGACGGGAAGAAATAATTTCTTGATAGTTTAAATATTGAAAAGCCTCTCAGAAATGAGAGGCTTTTTTTGTCTCATTTTATCTAACAATTAAATAAGATTGTATTATATAGGAACTATTAAACATTGATTTCATGTTACAAGTCTCTAAAAATGTGTATTTTGGGGAAACGAACATAATAAAACAGAGAACTAAAAAACAAAGCTATGAAAAAGATATTACTAGTTGCCTTATTATTAATTTCATGTTATACACATTCTCAAGAAGCTGCTTTTGTTCCTAATGAAGTATTGGTTCAACTAGTAGATGGAGTTGATGGTCCACGTGTTATAGATGAATTGAATAATATACCTATTGTCGATTCAAAATTAGTTTCAAAAACTTTGAATATTTGGCTGATGCGTTTGGCTCCTTCCTCCATTACAGTTGAAGATGCTATTACTGCTTTTTATCAAAGTAGGGAAGTATTAGTTGCTCAAAAAAACCACAAGGTGACAACAAGAGCAACAATACCTGATGACTCTTTCTTTGCGCAACAATGGCAATATGTTCAGGCAAGTGACGGTGATATTGATGCAGATGAAGCTTGGGATATCACTACTGGAGGAACGACACTAAATGGAAATATAATTGTGGCTGCAGTTTTGGACGACGGACATGACACTAATCATGAAGACTTTGAAGATAATATATGGATTAACGACGCAGAGATTCCCAACAATGGAATAGATGATGATCAAAATAATTATACAGATGATTATTTAGGTTGGAGCACTGTCACTAACGATGATGATATCTTTGGAGGTGGTCACGGCACTCCTGTGGCTGGAATTATTGGTGCAAAAGGAAATAATGGTATTGGCGTTGCTGGAGTTAATTGGGATGTTAAGGTGATGATTATAAAAAACAACTTTGACACGAATGAAGCAAAAGTAATTGAAGCCTATAGTTATGCTTTAGATGCTAGAATTTTATACAATCAAACCAATGGAGCTGAAGGTGCATTTATTGTATCTACTAACGCCTCTTGGGGAGTGGATTTTGGTAATCCTGACAACGCACCTTTATGGTGCGCATTGTATGATACTTTAGGGGAACATGGAATTTTAAGTTGTGGCGCAACAATAAATAGTAACCAAAATGTCGATTTTATTGGAGATTTACCTACAGCGTGTCCCAGTGAATACTTAATTTCTGTAACTAATACAAACATCAATGACCTTAAAGTAAATGCGGCTGGTTATGGTTTGGAAACAATTGATCTTGGGGCTCCAGGTGAAGGTGCATATACAACGAGTTTTAACAGTAACTATGGAGGTTTTGGAGGAACATCAGGAGCTACACCACATGTTACAGGGACAATCGCTTTATTATATTCTGCACCTTGTCAAGAATTAGCTGACCTTGCAGATTCAAACCCAGCAAGTGCAGCTAGAATTGTAAGAGATTTAATACTTAATAATGTAGATCCAAATGCCTCTTTGAATGGAATTACAACTACAGGAGGTAGACTTAACGTTAATAATGCTATGCAAGCACTCATTGCAAATTGTGGTGACCTATTAAATGTATCTGAATTTGACATTGACAACAATATTATAAATATATTTCCTAATCCATCTAACGGGTTACTGACAATTTCAAATACCAGTAATAAATCTTTAGAATCCATAAGTATTTATTCATTAGATGGAAGATTAGTGAAAACGATTTCTTCAAATAAGAGCACTTCTATAAACATAAGTAATATGGCAGAAGGTGCCTACGTTTTTAAAATTACTTTTGCAGGAAGTGATACAATTCACAACAAAATAGTCATTAAGAAATAATGATTATTTTAGAATCCCTATGAATGTAATATGTATTAGACTTTTTTTATTTTAAATTCATTTTCAAATTAAAACACTTAATTTTTTTAATATTAAAGCCTCTCATTTCAGAAAGGCTTTTTTGTTTATACGATATATGTTTCAACTTCTAAATTTTTCCATTAACTTTGTCAACCAAATACGTTTGGAACCCATATGAGTCAAAAAGTGTTACTTAATGCTAAAGAGGTAAACATCATTCTTCATCGATTGGCTTGTCAACTTATTGAAAATCACAACGACTTTTCTAATACTGTTTTAATTGGATTACAGCCTAGAGGTAAATATCTTGCTAATAGACTAGCATCTATGCTTAAAAGTGACTACAAGATTAAAAATATTGAATTAGGGCATTTAGATATTACTTTTTTTAGAGACGATTTTAGAAGAGGAGAGAAGATACTAGAAGCGAATACAACAGATATCAATTTTATAGTAGAAAATAAAAACATTGTTTTTATCGATGATGTCTTATATACAGGGAGAAGCATAAGAGCAGCATTAACAGCGATACAGTCTTTTGGAAGACCAAATGAAATAGAACTGCTAACGCTTATTGATAGACGATTTAGTAGGCATTTACCAATTCAGCCCAATTATAGAGGGCGACAAGTTGATGCTATAAATGAAGAAAAGGTAAAAGTCAATTGGGCAGAAAACGAAGGCGAAGATTCGGTATATTTGATAAAATAGTTAATTATTATGAGCGAATTAAGTGTCAATCACTTATTAGGAATTAAATATCTAACCAAAAAAGATATTCAATTGATTTTTGAAACAGCAGATCATTTCAAAGAGGTAATTAATAGACCAATCAAAAAAGTACCATCGCTTAGAGACATTACTATTGCTAACTTATTTTTCGAAAACTCTACACGCACAAAACTATCTTTTGAGTTAGCTGAAAAGCGGCTTTCTGCAGATGTTATTAATTTTTCGGCATCTCAATCTTCAGTAAAAAAAGGAGAGACCTTAATTGATACAGTCAATAATATTTTATCTATGAAAGTAGATATGGTTGTGATGCGTCATCCTAATCCAGGAGCTGGTGTGTTTTTATCACAACATGTGGATGCAAGTATAATTAATGCTGGAGACGGAGCACATGAGCATCCAACACAAGCTTTATTAGATAGTTATTCAATACGAGAGCGACTTGGTGATGTTAAGGGGAAAAATGTAGTGATTGTTGGCGATATTTTGCATAGTCGAGTTGCCTTGTCTAATATCTATGCGCTGCAGTTACAAGGTGCAAATGTTATGGTTTGTGGCCCTAAAACGTTGCTTCCAAAATATATAAAAGATTTGGGTGTAAAAGTTGAAACCGATTTGCGTAAAGCCCTAAATTGGTGTGATGTGGCTAATATGCTACGTGTTCAAAATGAACGTATGGATATTAGTTATTTCCCTACAACCAGAGAGTATACACAACAATATGGAGTTAATAAATTACTATTGAATTCCTTAGATAAGGAAATCATTATCATGCATCCAGGGCCAATAAATCGTGGCGTTGAAATAACTAGTGATGTTGCAGATTCTGATCAAGCTATTATTTTAGACCAAGTGCAAAATGGTGTTGCGATTAGAATGGCTGTGATTTATTTATTAGCTTCAAAAATAAAACACTAAGATTATGATTTTTGATAAACGCGGAAATACGAGCATCATTACCCAAGAGAAAGCTTCAATTATTGAACTTGTTAAGAAAATTGGAATTTTATATGAGCGCTTTAAAAATGATAATATTATAGTCAACCTTACAACACTTAATAAAGTTACACTACAAGACATTGTTGAATTTTTGCAATTGTCTAATACCCATCGAGGATCAAAACATTCTTTTGTTATTGTAACAAATAAAGCTAACCTTAATGAAACTCCAGACGAAATTGTAGTTGTGCCTACATTACAAGAGGCTTATGATATTATTGAAATGGAGGAAATAGAACGTGATTTAGGCTTTTAAAATATGAAGCTCACAATTTTAGGCTGTTACAGCGCTACACCACAAATTCATACCAATCCAACAGCTCAAGTTCTTGAGATTAAAAACCATCATTTTTTAATTGATTGTGGTGAAGGTACACAGGTGGAATTACGAAGAAATAAAGTGAAATTTAGCCGAATAAAGCACATTTTCATTTCACATTTGCATGGAGATCATTGTTTTGGTTTAGCTGGACTAATTTCAACTTTTAGATTGTTAACAAGAGAAACCGATCTGCACATTTATGCGCCTAAAGGATTAAAAGAAGTGATTACTCTTCAAATGAAATTATCAGATTCATGGACCAATTATCAATTGATTTTTCATGAATTGTCGTCAGATGTTTCAGAGTTAATTTATGAAGATGATAAAGTCGAAGTATATACAATTCCATTAGATCATCGTATTTATACCAACGGATTTCTATTTAAGGAAAAACTAGGAGACCGTAAATTAGATATGAATGCTGTGCTTAATGCCGATGTTGATGTCGCTTATTTCAGAAAGTTAAAGCAAGGTGCTGATGTGCCAGATAATAATGGAACTCTAGTTAAAAATGAATCAGTTACTTTAGATCCTAAACCACCAAAAAGCTACGCCTTTTGTAGCGATACGGCTTATAATGAAGCTATTGTACCTATTATAAAAGACGTTGATGTATTGTATCATGAGTCGACATTTATAGAAAAAAATGAGGCATTGGCAAAACCTACAAAGCATTCTACAGCAAAGCAAGCCGCGACCATAGCAAAGAAGGCTAACGTTGGTCAGTTAATTCTAGGACATTATTCAACAAGATATGATGATCTTAATGAATTCAAAACTGAAGCAGAAACTATTTTTTCTAATGTAGAATTAGCTAAAGATGGAAAAACATTTGAGTTCTAAATAATTATAAGGATTCTGTATAGATTTTAAATTGGGTCATCCACTTATACACTTGTTTTTTAAACATACTAGGAAACAGTTTAGCAATTAGTTTTATAAAGAGACCGTTAAATTTTGTGTATTCAATTTCAGAAACATATTGGGTTTCATTTTCAGAAAGTGCTTTAAACATGACTTTCATCGTATTGGTCATATGCTTATGTTCGTAAAGCGCATTAAATTCATGGGGAAGATTGTTGGTTATTATGGTTTCTTTCAATTCTAATTTTTTATAAACCATTTTTGAAACTGCTCCTACATTGCCTTCTTCTCCAGAAATGAGTTCTTTAGAAATAAACCCATCTTGATAATGTTTTAGATTATCAGGGTTTTTAAAAACGTCTACAACATGATTTAAAGGAGCGTTTATCTTAATATCACAGCTAAACCTCATATACGACCTATTTTGAATTAATTTCTTTTTTGAACTCATCTAGAGATGACATCCATTCAATAGCCTCGTCTAAGCTATGACATCTCTTGAGACTTTTCTTAAAAAAATGTTTTTCTAATGAGGAATTAAGATAACTAAAATCGTTGTAAGACACAACAGCAGACGCAATCAAGAAGTCATAATCATTATTGAAATCTATCCATAATTGAGGCTCAAAAGAGTATGAATTTATGCGATTTGCAATATATCCAATTCTGATGTCGTTGCTTATGTCTTCTGAAAATTTCCCTATCAATTCACTCACCATAGCAAAATCTACATGAATGCCTTCATTCAATTCGGAAATGACAAAGTGGTCGACGATATATACGTTTCCGAAAGGAAACTCTATTTTTTTATAATCTAAAAGTTTAGAATATTTACTGTTTTCAAATGTCATTAAAAGGGATTATTCCTTAAATTTATATGAAATAATTGAAGCTAGAAAAAAAAAGCGCTATAAAATCTTATAAAAAAATCTAATGAATACAGACTTAGGCAATTACAGGAAGTCATATGAAAAACAAGAATTACTTGAAAACAATGTAAGTGACAACCCTATGGAAGTGTTTCAAAAATGGTTTCATGAAGTTGATGAAAATTTTGATATAGGCGAAACCAATGCAATGACATTAAGTACTTTAGGCTTGGATGGCTTTCCAAAAAGTAGGGTAGTACTCTTAAAAAAGTTTACTTATGAGGGCTTTATTTTTTATACCAATTATGACAGTGAAAAAGGTAAAGCTATTCTCAATAATCCTAATGTATGTATTTCCTTTTTTTGGCCTGCAGCTGAACGTCAAATTATTATAAAGGGTAAAGCCGAAAAAATTGCAGAAAACTTAAGTGATGGTTATTTTGAATCTAGACCAAGAGGTAGCCAATTAGGAGCTTTAGTATCTCATCAAAGTGAGACTATAGATAATAGAGCTATTTTAGAGAAACGACTCAAATCATTAGAAAAAGAATTTGAAGGTAAAGAAATTCCAAGACCTGAATTTTGGGGTGGTTTTATTGTCAAACCTGTCGAAATTGAATTTTGGCAAGGTCGCCCAAATAGATTACACGATCGTTTACGTTATCAATTGGACGACGACTATAATTGGATATTAAACCGATTATCTCCATAACAATGACTTCAAAACATCGATGAAATGCACAAAATGTAAGAAATATCTTTATTAAAATTGCATTTCAACGAAATATAATACACATAAACGTTAAAAATCGTATAAATCTGTATATTGTCGGAAGAAATAAGCGATTATTTAAATACCCCCAAGTTTAGATAATCAATTTTATTAATGAAATAATTTTTTAAGACCCCAAGTCTAAATTATTTAACTGTAAAATACCTACTTATGAAACCTACTAAATTTTTACCTTTAATGGTATTAGTTGCTTTGTTAACGTTTTCGTGTTCTACTGAAGACTTTCCTGAAGAGACGATAGATAGTATGTCTTTACCTGTCCCTCCAGCTGCAAAACTTATAGAAATAGAAATACTTGAGCTTATTAATGCTCATAGAATTAATACTGGACTTCAACCACTAAATAATCATAATACTATTAAAGCTGTAGCTTATACGCATACAGATTATATGGTTGAATCAAATAATGTTGGACATGATAATTTTTTCCAACGTAAGAACAGTTTAATCGATAATGCAGATGCAATAAAAGTATCGGAGAATGTGGCATATGCATTTAGCTCAGCACAATCTGTTGTAAATGCTTGGTTGGATAGTGAAGGTCACAGAGAAAATATTGAAGGCGATTACACCGATTTTGATATCTCTGCCGAGCAGAATGAGGAAGGACGTTGGTACTTTACAAATATTTTTATAAAACGATAATGACTTAAAAATTGATTAATAGCAAATCGTTATTTTTAAACCACAATTGTAATTATTCAATTGTGGTTTTTTTATATTTTAGTCAAGCTAGCTTGATAAGATTTACCTTTTGTTCTGCTATTTCTTTCAAACCCGTTGCTCTTTTCTCAATTAAATAATAAAAGTAAATATCTCGATAAATTATATATTGAAAGACCTATTTAAAAAAGAAGGAAGCTTAATGATTTAATTTTTATAGCAATAGGTTTTCAGAGAATAGAAATATCTTTAATATACAAGCCTAAAGAAGAAGTAAATCAGGAACTTGAACTAACTTTAGATACTTTGATTTATTAAGATTTGAGGATAAAGGAATTTCATAAAAGTGTATTCTTTCGGAAAGAAAAAAATGGTTATCAAACCTCTACAGAGGTTATGATGATACTGAAATGTAGTTAGTCTTGATGACACAAATAATAAAGACTATAATACCTAGTATTATATAGAAAAAGCAAATAAAAAAGCAGACTCATATTTAAGTCTGCTTTTTCAAGTTTAGTATAGAGGGTAATAATTTTATTCTTTTAAAATATAGAAATAAGAGCGTCTGTTTAATTGATGTTCTTCTTCGGTACATTTTACACCATTAGAACATTTGTTTAATAATTGTGACTCTCCATAACCAATTGCACTTTCAATACGCTCAGAAGCGATGCCTCTGGAGATAATATATTCCATAGTAGATTTTGCTCTTCTATCTGATAATTTTTCATTGTATTTATCACGACCACGACTATCTGTATGCGATTCAATTTTTATTACCATAGTTGGATGAGCTCGCATCACATCAACAATATTTTCTAACTCATATTGTGCATCAGTTCTAATATTTGATTTGTCAAAATCAAAGAAAATTGGGTTGATGACAATCTGACTATCACTAATTAATGGCTCTAGATATAAATCGGCTTCAGTTACTTTTTCATGCTCGTTATCTGTAGTGACTTTCTTTTGATCGTCTTTAAAATCTTCTTTACTACCAATTACGGTATATGTTGAGTTACAGTCTGCTGTAAATTCATAACTACCATTTGCATCGGTTTCAACTTCGGCTATAACTTTACCAACTTCATTAATAAGTTTTACTGTAACACCAGTTAAAATATCATTTGTATTTAAATCTCTAGAAATTCCTTTTATCATTTGAATGCATATTGATGCGTCAAAATGATAGATGTCATCTCCACCTTGACCGTCAGGTCTGTTAGAGGAGAAGTAACCTGTATGTTCGTTTTCCGCTTCTGAAGCATTTTTGAAATATGCAAAATCATCATAACCACTGTTATAAGGAGCTCCTAGGTTTTCTGGCTCTGCTGTTTCATCTTTTAAGATATTAGATTTAAAAATATCTAATAGCCCTAAGTTTAAATGGCCATCTGAAGAGAAATAGAAAGTACTATCCTTAGCTATAAAGGGAAACATCTCACGACCTTCAGTATTTATCTTTTCTCCTAAATTTCTAGGTTCAGAATAATTATTTCCGCCTTGAATATCTACAACATAAATATCAGTATTACCAAGACCACCTTCACGATCTGATACAAAATACAATTGTGAATTATCTGGACTCAATGTTGGGTGACCTGTTGAAAATACCTCATCATTAAATGGTAATTCGACTATGTTAGTCCATTGTTCTCCAACAGAGGTGGCTTTGTATAATTTAAGATGAGTGGTTCCTTTTTTATCGTACTTCACTTTTTTATTGCTCTTACTCACATTATCTCTAGTGAAATACATAGTGGTGCCATCATTGGTAATCGCTACAGATGCTTCATGAAAATCTGAATTTACTTTTTCAGCAGTAATGAAATCTGGAGTACCATAAGTTACAGTGTCAACATCCTTATCAACGTTTACTTGATAAATGTCTAAGAATGGTTCTTGGTTCCAGCTGTATAATTTCTTTTCATCAGTATTTCTTGCTGAAGCAAAATATAATTGACCATCATAGATGAATGATCCAAAATCTGAATATTTAGTATTGAAGGGTAAATTTTGAAGTTTTACAATTTTGTTTTTTTCAGTACTTGCTAATTCATTATACTTTGCAATATTTTCTGGGTTGTAACCTTTAGTACGTGTATCGTTATTCTGAATTTCCATGAATTTTTTCATCCAAGAATCTGCCTCTTCATATTGCCCCAAACTACGTAAAGATTGGATATGTTTATAGATATACTCTGGATTCAAATCTTTATCGTCACCGTATTTGTCTAAGGCTATACCATACCAATACGCTGCTTTTTCAGATTTAGAATTGTTATAATAACAATCTCCTAAACGTGTTAATACATGTAGGCTTGTGTCTCCTTTTTTAAGAACTTCTTCATAAAGTTCTGTGGCTTTTGCGTACCCATAATTGCTAAAAAACTTATCAGCAAGCTTCTCTTGGGCTATCATAATTGTGCTACTAAGCACAAATATTAATATTAAAAACTTTGATTTCATCATTGACTTGTTTTTTAGAAGTATCTAGGTGATTTAATACGTTTGCTCTTAAATATTTCAAACATTAATAATACTTCGTGAGTACCACTTGTATAGGGTCTTAAATCTGAAATTGGATATTCGTAAGCATATCCAATTCTCAATTGTTTAGATACTTGAAAATCTGCAAGACCACCAATAGCAGCGGCACGTTCATTAATTCTATAACCAGCTCCAACCCAAAACTTTTCATAAAATAAAAAGTTAGCAGTTAAGTCAAATGATAAAGGTGCACCATTTGTAGCTTTTAAAAGCATTGCAGGTTTTAATTTTGTGTTTTCACTTAATTCAAATACATAGCCACCAGTAAAATAATAGCTAATTCTTTCTAGTGCTTGAAATTCTGCATCGCCAGTATAATCTGTATTTAATATTCTTGGAGCAGAAAGTCCTAAATACCATTTTTGACTATGCCAGTATACTCCTGTACCAATATTTGGTTTCCATCGATCTTCAAATCCGAAGATTACAGGATCATTAGCTTGTGACTGTTGAAAATCGGAATCTAAACTATAACTCGTAAATCCGGCTTTTATTCCGAAGGCAAGTTTACTGTTATCTCCAGTAGGAATTGTATATGAAAAATCGCCATAGAGATATGAGAAATTTTGGTATCCAAGTTCATCGTTTATAAACGATACACCTAAACCAACTCTTTCATTTCTCATTGGTGCATGAACAGAAAGCGTTTGTGTTTGTGGACCTCCTTCGAGACCAACCCATTGACTTCTGTGTAAACCTACAACACTCAATGTTTCTCTACTTCCTGCATAGGCTGGATTTATAGAAATCGTATTGTACATATACTGAGTAAACTGTGGAAGTTGCTGTGCAACACCCATCCAGCTACTGAATAGTATAAATGCTATTATGTTAAACTTGACTAATTTCATATAGGTTAAGATTTATTTTGTTGAAACGTAGATTGGTCCTGTAATAGGTTTTAGTCCACTATTCTTTAAATTTAGTACGTAATAATATGTTCCTGTTGGTACAAAGTCTGAATTTCCTATTGAAGCACTAGATGATGTACCGTTCCAGTCATTTTGGTAATTAGGGTTGTCATATATTTTTGCACCCCAACGGTTAAAGATTTGTAACTCATATACGAAATCACAATCTTCGACACCGGTAATTGTAAAGAACTCATTGATACCATCAAAGTTTGCTGTAACTGCTTTAGAGATAATCACATCATCTTCACCACAAGGGAATACAATACATGCATCGTCTAGCGTAATTGTTACAGTTACCATTCCAGGACATTCGCCTTCATATGTATAAGTGAATTCATATTCACCTAATTGATCTGGTGTAAAATCACCATTAAAATCTAATAAGTCTGACGGATTAAAAATACTTCCGTCCAATGTAGCAGTACCAGAAGTTACTGTCCACACACCATCTACATCATAATCACCTAAGAGCAAATCAAATAAGTCAAAGTCAACATCTTCACCAATACAAAGTGTAGCATCAGTAGTTGGAATATCGCTTTGCACAGTGACGTTGATTGTTTGTGTAAATACAGCTTCGTTACCACATTCATCACTAACAAACCAATCTCTAATGATTGTATAATCCATTTCTGTTCCATCAGAAGTTGAAGTTTCATTAAATTCAACAGTCATATTAGTAGAACATGCATCTTCAAATACAAGTTCTGGTACTTCAGGAATTTCACTACAAATTATATCAATAACTTCTTCTAATTCACCAACTAAAGTTGGAGCAGTAGTGTCTACTATATTAATCGTTTGTTCTAATGTTGTTGTATTATTGCATTCGTCAGTTAATGTCCAAGTTCTAGTTATTATAGATTCATTTGGACAATCACCTTCAGCAACTGCGTCAATAAATGTAGCTTCAAGATCTGTAGAACAGTTATCAGCTTCGTCAGTTACATCTCCAGTTAATGTTAAATCAGTAGCGTCTTGATCACATTCTATAGTAATACTATCTGGAACCGTAAATGTTGGTGCTGTATTATCTTGAATTGTAATTGTTTGCACTAATGCCGTAGCATTACCACAATCATCAGTTACTGTCCATACTCTTGTAATTATAGATTCGTTTGCACAATTACCATCAGCAATTTCATCTTCAAATGTTGCCTCTAAACCTGTAGAACAGTTGTCAGCTTCATCAGTTACGTCACCTGTTAAACTCAAATCAGTAGCATCTTCATTACATTCTATAGTGATATCTTCTGGCACTGTGAAAGTTGGAGTTATAGTATCGTCAATTGTAATTGTTTGAACTAATGTCGTCGTATTGTCACATTCATCAGTTAGAGTCCATGTTCTAGAAATCACATATGCATTTGGACAATTACCATCAGTAACTGTATCTGTAAATGTGGCTTCAAGATCTGTAGAACAGTTATCAGCTTCATCAGTTACATCACCTGTTAATGATACATCAGTAATATCAGCATCACATTCTAGAGTAATACTTTCAGGAACCGTGAATGTTGGAGCTGTTGTATCTTGAATAGTAATTGTTTGAACTAATGTCGTCGTGTTATCACACTCGTCAGTTAACGTCCAAGTTCTAGTAATTATAGATTCGTTAGCACAAGTACCATCAGTCACAGTATCAATAAATGTAGCTTCAAGATCTGTAGAACAGTTATCAGCTTCATCAGTCACATCTCCAGTTAAAGACACATCAGATGCATCTTGATCACATTCTAAGGTGATATCTACAGGAACCGTAAATGTTGGAGCTGTTGTATCTTGAATAGTAATTGTTTGAACTAATGTCGTCGTGTTATCACACTCGTCAGTTAACGT